>CAXBCR010000016.1:0-75839 GCA_963974475.1 uncultured Flavobacteriales bacterium
AAAAGCTAACACCCTACTTCTAGTTATCGTATTCGTCCCGATCACTATCGGGAGACGATCCGGATTCGTCAACATAGCATACAGTTTTTGCGGACCTGCCCCGATCACTATCGGGGGCAAACCGTATGCTTAGTTATTAGCATTTCGTTGTTTCTTATTTCAAAGACTATCTCTTAATCCAGTAAGCCATTTTTCAAGGTCTAATTTATCTCTTTCAGAAATTCTTGCATTTTGGTGCATAATAATATATGAAGAAAGAGGCATTTCATCATTTTTGATTTGACTCATAATCGATTTTAACTTGCTCTTTTTCTTTCGATTTGAATAGTCTCCAAATTCACTAAAATTAAGTTCTTCTTTGGCTTCATTTATATGGCCTTCTAAAAACCAACTTATTGGTTGGACTTTATTGTACCAAGGATAATTTGTGTTGTTGCTATGGCAATCATAACAAGAAGTTTTTAACAGTGAACTTAAATTTAATGGTGGATTAAAAGTTTCGACAAAATCTGTTGTCAATATAGTATTACTCTCATTGCGTGTTGTAGGAATGAACTGAATTCCTACAAACACGACAAATAAGAGTATACCAACTTTTCTTAAAATCTTCACTTAGTTAATTTGTTTCTGGATTTTCCCACATTTTGGCATTTTGCCCCCCATATATGGGTTTTTAATATCTTTAATTTCACTCAACCATAGTGCCCCTTTTCCGTCATTTGCCATAGGACAAAAATCTTGATATAATGTTTTATCTGTTCCTAATAATGAAATTAAGTCGTTTATATCTGTGCTTAACACTTCAAAATGCTCTCTTTGATGGTCAATAGGACTTTTTACAATATGTTCTGCTTGTTCTTTCGCATTTTCAAGTATTTCCATATACTCTTTATGTTGGCTTTCTGTCAATTTTGTCATATCAAATTTTGAAAATGCCGTTAGTAATGCTGTTCCACCTTTTGCTGCTGTCTCTTTATTGTCTGACACTAACCCATTTTTAATTTCCAGATAAGCATTAATAATTGCTGTTGTTGCATCATTTTTCTGATTACTTGCTTCAATATTTCTTTTTTCAGTATCAGCAGAATTACCGTGTTCGTGGTCTGCGTGATTGTGTGAATCCACATTTTCATTTACTTCTTTTGATACTGTTTGTTTTTTGTCGGTGCTTTGGCTACAACCAACTGTCAAAATCATTGTGGCAATTGCCATACTTAAAATTACTTTTCTCATTTTTCTTATTTTAGTTATTGTAATTTATTTTAACGTTGTTTGGTTTTTTTTATTGCAATGAATGCTAACGGTTACGTATATGAAACGTTTGGCATTTCGAAGCACTTTCCTGTCAAGTTACAAGTACTTTTGATACGGGCTGAAAACTTCGATAACCCACTGACTGCCAAATGTTTTATATACGATGTTAGCGGGTCGGCTTTCTATTCTTCCTTGTTCTTTTCTTTCCATTCGTTTTCTGCTTTAACTAATGGTCTATGCCACTCCCAAAGTTCTTCCAAAGTATTAAAGTTATTCGGCACAGGGTTACTTTCACTAAATGCTTCGTTAGGTGTCATCGGCAAATAGTGTTGAAAATAGCTTTCACTTGTCCGTCTTGGGTTATGGGCGAGAATACTGTTAAAGTATGAAGTCCCATAGTCATAATGGTGTGAGTGAATGAAATTGTCCCAACTTTCTCTAACAGTTTCTT
This sequence comes from uncultured Flavobacteriales bacterium, assembly GCA_963974475.1. Taxonomy (GTDB): domain Bacteria; phylum Bacteroidota; class Bacteroidia; order Flavobacteriales_G; family Salibacteraceae; genus CAJXZP01. The sequence continues at coordinate 1,706 of CAXBCR010000016.1, forward strand.
CTGGTCTAATGTCAATGATTTCAAACTGTTCCATATTTCTTTTGTCTCTGCCACCCCAAGCGTCATTTAGAAGCTTTACGGCTTCATAGTCAGATTTTGGTGCACCATAACCAAATATTGTAACTCTCTTTGTTGAATCTGAATTTAGCCAAGCCTTTAGTCTGTCCCACTCCATACTTATAAATTCATCGCTATTATAGTCTTTCTGGTCAATAGGGTAAAGAAGTCTTGTTGGCTCAAAATAATTTTTAGTTGCCTTTGAATACCAACCGGCTGGCCCACACCTTTTGTCTTCTTTTGAATAGCCTATTGCTACGTTACCGTGTAGGAAAGACAAATATGGCATATCTGCAACTTTTCCATTTCTAACAAATGCTTGATATAAAAAAGGGTCCCAATTAAATGTTGCAATTAAGTCCTTTGGTCTTAATGATAATACCAAGTAATCATAAATTGTCGGCTCTTCGGGTAGTTTCATATCTTTGAAATAGTCAAAAACCCGAGCTTCAATTTCCAAAATTTCGTCTGATTGTGGATTGTCTTTGTGAAGGTTTGAATAAAGTGTCTCAAAGTTAGTAGCAACCAATTTTTCAGGTATTCTTTCTACTATGTCTTGAAGTCCTACAACTTCAATAAAGTTGTCCATTGAAGGTAGTTTCTTACCGCTCAATTCAGGGTTTCTAATTGTCGAGGCGATACTTGCACCTGCACCAAGTATCACTACGTGACCACCACCACCCATTACTGTTTTTATTCTATCTTCTTTTGTCAATGGCATAGCTTATTTTTTACCATAGTAGAGAAACTCCGTCAAAGAGGTGTTGCTCCAACTGTTTTTTAAAATTGGCTGTATTGGTGTTATTGGAGTTATTGGTCGAATTGGAGTTATCTTTTGAATTCCCTTTATTTTTTCGATTTTCGTTATCATATTTACCGCTCCCTTTCTTGCTCCTACTGCATAACCTTTTTTATCGTAGATGATGCCATCTTCATTCCATCCTAAGAAACTGCCATTAAAACCAAAAACACAAAGGTCATTTCCATCTTTTTCTACAAATGCAACAGGAGTTCCATCCCACATAAATATTGTCGCGTCTTCATCGTAATCAATGTATGCCCTTGCTTCACCTTCACTATCGTAGAGTGATATTTGTTGAGCATTTACGGTTGTTGTCAAACCGATTATTACAAAAAGTCCAATAATAATTTTTTTCATATTCCTGTTATTTTAATTGTGTCGTTCTTAAGCTGCCCGCTAACATGCGGATATAGTTAATATTAAGTATATCCACGTTATAATTTTATTTCTAATTTATTAATTCAATTCAAATTTTTGGTATTGCTTCCCTACCATCTACGTCAATACACATCAACGTTTCAGTAGTTTTAGACCCCTCACAAATCCTACAAAATAAAAAGCCCTAACCGTTTGTAGTCGTTTAATATCGGTTATTTTACTAGTCATTCTTTGGTTGCTTGGAGTTGTGTTATTTGTGAATGCAATTTACTATTTATTAGGCTTATTTCAGGTCGTTATCTTTAAATATTTCGAACCTTCCTAAACTGGAATTAGTAGACTATTCGTTTTTTCAATTATCCATGTACTTACCTGGGTGAACTTGCCGTTTTTTCAGGAGAGAGGTATTCCTCGTATGGACTAATTATATCGTGTTTCAATTTCCTTTCCAAAATTAACTCACCTTGCGCCAAAAAAAAGCGCTTTCTCCCAGAAATCAATCAGAAGAAAGCGCTTGTAATTTAATCGTTTTTATTCGCTAAAAATCGTAGCCTTTTAACATCATGTTCCAATACATAAATGGAAGTCCGTAACGTTTCAAAATCCACATCGGGTAACTTGCTTTACCGGTATTAAATACTTTACTTAATAGTGGGTCAGACATTCTAACACCGTCATAACCAAATTCTGCTAACAACATTCTGTTGTGTGCCACCACTAGCGGACAAGAAGAATACCCTTTGTAGTTTTTACAATCGGCTTCTTTGCCATCCATTAAGCGTAACAGATTTTTTACAATTACGGGAGCTTGTTTCCGAATTGCGGCACCAGTTCTAGCAGTGGGTAAATCGGTGACATCACCTGCCCCAAAAACGTTGGCATATTTAGTAGATTGAAGTGAATGTTTGTCCACAGCCATCCAGCCTTTGTTTGGTCCGTCTTGGTTTGCCAATTTGGTTTTTTGAAACCAAGTAGGAGCCGATTGTGGTGGAGCCAAATGCAGCATATCGTATTTAATAATATAGTGCGTGCCTTCTTTGGTCATGTGGAATGGAGAATTAACTTCCTGAACCTCACGTCTCACGCCATCTTCCCATACGTAACCCAAACAACCTGCAGCATTACGTTCATCATTAACAACATATCGGTCACCGGCATTTGGTAATTCTAAACGTACGTAGTGCGCTTCTTTTTTCTCACCCTTAATTTCAACAAGTTTATATCCGTAACGTTGTTTGATATGGTATTTGAGTAAGTAATTTTCTAATTCATCTCTAAAAGGCTGAACCCCAAAAATCATTGTTCCCGGTGAGGCAAAAATGATATTGGTATATTCTTCCAAGTGTTTTTTAGCCACATAATCACCCATTAAATACATGATTTTTTGAGGCGCTCCCGGACATTTAATAGGAGTAATAGGTTGGGTAAATAAAGCGTTACCACCTTTAAACTCTTTCATTACTTCCCAGGTATATCTTGGGTCAACGTAATTGGAACAAACTCCGTTTTTACCAAAAGCTTCTTTTAATCCTTTAATGCCATCTAGGTTTATTTGAATACCTGGCGCATTGATTAAATACTCATACGAAACTTTATTTCCGTTTTCCAAAATCACTTCGTTGCTATCTGGTTGAATATCGGCCACGCGTTCTTTTATCCAAGTTACACCGTTGGGAATAAACTTTTTTTCTGGTTTGATAGTGGCTTCATAATCCATTAAACCACCTCCTACAAGCGTATTAGCTGGTTGGTAGGAGTGTGTATCCGTTGGATCAATGATGACGATATCTAAATCGTTTTTTGCTCTTTTTAGTTGAGCAGCGACCATGATACCTCCCGTACCACCTCCGACTATAACAATTTGATGCTTTTTATTTCCCATGATGCATTATTTATGATTAAAACTTTTGTATTCTTTGCAGAACATCTTTTTAATGGTGTAAATTTAGTTTGATTGAGTGTATAAAAAAATGACATTGATATGATTCCACCTGTAACTAAAGTCACGGAGCAAAGTTTGATTAAGTTTAATCAATTGAAAATCAGTAATTTTATTACCGATTTAGATAAATTGATTGAGAAAGCAAAGGCAGAGGTAGCCCAATTGCTGGCGCAAAACGAAGCGGGAACGTTTCAAAATACTATCGAAAAATTGGAATTTATTGGAAGCGATGTGCACGAGCTGTCGTCTATTTTCTTTAATCTAAATTCTGCCGAAACTACCGATGAAATTCAAGCCCTCGCTCCAGAATTTTCTAAAAAGTTAACCGCCTATGGAAACGATATTTTATTGAATGAAGAGTTGTTTCACCGTGTTAAGGAGGTTTGGGAAACCCATTCGGAATTAGATTTAACGGCCGAACAACAAACCGTTTTAGAGAAAACATACTTAGGTTTTGTACGGAATGGTGCGCTACTCAATGAAGCAGATAAAACTAGACTGCGAGAAATTGATGAGCAAATGTCGCGGACATCGTTAAAGTTTGGCGAGAATGTATTGGCCGAAACCAATAATTATAAATTGGTTTTACATAGCGAAGCCGATTTGGAAGGTTTGCCACAAAGCGCAATCGATTACGCTTCCAGTACCGCAACCGAAACTGGCGATGAAGGAAAATGGGTGATTAATTTGCAATACCCAAGTTTTTTGCCTTTTATGAAATACTCTTCCCGTAGAGATTTGCGCGAGACCTTATATAGAGCGTCTGCTACCAAAGCCTGCAAAGGAAACGAATTTGATAATCAAGAGAATGTTAAAGAAATAGCCAATTTGCGTTTAAAACGCGCTAATTTATTGGGCTACGCTACCCATGCCGACTATGTGTTGGAACGAAGAATGGCTAAAAACCAAACAGTGGTTACCCAGTTTATGGACGATTTATTACAAAAATCGAAACCAGCTGCAGTAAAAGATGTGGAGCGCGTTGCGGTGTTAGCTAAAGCCGATGGAATTGAAAAAATGCAACCGTGGGATTTCAGCTATTATGCCGAAAAACTAAAGCAGCAAGAACTTAATTTAGACGAAGAGAAAATCAAGCCTTATTTTGAGTTGAACAATGTAATTAATGGTGCTTTTAACGTAGCTCGAATTTTATACGGCTATGATTTTGAAATGCGCCATGACATTGAAACCTACCATGAGGATGTGTTGACCTATGAGGTGAAGGATAGAGATGGAAACCATAAAGCGTTTTTCTACGCTGATTTTTTTCCACGAAAAGGAAAGCGTCAAGGAGCATGGATGACCTCATTTAAAGGACAGTATAAAAAGGATGGAAAAAATTACCGTCCGCATATTTCTATTGTATGTAATTTCTCTAAACCAAGCGCAATTAAACCATCGTTGCTCACCTTTAATGAAGTAACTACTTTGTTTCATGAGTTTGGGCATGCGTTGCATGGAATGTCGTCAGAATGTACCTATCCAAGTGTAAGTGGAACGAGTGTTTTTTGGGATTTTGTGGAACTACCTTCCCAAGTATTAGAAAACTGGTGTTATGAAAAAGAAGCGTTAGCATTTTTTGCGCGTCATTACCTAACCAAAGAAGTAATTCCCGATGCTGAAATTGATAAAATTGTAAAATCCCAACAGTTTTTGGAAGGATACAACACGCTGCGTCAATTGAGTTTTGGCTATTTGGATATGGGCTGGCATACACTTACCGGTGCGATGCCGACCAATATTTTTGATTTTGAAGAAAAAGTGCTGGACAAAACATCGTTGTTTCCTCGCGTGGATGGAGCAAGTACAAGTTGCCAGTTTTCCCATATTTTTAAAGGCGGTTATTCTTCGGGTTATTACAGTTACAAATGGGCAGAAGTGTTGGATGCCGATGCTTTTGAGTTGTTTAAGGAAAAAGGAATATTTGACCCAGAAACAGCCCGGTCATTTTACGAAAATATACTGAGTAAAGGCGGTAGCGAACATCCAGAAATTCTATACCAACGCTTTAGAGGTAGACAACCCAAAGTGGATGCATTGCTTAAAAGAGCTGGACTTTAAGACTTAGTTACTATTCAGCTGCTATTCAACTGCCATTCAACTGCTATTCATCTGCCATTCACGCAAAGTGCGCAAAAGGATTTAACGCAAAGAAAACGCAAAGAATAGTTCTTTTTTATTTGTTTTTGGCGGAGGAAACGGCTTAGCGTTCTCTGTGCTTCTTAGCGGTTTTTGCGTGGAAAAATGGAGATGAAAAAATTGTATTGATAGTTTATAGAAAATCCATGAGCTGGGTTTTGTTATTCAACTGCCATTCACGCAAAGTGCGCAAAAGGTTTTAACGCAAAGAAAACGCAAAGAATAGTTCTTTTCTAGTTGTTTTTGGCGGAGCAAACGGCTTAGCGTTCTCCGCGCTTCTTAGCGGTTTTTGCGTGGAAAATTGAGATGAAATTATAGTATTGATAGTTTATAGAAAATCAATGAGCTGGGTTGTGCTATTCAACTGCCATTCACGCAAAGTGCGCAAAAGATTTTAACGCAAAGAAAACGCAAAGAATAGTTTTCTTCTATTTGTCTTTGGCGGAGCAAATGGCTTAGCGTTCTCTGCGCTTCTTGGCGGTTTTTGCGTGGGAAATTGAGATGAAATAATAGTATTGATAGTTTTTTGAAAATCCATGAGCTGGGTTTTGCTATTCATCTGCCATTCACGCAAAGTGCGCAAAAGGATTTAACGCAAAGAAAACGCAAAGAATAGTTCTTTTTTATTTGTTTTTGGCGGAGGAAACGGCTTAGCGTTCTCTGTGCTTCTTAGCGGTTTTTGCGTGGAAAAATGGAGATGAAAAAATTGTATTGATAGTTTATAGAAAATCCATGAGCTGGGTTTTGTTATTCAACTGCCATTCACGCAAAGTGCGCAAAAGGTTTTAACGCAAAGAAAACGCAAAGAATAGTTCTTTTCTAGTTGTTTTTGGCGGAGCAAACGGCTTAGCGTTCTCCGCGCTTCTTAGCGGTTTTTGCGTGGGAAATTGAGATGAAATAATAGTATTGATAGTTTTTAGAAAATCAATGAGCTGGGTTTTACTTACCAAATCCGTAATTCACACCAATTAGTAAGTTGGTAGTATTCAGCTTATTCGTGCCACCCGTGTATGATGCGGATTTACTTACATTGTAAAGTCCGAGGTTGTTTCGTATTTCCAATGAAATGGTAATCGCATTGCTTATGGCATATTGAGTTCCTAATCCACCCGAAATTCCGAAGTCGGAACTTTGAATATATTCGGAAATATCACCCTGGTCTATATTCGGATTGGAGTCGCCTACTAATTTTGAGGTAGCGTTGGTCAATAAGCCCAAGTAGCCACCAAAATTGGCGAAAAACCGAAAGTCATTTACACCCATGGTATAGCGTACTTGGAGTGGAATATTGATGTAATTATAGTTTACTTTTATTTTAAAAGGACCGATAGGATTTCCAAATTCATCAGTTAAATAACTCGCATAATCCTTCATTTGGTTTCCTTTTCTTTCATACCCAATTCCAGAAACAAGCGCTATGTGATTCGTGAAATTATATTGAAATGTACTACTCACAGAAAAGGCTAAGGAAGAGGCGAAAAAAAAATTCCCAAAATAAGAGTCATAGCCATAAATTTGGCTGCTACTAGGTCCACCGTCTACACCCACTTGAAATTTGTTTTCTTGGCCTAGCGCTGTAGAAATAATAAGTAAAATAATTAGTGATGTGGAAATTAGAGTTTTCATGTTTTTTTAAATTTTAGTTATTAAAGGTATTTACGGGTTCAAAAATAGCGGTTTTTTAAGGTTTTAGCAAGTCGGTATAAAAGTAAATCGAGCGGGGTGTAATTGGTGGGTTTGATTAGTTAGGGCTTGATATGGAGTGAAGAGGACGAGCGTTCTTAAGACTTTTTGAATGTTCATTTACCTTCCTCTTCTTCAAAGTAGTGCCCCACCCTCACCACACACTAATGTCAGTTAGGCTATTGATTTATATCACCTTATAAAACTAGGATAATATTGAAATTCGTTGAGAAATTTGAGGTACTGAAGGCTGAGTCTTTTTAATAACCTCAGAATTAATGATTTTACAAAACTTTAGATACCATGGGAAATACTCCAAAAAAACGGTCATGGGCTGAACCATATAAAATAAAAATGGTTGAACCTGTATTCATGAGCACGCTCGAAGAACGCCAAAAAGCGTTGGTAGATGCCGGATACAACACATTCTTACTTAGATCAGAAAACGTTTACATCGATTTGCTAACTGATAGTGGTACTTCTGCTATGAGTGATCGCCAATGGGCAGGTATGATGATGGGTGATGAAGCCTACGCAGGAAGTCGGAATTTTTATAATTTAGAAGCTGCTGTAAAAAAATATTACGGCTACAAATATTTGATTCCAACCCACCAAGGTCGTGGCGCAGAGCACATGATTTCTCAGATTATGATTAAAGATGGTGACATTATTCCTGGAAATATGTATTTCACCACCACTCGTTTACACCAAGAATTGGCTGGCGGTACTTTCATAGATATTATTATTGATGAAGCACATGATTCTGCCAATGAGTTCCCGTTTAAAGGAAACGTGAATTTAGAAAAAATGCAAGCCATTATTGACGAACACGGAGCTGAAAAGATTCCGTACGTAGCTATTGCTACTACTGTAAATATGGCCGGTGGTCAACCTATTTCTATGGGTAACTTAAAAGCGTTGAGAGCACTTTTAAGTAAATACAATATTCCAATTGTGCATGATATGACGCGTGTAGCAGAAAATGCATACTATATTCAAAAGAAAGAGGAAGGATACGCTAATAAATCAGTAGCTGAAATTGTACATGAAATTTGTGATTTGACCGATGCGGCTACTATGAGTGCTAAAAAAGATGCGTTGGTAAATATTGGTGGTTTTATGGCTACGAATGATGCGCATGTATATGAAGAAGCTCGAAACATGGTAGTTGTTTATGAAGGTTTGCATACCTATGGAGGTATGGCTGGACGTGATATGGAAGCCATGTCTATTGGTATTTCCGAATCGGTTGATGACAACCATATTCGCGCTAGAGTAGGGCAAGTAGAATATTTGGGAGAGCGATTGAAAAAATCTGGAATTCCAATTGTACTCCCTGTGGGAACGCATGGTGTTTTCTTGGATGCGAAAAGATTCTTACCGCATTTAACACAAGATCAATTTCCAGCACAAACTTTAGCAGCCGAAATTTATTTGGATTCGGGTGTGCGGACTATGGAACGTGGAGTGGTTTCTGCCGGTAGAAATAAAAAAACGGGAGAACACAATTATCCAGCATTAGAATTGGTTCGATTAACTATTCCACGAAGGGTTTATACCCAAGCACACATGGATGTAATTGCCGAATCTATTGAAGAAGTTTTCGAAAACAGAGAAAATATCAAAGGATTGAAAATGACGTATGAACCAAAATATTTAAGGTTCTTTCAAGCTACGTTTGAAAAATTATAGTTAAACCTAAAAAGTGATTTGCATCGGGGTTTGCATTCACTTAAATCATGTTAGGGGTAAAAAGAAGTCGGTTTGGAGTAATCTAAATCGGCTTTTTTGTTGGGGTGGAAAGTAATGGAGTTTAAACCACCGGTGATGGGAATAATGTATTTAACGCTCATTGGGTTTAATCTGTACCTGAATAGAGGAAAAGAAAAATAAAAGTAGCGCATGGGCGGAAGGGTTGATAAAAATACCCGTCTCGGTTAAGAAAATTTAAGTTTAAAATGTACTTAATAATTACCTTGCGGCCATTCATAGTAACTAAAAAAAGAATAGAATGAAATACTTGTTTTCAGTCGTTTTATTGGCGACACTCATTAGTGCAACCACTTTCAAAAATAAGAACACCGCAACTTTGGCCGATTTAGTGTCTTTCATGGAAGGAAAATATTCTAGTCAAAAGCAAGCGGAAGCAGATACCAATTACATGCACATTACGCTAGATATGGTTCAAATTTGGGAAGACAATAAAGACGGAGCTTGGTTGTATGTAGAGCAAACCGCAGCTTGGACACCCGGGAAACCTTATCGTCAACGGGTGTATCATTTAGAGCAACAAAGTGACTCTACTTTTTCAAGTACCATTTTGTCTTTACCGGATGCAAAAAGGTTTGTAGGTACACGAGAAAACAGGGATTTAATCAATACCTTGAATCCAGATAGTTTGACCGTTTTACCGGGTTGTGCTTTACATGTAACTTTCAAAGATGGCGGATTTATTGGCGCTACCGGAGTAGGTGAATGTTTGAATAGTTGGGGTGATGCCGTGTACGCAACCAGCGAGGTGGCTATTTATGCCGATTCATTATACAGTTGGGACCGTGGGTATGATTCTACCAATACCCAAGTTTGGGGTGCTGAAAATGGGGGCTACCAATTTTTAAAAGAATAGTTTTTCCCGTACAAGGTAGAAAGGAAAAAGAGAATGAGCAAAATTGAAATCAGAACAGTTGACGTAGTGCAATACATTACTCCGTTGCGCGAAGGTGGGTCGTTGCCCGCCATTGTAAAAGGGAGTGACGATTACCTCTATGTGTTGAAATTTAGAGGTGCGGGCCAAGGTAAAAAAGCGCTGATATCTGATTTAATGGGTGCGGAATTGGCACGTGCTATCGGACTTAAAGTTCCGGAGATTGTTTTCATGAATTTGGTGGACACGTTTAGTAAAACGGAGCCAGATGAAGAAATTCAAGATTTATTGAAATTTAGTGAAGGCCTGAACTTAGGCTTACATTTTTTGTCGGGTGCAATTACGTATGACCCGTTGGTTTCTGAAGCGAATGAGCTAGAGGCTTCTTTGGTGGTTTTGCTGGATAGCATTATCAGTAATATTGACCGTACCGTAAAAAATACCAACTTACTCAATTGGAAAAATGATTTATGGTTGATTGACCATGGCGCGAGTTTTTACTTTCACCATGACTGGGAACGTTGGAAAAGTCACTTAACGCGAACCTTTCCGTTAGTAAAAAACCATGTATTGTTAGAGCGCGCCAATAAAATGCAAGAAGCTATTGCGCAAATAAAGGCGCGTCTTACAGATGAAAAAGTGGCTGAGATAATTGCACTTATCCCCGAAGATTGGCTGCAAGATGAAAAAGAAGTTATGTCGCCTACAGAAATGCGGGCTGCGTATGTTGAATTTTTACACTCCCGTTTAAGCAAAGTGGAGGAGTTAGCAAAAGAAGCCACCGATGCCAGATAGAGTTACATTTGAATATGCCATTATCCGTGTGGTACCACGCGTTGAACGAGAAGAATTCTTTAACGTAGGGGTGATTCTGTTTTCTAAACGAAAACGATTCTTAGGTGTGAAATACGACATTAACGAAACCAAATTGAACGCATTTTGCTCGGAGTTGGACTTAGATACCTTAAATCAGTATTTAAGCTCCTGGGACATGATTTGCAAAGGCAACCCAAAAGGAGGTGCTATTGCAGCGTTTGAATTATCCGACCGTTTTAGGTGGCTTGCGGCAACGCGTAGCACGGTTATTCAAAGCTCTAAAACGCATCCGGGTTTGTGTACCGACCCACAAAAGGAACTGGATTGTATTTTTGAGAAGTATGTGCTTTAGGCCGTTGATTGTCAATTAAAATCACCCGATTATTTATAGGTGCAAACGCCCAAAAAATTATTTTGAAATTAAAATGTAACCGTTACTTTGTGTTCAGGTTTAGTCCTTTTTTCTTTTCCAAGCAAGTGTGTTTACCATCCAGTTAGGAAGGTGTTTCTCTGGTTTGTTGGTATCTAATTTAATATGCCAATTTAATTTCTGAATAATAGGAATACGATGTGTTTCCACAAATTCAATAAGTGTCCCGTCTGGGTCTGCGATGTATGCAAACCTTCCAGCGGCAACTCCCATATCGAAACTATCGGCACTATCCACCGTAAAATGGACTCCCCTAGATTCACATTCTGCTTTCAACAAGTCCATTCCTCGGGTATCAAAACAAAGATGAATGAAACCCAAATCGCCCCAAATTCTATCTTTAAAAATAGGGTTGGGTGTACGGTCAAGAACTTGGATGAGTTCTATCTCGCTATTGCCCAATAGCTTGCCGAATGCGCCAAGTCTGGGTTGGCTATTTCTAAGCAACACTCTTCTCACCGTTGAGCCACCCCCCGGAAGTGCGCTTAAATCATCAAAAACACCTGTTTCATCATAGACTACTTGATCAAGGCCAATAATATCTTGATAATACAATAAAGAATTTTCAATATCACTTACACCAATGGTTACTCCAGCCGTTCCACCGGTTAAATATTTTTCTTTTTTATACCAGTTGTTGGTAGTAATAATTTGGAAAATATTACCAAATGGGTCTTTGAGATAAAAGGTTTCATTCCCTGTTGGGTCGGTCAATATATCACTTAGCACTTCCACTTTATTAGCGATGCATTCTTGGTAAAATGCGTTCACATCCCTGCATTTTTGCTTACATACATAGATACCTAAATCGCCCAATTGCAATTCAAATTTGGGAGGCTCAGGAGTGTATTTGGTTTGTTGCCAAATTTCATATCCGCCTCCGCCTTGCATATTTAGAGCAAGAACAGCCACTCTTGGTATAGGTTTGTTATTGGTGTGAGGTAGCATCAATTTAGCCACTTCTTCTTCCTCAAATACCTCAATATCCATGTGGAAATGCTTACGATACCAATCCCAAGCTCTATGAACATTTCTGACTCCAATACCAATTTGTTGGATTCCGCTAATTACTTTTTTCTCCTTCATGAGCAATTAATTGGGTTTAACCCTCGCTGCTAAATAATAATAAATGGATGGTAAGTACCTCTTGAAATAAACCATCAAGATTTCCTCATTTCCCACATAAATTTCTTTTTTCTTTTTTTTGGTAGCCTTTAGAATTTGTTTCACACATTTTTCTACAGCCATTCCATTTTTCTGACCCTCATCCATTTTGCCCGTAGCCTTGCCATCTTTTCCTAATGCGTTTTTAGAAATATCGGTTTGAATTCTACCCGGGCATACAATGGTTACATGAATATTGTATGCTACCAATTCCGCACGTAGCGAGTCAAAATAACCGTGAAGGGCATGTTTAGATGCCGAATAAGATGATCGTAAAGGAAATCCAAATACACCTGCAATGCTACTCGTTACTACAAAGTGTCCTGATTTTTGCTCCATAAACCTAGGGAGCAAAAGTTTGGTTATTGACATAGCACCGAAATAGTTAATCTCCATTAATTTTCGGTCCACCTCAATCGAGGTTTCGTATGTCATCGAACGGCTACTTACTCCGCCATTATGAAAAACGATGTCTAATTTGGGGTGCTTTGCTAACACATGGCTTACCGCAGATTGAATACTTTCTGGATTGCCTAAATCGAGTGGTAAAACATCTGTATTGGCTCCTTTTTCTTGACACAATTGGGCCACTTTGTTCAATGATTCTTCATTCCTTGAGGATAAAATAATGGTGGTGTTTTCGCTCGCTAATTGAATAGCCTGTTCTTTACCAATTCCTGCGGAAGCACCTGTTATCCAGACTGTTTTATGTGAAAATGAATGTGAACTCTTTGCCATATTTGTGTGTCAAAAAATGAATTCTAAAAAATGAATTCGATATTTTTTAGAACTAGCGAAAGTAACAAATATGGACTTCCTATTTGCATTTAGTTGGAGTAAATAAGCACGGAGCTTGGTCATGGCAGTATGCAGGTAGACCGTGGTTTTGAATGCTTGAGCAAAACTTCTTCCAAATTTTGGGTGATTTTCACTTTTATTTGAATGGACTCTTATTCGTGTTTTTAAATTGTATTTATCGCGGTGGTAACTGCGTGTAATCAGGAGTATTTAGCGATTAAATCACTTCTGTAAGACGCTTGGCGGAGGAAAAGGGGCCTTGCAATTATACCTAAGAATAGCTTCTAACCGGAAACGAACCGATTAGGAATGAATCTTTAAAAATAGGTGTGGGTTAAAAAGAAAATTTTAAAAGTCTTGAGCCCGTGAATTTAGTGAATACACATGAAAAATAATTGAATTGTATTGGTGTCAATTCACAACAAAAAAGGATTTTAGAAAAAAAACTAATAACCCTATTTAAAATCATTCTAATTAGTGACATTATTCACATTGTACAATCCCTAAAAATAGGTATTTTTGCGCTTAATTAGAATCATTCTAAATAAAGAATCAAATATACCAATTTATGATACAAGTAACAGATGCAGCGCGGAATGAAGCCACGCGATTATTGGGGCAAAGTGATTTGGGCGAAAACGCGTTCATTCGGGTTGGCGTAGAAGGTGGCGGATGCTCCGGATTAAAATACAACTTGGATTTCGATAACAAATTGGGAGAAGAGGATAAGAAATTTGAAGATAACGGGGTAACTGTAGTAGTGGATAAAAAAAGCTTTTTGTACCTAATTGGTACGCAGCTTGATTTTTCTGGGGGATTGAATGGAAAAGGTTTCCAATTTATAAACCCAAATGCATCCCGCACTTGCGGATGTGGCGAAAGTTTTGCCGTATAAAAAATAAGCACAGAAAATGGGCTATAATGAAACGGATTTAGAAAAAGATTTAGAGGGCCAAGAGTATAAATATGGCTTTGTATCTGATTTTGAATCTGATCGAATAGAAAAGGGATTAAGTGAGGACGTGGTCCGCTTGATTTCCAGCAAACGCGAGGAGCCGGAATGGTTACTTGAGTTTAGATTAAAGGCGTATCGTCATTGGTTAACCATGGACGAACCCGATTGGGCGCACGTGAATTATGATAAACCTGATTTTCAGGATATTGTATATTACTCGGCTCCAAAACCTAAAAAACAACTGAACAGTTTGGATGAGGTAGACCCTGAATTGCGTACCATGTACGATAAATTAGGAATTACCGTAGAAGAACAAATGCGAATGAATGGCGTGGCCATTGACGTTGTGGTGGATTCGGTTTCGGTGGCAACCACGTTTAAAGAAACGCTAGGTAAAAAAGGCATTATTTTCATGTCATTTTCAGAAGCAGTGAAAGAGCATCCAGAGTTGGTGCGTGAGTATTTAGGGTCTGTAGTACCATCTAGCGACAACTATTACTCGGCTCTTAATTCAGCTGTTTTTACCGATGGTTCATTTTGCTACATCCCAAAAGGAGTGCGTTGTCCAATGGAGCTTTCTACCTATTTCAGAATCAACGAAGCCGGTACCGGTCAGTTTGAACGTACACTTATTGTAGCCGATGAAGGTGCGTATGTAAGTTACCTAGAAGGTTGTACAGCGCCACAGCGCGATGAAAACCAACTGCATGCCGCAGTGGTGGAAATCATGGTGAGAAAAGAAGCGGAAGTAAAATATTCAACGGTTCAAAACTGGTACCCTGGCGATAAAGATGGCAAGGGTGGAATTTTAAACTTTGTAACCAAACGCGCTATGTGCGATGGCTACAAATCGAAAGTTTCATGGACCCAAGTAGAAACGGGTTCTGCCGTAACTTGGAAATATCCTTCATGTGTGCTGAAAGGCGATTACTCGGAAGGAGAGTTTTACAGTGTGGCTGTAACTGCCAATCATCAAATGGCAGATACGGGTTCTAAAATGGTGCATATCGGTAAGAATTCGAAAAGTATCATCATCTCGAAAGGGATTAGCGCTGGGGTTTCTGAAAACAGTTACCGTGGGTTAGTTTCGGTACATAAAAACGCAGTAAACTCTCGAAATTTCTCTCAATGTGATTCGCTTCTTTTAGGCGATAAATGTGGGGCGCATACGTTCCCTTACATTGAGGTAAAAAACAAAAGTTCGCAAGTAGAACATGAAGCTACGACATCAAAAATTGGGGAAGACCAAATTTTTTATTGTCAGCAACGAGGTATTAGCGAAGAAAAAGCCATTAGCTTAATTGTAAACGGTTATGCACGTGAGGTACTGAATCAATTACCGATGGAATTTGCCGCTGAGGCGCAAAAATTATTAGCCATAACTCTTGAAGGGTCAGTTGGATAGTCTAGATTTTAAATAAAAGCATCTTCCGACCTCCATCCCGATAGCTATCGGAATCGGACTTCGGACAAAAAATAAGTAATGAGCACACCATTGATACAAATAAAAAATCTTCACGCAGAAGTGGAGGGGCATAAAATTTTAAAGGGATTCAACTTAGAGATGAATGCGGGCGAAATTCATGCCATCATGGGCCCAAACGGGACCGGAAAAAGTACGTTAGCCAATATTATTACTGGAAAAGACGGTTACACCGTAACCGAAGGAGAAGTTATCTTTAACGGTAAAAACGTGTTGGAATTAGCACCAGACGAAAGAGCTGCCGAAGGTATCTTTTTAGCCTTTCAATATCCGGTAGAAATTCCGGGGGTGAGTAATACCAACTTTATGAAAGCGGCTGTAAACAACATTCGTGAATACCATGGTAAAGACCCGCTCAAAGCAAAGGATTTCTTGAAGTTAATGAAAGAAAAACAAGAATTGGTGGAGCTGAAAGGTCGCTTAACTAATCGCTCGGTAAACGAAGGTTTTTCTGGTGGAGAGAAAAAAAGAAACGAGATTTTTCAAATGGCCATGCTCGACCCTCAATTAGCCATTTTAGATGAAACGGATTCAGGGTTGGACATTGACGCATTAAAAATTGTGGCCAACGGAGTAAATACCTTACACACCAAAGAAAATAGCTTTTTGGTGATTACCCATTACCAACGTTTGTTAGACCACATTGTTCCTGATTTTGTACATGTAATGTATGACGGGAAAATTGTGAAAACAGGTCCCAAAGAACTGGCTTTAGAGTTAGAAGAAAAAGGATACGATTGGCTTAAATAAGAATGAAGTAGGAAGACTGAAAACGGGATAAAATTCCGATTTTGAGTCGTCCAACTCCTGACTAAAAAATGAAATTATGAGTGTGAAAATATCTCAAAAAAATATAGATTTTGCCGTCTCAATTGTTGATTCTTCACCCGAAGTATGGGGCTTTGAGAATTTGCAAATGAATGGATACGGATTGCTTTTAAAGACTCCTTTCCCTTCGTTAAGAGATGAGTATTGGAAATACACCAAAGTATCTGGATTACTCAAAAAAGAATTTAGGGCAAGCCCAAAAGAAACCGCTTCTTTATCGGATGCGACCCTAGAATTAGTAGGTACTAATCCTAGAATTGTTTTCGTAAATGGAATGGTAAACCCAGAATTAAGTGTTTTTCCTACGGATGAAAATTTGCGTGTTACCTGTTTATCGAGTAATAAAATTACGGAAGATGACGTGGTTGATTTTCCATTAAATTGGGAAAATGAGCACGAAGCGTTCACTTTGCTAAATCAAAGTTCTTTTACCGATGGTGCTTATATTGAAGTAGCTAAGAATTCGGAGATTAAAGATTCGTTGTATTTAATTCATCTGTCTACTGGAACTAATGTATCGGTAGCGGAGCGTAATTACGTAAAATTAAACCAAGGTTCAAAAGCGACATTTATCAACGTATTTGAAGGAGATAACGAAACTTCATTTTCCAATCACTTCAACAGTATTTTGGTAGATGAAAATGCTACCATCAATTGGTTTGATTACCATCAGGATGGTGAAAACGCTCAATCTATTACAACAACCATAGCCCATCAAGAGGCCAACAGTCATGTGAATGCAAGTGCATACATTTTTGGTGGTAAGATGATTCGCAAGAATTTTTACGGTTCGGTATTAGGCCAAAATTGTGAAACTACCGTGAATGGTGCATACATTTTGAATAATAAGCAAATTGCTGATTACAGAGTAATTGTAGACCATAAAGCGGCTCATTGCAACTCCAACCAAATGTTTAAAGGTGTGATGGGCGATAATGCCACGGGCGTTTTTAATGGCAAGATTTACGTACGAAAAGATTCACAATTAATCAATGCATTTCAAACCAATAGAAATATTTTATTGAGCGATGATGCCAACGCCTTTTCTCGTCCGCAATTAGAGATTTATGCCGATGACGTAAAATGCTCGCATGGGTCTACTATTGGACAATTAGACGAGGATGCATTGTTTTACATGATGGCACGTGGAATTAGAAAGTTAGAGGCCGAAAAATTACTGGTATCTGCCTTTGCTGCTGACGCAATGGACAACATTAACGATGCTAAATTTAAGGAAACTGTTTTAGAATCCATAGCCACAAAAAGCGAAAAATTATAAACGTGAGTAGCGCATTAGATATAGCAAAAATCCGTGAAGAATTTCCGATTTTGGACCAAGAAATCAATGGAAAACCATTGGTATATTTTGACAATGCCGCTTCTTCACAAAAACCTCTTTCGGTAATTACTACTATTTCTAATTACTATTTAAAAGAACACGCCAATATTCATAGAGGCGTGCACACATTGAGTCAGCGAGCCACTTCTCGTTATGAAGAAGTACGCGAAAAACTGGCTAATTGGATTGGTGCTGAGTCGAAAGAAATCATTTTTACCCGTGGCACCACTGAGGCCATTAACTTGTTTGCCTCTACTTACGGAGCAGAAAATTTAAAACCGGGTGATGAGGTAATAATCTCTACTTTAGAACATCATTCAAACATGGTGCCTTGGCACATGTGGTGTAAAAAAACAGGAGCTACATTACGGATTATTCCAATTAATGATGCCGGTGAATTAGAGTTAGACGAATACGTAAAACTCCTATCCGATAAAACAAAAATTGTAAGTGTAGCGCATGTTTCTAACACATTAGGAACGGTGAATGATGTGAAATTTATCATTGATAAAGCACATGAGTTTGGAGCCGTTGTGTTACTAGATGGCGCGCAAGCATTGCCACATACCAAGGTAAATGTAAAAGAACTAGATTGTGATTTTTACGCTTCTTCCGGACATAAAATGTACGGTCCAACAGGAATTGGTTTTCTGTACGGAAAAGCCGAATTACTAGAAAAAATGCCTCCATATCATGGGGGTGGAGAAATGATTAAATCAGTTAGTTTGCTAGAAAGCACTTATGCCGATTTGCCTTTCAAATTTGAGGCTGGAACGCCCAATATTGCGGATACCATTGCGTTTGGAGCCGCTATTGATTTTTTAGAAAAACACGGAGTAGAAAATATTGCCGCTCATGAACAGATGCTGCATGATTACGCAACCGATGAACTATTGAAAATTGAAGGAATTCGTTTAATCGGTACCGCTGCAAAAAAAGCAGGTGTGGTTTCCTTTTTAATTGGTGATATTCATCCGTACGATTTAGGCGTAATCCTAGACCAATTAGGAATTGCAGTACGAACCGGACATCATTGTACGGAGCCATTAATGACGCGATTTAATATTCCGGGAACGGTGAGAGCTTCGTTCGCTATTTATAATACCAAAGAAGAAGTAGATGTTTTTATTGCAGGGGTTTTGAGAGCTAAACGAATGTTGGAGTAAACATGAAATTCCGAGATACTGTCTCGGATATTTGAGATAAAATAAAAGTGAGTAACGATTTACAACATATTGAATTTTATGATAAAGCGGTTGAATTGCTTCAATCTGCCAGACGACATGTTATTCAAGTTGTAAATAAAACCATGGTGACTTCCTACTTTGAGTTAGGTAGAATGATTGTGGTGGAAGAGCAAGGAGGACAAGAACGAGCCGGTTATGGTAAAAATATAATTAGTGATTTGTCTAAGGTACTTACAAAAGAGTTTGGAAAAGGGTTTTCGGTTACGAATATCAAACAAATGCGTAGCTTTTATTTGAGCTATCAAAAAAGTCAGACACCGTCTGACCTTTTGGGTTTTGTAAAAGGTCAGACAGTGTCTGACCTTTCTAAAGATTCTAAAACAGAGGCATACCCAGCGTTTCATTTGAGTTGGTCTCATTACTTAACACTAATGCGGATGAATGATGTGAACGAACGAAATTTCTATGAAATTGAGTCGGTAAAAAATAATTGGAGTGTTAGGAATTTAAAGCGTCAATACGACACTGCTTTATATACCCGACTTGTATTAAGTAGGGATAAAGAGGGAGTTAAAAAGCTTTCAAATGAAGGTTTAGTTGTTGAAAGTCCGCAAGATGCAATTAAAGACCCATACATTTTGGAATTTATTGGGTTACCTGAAAATCACCGCTATTCTGAATCGCAGATTGAACAAAAAATCATAGATAAGCTAGAACATTTTTTATTGGAATTAGGTACCGGATTTTCATTTGTGGCAAGGCAAAAAAGAA
Organism: uncultured Flavobacteriales bacterium; assembly: GCA_963974475.1. GTDB lineage: Bacteria > Bacteroidota > Bacteroidia > Flavobacteriales_G > Salibacteraceae > CAJXZP01. The sequence goes on from CAXBCR010000016.1 coordinate 21,122, forward strand.
TCTCTTTTGATGATAAGCACTTTAGAATTGATTTGGTGTTTTATAATCGAACATTAAAAAGCTTTGTGCTTATTGATTTGAAAATAGGCGAATTAAACCATCAGGATATCGGACAAATGCAGATGTATGTCAACTATTACGATAGAGAAATTAAAGCGGATGATGAGAATAAAACCATTGGTCTTATTCTTTGTAAAGATAAAAGTAAGGCAGTGGTAGAATACACTCTACCAACGGATAATACGCAGATTTTCGCGAGTAAATACCAAACTGTTTTACCATCAAAAGAGGAACTAACATTGCTTATTAAATAACAAGGAATGACAATAAACGAAAAACAAGACGAGCTGATTGAAGAGTTTTCCATGTTTGACGAATGGATGGACAAATATGAGAACATCATTGATTACGGAAAGGATTTAAAAGGCTTGGATGACACCGAAAAGAACGATGAAAACATTGTTCGTGGTTGTCAGAGTAATGTGTGGCTGACCGCTAAATTAGAAGGTGATAAATTGGTTTTCAATGCCGATTCGGACGCTATCATTACCAAAGGAATTATTGGGTTACTGTTAGAAATATTTTCGGGACACACCCCTCAAGAAATTGCAACTACCGAGTTGTACGCATTAGAAAAAATTGGATTAAAAGAACATCTTTCACCAAACAGAGCCAACGGTTTAGTATCGATGGTACAAAAAATAAAAATGAATGCTCTAGCGTTTCGCGCAAAGCAAAATCAAGAAAAATAAATCATGGGAACTCCAGTATTAAACAAAAAACTTTTAGGAAACGAAATCATTCGTGTTTTAAAAACTATATATGACCCGGAAATACCGGTGGATGTGTATGAACTAGGATTAATTTATGATGTCTTAATTAATGATGATTATTCCGTAAATATATTAATGACTTTAACCACACCAAATTGTCCGGTGGCAGAATCCTTACCGCAAGAAATTGAAGATAAAATTGCGGGAATTCATGATGTATCTAAAGCAAATGTGGACATTACTTTTGAGCCACCTTGGACCAAAGATATGCTAAGCGAAGAAGCAATGTTAGAGTTGGGAATGCTGTAATAAAGATAAAATATGGATGACTAATACTATAGTCATATTTCCAATATAAATATATATATTCGAGTATAAAAGCTCGTGTTAAAGCCAGTAAAACTGCATTTTACTGGCTTTCTTTTTGCCATAATTAAGGTAGGTATTGGCGTACCACAATAGTAGAATCATGGGTGCGAACTGGTAACCAATCTTGTATTTGATTCGTAAACATTTTTTGACTTGAAGAGCTAACGTTTTGGTTCCATTGAATAAACAGTGCAGGAACGATACGAATAGAGTCATCCTTTACTACTTCAACTTCCCCAAATCCTAAATGTGTAATTCCATTAAACATCACGTTTAATTCCGTTGAAATTTGTTGGTAATCGTAAGAAATTAAATCCCGTTTAGAAATTTCACGAGCAAGAGAATTAATTATGGAATCTTTCCGAAAATTTTCGGTCTCTTTGTCCGCCAAAACAGCATTTAATAACGTTTTGTTTTGTTCTGCCTGCGTGGTTGAATTTTGTTTTAAATCTTGGATGATAGCAGATAACTCCTGGTCATGCACATCTTGAATAATGACTAAATGAGTGGAGGGAATTTGATAGTCTTTCAGTTTTTTATTCCAACTATTTATGGTCGTATCAGCAATCGTTTTACCTCCAATAAGGATTTCTATTCTTGGAATTGAATCTGTCTGATAAGTGACTTTTTTAGAAATAACAAAGCTTTTAGGTTGATGGATTACTTCGGTAATAAAAAGATTAGCCTTTGATTCATACATAGATTTTCGGGTAGCGGATATAAAAAACCAAATGCTAGGCACAATGAGCACAGCGGTAAATATGTAAATCCAAATTTTAACACTACGATCCTTTTTTTTGTTTATATAATCTTGCAGGGGAAAACGAGAAAACCGGACGAATACCATGGTGGCAACACTAATCATGACAGAATTTAGTAGAAACAAATACATGGCTCCAAAGGCAAATTCTGGTTGTAAAGTTGCAATGCCATATCCCACCGTACACAGTGGTGGCATAAGAGCTGTTGCAATAGCTACTCCTGGTATAACGGTTAACCCAGTGTTTTTGCGCATACCTTCAATAGACCCTGCTAATCCACCAAAAATGGCTACTAATACATCCAAAATGGTGGGTGAAGTCCGTGTTAAAATTTCAGTATCTGCTTGATCCAAGGGGGTAATGCAAAAATATAAGCTACTTGTAACTAGCGCCACAATTACCATTAATACATAACTTAAAAACGCATGCTTTAGTAGCCTAAACCTATTGGTTCCCAATGAAAAACCAATTCCAACAATGGGTCCCATTAACGGTGAAATAAGCATCGCCCCAATAATGATAGCCGTAGAGTTGGCATTTAATCCGATGGATGCAATGAAAATGGAGAAAATAAGTACCCAAACATTAAACCCTTGAAATTTAGCATCTTCCGCTATTCTTTTTGGAGCACCCTTATAATCAATCTCACCACGAATACTAATTACGCTATGAAAAAATGACTGGATAGATTCTAATAGTCCATCCATGCGCTCCTTTACATCCTGGGTTACTTCGGAAATTGATTCTGGCTCTTCGGTGGAATCTTTGTTTTTGGTAGACTTCATATTATTTCGTATAGATAGTGGTATTTAACAAATCCAAACCGTGCCAAGTGGTGGCTAAAGATTATTTTTACCCCACAAATTTAAGAAAATAAGTTATGGCTGAAATTGTGAACAAAGTGGCAGGTAGCAGTTTGGTACAGATGGATTTAGCTGATTTTTACCCAATGGGTGAACGGGCGTCATTTGACTTGAAACCATGGCTTTTTGAAGAATTAATTCTCAAAGAAAAAGACTTTAGAACGCATGTGAAACAGTTTGACTGGTCGCAATACCAAGATAAGTATGTGGCTATTTCATGTAGCGCAGATGTTATTGTTCCTTCATGGGCGTTTTTATTGATTGCTATTTCGTTAGAACCCTTTGCCAAAAAAGCGGTGTATGGAAACCAAGAAACACTAGAAACCGTGCTTTTTGAGGAAGTGTTTGCGAACCATGATTTCACCCAATACCAAGATGCCAAAGTAATTGTGAAGGGCTGCGGTCATTTACCCATTCCGCAACAAGCGTATGTGAGTTATTTTTCAAAACTTAAGCCTTATGCGAGTTCAATAATGTTTGGTGAACCTTGTAGTTCGGTGCCGCTGTATAAAAAGGGGAAATAGATTCTTACCCGCCAATAAAATCCAAATAATTGTCGGGTGATATTACCTTAAATTCTGCTTGAGGGTAGGCCTTTTTCCAAAGCGGTGGGATTTTGACCTTTTTTTTCAGATTCCATTTTACTTCATATCCATATAATTGTCCTCCTCTATCTTCAATCCAATCAATTTCTTGTTTTGTATGTGTTCGCCAAAAATAATTGGAGGAGTGAATTCGGGTGTATTCCTGAAATTTTAACCGTTCGGATAAAACATAACTCTCAAACAAAATTCCTTGGTCATTTCTTAAATTCATAGGGTTGAAATTATTAATGAGTGCATTCCTAATTCCGTTATCGTAAAAAAACCATTTGCTTATTTTGGTGATTTCATTATCCAAATTTCGACTAAACCCACTCACCTTATGAATGATGAATACCTTTGTTAATAAATCTAGATACCTATCTACCGTGGCCTTGCTCATTTGTAAATCTCTTCCTATTCCTTCTAACGATATTTCACTACCCGCTCTAAAAGCCAACATTCTCAGTAGCGAAACAATTTTGTCACGTTTCCGAATACCTTCAAAAGCCAAAATGTCTTTTAACAAATAGGAACTTACCTGTTCTTTTAAATATTGCTGTTTATCATCCCAATTATCGAATTGTTCCAATTCCGGATAGCCACCAAAAATTAAACGCTCTTGAAATTTTGAAGTGGTTTCAACATAATTTTCTTCTGCTTTAAATTCCATTTGAGCTAATGGATAAAGCATGAAAGTTTTTTTCCTTCCTACCAATGGCTCTCCCAATTGATTGTTTAAATCAAAAACCGAAGAACCAGTTGCAATTATTTGAATTCCATCAATAGAGTCAACCATTAACTTTAGTTTCGCTCCAATATTCGGAATTGCTTGAGCTTCATCTATCACCAATAATTGGATACTACCCATTAATTTTTGGTAGTTTCTTGCTGATTTTTGTTTCAATAAATCATGCGTGTCTTCATCTTCCCCGTTCAAAACTAAGGCGGGTTTATTAAGTTTGGAAACCACTTTTTTCACCAATTCGGTTTTCCCCACTCTTCTTGCACCTACTAAAACTAGGACTTTGTTGTCTTGAATACTGTTAATCAGTACATTTTCTAATGCCCTTTGTATGATTTTCATAATTCAAATGTACACTTTTTTATTCTGAAATGACGTAATTCAATTAAATTGCGCCACATGACTAACGGAATTCAATTGAATTGCGTCATTAGGGATGTGAGAACATCCTCAATTGATCTTGTGTTATACCCTTTTCTTTTAGTAGATTTGACGCACCAATAAACGAACAATGAGTAACAAAATTTTAATCACCGGTGGAGCCGGATTTATAGGAAGTCATGTAGTACGATTATTCGTTCAAAAATACCCTGATTCTCATATTTACAACCTGGACAAATTAACCTACGCTGGAAACCTAGAAAACATTCGCGACATTGAAAACGCACCAAACTACACCTTTCTAAAAGGTGATATTGTGGATGCCGCGTATATTCAAAGCATTTTTGACGAATACCAATTTGATAAGGTAATTCATCTAGCTGCCGAAAGCCATGTGGATCGTTCTATTTCAAATCCTATTGAGTTTGTAATGACCAATGTGGTTGGAACTGTGAATTTACTGAATGCCGCTAAACAAATTTGGAAAGACAATTTTGAAAACAAACTATTCTACCACGTAAGTACCGATGAAGTGTACGGTTCATTGGGTGAAAAAGGCATGTTTTTAGAAACAACAGCTTATGACCCGCATAGTCCGTATTCTGCTTCAAAAGCAAGTTCAGACCATTTTGTACGTGCATATCATGACACGTATGGAATGCCTATTGTAATTTCAAATTGCTCGAATAATTACGGCCCTAATCAGTTTCCGGAGAAACTAATTCCACTGTTCATTAACAATATCCGTAATAACAAACCGCTTCCAGTTTACGGAAAAGGAGAAAACATACGCGATTGGTTATTTGTGGTGGATCATGCCCGTGCCATTGATGTCATTTTTCATAAAGGTCGTACTGGAGAAACCTATAATATTGGTGGCGAAAACGAATGGACAAACATTGACCTTATCAAGGTTATTTGCAAAGCTATGGATACTAAACTAGGTCGCGAACCGGGTACCTCTGAAAAGTTGATTACCTATGTTACGGATAGAGCCGGACACGATTTGCGTTATGCCATTGACTCTTCAAAATTGATGAAAGAGTTGAATTGGGAGCCATCCTTACAATTTGAAGAAGGAATTGAGAAAACCATTAATTGGTTTATGGATAATCAAGAGTGGATGGACAATATAACTTCAGGAGATTATCAGAAGTACTACGAGGATATGTATCAAGATAGATAAAACATAAAAAGAGCCGTTATTAGCGGCTCTTTTTGGTTGGTAAAGTAGATTATTAAAAAAGACCCTAGAAGATGGCGTAGCTTATGGATAATTGATAGTTGTATCTAAAATTATTTGTTCCAGTCATATTTTCAATTCCCCTTTGGTTAACATAAGTATTTGATAATTGTGAAGTTGGTAGCGGTGTTTGATTGAAATAATCATCCGAAAGAAAGGTGAATCCACCATTTAAACTTAACCTGAATTTGGGCGAAACATAATAATAGCTATTCAGATTCATTCCGGTATTTAGGCCCGTTTTATCTGTTTTCTCATTTTTTTGGTCCCATTGCGTAGCCGATATACTTGCAAATGGACTTACAGAAACAAACGTTCTGGTATTTGGGTAAAACCCAAGCGAATACGAAATATTTAGCATTTCAGATGCAATGGTCACGGTGTCGGAGGTAAGAAAACTTCTAGTTTTCAATCCATTATTAACCATCATTCCAGCAGATAGGTCAACTGCAAAATCAGATTGCCATGCGTAAGAAAGTGGAACTTGGTTTAGCCAACTCACAAAAGCGTAGCCTCCGTAGTTGGAATTCTCTCTTAAAAGTTCGCTTGTTCCGGTCCTGTTCTGTTGATAATCATAACCAAAAGCATTAGCCAAGCCCATTTCAAATCGGCTACCAGAGCCACGAGAATAAATTCTACCATACCCCCAAATATCACTTAAATTGGCTGCGTATATCATATCCGCATTGTCCACTAAATCGAGATTTTGAATACCTTTATCCAGTTCTTTTAATTGATATATTCGTTTGTATCGTTTATCAAAAAAACGTTTGTAGGCTATTCTATTTGCAATTTTGGCAAGCGAGTCAATATCGGCCACTGTTGGGGCTTTTGATAAGCGATTATATTTTTCAAGTGAGATGAGCACATCCATGGCTCTTCTTGCTGCAGTTACTGGTTGAATTCTACCGGTTCCTACCGAAAGGATAAAGGAAGGCTGAAGGGAATGAACTGATTCAATGTTCGAATTCGTTATGCTATTATTAGTACTGCTTTGGCTATTATCCGTGTATGAATATGCAATTATTGGGTGAAAGGCTATAAATTTATTAGTGGAATTATACCACCTATTTTGACCTTGATAACTAAAGGTTAAATTACTACTTCCTGACTTGTTAATTGATGTTGTATCTGCCGAGGAGGAGTTATAATATCCTTGATATCGAACAGATGAATATGAACTCCCTTGATAATGAGTGAGATTAATGTAATTATTGTAACCTAATGCAAGATTACCGTTTACTCGGTTGTAATTTCTATTGCCGCTCTTGGTTCCATATCCTTCCATATCCGTGAGTACATTAAGCTGCCTAAATTTAATATCAGGTGCCACATAGTCTCGGAGTGGATAATCTTTAATACTGAAAGTGGTAATGCTAGAGTCTTGTGCGTAGCCGGCAAGTGTGGTTAGGGCTACAAGGAGTGTGAATGCAATGTGTTTCATTTGAAGTATTTATTAAGGAATAAAGAATAAAATTTTGTAGATGGTAGATCGAATGTATGCATGTTTTTGCAATGGTTTAAAATGGCGATATAATATTTAACACTAGTTATGAGACGGGTTTACAAATATGATGCCGATAATTCGGTCAAAATAAGGACTTCGGTATAATCTTATTGAGTGCTTTTCCACGCGTTAGTAAAGGTAGATATAGGGCAAAAAAAATCCCGATAATCACTGATTATCGGGATTTCAATAAAATTAGATTGCTTATTTTTTCAAACGAATCGCTTGATTGTTTACAGATAAAATGTAGATGCCATCGTTTAAATCAGCCACATTAACGTGTGCCGTTGTGCTTGAAACAACGAATTGTTTAACTACAGAACCGGTGATGCTGTAAATGGTAGCCATTCCTGTTGCGTTGCTAATTTGAATCTCGTTATTTGCAATAAATGCAGAAACTGGGTTTGCAGAAATAGCTTCAACACTTAATGGATGAGCTTTCAACAAGGTTTTTGTTTCAGTCATTACACAATAGTTTCCCGTCCATTTACGAATAGAATCAGTAAGCATTACATTGTAATCGTTAGTAGCTACGCTGAATACGTGAGAAGTTGTTCTAGCTTTCATTGAAGAGCCATCGTCAAAATTCCAAGTAGAAGTAGTGTCTCCTAAAAATCCAGTAAATGACCAGATTGCATCATCAGTCACTTTTGGCGCGGCATAAGTGAAGTCAACAGATTCGTTTGCGCCAGATAATTTACTTACACTCATGGTGAAATCATTCACTGGAGAATAAGAAACATATGGGTAATAATGTGGTAATCTTGAACCAAAGCTTGTACCTGGTAATCTGGTGTAATTTCCTCCAGCTAAATCAATGGCTTTATATACTGCTGGGTAATTATCTGCAACTCCTGAACCAGTAAATCCACGTAACACAGAAATTGAATCTCCTTGTGCAGTTGAATTTTCAATGGAAATAACGAAAGAACCTGTTAAACTAACAGCAGATGAAAAAATGGCTTGTGTTGGTGAAATACTACCAGTGGCAGTATCAAGAGAAACGGCAACCGTAGCCAATGCGCTACCTGTTGGTAAAGAATCTGCACCAGCTGCATAAAGTACCGCGTTTACAGAAACAGAAGCTCCATCAGGTCTTAATGACCATCCGTAAAGTCTAAATCCAGAAACATCCACATTCATTCCAGCAGGAACGTTTATGTAGGTTCCAAATGCATTCGGTACCAAAGTATCTGCATGCATAAATGCTCCGTAATAGGTAGCTGCTCCACCATTAAATGATCTTGCCCAAGCCCATCTGTTGGTATCGGCACAAGTAGTTGTTCCTCGTTGGTTTAAAATTTCAACTTGGGTTGAAAGTACATCTTCTCCAATAATTTGGATTGGGTTATTGTCGTTTTGCGGGCTCAAAGTTGACTGCGCAAATGTGGTGCTTGCGGCTGCAAGCAATGCTAATGAAAGTATGATTTTCTTCATGGATGATATTTTATATTGTTTATAACCGCGTTTACGTGCAATTATCAGATTGGGTTGGGGTAAAATGGAATAGTTTTTTCTTTTTGGTATAAAGGGTAAACAAAGGTGCTGAATGGATGCATTTCAGATATAAAAATGGAAAAGCCGAATACTCAAGAAGAATATCCGGCTTTAAATAAGTTGGTAAATTAAATGAAATTAATCAATCACTACCTCTATAATTTTATCTCCTCCACGAATGTCATCAATTACATCTAGTCCTTCCACTACTTTGCCAAAGCAAGTATGTTGGCGATCTAAGTGAGCAGTATTGTTACGACTATGGCATACGAAAAATTGGGATCCGCCAGTATTTCTACCTGCATGAGCCATAGAAAGAACACCTCTATCATGAAATTGGTTTTCACCATCTAATTCGCAATCTATTTGGTAACCAGGACCTCCTGCACCCGTTCCATCTGGGCAACCTCCTTGAATCACAAAATCAGGTATTACACGGTGAAAAGTCAATCCGTTATAAAACCCATCTTTCGCTAATTTTACAAAGTTAGCAACGGTGTTGGGAGCGTCATTATCGTAGAATTCTACTTTCATGTCGCCTTTAGCTGTTTTTATTGTTCCTTTAGTCATATTCTCTATTTTTATTAGGACTGCAAAAATAACAAGTTATTGCAGTTGCAAGTTCTTGAGTTATCAGAAATTAACATTTGCATTTTTAGCTATTTTGAACTTCTAATTAAGCTAATGCCTGCTAATATTACCCCGGCAAATAGCAATTGGATGAGGTTGAATTCTTCTCCATCAATAACTCCCCAAAGAATAGCTATTATAGGGATGAGGTAGGTAACGGAAGAGGCAAATAATGCCGTAGTATACTGAATAAGCATATTAAAAATCAACACCGCTAAGGCGGTTCCAATAACCGCTAGGATGGATATATATCCAAAAGCTTCCCAACCACCGGGTTGGTTAATATGGGTAAGAAAATCTGAAAAACCGAGCAGGTAAATTCCTGCAAATGGGCCGACCATTACAAAAGACAATGCCGTTACCGCAACCGGATTAATGTTTTGCAAAGAGGATTTAATAATGTTGACATTGATACCATAGGATGCGGAAGCAATTATGGGAAGAATCATGTAAATGGTAAAACTTTGTGCTACCGCATGTTCGGCCGAAAAATAAATAAGACCAATAGCACCTATCAAGCCTAAACTTACCCCGGCTATGCTAATCAACCGAATTTTTTGATGAAAAAACGCCAGCGCAAATATCAAAGTAAATAGGGGGGTGAGTGAATTTAAAATTCCAGATAAAGAACTGCTTATTTCCGTTTGAGCGGTAACAAATAAGAAATAGGGTAGAGCACTTCCAAAAATACCAACAGCCAAAAAAGACCATCTATTGCCCGATTTGAGCGCGCTTCCATGTTTGATAGTGGCAGGAATAAGTACCAGAAAAACCAAGAAAATTCGCATGGATGCAATTTCGTTGGGTGGAAAAACGGCTAATCCTCGTTTCATTAAAATGAATGAACTTCCCCAAATTAAGGATAAAAAAGCCAAGGTGGCAATTTGTATTGTTCTGGAACTAAAATCTATTTTTTGCATTGGCGCAAAGGTAGATTCAAATCCGATTTGAATGAATTTTTTTAGATCTAAAATTCAGTGTATTATTTATATACGTATTATCAAATTTTAGGAAGCCTATTTCGGTGATGGTAAGGGAGGTTTTTCCAAGCAATTAGTTCGTATCCATTCCTTTAAATAAATATTTTTGAACCAATGGATTGTCTTTCCTCCAGATAACATTGTCAATGAAATAGTGGTGAATATTGATAAATACGGAAAAGATGAATAGCATTAATCCATCTCCAAATAACTCGTGATTGTAATCTACTACCACCCCTAAAACGCGGGGTACTCCCTCAAATAATAATGCGCCCGAAAGGATGGCTAGGGCAAAGTATTGAAACACTGCTTTTTTCCCATTTTTAGGATTGTGCGTTTGGGCAGTAACCTCATTGTTTTTTAAAGCAAAAACAAAAGTGAAATATTGTATAGAATGAAAAAATGGGATGGCTAAAAAATAAATACTATTGAAAAACACCGGTAAAAACCAAGCATAAATGGACGCAAATCCTAAGATAGAAATAAATGGAGGCCATTTTTTTGTTTGGTAGATACGTATTCCTAAAACGATAACTCCTGCAATAAGACTCAAAGCCGTTGCGCCATAAGCGGCATAAAGCGCCTCTTTTGGAAAATTGAGTGAAAAGTATCTGATTCCCCAATAATCGGGTTGTTCATGTATGCCAATATTAAAAAATAGGAAGGAGGTCATCCATAATGCGTACATATTAAACTTTAAAATTCCGGCTTCCCATCGGGTATAATAGTATTGATTCATGGTAGAAGTAACCATAATAACCCCATAGCTTTGTTTGGTATAATGCCAACCTACTATCACAAACATGAATTGAACGAAATAGACTAGCAAGTCATAACTCTGCGTAAAATGAGCCACGGTGGTGTAACTTATCATTAGGAAGGGGACAATTATTCCTGCCCAAATAAACCGGAAATCCTTTAAAAGAAGATGTCGATAGTCACCGTACAATAATTGATATGAAATGGTAAAATGAGGATAGTTAACCACAAATGCCACAGCATACAAAAACCAACCTACAGAAGTGGCTAATTCATCGTTGCTAGGAATTAGAAATGCGAGAGGCAATACCAATATAGAGAGACCACCAATGGTTAACCAATCTGTTTTAGATGAAAGTAGATGTGGTTTGATTGGGGCTTTCATGTTATTAATTTTTTAATTCCGTAGGAATTTTACACACCGGTATCGGGTTCATTTTATGTTGATTTGCTTTAAATCTACTCAAATAAATTTTCCAAACTATTTCACTCCTTGTGGTTTTAAATTCGCATTTGGGTGGATTATCCCCAAATACTTCATGGATTTGCATGGCTTCTTCTAATTCTGAATAGGTAGCACCTATTTGGTCTTCATCGGTACGGCCATCTTCCCAAAGGCCATCGGTAGGAGCAGCCGTTAATATGGCATCATTAACTCCAAGGGTTTTGGCTAAAGCGTATACCTCGGTTTTATACAAATCGGCAATAGGCGAAAGATCTACTCCTCCATCTCCGTATTTTGTAAAAAAGCCCACGCCAAAATCTTCAACCTTATTACCCGTTCCTGCGACCAAAAGGCCTTCTATTCCTGCTACGGCATATAACGAAGTCATGCGCAATCTAGCACGCGTATTACCTAAAGTGAGATTTTTAATTTCTTCCGATTTAGTCATATCGGCTTTGGAGGATAATTGAGCTACAAATTGATCGTAGGTTTGCGTTAAATCCAATTCAACATCGGTGCAGTTGGGGTAGGTTTCTTTTAAATACGAAATATGTGTTCGTCCTCGGCTTACCTGGCTATGATCCTGGTGAATTGGCATTTCTACCAAAATAGTTTTTTTACCCGTCAAGGCACATAGGGTGCTGGTAACCGCACTGTCAATTCCTCCCGAAATGCCAATTACAAAACCGTTTACATGAGCGTTTTTTGCATATTGATTCAACCAATTTACAATGTGCTTGATGACTTTGTTATGCTCCATTTTTATTAAAATACGATGGCTAAATTTAACTCGATAAAACGCAATTTGGTGTTGATTTTTTTATCGTAAACTGCTTGGTTATTTTCAATCAACGAGTTTCCATTAGCATCCACCACCAAAGCATCTCCTTTTATCACGTTGGTAAGTCCGTTGTGGTAGGTTAATCCAACACGGTAATTTGTATTTCCTGAAATGTTTCGTTCAAAACCAGCTCCAAATACTAACGAACTCCGAAATAAGTTGATATCACCCGATACATCATCTGTAATTGTTCCGGTGGCACTATTTCCATATGAAGTGGTGTATTCTTTCTTAGCACTAATGTTAAAGCCCATTTCGGAACCAAAAACAGCATAATATGTCATGTATCCAATCTCATTTGTTTTTAGCCGAATAGCCAATGGCACGTCAATGTATGTCATTTTGTAGTTGGAGGCGTTTTTGGCGGAAACCACAATTCCACTTGCGTTTTCAAATGTGTTAGGTTCTATTAGTTTACCCCCCGTATGATTCATTGTAAAACCGGTTGTGAAACTGTAATTGGAAACTCCAAATAATTGAAAATCCATTAATAAGCCGTATTTAATTCCTAATTTAGAACCATCAGAGTCGTATCCCTTATTGGATGGCGTAAACCAAGCGATGGATGGTGATACGGTTAAAGCCAGCGCCACTTTTTTATCATCCTGTGCGCTTGTGTTGATACTAAACCCGAAAATTAATAATCCTATTACATAAAATTTTATATACCTCATAACGTTACCTTGTTCTGTTTTGTAGATTTGCGAATCTAAAGCGTAAAAGTAAAATATATTCAAAACGATGAAGAATAAATTTTCGTACATTTTTAATATTTCATTGTGGCTAATTTTAGGATTGTCTTCTTGCGATAGTAACAAGTTTGATGTGGATATATCTGCCGATAAGGTGGATCTAGCGTGGCTACATTTGGAAACAGATATTACTGGATTAGCAACCAAACCTGATTTCCATTCATATAATGATTCTTTAGTGGATGTGTATGGTGGTTTTTATAGATTGTATGCGGGTAGGGTAATGAATTTTGGGGACGTTTATTCGCCTACGTACGAAAATGAAATAATGCGTTTTTTAATGCATAAGGATATTCACCAACTATTTATGTTAGTGGATTCAAATTTTCATGAAGTGCAGCCAATTCAAAATGAAATGTCCAAGGCTTTTTCGTATTATCACCATTATTTCCCTGAAAAACAAATTCCGGTGATTGTAAGTATGGTTACCGGTATCTCAAACAACATTGTAGTGACTGATTCGGTACTTGGGGTAGGTTTGGATATGTACATGGGCGACAGCAGTAAAATCTATAAGTTGGCCGGTATTCCAGAATACATACGCAAAAAAGCGACACGAGCCTACATGCCTTACGACATGATGAGAGGTTGGGTGTTGAGCGAGTTTGAACCCACCGTTAAAAAGGATGATTTATTGGCAAAAATGATAAGCTACGGAAAGTCTATTTATTTAATGGAGGCAATTTTTCCATTTGCAGAACCCCATTTATTAATGGGCTATACAGCCGAGGAAGAAAAATGGTGTACGGAAAACGAAGTGAATATTTGGGCAAAAATGATAGAGAGTGAAGTGCTTTATAGTACAGATGTAAGGGTACTTAGGTCTTACACGGGACAAGGACCGTTTTCTCCAGGATTCCCAAAAGAATCGCCTGCACAAATTGGATATTGGGTGGGTTGGCAAATCATACGGAAGTATATGGATACCCATCCAAAAACGACAATTCAAGAATTAATGAAAATGGAAGATGCGCAATTAATATTGCGAAAATCTAAATACAAACCAAGATAGCACACTTATATAGTAATGGAAAAATCAGAAATAAAAATTGAAGTTGCGTTAGACGAAAACTCAATTCCGGAAAAAATTCAATGGTCGGCCACCGATGGTGCCAAAAAAGGAGATGTAACCGCTTCATTTTTGTCAGTTTGGGATGCAAAAGCACAAAATGCATTGCAGGTAGACTTATGGACTAAAGAATTTACGGTAGACGAGATGAAATTGTTTACGTACCAAAATATAATGACCATGGCCGACACGTTTGAGAAAGCTACAGGTATGACAGACGAGGCGGAAGATATGCGTGATTTTGGAAGATATATGGGCGAAACTTTAGGTCTGATTAAACGCACTGAACCTGAAAAAGGATCAGCAGCAGATTTGAAAGCAAATAACTAAATGGAAAGCAGTTATTCTATCATGGAGTAACTGCTTTTTTTTTGATACGACTTATTTTATAATGCCAACAGTATTAGTTACAGGAGGAACAGGGTTAATTGGCCGGCATCTTTGCCAAAGGCTAAAACAATCGGGTTTTGATGTAGCGGTATTAAGTCAAGTACGGTACAATAAATCTGAGTTTCCGGTTTTTCATTGGAATTGGAAAAATGAGGAGGTAGACGAAATGGCTCTACGAAACAGTGATTATATTGTGCATTTGGCAGGTGCAAACATAGCAGGGCAGCATTGGACAACGGAACGGAAAAAACTCATCATTGACTCTAGGGTTAAGTCCACCCAGTTTTTGCAGCAAAAGCTGAAGGAGCTAAATTTAGGCCCAAAAGCGTTTGTTTCTGCTTCGGCAGTGGGTTACTATGGAGCGATAACCACAAAAAACATTTACAAGGAAACAAGTCAACCGGAAAATGATTTTTTAGGAACCGTTTGCCAACTTTGGGAAAAAGCGGCATCCGATGTGTTTGATTCTCGCATTAGAACGGTTCAAATTAGAACTGGAGTAGTACTCACTTCCAAGGATGGAGCGATGGATAAAATGGTACTCCCTATAAAAATGGGCGTTGGTGCAGCACTAGGCACAGGTAAGCAATACATGCCGTGGATTCATATAGATGACCTATGTGATATTTACGTGAAAGCCTTAAATGATGTAAAAATGAATGGCGCTTTTAATGCGATTTCTCCTGAGCATCAAACCAATAAATCATTTACCAAGGCCCTGGCCAAAACCTTAGGTAAACCCATGTGGCTACCCAATATTCCTTCCTTCATTTTGAAAATCATGTTTGGAGAAATGGCCGATATGTTACTTTATGGCAGTAGGGTTTCTAGTGCTAAAATATTAGATGCAGGATTTGAATTTCAATATCCAAATTTGGATAGGGCGTTGGCTGATTTGATGAAAGATTAAAGCTAGGGCTTGCATTTATTGCGATTTTAGAGCGCAATTTGAATTCTATTTAATCTAAGAGCGTGTCACTAAAGGTGTTTTATTTTAGTTACGCCTGAATCCCATCTTAGTTTAAACCGATAAATTAGCAAAGACATTTCAAAAAACAACCAATCAATGTCATGCTTTTTTCTGACATAACCCTATCTTTTCGAGGTTCTTGTAGGTGTAGTTTTATGGTTCCAATAATTAAAACAATAGGAATCAATTTTCCTTATTTTATACACTTAAAACAAATTGTCATGAAAGTATTTGACGAAAAACACATCAAAAACCTCGTATTGCTTGGATCCTCGAAATCGGGCAAGACTACTCTTGCCGAAACCATGCTTTTTGAAGCAGGGCTAATTAACCGAAGAGGAACGGTAGAAGCAAAAAATACAGTGTCCGATTACCACGAAATAGAAAAAGAACGTCAGAGTTCTGTTTTTGCTACCCCTCTCCATACCGAATGGAGAAATTTTAAAATAAACATAATAGACACACCAGGATTAGATGATTTTGTAGGCGAAGTAGTTTCTTCATTGCGTGTAGCCAATATTGGTTTAATGCTCATCAATGCGCAATATGGCGTTGAAGTAGGTACAGATTTGCTTTGGAAGCATGTGACCCATTATCAAAAGCCACTCATTTTTGCGATAAATCAAGTAGATCATGAAAAATCGGATTTTGAAATGTCGCTTGCATCCCTAAAAGAAGCCTACGGAAGTGCGGTAACGCAAATGCAATATCCAATCAATGAGGGCGAGGGATTTAATCAAATGATAGATTTGTTGAAAATGAAATGCTATACATTTGGTCCTGACGGTGGAAAACCAGCAAAAAGCGAAATTCCTACCGAAGAACTCGAAAAAGCGAATCGCCTTCACAATGAATTAGTAGAAAAAGCAGCCGAAAATGATGAGGCTTTGATGGAGCTTTATTTTGAAAAAGGAAATCTAAGCGAAGATGAATTACGAGAAGGTTTGAAACTTGGCATGCGAAATCAGGATGTATTTCCAGTGTTCTGTTTATCGGCCAAAAATGATATGGGCTCTGGTAGATTAATGGGATTCATTGATAATGTTGCTCCATCGGCTGTGGATATGAAACCAGAAGTTACCGATGATGGCCACGAAATTGCCCATAAATTAGATGGACCTCCAGTACTGTTTGTTTTCAAAACGATTATAGAACCAAATTTAGGGAAACTCTCCTTTTTTAAAGTGATTTCAGGTACCGTAAAACAAGGTAGCCAATTGATTAATCATACCACCGGAGAAAATGAACATATTAACCAATTATATATCATGGATGGACATGAACGTCATCCGGTAGATAAATTAGTAGTGGGGGATATAGGCTCTACTTTAAAGTTGAAAAACACAGATACTAATCATACGTTAAGTACTAAAAATGATAATATTGGATTGAAACCTATCCATTTTCCATCTCCACGTATTCGTACTGCTATTGTAGCTAATACACGTAAAGATGATGAGAAATTAGGGGAGGTATTACGAAAAATCACCCAGGAAGACCCTACGGTTACCTATGAACAATCAAAAGAGTTGAGTCAGCTCATTATACATTGTCAAGGTGAATTGCACCTATCTGTAATTAAGTGGATAATGGAGAAAGAGTATGGAATGGATGTCAGTTTTGAGGATCCTAAAATTCCATATCGCGAAACCATTCAGAAACCAGCATCGGCCTATTATAAGCATAAAAAACAATCTGGTGGTTCCGGACAGTTTGCCGAAGTATACATTGATATTGAACCTTGGTATGAAAACATGTCGTCTCCTGAAAACCATCCGGTAAGAGGAGAAGAATATGTGGATTTACCATGGGGTGGTAAACTTCATTTTGTTCGATCTATCGTTGGTGGAGTAATTGATGCACGTTTCTTGCCTGCCATTATGAAAGGGGTAATGGATAAAATGGAAGTCGGCCCAATTACGGGATCCTATGTGAGAGATGTTCGTGTGGTTGTTTATGACGGAAAAATGCAT
Source organism: uncultured Flavobacteriales bacterium (assembly GCA_963974475.1). GTDB lineage: Bacteria > Bacteroidota > Bacteroidia > Flavobacteriales_G > Salibacteraceae > CAJXZP01. Next base: position 38,651 of record CAXBCR010000016.1, read on the forward strand.
TCTGTAGATTCCAATGAAATTTCATTTCGATTGGCAGGTGCGCATGCATTCCAAGAAGCATTTCAAAATGCGGCACCAAAAATTTTAGAGCCAATTCAAATAGTTGAAGTGCAAGCTCCTGAAGATATGGTGGGCGAAGTAATGACCGATTTGCAAACGAGAAGGGCCATCATTATGGGAATTGAGTCCAAAGGTAAAAACCAAGTAATTAAGGCTCAAGTGCCGTTGGCTGAATTAAATAAATATAGCACCACTTTACGTTCATTAACACATGGTATGGCTAGTTATACTAGCAATTTTCATGCGTATGAACCTGTTCCAGGAGAAGTTCAAAAAGTGCTAGCAGCCAAATTTGCAGAACAAGAATAAAGGACTAGTTTAATCTATCCAAAGCCTCTATTACTCTTTGTTAATAGGGGCTTTTTATTTGTGACGATATTTGTTTGTCTATTACTCTGTTAACTGAACGAGACAGCAAGTGGTCATTTTTGTGGATATAAGCAATTATTTTGTAACGATATTGTTTGAATCTCCTAATTTTGCCGCATGTTAGAAGATAAAAATCAAGCCATCTCCAACTTGGAGGAATTAGGTGAGTTCGGGCTCATTGATAATTTAACGAAATCGTTTAATAATAAAGATAAAAGTACCATCTACGGCATTGGAGATGATGCAGCTGTGCTAGATCATGGCGAAAAACTTACAGTGGTTTCTACCGACATGTTGGTAGAAGGTATCCATTTTGATGTAACGTATGTGCCGCTTAAACACTTGGGATATAAAGCAGTAGTAGTAAATTTATCGGATATTTATGCTATGAATGCGCAACCTAAACAGGTCACCGTTTCCATTGCTGTTTCTAGCCGATACTCGGTTGAAGCTTTAGAAGAAATATATGCAGGTATTCATCAGGCATGTGCGTTTTACAACGTGGATTTGGTGGGTGGAGATACTACTTCATCCTTAAAAGGATTAGTAATTAGTGTTACGGCTATTGGTTCAGTAGCTAAAGATGAGGTAGTTTACCGAAATGGTGCCCAAGAAAATGATTTAATCTGTGTTTCTGGTGATTTGGGTGCCGCTTACATGGGGCTGCAAGTATTGGAACGCGAAAAAGCAGTGTTTAGAGAAAATTCTAATATGCAGCCAGATATGACTGGTAGTGAATACGTTTTAGAGCGACAATTAAAACCGGAAGCCCGTAGGGAAGTAGTGAAGGCTTTGGCCGAAATGAAGGTTAAACCCACTTCCATGATTGATGTTTCAGATGGGTTGGCATCCGAGCTAATGCATATTTGTAAGCAAAGCGAGGTAGGTGCTCAAATTTATGAGGATAAAATCCCGGTAGATTATTACACTTATAAAGCGGCCGAAGATTTTAATTTCAACGCAACCACTGCCGCGCTTAATGGAGGTGAGGATTATGAATTGCTATTCACCATTTCTCAAAAAGATTTTGAGGTGGTTGAAAGTATTCCCGGAATTGCAATTATTGGACATATCGCAGATAAAGGTGCTGGAATTACGATGGTGGCCCGTGGCGAACAAGTTATAGAACTGCAAGCGCAAGGCTGGAATGCATTTCAAAATAAATCCGAATAGTTTCGGTTTGTTAGCGAATAGAAAAATCGTTTATTTGTACCACCAACAAAAATAAAAATGGAAGAAGAATTAGAAATGATTTTTGATATGGCCAAAGAGCAGATGGATCTCTCTATTGAGCACTTAAAAAAGGAATTATTAAAAATTAGAACAGGCCGAGCTAACCCAGTTATGTTGAGTGGTGTAATGGTAGAGTATTATGGGGCTATGACTCCATTATCTCAAGTTTCTAATGTGAACACTCCAGATGCACATACCTTAATGATTCAACCATTTGAAAAATCTTTGTTACAGGTTATTGAGAAAGCCATTATTAATTCCAATTTAGGATTGAATCCTCAAAATAACGGGGAAATGGTGATTATTAATGTACCTATGCTAACGGAAGAAAGACGTAGAGATTTGGCAAAGCAAGGTAAAGGCGAAGGTGAAAATGCCAAAGTAAGTGTACGAAATGCGCGACATGATGCTTTGAGTGAAATCAAAAAATTAAAGGATAATAATCTTTCGGAAGACATCGCACGTGATTCGGAAGAAGAAATTCAAAAGCGTACGGATAGTTTCACTAAATTGATAGATCAGTTGGTGGCTGAAAAAGAAGTGGAAATTATGAAGGTATAACCGGTTCTTTTTTATCCTTAAATGTGGATGAAGGAATAGTGAGCAGGTATACAAAGCTAATTGAACCGTTATTTGATTGATTTCAAGTAACGGTTTTTTTTGTGATAAAAAAACGGGAATTGCGAAAAGGAAAGTGGTTCCAAAAATCATTTTTTTGTATGGCTTAAAAAACAGTCCAAATCGGTATATTTGACCCCTAAATTGAGCGTAAATGAAGGAGCAATCTAAAGTTTTAATGATTTATACTGGTGGCACCATCGGTATGGTAGAGGATGTGGCCTCCAAAGCGTTGCATCCATTTGATTTCAGCCAGATTACCCAAGAAATTCCGGAGCTGAATAAACTTAATTGTAAGATTACGACTATTGCGTTTGAAACCCCACTCGATTCGTCAGATGTATCCACCAAAGATTGGAACAAACTGGCAGGAATTATTAAAAAAAATTATACTAATTATGATGGGTTTTTAATTCTTCATGGTACAGACACGATGGCATATACCGCGTCAGCGTTAAGTTTTATGTTGGAGGGGTTGAATAAACCTGTAATTCTAACGGGTTCTCAATTACCTATTGGAGTATTGCGTACCGATGGCAAAGAGAATATTTTGACCGCCATTGAGATTGCAAGTGATAAAGACGAGAATGGGAAGCCTAAGGTGGCAGAAGTAGCTATTTATTTTGAGTACAAATTAATTAGAGGAAACAGAGCGCATAAAACAAGCACGATGCATTTTGATGCGTTTAACTCTCCAAACTTTAGAGATTTAGCCGAGGCTGGCGTAACCATAGAATATAAAAATCACCATATACAACCCTTCGGTAATGGAGAATTGAACGTGGTAGAATTGCAAGAACAAGGCATTTTTATTTTACCCGTATTTCCGGGAATGGCCGAGGATCAAGTTGCTTCAGTTTTAACAAGCACACGAAATTGGGCGATTTTGCTTATCACCTTTGGAGCTGGAAACGTGCCAATGTTGCCATGGTTTTTAAATGCGCTGAAAACTGCTATTAAAGCAGATAAAGTAATTGTGAATATCACCCAATGCGATAAAGGAAAGGTAAACATGAGCCTATATGAAAATGGACGAATATTAAAAGATATTGGAATAATTGGAGGTTATGATATTACCTCCGAAGCCGCTTTAACTAAGCTGATGTATTTGAAAGAAAAAAACCTGACCGTTGCAGCCCTAAAATCTCAATTTGAAACTCCATTACGAGGCGAAATGACACTATAGTTATGGCAAGAAAAAAATCGACAAAAATTAAGGAATCTCCAATTGTAGAAACGGAGGTTGAAAAGGAAATATCGGTAAGAACTGGGTTGGGAATAGCTAAAAATTGGAAAATTTTATTATTCCTTTTTGGGTTTATGCTCTATGCCAATACCATTAATTTCGATTACGCCTTGGATGATAAAATTGTAATTATTTCCAATCAAATAACCATGAAGGGTTTTGATGGAGTGGTAGCACATTTCTTTTACGATTCGATGGATGGTTTTTGGGCCGAGCAGTATGGCGTGGATGTCGAAGATTTAAATAAAAATGCCTTAGTTGCTGGTGGCCGTTATCGGCCGTTGTCGTTGGTGACCTATGCGATAGAATGGGAGCTTTTTGGAGAGAATCCGGGATTGAGCCATATTATTAATGCTATTCTCTACGGACTTACGGGTTTAATTCTATTTACATTTTTGCTTCGGTTATTTCCGGTTCAAAATATTCCAATTTGGCAAAGTATTCCGTTTTGGGCTACCTTATTATTTATAGCGCATCCCTTGCATGTGGAGGTGGTTGCGAATATAAAAAGTAGAGATGAAATTTTAAGTTTACTCTTTGGGTTATTGGCATTAAATTACGTGATTGATTATGCCAAAGGATTGGATATGAAAAAACTGGGGTATGCTGCGGCATTTTTGTTTTTGAGTTTGATGTCCAAAGAGACCACCATTGCATTTGTAGCGTTAGGTCCAATTTTATTGTACTTCTTTAATATAGGTGATGCAAAGTCGTGGAAAATGTCTTTTTTTGGTTTACTGTTGGCAGGTGCGGCCTATACTGCAATTCGGTTTATGGTCATTGGTTCACCCGATACGCCAATTGCAAGTGAGTTGATGAATAGTCCATTTTTGGAGGCGACAGAAGGGCAGCGCTTGGCGACCATATTCTTGATTCTCGCTGCATATATAAAGTTACTGTTTTTTCCATTTCCACTAACTCATGATTATTACCCATTTCATCTGCCGTTTTTAGGAGAAGAGGAACATTATGCGAATTGGTCGAATTTAGGAACGATTGCTGGAGTGGTAATTCTGTTAGGATTATTGACCGTGATTGTAAAAGGAATGAAATCCAAAAACGTATATTCCTTCTCCGCTTTGTTTTTTCTAGGAACCACTATATTAGTATCTAATTTATTTTTTCCAATTGGAGTTTTCATGAACGAGCGATTTATGTACGTGCCTACAATTGCATTTGTGATTGTGCTCACTTATTTATGCTTAGAAGTATTACCCCAAAAAGTAAAAGGAATCCAACGGCCCGCTATTTTGGGATTTCTGGGTATGGTAGTACTTGTTTTTTCGGTAATGACTATTGGTAGAAGTGCTGCCTGGAAAAATGACTCCACATTAGCGTTATCCGATGTAAAGGTGTCTACCGGAAGTGCTAAAGTTAATATGGCGGCAGGAGATGCCATCATAAGAGAACTTGCAAACGAAAAGAATCCGGAAAAACGGCAGCAAATGCTAGACGAATGCTACGGGTATTTGAAAAAATCGCTGGACATATATCCAGGATATTTTCCGCCTTTAGATTTGTTGGGTAAGATGTATTTTGAAGCCGGAAACTATGAAGAGTCCATAATTTTTTATGGCTATTGCGCTAAACGTAAACCAAACGATCCTTCCTTTGTAGAGAATATCTTTATTATTGGGAATAAATTATTGCTCGAAATAAGATATGATGAAGCGGTTGCCGCGTATGATTCAGCATTAGTTTTTGCTCCTACCAATAAGAAATATTTGTTAGCTGCGGCTCAAGTATCGGTACAAAACCTAAATAACCCCGGAAAAGGACTTCCGTATATGCAAAAGGCATATAAGTTGTATCCTTCCGATAGTGATATTGCAGAGAAATTAGCGATTACTTACGCCATGATGAGTAGGTTTAATGATGCGATTGCTATTTTACAACCGTTGTATGAAGCCAACCCCGAAAACGCCAGTATCATGCAAAATTTAGGGATTGCATATTACCAATCGGGGCAAATAGAACTTGGAATGGCTTTGATGGATAAGAGTAAGTTGTTAAAAAAGAGTGACTAACCTTAGGTGTGAAATAAACGTTAACATTTAGGAAAACATGAGGTATTAGGCTTACATAATTTATGGGAAAATTGTATAATTGCCATCCGCTGCAAAAATGAGAATTGAAACTCTTGTATGATTCAAAAAAATTGTAGTTTAGTGGCCGATATTATTTGTACTTGGTCATGTATTGGAGAGGTGGCCGAGTGGCTTAAGGCGCACGCTTGGAAAGCGTGTGTACTCGAAAGAGTACCGAGGGTTCGAATCCCTCTCTCTCCGCAGGAAAAATTAGTAATTAGTAAACAATAAATAGAAAATAAGAATAATTAAATCTGATAAATCATGAGAAAATTTCTAGCCGTATTGGCTGTAACAGGAGTACTTACGTTTGGAGTAACAAATGTAGTGAACGCACAGAATGAGGAAGGAACCGAAACCCCAGAAATGGTAGAGGCCTCCGCTGATAGTGGTGCTGCAGAAGAAGTTGTTGTGGAAGAAGTTGAAGAAGCTGCACCGGAAGTAGCTGCCGCAGTAGAGGAAGCTCCAGAAGTAGAAAAAACTTTCCATCAAGCGGTAAAAGCAAAATTTATTGAAGGTGATGCAGGTTTCATGTCTTTCGTAGCATTAGCATTGATTTTAGGTCTTGCAATCGTTATTGAAAGAATTATTTATTTAAGTATGTCATCATCTAACACCACAAAATTGGTGAATGATGTAGAAACTGCTCTAAATTCAAATGGAATTGAAGCTGCAAAAGAGATTTGTAGAAATACAGCCGGACCAGTAGCAAGTATCTTTTACCAAGGTTTGGATCGCTACGAAGAAGGAATTGACATGGTTGAAAAATCTGTTATTGCTTACGGTGGCGTGCAAGTTGGCCAATTAGAGAAAAACGTTTCTTGGATTTCATTGTTCATCGCTTTGGCTCCGATGTTAGGGTTCTTTGGAACTGTAATTGGGATGATTAGCGCATTTGACGCGATTGCTGCAGCAAATAATATTTCTCCTGCAATTGTAGCAGTAGGTATTGGACAAGCATTGATTACTACCGTTTCTGGTTTATTAGTTGCGATGGTACTTCAAGTATTTTATAATTACATTGTATCAAAAATTGATGCAATTACAAATGATATGGAAGATGCGTCAATTTCTTTAATTGATATCCTTGTGAAATATCAACACAACAATAAATAAGACATAGCGAATTATGAAAGATAAAATTTCATCAGGAGCAATGGTCATTCTCATCGCAGTTAGTGCAATACTATTTGTGATGTCGATGATGGATAATGTCGATCCAATATTATACGGCTCGTACGTGTTTTTTGGAATTGGGTTAGTGGTTGCCTTAATTGGCGCTGTAACCGGCTTAATTGCCGACCCAAGTAGTATAAAAGGAATCGGAATTGGAATTGTAGGAATGGCGATTGTATTAGGTGCCGCTTACGGTTTAGCAGACGGTTCAGATTACGTGAATTACGAAAATACTTCAATTGATTTATCAGAAGGAATGTCACGTTTTTCAGGAATGTTATTGTATGCAATCTATATTTTAATGGGTGCATCTATAGTAACACTTGTGTTTTCTAGAATTTATAGTTTAATGCGTTAATTGTATTATGGCTAAAAGAGATGCTCCAGAAATAAATGCGGGATCGATGGCAGACATCGCCTTCTTGTTATTAGTATTCTTCTTGGTAACTACCACGATGGATTCTGATTTGGGAATGATGCGTAAATTGCCTCCGACTTTGCCGCCAGACATGCCAAAACCGCCACCAATTAAGGATAGAAATGTATTTGTGGTATTAGCAAATGCAAATGATCAATTATTGGTTGAAGGGGAGTTAATGGATGTTACCGAATTAAAGGAAGCTGCAAAAGAGTTTATTGCTAATCCAATGAACAAAGAAACGCTTCCTGAAAAGAAACAAGTGGATATTCCTTTATTAGGAAATACCATGGTTTCTAAACAGGTAATTTCATTACAAAATGATAACGGGACATCATACAAATTATACATTCAAGTTCAGAATGAATTAGCAGCTGCATATAATGAGTTGCGTGATGAGCTTTCTATGGAGGAATTTCAAGTTACTTATACCGAATTGGTAGAAAGTGGTGAGAAAGCAAAAGTGAAAGCAATTCGTTCCATATATCCTCAGCGTATTTCTGAGGCTGAACCGAAAAACGTAGGTAACTAATTATGGCAAGTAAGTTTAAAAAAGATGACGGCAAAGGTGAACCAGCCATATCAACGGCCTCTTTGCCAGATATTGTGTTCATGCTATTGTTCTTCTTCATGGTAACTACAGTTATGCGTGAGGTAGACTTAAAAGTAAAGGTGAGTACACCTGAAGCTACCGAAATTCAAAAATTCGCAAATAAATCATTGGTTACCTATATTTATATAGGAGAACCGAATGATGCTAAAGCGTTTGGTACAACATCTCGTATTCAATTAGGAGATGCTTATGCTGAGGTTGCGGAAGTTGGAGCTTATATTGAAACTAAACGTGGAGAACATGACGAAGCTGAGGTTCCATTATTAATCACCGGATTAAAGGTGGATAGTGAAACAAAAATGGGTATCGTTACAGAAGTTAAACAAGAACTTCGTAAAGTTTCCGCTTTGAAGATTAGTTATTCAACTCGTGAGGGTGGAGTAGTTAGATAAGCTAACAAACATTTTTTAAAAAGAGGGAATACGTGAGTGTTCCCTTTTTTTTGTGCTATATTTTTTGGCGTAAGTTTTGTTTAGGATATTCCAACCAACAAAACATCATATGAAACTAAAAAACGCTCCCGAAATTAATGCCGGCTCAATGGCCGATATCGCTTTTCTATTACTTGTATTCTTTTTGGTGACTACCACCATGGATTCTGAATTTGGAATGTTCCGAAAACTACCTTCTCTCGAAAACATTGAACAAGCAAAAGTAAAAGACCGAAATGTACTGGATGTTTGGGTAAACTCAGACAATATTATTATGATGGAAGGGGAACCAATTCCGTTGAGTGAGGTATGTTCATTTACCAAGAAATTCATACAAAACCCGACCAACGATATTCGTTTACCTGAAAAGAAAGTTTTGAAAATTGAGTTACTAGGAGATATGCCCGTCTCTAAACAAGTAATTTCATTGAAAAATGATAAAAACACCAGTTTTGGAATGTACCTAAAAGTGCAAAATGAACTTTCGCGTGCCTATAATCAGCTTCGAGATGAATTGGCAGAAGATAAATTCGGGAAAGGAATGGAGGCCCTTAAAGAGGGTAACCAGCTAGTGGCATATAATGCAATACGTTCGGTTTATCCCCAAAGAATATCGGAGGCTGAACCATTTGAGAATTATTGATTAATGGTGCTGTGGTTTAGAACGTTTTGGTTTGTGTAACAGGATTTTAGGTTAGTGAAAATTTCTCCTTGTTTCGCATTAAAAGATAAACAGCGGCAGCGAATGCCATTAGGGTGGGAGCAACAATAACCAAGCTATACGGGTTTTCAAAGGCTGGCTCTGCTGTTTCAACCCCAAAGTAAAACGCCAGCAATAGGGCCAAAAAATTATTCGTAAAGTGAGCTAATATCGGAACGCGAATATTTTTGGAATAATGAAATAAATAGCCAAAAATCATTCCTAGTATTAACCGAGAGAAAAAGCCCAAAAACTGCATGTGAAAGGCGCTAAAAAACACGGACGTTAAAAAGATGGCCCAATGTGGACTGTTTAGCCATTTTACAAGTTGTTTTTGAATGATTCCTCTAAAAATTAACTCTTCTCCGATGGCGGGCAAAAAGGCCATCATCACTATGTTAATAACGATATCGGGAACAGTATCCATGACTAAAATAACTTCCATAAGGCGGTCGTTGGTGGCTTGCTTTTCGCGCATCCATACTTCCACATTACCTAGGAATTCGGGCAAATGCCATTCAGAATTCCACTGGGCCAAGAGATTGATAAATGGAATAGCTAATAATGTAATAGCCACCACAATCACTGCGTTTTTAATGTTTAGGCCTGGCTTAAAAGAAAGCTCTGCTTGAATGTTGGGCGAAATGAAATAAGCAAAACCAAAGGCAGGAAGAATGAATAACCCAATTTGTGATGCCATTTGAAGGAGTTTTGCCGCTAATAATGAGTCTGGGTTGGATTGCATGTCACTTACGGATATTTGACCAATAGGCAAATCCCAAAGTGCCATGTTAAGTGCAAATAGCAATGCCACACTAAAAGCCATTCCTAAAAGCATCAATACTCCCAATAAAACTAATTTACCAAAAGGACTTGTGGTACTCATACTATTTTTAAATGCCATAGCTAATTGTTTGTTGTAATTTTGCAGCGTTTCAAAGAAACTAAAAATCGTGGTAAAAATAAATAATATTGAGTTGGGAGATTTCCCATTATTGCTAGCACCAATGGAAGATGTTAGCGACCCTCCATTCAGGGTTTTATGTAAAGAGTTGGGCGCTGATTTAATGTATTCTGAGTTTATTTCTACCGAGGGGTTGATACGTGATGCAGTAAAGAGTCGAGAAAAACTGGATATTTACCCAGGTGAACGACCAATAGGTATACAGATTTTTGGACATAATTTGGACTCTATGATTCGCTCGGCCGAGATTGTGGAGGAAGCTGGTCCTGAATTATTGGATATCAATTTTGGTTGTCCTGTTAAAAAAGTGGTCTCCAAAGGTGCCGGTGCAGGAATACTCCAAAACATACCATTGATGGAAGATCTAACGGCAGCGGTGGTCAAAGCCACAAAGCTTCCTGTAACGGTTAAAACCCGACTAGGTTGGGACGATTCATCAAAGGAGATTGTGAGTACTGCGGAGAAATTACAGGATGTAGGTATTGCTGCAATTTCTATTCATGGTAGAACACGTAAACAAATGTATAAGGGCGAGGCCGATTGGACTTTAATTTCCGAGGTCAAAAACAATCCGCGTATGAACATTCCGGTCTTTGGTAATGGGGATATAGACACTCCAGAAAAGGCGGTAGAATACAAAGAAAAATACAATGTGGATGGGATTATGATTGGCCGTGCGGCTATTGGCTACCCTTGGATTTTTAATGAGATTAAACATTTCATGAAAACAGGTCAACATTTACCACCACCAGATATTACGGAACGTGTTCGGGTTGCTAAAAAGCATTTAGCACTTTCTGCGGAATGGAAAGGTGAGCGAAGAGGCATTCTGGAGATGAGAAGACACTACACCAATTATTTTAAAGGGATTCATAACTTTAAGGATACTAGACAAGTGTTGGTTAATTCATTGGAATTAAATGAGCTGAATGATAAATTGGATGAAATTGTGATGCGTTTTGGTCAAGGTGACTTTGAGCGTAAATAGTATGTTTTATTGCTGGTTCCAATGGCTGCTTTTGAAAGAGCAGTTTAATAAGTCGGACATTGTCAGGGTAAACTATTTACTTAAAAACTCCATTTCAATCTAAGAAACACGCCATTTCCTTGATTTGTGAATTGGCCTTGAATGTCGTCTCCCCAAAATAATTGGCCAACTAAATCCACGTCCCAGTTTTGTTTGATGCTATACGTAACTGTGGGGAAGAAAATGAGCCAATTCACTCCAAACCCGTAAAAACCACCAATGTTGGCCGAGAACACTGGACTAATTGGTTTCATGAAATTTACAAAAACGGTGTGTGTGTTGGGCATTAAAGATTTTGCATTGGGATTCATGGTGCTTAATTGGAGTCCGTTTAAGGGTTTGTCAACACCAGCCGTGTTCAACAGGTAAGAAACCATTCCTGACCAACCGTTTTTAAATCCGTATTCTAAAGTGGTGGAGAAACTTAATGAACCACTTACATCACCAATACTATCAAAGGGCACGAAATAAGTTCCCTCTCCTTTAAAACCAAACTGCTTTATGTTACCAGCCCAACCGAAACCAGCGGCTAAATCTTGTTGGTATTTCCCAGCTAAAAGTTGAATATCATAGGTATGGGTGTTAAATTTATATTTGATGGCTCCTACGTCATTGTTTCGGTCTTTGGCAAATTTATATGCAAATTCGATAGAGCTCATTTCGCCTAAGTAATACTGTACCCGCACTGCATCGGAACCTTGTCGTTCTTCGTAATCGAAATCTATATAGTTAAGTGCGTTGAATAAATCATTCGGGTTCCAAACGGTATTTAACCCCCAATTTACCCGTTGTCTACCTACCCGTACATCCCAATTTCCTTTGGAATAATTGAGCCATAACCTGTCCATAATGGAATTGATAATTAGTGAATTTCCACTTACCCAAGTGCGCTCTAAATTCATAACCCCATCGTAACTTTTAAGCTGGTCGGAATATGAGTTTCCGGAAAACTTGCCGGCAGCAATTCCTATTTTTGTGACTTCTCCGTAAAAAGCTCTAATCCGTAACCCAGCACCAAAAGTGAAATGAGCGGGTAGTTTTATTTTAAGGTTTAACCGATTGTGGAATAAATTGTCGGTTAAAATGGTATCCACATTCTGTATAGAATTGGTTTGCATGTATTTCAAATACCCGCCAAATTGAATGTTGTCTTTCAGCTTATACGTGTTTTGAGACTGGCCCAAAAGCGCAAATAGAAAGAACGAAAATGTGAATAGAAACCGTTTCATTAGACTTTATTTAACTGTAGTGTCATTAACAATTTTACCATCATCCAAATAAACAATTCTTTTGGCGCGGTCTATCACACGTTGGTCATGCGTAGAGAATACAAAGGTGATTCCTTCTTCTTCATTTAGCTTGGCCATGATGTCGAGCAAATCGCTGGTGGATTGAGAATCTAAATTTGCGGTAGGCTCATCGGCCAAAACAAATTTGGGTTTGGAAGCTAATGCTCTGGCTACGGCTACTCGTTGTTGTTGACCACCCGAAAGTTCTGCTGGTCGCTTATCTGCTTTGTCTGCAATGCCCATTTCTTTAAGTAATTCCATTGCACGTTTATCGCGTATATCATCCCCTTGCTTTTGTAAAAGCATGATGAACTCCACATTCTCTTTGGTGGTTAATACCGGAATTAGATTGTAGGATTGAAATACGAAGCCGATGTTATGTAAACGAAAATCGATAAGGTCGCTATCTTTCATTTCGGTAATTACCGTACCGTCAATCTCAACTTGTCCACTGGTTGCGTCATCAAGTCCTCCTAAAATGTTGAGTAAAGTGGTTTTTCCACAACCCGATGGGCCAACAATAGCGGTGAATTCTCCTTCTTCTACGTTTAAGTTAACATCGTTCAACGCATGTACCGGAATGGTATCTGCATTGTATGTTTTTTGGATGTGTTTTGCTTGTATAATACTCATTTTCAACTATTTTAAATTTTATGTAAGGCTTCCACAGGTTTTAAACTAATGGCTTTGTAAGCCGGATAGGCAGCAGCAATGATAGTGGTAATAAATACCCCAATAGATACCGTGATATACACCGATGGGTCTAGGTAGGGAAATAGATTAGAAGAATACCCAAAAGCCTCTAACCCTTCTGAATATTCGGTTAAATCTACGCCACGTTCGGTGTAAAAACTAACGTTTAAGTATCCAATTAATAGTCCAATTGGGGTGCCTACTAATCCAAGAAAAATGGTTTCGACTACAATCATAAAAAACACTTTTGATTTCACCATTCCTACGGCCATGAGCATTCCTAATTCTTTGATTCTTTCCAATACGGCCATTAACATGGTGTTGACTATTCCAAAAACCAAAGCAGTTAAAATGACTCCCATTAAGATGTATAGCATATTGGAAAACATGTCGGATGCGTAAGCTAATTCCGGGGCAATTTCTTTCCAATCTTGAACCAAATCTCCGGTATAGGTATTCCTATAATCCGAAATTATTTGCTGCTCATCTGCTTGCGTTTCGGTAACTACCGCAATTTCGTGATAATTGTTTCCAATACCCGCCAATGATTGTAAATCCGTATCGCGCACAATAGCCGTGGAAGCATTTAGGTTGACAGCCGATACTTTAATGATACCCACTACTCTAAATGCTCCGGAAACCATTTCGCCATGGCTATCTGAAAAAGTAAGAACAATTTTAGAGCGAATTTTTACATTTAATTCTTCGGCTAATTTAGCGCCAATTAATACCGGATTTCTTTTCACTCCCTCAAAATAGGCGCCATCTATTAGCGTAGAATCTAGGTGGGTAACTTGTTGTTCTTGGGTCACATTTATGCCTCTTATTTCAATGCCACTTGCCTTTTTTGCAGAGGCAATCATCCCGTTTACCAATACTCTTTTAGAAACCGCTTTAACCCCTGGTAATTGAGTTAAATGGTCGGCCTTTTCAGTCGCATCAGAAATATAAAAGTTGATGTCTTTATCTACGCCAAATTCCGAATTATGCACCTGAACATTAGAGGTGAGATAGGTAATAGAATCGGAGATGTAGCTCACCATAAAGCCGTTCATAAAGCCCGTTCCGGCCACTAACGCCCACACGCCAACGGCAATAGATGAAATAACAATCAAGCTTCTTGATTTATTTCTCCATACGTTTCTCCAAGCAATTTTTAATAACATAATAATCGTTTTTGCAAGTTCAATTTTTTATTCACCACGCATGGCTTTTACGGGTTTTAATTTCTGTATGGAACGTAGCGGATAAAATCCGAGTAAGAAAGCCATAAAGAAAATTGCCCAAGCTTGATTGATAAATATTTCTGGAGCCAATGAAAAAGCAATTTTAGCTTCCATTCCGGCCTTTTCGGCAGCTATAGCCATATCACCCACCAGCATTATTGGATTGAGGTATAGGTATATGAGTCCGGGAAGCGTCACTCCGAGTCCCATAAAAAGTGCTAAAAAAGTCATCATCAACATTTCGAGTGCGATGATGATTTGCATTTTTATTCTGCTCATTCCTATCGATATCATTACCCCAAATTCGTATTGACGTTCTGCGGTCATCATCATAAATGTACCGAGCATTCCAAACCCAATCACCAAGTATAGAATGTAGAGCATAAAACGACCACTTAAACTGTCAATTTCTATGGCTTGCAATAGTTCAGGAGTGAGTTCTTGCCATTCCATTACCTCTAAGGTTTCTAAATCTACTTTAGATTTTATGGCTTTGGTTATCTCCGGAACATTCCGTGCTTTCGCCATCATAATGGATACGCTAGTGAGCAAATTTGGAGCATCAAAAAACCATTGCGCTTGAGCTACTGGTAAAAATACGGATTGGTCGTTTTGCATTTTAACAGGAAATTTCACGATACCTTTTATCGGGTAAATAGCTGCGGCATTGGAACTGTGATATCCTTGCCCTAACATTATCAACGTATCGCCAACCTGCATTTTTAAGTATTTGGCCAACCCCTCTGAAATCAAAACTGCTTTATCATCAATGTTTAGGTATTCGCCTTCAATGAGTTTGTCTTTTAATCCCGTTAGGCCATTTTCTGCCTCTGGGTCAATTCCCATAATAAGTGAGCCGCGGGTTTTTGTTCCGTAAGCAGCTAGTACAAATGATTCCATTCGTGGAACTACATCTGTAACTCCTTCAATGGTTTTAAGCGATGCGAGTAAATTACTATCCACGGTCATACTGTGGTCAATCACTTTGTCGTCCCAATAGCCTTTTTGATGAATTTGAACGTGTCCGGTGTAGAAGCGTACCGAATTCTCAATCATTTGTTCATACGAGCCCATTTGCATGGAGCGCATGAACATGGCTAGAATAACGGCAAACATAATGGAGCCGATGGTCAAATACGACCGCCTTTTGTTCCTCCAAATGTTTCGCCATGCTAATTTGATAATCATAATGTTGAATTAATCGTTTGTAGTAACAGATTTCATATTTCGCGTGGTAAAGAAACTTTCATCTACGGTAATATCAAATTTCATGGATATGGTAGTCATGATGGTTTTGTTTCCGGGTTTATCTGCTGGAATCATTTCCATTACCGATGGTAAAAGTTTTCCATCAAAAGTCTTAGGGTTTTTACCTAACATCGTATTTACCAAATAGCCATCTTCATCATAAAACTCGACTTTTAATTCCATATATTCGGTTTTATCTACCCACACAATTACTTTCCCCCATACAATGGCGGCATCTTCTTTCGGAATCATGATTATCTGGTAACAATCGTAGCCTTCTAGGGTTTCATCTTTACCGAAACTGTGGGTGTAATCGGTCACTAAAGAGGATTGCTGTACTAAATCATCATTGGTAAAATCAGTACCCATCCAGTTCTGCGACATCATAGAAGGTGGGAGTTTGATAATGCGCTCTATACTTGGTGAATACGACCAAATTTCTTTGTCTCTGTTCAAAAATGTGCCACCCGCATCCCGTTTTGGAGCGGTTAGTAAAGTGAGTGAATAATCCTTGCCCAATGACCAAGATACCATGGTCATTTCACGGGTGTAAGTAGGTCGTACAATCGTGATGCTATTCTCACTTTTCACGCTTTTTCCTTTAAGTTTATTATCCATTTTGGTAATAATTTCTTGAGCAGTTTGCGCAAAAAGGAAAGTTGGAAATAGTAAAAGTGCGACTAGTAAATTTTTCATATTATAGATTGTTTAATTCGTATTTCGTAAGGATATATTGATGCATTTTTTGTGTTTCGTAATTATTAATTAGGATATGGTCCATTCCTACTCCGTCAATAAGAGCCCCAAAAAACCAAGCTTCTTGTTTTGGGTCAGGGTAACCCAAATCATTAAATAATTGTTCGCTAATTCCCATTACGCTTTTTATTTTCCCAGCTACTAACTCGGTTACAAATGGATATCTACCTATTTGAAAAGCCATAGGAAGCATCCACGACATAATTTGGGTTTGCCGCTCAATGAAATTGAAAAAATCATCGATTATATGCTTTAAATGGTGTTTGGAAGATTCAAATTCTTGGTTAGGAGCCATTAATTCTTCTCCCATTTCCATCATCATTTCTACCAGGCCTTTGACGATATCTACCTTCGTGTCAAAATGGTTGTAGATTAACCCTTTGGCCATGTGAGCCTCTGTGGCTATAGCGTTTACAGAAGTGCCTTCAAATCCTCGTTCTCCAAATAGTTTCATTGAAGCCGTAAGAATTCGCATTCTTGTTTTAGCTCTAATTTCTGTATTTTGTTCTAACGTTCTTGGCGACATTTGCTGTTTAATTACAACACAAAGTAAATGGGTAAATTCCTTATGACCAAGCGGTCAGTCAAAAATTAATTATATTGGTAATCCAATCACAAAAGTGCCGATAGCCTTGCCACTATCGTTTAGTGCAGGCTCTTTGGTCCATGAATAATTTTTAGATGAAAGTTCGCTTAATAACTCGTCCATGTCATCCATACTGTACATTCTTGGCATAGAAGCTTGACCATCCCATGCGTACAAGAATGGAATGATTGGAATGAGGTAGGTGAATACCAGTTGTTGCCAGGTCAATGGCTTTACGAAAGGGGTCATAAATAGCACCATAATTATCATGATGACCATTGAAATGGGCAGCATCAACGCCCAGACCAAAAGGGGCATTTTGTTTTCGGCCATTTCGTAAATTAGAAAAGGTTGTTTGGCATGGTAAGCAGATTCTACAATTTTTCTTGCTTGAATGGGAGGCATGTGATGAAAACAATTAATCATGGTTTTCAATCCTTGAGGTGCGGATTCAAATTCTACCGCATTTACGGGAGTTTCTAAATAATGTAAATTTGCTGTGGGTAACGAATTTACGTATTTGATAGCTTCTTTATTTGGAAATAAATCGGATAACGACATTTTAATTTCTGGAATATCCTCATGAATTAACGGCATGGCGCCACCAGCTCCTGAGCCTAAATCTACTACTGATGAAAGATTGTTTTCTTGAAGAATTTGTTTGACTTTGCTAGAAATGATATGATGGATTCCCATCATTTTTATTAACACGGTTAATAGCCTAGTCATAGAAGAACGAACTCCATCTGGAATCCACTGGAAATCTTCAAACTCAAATAATTGGATCCTTTTCATAATCAAAGTAGATTTATAAGATTATGCGAAATAAAAGGGAAATCAATTCGTGACCAAGCACCTATCAAAAAAAATGAATATTATTTTTCTTAGCGGTGAGCAAAAGAAATAATAACCTTTACTTTGTGAAAAAGTAGAATTATGAGTTTAAAAGAACAAATTAATACGGATATAAAAAACGCCATGCGCGCGAAAGAAGCGGATAAATTAGCTGCATTAAGAGCAGTGAAAGCAGCAATAATTGTTGCTGAAACTGCCGAAGGAGCTACTGGTGAATTAACTAAAGACGATGAAATTGCAATGCTTTCTAAATTGGTAAAACAACGAAGAGATGCCGCGGAATTGTATAAAGGACAGGACCGAATGGATTTAGCCGATCCTGAAGTTTACCAAGCAGATATTATTGCGGAGTACTTACCTGCTCAAATGAGTGAAGATGAGGTGCGCGAGGTAGTAAAAGCCCAAATTGCAAAAGTAGGCGCTACCGGCCCTTCTGATATGGGAAAAGTAATGGGCCCAGTAATGGGGCAATTGAAAGGCAAGGCAGATGGTAAGATGATTTCTTCATTGGTGAAGGCGGAATTGGTTGGATAGATTTTTATTTCTCGGTTGAATTGAACGGCCGTTCAATTCAACCGAGAAATAATTTTTTTTAATGGGGATTAACGGTCGTTCATTGCTATTCTATTCGTTTTTAATTTTTATTTGAAATAATTCCATTAACCGAAAACCCCAAAACCCACCCTGAAATGAAAAAGAAATTTAAAAATAAATACCGTATTGAATCCAACCGATTTCCGGGTTGGGACTATTCAGGTAGTGGGTTTTATTTTTTAACGTTTGTTACCCAAAACAGAATTTGTAACCTTGGGGAAATCGTTAATTCGAAAATTGAATTATCAGAATATGGACAAATTGTGGCGCAAAAATGGGTCAAATCTTTTGAAATTAGAAAAGAATTGTTTTGCGATTCCGTTCAAATTATGCCCAACCATATTCACGCCATTATTAAATTGGATAAATCTGAATTGGACGATACAGAATCAACTATTTCAATAGAAAAGATTTTTGATATCAATAATTTCTTCAGAGAACCAGCCGAATTTAGAATGAGACCAAAATCTATATCTTCATTCGTAGCCGGTTTTAAATCTGGGGTAAACAGTTCGATTGATGATTTTATTGACGCGAACAAATTGAAAACGGATAAATTCAATCGTAATAACCATTTTTTTCAACCAGATTATTATGATCATATCATTCGCAATAAATCAGATTATTTTCGGATTAAAAAAT
The DNA here is from genome assembly GCA_963974475.1 of uncultured Flavobacteriales bacterium. Taxonomy (GTDB): domain Bacteria; phylum Bacteroidota; class Bacteroidia; order Flavobacteriales_G; family Salibacteraceae; genus CAJXZP01. Next base: position 57,482 of record CAXBCR010000016.1, read on the forward strand.
ATATTGAAAATAATCCATCGAAATGGGCAGAGGACGCAATTAAATAACGGTTTGATTATTTTTTTACGGAATTGAATTTTGATATCGATTATCGATTTTTGGTTTTCATTTATAGATTATTAATTTTCCGTTTTCCGTTTTCCGTTTTCCGTTTTCCCTTCTCCGTTTTCCGTTGATTCGAACGGCCGTTAATCCGTTTTCGATTTTTAGGTTTTCGGTTTTCGATTATTCGTTGATCCGAACGGCCGTTCGGATCAACAATACCCTCTCCCCTCTATAAAAAAGCCAGCCTAATAACCCGTTAACAACTTAGTTTCCTGTTAACAAATTAAATTGTACGTACATACCATAAACACCGTACATTTGCCGTCCAAAATTTTTGATATGGTAAAAAAATTACTTTTTAGTTTGGTGTTGTTGTCCAATTTTGCCTTTGTGCAAGGGCAGGAAGTAGCCACTTATGTGACTTATAACTTATTGAATTACAGAAACGAAACTAGTTTTTGTACCAATTCAAATAACAATCCTTTGTCCAAAGAGAATTACTTTAAAACCATCTTCACCTATTTACAACCCGACTTGTTGGCGTGTAATGAAGTGGGTGCAAACTCGTCCACTGCGATAAAAATTTTGGACCGTTGCTTGAATGTGAACGGAGAAACAAAGTATGCAATGGCGAACCATTCCTTCACATCGGGGTCTGATTTGTCGAATGCATTTTATTACAATACGCAAATGTTCACCCTCAAATCGTCCGACAAAGTGCAGAATGATGTGAGCGGTCAGCCGATAGTGAGACTGATAAATGTTTACACCTTATATTACAATAACGTTAATTTACCGTTGGGAGCGGATACTACTTTTTTGACGGTATTTGTTGCCCACTTCAAGGCGGGTTCGGGATCTTCTAACGCAACCCAGCGTGACAAGGCATCTGCAGCAGTAATGAAATACCTTACGGATAAGAATATTACCGGTAATTTTATTATTTCTGGAGATTTTAACACCTATAAATCCTCCGAAGCGGCCATTCAGAATTTAGTGAATCCTGCGAGTGCTCCGGTTAAATTTATTGATCCAGTAAACAGGTTAGGTAGTTGGAACAATAATAGCGCGTATGCCGATGTGCATACCCAATCTACCCACGCTACTAGTAATGGATGTGCTAGTGGAGGCGGATTGGATGACCGGTTTGATTTTGTTTTAATTTCCGAAGCGATTAAAAACGATAGCAACCACATGGAGTATGTGAAAAACAGTTATAAAGCGGTGGCTAATGATGGGCAACACTTTAATGGTGCGATTAATAATCCTGGTAATTCCTCGGTGCCAGCTAATGTTTTGGATGCTATTTATAACGGAAGTGACCACTTACCAGTGGTGATGGATATGATTGTAACTGAAGCGGCTCCAAATAGTGTGGCTGATGTGAATGAATTGGATGTATCGGTAAAATTGATTAATCCAAACTCCGGAAATATTACCGGTACTTTAAGCGGTAAATCAGGTACGTATGTATTGAAAGTGTATGCTATCTCAGGGCAGTTATTAAGTCAGTTAACCTTGAACTTGAATAACGAAATGAAATTTGAACTTCCGGTAGAAGCGCAAGGGATATTACTGTTAGAAGTAGTTAACGAGAGCGGATACCGAAAAGTAATGAAGGTAATTCAGAATTAACAATTTAGTTGATCGGAAAGGTGGTTAAAACTAAAAAACGACCTACATTTGTCGCCCGGTTTTTTCTAAAAAATTCACCGGAATTATGGCACATTTTAAAGAAGGATGAGATTTTATATTGTATTAATTTTTAGTGTTTTAACAACACTTTCTTTGACAGCTCAAGAGTTTGATGAGCAAACCACAAAAGTATCAGATGTACGTTTAAACGTGACCAACATTGGAACTTTTGGGAACGCATTTAGAGGTTACCGCGATGGTAGTGGAGCTCAGAGCTGTGAATACCCGGTGGGTTCAGGTGTCGAACATTTATTTGAATCCGGTTTTTGGTTTGGTGGAATTGTCAATGGTCAAACATTTGTTTCTACATCAGCCTATGATGCGGCCCAAGGATATTCTACAGGTAAATCAGGATTTGAATTCACTAATACAAGTGGTCCTTTAAAAACACGTTCTTCTTATTTTGACAGTCCGTTCTTTTCTCCTGATGCCGTTTCGCATGAAGATTTTGTGTCTACCTATACTGATTCAAATATTTTGATACCCGGCACTCAAATTCCTATTCAAGGACATACCAATCCTCTAAATGTGGAAGTAATTGGGCACTCGTATAACTGGAATTACACTTTTAGTAACTTCTTTGTAATTACCAATTTCTACATCATTAATAGAGGAAACACGGTAATTGATAGCGCCTTCTTTTCATTTTGGGCAAATACGGTGGTGCGTAATATCAATGTGACTCCTGCTGGATCAGGTGGCGCAGGATTCTACGACAAAGGTGGAAATGGATTTATTGATTCACTATACATGGCATATTGCTATGATAAAGGGGGAGATGTAGGATTTACAAATTCATACATCGGTCAGAAATTTTTAGGTGCGGAAGACAAATTTGGGTTTCACCACCCGGCATTATTGGATAGCAATGGAAATGAAACCAACGATTTGAAAGCTCATTATAATGTATGGCAATTTAATAATACTTCAGACCCTATTTATTTTTTACCGCAAACAGATAATCAGCGATATTTAAAAATGAGCGATGGCTTAAATGATAATGAGTGTTGGGATAATAATTCAACTACCAATGGAAATTGTAACGCGAAATCCATTAAAGAAACCATCAACGGTTTGGGTAATCGCTCCGATTTATTGTCGGTAGGTCCGTTTAGAGATTTTGGTCCTGGCGATACCATTAATGTTACTTACGCTTTTATTTTAGGTCCAAAAAAGGATGATGGAAATGACCCTTCATTAAATACGCTAGCCCAAAAGGAGTTTTTTATGCAAAACGCAGGATGGGCTCAAACGGCATATAATGGAGAGGATGTGAATTTTAATGGTCAACTTGATCCTGGAGAAGATGTGGATGGAAACCGTAAAATTACACGTTACATTCTACCGTCTCCACCTAGTTCTCCGCGAACACGTATTGATGCTACTGATAATAGAATAGATATTTATTGGGCGAATAATAGTGAGTCATCTATTGATCCTATTACCCAAGAAATGGATTTTGAAGGCTACCGTGTTTACGTTTCCAAATTAGGATTTGACGTAGCGCAAACTCCACCAAAATTAGAATTTGTAAAAATTGGAGAAAATGATGTTCCAAACAACGGGCTGTTTAATGATGTAGGTTTTCAATCTATTCTCTTACCAGAACCGGTTACATTTAGTGGAGATACCAATGTGTATACCTATAAATACAGTATCTCTAATATTCAAAATGGGTGGCAATATGCTGTGGCTGTAACCGCTTTTGATAGAGGAAACCCCGGAGCCAACTTAGAATCATTAGAATCAAGTCCAAATTTCAATAACTTTCGGGTATTTGCAGGAAAAGATGCGGTGAAAGACTTGGCTAAAAATGGCCCATTCGCATATCCCAATCCGTATTATGCGGGTGCTGCTTGGGAAGGTGTAAGCTCATTTCAAGAGGAAAGTAGAAAGCTAGTGTTTGCTAATTTACCAGAGCGCTGTGTGATTCGGGTTTATACCACCGCTGGGGATCAATTAGATGAGATTCATCATGACCAAGATTACAACGGAACAGATATAAGATGGTTTAAGACATTCGGAGCTGAGAATCCAGAAAAAAATGTGTTCTCGGGTGGAGAACATGCGTGGGATTTATTGACACAGGATCATCAAATTTTAGCGAGAGGAATCTACATTTTTACCGTAGAGGATTTGGCTACAGGAAAACTTTATAAATCTAAATTTTTAATAATCAAGTAAATAAACAATTATGAAAAGAACATTACTTTTAATGGGATTGGCTATTTCGTCCGTGTTTGGGTTCGCTCAAATAAACAATGTGAGCGTTTATGACGTGCAACATGTTTCACTGACTGATTTAACTAATTGTAACGATACTTCTGCTTATCTAAACGATACAGTAAGAGTACTAGGAATAGTGATGCATGATGGAAATTTAACAGAAATTTCTTCTAGCTCAACTGCTGATGGTTACCGTGCAGCTATTCATTTAATGGATACCGCAACTGCCGGAATGGGTGGCGATTTTAAAGGTATTCAAATCCATGGTGTATTTAACGATGGCTCTGGAAACCAACCTGTATCTGCATTGAATACATTATTTGCTGGTGACAGCGTTGAAATTACCGGTGTAGTTGGTCGTTACCAAGGGGAAACACAAATCTATCCATTAGATAACCAATCTGTAATAGTTAAAGGTTTAGGAACTGCTCCAATGCCAAGAGTTGTTGATTTGGGTGACCTAAATGATAATAATAAAGTGAATCAATTAACTACCGGAGAAGCTTTAGAAGGTTCTTTAGTAATGTTAAATAATGTAACGGTTACCAGTGTAAACTTCTTTTCTGGAGGTTCTCGTGTGAGTATTGATGTAACGGATGTAAATGGTAATACCATTAATGTTTCTGATCGCTTTTTAGTTCAAAAATTGTCATCTTATACCACCGTTAATCCATCTTCACCTCTAACTACAGGAGCATTTGTAGCTCCACCTGTAGGTTTAGTATATGATACTTTAATTGGTATTATTCTACATTCTGAAAACGGATGTACTGGAGGAACTGGCCGTGGATATGAAATCAATCCTTTTGATGCTTCGCATTATGTGCAAGGACCTTCTCCAGCTGATATTACGAAAGTAACTAGAACTCCTTCTGTTCCTACCAGTACTGAATCTCCAGTGGTAGGTTGTAACGTAATTGATTTTGCGCCAGGATCTGTGTCTCAAGTAACTTTATTTTATACCGATGATATCGCAGGTGGCGTATTTGATTCTGTAAACTTCACCGCTGTAGGTGGAACAGATGATTACACGGCTAACATTCCTGCTTTTGCAGATGCAAAAATGATTGGATACTACATTAAAGCAACCGATAATGATGGGTTAGTTTCTCAATATCCAGCAACTCCAGCAGGAGCGGCTACCAACAACTTAAAAATCTATACTGTTAGAGATAACGGATTAACTATTGTTGATGTTCAAAAGGTCTTAGATTACAATAATGATGCATCTTACTATATGGGTGATACCGTTACGGTAACCGGTGTTGTTTCTTCATCTACTAAAGATTTTGACTTAGGATACGTTTATATTCAACAACCAGGCGCTTCTGCTTGGAGTGGACTTTCATTAATCGGTCATTCTGATTTAGTTCTTTTATTGAGAACCGAAGAAGTAACCGTTACGGGTGTAATTGAAGAGTATTACGGATTCACAAGAATGAGAGTTACGGATGTAAATAAAACAGGAAACATCATTGCAAATGAAGTAACTTATTTTGACCCATCTGACGATAATTTATATACTTCTGGTCAAATGGAAGAATTTGAAAGTATGTTAGTAGGTATGGAAAATAGTGCTACTGGTTTATACATGATGGATGCTCAAATCCAGTTTAATGGTAATGCAACTAGCGAATACATAATTGGATCATCTGCGACAGCAACACGTGGTACTTATGTGACTGCTGGGCGTCAATCCAATTCTGCTTTCAGTTCTCTTTGGGTATCATTGGTGTCTAGCGGATACTTCTGGGCCAATAATGGTCAAATGGAAGTGGATACTGTGATCACTACTAATTCTATGCAAATGGATACCGTAGCTGGCATCATGTATTACGGATTTGGAAACTATGAAGTAATGCCACGTAATAATGATGATATCGTAGGTTTATCTGACAACGGAACAGCGATTGTTTTGGATACTACCAACTTAAGTTTACCTACTTCTGTAGTTGAAATTAATGGTGCATCTGTAGAAACAGTAGTTTACCCAAATCCTGCAACAAGTGATATCACCATTGCAGTTTCTGGATTAAACGACACGTATAAAGTGGCTATTTACGATCTAGCTGGTCGCGTAGTTTCTGCATCTGTAAACGGAAACGTATCTACTACCATTTCGGTAGCAAATCTTCAAAACGGGGTATACTTAATTAAAGTAACCAACGTAGAAGGAACACAATTAGCTATTGATAAAATAGTGGTTAAACATTAAACTAAATACCGCAGGCATTTACAAAAGGTGTCTGCGGTTTTTTTTATCTAAAGAATGAAATTAATAGTAAAATATTCCGCTATACTAGCTATTTTAATCGTTGCAATGAGTTGCAAACGAAAGCTAGAAAAGAACCCGGACCTCGCGCCAGAAACAATTATTTCGCCAGAAAGTATAAACCTTACCGGTGACAATAGATTGAATAGTGTGGTGTTTTTGAGTTGGTACGGCACCGATGTGGATGGATATGTAGCTGGCTACGAAATTTCATTAGATAATGTGAATTGGGTATATACTACTCAAAACGACAGCTTATTTAGCTTTACCCTTGCAGCAGGCTCAGATACTACCGATATAGACTTTTATGTAAGAGCTATTGACGACTCTAAACTTACCGACCCTACTCCAGCATACTTAAAAGTACCCTTAAAAAATACCGCGCCCGTAGCGACATTTGTTGAAAATGGATTTCCTGCGGATACGACTAATATTGTGACGACTTTTCGCTGGAACGCAACCGATGTGGATGGCGATGAAACAATTATTAAAGCCTTTCTAAAAGCCAATCAAGGGGATTGGATGGAGATAGATGTTCAAGAAGAAGTGTTGTCGATTGTGCCTATTTCGAGTACGCAAACCGGACTTACCGAAGCGAATGTGTATTATGGAACGAATGCAACACCTTTAACCGAAACCCTTAAAGGGTTGGTGGTTGGAGATACTAATCACTTCTATGTGAAAGTCATTGATTTTGCTAATTCAGAAAGTGAGCCGGATACTTCGAATGTAGTGTTTGTGAAACCGCAAATTTCTTCACGATTATATATTTCGGGATTACCTAAAACGGCTACCAATGTATATAAGAACGTGATGAATTCACAGTCTATAGATTATGATGCACTAGATTATTATACGGACGGAGGTAAATATCAACCTGGGTTTTGGGCACCTACTTTTGATTTAATGGTTGCCTATTACGATGAAATAGTTTTGACTTCCGATGAATCTACTTTTACCAATTCGGTAACGGGTAGAAAATCTAATTTATTGAATTTCATGGCTCCTTCTTTGCAAACATTTAGCAATAACGGAGGGAAATCATTGATCTCTACCTCTTTCATCAAGGGGCAGGATATTTCAGGTATTACTGGGGTGGTACCTATCGATAGTTTATCCTCCTCAGGCGGGCAAGCCAGATTGTATCCGGATAGCGCATTGGTTTCTAATTTGGGACCAAATTACCCCGATTTATCTGCTCAATTTGTACTGTCGGGAATGACTCCCTTTTACATGTCAATTGGCGCGGAAGAAGTCTATTTAGGAGAGCTTACTCCATTGCAAGGGTGGAGTGGTCCAAACGTTATGGGATGCCGAAGAAAAAATGGCAGTAATAACTATTATCAATACTTTTTTTCCATTCAATTACACACTTTGGATCAAGTGCCCTCGAATTTAGAAACATTGTTTAATCAGATTCTTACGAATGACTTTAACTGGTAAAATATACACGCTACTGGCATTGAGTATAAGCTTAGTGTCTTCCATTTTTTCTTACGGACAAGGGAGTTTATCGGGCGTAATTACAGATGCCGAATCAAAAGAAACCTTGATTGGAGCTACCGTTATGATAGTGGGAACCTACAAAGGTTCGGCTACCGATATTGATGGAAAATATATTATTGAGGATATTAAAAAAGGAGATTACTCTATCAAAGTTAGTTTTATTGGCTATGCGGATAAAATTTTTAACGGAATCCATATTTCAAATGGTAAAACGACTACCCTAAATGCCTCTTTAAACTTGCGTTCTCAAACCCTGAAGGCGGTAGAAATTGTGGGAGAGAAAAACTTGATTGATTTAGAATCAGGTTCATCTGAGGTTAAAATTACTGCCGAGGCATTATCTGAAATGAATGCACGTGATGTTACAGAAGTAGCAGCAATGCAAGCAGGGGTAAACCAAACTACCGATGGAATTTCCATTCGTGGAGGTCGGGTGTACGAAACCGAATATGTAGTGGATGGAATATCGGTTGCGGATCCTCTTGCTGGAACTGGTTCAGGTGTGAGTGTATCTTCCTCGTCTATTAAAGATATTCAGATTACTACGGGTGGTTCTGGTGCCGATCAAGGCGGTGGAATGGCAGGAGTTATTTCGACAAAAATTAAAGAAGGTGGCGAAAAATTTCAAATTGGTGGTTCTTGGACAAGAGATAATTTAGGGTTCGACAAAAATGCGGCCCATGCTTGGAATACCGATATTGCTAATGTTAACTTTGGCGGAGCGGTTCCGTTAACCAATAAAAAGCTGCGTTACTTTTTTGCTTTCGATGCCACCATTACCGATGATTATTTTGGTGCTACCGCGAATCAGTTACATAGTTCACTGTTGCCTGCCAACGATTCTATTTGGGCTCCGCGTTACAATAACTCGTATTCCAATACCATAAAGTTGACCTATGAACTTAAACCGGGCACCAAATTTTTTATCACGAACCAACATAGCTTGAAGATTAATCAAAACTCTAGAACATTACAAATTGTAGGTTTTGACCAAATTTTGGCGCCAGGGTTTCAATATCAACGAAGTTTAAATCTAGATAACGCGACTACTTATACGCAACAATCCAATTTAACGGTATTAAACGTCAATCACTTTTTTAATAATAACTGGAGTGTAAATGCTTCCGTAGGTAGATTATTTACCAATTTAAGGGCAGATGCCAATGGACGTCCATTCCGCACCGAAACTGTGGACCAAATTCTGGATGAAAATGATGTGGTTACAGACCCCGTTGGAATTTTTAACCCCGGAGATCCAGTGGTGTATACACAACCGGGTCCTTGGTTATATAATAACGGTGGAATTACTGGAACTTGGCATGATCATTACGTACAAGATTATACGGTTAAAGCCAAAGTGGGTTTCTATCCGGATAATAAAACGCACCGATACAGCTTTGGATTTGAACATCATTTTCAAGAATACCAATGGACAGATGTGTACAAACCTTGGGTAGGTGCACCCATCAAAATTAATGATACGTTGACCACTCCATCTACTAGTATTGGGGTAAGTAGCGACATTTGGAATGTGAAGCCTAGCAATGGTGCTTTATATGCCCAAGATGTTATCACCTATAAAGGAATTGTGGCTACCATTGGTCTTCGATTAAATTACTGGTCGCAAGGTTCGTATATTGATGATGTGGTAAATGACCCTAATTCTCCGGTGGTAGACCAAATTAGAAATGATTATATGGACGAAACATTTGGCATGTTTGGTAAACGATTTAAGGCACGTTTACTTCCAAAAATCAATGTGTCATTTCCGGTAACCGATAACAATGTGTTGTATTTTAATTACGGGCATTTTATGCGTCTACCGCATCCTCGATTTGTGTACCAAGGATTGGATTCAAGATACCAGCAAAACTCGTTTTTGAGTAGTTTAGGTAATCCAAACCTGAACCCCGAAGTGAGTGTGAATTACGAGTTGGGAATGAAATCGCAATTAACCAAAGATTTGGCATTCTCTATCGCAGCATTTAATAATAACCGCTTTGATTACATCGTGTCGCGTAAGGTGATTGTGAAAGATGCTACAGGTCGCCCGGTGTCTAAATCGATGTACATTAACCAAGATTATGCACGTATTTATGGCGTGGAGTTCAATGTATATTGGAGAGCCACTAAGTTTTTACGTACTTCGTTTAATGTAGCCTATCAAGTGGCACGTGGTAAATCTAATTCTGCCAGAGAATCAGGTTTGCAAATCGAACAAAACGGACAAGTATCTTTAACCAAAGAGCAATATTTGGCTTGGGATAGACCATGGGATTTAAAATGGAATATCATTTTCAAACCAGATACCAGTATGCATCTTCTTAAAGGCTTTAGTGCTTTTATGACGATGCGTTACTCTTCCGGATATCGTTATACACCTCAAGTGAAGGTGGGTACGAATGCTTTAGGTCGCCCATTATATGAGCCAGATTTGGACCAATACTTGGCTAAAAGTGGTAAAGCTTGGCTAACCTCCGATTTTAAGATGTCATACCAAGTAACGATGACCAAAAACAAAAAATCGGGACTGATTTTTAGCTTTGAAATTCGAAATTTATTTAATAACAAGAATGCCCAAACGGTGAACCCTATTACCGGAAAAGGGTATGAGCCAGGAGACGATGTGACAAGCAATTACCGAGATGAACGATATCTTGGTCCAGAGGAAAGTGGGGCATTGCCTAATGATCCAGCGCGTTATTTAGCACCACGTCAATTTTTATACGGAATTAGTTTTAAGTTTTAAATGAGAAAGTTAGTTTACATATTCGTGATAATTTTTGGGGTTTCGGTTACCAGCTTACAAGCGCAGGTATTGCCTAACCTTGGAGGTCAACGTGCCGGTTTAGCTACATTTAGCTTTCTAAAAAATGATATGAACCCGCGTTCTGCCGGAATGGGTGGAGCTAGTGTAGCGGTAAATACCGAAGGGTATTCCACATTTTCTAATCCTGCATACTGTGCTGATTTAACTGGTTTGAATGCTACTTACGCCAGCTACCTTGTAGGTGCTGGGGTGCATCAAGGGTATTTGTCGGTAATTATGCCAACCAATAATATGTCTGCATTTGGCGTATCGGTTAATTTTTTGAATTCGGGTGAAATGGATGTCCGTACAGAGTTTCAACCAGATGGTACCGGTCAAAAAGTGTATGCAAGTACCGTTGGGGTTGGATTGACCTATTCCAAAAGATTGTCGGATATGTTTACGTTTGGTACCACCGTTCGGTATATCAATGAAAGCCTAGCCGAGTATAAAAATAACACGTTTACCATTGATTTGGGGTTTGCTTACCAAACGGATTGGAAAGATTTCTCATTCGCAGTAATGCTTCAAAACTTTGGTGGAAACTCAACGTTAAAAGGAGATTATTTGGAAGTTGATTTTAATAGAAACGGAGTACCGCTCGACAATTACGTGTCTTCTTCTGTTTTCAGATTAGGATTTTCTATGGTTCCTTATAAAAGAGATAAATACTCTTTAGCATTTCAGTTTGAATTACAGCACCCATCCGACAATGCCGAGAATTTTAGAGTGGGTTTGGAGTTTGAATACATGAAACTACTTTATTTCCGTGCAGGGTATAAGATGAATGTGTTAGGGCATCAATATCCCGTGTTTGGCGTTGGAGTTAGAACGCATGTTGGCGCACACAAATTATTGATTGATTATGCTGCGGTGCCTACTAATAATTTAGGATACCAACAATCATTAGGCTTATCGTTTACCATTAATAATGACAAACGTGAATAATATGAAAACAGTTTTTTTTATTGCAGGGTTATTCTCATTGGCCTTATTTACCACGGGTTGTAATGATTTTTTTGGAAATAAAACCGATGTTAGTTTTATTGATATTCCAGATTATCAAAACAAACCTATCGCTTACGTACCAATCCAACCGGTTTTAGACCAGTTTGTTCAACCTACCGATGTTTTGGCCGGATTTGATGAATTGGTGTATGTAGCCGATCATGGGCGAGAACAAATTATTGGTCTCGACCAGAGTGGACGTGAGTTATATAGTTTTGACGTACCTGGAGTTCGCTCCATTACGCAAGACCGTAGATTAAATTTATTGGCCATCGGTACCAAGGATACCGTGATTAATGGAAACGCATATACTTTCTCATGTATTTACAGAATTGATTTGCAGGGCGTTTTTGGGTATGGATTGAGCCATGCACGTATCACCTCCGAAATAGTGCATCCATTTTATTTGAAAAACAGTTTCTCCTCTTCCGATTTTGATGTCAAATTTGAGGATATCGCAGTGATTGGGGAGAACGAATTTTATGTTTCTAGATCAGGACTTAGTAATAACACCAACCAATTTGGAGGTCCAGATAATGCTGTTTTGTTATTTGATGCGGATGATAATTATATCACCCCTATAAGTATAACGACTAGAGGTGGTGTTTTTAAAGATTTCTTTAAAACCCCGACTGGAATGGCCTCTTTTGCTCAGCCGCCTCAAATTAGTGCGAGTAATTCTCGAAATTTTGTGTTTACCTCGATGGATCAAGGTTCGGATAATTTGTACAAGGTCCGTCAAATAAGTTTTAACGAGACCGATTTTGGAGTGGAGTATAATCCCAATGATATTTTACCACTCGATTCTTCAAAAGCGGATGGGTCGATTAATGATCCAGGTAAATTTTTAGAACCGGTAGATGTAACGCTAACCGGTGACGGAACAGGGTATATTTTTGTAGTAGATCAAGCCAAAGATTCGGTATATCAGTTTACCACCAATGGATTAGAAGGTATTAAACCACCTCCGGGTACAGGGTTGACTAAATACGTGAAAGTTTCATTTGGGGGTAAAGGAATTGAGCTTACTCAGTTTAACAAGCCAATGGCAGTAGCTTATTTGAATCAAATTCTGTATGTAGCTGATTCAGGCAATGGTCGAGTTTTACGATTTAAATTAACTTCCGATTTTAAATAATTCTCGCAGGTCAATCGGTCCAATAGTACGTTATCTGTTTTAAAGATCAAGGGAATCTTATCCGTAATGGCTATAAATAGCTATCTATTTGTATGTTGAGTGAAATACTAAGCTATTGTATTTGGTATTTCCACACAGAATGTACTTCCTTTATTCTCGATGCTTGTAGCCGATAGTTTTCCATTTAAAATGGACGCATACTCTACAGTAAGAATGAGTCCCATACCCGTACTTTCCTCCTCTTCAGTTCCTTTACGGTTATACGAAGAATCTAGGTCGAAAATTGTAGCCACCTTATCTTTCGGAATGCCAATACCTGTATCGGTTACACAAATTTGAATGGTCTCCGTTTTTTCTACAGCGGTAATTTCAATTTGGCCTCCTTTTGGAGTGAATTTGATGGCGTTATTTACAAAATTTTGGATAATTTGACTCAGCAACATGATGTCGGTATTCAATTGAATATTTGTATCAATGCCAACAATTATTTGGATTTTTTTTGAGGTCATTGCATCATGGTACAATTCCACAATGGACTGAACTTTTTCCGACAATAAGAATTTTTCTGGATTAAGTTTTATTTGACCTCCTTGGGCTTTTCCCCAATTGAGCAAGTTTTCTAACAGTGCATAAGTTTTTTTGGAGGAGGAATATAACTTTTTAATGAGGAAATGTTTTTGAGAATCTTCCATTTCTTCCCATTGTTCGTCCATTACTTCCAATAGACCCAGAAGGCTATAAAATGGGCTTTTTAAATCATGACCAAGAATGGAGAAAAACTTGTCTTTAGTTTGATTTGATTTTTGAAGCTCGTCCTCACTTTGCGCTAAAAGCGAATTGGATGCTCGTACCTCTTCGTTTAATTGCTTTAATTTGTTGTTTTTTGCCGAAAGTTCTACCACAAGCTCTTTGGCCTTTAACCTGGCTTGATATGAAAAATAGAAGAGCACCAAAAGCAAAATAGCTAAAGCGATAAATCCATAAATGAGGAAATTCTTATTTCTAATTTGTTTCTGTTGGTGTTCGTTTTCTTGGGTTAATTGATTGTTTAGTACATTTTGTTTGGCTAAATAGTGATCAAATTCCAACGACTTAACCGCTAAATTAGCGGCATCTTTAGCTAACCGCTCATCGGCTAATCTAAACTCAGATAAATGTTGCAAAGCCGCTTCAAAATCACCTTCTAAACTATCCACTCTATATAGCGTTTGTAAAGTATTTCTTTCAAAACGTGCAAGTTTTAAATCACGCGTCATTTGCAATCCTGAAAGCAGATACTCCTTAGATTTGGTGTAATCCTCTTTTTTATAGTAGTACAAACCCATGTTTACGGTTACTGAGGCTAGGTAAATGGGGTCTGTGTGTATTAAGGAGTCAGACAGCACTTTTTGATAGTAAAGATAACAGGAATCAAGTTCATGGGTATGGAGGCAAATATTACCCAAACCAGCGTTTACCGCTAATGTGGTTTTGACTCTATTATACGGTAAAGAGCTAGCTAAAGCCTTCTGAAAGTAGTAACGCGATGAATCGAACTGTTCAATTTCAAAGTAGGTTTCTCCTAAGTTGAAGTAATTAGAGGTTTTAATATCGATATCTTTTAATTCGTTGCCTATCCCAATAGATTGCTTGTAAAATTCTATCGCCATATCGTATTTACCTATGTTGGTGAATAAAATCCCAAGCGTATTGGATATTAATAGTTGTAATTGTTTGTTGTCATGTATTTTAAGACTGTCTAATACGGCATAATAAACTTCGATGGCAGGTATGTATTGGTCTTGCTGTAAATATAAATTTCCAATTTCAAACTTGTTTTTCAGCTCCAAATCAGTCAGATTGTTTTGCTTACATATTCCAATCGACTTTTGTAAATAGTACTCCGCACTATCCAACTGAAACAAATTGGCATAGCACATTCCCATATTGCCTAATACCAATGCTTTTTTTCTTGGATTCGGAAGAAACTCAGCATAAGAAAGGGCTTTTTTGTATTTATCGAAAGCGTTGCGGTAATCTTCCACCATCCAATAGGTGATTCCTCTAAGATTATTGGATTCAAAGATGCCTTCGGTATATTCTAGTTTTTGTGAATAAGAGTTTATGCTGTCAATAGTAGGTATTAATTTATTGGGGCTAATTAGAATATTAGCTTTGACATAGGCTATTGCCTTATTGATTTCTGCCGTATCTGTTTTACTTAAATCATAATTGCTTTGAGCCGATAGGGGAATGCTAAAGCTAAAAATAATAGTAAATACTAAAAGAATTTTGGTTGCCAAAGTACATGGAGTGGAAACCGTACGAATGGGTGCAATTGAATTGCGGATTTTCATAGACACAACTTAAAAAAATACGAGCGACTCAAATAAGTACAATCAATAATTTGTGGAATTTATACCATAAAATCTAGTGCAATGCGTCAAGTTTGAGGTGTCATGGCACTCATTATCATTAACCTTTAAAAACCCTTCACATTGGGCGAATAAATTTACACAATAATTCCGAACAAAAACGAATTGTTAATAATGAAGATTAATTCTAAGTTAGAATAGTTTTAGCGTATACAATAGTTTGTTCAACCTTTGGATACCACGCAATAAACGATAATTTTGCGCGATGTTTGACAAAATGATTACCATAGCGGTTGATTTTGATGGTACTATTGCTGAAGATGCGTTTCCAAAAATTGGTAAACCCATGCCTTTTGCGTTCGAAACATTAAAGATGTTGGAAGCAAAAGGACACCGCTTAATATTATGGACCGTGCGCACAGGGCGACCTTTGCAGGAAGCGGTAGAGTTTTGCAAAAAGAATGGGATTGAATTTTATGCCGTAAATAACGAATTTGCAGAAGAAGAATTTTCGGGTAAAAATTCACGGAAAATAAATGCAGATATTTTTATTGACGATAGAAACGTAGGAGGCTTTTTAGGTTGGGGTGCCATTTATCATCTGATTGAAGGAGATGATGCACCACCATTAAAAAAAGCACCGAAAAAATCAATTTTTTCGATTTTTAAAAAATAAAATTGCTAATAATTAGAGTAGAAATGCTCTTCACTATAAAATAGAAACACCAAATGATACATTATAAATCGGCTGAAGAAATTGAATTGTTGCGTGAAGCAGCACAGATAGTTTCGCGCACCTTAGGTGTTATTGCTGAAAAAATAGGTCCTGGAGTAACGCCATTACAGTTGGATAAACTGGCGGTCGAGTACATTCGTGACCAAGGGGCTGAACCAGGTTTTTTAGGATTGTATGATTTCCCAAATACATTATGTACTTCACTAAATGAACATGTAGTGCATGGTATTCCTGGTAATATTGAATTACGTGATGGAGATGTGTTATCTGTAGATTGTGGGTCTATTAAAAATGGTTTCTACGGTGACCATGCCTACTCATTTGCTATTGGCGAGGTGTCTCCCGAAGTAAGAAAATTACTAGATGTTACCAAAGAGTCATTGTATTTAGGAATAGATCAAATGCGTACCGGTAGACGCCTTGGAGATATAGGTTACGCCATTCAAAATCATGCAGAAAGTCACGGCTACGGAGTAGTGCGCGATTTGGTAGGTCACGGTTTGGGCAGGGTAATGCACGAAGATCCGCAAGTTCCTAATTACGGAAAACAAGGTAAAGGAAAAAAATTGAAAAACGGATTAGTTTTAGCCATCGAACCAATGATTAATATGGGAGATTGGAGAGTAAAACAATTGGATGATGGCTGGTCTATTGTGTCAAGAGATGGAAAGCCATCGGCTCATTTTGAGCATGATGTAGCCATTGTGAATGGAAAACCAGATATTTTATCGACTTTCGATTTTGTGGATGCCGCTTTGGCTAAAAATGCAAACGCATCATGATAATTAGAGTTACCAAAGAGTTTGATTTTGAAATGGCACATGCATTAGACTGCCATGATGGAAAATGCCACAATATTCACGGACATACTTACGGGCTTAGTGTAACCTTTATTGGGGAACCTATTGATGCTCCTGGTATGCCTAAAGACGGTATGGTGATTGATTTTTCGGATATTAAAACTATTGTAAAACACAATGTGGTAGATGTCTTTGATCACGCATTAGTGTTACGCGACAACTCCCGTTTTTTACCCAATTTAAATAAGGATATTAATCCGCGTTTGATGTTGGTTTCCTATCAGCCTACCGCAGAAAAGGTGTTGGAGCACATGATTGAGATTATTCAAAGTCATATGCCCGACAATATGAAATTGCATTCTGCGCTATTGCGAGAAACAAAAACCAGCTACGCAGAATGGTTTGCGGCAGATAACCAATAGTATTTGATGGATATTCAAAAAGATAAAAAAGTTTATTTCGCATCAGATCAACATTTCGGTGTTCCCGATTTTGAATCGAGTTTGGTGCGCGAAAAGCATTTTGTAAAATGGCTAGAGAATGCCAAACAAGATGCCGAAGCTATTTATCTTTTAGGTGATTTATTTGATTTTTGGTTTGAGTATAGCTCCGTTGTTCCCCGCGGTTTTACTCGTGTTTTGGGCAAAATTGCAGAAATTACAGATAGTGGAATTCCGATATATTTCTTTAGAGGAAATCACGATATGTGGACGTTTGATTACCTAGTGAAAGAATCTGGCGTAGAATTATTTACCGAACCCATCGAAAGAACCATCAACGGGAAAACCTTTTTGATAGGTCATGGAGACGGTTTAGGCCCAGGTGATTTTTGGTATAAACGCATCAAAAAGTTTTTTGCTAACCCATTGATGCAATGGTGTTTTGCCCGTTTACATCCCAATTTTGGAGTAGGCTTAGCCAATTATTTTTCTAGAAGTAGCCGAGCGGCCAATGCCACAGCCGACAAAACCTATCATGGCGATGATCAAGAGTGGTTGGTGCTGTTTGTAAAAGAGGAGTTGAAAAAGAAACACAGAGATTATTTTGTTTTCGGACATCGTCATTACGCCATGGACCTAGAAGTAGGTAAAAATGCCCATTACATCAACCTTGGCGATTGGGTTGTAGATTTCACCTATGCCGTTTTTGATGGTCAAAAAATGGAATTGAAAGAATTTGGAGAACCTTCTGAATAAATAAGGATCACCTTATCCAAAGCCGAAAAAACTTTGCCAAAGTTAAAAGCAGAGCTTAACGTACTTTGGCAAAGTTAATCCGAGGTTTAAAATTGAATTCACCATTTCTCGAATTCGATTAAGCCGGAATCAAATAACCTTTCCGAAAGTTAAAAGCAGAGCCGAAAGAAACTTTGCCAAAGTTAAACACAGAGCTTAACGTACTTTCCCAAAGTTCCCCCGAAAACCAGCCAAATTGAATCCAATTTTTAAAAACCAAACCCTCATCATTTACCAATAACAATAATTAGAAAGAGACAAAAAGGCATGAGATTAGCCGAAATGATTGCTTCAATCTGAAAAACCTATCGAGCGGATAGGTTTTGATTATTTTACTTTAAAATGTTTCTAATCAATGGTTGAAGTATGAAAAAAACGTTTACATTTGGGGTTCACTTAAATAATAACCAATATTAAAACAATGTACTATGAAGTTGAAAAAACTCATTTTGATGGGAGGGCTAGTGGCTCTCTTCACACACACACAGGCGCAGCAGCCTAGGTGGGTAGTCAACAATTCGATTGTAAACCCCG
>CAXBCR010000017.1:0-74645 GCA_963974475.1 uncultured Flavobacteriales bacterium
CGGTTTGCCCCCGATAGTGATCGGGGCAGGTCCGCAAAAACTGTATGCTATGTTGTGCCGATTACTATCGGTGCCCGGGCCTTCTCCCGATAGTGATCGGGACGAATACGATAACTAGAAGTAGGGTGTTAGCTTTTTACCTGAAAAGCTAACACCCAAAAAGAGGCAGTTTTCTGTAGTTTTTGGTTAATATTTAGTTGGTATCAGTTCATTTTCACTCTTTTATTACTTAAAACCCGAAGTTTTGGCAATACCTGTCTAGCCCGTCCCGATAGCTATCAGGATGGTTTTTTTGTTTTTCTTTAATTACAGTAAAGTAGCTGGTTTTTGAAAGTTGTTTTTATACTCCTCAGGTGGCCCACGTTTATCAAATACTGCTATGGTGACCAACTTGCCTTTTTTGCAAGTGGGGCAGATGCGCAGCATCGTTTCAATGGGCGTTTTTTCTGGAGCGGCTGTGCTTTGTTTGGGTCGTTTTTTAATTTGTGCTTCGTTATCCAGTTGCTATCCAATTTTTCTAGTTCGGCATAGCTGAAAGAAAAACGATATGATGTGAACTTGCATCTTGGAGTACAAAAACAATATCGTTACTTGTTTTACCATTGGCAGTTAGGATTTATCTATAGTTAGCCATAGATTTGTACAACAAGAGCCGTATGATGCGAGAGTATCACGTACGGTTCTGTGAGAGGCTTAGGGTGAAACTGCCTTTGCCTGCTCGATCACAAACACGTTGTGCAACATAATAAAATAGGATATTAAATGAATTCAGAAGTTGAAATATATCTTGACAAACTTGATAAATGGAAAAAGGAATTATCAACCCTTCGCCAAATAATAGTTGACTGTGGATTGACAGAAGATTTTAAATGGATGCATCCCAGTTATTCAGATAAAAACAAAAACATATTACTAATTCACGAATTCAAAGATTATTGTGCGATTCTTTTCAATAAAGGTGCTTTGTTGAATGATTCAGCTAATATTTTAGTTCAACAAACCGAAAACACTCAATCAGCACGTCAAATCAGGTTTACAAGTTTATCAGAAATAACTGAACTTGAAACTGTTATTAAGGCATACATTTATGAGGCAATTGAAGTGGAACGAGCAGGATTAAAAGTTAAAAAGAAAGAAACTTTTGACTTTGATGTGCCAGCTGAATTAAAACAAAAATTTAAAGAAGATTCAGACCTTGAACAGGCATTTAAAAAACTGACAGAAGGTCGCAAAAGAGGGTATCTTTTATATTTTGCTCAACCTAAACAATCAAAAACTCGAATATCCAGAATTGAAAAGAATACAGATAGAATATTTAAAGGAAAAGGATTAAATGATTGTATTTGTGGATTATCGAAACGTAAGCCTAATTGTGATGGCTCTCATAAACAATTAGAAAACAAATAAAACGTGGCATAATAACTAGAAGTAAGGTGTTAGCTTTTTACCTGAAAAGCAAACCTCCAAAAAGAGGCGGGTTTCAGCCGTATTAGCTTGCTAACATACTGTCACAGTGGAATTATTGTTCCCGACACAAAAGGTTGAAATCGACTCCTTTCGAATATCTATCATATAGGCCTCTACTGGAATTGGTGATACAGATTTTCTGCTCAAGTAAGGCGTGGAGTAATGGTAATTTCAATTTGAAACACGTAAATGCACATTAGGATGAGCAATTATTGAATATTTTGCTAAATAGGTTATGCGTTTTTGCATCCAACTTAGAAAAGGTGCATTTGAATTTATGAGAAAGAATTAAACAATAAATGAGTATCAAAATGAAAGTTACTGCCGATAAAAATGAAAAAGTCGCAAATATGATATTTGCATCCATTTATCCACTTTACTTGAATAGGTTGGAAAAGAATGGGAGAACCAAGGAAGAGCTCAACCAAGTAATAGAATGGTTTACTGGTTTTGATGAGGTTGGTTTGCAATCACTTATTGAAGAAAAGGTGACCTTTAGAACATTTTTTCAAACAGCTAAAATAAATCCTAATGCACACTTGATTAAAGGAGTAGTTTGTGGGTATAGAATTGAAGAAATAGAAGGTGAGTTTGAATTGTATAAACAATGCAGACAACTGGAAAAGCTAATTGATGAATTGGCGAAAGGTCGTAAAATGGAGAAAATTTTACGAAAAGAAAAGAAATAGAAATAGTGTTATATCCAAGGTAACTTATTGTAGGTGAATAAACTATGTTGCGTGTTATTGACCATTTTACTTTGTAGTTGCTATTAGCATTTTCTAAAATTCTAATTCATTCCATTTACCCAATCAAATCCAAAATTCCATTTAAAATAGTTAATGGGTGTGGGGGATTTCCTGGGATGTATAAATCTACCTTATACTTTGAAAATATTTCTCGGTTCAACGCTTCTCCACCCGAGAAAATTCCGCCACTGATGGCGTCAACTCCGCATACAATCAGTACTTTGGGTTCGGGAACGGCATTGTAAGCAATCTCCAGGGCTTCGGCCATATTTTCGGTAATTGGACCGGTTACTAAAATACCATCGGCATGACGTGGAGATGCTGCAAACTCAATTCCATATCTGCCCATATCAAAATTGGCATTTCCCATGGCGCCTAGCTCAAATTCGGTAGAATTATCGCCACCGGCACAGACTTGTCGCAGTTTTAACGACCTTTTGAAAAAGCCTTTAATTTCTTGACGAATGGCTTTTTTACGTACTTTAATTCCCTTGGTTTCTCCTTCACGTACTACTAAATCCTCCCGGATATTGGCCGCTAAATGATGCTTGTTGGTGAACTTGATTTTATCGGGAAATCGAAAGGCGCATTCTCCGCAAAAAGTACATTTACCCAAATCGATAGAAACCGGGTTGGCTTCAATTGCTTGAACCGGACAGCTATTGACTAATTTATCGGTATCCACCGGTGCAGTAGAAATTTCTGGAAGTCCCCTAAACGGTTCGGTAAGCCTAGCCGTGCGCGGGTCATCAATGTACTGTTTTCCGTTATGAAGAATTATTTGTAGTTCGTTAAACATAGCCAACTAATTTTAAAGGTCGGAACCACAATAACTTAAGTTGTAGCTCTTATTGTTTATAGGAAAATCTGAAATCTCCAAATTACGTAATGATAGTTCTAAAGCTTTCCAATGGTGTATGGAAGGGTCTTTAATTTTGTACATGCTCAAATCGCCTTTTTCATCGGTTATAGCGCAATGACAAATTTCGCCTCGCCATCCTTCGGTTACCGATAAAGTAAATTGATTGGGTGGTAAAGAAATGGTTTCTACCGGTTGTTTTATTTCACTTTTAAATTCTTCGTGAGCCAATACTTCTCTTATCCAGGCCATAGAACTTTCAATTTCTTTTCTACGCAGTAAAAAGCGAGAATACACATCGCCATCGGTTAATACCACTGGACTTATTGGATATTTTGAAAATCCCCCAAAAGGGTGCGACTTTCGAGTATCGCGTTCCACATTTGCCATTTTGGCTACCATTCCTACCGCGCCAATTGTACGTACTTGTTTTTCGGTTAAGGTTCCAATTCCTTCAAATCTATTTTCTACACTGTGTAGTTGGAATGTATTGTCGGCCAACTCGGTAAAATGCGATTCATAGTTATCCAATACCTTTAGCAAATCACTTTTTAGTTTTGGAGTAAATGGGTAAAAGGAGCCACCCACGCGATTATATCCTTTTCCTAAACGATTGCCACACCATGATTGCGTAAAGTTGATAATGGGCGTCCGCAATACGCCAAAAATACTGGAACCTAATCCGTAAGCCACATCGGTACACAAAGCAGAAATATCGGTGGTATGCACCGCAATTCGTTCTAATTCTAAGGCAATGGTACGTTCTAATTCTAGTTGTTCATTTTGGGGTATTTCGGCCAATGTTTCCATCAATTTCACAAAAGCTAGACTATGTCCGATGGCCGTATCTCCAGCAATATTCTCGGCAAGTATATTTCGTTGGAGTAGCATTTTTTTATCCAGCATAAATTTTTCGATTCCGCGATGCTGCCAGCCCAATTGAATTTCAAGGTGTAAAACCATTTCACCGTTGCAAATAAACCGAAAGTGACCCGGCTCAATAATTCCTGCATGAATAGGACCTACGCCCACCTCATGCAACTCGTTGCTAGGAATAGAGAAAAATGGATAATCCACTATTTTTGATTCTGGATTAAACCGATTATGTGCATAGCGAACGGGTTTTAACCACGGGTGATTAATAAAATTCACACCAAAATTTTCATGAATTTCACGTTCAAAAATGTGTAGCGCAGTTAATTGGGGAGTTAAAGACGCTAATTCCTGTGACTCACTGTGTTTCATTCTATGCGATAGAATTTCAAAGTCGTGTGCTTGGTCATCGGCTAAAATCAGAATGAAATGAATTTCATCCTTTTGCGCATATCCAAAATAATTAACACAATGAATCTCGGGATTCGAAAAAGAGTGGATGACTTGATTGTAAAATGCTTCGTAATTCAATACGGGTATCGAATCATAGTCAACCTTAGCATTGTTTTTAATTCTAAGCGATTGAATTTTTTTACTTTCCATAATTACCTAAAATAAAATTGATGCATTGATTAAATCGGTCAAAAACTGTGGTGTAAAATAGGCCACATAAATGGCCAAGCTAAATAAAACCACTTGCGAAATAGGTTCAAATCGATTTACCAAAACGTGCTCTTCTTTAAAATAATACGGCCGTGGTCCGTACAATAATTTCATCGAGTACTTAAAAATAACGTATATGATAATGGTTAATAGAAATAACACGAGCCCTAAAATGAAATAATCTCCACTTTGATACAAAGCTTTGAAAATTAAGAATTCACTCATAAACATACCAGAAGGAGGGATGGCCGTAATAGTTAAGATTCCGAAAATATAAACCAGGGCACTTACCCCGGAGCCTGTCATAAATTGGCCGGAATCTTTAAACCAACCACTTTGAAAATAAGCACGAATTTGTCCGAAATGTAGAAACATACCTGTTTTGGCTAAGGTATGCAGAATCAAATGTAAAAGCGCGGCATAGAATCCCAATTTACCCAACGACAAAGCAATGGTTACCAATGCCATGTGTTCCATACTAGAAAAGGCATACATTCTTTTAAATCGTTTCACTCTAAATATTTGAAGGGAAACAATTATTAAACTGATAACTCCAATAATCATCAATACGTTTTGTGCCCAAGGCAGGTATTCCGTATGTCCAATGATGGAATAGGTTCGGTAAATGGCCACAAAACCGGCATTTATCAAAACAGTAGAAGTAAGCGCATTCACCGGAAAAGGAGCGGTAGTTTTGGCGTCTACGGTAGCGGCATACAACGGAAAAATGTTCATTTTCACACTGTAACCTGCCACCAATAATAAAAAGGCGCCCTTTAGAAAAAACGGAGGGATGTCATTGGCAATACTCGCAATCTGAGAGAACGATAACCCGTCATTTCCTACATTACCG
Organism: uncultured Flavobacteriales bacterium; assembly: GCA_963974475.1. GTDB lineage: Bacteria > Bacteroidota > Bacteroidia > Flavobacteriales_G > Salibacteraceae > CAJXZP01. Next base: position 5,465 of record CAXBCR010000017.1, read on the forward strand.
GAGTGGACGGTTAAAAACAAGACCCCAATAAAGGCTAAGGTAATTCCAAAAGAAGAAATAAATAGGTATTTCCAAGCCGCCTCTAACGCGGTCGGATATCTTTCGTGATACACTAAAAACGTAACCAAGATGGAGGTGATTTCTAATCCAACCCAAACCAAAATGATGTTATCGGTAAAATAAATTCCGGTGATAGCGGTTTCCAAAAGAATCATTAAACTCAGAAAACGTCCTTTAAGTCTGCGTTCGGGCACGTGCCGTTTGAGATAGTACCAACTATGATAAAAAACGGGAATGGTAATCAGACTTAGCAACCCACTTAATAATACGGCTAGACTATCCATTTTAAAATAGAATGAATCTATGGAATCCAAATTTTGATAAGCGATAACCGACAATCCAATATGCAGCAATGAAAATAACAGGATACCTATACGGTGAACAAATTTGTTATGAATAAAAAATAGCCCGATAGCCAACAATACTGCAATGGAAAAGAAATATATGAGTAGCATAAATTAGTCTTTTAGTTGGTTTAAACTAGAGGTGGACATATTTCCAAAGGTGTTTCCTACCTTGTTCACGAAAACACCAATTATCATTATGGCCATTAAAATATCGATGAGAACAGCCATACTTACCAAAAAAGGAAATTCGCCACCCACGGCCAAAGAGAGTAGGAATGCACCGTTTTCAATAATTAAAAAGCCGACAATATGGTTGAAAATGTTTTTATGGACAATCACGAAATATATTCCTCCAAGAATAGTCGATATGGCTATGGTAAAGAACTTAACATCCACAAAATCATTGTTCATGAAGTAGCCTAGCATAAAACTTCCCATAATGATGAACACCATAATTAATACGGAATAAAAGGAGGGAATCACGTTTTCCATTAAGCGCTTCATGTTATTTGTTTTCCGTAGTTTATTTAAAAACCAGGGAACCACAATGGCCTTGACTATCAGTGTTTCAAGGAGTACTAAGATAAGACCTAATAAATGCATGTTCTCTAAATTAATGAAAGCAATAGCAAACAATAGGGCTCCCTGTACGGAAAGAATTTGAATTAAATTGGAAACTCTTTCGGTCAAGAAAAAATAGATAAGCGTACTGGCGAAAATAACCAACCAAACAATAATCATAATCCAAAGTTTAAATGTTGTGTAATAATGAGGAATGACAAAAACACAACAATTGCCAATGCCGAGAGGGTAATAATCCATTGGGCGTTTTTACCCATTTTATTTCGAGCTCGAAAGGTTTCTAGTACGGCTACTGTTAATGCGTAGCCTACCATAATTACAGGAAACAATAGTAGCTGAACTAAAAAGTTGTTTTGAATAGGAAGTACAAAATTGAACATCAAACTTCCGTAAATAGCGAATTTTAATCCTCCGGCAAGATGGATTAGCGCCATATCAAATCCACTATGGTCCAAAACCATGACTTCGTGCACCATGGTTAATTCCAAATGCGTTTTTGGGTCATCCACGGGGAGTCTACTATTTTCAACCATGGATACCCAAAACAAAATGTAGATTATTAACAACGCTACAAAAAATGATAGTGCCGAAGAGGTATGTAAATTGATAAATATTTCGTAAAACGAATTGTGCCCAGAGAGGAGTGCTATCGAACCGAAAATGATAAAGAATGCAGGTTCTACTAGCAGTGCATAAAACGCCTCTCGGTTGGCTCCCATTCCTTCAAAAGGGCTTCCGGTATCCATAGCGGCTACTATCATTAAAAACCGCCCTAAGCCAAATAAATAGGCAAAAACAACAAAATCACCTTCAAAAGATAGGATGGCTTGATAGTTTCCGATGGGTATAAATAAGGCTGCTAATAATGTGGTGGTAAAATAAACCACAGGGGCAATTTGAAATAGAATACCAGTTGTGGAACTATAAATATTTCCTTTTTTGAGCAATTTCAAAATATCGAAAAGGGGTTGTAGAATACGCGGGCCTTTTCTTCCCACAAATTTTGACTTCATCCAACCTACTAGACCAGGAAAAAGCAGAGCGGAAATAATGATTAATAATATACTTACTCCCATCCTAAATAATGTTTAAATATGAAACAATGGCTATTCCAATAACAAACAGGATGGCATACAGCAAATAATGCTGAATATTTCCGGTTTGAAATACCGCTATTCGACTCATGAAAAAGTGTAATTTTTTGGTCGGGTTAGTTATCAAATTGCTTTCAAAAACATCGGTACTATGCGTATGAAAGGTAACATGGTCTGGAAACATGACATCTTTTTCAATGGGTTTGAAATCTTTTTTTATTCCCACCAAATACTTTCCTTTTCGTGCTATATAATCTGCATAAGAGGTAGCGGTATATTGAACCACAGCGGGATTTCCTCCTGTATAACCACATCCCCAGGTTGGGCCAATAACCACTTTTTTGTTTTTAGATAATACATGCCGGATGTAAAAAAGAATACCGGAAAATGCCACTAGAATTAGCATAACCGTAGACACATGAGTCATAGTGTCAACCATATTAGTTAAACCAGAAGTATCGGGCACGAAAGTGCCTACCAAACTTTGAAGTGGTGTGATGATAAGCATAGGAAACAATCCGATAACTAGAATGAAAACGGTTATCAAACCTTGGGGAAGTAACATATCCCATGAAACCTCGGTGGCGTGATTTGGTTTATCGCTTCTAGGGGTACCTAAAAAGATAATGCTAAATACCTTCGTGAAACAATAAACAGCCAATCCACCAATAGCTACCAAAGCAACCACTGCTCCTAATATGTAAACACTTTGCAGCACGTCATTAGAAGAAAAAGATTGGAAAAGCCCAGAGTAAATCAAAAATTCAGAAATAAAACCATTGAATATAGGAAGGCCTGAAATAGCTAATGCTCCAATGAGAAAGAAAATGGCGGTATAAGGCATCTTTTTCATCAACCCACCTAATTCTTCGATGTTTCGGGTGTGGGTTTGCTGGTATACGCTTCCAGCCGAATAAAATAACAACGATTTGAATAACGAATGATTTAGCACATGCAGTAATCCTCCTGCAAATCCTAAACTAGATAAAATATAATTGTTGAGCGCTAATCCAATTACGCCAACGCCAATGCCAATCCCAATAATGCCAATATTTTCGATACTATGATAGGCTAAAAGTTGTTTGAAATCATGTTGTACAATGGCTAAAATCACCCCAACCAAACCCGAAATGACCGAAATAACTAAAATGAAAATACCAATGGCGAGTAAGTCTGTATGGATATAGGTGAGCACACGTAGGATACCGTAAATTCCCATTTTAATCATCACACCACTCATTACGCCAGAAATATGAGATGGGGCAGAAGGATGGGCATGAGGTAGCCAGGTGTGTAAAGGAATGAGTCCAGCTTTGGTACCAAACCCGATAAAAAATATGAGGAACAATGGAAAAGCAGAATGCGATGAAAAATATGTTGTAAGACTCTCAAATCCTAAAGGTTCTCCGGATGCCAAACTGCTGATTACAAATGCTAAAATGAGAAAAAACAAGGCGATATGCATTTGAATAATAAATTTAATACCAGCCGATTTGTTTTCCTTTTTTTCGGATTCAAATACAATTAAAAAGAATGTGCTTACCGACATGAGTTCCCAAGCCATCAGGAAGCTAATTCCATCGCGTAACATCACCACCATTAACATGGATATGTAGAGTACAAGGAAATTAAAATAATGCCAAGCCAGTTCAATTTTGGTTCGGGTTAGTTGATAGGGTTTTAGATAACCCTTAGCGTATAAAGTGCCCGTAAAAACAGTTAGATTAATGACAAAAATGAAGAACACCGAAAGTGGGTCAAGGACTAAATGGACTTCTCCTAAAACCCAATTAAACAATTTAAAATCGGATGGTTGAAAGTTATATAGGCTATTAAAAGAGTAAAAACTAGTGGTCACAAATATGGCTAGTTGGGTAGTTAGCATTACCCGATACTGCCATTTCTTAGAAACCAAAAACAAGATAATCAGTAAACTACCTAATCCAATAAAAATAGATTCTTTCATAATTTATCATCAAAAAATAATGGGTTAAATACATTTGTTCGTACTGTAGGACTGTTCAAAGTTGGGATTTTTTTTGAAACCTGCAAGGAAGTCTTATTGCTATAATCGGTTTTTTTATGAACTGATGAATGGATCCAGTTCCTCGTCAAATGCTAAATAATTATTAATTCGCAAATTGTTTCTTCATAGTGCAAACCGTGTCACTTGGCTATGGCGGTGTGAAGGGTTAATTTCGCTCACAAAACATAGAATTAAATGGCTGGAGAAACGAATTTATCTGAATTAATAAAAGGAATGACGCCAAAACTGAATGGGGGAGAATATGTTTTTTCGACTGTAAAAGATGTGCATAAAATTGACCGACTGAATACGATTTGTGAATTTAAGGAAAGGGAAGGAACCACGATTGTTATAGCGAAAGAGAAAGCAGATGAACTTAATTTGAATTACGATTATGTAGCTGCTTGGATTACTCTTACGGTGCATTCATCGCTGGATGCGATTGGGTTGACCGCCCTGTTTTCAACCGAATTGGCAAAAAATAATATTAGTTGTAATGTAATGGCAGGGTATTATCACGACCATATTTTCGTAGCTAAAAACGATTCCGACAAAGCAATGGAAGTATTGATGGAATTATCTAAAAACCAATAATGGGTTGGAATTATTTGGTAGGTGGGTTGGGAGCCTTGAAACTGCCAAAGTCTTGCTCATATTTGAAGGCGGTTGAATTGAACTTGTACTGAAAACCATATTTAATAACTACTAAAATGAAAAAAGAACTAATTAACTTTCAGCAACCCTAATGGTATCATTTACTTCCTATAGTGAAATTAAATCCCATTTGCTAAGGCTTAGGTAAAAAGGGTATGCTTAACGTATATTTGGGAAATGGAATATGCTTTTGGTTGTAATTAAAGAAGGACTTTACAAACGCTAATAACTGCTGAAATGGTATCCCAAAAAAATAAATTATAAATAATCAAATAACCAATAGATACACAAAAGGTAACGGAAAAGCCAATTACCTAAAACCATAATTTCAGAACAATGACCGAAATAGATAACTCTACGAAAGACTTAAAATTTTATTCCAACAAATCCATTGGTTTATCTACTTTTTTAGGTGGACCATTGGCCGCAGGCTACCTGATTAGAGAAAACTACCGAAGCTTAAACAAACCAGATGAAGGTACTAAAGCGATGTATGCAGGTATTATAGCTACTATAGTGATATTTGGCGGCATTTTCATGATTCCTGACGCTGTTATGGACAAATTACCAAATCAAATATTTCCGGCTATTTACACCAGTATCATTTACCTCATTGTAGAGAAAATTCATGGGCCTCTATTAAAGCAACATGAAGAAAACGGATATACCTTTTATTCGGGTTGGAAAGCCGCTGGAGTGGGGGGAGTTTCTTTAGTGTTTATGGTGGCCGGTATTTTTGGATTTGCGTATTTTTCTACCGATAATGAAGTGTATGAAAAATATGATATAGAAATAGCTCGGTTTGCTAAAAACGAAACGGAAACCCTCGTGTTTTTTGACCATTTAACCACCCAAAAGGACAAATCGCTTATCAGAGAGTTAAATAATATTACCATTCCAAAATGGGAAGAAAATCTGACTATCATTAAAAACTTGAATAATATCAAAGATTTACCCATCGAACTTGTAGAACAAAACAAGGTGTTGCTTGCCTATGCAGAATTACGTATAAAAGCATTTACTCTTTTTGAAAAAGCCATTCGTGAGGAATCGACTCAATACAATTCCGAGATTGAAAAAATTAATTCAGAAATAGAGGCAATCCTTGCTAAGATGGGAGTGTGAGACCCTAATTTGAAGTAAATAGTATTTAAACAAAAAAATGAAAGCAGCGGTAACAGTAAAAGCAGGAAATCCAAATGTGATTGAAATAAGGGACGTAGCCATGCCTCAAACCAAAACAGGTTGGGTATTGATTGAGGTGAAGGCCTTTGGTTTAAACCGTTCAGAATTATTTACCCGTAGAGGCGACTCCGAAGGGGTGGTGTTTCCGCGAATTCAAGGAATAGAATGCGTGGGGATTGTACACGATGACTCATCTAATACGTATCAAAAGGGACAGCAAGTAGCGGCTATAATGGGCGGAATGGGTCGGTTTTTTGATGGTGGTTACGCAGCCTATATTTCGGCTCCATTGGCTATTATATTTCCTTTTAAAAGTAATTTGCCGTGGGAAGTACTTGGTGCCATTCCCGAAATGTTTCAAACCGTGTCCGGTTCATTGCAACAGGCATTAGAAATTGAACCGGGGGAGACCTTACTAATTCGAGGCGGGACTTCTTCCATTGGGATGCTAGCTTGTCAGTTAGCTAAAAGCAAAGGGCTCACCGTGATGGCAACCACCCGAAATAGCGCTAAAAAACAAGTGCTCCTAGATAATGGTGCGGACCATGTAATAATAGATAACGGAAGCGTTTCGCAACAAGTGCGAACGGTTTATCCCGATGGGGTTAATAAAGTGCTAGAACTTATAGGCACGCGCACATTAAAAGATTCGCTACAGTGCATTGCCCCAAAAGGTATGGTGTGTATGACGGGCATTTTAGGCAATGAGTGGACCATGAAAGAATTTACGCCAATGGGCGATATTCCGTCTTTAGGAAGGCTAACCGTGTATATGGGCGACTCCGAAAATTTGTCGAAAGAATTGCTTCAAGATTTTATGGATGAGGTGGCCCGGGGCAACATCCAAATAAGGAGAGATAAAACCTTTTCGTTGGACGAAGTGGCGGAAGCGCATCAATATGTGGAAGACAATAAGGCGAGTGGTAAAATTGTGGTGGTAGTGTAGCGTGTTTGGTTTAACTATTTATAAATTAATGCTTTTAGTTTTGGCTAAAATATATTTTAGTAGTGTGTAATAGTGCTAAATAGCGCTTTTATGCTGCTATAGAACGCTAAATTTGGTATCGCTAATTAATAATGGAAATTTAAAGTGGATTGCAATTATTCTCAGAGTTAAGATGCGTTTTCTAGAGAATAATTTCTAAATCAAAGGACGCTATATTTTGAAATATAATTAGTAATGATTACGGTTTGTTCCGTTTTAAGGCGTCTGAATTTTTTGTACCGAACCCGACATAAACCCTCATTCCATGCTAAAAGAGAGGTGGGTTCGCCAACAACCTTTTACTATTGTTTCATCAAATTAGGTTTTTAAAACTTGAAACCATGAAACATTTATTCATTCTTATTTTAGCAACTATTTCATTTGGCGGATTTACGCAAGAAAAATCGGATATTGAAAATTCAGAAACCAACTTTCATCATTGCTATTACCCCGAAAACTCGGTAACGATTGGCGTGGGAAGTACCTATTCGTTTAAACTGAATACGGTAGGCGTAAATACCCGTGTGTATTACAATGTGGGAGAGAAATGGTGTTTTGGACCTGAGTTTTCGTATGTAGAAGGCAGTGAAGAAACCTTATATGACATGAGTTTTATAGGGCACTACATTATTGAAACGCCTTTGGTTGGAATATATCCAGTAGTAGGTGGAAATTATAGCATCGAAAAGAGTGAGGATAATTCCATAAGCGCATTTGGGATTGTGTTTGGTGGGGGCGTTCATCGTAATTTTAAGAATTTTACGGTTTTCGGAGAATATACGCATATTCAAAGCCAGCTTCAAGATGATTTTGTAAGTTTGGGATTAATGTTCACCGTTGATAAATGAGAGCGTAATAATGAATAGTATCGCCATCGATTTTCCTATATCAAAAGCCTTGGAGTTAGCCGATTTTAAAGCCATGGACTATTATGCGGTAGCGAATTACGATTTACCCATCGAACTCATGATGGAAAACGCAGGTTTGCAGTTAGCTCAATTAGTCGCATCGGTAGTTTCAAAAAAACAGCCCATTAAAATTGGAATAGGCAATGGCAACAATGGTGGCGGGGGACTCGTAGCAGCGCGTAGGTTAGCCGCTTGGGGTTACACGGTCTATTTGGATGTGTTTACCGAGCTCACCAAAGAACTACCATTAAAACAGCTAAATCGCGCATTGAAAATGGGCACGATACGGGATGAGGTGCATAACCCCATTCAAAATCCAGCAGTTTGGGTAGATGCTTATTTAGGGTTTTCGCAGCGCTTACCCTTAAGTGATTCTTTAACCCAAATTATTACCGAAGCCAATGACAGCGCAGCCATTCGGATAGCATTGGATATTCCAACGGGTTACTTAGGAGATTCCAATTCACCTTATTTTAAGGCACATAAAGTCCTAACTTTAGCTGCTCCAAAAAGAATTTTATTCGGTTTGAGTACCGATACGGAAATATATGTAGCTGATTTAGGGATACCTAAAGCGGTGTATGAAAAATTCGGGCTAGAGATACTGCCCTTTGACACGAACAATAGTATTAAACTGAATCGATAAAAATATGAGTAATAAAAAGGTTTGGTACAAGGTACTGGAAGATAAAAACGAACTGCCTAATGGTAGAGTAATGACCGTTACGGCTGGCCACAAAGGGGTTTGTTTAACTCATTTTGAAGGAAATTACTATGCGCTTGAAAACAAGTGTCCGCACCAAGGTGGCCCGTTGGGCGAAGGGAGTATTGAAAACGGAATGTTACGTTGTCCGTGGCATGGCTGGGATTTTCATCCATGTGGCGGTTCGGCCGAAGGCTTTGATGATGGACTTCCATCTTACGAGTTAAAAGTGGATGGCGATGCAATTTTTGTGGGTATTGAAAAGGAAAAAGCCCATGAAGACACCATTTCTGATGTAATGGCGCAAACCATGGTCAACTGGGGAATTAACCGTGTTTTCGGAATGGTGGGGCACTCTAACCTTGGAATGGCAGACGCTTTAAAACGTCAGGAACAAAAAGGAAACTTGAAATTTATTGGAATCCGTCATGAGGGAGCTGCCGCATTTGCCGCTTCGGCTTATGGGAAATTGACTGGAAAACCTGCGGCTTGTTTTGCCATTGCTGGACCGGGTTCTACTAATATGTTTACCGGTTTGTGGGACGCAAAAGTAGATAGAGCGCCCATCTTAGCTTTAACAGGGCAAGTAGCTACGCAAGTTGTGGGTACTGGAAATTTCCAAGAAGTTGATTTGGTACGTGCATTTGATTCGGTGGCGGCATTTAATCATCGGGTAGAGCATCAAAGCAAACACAGCGAGTTGATGGGTTTAGCCATTAAACATGCGATAATTAATAGAGATGTATCGCACTTAACGTTTCCAGACGAGGTGCAAGATTTGACTGCGGCTATAGATACGGAGATTGGCTCACCCGAATACCGCATAACGCCTATGACCATTGCGCCCCCAAAAGAACCTTTTGAAAAGGCGTTGGGAATGCTAAATGAAGCCAAACGCCCCGTAATGGTGGTGGGGCATGGCGCACGTTTTCACATGAAAGAAGTGATTGCTTTGGCTGATAAAATGAACTGTCCGGTATTAACCACTTTTAAAGCGAAGGGTCAAATATCCGACCATCATCCATTGGGTTGTGGCGTTTTAGGACGTAGCGGAACGCCTGTGGCATCTTGGTTTATGAACGAATCTGACGTGCTATTAGTCATTGGCGCATCGTTTTCTAACCATACTGGAATTACGCCTAAGAAACCAACTATTCAAATAGATTTTGACCCATTGGCTTTGAGCAAATTCCACGCGGTGGATGCCGCAGTATGGGGAGAGATTTCAGTTACTGTGGGACTGTTGAATGAAAACCTTTCGCAGTACGCCAACAAAGTGAATCAAGCCCCTGAAATAGCAGTGCGTTGGGATATTTGGAAAAGAGAAAAACAAAAACGATTAAAAGAAAATAGAGGCGAGGGCGTGAGTTCCATAGCCGTCTTTGACGCGTTAAATAAAACGGCTCCCGATAACGCGGTGATGTGTGTAGATGTTGGGAATAATGCCTATTCGTTCGGAAGGTATTTTGAGAGTAAAAACCACACATTTTTGATGTCGGGTTACTTGGGTTCAATCGGATTTGCATTACCCGCAGCGTTGGGTTCTTGGGCAGCGGTAGGGAACGACCGTCCCATAATTGCCGTAGCTGGTGATGGTGGATTTTGTCAATACCTAGCTGAAGTGACTACTGCCGTAAAATACAATATGCCAATTAAGATTATCGTGCTCAACAATAATGAGTTAGGTAAAATATCGAAAGAGCAAAGAGCCGGAGAATTTGATGTATGGGCAACCGATTTGGTGAATCCCAACTTTGCGGAATACGCTACGGGTTGTGGTGCTTTGGGTATTAAAGTAACGGACAAAAAGGATTTACAAAGCGCCATGAAACAGTTGTTTGCGCATGATGGACCTGGATTGTTGGAAATTAGTACGGATGTGAAGTTGATTTAATGAAATGAATCAACCCGAATAATAGAGCAAAAAAAAGGCTGAATAATTTAATATTCAGCCTTTTAATATTTTATGTGATTGGATTATTTGCCCTCTCCACATTTACCTTCGCCACATTTGTGCTCGCCTTCAGCAGCTTCGGTAGCTTCAGCAGCATCACCTTCACCACATTTGCCTTCGCCACATTTCATTTCGCCAGCAGCAGAATCAGCATCAGTAGTTGCAGCATCGCCACATTTACCTTCGCCACATTTCATTTCGCCTTCAGCACTAGCATCTGCATCATCGTGAGCTTCTTCGCCCGCTTCTGCAGCTTCCTCAGCAGCTGGTTCAGCAGCAGCTTCAGTTGTTTCTTCGTGAGATTCTTCACCACCTCCACAAGAGGTTAATGTTACTGTTCCTGCGAAAAACATCGCAACAGCTACCATTGATAGTAATGTCTTTTTCATAATTAGTTGGATTTTGTTAATAATAGCGCAATTAACTGTTTTTTTTCAAATTAGAAAAGCGATTGCAACTTTATTTAGTCAATATGCATTGTTAATAACCTTTTAGCTACGTTTTAAATTGATTTAATCGCTTTCCAAAGTAAATCAACTGGATGTAAGGCTTTTACATTTACGCCATCTTTTATTTGTTGGCGGCAACTTGTGCCCGGTGCGGCTATTTCAACATTCTCCATTTGGTTACGGATGGTAGGGAAGAGTACTAGCTCGCCAATTTTCATGGAGATTTCGTAGTTTTCGTACCCAAAAGAGCCCGCCATCCCGCAACATCCGGATGGAATAATGCGGGTGGAGTAGTGGAGTGGGATGTTCAACATTTTCTTGGTAAATGTAACCGAAGAGAGTGCTTTTTGATGGCAATGTCCGTGCAAAGAAATGTCCATTTTATTCGCGCTAAAATCATCGGAAGAAATGTTTCCTTTATCCAGCTCTGCGCATAAAAATTCTTCGATTAAAAAAGTGTTTTTTGCGAGGTCTTTAGCCCTTTTTTGGAGACTATTATCTACCAATTTAGGGTACTCATCTCTAAAAGTAAGTATGGTTGACGGTTCAATTCCTACTAAAGGTAACTCACTATTAATTACTGATGATAAATTATTTACGTTGTCGTTGCTAATTATTTTAGCAACGTTTAAAAACCCTTTTGAGATAGCGGTTCTTCCACTTTCGCGATGCGGAATTATTTGGGCATCGTAGCCTAAATACCACAACAATCGAAGCGCTGTAATTCCAGTTTCTACATCCAAAAAGTTGGTGAATTCGTCACAGAAAAATATCACTTTTTGATGGGTAATTTTCAGCCATTTTTGTTTTTCCTTCTTCGCATTTTTTTTGTACCAATTAGCCAACGAAATTTTAGCTGGCAATGGAATATCTCGCATGGGTGATATGCCGAGTATTTTTTTGATGGTGGATTGAAATGGACTTTTTACCACCCAATTCGTTAAAGGTCCAAACTTTTGCGCCAAATGCATATTGTCCGCAAAATGAGCCATTCGCTTTTTAGCGAAGGAAGGCCGCTCAGTCAGGCTTTTTTGAAAAAGATACTCGCTTTTAAAGGTCGCCATATCTACATTGCTAGGGCATTCTACTTTGCATCCTTTACACATTAAGCACAACTCCATGGATTGAGCCAACTCAGTAGAGTGGAATGCCTGGTCAGCTCGCTGGGTCATTAGTTCACGCAGCATGTTGGCTCTCGACCGGGTGGTATGCATTTCATCGCGTGTAGCCATGTACGAAGGGCACATAATCCCACCCGAAAGTTCCGTTTTTCGGCAATCTCCCGATCCATTACATAACTCGGTGGAGGCTAAAAAGCCACCTGTTTCAGAAAAATCAAACGCGGTATTAGTAGCCTTTGGATTTTGTCCGGGAGTATACCTCAGGCTTTTATTCATGGGAGGTGAATCCACAATTTTACCAGGATTGAAAATTCTATTTTCATCCCAAACAGACTTTAAGTCCTTAAAATCTTGGTAAATAACTTCGCCTACCATTTGCGAAATAAACTCACCCCGCAACCGACCATCTCCATGTTCGCCACTCAACGAACCGTTAAATTTATTGACCAAACCAGCAATATCTTGGGCCACATCTTTAAATAGTTGCGCTCCAGCTTCCGTTTTGAGATTAATCATCGGCCGCAAATGGAGCTCACCTGACCCTGCATGAGCATAGTGCACGCAACTCAAATTTCGTTTTTTTAGTAAAACGCTGAATTCTTGGATGTAAGCGGGTAAATCGGTCACCGCCACACACGTATCTTCAATAACGGGTACGGCTTTAGCATCTCCTTCAATGTTGGCTAAAAGACCTAAACCTGCCTTGCGTAACGCCCATACCTTAGGAACCTGCGCTCCGGTAACCAAAGGGAAATGATATCCAAATCCGCTATTTATAAAGTCATTCCGTAAGGCTTCTGCAGCAGTTTCCAATTGGTCGGGGGTATCTTCTTGAAGTTGAATCACTAAAATAGCTTTGGGTTCGTCTTTCAAAAAGAAGCGATATGTGGAGTAGAGCGGATGTCCTTTGGTACAATCTAAAATGAGGTGATCCATCAGTTCAACCGCATATGGATGATGTTCTAAAGCGATTAAGTTGGCACGTAAAGCCATGTCTACCGACTCGAAATGAGCGACAAGCAATCCTTGTTCTTTGGGAGGTAGTGGGGTGATACCTAGTTTTATTTCCGTAATAAATACCAAAGTACCTTCACTTCCAGCGATTAATTTACAGAAATTGAATTTTTGGGTACTTTTATCAAATACATCAGAATCCATTAAAATATCTAAGGCGTATCCTGTGTTTCTTCGTTTAATTTCTGGTTTGGGATAATTAGATTTTATTTGATTACGCTTTTCCGAATCGCCTAATAATTGGGCGATGTGTCGATAAATTTGGCCTTCCAAATCTTCGGGTGGAAGGTTTAGTTTTAATTCAAATTCAACGGGTGTTAATGCGTTAAATACAACCTCTTTACCGTTGCTTAATAAACCCTTTACTTCTAGTAAATGGTCGCGCGTACTTCCGTAAATAATAGAGTTGGCACCACAAGAATTGTTACCCACCATTCCGCCAATCATCGCCCGGTTGGAAGTGGAAGTCTCCGGACCAAATAGGAAACCATGCGGTTTCAAAAAGTAGTTCAATTCATCCCGAATCACCCCCGGTTCCACTCGTACCCAACTTTCGGAAGTGTTTAATTCTAAAATAGTGGTAAAAAATGGAGAAACATCCACTACAATACCGCTTCCCACCACCTGACCGGCTAAGGATGTGCCAGCAGTTCGGGGAATTAGGCTAACTCCATTTTCTTGGGCAAAAGAAATAAGTTGTTTGATGTCCTCCTGGTTTTTGGGTATAGCCACTGCAAGCGGCATTTCGCGATAGGCTGACGCATCTGTAGCATAAATAATACGAACGGCATTATCTGTTTTTAGTTCACCTGTTAAATGGCGAGAGAGTTGCTTAAGTTTTTGCTTCACCTAGTTGTTTTTTAATACTTTAATTGCTTGAAGGATATGGCGTTCGTTATGATAAATAGTGACCCGTAAAGCATCACCCAACTTAATTTTAATCCATTTTGAAATGGTGATTTTAATTTTCACTTTATTCAAATTTTTGCTTTCGGCCATTTTTAAGACTTCTAAGAAGCTTTTTTGTTGATCCATGAACGTATTCAAGATGTCCTTGCTTAAATCCGATTTAGCAGGCGCTTTGTCGACAGGCGACTGCATTTTACTCTTTCCTACAGTGGGGTGCATGGCTTTTGCGAATATATTGCCTACAAAACCCGGGCTAAAATGGGAGCTAGGCGGAAGAGAGGAATCATTCATAGCCGCATTCAATTCCGGCAGGTAATAGTCTCCGTATTTATTTAGATGGTCAATGCATTGCAAAGCACTCCAAGTCTCTGGGTTTGGATGGTCGTTAAGCTTTTCTTCACGTTGCTTTACCAGTCGTTTGGCTTCTTTAATACAGAATTCGGTTTTAGTTTTTAAATCGTTTAATAAAACGGAGGTATCAATTTTTGCCATCGGTATTTGCTATCGTTTAAAACCCAAATGTATGTAAATAGGGGTGAATAGGGCGTCATCGTTGATAACTATGGAAAAATTAAATGCGAGCCAAAAACTGAATGCATTTATGAAATGGATTTGCGCGGGTTTTAAGTCAACATAGCGGATACATGAACCTGGGATGCGCTTTTGAAGTCTAGTTTTAAGGAGACCAAACCCGCGACTAAATCTGCAAATCATGGATTTAACACTAAACCGGTATTTTATACTAACCAATATCCTTTTGATAAGTAGTGAAAAAGATTACATTTACCACCTACTATAAAACGAATAACTATGATGAAAAATGTACTTTCAAAATCATTAGTTGGAGCACTTTTAGTTTCTTCAACCGTTGTAATGGCGCAGGAACCACAACAACCTACCCATGAAAAAAGAGTATATGTAAATGACGGAAACACGTATGTTCAAAAATCGTTACCTCTTTATTTTATGTTTTCTACCTCTAAAGGAGGAACTCAGTATCCTTTAACTAGCAAAGCATCAGCAGAATATGCGGACCCAATGCACTTGGATACCGAAGGGCTGAATTACATGAGAAGTAAATGGGCGGTGGATGCAAATGGTAAAACAGTGAGTCCGAAAGAGGAAGTATTATATGAGTTATATGCCGATGGGTTAGCACCTGTTACCAGGCTTAAGTTTTCTGGAGCGCCTATTTATCGTAGTGATAGAGTGTATTATGGACCGGGTTTACAATTTACCTTAACTTCTACCGATAAGGTTTCAGGAGTAGAAAATACATTTTATGCCCTTACCGGTTCTTGGACTAATTATTCAGGAATTGTCAACGCTGCTAACGAAGGCGAAAACACGTTATACTATTATGCCAATGATAATGTGGGAAACGCTTCAGCTACCAAGAGTTCAAATTTTGTGGTTGATTTATCGGCTCCTTCATCTAATCACGCCATTGTAGGTATTGTGTACAATTCAAACATAATTGCACCTAGTACTACGTTTGATTTATCACAAAGTGATAATTTATCGGGTGTGAACAGAACGATGTATTCTTTTGATGATGGATCAGATAGAAAAGAATATGGTAAAATTGCTGTTGCTGGTTTGAGTGACGGTGACCATGTATTGTATTACTATTCAGTAGATAATGTAAAGAATACCGAAACTAAAAAATCGTTTTCTTTTTACTTAGATAAAATTGCTCCTGAGGTAACAATTGCTATTAATGGTGACCAATACCAAGGCAAACAATATTTATATGTGTCCAATAGAACAATGGTAAATCTTTCAGCTACAGATAATAAAGCGGGAGTAAACAAAATTTATTACCGTGTGGATGGGGGAGAAAGATTCGATTTTTCTTCCGATTTTAAATACCCAGACGTGAATGGAGTTCACACCGTAAAATATGATGCAACGGATAACGTTCAAAACTTAGCGGCCAACAAGTATAAAACGGTTTATGTAGATAATAAAGCGCCTCAAACAGGTATTAAGTATGGTAATCCACAGTTCTTCTCTAGAGATACTTTATTTATTAATAAAGATGCTAAAGTGAGCTTATTTGCTCATGACTACCAATCTGGTGTGAAACAAATTGAATACAGTATGGATGGCGGTAGTTTTCAAAACTACAACCAGTTTACCATTCCTGGGGAAGGATATCATACCATAAAATTTAAAACGACCGATAACGTAAATAACGAAGAAACTGAAAAAACGTCAAACGTTTTTGTAGACAATACAGCTCCTGTAATTTACAGTAACTTTAGTATTGAACCAATTGGAAATAAAGGTGAAATGAGCATTTACCCTAACTACTCTCGTTTGTATTTGGGTGCTACCGATGACCATGTAGGGGTGAAGACTATCAAGTATTCTATCAATGATGGTCCGTTAACTTTATATTCATCTGCATCTACATTAGATATTTCTGAAAGAAATAGATTCCTTAAAAAGAATGTGAAATATTCTGTAAAAGTGATCGCGGAAGATATGCTTGGAAACAAAACCGAAAAAACAATTGAGTTTTACGTAGGTTTAGAAAGTGACAAATAGTAGATTACAACATAAATTAAAAAAGCCTGAGATTTTATCTCAGGCTTTTTTTTTTGCTGTAAGTACTTAATAATAATCGTAATCTCTTGTTGGTAAGGCTTAAAATAATGGTTTACGCCTCGTTATATTTTACCTTGAAACCATTTAGTTACTTAGATTCTAGATACGTTTTAATGTCATTTAAATCTTTGAGCAATGCTTTTTTCATGGGTGACTTAAATAGAAACCCAAGGCATGTAGAGAATATCTTTACGGGTAAGGTTTGTGCTTTGGTGGTTAGCGACATGGAAAGTTTTGTGAACTCACCTGATGGTGCTACCGTTAATTTGGATACATATACCGAACCATGGCTTTCGGCCCGGGTTTGGTAAAACTGATTTTCAGTATAGTCTGTTATCCACATGGTTTCGGTAGCTTCTTTTCCAAACATAACTCGGGTTTCTATCCATTTAAAGCCAACAAGTGTATCCTTAGGTTCCTCCAACACCTTGATTTCAGTTATGCTTTCCATGTAGTTTGAACAATTCTTAAAATCAATAATTGCGTCCCATACTTGGGGAACTGGTCTGTTTATTTCTACAAATACGGATATTTCCATTTCTCTCGTTTTAGCATTTATTCTGTCAAAAAGCGCAAAACACAAACCTAACTCATAATGATTACGGTTTCGTTACATACTTCTTAATTAATAGAAATAGATTCTCTTTGTTAATGGGTTTTGAAATATAATCCGTACAACCTGCTTCTAGCGCATTTTTTTTGTCGGTAACAAATGCAAATGCCGTTTGTGCAATAATTGGGATGGTAGGATTGAATTTCCGTATTTTTTTGGTAGCCTTTAAACCATCCATAACCGGCATTTTTACATCCATCAAAACCAAAGCGATTTCCGGGTTGTTTTGAAGCGCCTCAATGGCTTCTTCACCATTTTGGGCATGGTGAACAACTATTCCAGTGGGAGTGAGGATGGTTTCTAGATATAGGAAGCTTGTTTCATTGTCTTCTGCTATGAGTAGTTGTGTACCCGGTTCAAATAGAATGGTTTGTTCTTGTATTTGGTTAGAAATTGTTTTCGGTTTTTCGGTTGTGGAATGATTTGGTATGGAAAAGAAAAATGTTGTTCCTGTATTTACGGTAGATTCAAACCACATTTTCCCTCCTAATAATTCGGAATAAGCTTTAGAAATAGACAAGCCAAGTCCGGTACCCTCATGTCCACGTGTAATTTTGGAATCTGCTTGAACAAATCGTTCAAAAATAGTGGCGTGTTTAATTTCAGGGATACCCACCCCCGTATCCTTTACGTAAAAAATAAAGTCATTATTCTCTGGAAAACAACCGAATTCTATATTGCCATGCTCCGTGAATTTTAACGCGTTATTGATTAGATTGGTAAGAATTCCATGAATTTTATTGCTATCGGTAACCACTTCCATTTGAGAAGGGTTTAGATGACAATTCAATTTTAAGGTAAGTCCTTTTTTCTCGGCTGTATAATGGAAGAAATCGAATTCTTTTTGTAGAATTTCTGGTATGTTTTCTGGGTTCATACTCAACTCTACGGTACCTGATTCTATTTTAGAAATTTCCATTAAATCATTAATGGTATTGAGCAATCGTTGGCCGCTTTTTTCAACAATGCTTATATATTTCTCTTGGTCACTTCCCGATAGAACTGGGTTTTTGAGCAGTCCGATAAAACCAAGAATCCCATTCATAGGAGTACGAATTTCATGAGAAATATTTTGAAGGAATGCCGTTTTTAATCGGTTGCTTTCTTCTGCCATTTCTTTAGCAATGATGAGTTCGCTAATGGATTTTTTTCGTTCTGTAATATCCGATTTCACTGCAAGAAAATGCGTTATTTCACCTTCTCTATTTTTTATTGAAGATATAGACGCTTCCTCCCAGTACAAGGTACCATCTTTACGTTTGTTCTGAAATTCACCCTGCCACTCGGACCCTGAAGTAATGGTTTTCCATAAATTTTCATATTCCAAATCATCGGTATATCCAGATTTTAAAATCCGTGTATTTTTTCCAACTACTTCGGGTAAAGTATAGCCAGTAATTTCAGTGAATTTAGGATTAACGTATTCAATATTACCTAAAGTATCGGTAATTACTATAAGCACAGGGCTTTGTTCAACGGCACGTGAAAGTTTTCGTAATTCATCCGAAATCGTTTTACGTTCGGAGATATCTCTAGTCACCCCTACGATTCCTGTTGGCTTATTATTTTCATCCACCACTAATGAAGCTTTTACTTCCGTCCAAATAGTGTTTTTATCTTTCTTAATTAACTCTAATTCTACCGTTTTTTGAATCGGTTTTATTTCCTGACTACTTAAATTTTCCGAAAGCATTTCGGTTAGCGAGGTTTTGGCAATTTGATAGGAGGAAGGGGTTAAAACTTCATTTAAATCTTGATTTATTGCTTCCTCAGGCTCAAATCCTCTCAATGATTTGATGGCTGGACTCATATAAGTAGGGCGTAACTCCATATCGAGCGTAAAAATCACATCTCCCGAATTATCTGCCAATAACCGATATTTCATTTCCTTTTTTACTAAGGCTTCTTGTTTAAAAACAAGTTCGCAATGTTGGTAGGAATTAATGATAATAGATGGAAGACGAAATAAATAATCGCCATCTTTGGTTAGGTAATCATTTGCACCAAGTTTTAGCGCTTGTACTGCCAATTCTTCGGTACCTTGACCGGTAACGAGAATAATAGGAATACATAATTGCAAGTTTTGACGGATGGTTTTAATCAAATCAATGGCACTCATACCTTGCAATCGATAATCCATTAAAAGAACCTTGTACTTGCTGGGGTCGGTGGTTAAAATATCCAATGCTTGTTCACCAGTTTCAACCGTATCAATATGAATGAAAGGGGCATATTTTGATAAATGCCGAACCGTTAAATTAATGTCGATGGTATGATGTTCTAAATACAATACATTAATAAATTCTGATTTAAAGGCATCTATTTTTTTAAAATTGGCAATAGCTAAATGGATAACATTAGGCAGGTTGGAAATATAGCCTTCCTTTTTAACAATATAATCATCAGCTCCCGATTTTAAAGCAGTAACAGCAGTCTCTTCATCACCGGTACCCGTGAGCATAACTACTGGAATATTCAGATTTTGTAATCGAATTTTATGAAGGAGTTCTAATCCGTTCCCATCCGGCAAATTCAAATCAAGAATCGCCACATCAAATGAAGTATTTTCACTCAGTAATTGGGTAGCTTGAGCAATGGTAACCGCCAGTTCAATTTTACATTCTGTAAAATGTTTTTTAAGTCCTCTAATCGTTAAATCGGCATCGGTGGTATTGTCTTCAAGAAGTAAAATTTTCATAAATCTTTCAATTAAAAATAAAAAAGGGGGGCTTACATGGGTTTGTTTAGCACCCTCCAATACAAGTCGATGTGATCTGCTACATCAAGAAACTTATCGAAATCTACTGGTTTAACAATATATGAATTAGCTCCCGATTCGTATGCTGTTTTTAAATCAGAAGCTTCTGCCGAAGTGGTCAAAATCACAATAGGAATAGTTTTAAATTCGGAATGGGATTTAATTTTTTTCAGGACATCCAATCCATGAATCTTTGGCATATTTAAATCGAGTAAAATTACTACGGGTTTTGGTTCCCCCTGTTCCCATTTTTCCAAAAATTGCAGTGCTTCCTCTCCGTCTCTTGCTACCTGTATAGGATTTGTTAGTTTTTTTGTAGCAAATGCGCGCAGCGTCAAATCCAAGTCTATGGGATTATCTTCAACAATTAAGATGGGATTGTTTGCGTTATCTGATGACATAATATTACTTTTTAGGAATTTCTAAATAAAATGTGGAACCTTCGCCTGGGGTACTTTCTGCCCAAGTCTTTCCCTTTATTCTTTGCATTGCTTTACTCACCAAAGCTAAACCAACCCCGGTTCCGGGATAGTCCTCTGCCCGTTGTAGGCGTTGGAAAATTTCAAATATCTTGGAATGATAATCCATATTGAAACCTATTCCATTGTCGGTAACACTAATAACCCACGACTGTTGGTTTTCAGTAAGCATTATTTTAATGAATGGCTTAACTTTATTTTTGGTAAATTTAATCGCATTCTCAAGCAAGTTTCTAAGCGCGATGGAAAGGCCTTTGCTATCTGCCTTAATTTCAATTTCAGGTACCTCAATTTGGACTTTAAAATGACTGTTTTCCAAATCAATGTGATAAGGAATTATTAAGGTTTGGATCAATTCTTTAATTTTTATGACTTCAATACTCAACTGACTCCTTTCTAATTTTGAATAATCTAAAAGGTCATCAATAAGTTGGTGCATTTGAGAGGTAGAACTGCGAATCGTTTGAATAAATGTCTGTGCTTCTTCGTTAAGGTCGTTTTTATATAAATCGAAAAGCAATTTACTGTAACCATCAATTCCTCTTAACGGAGCCTTTAGATCATGCGAAACGGAGTAAGTAAATGTTTCTAATTCTTTATTAGCTCGTTCTAGCTGAGCGGTACGTAATAACACCCTTTTTTCCAAGTCTTTATTTAATTGTTTGATTTCCGCTTCATGTTTTTTGCGCTCTGTGATATCGGTAAAAAAGATGGCAATTCCCTCATCTGTTGGGTTTATTCTGTTTTCAAACCATTTATCGTAGGGTGGGTAATAGTCTTCATATTGTAGATAAACCCGCTCATTCATTACTTTTTCATACATTTTATGAAACGGTTGACCCACACCTTCTGGAAATTCAACCCAAATATTTTTACCAATCATGTCTTTGGCATTTCGGTTAAACATTTTTGCAGCATTATCGTTCATATAGGTATAACACCAATTTTTGTCTAAGGCCACAAAAGCATCCGACATACTTTCCAAAATGTCATGCAAATCTTTATTGATTATTTTGATTTGTTCTTCAACAATTTTGCCTTTAGTAATATCTATGCTAATTCCAGAAGCACCAGTCACAATGTCGTTATTTATTATGGGATTTAATGATGTTTGGTAATAGCGTAAGCCAACATTTTTTATATCATGAGCAAACTCAAAAGTGATGTTTTCACCGGCAAATACTTTTTCAAAAGTGGGTATCCAAAAATCAGCTTCTTCTTTGGTAAGCCTATCTTTTGAACTCATTCCCTTTTTTAATTTAATATTGTACTGGCCATTTATAATGTCCTCGTATTTTTTATTAAAAATAAGGTAGTTATAATCGAGGTCAATGGACCAAATTGCATCTGTTCGGTTGTCAATTAATGATCTTAAATTAGCAGCAACTTCTCTATAATTTGACTCGGCTTGGTTTCTTTTGGTAAGGTCGGTAAAAAAACCATAGTATTGACTCACATTACCTTCGTTATCAAAAAACGGATTTACGGTTAGTTCAATAGGAATTTTATGGCCCTTTTTATGCAGGTATTCTTTCTGATACGTAACGGCTTTTTTAGTTTGATGTAAAATTTCTAATTGTTTAATCTCGTGTTCTACCCATTCTGGAGGTGTGAGTACGGTATTCCATTGTATTCCATTCAATTCTTCTTTGCTATAACCGGTCAGTTCTTGAAATGCGTCATTAAATAGCCCTAAGGTGCCATCTAAATAACCCATTGCAATGGCTACCGAAGCGTTGCGAATAATATAGGAAAGGAGTTGTTCTTGCTGTAAAAGGGTGTTTAATTCATCAATAAGATTTTTATACGCTGAGATATCGATGATGGTTGCAATAAAATATAGCAACTCACCCTTTTCATCTCGAATCACCGAAACGCTAACATCAGTCCAAATTAATTCTCCATTTTTACATAAATATCGCTTTTCAAATCGTGCCGTATCGTTTTCTCCTTTTATTAAAGCATCTAATTTGGTTTCAACTTCTGGAATTTCCGATTCTGGGGTTATTTCTTGCCATTTTTTGCCTTGTAATTCGGTACGGGTGTAGCCTAATAATGTACAAAATGCCTCATTTACATTCATTTTCCCAGAAGGTAGAGTAATAGATTTACCTACGTTGGCGGATTCAAATATAGACTTGAATTTTGATTCGCTGAGTTGGAGTAGCTCTTGTGCTTGTTTTTGCGCAGTGATATCTAATAGTAGAATAATTGAGAATTCCTTATCATTAATGATGATAAGCTCCGCAGAAGTAAGAATGTTTTTTTTGTCGCCACTTTTGGTGAAAATTTGGGTTTCTAATAGATGAATTTTTCCTGTTCTTAAAAACTCGGATCTAAGTTTTTTGCGATTTTCTTTATCAATAATTTTTAACTCTTCCAGATCATGGCCAAGCATTTCGTTTTTGGAAAAACCTAATAATTGGCACCAATTGTCATTTACTTCGGTTACTTTTCCTGTACTAACCTCTGCTATGAATATGGCAATAGGACTCGATTTAAAGATTTTTGAGAATCGCTCTTCGCTTTCTTTTAGGGTTTTATTGAGTTCTATTTGCTCCAATTTTTGAAAACTCATCTCAAAAATTAGTTGAGTCATGTCAAGCAAAAAGTTCATTGCATCTAAGGCTTTGTCCTTTGTAATTACCGGAACATTTTTAAGTGCTTGGAAATATTCCTCTTCATCAAATCCGTGCTGTTTCGCTTGCTTTTTAAAAAAATCAAGTTCTGGTTTTTCTAAAAATAACTGCCCAGAAAATAAGTTTGCCACATGCTCTCCTTCTACAACCACAGGAACCACAATATCTACCAAACCATTCAAGCAATTGTGGAAATAGGGCATTTGGTCGGCAGAAATGTTTTTGATTAATTCCGCATCACTTAGTTTACATTTATTTAAAGTCACAGGGTGTAAACAGTGAAAATTTGAACAAATCTGCCTACCGTCCGATTTGGATAAAACAGTACCATCTAGGTTTGAAATAGCACATACAAACCCGGTTGATTTATTGAAGCCTTGGAGCAATGAATTGAGTCGCTCAAAGTCAATTAATTTTAAAATTTTGGTTTTCATATTTCGGTGGATCAAAAATCCTTGTAAAGTTAACCATGAATTAGTCAAAACCAAATGAATAGCCGTCTTTTCGCTAGTCGTAAATAAACTAATTAGAGGGTTGTTTATTTACAAATTTTTGAGTGAAATGGGTCGGTATTTAGCCAAAGAATTAAGTAACAGATAAACGCAATTACCTCAAACAAGAAACATGGCTATGAGAGAAGTCTCCTAAAAATTAGCAATTTAAAAGGAAAAACCCCTTCAATGAATAATTCCAATTGAAGGGGTTTATATACGGTTTAAATACCTAAATCTTTCTTTATGGCCTCTATTTGAGCTAATAAATCTTGGAGCTTGGCGTCATAATCAGCTACATCATTTAATTCGCCTTTCACGCTGAAATAGAACTTTATTTTAGGTTCGGTGCCAGATGGGCGTGCGGTTACTTTGCTGCCATTTTCGAGGTAAAATTGCAATACGTTGGATGATGGTAAATCTAGTGGAGTAGTGGCACCTGTAATCAAATCGGTAGAGACTCCTGAAAGAACATCGTCTTTTTTAATTACGGTAAATCCAGCTAATGTTTTGGGTGGGTTTTGGCGCATATCGCTCATCATTTTGGCAATTTCATCTCCTCCGGTTTTGCCTTTCTTTACAATAGAAACCAAACCTTCGTGATACAATCCAAATTCTTTGTACATCTCCAAAACTTGCGCGTAAAAGCTGCTGCCATTGGCTTTGGCTTGTGCGGCAATTTCAGATACAATCATGGCGGCCGATACAGAATCTTTATCGCGTACAAAATCACCAATCATAAAGCCGAAACTTTCTTCGCCTCCGCCAATAAATTTCTTTTTGCCTTCAAATTCACGTATCACAGCGGCAATCCATTTAAAACCGGTTAGCGTAATTTCAGTATCAACGCCATAGGCATCACCAATGTCTTTCATTAAGTTGGTGGTCACAATGGTTTGGCAAATAAACTCGTTTCCAGTTAGCTTGCCTTGTTTTTTCCATTCTTTAAGTAAGTACCAAGTCAGCATTGAAGCGGTTTGATTACCGTTCATTATTTGCATTTCGCCTTGGGCATTTCTAACCGCAATTCCAATTCTGTCGGCATCGGGGTCGGTACCAATTACCAAATCGGCATTGATTTTATCGGCTAGTTTAATGGCCATGCTAAGGGCTTCCGGTTCTTCAGGATTAGGCGACACTACGGTAGGAAAGTTTCCATCGGGTTTGGCCTGCTCTTCTACAATATGCACATCGGTAAAACCTGCTTTGGCCAAGGCTTGAGGTAAACCCATAATGGAAGTACCATGAATGGAGGTAAACACAATTTTTAAATCCGATTTACCTTCATTAGTCAGCGATTGTTTCATTACCGCATCCAAAAAGGCATCATCCATATCTTGACCAATGAGTTGAATTAAATCTTTGTTTCCATCAAATTTAATTTGTTCAATAGCCATTTTATTGGCTCGATCTATCACGCCCACATCATGGGGAGATACCAGCTGCGCTCCATCTTCCCAATACACTTTGTAGCCGTTGTATTCTTTGGGATTATGCGAAGCCGTTAAAACAATTCCTGCTTGACAACCTAAATGACGTACTGCAAATGATAATTCAGGCGTAGGACGTAACGATTCGAATAGATAGACTTTAATTCCATTGGCCGATAATACATCGGCTACCAATTTGGAAAAAGTATCTGAATTATGGCGACAATCATAGCCAATGGCCACAGAAATTTGTTTTTTGGTAGGAAAAGAAGCAATAAGGTAATCGCTCAAGGCTTGGGTAGCTCCGCCAAGGGTGTATTTATTTATTCTATTGGTGCCTACACCCATAATGCCACGCATTCCACCGGTACCGAATTCCATTTTTTTGTAAAAGGCATCCTCTAATTCAGGTCCTCCTTTTTGAATCAATGATTTGGCGTTTTCTTGCGTTTCGGTATCAAATGGTTTTTGTGTCCATTTTGTTGCTAATTCTAATATATTTTGGGCTGATGCGCTCATATCTGTCTTTTTTAAGGATGTCAAAAGTAATGGAAATAGACGTATTGTGAAACGGGTATTTCTCATGAAAAACTACTGACTTTTGTAAGATGGTTTTTCATAGTTAAGAGATGGCGCAAAAAGTAGTTTTTATTGCAGCATTATTCTCCTTTGCCTCGTTTTGTACCAGATGGTTTTATTTGATTAACGGTATATTTGCTGACCCTAAAAATGAAATATTGCCTTCAGAAAATTGTAAATCACAATATTTCAGATAAAAATCCCCGTTTGCATCTTTTACTATATATACATGCTGATTCGGGTCGGGAGAATAAGAAGCAAAACCCACGTGATAATAGATTTGCATTTGATTGTCTAGGGCTCCAATATCAAATCTTTTAGTTTCAGTTGGCAATGTAGGGGAATGGATAATCGCTACTAGTCGGGCATTTGAGAAATTGAAAGTAATGCTAACGCCAAAAGCGTAGTTTATGTTGGTGGAAGTAACCGTAGCATCGGGTAACCCAAATATGTCCCAATTAACTTCATCTGCAGGGGTAGTACAGGTAAATTGAGGTTCGGAACAAGGTACGCAGAATCCGCCACAATCCACATCCAACTCACCCGATTCTGGATTGTATTCACCGTTAGCACAATCCTCACTTAGGTCTACAAAACCGCCAGGTGCATTAATAGTTTCGTCACATAGTGAAAACTCATAAGCATAGGTGGCACTGTTGGTTTCAAAATAAACAATTTCGGTAGATTTTGAAGTAATGGAGCCATCGATAGCATATTCCATTTTTAAATTTTCCATGGTAGCCGATGTTGTTTCTCCTGGCATAATAGTATCCCAGTTTTGTGCTGTATTCCAATGAAAAACAACGGCTTGTGTTTTACTGTTGTTGTAGATGTTTAAGGTAGCCATATCGCAATGGACGTCTTTTGGTTTTTTGCAACCATTCATAAGTAAAAGGCTTAGTACTGAGGTAATAAGGATTGTAGCTTTCATGTATTTGTATTTATTCGGTTTAGGTATCTAAAATACATCTTTACTGCAATTTAGCGAGTAATTCATATGGAATATGTAAGCGGCTCGATTTTGATAGCTAAATCACCACCAAAGCTTCTTCCGGAATCCAACCTATGCTGCCATCGGGAAGCATGATATTTAACCATTGTTGCTCCGTTTTTAATATTTTTACTTTTAGTCCATCATGCACCACAAAAAGTACGGTACTTGTAGTGTTTGGTGCGGAATAAATATTGGTGCGTGTGGATAATACAATGGCGTGCTGCGTAGAATAATTTGCGTTGTATTGAGATTTTGCAAAAAGAAAGGTAATTCCTGATGCCAAAAGAAATACAATAAACAAATAAAATGAAATGCGTTTCACAAACACGGTATGTGTGCGGATAAAAACTAGGAGTCCAAGCATTGCCATAATAATGAAAGTAATGCTCAGGTAGGCAAACGTATCCATGGTTAAAGAATTTACTAAACTACGCCACCAATTTATATAAAATGGGGTAGGGAGCGACTCAATTTTATCTACAATACGTTTATTGGCCAAGTCTAAATTGTAACGAACATCTTTGTCTTGCGGACTTAGTTTCAACGCTTTTTCGTAATACAAAATAGCTTGCGTATTTTGTTGCAGCTTGTAATGGCTATTGCCAATGTTGAAATACAAATCGGCCGATTCTACTCCCGACTCTACAATACGCATATACGATTGAAGGGCGGTATCATATTTTTGTTGCTGATAGGCAGAATTACCTAAGGAGTATAACGAATCGTAATGAGGCGTAATTTCGACCGCTTGAATGGCCATCGAATTACTGATAATAAAAACGAACAGGAAGATTAGTTTTCTCATTTTATTTCGTTTTCAAGTTGAATAATAATTTTTTGAGCTTGACTCAATAATTCAGAGTCGGAAATACTTGTAACAGGTGCAAAACGAGCCATTTCGCAATGGTCAAGCGTATCCATAAGCAATTGAATAGTGCTATCAGAAACGTTTGTTTTTTGCAGTTCTATTCGAATGTGTGATTTATTTAAATCGGCATTGGATATATTCAGTTTGTTGGCCATGTATCCATTCAAAGCCTTAAAAACGACTTCGTAAAACTCGTTTTTGTTATTCGAATTTAAAGTTTGCTCGGCTTGTTTTAGTTGCTGTTTTGCAAACTTGGTTGCTTTTCGTTTTTTTAGTCCTACCGTGTCTGATTGAAGTTCGGTTTGTTTACGCATTACCACATAAGCAAGAATGGTAAGAAAAATAGGCGCGATGAGCCAGAAATAATACCAAACCGAATGAAAGAAATTGTTATTCGTGATTTCTAATTCGGGTGGACGCGTATGAATAAATCGAATATCTGTACCTAAGCGCGAAACATCTTGTCGGTTTACGCCCGGAGCCCCATGCCCGTTTCCGCTGGATGCATTTCCGGTTACTTTTACCAAAGTAGGTTCTGTAGTTATGGTTTCATATTTTTTAGTATTTAAATTAAAAAATGTGAAGGATAATGGTTCGAATTCATAATCGCCATTATTTCTAGGAATCACCAAGTATTCCCATTTTTTTGAGCCCTGAATTTGATTCGTTTTATTATTGAAATTGGATTTTAATTTAGGGTCATATACTTCAAATTCTTGCGGCCACTCAGGTACTGGATTATTAACCAAGGGCAGGTTTCCTACTCCAGAAATCTGAATGCTGTACGTCAACGCATCGTTTACATTTAGTGTGGTAGGAGTGAGGTTGGTTTTAAATTTGAAATTACCCACCGCTCCATTAAATCCTGTTGGCGGGTTAGCTGGCAATGGTTTGACTTTGATTTTTACCGGTTTACTTTTAAGAAGGACTTGTACATCTTCCATTTGGTAACGCGGGCCAAACCAAGTGTTAACCGCTTTAGAGCCTTGTACTTGTACTACCGCATCTACTTCTAGCGGGATAAGCGTTAGTTCGCCTGATTTTTGTGGAATAAGAATCGTTTTTTTCAAAACGTACACATCATACGGAATTCCATTTAGCACCTCACGTGTATGATTATTAGAATTATCTACCTTGATATCGGAGGTATAAAATCCGTCAAATTCGGGTAGCCGTTGGGCTTCAATACCCCGTAATTGTGCCCGATTATATAATTTGTAAGTGGCTACAATTTGTTCGCCTTGGTAGGCGTTCTTTTTACTTAGTTGCAGTTCAAGGTATATGTTTTTTTGAAGCTGTTTTTTCTGTTTTTGCTTCTTGTTTACATCCGATTGGGTTTGAGCCCCTTGGTTTTGTTGTGTATTGCCGTTGACCACGGTTATTTTTACACTTTGACTAGCATAGGTTTTGTTTTCAAAATTTATTTTGGCGGGTTCTAGTTTATATTCACCCGGGTTTAAAGGCGACAATATGTACGAATAACTAACGCTACTCGACATTTTTCCATTCACGTAGCTCATAGAAGTGGATTTATTAGGTCCACTCAATATTCTGAAATCTTTGGTGAGGTTACCCGGAGCAGTAAAATCTTCGCCCGAGTAGTTGAATC
Organism: uncultured Flavobacteriales bacterium; assembly: GCA_963974475.1. Lineage (GTDB taxonomy): Bacteria > Bacteroidota > Bacteroidia > Flavobacteriales_G > Salibacteraceae > CAJXZP01. The sequence continues at coordinate 34,529 of CAXBCR010000017.1, forward strand.
GAAAACTAACGGTGAAATTACCTCCAACGGCAACGGTGTTTTTACTCACCAGCGCTTGTAGCGTTGGTGTTTGAGCCAGACTAACCCCCGACACCAAAAATAATACTATGAATAAGAAATTTCTCATTACCAATCTTTATCTGATTTTTTCTTTTTAGTTGATTTTGCCCGCATTTTAGCCACTTTATCTCTTGTTTTCTTTTCGTTGTCTTCCATGGCTTTTAGGAGGCGTTCGGCATCCGCTTTCGACATTTGACCCGGTTGAGGTTGTTGCTCTTGCGGCTGTTGTTGGTCTTGGTCGCCCTTCTTTTCATCCTGGTTTCCTTTATCCTTTTCCTCGTCTCCTTTATCTTTCTGGTCTTGCTTGTCTTTATCCTGTTGATCCTGGTCTTTTTTGTCCTGGTCTTTTTTATCCTTATCCTTTTTGCCGTCTTTATCTTGGTCGCCTTTGTCGTCTTTATTTTTATCGTCCTTTTGGTCTTTATTCTTATCGTCTTTTTGGTCGTCCTTTTTATCGTCTTTATTTTCTTTATTGTCTTTGTTATCTTTATTTTCTTGCTCTTGTTTTTTCTGCTCTTCCAGCATTTTACGTGCGTATTCGTAGTTGTATCGCGCTTTATTGTTACTAGGGTCGGCTATTAATGAGTTTTTAAATGCGTTCATGGCATCCTCAAATTTTTGGGCTTGCATGTGTGCATCTCCTTCATTAAAATAGGCATCCGCTTTTATTTTTTTATTGGTAGTAGAGGTAGCCAATTGATTAAAAGTCTTGGCTGCATCGGCAAACTTCTCAGATTTAAAGAAGGCATCACCCATATTAAATTTAGCGGCTTCCATTTGAGGATTGAATTCCAAAGCCTTTTCATAAGCCAAAACGGCTTGATTGGTGGAGTCAATTTTATAGGCTTCGTTACCTAAACGCACGTAGTCTCTTGCGGTTTGCGCATTACCGGCAAATGCAAATGCAATGAATATGGAGGTATAAATCAGTCTCATTTTTTTACCGTAAAAAGATTAAACTTATCCATGAATTTCATTCGTTTTTCGGGCCATATTATTTCTAAGATGAGTAGCATTAAGGCAGCTAATAAAAAGTACTGGAAACGGTCTTCGTAATCGCTAAATATCTTGGATTCCATTTCGGTGGTTTCCAATTTATTTATTTCTTCCAAGATGGTGCGAAGACCAATGTTACCGTTATTGGCTCGAAAGAATTTTCCGCCTCCAATATCTGCAATATCCGTAAGCATGGCTTCATTCAATTTGGTAATTATGGTGTTTCCGTCTTTGTCTTTTTTATAGCCTAATTGGACCCCATTTCGATATACTGGTATAGGTGCTCCTTGCGCAGAGCCCATCCCAATAGTGTAAATGGTTACACCCCTTTCTTTGGCTTCTCTGGCTAGTTTTATGGCGTCTTCTTCGTGGTCTTCACCATCTGTAACAATGATGATTGCCTTACTCGTTTTGGTAGAATAATCAAACGATTGTAACGACATTTCTAAAGCGGCCCCTATTGAAGTACCTTGATTATTTACACTATTTGTACTCAGAGAGTTAGTGAAAAGTTTTGCCGCTGCATAATCGGTGGTTAACGGTAGTTGAACATACGCTCTACCCGCAAAAATAACGATACCTAATCGGTCGCCTTGCAGGTTGTCAATTAGTTTTTCAACTCCCATTCGAGTGCGCTCCAATCGGTTAGGACGAATGTCTTCAGCCAACATGGAATTGGATACATCCACAGCTAAAATCAAATCGATTCCTTCCCGTTTTGATTCGTACAATTTACTACCTATTTGAGGGTTGGCGATTCCTAAAATTAAGAAAACCCATAGGAGAATGAAGAATAATAAATGGGTCCACTTGCTAGCTAAACTCAATTGGGGTAAAACCAATCCTCGAAGCTTAACAGAACTCAATTTTTTGACCGTTTTTTTTGTCCATACCAAATTGTATAGGAAAACCAAAACGATAACCACAATGGCTAAAAGCCACCACAAATGCTCGGTATGTGCTAGTCTAAACATTAGTTTGTGATTGATTTTAAATAGGTTTTTTGTAAAATAAATTCCAATAGCAAAATAATGGCTGCGGCCATTGCCCACGGATAGAATTGTTCGTTTCTTTTGCGAAATTCTTTTACGTCAATTTCTGTTTTTTCCAATTCGTCAATGGTGGCATAAATAGTTTCGAGCGATTCGTTGTCGGTAGCTCTAAAGTGTTTACCATTGGTAAGATTGGCTATTTTTTTCAAGGTCACTTCATCAATCGTTACCTTTTGGTTAACATAACCTATGCGTCCATTTGGTTGGGTATAGGGCATAGGAGCCATTCCATTGGTACCCACCGCAATGGTATATACTTTTATTCCGAATTTATGGGCTATTTCAGCCGCTGTCAAAGGTGGTATATCGCCTGTATTATTGGTACCATCGGTTAATAATACCACAATTTTACTTTTAGCCTTACTTTCTTTTAATCGGTTTACAGCAGTAGCCAAGCCCACTCCAATGGCGGTGCCGTCTTCTACCATACCGTTTTGTAAATCGCCCATCAGGTTTTTAATTACCGAATGGTCGGTGGTTAATGGTGATTGTGTATAGGCTTCACCCGCGTAAATAACAAGTCCAATTCGGTCGTTTACACGCATATCAATAAAATCGGATGCCACTTCTTTTGCCGCTTCTAATCGGTTGGGTTCTAAATCTCTGGCAAGCATTGAGCCTGAAATGTCCATGGCTAAAACAATGTCAATTCCTTCGGCTTTTACATTTTGCCAGCTGCTAGATGATTGGGGGCGTGCAATGGCAACGATAATTAATCCAACGGCAATGGTTTTGAGAATAAACAAACTGTGCATCAGCACCATTTTTAGGGTGGGTTTGTTGGTTTTAGAAAATTTAAAAGTGGGTAAATTCACTTTTATTTTCCGGTCCTCAAACCGTAAAAAATGCCATAACCCAAGCGCAGGAAGAATAATTAATCCTCCTAAAACCCATGGATATGCAAATTCTATATTATTCATTATCCAATTTTTCTGTGGTTGGAACTTCTTCTATTTTGGTGGTGTCTACAAGCTTGTATGCTGTTTGTAAACAGGCTTCATTTTCTTCGGGTAGGGGAATTGCTTTTGCAAATTTGGCCAAATCCGAAATTTTCAACGATTCTATAATTTCTTTACGAATGTTTTTATCCATCCGTGTGATTTTAAGCAAGTGCTTAATTTCATCGGTAGTAGACTCTTTTACCGGCACATGAAAACGGTTTTCAATGTATTCACGAACAATATCAGAAACTTGAATATGGTATGCTTTGAAAGCGCCTTTCTGCCAGAGCTGTTCTTCTTCCAAATGATGCAGTCGGTCGATTGCTAAAATGTGAGGAGCTATAACTTCAATGGGTTTTTCGGTTTCCTTACGTTCGTATTTCTTACCAAATATGTAAGCTAAAATGGCTAGAATAATTAAAACACCATAAGCGTATACAGCATATTTATAGTACGCTTTTACATACTCCATAAACGTCATAGGCAAGGCTATGGGTTCAACGATATTAATAAATCCTTTAGAGGTATCCACTTCCACGGTATTCACTTCAAACAAAAATGCTTCGGTAGTAAAGGGAACGGAGTCAATCCAAACGGTGAGTTCTGGAAATGCCCAAAGTCCGGAGTCGAACGAAGTTATGAGGTATTGATTTTGATAACCTAAAATTTGGGTGTGATTTACGGTGTCTCCAAAAATGGTATCTGTTTTGGCTTCGCCAATTAGTTCAATTTGAGTGGTAACCGTATCGGATAAAGCGGGCCAAATTACGTTTTCGGAGGCATCGGCTTGCACGTTTATTTCTACTCGAACTTGTTCACCAATCAAAATAGATTGTGTAAACGGATTGATGGAAACACGGTTGTTTTGTGCCCATCCTAGATGGAATACAAGAATAAAAGCAAGGAATAAACATCCTTTTAACGCACGATATGTCTCGTTTTGTATCATCGTTTGGTTTCGCGTTTTTTGAATAATTTCATTAATGGCTGAACGTAATTTTCATTGGTGGGCATGAGTGCAGTATCTACTCCTGCGGTTTTGAAATTTCGCTCTATTTCGGCTTCAAATTGGCGTAATTGCGTTTGATAGTCGGACTGAAATTTTTCTGAACTGGTATCTGCCCAAAAAACTTCTCCTGTTTCCGGGTCGGATAGGGGAACCAAACCTACTTTTGGAAAGCGGTTTTCAATCGGGTCTTGCACGCGCAAGGCCACTAAATCGTGTTTTTTGTTGGCTAATTTGATGGACTTTTCAAACGGTTGGCTAATAAAATCGGAAATTAAAAAAGCGATACTTCGTTTTTTTATTACCCCAGTAAAATAGCGTAAAGCAAGATCAATATCGGTTCCTTTGTTCTCGGCTTTAAAATCTAGTAAATCTCTAATTATATGGAGTGTATGTCCGCGTCCTTTTTTTGGTGGAATAAACTTTTCTATTTTATCTGAAAAGAAAATTACGCCAATTTTATCGTTGTTTTGAATCGCAGAAAATGCAAGTACTGCACATATTTCGGTAATGTAATTCCGTTTAATCACGTCATTACTTCCAAAATTTTCGGAGGCACTTACATCTACCAAAAGCATTACGGTTTGTTCCCGTTCTTCTTCAAATATTTTTACGTACGGATGGCCCATTCGCGCGGTAACATTCCAGTCAATTTTACGAATTTCATCCCCTGGTTGGTACTCGCGTACCTCCGAGAATGTCATTCCTTGACCTTTGAACGCACTATGATATTCGCCAGAGAATATCTGATTAGATAAACCTCTGGTTTTTATCTCAATGCGTCTTACCTTACGTAATAATTCTTTGGTTTCCATAGCTTACTTGGCCTTCGATTTAGCTTTATTGGTGACCTCTGGCCGCTATTTGCGGTTTATTTGTGTATTCTATTTAATGTGCTGTAGCTTCCTTTATTTCCTATTATGGAACTTCTACTTTATTCAAAATATTATTCACGATATCCATGGTAGTAATGTCCTCCGCTTCGGCTTCATACGAAAGTCCGATACGGTGACGCATCACGTCCATACAAATGGCACGTACGTCTTCTGGAATTACATATCCTCTACGATTAATAAAAGCGTACGCTTTGGCCGCTAGGGCTAAACTAATAGATGCTCTAGGAGAGGCACCAAAACTCACTAAATTTTCGTGATCCGGTAACCCGTAATCTTTTGGGTAACGTGAGGCAAAAACAATGTCGATAATGTATTGCTCAATTTTTTCATCCATATACACTTGACGGACTACATCGCGCGCTTTCAAAATATCGGTGGGGGAGCAAACCGGATTGGGTTTTGTAAACCCTCCTGATTGCATATTCATTCGTACAATTAATTTTTCTTCCTCTTTGGAAGGGTAGTCAATAACCACTTTCATTAAAAATCGGTCCACTTGCGCTTCTGGTAGAGGGTAGGTTCCTTCTTGCTCTACGGGATTTTGAGTAGCCATTACCAAAAATGGCTTGGGTAGCGGATAGGTGGTGTCACCAATAGTAACTTGGCGTTCTTGCATTCCTTCTAGTAGCGCTGACTGCACTTTAGCTGGAGCTCTATTGATTTCATCAGCCAGTACAAAATTAGCGAAAATCGGACCTTTTTTGTTGGTGAATTCGCCCGATTTAGCATTGTAAATAATGGTACCTACCAAATCGGCAGGAAGTAAATCGGGGGTGAATTGAATTCTGCTAAAATCTGCGTCTATGGTCTTGGAAAGTGTGGTAATGGCCAATGTTTTAGCAAGCCCAGGCACTCCTTCCAGAAGAATGTGTCCATCAGCCAGCATGGCAATTAACAGACGGTCAATCATGTATTCTTGACCAATGAGTACTTTTTTCATTTCCATTCTCACCAAATCAATGAAAGAACTTTCTTTTTGAATCATTTCGTTTAATAGACGAATATCCACTGCGGGTGAGGACGCTTTTGGAGCTGGACTATTTGATTCGTTTGATTGTGTAATATCCATTTTTTGAACCGTTTTTTTGCGACCAACAAATATGGTTTAATGCATACGGGAAACAAATATGAACGCGTTAAAATTTGTTAACAAAATGAGTTAAAAACCTTGTAAATATTGGGGTTGAGACTATAATTTCGAGATTCAAATTATTGATAATGAAAGATAAATTATTATTCCAAGATGTATTAGATAGGGTGCATGAATTTATGGAGGTCTATGGCTTAGCTACTTCCAATCATCCGAAGGCAGAAATTGGTGCGAAAAATGGCATTTTGCGCTATGAATTAATGAAAGAGGAAAATGAGGAATATTTGGCGGCTGTTCAAAATGGCGATTTGGTTGAAATAGCGGATGCTTTGGGAGATATGATGTACATTTTGGCCGGTACAATGTTGGCGCATGGAATGCAATCCAAAATGGAGGCGGTTTTTACAGAAATTCATCGGAGTAATATGTCTAAACTGGATAACCAAGGGAAACCAATTTATCGAGCAGACGGAAAGGTTTTGAAAGGGCCAAATTATTCTCCTCCAGAACTTAGCGGGATTTTGAAATGATTTTATGAAGACCTGTAAAAATATCGGTAGGTTGTGTGGTGGGAGGGTCTTTTGGTTTCTGAATTCATGGATAACATGAGAAGAGCCTACTCGGTTAATTTACGGATTTGCAGGGTTATAGTATTGCGCTTTAGATAGGTTTTAGTGAAAAACAGGGGGTTATAAAAACGGTGTGGTTTTTGTTTGTTTTTCTTTAAATTTGAACGAATTAAACTTTAATCAACATGCAAAAATCTTTACAACTCCTTTTTATCTTATTTCTTTTTAGCTCTTGTGCCTTTCATAGTGGAATGATGACTGGAAACGCGTCTCTTACAGATGCCAATTTTCAAGTGGTACAATTAGCAGTGGGTCATTCTAAAACAGTACATATTATTGGTCTGGGTGGATTAAAATCGGATGCTATTGTATTTGAAGCCAAACAAGATTTATTGCGGAACTACCCTTTAAAACAAGGTCAGGTTTTAGCCAATGTTTCGGTAGATTTTAAACGATCTTTTTATTTTGTTGTTGGCGTTACTAAAGTAACTGTAACGGCTGATGTGGTTGAGTTTATTAAGCCTACAACGGGCCTTTTGTATGATGGTATATACTATGAGAATCTAGATTTAAGAGATTCCACTTTTGTTGGGTTTAATTTAAATGATTCTGTATACGCAGTAGTGAGTGGAAACATTAAGAAGGCAAAGATTATTGGGCTAACGAATTCAAAAATAAAGGTTTCATATAAACACCAAAATTACCTGGTTCAAAATAAAGTGTGGCCAAATAATGTTTTGAGAAATGCATCTTCACCTGATAATATTGAATTATACGATTTTGATGTCACCGATAATGTAAAAGCAACGCTTGGAAACGGAGATATAGTAAACGGGGTTATTTTTGGGATTAACCGTAACCAAGCAGGAGTGAAATATAACTTTGATCACGAGGGGAATTTTAATTGGGCTTTGGTTCCTTTGGCTAAACTTATTAAGTTGGAAGTAGCTCCTAAATAGTTTCTTATAATACGTTTCCCTAGTTTATTATTCTTGAAATTCAGTTTTGACTTATTTAAATGTTTTGGGTTTTACCACGGATACACGGATATGTTGAACCTATTTGGTTTTCCATGGTTTCGCCAGTGGGCACTTTCTTGTACGGAAAGTTGAACCCCTACCTGTATCAGCATGGCAATTTTATGGTGAACCTCAGTTGTGAGATAGCGAAAACGGCATCAGTTGTGTAGCCAAACGAGTTTGACTCTATTGGTTCATTATTGAAAAGTGATTGAACACTATCCTACTTTAAACTCACTTGTGGTATGAAAAACTACATCAGGGTAATCACTTTTAGCCATGTTGAGTAAGAATGGCGAATCGGCCATGAAAACCCAGTTATCATCTTTATCTTGTACACAGTTTCTGGCTTTGATACGGATAAAAGTATCCAATTGACTTTGATTTGTGGATGTCAACCACGTGGCTTTATGATAGGGTAGGCCTCGGAAAGTACACGATGCGCCATATTCATGTTTTAAACGGTATTGAATTACCTCAAATTGCAGTTCACCAACCGTTCCCAAAATTTTCTTGTTTCCGGGTTGTTGGGTGAATAATTGTGCCACACCCTCGTCTGATAATTGGCGTAAGCCTTTCTCTAATTGCTTGGTTTTCATTGGGTCGGTATTCACCACTTCTCTAAATAACTCTGGCGAGAAGCTCGGCATTCCTTTAAACATAAATTTGCTGCCTTGCGTTAAAGTATCTCCAATTTTAAAATTACCCGTATCGTATAATCCAATTACATCGCCCGGAAAAGCCTCATCCACCACTTCCTTACTTTGTGCCATAAAAGAGTAGGGGTTTGAGAATTTTAATTTTTTGCCAATTCGTACATGTTCAAAAAACTTGTTTCGTTCAAATTTTCCGGAACAAACTCTTAAAAATGCAATTCGGTCCCGATGTCTGGGGTCTAAGTTGGCGTGAATTTTAAAAATAAACCCACTAAACTTTTCGTCCGTTGGTTCCACTGGCCCTTCATCCGATTCCCGTGGCATTGGGTTGGGAGCTATTTTGATAAAGGTATCGAGCATTTCTCGAACTCCGAAATTATTTAAGGCTGAACCAAAAAATACCGGAGCCGTTTTGGCATCTAAGTATTCTTGCACATCAAATGGGTCGTAAACAGCTTCCACTAACTCCAAATCCTCTCTTAATTCATCGGCTTGATCTCCCAAATATTCGTCCAACTTAGGGTCAGATAAATCGGAAGTGGAAACCACATCGTTTTCAATGTTAGTCTTGTTGGGGTTAAATAAATTGATTTCGTTATCATAGATATTATACACGCCTCTAAAATCTTGACCTATCCCAATTGGCCATGTCAAAGGACGAACTTTTATACCTAATTCTTCTTCCAATTCATCCAATAAACTGAAAGAATCTTTTCCTTCACGGTCCATTTTATTTACAAATACAATCACCGGAGTATCTCGCATTCTACACACTTCCATCAACCTTCTGGTTTGAGGTTCTACCCCGCTGGCAGCATCAATTACAAGAATCACACTATCCACCGCAGTAAGGGTTCGGTAAGTGTCTTCCGCAAAATCTTTGTGACCAGGAGTATCTAGAATATTAATGAGTTTGTCTTTGTAAAAAAACGTCATTACCGATGTAGCTACCGAGATACCTCTTTGTTTCTCAATCTCCATGAAATCGGAAGTGGCTGTTTTTTGGATTTTATTATTTTTTACCGCTCCTGCTACTTGAATTGCACCTCCAAACAAAAGTAATTTCTCTGTAAGTGTTGTTTTACCTGCATCGGGATGCGAAATAATACCAAAAGTTTTTCTCTTTTCAATCTGATCTATAAGACTCATTAACTCAGTTTTATTGGGCGGCAAAAATACGGTAGACATTGATAATTTTAACAGTCGCTGTTAAGAAAGTTTATAGACTGTTTTCAAATGTTACCTCATTATATTTTAGACGATTTGAAAAGTATCATTGTTTTAAATTTACTTTCATTTTAAAATTCATCCTTATGCTTAAAGCTTTATTTTCTCTAGCAACTTTCTCATTATTAATTAGTACTATCCATGCTCAAAATAGGGATTCTAGTTTAATCCTTTCCAATAGAATGGGCTTAATTGAATCATCTAGAACGGTCATTAAGGGAGGCTTTATGTTGGAAGGAGGCTTACTATATTTCTATGATAAACAAAAAGGGGCTCAAGGTGCTGAAATTCACCATAACTTTATGACCTTACCACGGCTACGCCTTTCTTATGGTGTTACCAAGTTTATGGAAGTGAGTGTGGAAGAAAGTTTTTCCCATTTAAACGTAACAAGCAATACTGGATATTCCGAAAGCTTGAGTTTCTCTAGGTATAGATTTGGTTTAAAATTCAATCTAACTAAACAAAATGGCATTATACCTCAGTCTGCTTTATCTGTTTCAGAAAGATTAAGGATAACTAATATAAATACCGTTGAATTTTCACCCATTTTAAATTTTTCGTGGAACTACAAATGGGGAACACACGTTAACCTTTCCGGAGATATTACCTATACTTTTAACAAGCAAGTTGGCGATGATGTTAACGTAGGCTTACGTTTAGGATATGACTTCAAAAACAAAATAGGTGTTTACAGCGAAGTCTATTTAGTTGGCCACAACTTGTCTACGGCAATGGTTTCAGCTGGTTTAAATTATCAAGTTTCTTCGCGTCTAGTACTTAGTGCTGGCGTAGGAACGGATGTTTTGTTGTATAATGAGCGTCCTAGTTTGAGTAACATTCTTGGCGTAAATGTGGGTGTTTCCTTCTTACTAAATAACCCCAATAAAGAGACTAAAAAGCGGAAACGGTAAATGATTATGATAGCATGAAAACCGGGAAAACTGCTTGTGCCGTGCAAAATAGCGGTAAAATGGCTATTCTTTGTAGCTAGGTACGAATTACTAAAGGGTGTATATGACTAGGTTGAATTAAGATTTTTCTAAATACACTTTAATGGTAAACCTTAAATAGTATTTTTGAAATATGAAAAGTGCACTTATTCTACTACTATTTTTTGTAACAGTTTCTGTATATGCGCAAGATTCTACCCATACCGAATCTAAAATTAGCCCAATAAAAATGATTACCAATAGGCCCGGTTTTACCGAAGCTTCTAGAGCGGTTTTTAAAAAAGGTTTTCAAATTGAAACGGGTTTTCAATACAGTAAATCTCCATTTTCCAAAGGAAGTTCAGAATATTCAGCCAATATATTATTTCCGAATTTAGGCCTAATATATGGGGTGTCTGAAAATGTGGAGGTTCGTGTGTTTGGAAATTATGAAGGAAATAGGGTTTCATATGGAGCAAGTCCAAGTACCTATTCCTATGGGTTGGAAGGGTTAACACTAGGTACAAAAATTAATTTAACCAAACGAAATGGTTTCCTTCCTGAAATGGCTTTATTGATAAATCAAGGGGTTCCCACTTCCGCAAGTACGGCTTCATTTACACCAATTTGGTCCACTCAAGCCTTGCTAGCATGGAGTTATAGCTTGCCGTATAAATTTAGTTTGTCGGGTAATTTATCCTACGCGGTGAGGTATGAGTTTGACGAAATTTCTACCCTAGCTCATCCTAATTCATTGGGCTACACCATAAATGTGGGGTACACTATTACTCCTCAGTTAGGCACTTATATGGAGCTATACGGTCAGAATGCTTTGGGTGCAGGAAAGGTTTTTGATATGAACGCTGCGGGTGGTTTTAAGTATCGAATAAATCCTAAATTTCAAGTCGATTTGATTGGTGGGTACGGTTTTGAGACAGGAAGTACGCTGGTAAATGCGGGTTTTAGTTGGTTGATTATTAAAGAGTAATTCTTTGCACGCTACGGTTTTATATCTAGCCCTCCTTTTTTTGTTAGCTAAACCTCCTGCTAGCTAGCGGATGAACGCATCTAGTGTTAACTCCACATTTAATTTTTACACCAACGGTTATTTTGCCACCGCTATTTAATTTAGATTTGAACCCAATCATCTGCTAGTAAAACAAATCAATATCAATTAAACCGAGAACTAATTATGAGCATTTTAAAGATTAATAACCTGAGCAAAACCTATGCAAACGGTGTAAAAGCATTAGACAACGTAACCATAGAAATTGAAAACGGAATGTTTGGACTGCTAGGCCCAAATGGTGCTGGAAAGTCATCTTTAATGCGCACGTTGGCTACCTTACAAGAGGCAGATAGCGGCACAGCAACCCTTGATGGAATTGATATTTTTAATGAACCCACCGAATTAAGAAAAGTATTGGGTTACCTGCCACAAGAGTTTGGCGTGTACCCACGAATTACCGCCAATCAGTTATTGGACCACATGTGTATTCTTAAAGGAATTACCAACGGCAACGAACGTAAAGAAATGGTGCATTACCTACTGGATAAGGTGAACTTATATGATAAACGAAACAAGAGCGTAAAAGGATTCTCGGGTGGAATGAAACAGCGGGTAGGTATAGCACAAGCATTAATTGGCAATCCAAAATTGATTATTGTAGATGAACCTACTGCAGGGCTAGACCCGGGCGAACGTAACCGTTTTTACAACCTATTGGCCGATGTGGGGCGTGAAGTAATTGTTATTTTATCTACTCATATTGTGGAAGATGTGCGCGAGTTGTGTACCAATATGGCTATTATGAATCTGGGTGAAATTGTATTTCAAGGCGCACCCCAAATAGCTATTGATGAGTTGCAAGGCAAAGTGTATCAAAAAGTAGTATCGCGTGAAGAATTAAAAGAATACGCTTCCAATTATTCAGTTATTTCCAATAAAATGGTAGCGGGCCAACCGTTAATTCATGTGTTTAGCGACCGCAATCCTGCCAATGGATTTACTCCGGTTACCCCAGATTTAGAAGATGTTTTCTTCTCCAAAATAAACACCTCAAACGTTTTAGTTTAATCCTTTAAATACATCGTATTATGTTTAAAACGTTCTTTTTTACAGAATTAAAATACACCATGAAACAGCCCATGGTGTACATATTTACCTTCGTTTTTGCGCTGTTGGTATTTCTTGCCACGGTTAGCGATAATGTGCAAATTGGAGGCTCGGTAGGTAACGTTACCAAAAATGCGCCTTTTATCATTACCCAATTCACGCTATTCATGTCCATGTTTGGGCTTTTGGTAGCTGCGGCATTTTATAATAATGCCTCGCTGCGTGATTTTAATAACAACTTTAACGAGATTATTTTTAGTACTCCGTTAAGTAAATCAGGCTATTTCTTTGGGCGCTTTTTTGGTGCCATGCTCGTTTCTACCGTGCCCGTTTTAGGCGTGTTTGTTGGAATTATTTTGGGTAGCTTCTTAGCGCCTATTATGGGATGGGAAGATGCCGACCGTTTTGGTGAGTTTTATTTAAGCGCATTTGTAAACAACTATTTCATTTTTATATTACCCAATATGTTTGTGGCTGGAGCCATTATTTATTCGCTCGCCATTACTTGGAAAAGTACCGTAATTTCATTTGTAGGCGCATTACTAATCTTAGTAATCTACTCGGTTTCGGGTACTTTTATGTCCGACATTGAAAGCGAAACATTGGGTGCGCTTACCGATACTTTTGGATTACGGACCTACTTTTTATCCACCAAGTATTTTACACCCATTGAGAAAAATACGTTAAGTCCCTCATTTACGGGATTGATTTTAATAAACCGACTTTTCTGGATTGCCATCGGAATAGTGATTTTACTAGTTACTTACTTTAAGTTTTCCTTTAAAGAAAAGAATACCAAGGTTAAACTGACTAAAGAAGAAACCGCGGAAAGCGATTCTGTTAGTGCCATGCCAACCATTAATCCGGTGTATGGTAGAGCTACAGAATGGACACAGTTCAAGAGTTTTTTCAAAATAAATTTCATCAGTATCTACAAAAGCAATCTGTTTAAAATCATGTTTGTTTTTAGTGCTATTTTACTATTCACCAGTCTCTATGGAGGGTTTGAATACATGGGGCTTAAAGCGTATCCGCTTACCTATAATGTGATTGACGATATCAATGGGTCCACCATGTTGTTTATCATGATTATTCTAGTGTTTTTCAGTGGCGAATTAATTTGGCGTGATCGCGATAACAAAATTAGCGAAGTGGTGGATGCAACTCCCCATACTTCATTTATTTCTATGGCAGCCAAGGCGTTATCGCTTATTTCGGTAACCTCGGTCCTAAATCTGTTTTTTATCTTGATAGGTATTGGCTACCAGTTGTTTAACGGTTACACTCGATTAGATTTGGATGTGTATTTAATTGATTTCTTATCTAATAACTTCATGACTTTTACTATTTGGTCGGGTGTTATGATTATGATTCAAGTATTAATTAATAACAAGTATGTGGGTTATTTTGCGTCTATTTTGGTCTTGTTTTTATGGAGCATTTTCCTTGAAATAATGGATTTAAGTAGCAATATGCTACAGATAGGAGCATCGCCAAGTTTACGCTATTCCGACATGAATGGTTTTGGCCCGGGTGTATTAGGTGCCATTTGGTTTAACATCTACTGGGTGTTATTTGCCATTTTGAGTTTGCTTATTGCTGGCTTTTTATGGAATAGAGGTAGCAAAAGCAGTTTAAAAGAACGCGCCTTAATGGCCAAAAAACAAATTCCTAAAAGTTACCGAGTGGTAGTGGCAGGGGTATTTGCCATGTGGGTTTTAGTAGCCGGTTTTGTGTATTACAACACCCAAGTGTTGAATGAATATGAAAGTTCTGATTACATTGAGCAACTTAGAGCCGACTATGAAAAAACCTATAAGAAATACGAGAAGGTAAATTTGCCTAAAATCACAGATATCAAATATTTTGTAGATATTTTTCCGAATGAAAGGAATGTGAATGTCAAGGCAATTATAAAGCTAACCAACGAATCGGGCGAACCCATAGATTCGATTCATTATGATATTTCTAAAAAATGGAATCCGGAAATAATTATTCCAAATGCTAAATTGGTATTGAATGACGAAAAATTTAATTACCAAATTTATCGGGTTGCTCCAGCCATTGCACCCGGAGAAACCATTGAAATTGAGATAAATACTAAATATATTACCGAAGGGTTTTCTAACGGAACAGGAAGTACGAATGTTATTGAAAACGGAACATTCTTAAATAACTTCGATATTCTTCCCAAAATGGGATACAGCGAAAGCAGTGAGTTGAGCGATAAAAACACACGTAAAAAGTACGATTTAGCGCCCAGAGAACGTATGCCAGAACTGGAAGCCAATTGTACCGGAAATTGCATGGATAATTATTTATCGGATGGCCATTCGGATTACATACATGCAGAAACCGTTATTTCAACCGCTGGTGATCAAACAGCCGTTGCGCCCGGGTCGTTGGTTAAGAAATGGACCGAAAACGGACGGAATTACTTTCATTATAAAGTGGATCATATTTCACAAGATTTCTATTGCTTTACTTCCGCGAGGTATGAGATTGCTACCCGCAAATGGAATGGCGTGGATATAGAAGTGTATTATGATAAAAACCATTCGGTAAATATAGAAATGATGCTAGATGCCGTGGAGCGTTCGTTGGCCTATTACACCAAAATTTTTGGACCGTATTACCACAAGCAATGCCGTATTATTGAGTTTCCAAGATACGCCACATTTGCCCAAGCGTTTCCAGGCACCATGCCGTATTCGGAAGCATTTGGTTTTGTAGCCAACTTAGAAGATGAATCCAAAAACAATGTGATTGATGCGGTTATTGCGCATGAAATGGCGCATCAATGGTGGGCACATCAGGTAGTGGGTGCAAAAATGCAAGGAGGCACCATGCTAAGTGAAGCGTTTGCCGAGTATTCTTCGTTAATGACGATGAAAAGCATTACCGAAAATCCGATGAAAATGCGCGATTTCATTAAGTATGACCACAACCGCTATTTACGCGGTAGAGGAGGCGAAACCAAAAAGGAATTGCCGCTATATAAAGTAGAAAATCAACAATACATCCATTACGGAAAAGGAAGTGTTATTTTGTATGCTTTGCAAGACTATATTGGAGAAGATAAAGTGAATTTGGCCATGAAAAATTTCTTAGAGGAATTTAGATATAAACAACCGCCATATCCTACCTCGCTTGATTTTTTACGTCATTTAGAGCCGGTGGTACCCGACAGTTTGCAGTATTTAATTACCGATTGGTTTAAAGAAATTACGCTCTATGATAACCGACTTATGGAGGCGAATTACAAGAAACTCGATAATGGTAAATATGAGGTAACCATGCAAATAGAAACCACCAAAATCAAGGCCGATACTGCGGGTAAAGAAACCATTATACCGATGAATGATTGGGTAGATATAGGCGTATTTGCAGACGATGATGAAGAGGATTTAATGTATCAAAAACGGGTTAAATTTGATGAACCAAAAATGACTTTCACATTTGAAGTAGATTCAATACCTGCAAAAGCAGCCATAGACCCACGCCATATTTTGATAGACCGAATTTACAAAGACAACATCAAAAAATTGAGTGAATAAGGAATTTTAACGAGTAGGAAAGGGGCAATGGTAAAGTACGATTGCCCCTTTTTTTGTTCGTTTGTTTATTGGGTGTTTGAATACGAGTGAATGGTTTTATGGATCGCTAATTACCTAAAATACGGAAGTCCTGAGCCAATTGAATATCTTTTTTTTGTAACGGGTAATGAGTTTGGTTTTTGGCGTACTAGGTGTAGCTTTTTGGAAGAAAAGACAGGGAAATACTGGTTTTTATCTCAAACAAAAAGGGCCACCTAATACCGAATTGGAACAAGAAAAGAATTCAAAACAACGAACTGAAATATTCAGAATAAATAGTAAATTGCATCAGCAAATAAAACAACTCCAAGCAACCAATAAATGACTAGTAAAATAACCGATATTAAACGACTACAAACGGTTAGGGCTTTTGATTTCGCAGGTTTTGTGAGGGGTCTAAAACTGGTGAAACGTTGATTTATGTTGACGTATAGCATAGTAAAACGATGGAAAAAAGTTGAATTGAATTAATAAATTAGAAAAAAATATAAGTTGGATATATGTAATATTAGATATATCCGCTTGTTAGGCAAAATTAAATCGAAACTAAAAAAATGGCTTTAATTGATTCACACAGAAATAATCTATCCAGAAAACAAAGCGATTTGACTAAGCTTTTGACAGATAAAGCCAAAGAGCAAAAAAAAATATCCGATACAACAATTAAAATTAATAGAGCGAGTGAAGCTATTAATCGGACTAAATCAACTAGTACAATTCAATCTAAACTAAGAGAGATAACTAGATATGAAAAAGACCTTGCTAATTCTTACAAGAAAATAGCGGATATAGAAACTAAGATTGGAAAAAAGAATAAAGAAATTCAAGACGCTCAAACTAAAGTTGACAAGGAATTAGCTTCTATTGATAAAAAAAGAAAAGCTGAAGCAGATAAATTAAGAAGAGAACAAGAACAAAACCTTAGGAATATTGGTTCAACACTTCAACATCATAATAATTTACATACCGAAACACGATATCAAATTGAAGAATTAAAAAATATTCCTGAAAAAATTGTTGTCCTATTTCTTGCATCAAATCCAATTGACCAACAACAATTAAGATTAGACGAAGAAGCTAGAGCAATATCTGAAATGATACGGAAATCTAAGCATAGAGATTCTGTTAAGTTTGAAACCTGCTGGGCAGTTCAACCGATAGATTTATTACAAGCTATTAATGAATACAAACCATCAATAATTCACTTTAGCGGACACGGATCTGATAATGATGAAATCATTTTTCAAACTAATGATGGTAGAACTAAAATAGTTAGTAAAGAGGCAATTGTACAAACAATTATGGCTTCGTCAGACGGAATTAGATTAGTCTTTTTCAACACTTGTTATTCTAAAAATCAGGCCGAAGCGGTATCTGAATATGTTGAAGCAACAATTGGAATGAATACTTCAATCGGAGACGAAGCTGCAAGAATATTTTCATCTCAATTTTATTCTTCCATCGGTTTTGGTTTATCTGTCAAAAAATCTTTCGAACAAGCTAAAGCACTTCTTATGCTAGAAAATATCCGCGAGGAAGAAACACCTGAATTATTTATTAAAGAAGGAATTAATTCTGAGGATTTAATAATTGTAAAACCGAAAAAATAACATTGCCTAACAATGCACAAAAAAAATTGCTACACTATGCAGATTACAATAATTCGATTAACTTTATAACTTAATGACAAACAGCGGAAAATCACGATTTACCAATCGCAACTTTCCTTGTTCTAAACCGTTAGCAACCATTAAAATGACCATAATGAAAGAAGAAAATATTATAAAATTTGATGGAGTTTTATCTCTATCTGAAAATACAAGTATCGATTGCTATGTGTTAGAAAATGGGGTTAGAGTTTTATCTGGCAGAGGATTACAGGAAGCTCTTAACATGGTGGATAGTGAAGAAGATTCCAAGCCTACAAGTGGGGCCAGATTGAATCGATATTTAAGCCAAAAATCTTTACAACCCTTTATTTACAATGGAAAAGAACCGGGCCACTTCGAGCCGCTAATTTGTTATCAAGGGAAAAAAGTAATCCACGGATACGAAGCATCTGTACTAATCGATATTTGCGATGCTTTTTTACAAGCACGAAAAGAAATAACTCTTTCTGCTAGACAGAAAATAATTGCCGACCAATGCGAAATATTAGTCCGTTCATTCGCTAAAATTGGATTAATTGCGTTAATTGATGAAAGTACTGGCTATCAGTATGAACGAGAAAAGAAAGAACTACAAACTATCTTAAAGGCTTTAGTTTCGGACGAAATACTAGAATATCAAAAGCAATTTCAATTATCATTCTATAAAGAAATATTCCGTCTTTGGAATATTCCTTTTACTCCAAAAAACATAAAAAGGAAACCACAATTTATTGGTCATTTAACTAACCGTTATGTTTATCAGAATTTACCAAAGGGGGTGTTTGTTTTGGATAAACTGAAACTAAATACTCCTAAAACAGCCGCTGGAAATTTAAAATATAGACTTCATCAATCTTTAACCGAAGACACAGGAAGAGAGGCTTTGAAAAAGGTTTTATACACAGTTGAAGCAATCGCATCAATATCAAAAAACAAGCGTGAATTTGAGAAATTAATGAACGAAAAATATGGACAAAAGGAATTGCCATTTAATGATTTAGAAACCTTGGACGAATAAAAACGGTTGCCAATAACTAAGCATACGGTTTGCCCCGCGATAGTGATCGGGGCAGGTGCGCCAAAACTGTATGCTTTGTTGTATCGATTACTATCGGTGCCCGGGCACTTTTTCTTGTGGTTTTGTGTTGGCTTCAAGTGAATAGTTATTAATAGTAAACCTACGTTTCACTTTTTTACATAAAACACCAAACTCTGGTGCAATTGCAATGGCCTGCGCAGCAAGCATTTTTTTAGACATCTCTAATGTTTTGAAATTAAGCAGGAAAGGTATCGGGTATTTTTTTATATTGCAAACAGTTAAGCTCACGACTGAAAGGAGGGTTCGTTCAACAATGTATATAAAAAATAGGCGGAATAGTAATAAATTCAAGGCTTTTGGCTCGTGTCAAACTTTGTGCTTAACCGAAAGTTTCGTGCTTCGTAATCGCCTACTTTTCATATACTAAACGTTATAAGCAAGCAAAGAAAATCCGAACAAAGAATGAACAATATCGATATTGAATACGATTATAGATTAGACAGTAAATGTGGCGACCCCGATACTGATAGTCCGAAATTATATGAAATTCAAAGTCTATTATGGAATAAAGAAATTTCAGAAAACATCACTTTGAATTTGAGCATTTTGAGTAAAAGTTACGGAAGATTAATATTAAAAAACAACTTGACTGATAATTTATCAAGCGATAGAATGTGCCCACATTATGTTGGAAAATATAACGGAAAATTAGATGGTTGGTTGAGCGAATCTGAAAAAGTGAAATTTCAACAAAAAGTCAGAACAATTGGAGGACATATAGTTTTTCCAGCACATAGAAAAGACGGATTTACGATTAATCAAGCAAGAGGAGTTAATCGAAAGATAAGTGACAGATTTGACTTAACTTTAGAATGTTTCAGAAGGTTTTATGTAAATGAGGAAAGTCCTCTAACAAGTACATTAAAACGATACTTTGAATTTTTAAAATTATTCCAGAATTTTAAAGGTTATATAGATTTCTTTTTGCTTCAAGATTTTATAGAAAATAGCGGGAAAGTTAAATTCTTATTGCCATTTGATGACTTCAATCGTTCAGCATTACCCGAAAATAAAGAAGAATACCTGAACTATATGAACAGCACAATAGAATTAATAGATAAAAGAAACGAAAGAATATTAAACAGAATGAACAATGAATAATCGTTGCGCAACCCCTTTTTCAACCTAAAACCGAAGGTAAAAAGAAGCGTTTTAAGCCACTTTGATTAATTCTCACCGCATTAGTTTAGCTAAAATTAGAACTCTTAAATGGGCTTTATGGAAGCAAAATAGACGGTTTTAAACCAAAAAATAATAAGCTCCGCTTTCTTTACATTTTCCTTCGCTTTTTGGGTGATGAATTTCATGTATTTCTTCAAGTTGTAGGCTATGGCGGATAAATGCATCTCGTCTTTAAGGGTGTAGTCTTCTTTTATTCACATTAAAGTGGTAAGTTGCGCAACGGACATAAAGTTTATAATCCATTCGTTTCACTCACGTAACATACACAAGCGTTAGGCACAAGTAACCAACGAATGAAAATTCTGTAAAAAAATGTACCTTTGCACTTAGAAAAAACACTAGAAAAATTCTTGACAATAGAACATAACATATCACGAATAGATTATCTTTTAAAGTTATACAGAATAACTTTGAAAGAGTTATTGGAAAAAATCAGCGAAGGCCTGAAAAAACCAATAACTAAGGATGATTTGTATTCTAGTGAAATCAAAATCAGTCATTTAAAAAAAATAGATAAGGTTTTCAACAAAGGTCTTGAATATTATATTAATCCTCGACCAATTTCAGAGAATAAAGATGCCAGTATTTTTTTTAGAAAAGATAAATTCAATTCTGACTTAAATATTGGAGCAAAGAAAATCGTAAATCAGTTTGAGGATTTGAAAAATTCATTAACTGCAATATCTAAACTTTCTGACATACGCTTTGAAAGGAAAATTCCAATATTCTCAATAAAAGATAATCCTAAAAAAGTAGCACAAGAGATTGGAGATTTATTATATCCGTACGAATTTTCGCCAGTTTTAAGAGATTTTTTAAAAGAGCTTATATCAAAATTTGCAGAAAACAATATAATGGTATTTGAGTTTGTAGAAACTTGGAATAAAAAAGATACTGCAAATATTAATGGTTTCTATCTTAAACCTAACGTTATTGTTTTAAAACGACAACAAAAATCTTTTAGAAGAGAAATCTTTACTTTAATTCACGAATTAGGTCATTACTTACTTAATGAAGAAGAAATTGAAGAGGTTGACGTTAAATCAATATCTCAAAAGGATTTAAGTAAAATAGAAAATTGGTGTAATGAATTTTCTTATTTCTTTTTAGCTGGTAATTATGCAAATACAATCGAAAAGCTAAACAAAGCAAATTCATCTAATGACTATCATTTTGATTTAATTCAGAAAGTTTCAAAAGAAACAAACCTAAGCACTTTAGCACTATATACAAGATTATTATACTCTAAAAAGATTTCTTATAAAGGTTACAACAATGTAAAAAATGAATTAGAAGAACTTTATAGAAAAAAAATAGAAGAAGAAAATAAAAAAAAGGAATTAGATAAAATTTTGGGAATAAAAAAAGGTGGTTCTGTTCCAAAACCTATTAATTCACCATTATTTGTAAATACATTACAGACAGCATTATATAGTGGAGTTATTAATGAATATGACTTTTGCAAAAAACTAAATATTAAACCTGAGAAAATTGATAAATACATCTAATGAGATTTATAATTGACACAAGTTCTTGGGTTTCATTAGTTAGATACTACAAACCTTTTGATAATAATTCTGTAATCTATGATTTTTTCAAACAAAAAATTAGAAATGGAGAATTTATCATATTATCAGAAGTATCAATAGAATGTTCCTTTGTTTCAAAAAAAATAGTTCCGAAAGAATTGGATTTTGTGAATGACAAAAAATTTATCACAAAAACAGGAAATTTACTACCTACTAAGAAATTTTACAACTTATTAGAAAATCAGTTTTGCAATCAATTCCAAAAAAGGTTATTATCAGAAACGGATATTGAATCTTTAACGAATGATTTTCTCAAATCAGCTGATGCCAAAATAGTTCTTAAATCTATAGAAATTTCAAAAACTTTAGATAATAAAATCACAGTTGTAACTGAGGAAACAAGTTCGAATAATGATAATAAATTATTTAAAAAAATTCCTTCGATTTGTGAAGAGATAAATGTTGAATGTATTGGACTGCCTCAATTAGTTGAATTGTTCAATAAAGAAATTAACATTCGAATTAAAAATACCGGTGCCTATCACCAGTAATCGTGGCCCAACCCCCAATTCAACCTAAAACCGAAGATAAAAAGAGACGTTTTAAGCCACTTTGATTAATTGGTAGCTATTATATTTAGTTAAAATTAAAACTCTTAAATGGGCTTTATGGAAGCGAAATAGACGGTTTTAAACCAAAAAATAATAAGCTCCGCTTTCTTTACATTTTCCTTCGCTTTTTGGGTGATGAATTTCATGTATTTCTTCAAGTTGTACGCAATGGCCGATAAATGCATCAGACACTCTCTCATCTTTAAGGTTTATTTTATATTGCAACCTGTTATGGGCTTGATTGAAGCGGAGATATGCTCCACATAGTGAATAAAAAATTGATGTGATTAATAATTTTGCTCCAACTTTCATAAAATAAAATAACTAAACTCAACACCGTAAAACATGGAAGAAGAGTCTGTAAGCAAGTTAATAGCAGTAGTGGTGCTATTGGTTTTGGGAATACTAGAGTCGATTGGTGGATTGTACTTTAATGATAAACGAACCAAAAACGATTTTACCATTGAATTGCTAAGTCTGGTAATATTGCCAACGCTCATACAACCGGGCATATTTTTACTGGTATTTTGGGTTTTAGGAACGTTTCTCCCGGGCTTTGAAGATTTGTTTATTGGAATTTCTATAGGGTGGCAAATACTGGCATTCCTTGTGTTGGATGATATGACCCAATACTGGTGGCATAGGTTTTCGCATGTAAATACAAAAATGTGGAAATTGCACCGACCCCATCATGTGGTAGAGGAAATGGGGGTGTTGGTAACCTATCGAAATGCAATTTTATATTATGCTTTTATGCCTGGTATTTGGTTTTCGGCCATGCTGGTATATGCAGGAATGGGGTATGTGTATTTGTTTTACTTACCCATAAAACTAACCATTATATTGTTGGCGCATAGCGAAACAAAGTGGGACCGCATCCTGTATAAATATAAAATATTAAGTCCCGTGGCATGGGTTATAGAAAGGGTAATATCCACCCCCAGTACTCACTTTGCGCATCATGGACTAACGGCAGAAGATGGAGTGTCGCACCCAAATGGTAACTATGGAAACCTACTGTTTATTTGGGATGTGATTTTTGGTACGGCTAAAATAACTCGAAAATATCCCACACGGTTTGGTGCTTGGAATCAATTAAAAGAACCGTGGTATGTGCAACTCTGTTTTCCGATTATCACTTCAAAAGATGCAAGAAGTGAATTGTTTTCCATTAAAACCAGGCATGATTATGATCCATCTGTAGATTTTAAGGAGTTTACTAAATGAGGTTTTAATTGGAATCATTTTGTATTTACTTTTTAGGTAAAAACGGAATTTTCAACCCAAAACAAATCCCCAACCAAGCAGGGTTTTACAATCCCAATAATTGTTTGTATTTTCACCGTTACTAATTAATAATCATACCCATGAAAACATTTGTTTTAAAATCATCCCTTATAGTGCTTGCGGCAGCAACATTCGTAGTATCATCTTGTAAAAAAGAAACCGCTAAATTTGACTCGGAGGTAAAAACCAAGACCGCTATTTTGCATTATACTAGGTCTTATGCCGTGGATGGATGCGGATATTTTTTAGACATAGATTCCAAGCAGTATAAACCCGATAATGAAGAAATTATTGATACTTTAGGGGCTACTGAGGACGTAACCGTGATTGTAGAATTTCAATATTTGGAAAATTCTATTTTTACTAATTGCGGAGATGCGCGCAAACCTTTGGAACATAAAGGGGTTCACTTAATTTCCATTAAAGAAAAGTAGGCAATTCACAAATTAAGTTAGGATGAATCAAAATCATTTACGATTTCCGATAGGAGAATTAGAAATTCCCAAATCTATCACCTCAGGAATGGTGGAAGAGTGGATTAAAGACATTTCTTTATTTCCTGAACGGTTAGCGCAATTGGTGAAAGATTTATCACCGAGCGATTTAGGGTTAACCTATCGGAAAGGTGGATGGAACATTAAACAAATAGTGCATCACTGCGCAGATAGTCATTTGAATAGTATCATCCGTTTTAAATTAGCACTCACCGAAAACAATCCAACTATTCGTCCGTATTTAGAAGCTAAATGGGCGGAGTTGCCCGATGCTCAATCCGCAGATATTTCACAGTCTTTGATGCTCATTAAAGGACTCCATGGCAAATGGAGCGTGTTATTGAATCATCTTTCTGAATTGGATATGACCCGAACGTACGTGCATCCGGAACATGGTAGAGAGTTTACCATTAGCCAAACCATAGCCATGTATGCGTGGCATTGCAACCATCATTTAGCGCATATAGAATTGGCGCTTTCCAATAAAAAATAGCTTTAATCCGAGTCCAATATGGAATGCGTTTTTGCGCGAATTAAATGGTGAATTTGGCCAATATACCTGGGTGCGAATTGTCACTTATCGGTGGGGAAAACTGCGTTACTTTTGCGCCTTCAAAAAACATAATTAGGCAAGATGACACCAGAAGAATTAAAAGAAAAAGTAGCGAATACTCCCGGATTGGTAGTGTATTTTAAAAACGACCGGTGTTCTCCTTGTTTAGCGCTTCGCCCAAAAGTGGAAGAATTAGTTCGGTTACAATTTCCAAAAATGGAATTTTTGATAGTGGATACGGTTCAGCAACCGTTATTATCTAGTGAGTATCAGGTTTTTGCTAATCCCACCATTTTAGTGTTTTTTGAGGGGCGGGAGTACATTCGTAAAAGTAAATACATCGGTACCTCCGAATTGGGCGAAGAGATAAATCGCTTATACCAAATGGTTTTTGCAGATTAGCAAGAAGTTTGATTCTACTTAAGGCGAATTAACTCCTTTACCGACACATCTAAAGTATCGTAATACATTCGAGCATTACGAGAGGTTTCGGTAGCTGGATATCCTAAAATAAGGTTCTTCACAGCCGCAAGAGTGTCTTTTCGCTCAAGCTCAATCTGACCGATATAGAAATAGACGGTTGAGGAATCTTTTGTAGCCATAAATTCGGCTTGTAGCAAGCTATCGGCCTTTAGAGTGTTTCCGTCTTCTTCGTAAATCAAAGCCATTCCCATGCGCACATTTTCACGGTCGGGTCTTATTTCAACCACACGTTGGTAATACATGAGTGCCGAATCATTTTGATGATTTAAGTGATAACTCCAAGCCATTCCATTATTGGCAAAAGCAGAATTGGGAGAATATTTTACGGCATTTGCCCAAAAATGGGTGCGGTTGGTAAATGCCTTTTGAAATTTTAAATTTTCTACGATAAATAAAGTAGCAAATACGCCCAAAAGAAGAAATACATATAATTTCTTGGAACTCTTAATTAGCTTGCCTAATGGACGTAAAATAAATGCCATTCCTACCATTGGAATGAGTAAGCGGTGGTAGTTTAAATAATCGGAAAGGGTAGTGGGAAGAAGAAACAAGAAAATCCATAGCACGCCAAAAACCAGGTCTTTTTGGGCGGTTTTAATGAGTTTGGGAATGGCTAATAGAAGAACGAAACCCGGAATGGCTAACGCTACAAACCCCCACGTTAATTCTAAAAATACTTGCAGGTTAAACGGAATGAGCAAAACGCTAAACATAACGATTAATTCTTCCCACGCAGTGGCTAGGCGGTAGAGTAGGTCTACAAAAGTGGTAGGTTCATCGGTAAGTGCCATAGACCGCATTATAAACCAAAGTAGTACAATGAGTGCCCAACCCAACATCAGTTTGAAATGAGTTTTTAACCAACCAAAAGAATCGATAATGAGCGAATTCCAAAACGCTATTTTCAAAAAATCAATCCATTTCCATTGGGTGGAATCGATCCATTTGTTTTGCGAATAAAAAACGAATAGCATGGAAATTACTGGAACCACAATAGTGGTTTCTTTGGTAAACATACCGAGCGCAAAAAAGAGGTAATGGAGGAATAACCAAAAGGATTTGCCTTGTTTTTGGTAACGAATAAACGCCCAAAGGGAGGAGATTAAAAATATAAATAAAACGATATCCACTCTGCCGGGAACCCATGCAACCGCTGGAACAAAAGCAGGGTGAAGAATGGCGAAAATGGTGAATACAAAACTAAAAATGGGGCTAAATTTCAACTCCATTAAAAACCGATAAAGCAATAGCATGGCCACTGCAAATATGCCAATGTTAAGAATAAAAAAAATGCGCCAAACCGGGTCCGGACTATGCGCAATAAATGCATCCGGCATGTAGGTTAAAATCTGAATAGGACGATAGTAGGTGCCGAGTTCTCTAGAGAATACATCATCCGTAAAAGCGGTGTAGATATGGCTTAAATGGGTGAGTTTATCCCAGTTTTCTTCAATCATTAATAAGTCATCCAACCCTGAAATACCGTTGTTTACTACGGGATGATAAAGCAGTATAATTAACGCGACCAGTAGCAGCGGAAATAGAATAACGGACTTAAAATTTTTCATGAAATTGAGTACATCAAAACAGATTTAAACTAGAATCGAATAACGGTGGAAGCACCACTTTTAATCGTGAAATCTTTCCATTTCGTGTTTTTAGAATTATGGTCAATCCCGGCACGATACATCACACGATAATTACCGGGAAGCAATTTCACGGTTTCAGACTTTGTATTTTTATTGAGGTCTAATACCCATTCCATTTCTCCATTTCTTCTCACAAAAATAGCTCCGTAGCCTTTGTAATTCCGAATCAAAGAAATTTGTCCATTATTGGGTAATTCAATTTTGGTGGTGGTGCTTTGCGTAATTTCTACATTCGTCAAATAGGTACGAGGTAGCGTAAGAATTTCTAAATCATATTTACCTACTAAATAATTTTGAGTAGTTCCAACTGGTTGTGCATTCACGGTTTCCATGTGTCCGGCTTTTCTAACAATAGCCATAGGTAACGCCTGAATGGAACGTGTATTTACCAGAATGTTTAAAGCCCCTTGAGGTGCATCAACCGCTATTATATTGTGAATGGCCGGGCTTATTTCCACTCCTTTTTTTATAATCTGCGGAACGGTATATACGTACAAATCGTATTTAATAGATGGGTCAATATAAATGGTATCTGGATTCCCTCTGGCATTCATGGTATGCATGTAATGATATTCCACGTCATTATACAATGGGTTTACAAACATCATTGGCACATTCGTTTCGGTAGGTTCTTCGTAAGAATCTAGCAAATTTACTTGCGCTGTGGTGGCGTTTAAGGCCTGCGAAATCACAATATCCAAAACATTGCCAAATACCTCGGGGCTGGTTACATCAAAGTAATTTCCAACACATTTAAATTGTTCTTTAAAATCATCTTTAAGTCCTAATCCAATTACAAATGGTTTTAAAATAATTCCGTTTTTTTGCAACGCTAATGAAACCGCACACGGGTCACCGTTGCATTCTTCAATACCATCGGTAATTAAAATAATGATGTTTCGGCAATTTTTGCATTTCGGAAAATCATCTCCGCTTCGTTCTAATGAAAGCGCGATGGGAGTGGTGCCTTTGGGTCTAATTTCAGAAAGCTTTTTACGGATAGCGTCAAAATTCCCATCTTTAAAAGGCACTTCTAATTTGGTATCGTTGCATTCTTGACCCGACAAATAGCTTTTGGAGTGACCATATACACGAAGGGCGACTTGTAGATTTTGCACGTCTCGAAGGCTATCCAAAGCAGTATTAAGTAGGTTTTTGGCTGTGATGTGCTTGGATTGACCTTCCCATTGGCCGTTCATGCTATTGGAACCATCATAAATAAATAGAATTCGGGTTAACTGTGGCGTTGGGTTTTGTGAAAAACCTAATTGGACAATTAGTAGTAAGCTGAATGTTAGAATATAACCTAGAAATGTTTTTGATTTTTGCATATCGAACTGGTTTAAAACCACACTTTCAAAAATGATGCCTTTTGCTTAAATGACAATGAATAAGCTGTTTTTTTATTCACAATTGAATGGTATTTAAGAGGAACATTGTTGGTACAAAAATATTGCTTTGTGCTCCTTAAAAAATAATTACTTTTGCCGCCTCTTAAAAACGCGAGATTATGGCATTACAGTGTGGAATTGTAGGACTTCCTAATGTAGGGAAATCAACTTTGTTTAATTGTTTATCGAATGCCAAAGCGCAATCGGCAAATTTTCCTTTTTGTACAATTGAACCTAATTTGGGCGTAATTACCGTACCAGACGAACGATTGAATAAGCTAGAAGAATTAGTTGTTCCGCAACGCGTTCAACCTACTACAATCGAAATTGTGGATATTGCAGGTCTCGTAAAAGGAGCAAGTAAAGGCGAAGGGTTAGGAAACCAATTTTTAGGAAATATTAGAGAAACCGATGCCATTATTCACGTGTTGCGTTGTTTTGAAGATGATAACATTATCCACGTTGACGGTAGAGTTGACCCGGTATCTGATAAAGAGATTATTGATGCCGAGCTTCAATTAAAGGATTTAGATTCGTTAGAAAAAGCGAACGAAAAGATTAAAAGAGCCGCAAAAACTGGAAACAAACAAGCCCAAAAAGAAGGGGAGTTTTATCAAAGAATTATCACGCATTTGAACGAAGGACTTTCTGTTCGTTCGATGGAAATCCATTCTGAGGACGAGCAAATTTTGTTGGACCGCTTACAACTGCTAACTGCCAAACCAGTTCTATACGTTTGTAATGTAGATGAAGCATCGGTAGTGAGCGGAAACGAACATGTGGAAGCCGTAAGAGAAGCGGTGAAAGATGAAAATGCCGAGATAATTATTTTAGGAGCGGGTATTGAAGCTGATATTTCTGAATTGGACACGTTTGAAGAACGTCAAATGTTTTTGGAAGAATTAGGTTTAGAAACTCCTGGAGTAGCTCGTTTAATTCAATCAGCCTATAAATTATTGAAGCTAGAAACCTATTTTACCGCAGGAGTAAAAGAGGTGAGAGCATGGACCATTGCTGAAGGAACTAAAGCGCCACAAGCCGCTGCGGTAATTCATACTGATTTTGAAAAAGGATTTATTCGTGCAGAAGTGATTCACTACGAAGATTTTGTTCATTATGGTTCTGAATCTGCAGCTCGTGAGGCTGGAAAATTGTCGGTAGAGGGAAAAGACTATACTGTGATTGATGGAGACGTGATGCACTTTAGATTTAACGTATAATAGGATTATAGGTCAATTGCGAATTGCCTGATTAAATTAGAGTGAAATAGGGCGTAGGGTTTATAAATCTTCCAAATCGCCCAACACTTTTTTCACATCTTCCTCGGTTTTATAAAGTTTTGTTTTACATACCTTGATAAGCTCTGTGGCGCGTTTTACTTTGGTTGAAAGTTCATCAATAGAAATATGGTCGCCTTCAATTCCGGCTACAATAGTTTCTAATTCTTTCATGGCATCTTCGTATTTTACTTCTTTACTCATGGCTGATTCTTTTGGTAATGGTACTTTCTAATTCCCCGTCAAATAAAACGGTTCGTAAAACTGCTCCTTTTTTTAGATTGTCGATACTGTGAATGGTTTTTCCGTTTACGGTAGTCATACTAAACCCTCTTTTTAATACGTTTTGGGGGTCGAGAATTTTCAATTTGGAAGTAAACAAATCGAGTCTGTTTTTTTCTGATTGAAATTTGGTTTGACTCGAATAATCCAATGCAGGCTTAAGTTTTAATGAGATTTTAGTATGTTGCAAGGTTAAATTTTCTTGCACCGTTTTGTTTAGGTTAGCCACCAATTGTTGCACCTTCAATTTTTCAACATTCAGAGGCTCTGCCGAAGAAGCCTTTAAAAACTGAATGGTATTCAATAACCGCTGCCATTGTGGAGCAATGGTTGTGTCCTGTAGTTTATGCAATAATTGATGCGCATAAATCAAGTCATTTTCTAATTCTTTATAAGTTTCAATTAATGTGTCGGCTACTGCGGTAGGGGTAATTTTATTGGTGTTTGCTACCATTTCTACCACGGTTTCGTTAGTAGAATGCCCAATGCCCGTAATTACCGGAATAGGGAAAGTGGCCACTGCTCGTGCCATTAAGACGCTATTGTAGCAATGCAAACCTACATCTCCGCCACCGCCACGAATAATTAATACTACATCAAAATCAGATACTTGATTTCGGATATTCTCTAGCTGTTCGGTGATGCTTGGAATAGCATTATCACCTTGTAGAACAGCGGTAAATAAAGTGATACTTATATTAAATCGGTTTCCTTTATGCTTAATGGTTTCTAAAAAATCATGATACCCTTTACTGGTAGAAACCGAAATAATAGCCAATCGCTGAGGCAAATAGGGTAGTGGTAATTGATGATTTTGATGAAAAACGCCTTCATCCTGTAAAGTGGCAATCGATTGTTTTTTCTCTTTTGCAATTTCACCCATTGTAAAAGATGGGTCAATGTCGGTGATGGTAATAGAAATACCATAAGCAGGCGAATATTTTACCTCTCCCAAAAACAAGATGTTCATACCTTGTTTTAACTCTTCTCCGGTAAGGTTTTTGAATTTAATTGCCAGACTTTGATAGGTGTTTCGCCAAATGATAGAACGAATTTCGGCTACAATTTTACCGTTTTTCTTTTCTACCAACTCCGGGTAACAATGGCCACTTTTAGGGTAATAGTTTAACCTAGAAATCTCTGCGCGAATCCAATAGGAAGAATTGAAACTACGTGCAATTACGTTTTCAATACTCTTGGTGAGTTCTAATAATGAATGAGATTTAATGGACATGAATAATGCTGCGTTGACATTTTATACGTTTTCCTCAAAGGCTTCTACCGCATTTTTCCACACATCTGGAACCAAAATGCTTTTATTTTCCGTATGGTTAAAAGCCACTAAAACGTTTAATCCGCTAGCTACTTCAATATCGTTTCCGTCAACGGTTTTAAACATTTTAAATTCAAATTCCATACTCTTATTACCAATGGCAACACATTCTAATCCACATTTGGCCACATCCTTAAAAAGTAAAGGCTGAATGTAATTTATTTCGGTACGCGCTAATAAAACGCCCCATTCATCCCAGTCATGACGGGTACCAAAAACAGCATCAAAATAGCGAACTCTTGCTTGTTCTACATAAGTCATATACACCACATTGTTTACATGTCCTAAGGCATCTAAGTCTCTGAATCTAATGTCTATTGGAGAAAAAAATTTCATTTGTTTTGAGATTGAGGATGTGTTATTTTGTAAGCCTACATCGGCCAAAACGGTAAAAGAAACTATTTATCTAATTTAGAATAAATAGAATTTTTACTCAGGTATTCCGGAACGATGGCTTTCATTTGACCTACAATTTTGAAATTGTCTTGGCTATCATACAACCCAATTAAATCACAAATTTGCTTTGAAATGTCTTCAAAGTTAGTCGCTCTTACTTGCGCTACCATAATTTGTTCATGGTGCGTTTTTAGCGTGTTTTCTTCGTTGGCTAACAGTTCTTCATACAGTTTTTCACCTGGACGTAGACCGCTATATTTTATTTCAATATCCCTCCCTAAGGTGAGCCCCGAAAGTTTTATCATTTTTTCGGCAAGCGTAACAATTTTTACAGATTCGCCCATATCAAATATGAATATTTCGCCACCTTCACCCATCATGCCTGCTTCTAAAACCAACTGGCAAGCTTCAGGAATGGTCATGAAAAAACGAGTGATATCAGGGTGCGTAACGGTAATGGGGCCGCCTGCCTCAATTTGTCGTCTAAAAATTGGAATAACAGAGCCATTGGAACCTAATACATTGCCAAATCTGGTCGTTATGTATTTTGTTTTGCTCGCTACATTTTTAGATTGGGTGTAAATTTCTGCAATTCGTTTGGTAGCACCCATTACATTGGTTGGGTTTACTGCCTTATCGGTAGAAATCATGACAAAATTCTCCACGCCAAACTCTTCCGATAAATCGGCTATTGTTTTGGTTCCATGCACATTTGCTCTAATGGCTTCAGATGGGTTTTCCTCCATCATAGGTACATGTTTGTATGCAGCCGCATGATACACAAAGTTGGGTTTGAATTCGTTAAATAAATTACGCATTCTCACTTCATCACGAATATCACCAATTACAATTTCGGTCATGGTGTTCCCGTATTCTGCTTTCATTCGTAACTCTAAATCATATAAGGGCGTTTCGGCCTGATCTAGCATGATTATTTTAGAAGGAAAATACTTTGCAATTTGGTCTACTAATCCCGAACCGATGGATCCTGCGGCTCCGGTAACTAAAACTACTTTTCCGCCCAATTGGTTTTTTATTTTATCCTGATTTAAAACAATTGGTTTTCTACCCAAAAGTTCTTCAATTTTAACCGGCTTGATTTGCTTGGAACTTAATTCACCATTAATCCAATCGGTAACCGGTGGAATAATTTGGGCTTTTACATTGTATTGTAATGCTAAGTCAATGATTTGTGATTTTTTGTCCTTAGGAAGATTTTGAACCGCAATAATCAATGTGGAAGGCTGGTTTTCTATGAATACTTTTTCCAATTCTTCTTCAGCGAAAATTTTAACACCTTCTAGTTTTTTTCCTTGCTTGCTTGGGTTTGCATCAATAAAACCAATGATTAAATATTTTTTTTCGGTAACCCTATCCAAGGCTTGTTTGGTGGTTAACCCGTTATGACCCGCTCCATAAATAACCACTCTTATTTTTTCGGAGGAAGTGGCGGTAATTTCCTGAAAAATCATTTTAATTACCGTACGAAATGAAGCCACCAAAAAGAAAGTGAGTACATATTCGATAATGATAACAGAGAATGGAAGAATGTAAGATTTGGTAATAATATATGAACCCACATTTAAGATAACAATTAATGCAGTACCTGCCGTGGTTGCTAAATAAAGCCGTTGTAAATCTTGAATATTGGTATGCCTAATTACCCCACTATAGGTTTTGAATAGATAAGAAATAACTAATCGAACGCTAATAACGGTGATGTATGCATGAATAAATGATTCGCGTTCACCATTGGGTATTTCAAAATTAAATCGAAGAAGATAGGATACGGCCAATGCGAATAAGAAAATGAAAACATCAATACTGAAAATTATCCATTTAGGTGCATTGGAATCAAAATTTAAATACGTTTTCACTATAAAATCTGGTTTTTTAGTTGGAGGTCAAAGATATTGTTAATTGTGATTTGAAGGGATAATTTTTAAATTTCTTGCTATTTTTAGTCCAGTTTATTTACCCATAGAATGTTTATTTGTAGAAATTCAAAATTATATGTCGGCAAAGGGTTCAAAAATTTCAATATATGGTGCAATTCTAGCCAATTTGGCCATCGCTGTATCCAAGTTTTTTGCGGGTAGTTTTACCGGTAGCTCTGCCATGATTTCGGAGGGAATTCATTCAATTGTAGATACTTCCAATGGTATTTTGTTGCTATACGGAATAAAACGAAGCGAGCGTCCGGCCGATGAATCGCATCCGTTTGGCTATGGAATGGAAATTTATTTCTGGTCGTTTGTGGTATCTATTCTCATATTTGCTTTAGGAGGTGGAATCGCTATTTACGAAGGAATTCATCATATTATCGCTCCATCCAAGGTGGAAAACATTCAAGTTAACTATATAGTTTTGGTACTAGCTATTCTTTTCGAAGGTACTTCGCTTATTGTAGCTCTTCGTGAGTTTAAAAAGGATAATGGCAAATATGGTCTGATAAAATCGATGCGTAGAAGTAAGGACTCTTCTAGTTTTGCCATTATTATTGAAGATTTGGGAGCTATAATTGGGTTGATTGTGGCTATTATTGGACTATTAATTGGTGATTATTTTCAATGGGAATATGCCGATGGAATTGCTTCTGTACTAATAGGATTAATACTTACCGTTATGGCCTTATTTTTGGCTACCGAAACCAAGGCCTTAATGATTGGAGAGTCGATAGATGAAGAATCTTTAAAACAAGTGAAACAGATTTTAAATTCACACGAAAGTATTGATGCCTATGGATTGGTGCGGTCGGTGCATTTTGGTCCATCCGGAGTGATGATAGGAATTGATGTTGACTTTAAGTACCAATATTCGCTTGCAGATATTGAAAAGGAGATAGTGGTTATTGAATCAAAAATAAAAGAGAAATTACCTTTTATCGCGCATGTTTTTATTGAGGTAAAAGAAACGGTTAACTCAGAAGAATTGATTGCGTAATGACATTTTTGACCAAAGAAATTGTTTTTCCGGAAACGCATTGGGCGAGTTCCGAAGGCGTGTTGGCTATTGGGGGTGATTTATCCGTTCCTCGCTTACTTTTAGCCTATAAGCAAGGTATTTTTCCCTGGTATAATGAAGGGTCTGAAATATTATGGTGGACACCTAACCCTCGATTTGTGTTGTTTACCAATGAATTGAAAATATCTAAATCCATGAAACAGGTCATGCGTTCATCAAAATTCAGGGTAACCTATGATACTGCTTTTAAGACGGTGATTCGCCATTGTAAAACCCAAAAACGTAATGGGCAGAGTGGGACTTGGATTACCGATGAAATGGAGGAGGCATACATAAAATTGCATCAATTAGGTTATGCTCATTCGGTAGAGGTACATCAAGAAGATGAATTGGTGGCTGGGTTATATGGGGTATCTTTAGGTAGAGTATTTTATGGAGAATCTATGTTTACCCATGTGAGTAATGGGTCTAAATTTGGGTTTATTTCGTTGGTAAATGCATTGAAAGCAAAGGGTTTTAAAATGATTGATAGTCAAGATTATACCGCTCATTTAGAGTCCTTAGGCGCACGAGAAATTCCGCGAGAATATTTTGAAAAAATACTGGCCACCGAAACTGAGTTGGTAGGTAAAGTAGGGGTGTGGACCGATTGGCTAGGTAACTAATCCGTAGCCATTTTTTTTAAAAATATAGTCGTAAAAAAGAAAAGCTCCCTTTCAAAATGAAAGAGAGCTTTAAACTGATTTGGTTAAATAAAACCTTAGTCTTTTTTCATGTGTACCACACGTTGCGGAAATGGAATTTCAATATTTGCCGCATCTAATCCAGTTTTAACTGCTTCCAAATTGTGGAAGAATACTGGCCAATACTCGCTTGGATTACACCAAAAACGAACCGATAAGTTTACTGAACTATCGCCTAATTCAGCTACTAATACTTCTCTATCTTCGGTGGTTAAAATACGGTCATCTGTACCTAATACCGCCATAATAACTTCTCTAGCTTGTTGAATATTAGCATCGTAAGCAATGCCTACCGCTAATCTAATTTGTACTTTGGGAGCGTTAGAATAGTTAGTCAAACTTCCGCCACCCACAGCGCTATTTGGAATAATGATAAGTCTGTTTTCAGGAGAACGTAAGGTAGTTACAAAAATTCCAATTTCTTCAACAGCTCCCATGTGACCGGCTGCATCAATAAAATCGCCTACTTTAAATGGTTTGAAAATCAATAGCATCACCCCACTAGCAAAGTTGGATAAAGTACCTTGTAAGGCCAAACCTACTGCTAAACCAGCAGCTCCAAATAATGCCATGAACGACATGGTATCAATTCCAACTTGGTCAGCAACCAAAATGAACAGTGCAAATTTAAGCGTCCATGTTAAAAGATTGTGCAAGAATGGTCTAAGGGTTTCATCAACTCCTCTGCTATTCATTAATTTGTCAATGGTATTGGCTACAGCGGAAATAATTTTCATTCCGACCCATAGCATGACTAATCCGATTAGAAATTTTGGTGCATATAGGATAATGTAATCTACACCCTGTGATAGGTAACTTTGGTAATCCATAATTTGTGTGTTTAAAAAAATGTAAATAATTTAATTTGTTAGTAGGTAATTTACCTTTAAAAAAATGAAATTCAAAAATATTCATTTTGTTGAGGTGGGATGCATTAAAGACCTGAAATTTGTTTTTTTGATAGATAATGGTAGGAAGGTTTTGTTTACATCTTGGAAAGATTACTTTTATTGATTGATAAATCGGGGCATGATAGAATTAGAAAAGGGAAAAAGAACGATAATAAATTTACTAGATAAAGCAGCGATTGTATATGAAAATGAGCGCTATGTGAGTCGGAAAACGGACAATGGTTGGGAAACCTTTACGTATGCTGACGTGAAAAGAAAGTCCGATTATTTATCGGCTTTTTTGTATCATAAAGGTATCCGACCCTATCAAAATTTTGCCATTCTATCCGAAGGAAGTCCCATGTGGGTGATGAGTGAATATAGTGTGTTGGCACTAAATTCAGTTTCGGTTCCTCTTTCCGTAAAGCTATTACCTGAAGAAATCCCGTTCCGATTGAATCATTCGGAGGCAGTCGGTATTTTTACTACCAAAAATCATCTCACCAAAGTCTTGTCCATTTTAGATAAAGTAGACAATAAGGAATTGAAGGTGATTTTTATGGATGAAGATTTCGAATATTTTGAAATCGAAATGAAAAAAGCCGGAATTGCGGCTGAACGAGGCATTTTGCTTTGGGATGCCATCCGTAAAGGAAAGGATTTGTACGCAAAATATGAAAAGGAGCTAAAATATATTCGGGCTAATATTAAAGAAAACGATACCGTTAATATATCCTATACTTCCGGTACAACCGGAAATCCGAAAGGAATTATGCTAACCCATGTAAATTACTACACCAATGCGCATGACGGCATTACCGTTTTCAAATTAAAAAAGAATTTTCGTACCCTGGTTATTTTACCCGTGGATCATTCCTTTGCGCATACCGTAGCCTTGTATGGTGCTTTATTTATGGCATTGGATTTATCTTTTTTAGATACTCGAGGTGGAGTAACTAATGCGATAAAAAATATACCTATTAATTTGAAAGAGGTTAAACCTCAGTTTTTATTGACTGTGCCTGCGCTCTCGGGAAATTTTATCAATAAGATGAAAGAAGGGGTAAAGGAAAAAGGCGGATTTATTAACGGCATTTTTGAACGTGGAATTGCGGCAGGTACTTTACGAAATGGCGATGGTTTTACACTTCCTGGATTGGCTACTAAATTGGCATCTTGGCCAAGTTATACTTTAGCCAACACTATGATTTTTGGTAAATTAGGAGATGTTTTTGGAGGTGAATTAGAATTTATGGTGGGCGGTGGTGCATTGCTAGATTTAAAACAACAACAATTTTATAAAGCTATTGGCTTACCAATTTATCAAGGATACGGGCTAACCGAAGCGGCTCCAATCATATCATCTAATACCCCATTTATGCATAAAATGGGTACTTCTGGCGGTTTAATGCCAAGTTTGGAGTGTAAAATAATGCGTAGTTCGAAACAAGAAGCGCGTTTAAACGAAATTGGTGAAATTGTCATCAAAGGGGAAAACGTGATGAAGGGATACTATAAAAACGAGGAAGCCACGAGTTTGGCTCTTCGCGATGGCTGGTTGTGGACCGGAGATTTGGCATTTATGGACGACCATGGATTTTTGGTGGTTACAGGTAGAAACAAGGCTTTATTAATATCGGAAGATGGGGAAAAGTATTCGCCTGAAGGAATAGAGGAGGCGATTGTGAATTGCAGTCAAATTTTTACACATGTCATGCTGTATTGTAATCAGAACAGAATTACCACCGCGGTAGTGAGTTTGGACCCCGGAAAAAAAGCGTTAATTAAAAAAGGAGACCCCAAACATACGTATGAATTGGTGAAGGATGAATTCATGTCTTTTATGAATGACCCGACTTATAAAACGGTGTTTCAGAAAAAATGGATTCCCAAGCATTTTTATATTTCACCTGAGCCGTTTACAGAAGATAACTTGATGGTGAATTCGACCTTGAAAATGGTGCGATATAAAATTACGGAAGCCTACAAAAAAGAAATCGATTTAATGAATTCTACCGGTGGTGCTCGAAAAATAGATGAATTAAACTTGAAAATACTAGCCAAATAGGATGAGAAAATTTCTGTTAATCATAGGTCTAATTATTCATTCTGTTACATTTTACGGACAAGACAAATTTGAATTGATCTTGCCTTCGGTAGTGATGGAGGGGATAGAAACCGAAGTAGAAGTAAAGCTCACCGGAGATTTATTGGATGTAAGCCCGCTGGCTGTGCATGTGAATGGAGACTTGGTGGAAGTCGCCAATATCCAAAACAACACCTTCACTTTACCGTTTACTTTTACGGATGATTCAGAATTTACCATTTCCATTTCTGGGGAGACCCGGTCGGGAAACGTAAATCCAATCCCGTTATGGATGTCGATTTTACCTCCGCTTGTTGCCATAATTTTAGCACTATTATTAAAGGAAGTAATTAGCTCTTTGTTTTTAGGACTATTGTCAGGAACCTTAATTATGGCCACCCATGTGAATGGATGGAGTGGGTTAATGACCGGATTTTTAAATACGGTGGATACCTACATTATGAACGCCCTAAATTCTTGGGAGCATATTGCGGTCATTGTATTTTCTATGGCTATCGGTGGGGTGGTGAGCATTATCTCCAAAAATGGGGGAATGCTAGGTGTAGTCAACCGATTGGAGCCTTATGCGAAAAACCCGAGAAGCGGTCAAATAGTTATTTGGCTCATGGGAATTTTAATATTTTTTGATGATTATGCGAATACTTTGGTAGTGGGTAACACCATGCGACCTGTGGCAGATAGACTACTAATTTCACGAGAAAAATTGGCTTATTTGGTTGATTCTACCGCAGCTCCGGTAGCGGCTATTGCTTTTGTTACCACATGGATTGGAGCCGAATTAGGATACATTGAAACAGGGATGAGCCATTTGCCAGAATTGAATGTTTCGCCTTATTCGGTACTTTTAACTTCTTTACAATATGCATTTTATCCTATTTTCACCTTGTGTTTTATGTTGATGCTCATTTTGAAAAAACGTGATTTCGGACCCATGCTTAAGGCAGAGTTAAGGGCTAGAAATTCGAATGAAGAAACCGAATTTATTCATAAAGTGAATGATGAATTTGAGGCCAAAGAAGGCGTAAGGCCAATGTCATATAATGCCGTGATTCCAATTATGATTGTGATTATTGGCGCAATTTGGGGAATGTGGGTGACAGGTATTAATTCAACAGATCCACTCGCACTTCAAGATGTTGGCTTTTTTAGAAAACTATCTATCGTAATAGGAAATTCCGATTCATTTACCGCACTAATTTGGTCGTCTCTTGGCGGACTTGTAGCTGCGGTTGTGCTAACGGTGAGTCAGAAAATTATGCGATTAGAAGAAACCATTGAATCAGGCTTGGGAGGATTTAAAACCATGATGCCCGCAATGATTATCCTGATTTTAGCGTGGGCATTGGCCGGAATTACACAAGATATGCACACCGCCATTTTCTTACAAGGATTATGGAGCGATAGTTTATCGCCTATTTTTATTCCTGCGGTAGTCTTTATTCTTTCAGGAATGGTGGCTTTTTCTACAGGCTCCTCGTGGGGAACCATGGCTATATTATATCCTTTATTACTTCCAGCGTCCTATCATGTGGCTATTGCAGGTGGAATGGGGCATGAAGAAGCCATGATTGTATTTTATAATGTTGTTTCGGTCATATTAGCCGGTGCTGTTTTTGGAGATCATGTATCGCCAATTTCCGACACCACCATTTTGAGTTCTTTGGCCACTTCATGTAATCACCTTAATCATGTAAAAACGCAAATGCCATACGCCATTACAGTTGGACTTGTGGCTATAATAGCAGGTTCTATTCCTGCCGCCATGGGTGTTTCTAGTCTCATTACGTTCCCGGTAGGGCTGGGAATTTTGTATGCTATCGTTCACTTTTTAGGTAAAGAAACGGATGGTTAAGGTTTTAGTTTTTAGTGTTTAGTTTAGGTGGTTTTTTTGTTTTGTTTTTTTACTTCAACATTCCTTGTTGGGTGTTCGAAATTCAATTGCAGCGTTTTAAAACCCCAACAATAAAAACTTCCTATAAGATTTCCCCAATTAAATGGTTAACCGTAAAATAGCAAACCATACGACTTCCCCCTCTTCGTTC
>CAXBCR010000018.1:0-69843 GCA_963974475.1 uncultured Flavobacteriales bacterium
AATCATTTCATCATTGAATCATTTCATCATTTCATCATTGAATCATTCTATCATTCCACCATTTCATCATTTCATCATTTTATCATTGAATCATTCTATCATTTAGCCATTGAATCATTCCACCATTGAATCATTTCATCATTTCATCATTTCATCATTTCATCATCGAATCATTTCATCATTGAATCATTTCATCATTTCATCATTGAATCATTCTATCATTCCACCATTTCATCATTTCATCATTTTATCATTGAATCATTCTATCATTTAGCCATTGAATCATTCCACCATTGAATCATTTCATCATCGAATCATTCCACCATTGAATCATTTCATCATTTCATCATTTCATCATCGAATCATTTCATCATTGAATCATTGAATCATTGAATCATTGAATCATTGAATCATTTCACCATTGAATCATTTCACCATTGAATCATTTCATCATTGAATCATTCTATCATTTCACCATTGAATCATTTAATCATTGAACTAAAAAACTACCTATAAGTATTACTCCGAGCTCGAGAAAGAATTTTATTTAATTCGTTAGCTTCTTTTATTAACATTTCGAGTTGGTCGGGCTTTGTAGAAAGAGCGGCATCACGGATTACCTCTAACCAATATTCCGACTCATCTACTTCTTCCACTACAATACTTAATTTGGCAAAGAACTCTTTTTGAGAACGTGCCTTGCAAGTAGCTCTGTAATTTGCTCCGGTAGAACTGGCGGATTTTACTAATTGATAGGTTATTACGGAAGATGCTTTTTTGTTTTTAAGGGAGTCTACAAATTGAATGGTATCCACACAGAATTTTTTTGTTCTGCGTTTCATATTTTCAATAAATACTTCTTTTTCGTTCATGAGTTTGATTTATAGATTAGTAAAAGGGAAAAATACATCAATTTCGAATTCTATGAATTCATTCAATCATTTTTTTGTGTTAATTCGAAAATCATTAGCCATAAACGTAGTTTACCATTAACTAATTCGTTTATTAAATCATTAACCAAATCGTATATTAACTCATTCTGTTATTAACTCATTGAATCATTCTATCATTTCAACATTAATCCATTCTTTTATTAACTCATTGAATCATTTCAACATTAACTCATTTGTTTTATTAAATCATTAACTCATTGAATCATTAACTCATTCTTTTATTAAATCATTAACCAAATCGTATATTAACTCATTCTGTTATTAACTCATTGAATCATTCTATCATTTCAACATTAATCCATTCTTTTATTAACTCATTGAATCATTTCAACATTAACTCATTTGTTTTATTAAATCATTAACTCATTGAATCATTAACTCATTCTTTTATTAAATCATTATCCCATTAAATCATTGTTTTAGTAAATCATAAATCTCCAACTTCATCCCC
The DNA here is from genome assembly GCA_963974475.1 of uncultured Flavobacteriales bacterium. GTDB lineage: Bacteria > Bacteroidota > Bacteroidia > Flavobacteriales_G > Salibacteraceae > CAJXZP01. Next base: position 1,405 of record CAXBCR010000018.1, read on the forward strand.
GGTGCAATCTTATCTGTACAGCCATTCCATTCCATAATGTTCTCAGCTGAGACCCCAGGAAATTTTTTAGCAATTAGCCATAACGACTCGCCATTTTTCACGGTATAAATAGTAGGAGTTCCTTTACCTGGTTTGGCTACGGTGGGTTTAGTTTCTATTTTATTGTCGGCTGTTTCAGGGGGTAAGGTGGTTTGTTCATTTTTAGGGACATAAAGCACCAATTTTTGACCAATATTTATCCGGTCCGATTTCAAGTTATTCCACTGTTTGATATGACTCACTTTTACGTTGTTGTTTGATGCAATTTTTCCTAAAACATCACCTGATTTCACCGTATATGTTACCGCTTTATACTTTTCTAAATCAGGAATGCCACTCTCCATTTGTTTTTTGAGTCTAGCTAACTGGTCCGCTTTGCGCTGTTTTTCCTTTTTTTGAAAGGCGATAAAATCCGCGTATTTTTGGTTGAAACTTGCTGCTTTTTCTTTGGGTAAGTAAAATCGATGACTTGATTTTGGGATAACGGTTTCCCCTACAAAAACCGGATTCATTAATTGTAAGTTTTCAAATGGGATGTTCATGAACTCACTAATAATAGCGAAGCTTAACGTATCATTACTAAACACTTCTGTCCATTTAACCGGTGGGGTTGAGGCTACTTTGTAATCAAAATTCTCCATCCAATTTGCCCAAGATTTTAGGTATGAAAAATAGCCTTGAACCTCTGGTGATAGGGCGAGGTAAAAAGTAGTTGGGTTCACATCCTCCAATTGATTTAGCGTTTTGTTTACGTAAGGAATGGAAGTGTAAAATGCGGTAATAACCAACATTTCATTATTCAAATAGTACTGCTGTAAAAACTTCAAATAAGCAATAGACGCCCGAGTGGAGGCCTTCATGTCATTACGCTCATCGTACCATTGGTTAATTTCTAACCCATATTTGCGTGCATTAACATACGACAGTTGCCAAGCACCTGATTTGTCTCCTAAGTATTTTAAATTTGGGTTGTGAGCGCTCATGGTAAGTGGAAGCAATTGGTATTTGGCATCCAAACCCGCTTGCGCAAATAGGGGAGTGTAAATTTTTTCGGCCCATAAATGTGATTTTACAACCGAATAAAATAGGCGACAATCGGTATGTATAATTTCTTGTAAAAACTGTTCTTCCGCATTGGGATTAAGAGGGATGGAGTCCAAAAACGAAAACGAGAATGAGGTAGGTTTGGTCAGTTTAGGTGGGCAATCCAGATTTTTATAAATTTTGGTTTGAAACAGCGCCTGAGCCAATTCTTGCTGCGCGTTGAGCATAGGAGTGATTCTATTACTCGAAAAATCTTGCCCCAATACAGGATTAATAATGACCCAAATGGTAATAAAATTGAATAGTCTCATACAGAATTGTTACTTCACAAAAATAAGCCTACAAATAGGGAAACCAAGCAATGTTTATAACTGAGGAAAAGTAATTTAACCCATTATTAATGCGTGTAAATGATAGCTAAACCAGCCCGAAAAAGACCTGTTATTTGGTCAATACCTCAATGGTTTTAGTGTCAATTCCAGCGGTGTAAAAGTACCCTAATGCAAGCACTTCGTTTTCACCTTGTTTGTACACGTTTCCTTGTATTTCGGCTGGTGGTGCGGCAAATGGACCTCCCACCTGATTTAGTTGTTGATATACTAAAAGTAGATATTTAAAATACCGGTACGAAATTCTAATTTGTTCTACTCGAGCATACACTTTCCCATTTGGCGATACATCGGCATATTCTTGAAAGTATTTTTCAGAGAAGCCAAAAACATCTAGCTCCTTAACTTCTTGGCCATCCACAAACCGGTCTTCTTGAAAAAACAAATCCCCACGTCCGTTTTGATAATCATTGTTCAAATACGTTTTCCATTGGTAATTATCACCCAATCCTTTCGGTTCCTTTGTGTTTAATTTAATAGTGATTTCACCCGCTTGTGGACCTGGGCCTCCGGGGTTTTTGTTGATTTCCGACCATAAGGAATCAATGGGTACAAAAGGCTCCATTATTTCGCTTGCAGAAATGTAATGGGTACCATCTTCCAACCTAATGTCAATTTGGTATTCCTTTCCTTCGGTACCGGCAAATTTGGTTTCAAATTGAGCCGTTGAATCGTTAAAAACATAGGTAGCGGCAGTGGTTCCGTTTTCTAATAATGCAACGGTGGCCGATTTATGAATAGCGTAATTAGGTTCCTGGTTGGCAAAGTAATTTTCGATATTACTGAGTTTAACAAACTGAGTCGTGTCCAAGTTACTGATGTAACCATCCACGACCAAAACCGGTTGTGGGTCGGCTAAATCTAATTGAATAACATCGGTACATGACGTAAAAGCGATTCCTATAAAACTAAGAAAAATATAAATTGAAGTTTTCATAATTTCGATATTAAAATGTGAAGTTATAGGTTACAAAAGGAACCGGAATCCCTATAATGGACAATTGTTTTACTTGCGTAAGCGTTGGATTATCCTTGTCTTGCGTGAAATAAATGGAGTACGGATTTTTTCTTCCATAAACATTATACAAACCAAAGGCTATAGATGATCTCCAAGTACTCTTAGTGGTTTTAAACTTGTAGGTAGCTGAAATATCTAAACGATGCGTATTAAAAATTCGAGAAGCATTACGAGTTCTATAATCCGGAAGAATTTTGCCATCCCAGGTATAGCCACCATTCGGATAGGTTGCAGGTCTACCGGTCATAAAAATAAAGTTACCTGATAATTTCCATCTATCGGTTAAATCATACATCCCTACAATCGATAAATCGTGGGTTTTATCCCAATTTGTAGGGTATCTATTTCCTTCGTTTATTCCATTTGCGGCAGCGGTATAATCACCGGCTACAAAGCCTTTAACTACCATTGTGGTTCTGGATAGGGTGTAAGCAACCCAACCGGTTAATCGGCCTTTTTTCTTGCTAAACATCAACTCTAAACCATACGAGTTTCCATTTCCCGAAAGTAATTCGGTTTCAAGGTTCTCATTAAGCAATAGTTCGGCTCCGTTTCTGTAATCCAGTAAATTACGCATGTCTTTGTAATAAATTTCAGATGAAAGTTCGTATTGGTTCTCTTTAAAATTTCGGAAATAACCTAACACATATTGGTCGGCAGTGGCAGGATCCACATAATATCCAGCGGGTTTCCAAATATCAATTGGAGCAGCAGCAGTGGTGTTACTTACCAAATGCATGTATTGTTTGGTTCGCTGATAACTTGCTTTAATCGATTGCTTTTTATTCACAATATAATTAATAGCCAATCGGGGTTCAAGTCCGCCAAATTGTGCAACAACCTCATTTTTGTTGTAATGTTTAGTGCCAATAATATCGTCTGCTACGGTAGGAACATCGTACTTATACAAATTGATGTCTTGCTCGCCTACGTTAAAATAATGCGTGTACCGCAGCCCGTATTGAAGCTTTATCTTTTTTGTTACTTCTTGAGAAGCGCCTACATACAAACTTGGCATTTTTGCAAATTCATGTTGTACCTCTAAATCTGTAAAGTTGGGATTGTCTCCAAGTCCTTTGATTGCACCCGGTGCAAATTCGTAATTTTGGTATTCAGCTCCAAAATCGATGGTTAAATTGGTAGAGGCAAAATACGTGAAGTCCACTTTAGCTTCGGCAGTGATTATACGTGCATTCCATTCAAAAGCTGATGCTCCACTTGGCACACCCAATGAATATCCGTAATCAGAATAAACTCCAGTTAAATTCATAAATAGCTTGTCGCTTATAATGTGATTCCAGCGTAAACTACCTGTTGAATTCCCCCATTTCATGGCAAAATCTTCTCCAAATCCAAATACGTCTTTGCCGAAATAACCAGAGGCAAACACCCTGTTTTTATCGTTTATTTTCCAGCTTATCTTGGCGTTTAAATCATAGAAATAGGCCGAGTTTCCTTTAAAATCATCACTCAATTGGAGAAATAAATCGGCATACGAACGCCTCCCAGAAACCAAAAATGAAACCTTGTCTTTTACAATTGGGCCTTCTAATGTTAAACGGCTAAACAACAATCCAATACCGCCCTTTCCAGAGAATTTTTTGTCATTTCCATCGCGTTGGCGCACATCCATTACCGATGATAATCTACCTCCATATTTAGAAGGAATCCCGCCTTTATATAAAGTGACATCCTTAATCGCATCCGGATTAAAAACAGAGAAAAAACCAAATAAATGCGATGAATTATACACGGGTGCTTCATCCAGTAAAATAAGGTTTTGGTCAATGTTTCCACCCCGCACATTAAAACCAGATGCGCCTTCACCTACGCTGGTTACTCCGGGTCTTAATTGCAATGATTTAATCACATCGGCTTCTCCTAAAAGTTGCGGAATATCTTTTATGGTTTCAATACTTAATTTCTCCACACTCATTTGCGTGTTGGTTACGTTTTGGTCTTCTTTTTCAGCAGAAATTACAAATTCTTGCAAAACCTTGTCCGATGAAGTCAAGGTGATGTTTAGGGTTTGTGATTCTTTTAATTGAAAGGAGTCCGAATACGTTTGATACCCAATATATGAAACTTCTATTGTGTAAAAACTTGGCTCTAAAGTGATGGAGTAAAATCCGTACACATTGGTAATGGATCCCGTTCCTAACTGTTTCACTTTAACAGTGGCGCCAATAAGGTCTTCTCCTGTTGCTGCATCGGTTATGTAGCCACTAATGGTGACTTTTGATTTTTTGGATTGAGCGATAGCACTCTCTTTAAACCCTACTAAAAGTAGTAGAAGTAATAAAGACTGGATGATAGATTTCATGCTTAATTATTGGTGAATATTTGCGCGCAAAAATGCGTAGAAAATTTGATTTTCGAATGGATTTTAGGACAAACGGTAATATTCTGATTTATTACGTTAGAATAAAGATTTTTGAATGAAATGTATTTAGTTTGTGAGATGCGCCAATGGTTGAAAATTATTCTAGGTCCTCTGCTCGGTGGAGTCGTGTTTGTATTACTGCAAAATAGTGTGCAAAACGTAGATATGGCCATTACCGGTGCGGTAGCTGTATGGATGGCTGCATGGTGGATTACCGAGGCAATTAACATTTATTTTACGGCCTTAATTCCCATTACTTTTCTTCCGTTTATGGGCGTTATTTCAATGAAAGAATTGGCGCCAGCCTACATGCCCGATATCATTTTCTTTTTTATTGGTGGTTTTTTATTGGCCTTTTCATTAGAAAAATGGGATTTGCATAAAAAAATTGCGCTCAAATTAATCTTAGTAATGGGTGATTCGCCTAAACGAATGTTGTTTGGCTTTATGTTTACCAGTTATTTTTTATCCATGTGGATACTTAATACTGCCGTGGTAATGATGTTGCTGCCTGCAGCACTTGCTGTGATTTCTCATATTGGATCCAATACGAAAGAAAATGTGTTGGCCACCCCCATTCTTTTGGGCATTGCTTATTCTGCCTCCATTGGCGGAACGGCTACGGTTATTGGTACTGCTCCGAATTTATATTTTATGGACTTTTTTAATCAAAACTTTGGCTCCGAAACACCTATCACTTTTGCAAGTTGGTTTTTAGTTGGTCTCCCAACAAGTGTGGTCTTTTTCGCGGCTACCTATTTGGTGCTGGTTAAGAAATATTTAGCCAAAGAGATTGGTGTTCAGGTTGATATGAAATTCATTAAAAAGGAATATAAAAACTTAGGGAAAATGACCTATGAACAATGGATGATTGCATTTGTTTTTGGGTTTACAGTGGTTCTTTGGTTTACCGCTAAAGATGTTTCCATCGGCAGTTTACAATTTAGAGGCTGGACCCATTTATTTCCGGAGCCGAGCCATATCAAGGAAAGCACTATTGCCATGTTGGCTGCATTTGCGCTGTTTGTTATTCCGGCTAAACATAAAAAAGGGCATTTATTAGATTGGACAGCTGCGAAGAAAATTCCGATTGGGGTAATTTTCCTATTTGGCGGTGGTTTTGCCATTGCAAAGGTGATTGGACTCACCGGTTTATCCTTGTGGCTCGGAGAAAGTTTAGCGTTCGTAGCAGATTATCCGCCACTGTTAGTGGTGGTTTGTTTGACTCTTTTTATGACCTTTTTTACTGAATTAACCTCCAATACCGCGTCAACTGTTTTGATGTTACCTATTTTGCTAGCCATTGCCACCAATGTAGATGCACATCCAATGCTCATTATGATGCCCGTAATAATGTCGGCTTCATTCGCATTTATGCTACCTGTGGCTACCCCGCCCAACACAATAGTTTACGCAACCGAAAAATTGAAGATGAAGGACATGGCATCTACTGGATTAATACTCAACTTAATCGGAGTAGCCATTAGTTCCTTTTTTGTATTGGTTTGGGCTAAATGGGTGTATGGATTGTAACATTTCAGCTACCTTCTAAAAATTTGAATGGTTTAAAGGTGATAATAGCATAAGCTAACGCAAGCACTTTTTCATACATGCTTGTATTTCATTATGATTCTGTTCTGAAATGTCAGCGGTGCGTTTATATAGTTGTAATAGTGGTGCTGCATCATCGCATCTATTCCGTTGGCAATACCCGATGGCTAGCTGTGAAATTATGGATTGATTTTCTGGGTCTAAGTGATGCGCTTTTTCCATGTTAACAAACCACTGTTCTAGGTATTTCTGACTTTGATTTTTTTGGAATAAGTTGGCGTAGCATTCTGCCATACTGGTGTAGTTAGCAATCTGCCCAGGGTCATTTTTGGTCGCTTTTTTAAATAATTTCAAAGCATACCCATATTCTCCTTTATGTAATGAACACATCGCCAATCCGTAGGAGCAATCCCATTGGGTTCGGTCTAATTTCACGCCATCCGAAAATGCATTTTGAGCCATTTGCAGGTATTCTAATTGGCCCTGTTGGGTTCTTTTATATGGTACAATGTCTAAGTATATATTCCCCAATTCGGCATAGCCTTGATAAGCGGTTTCTGGGTTGGCAATAGTATTTTGGGCATGATAATCGGCACGATCAAAATCGCCTACAATTCTAAAATACCGTGAAGCTAATAAACTGGAATCAACCTCTTCGTTGCGAATGGAATAAAATGGCCATACCAAGTTTGAAATTACATTAGAAAACGAAGATGGCTCAGGTTGAAAGGTCCGATTAAAATTACCGCCTAAATCCGTACTATCTAGTTGGTAGGATTCTATAATTGCTTGATTGTTGGCGTTATTCTTTACGTAAACCGCAGCCACATTGTCGGCATAAACTTGCTGCCAATCTGGACTATAATACATATACCGATGCAGGTTTGGAAATTGCCACGTGTAGAGCATAGCGTATTCATAATGGTACTTTGCATCACTTTCTTCAAATAAATTGGTGAAATGAGTAATATGAATGAAGGTCTCAAAAAATTCTTTTGGAAAAATATCTAAATCACGTAGGTCAATGTACGATTCAAAACCAGGGCGCAAATTCCATAAAAAGTAAGAGGAAGTAAGGTAGTCTGAAAAACAACGTTTATCCGCCAAGCCATTTTCTTTGGCAAATTTAGCTGCTCCTGCCGGATTGCTTTCCGCATAGGTAGCTAATCCGTACCGATTACTGGTATTGAATAAGTCGTAATATACATTCGTGCCAATGCCAATATAAAAAAGGCTTAATAGTCCAATTGCGAGAATGGTAGATGTTTTTTTAACTGTATTTTCTTCCCATTTATTGGTAATAAATAGAAGCAAACCTATGGCCAATGGAAGAGAAACAAGAATGGTGAAAATGACGTTTCTATAACCGGTCATTCCTAAATAAAGGGTAGCCACAGCAAATACCATATAGCCTGAGCCTATGCTTTTGAAAACGCCCAACTTAGATTTTATAAAAAGATAAACGGTTCCCAAAATGCCGATTAGAAATGCGCCAAATGCGATAAAAGGTTCTTTAAAAGAAAAGAAGAATTCAGGCCTAAAAAACACGGAATTAAGCTCATTGGTATAGTGATTACTTCCTACCACCGTAAATAAGAAATACGGATGGTAGAACATATAAAATCCTCTAGGATTAATCGCCACACTTAAAATAGCAAGGCCACTTGCGATTAGTATTTGGCGCGTATCCGCTTTGTTGGAGTTTTTTAAAATCCAATTATCAAAAGCATACCCTACACCAAAGGAGGCCAACAAAATGATTCCAACTGCAAAGCCCTCATGAATATTTACCCAAATAATTTGTAATGGTATAAGCCAATAGATGAATTTACCCGGTTTTAATTTGTATTGCGTGAAAATGCTGAGAAATAATAGGGTGAGTAGGTGACTAAATATTTCCGGTCTACCTGCCAATCGGTAATCGATAGAGAATAAAAAAAATAGCGCAGCGATAATGAGTAGGGGATGCGATTTGCTGATTTTAGTACCTGAAAGTATTTCGGTTAATTGGGCCGTGGTTTTTGTGAAAAGATATACCAAAGCCACATTCACCATTCCTTGCAAAACCCCGATAGATTCAGGACCGGTTACTTGAGCAAATGCGTAAGCGATGAGTTCAAAGACCCACTTCACACTAATCCATTCGGTACCTTTTAGCGTAAAAGAAAAGCTGTCGGAGGTTGGTATTTGCCCGTTTAGGACCATCCATTCTCCGGTTTTAAACATCCACCAAAGGTCAGGCTCGTGAATTTGCTTCATACCTAAAGCAAATGCTACGATGAACAAAAAATACCAACTGACACTTTGAATGATTTTCACAAATAAAAGGAATATTAAAACTTATTTGATGTGCGTACTGAGTAGTAACGTATCTCCAATATAGGCCTTCAAATTATCGCCAATAGCCACCGGACCCACACCTGCTGGTGTTCCGGTGTAAATTAAATCGCCAATTTTTAGGGTGAAATATTTGGAAACATTTTCGATGATGGTATCTACCGAGAATAGCATGTCGGAAGTATTTCCTGTCTGCACGATTTCGCCATTTTTTTCCAATTTAAAATCGATATTTTCGATAGATTCAAAATCCGATACATTCATAAATTTCCCCAATGGAGCAGAGCCATCAAATGCCTTTGCTTTTTCCCATGGGAGTCCTTTTTGTTTTAGTTTGGATTGTAAATCTCGTGCGGTAAAATCAATTCCCACTGTCAATTCACTGTAATACTTTTGGGCAAATTTCTTTTGTATATGTTTACCCACTTTATTAATCTTAATGACAATTTCTAATTCATGATGTACATCGTTGGTAAAATCAGGAATAAAAAATGGTTTATCAGATTGTAGTATTGCAGAATCCGGTTTCATAAAAACCACCGGTTCAGCGGGTACAGGATTGTTTAATTCCTTGGCATGCATAGCATAATTTCGACCGATACAAATGATTTTCATTTCCCAGATTATTTAGATTGATTTTTTATTTGTTGCAGTACCTTTTTGGTGTTTTGAGAGAAATCCCCATTCATCATCCATCCGTAGTAAGATGGTTCTGCTTTTAAAACATCCGCTGCAGGTTTTCCTTTGTGTTTACCAAAATTAAAAACGGTTACACCGTCCTCATTCTTGATAAATCTACCCGCTAAATCCACCGCATTATGCATTCGGGTAAAATCGTTTAATGATTTTGGGTCGCGGTTTAGATCCGGGTATTTCGCCAATTGCGCTTCCAAAACCTCATAGGTAGCTAAAGTATCTGCCTCAGCACTATGGGCATTTGATAAATCTTTACCACAATAAAATTGGTATGCAGCCACTAAAGTGCGCTGTTCTTTTTTATGGAAAATATTCTGAACATCTACTAAATTTCTATTGGTGACATCAAAGTCGTAACCAGCTCTGTGAAATTCTTCCACCAAAAGAGGTACATCAAAACGATTCGAATTAAACCCCGCTAAATCACAATCGTTTAAAAAGATATACAAATTGGGCGCTAGGTCATTAAAAGAGGGCTCGTTGGCAACATCTTCATTGGATATCCCATGAATGGCTGTAGTTTTTTCTGGAATTGGAATCCCCGGATTTACACGGTGGGTTCTTGTTTCTGATTTTCCGTCAGGCATTACTTTGTGGATAGAAATTTCTACAATTCGGTCGGTAGAAGTATTTACCCCCGTAGTTTCTAAATCAAAGACAGCTATGGGATTTGTTAGTTTTAAATTCATGGGATAAAAGTATTGAGTTTTTGATAAATAGCGGTCATTTATTTAAAATTTGCGCATAAAAAAACTCCTCTAAATGAATAGAGGAGTTTTTCCTATTTTATAGTGAGTTGGGGTTATCTAATTTCAACCTCACAACGTCTGTTTTGCCAAGTTTTACTAATAATCCATCTTCCTTGAGAATCGGTATCTTTTATTGCTAATTGAGATTCTCCGTATCCTACAGTTTCAATTTGTGCTGGATTAACTCCTTGTTTAATGAAGTAATCAGCCACTCTTTTCGCTCTACGATTAGATAATGGTTTGTTGTATGAAGCAGAACCTTGTGAATCTGTGTGACCACCAAGAATAACTTTTTTGCTTGGATCAGCATTCAAGATTGCAGATACTTTCACGATGTAATCTCTGTCTTCATCAGAAATGAATGATTTATCAAAGTCAAAGTAAATCAAGTGAACAAATTTACCATCTGCGTTTTTAACTGGAGCTGGAAGTTCAGCCATCAACTCATCTTTCTCCCAAGGAGTAACTCTAGACTCAGGATCGGTATAAGAAGGATTTTCTGGCGTTAAATTTGCCACAAATGCTTCTCTTGATTCGTCACCTCTAGTAGCGTCAATATCGTAAAATGCATTAGTAAGAACCGATTTTTGCTCGAAAACAAAGCTGTCTGGATCCATTTTCAACTCGCAAGTCAATGTTTGGAAAATATCATACTCACTACATTGGTCTGGAATGGTTATGTTATATGTATGAACAGCTCTTCCTTTTACGTCTAACGATAAGATGTATGATGTTTCCGTATTTACTCTAAAGGTATAGTTTCCATCATTTGCTAATGGGTCTACTGTAGCTACAACTGAAGAATCAATGTTCATTAACGTTAAAGTAGCGCTATCAATTGAATGACCGTCAAGTGCAATAAATTTTCCAGCCATGTTGGTAGAAGGAATATCGAAACAAGTCCATACTCTCCAAATATCGTAATCTCCTTCGGTTCCCATTCTATCGGAAGAAAGGTAACCAAATTCCTCACTACCACCGGTTAATCTAAAGTGGATGTCATTGGCAGGAGAGTTAACAGGAACTCCCATGTTTCTAATGTTTGCCCATCCGCTATCTGTTTTGGTAGCTACGAAGATGTCAAAATCACCAATAGAATTGTATCCTTTTGATGCGAAATATAATTTAGTGCCATCTTCACTTAAAAAAGGAGAACCTTCATCAAATTTTGTGTTTATGCCTTTTAGATTAGAAAACTCGGTGAAGTTTCCGTTGTCTTTTCGATGTGCCCAATAGATATCAGTACCACCTTTGCCACCAACTTTATCACTTGTAATAAATACATCGTTTAATGAACGACTAATAGCTACTGATACTATTTGGTTGTTTGTAAATTGTGTTTGTTCTGTTTTTACTTGTACTGGGTCCCCTAAGTTTTCTGAAACGAATAACTTTCCTCTTCTGTAAAAATAAAATTTAGATAAATCTGCATTGAAGGTAATAGAAGACTCATTGTCATCAGACTCAATGTTTTTATTAAGTACTACACCATCTGCTTTGGCACGTGGTAACCACTTTTTGTATACTGGGTCATAGTTAGTGTAGAAAATTTCCTCTTGCCCTTTGGCTTGGAAGGTCATGTATTCAATATTGAATAAGTTGGCATTGGTAGAAGTAAATACCAGTGTTTTTAAATCTTCATACACTACTGGAGCGTAATCCAAAAACATGGTGTTTACATCAGATCCTAAATTTTCAACAAACATCCCAGCAATAGGAGAATCTGTAAACCTTTTACCGGTATTACATTGTTCCATTCGTTGATCCATTAATTTAATTAAACCCTTTTCAATTCGAACGCCATCTGTTTCTCTGTATTTTTCATAATACACCTTAGCGGAATCAAATTCTCCCATATAGTGAAAAGATTCTGCCTTCAAAAGAATAACACCAGGAGTGGTTTTTTCATCCACCTTTCTGAAGTAATCCATTGATTTTTCCGCATCAATTCTACTATTTAAGTAAGCCACCCCACAATAGAGGTTTAGATTTTGGTCTGTAGGCTTTTCTTTAAGTAACTCAAGATAAATCTGTTTAGATTTTTCCCAGTTTCCATCTTCAAGATAGAACATAGCTCTTTTTGGAGTAATTTTCTCCGGCTTTGCTCCACTCTGAGCGAAAACACTTGTGCTGGTCAATAATAATATTGCCAATACGTACAACGTAGAAGTAAATTTTTGCATTCTTTTCAACTTTGGGGTTTGTTATTTTTCAAAAATAGCATTCATTGATAGTGACTACAAATATAGTAATCAGTTTTATCCACACACGATTATTGATAACCGAAGATGCTTTATTTTGAACAAATAATTAAAAAATGTGACCTATAGTTCACGATTAGGGTCGAAAGACTCTAAGTAATCAGCCACCCTTCTTACGAACATTCCACCCAAAGCACCATCAACAACCCGATGATCGTACGCGTGAGAAAGGAACATTTTGTGTCGAATGCCGATAAAATCACCATCTGGAGTTTCAATAACCGATGGCATTTTACGTATTGCACCAACAGCCATAATAGCTACTTGAGGTTGATTGATAACTGGAGTACCCATCACATTACCAAATGTTCCCACATTTGTCATAGTGTATGTGCCACCTGCAATGTCATCTGGTGCTAATTGGTTGTTTCTTGCCTTGTTGGCCAAACTGTTCACTTTCTTAGCTAATCCAGTTAAGTTATAATTATCAGCATTATGTATTACCGGTACAATTAGGTTCCCGCTAGGAAGTGCGGTCGCCATACCTAAGTTGATATCGTTCTTTTTAATAATGTAATCTCCTTGAACTTCTACATTTACCAATGGGAAATCTTTAATCGCTTTGATAATGGCCTCCATAATAATAGGAGTGAAGGTTAGTTTTTCACCTTCGCGTTCAAAAAATTTGTTTTTGTTTTTATTTCTCCAATTCACGATGTTGGTCATATCTGCTTCTACATAAGAAGTTACGTGAGGTGAAGTTTGTTTAGAAGCTACCATGTGTTTCGCAATTAGCTTACGCATGCGATCCATCTCAATAATTTCAACGTTACCGCTGAAATCATCTGCACTTGGTGCACCTTGGGAAGCTACCTTTGCAGGTTTGGCTTTGGCCGTTGGGGCTGGGGCGCTGGCAACTGGAGCAGTAACAGGTTTGCGTCCACTAGAAATATAGCTAAGAATGTCGTTTTTAGTTACTCGGTTATTTTGACCAGTACCATTAATAGACTCTAACTCAGTTAAACTAAGACCTTCTTCTTTCGCAATGTTTTTTACTAGCGGAGAATAGAAGTTGTCGCTTTCAGAAAAATCTACATTTTCAGCTACCACGGGTGCAGCGGCTACAGGCTTTTCTGTTACTGGAGCGGGAGCAGATGGGGCAGCAGCCTCAACTACTGGAGCAGGTGCATCACTAGCACCTTCGGCAGAAATAATAGCAATGACATCTCCAACTTGGGGAACATCACCTTCTTCAAACATGATTTGAGTTATTACACCATCAGAAGGAGAGGGTACCTCAGAGTCTACCTTATCGGTAGCGATTTCAACAATCGATTCTTCTGCTTCAACAGTGTCTCCGACTTGTTTTAACCATGTGGTAATTGTTGCTTCTGCAACGCTTTCTCCCATTTTAGGAAGTTTAACTTCTATTTGTGCCATAGCTGCTAATTTTAGGTGGACAAAAATATACTAAATATCGATTGCGTTACTCTGAATTGGCCAAATAATAAATTGTAATTTCAAATGAATAACGAATTAAGTATCTAAATTATACTTTTTCAACCAAATAATAGCAAGGTCGTGACTAAAATCATATTTTTTGGCATACGATAAATTCAACGTTTCATAAAAATCATGCGATTTATTTTCATTTTGATAGGGCATGCCAATATGAAGAATTGCCGGTTTTATTGTTTTTATAATCGACTGATGTTCAGGTAGAGGATGAAAACCGACCCAAGTTTTAGTACCGAGCAAAACGAGGAAAATATTACGCATAAAAGCACCTCTTTTTTTGTGCGTTAAAAGTAATAACGGGCTTACTAATAGAATGATAAGAGATATTAAAATATCCAAAACACGTTTGGAAGTACGGCTTTCTTCTTTTACGAATGTATTGGCGGTATTTATGGATAAAATCTCACCCGAAGTGTTAATGGATTGACTTCCAATAATAAATGTGCTTTCAGGTGGGGCAATTTTTAATTCTATTTGCGGGTTCTGTTGTAGCATCATTTCATTTATTATGGATCCAGAATCCATATCTTCAGCGCAATAAATGATTTGGTTTATGTCGAATATTTGCAACGCATCGGGTAATTGACCGAGGTTGGCAATGAAGTGGTCGGAGGTGTTTTTAAAGTTATAGCTTGGGTAAACTTCTAATATCATTTGAGGAATATTAGTAGTTTTTTGGAGTAATTTCTTCACTCTGGAAATCCCTCCTTGTTTACCCACAATAGCCATCCTAATGTCGGGAAGAGTTTTGAAAAGAATTGCCTTCACCCCAAGTTGGTTTAGCCCCCAACGGTATAAAACAATATTGATAGCCGAGAAAACTGCTCCTAAAACAACTACTACTCGCGAAAATCGGTAATCTTCATTCAATAAACCGTAAAGAAGCAACCCGATAATGCCTCCCCAAAGTACACCTTTGAGCAATCGATTAATAAAAGGGGACTCTCCATACCCGTTGTTAAGGTATAATGAAGACAAGAAAACCAATCCGTAACTAGGGAATAGCCATTTCAAAATTTCGGGTGGATAAATTATACCACTAAAGTGGCTGTAAATTAAGGAGGTGGCAATTAATGTTAGTAGGATGACCGAAAAATCTAAAAATGGGAGTAAAGATTTTTCGAAGAATCTACGTGTTATAGCTATGCCAGCCCTAAAATAGATGGCCATTTTTATCAAAATCTCAAATACGTTAGCATGTGATTTTGTAAAATGTTTTTTGGCAAA
The DNA here is from genome assembly GCA_963974475.1 of uncultured Flavobacteriales bacterium. Classification (GTDB taxonomy): domain Bacteria; phylum Bacteroidota; class Bacteroidia; order Flavobacteriales_G; family Salibacteraceae; genus CAJXZP01. The sequence goes on from CAXBCR010000018.1 coordinate 16,557, forward strand.
GATGATCATGGCATTGTAAAATACCAACACATAGTTAACGCTACTTTTTTTGGTGCTTTCTCCTTTATAATGAATGATTCGGGTTTCGGGGAAGTAATAATTGTCATAACCAGCTAATCGAATACGCCAGGATAAGTCAATGTCTTCTCCATACATGAAAAAAGCTTCATCCAACAAGCCCACTTTATCTAATGCCGAATTTCGCATCATCATGTACGCACCAGCTAAAATGTCAATTTTATGTGTTTTGTTTTTGTCTAAATGCCCCAAATGGTATTGGCCAAAAGTCTCAGATTTAGGGAATAGATTCGATAACCCAAATATTTTATAAAATGCCACCATTGGAGTAGGAAGTCCTCTTTTGCTTTCGGCTAAAAACTGTCCTTTACCATCCACCATTTTGACTCCCAATCCACCTGCATTTGGATGTTCATCCATAAAATCAATGCATTTCTTGAACGTATCTTCCTCGACTAAGGTGTCAGGATTGAGGAGTAATACGTAATCGGCTTTCGAAATGCGAATGGCTTGGTTATTTGCTTTTGAAAATCCTTTATTGTCGGTATTCGCAATTACTTGCACTTCCGGGAATAACCTACGCGTCATTTCTACCGAACCGTCTGAAGAGGCATTGTCCACCATAATGGTTTCGATATCTGCAAATTGTGCCGCTTTTCGAACCGAATAGAGACACTGTGCAAGAAAATACTCCACATTGTAATTGACTACAATAACCGTTAACCGAGGATGTTTATCCATTCAATTTGCTATCCATTAAAGTGATTCATCAAAAGGGGTTCTATTAATCAATGAACGACCTAAGGTGATTTCATCTGCATATTCTAATTCATCCCCAATAGGAATTCCGCGTGCAATCACCGAGGTTTTTATGCTAAAATCAATGAGTCTTCGATGCACGTAAAAACTTGTGGTGTCCCCTTCCATAGTGGAGTTCAGAGCGAAAATGACTTCCTGTATCTGCTCGTTTTTTACTCGGTCTACCAGCGAATCAATGTTCAAATCGGATGGACCAATGCCATCTACAGGTGAAATGTGTCCGCCTAAAACATGATAAGAACCAAAATATTGTTGGGTGTTTTCAATAGCAATTATATCGCGCATGTCTTCCACAACACAAATAGTTTTGTTTTCGGTCCGTTTAGTATTATTGCAAATATCACAAAGTTCGGTTTCGGAAATGTTATGACATCGGTTACAAAACCGAATATCAATCCTCATTCGGTTGATGGATTCCGAAAAAAACTGCACCTCATGTTTGGGTTGACGAAGCATGTGTAATGCTAATCGAAGCGCAGTTTTGCGCCCAATTCCAGGCAAAGAAGCAAATGCTTCAACACCTTGGTCTAATAGCTTTGACGGAGTATTCATGCGCCAAAAATAACATTTATACTTCCTAATTTGGGGTGTGATAGCCGTTGTTTGTTCCATTTTTTTTTAATCCTTGCTATTTTGTTCTATTGAAAGGCGGGTGCGAAGGGATTGGAGGTGTTTTTTTTGCCTCGAGTGGTTGGTTTTTTTACAGAAATTGCCCTCTGCTCAAAATGCCATTACGAATGTGAATATCTCTTTTATCGAACGAAAAAATGGTAGCCATAAATTGGTTTCATTTGTGATATGTCGCCATTATTAATAGTAGTTACCATTGTTTTATATTTTTTGGTTTTAATGACCATCGCTCATTTTACAAGCGAAAATTCAAATTCCGGTTTTTTTATGGGAAACCGGCAATCCAAATGGTATGTAGTGGCCTTTGGAATGATTGGTGCGTCTCTATCTGGGGTCACTTTTATTTCCGTGCCGGGCTGGGTAGCCAATAGTCATTTTACGTATATGCAAATGGTGTTGGGCTATTTGGTGGGTTATGCGGTAATAATTACAGTGCTTTTACCTTTGTACTACAAACTAAATTTGACTTCCATTTATTCCTATTTAGGCGAAAGATTTGGGAGCACTTCGTATAAAGTGGGCGCTTGGTTTTTTATGATTTCACGCGTTATTGGCGCTTCATTTCGGTTGTATTTAGTTGCCATGGTTTTTGAATTAACCATTTTCAAAAAATTGGACGTGGATATTCCATTTGCGGTAATTGTGGTCATTACCATCGCTCTAATATGGCTGTATACCTCCAAAGGCGGAATGAAAACAATTATATGGACCGATACCTTGCAAACTGGTTTTATGTTGTTGGCGGTAATTGTTACGCTATTCGCAATAGCAGGTCAAATGGATTTAGATTTTGCAGGATTAATTTCCACGGTTAAAACCAGTGAGTATTCGCAAATATTTGAATTTTCAGATTGGCGAAGCAATCATTATTTCTTTAAAGATTTTCTTGCAGGAGCTTTTATTGCTATTGTAATGACTGGCTTGGATCAAGACATGATGCAAAAAAACCTTACGTGTAAAACCTTGGGCGAATCTCAAAAAAATATGGCTTGGTTTAGTTCTGTTTTGGTGGTGGTAAATCTCATGTTCTTGAGTTTGGGTGCGCTGCTCTACATTTTTGCAAATGATCAGGGGCTTACTTTACCCGAAAAGGGCGATGCACTTTTTGCTACCTTGGCTACAGATGGATATTTAGGTGCCACAGTGGCTTTGTTTTTTATTTTAGGATTAATTGCCGCTGCCTATTCCAGTGCCGATTCTGCACTCACCGCGTTAACCACATCTTTCAGTGTGGATATATTAAATGTGACCCAATATGAGGAAGAAAAACAGGTGCGAATTAGAAAACGCGTTCATATTGGTATTTCTATCGTATTGGCCATAACCATAATTATTTTCAAAGAATTAAATGACGATAGTGTAATCAGCGAATTATTTAAAATGGCGGGATACACGTATGGACCAATTTTAGGTCTTTTTGCGTATGGAATTTATACAAACAAAAAAATTAACGATAAGTTGGTAGGGATAGTGGCAATTGTAGCGCCTCTACTCACCTACGTACTTCATCAAAATTCAGAAGCATGGTTTAATGGGTATAAAATTGGCTTCGAATTGCTATTAATCAACGGATTATTAACGATAATTGGATTAATAGTTATTACGGATAGGAAATCAAATTAAGCTACTCAAATAGGCTTAATTCGTATATATTTTGCCACATTTTCCCAGTCACTAAAAATTTTCCTGAGGCGTGATTGTAGGCAATTCCGTTGGTTTCCATAGCATCTAAACTTAATCGGTCTTCGGCTAGTTTTAGGTCGGTTAAATCAATTTTAGCAACCACTTTTCCAGATTCAATATCAATCTTTACCAACCAATCGGTCGTGAAAACATTGGCATAAATAAACCCGTTCACATATTCCAATTCATTCAGGTAATTCACGGGTCTGCCTTTGTCAAATACTTTTAACGTTCCTATCTTTTCAAGATTGGTGGTATCTATAAAATACAGGCTAGAAGAGCCATCACTCATAATTAAGTTTTCACCATCGGTAGTCATTCCCCAGCCTTCTTTGGTAGGAATTTGAAATGATTTCACTTTTTTTCGTGATTCTAAATCATACACAAACCCTTCTCTACTTTTATAGGTAAGTTGGTAAACTTTGTGGTTTAAAATAGTGATTCCTTCTCCAAAATATTTGGTATCTAGTTGATTATGTATTTCAATTTGTCCCGTACTGCTATTTACTGTTCCATAAACGGATACGGTGGAAGGAAGGTTGCTAGGCGATCCGGTACTTTCAAAAATGGCGTTGTCATACACCAAAAAACCTTCGGTAAATGAATTGGAAGAATGCGGGTATTTTGCATCAACCGAATATTTTAAAATGGGAGTTGGTTGAAATTTTACCTTGTTTATCCTTTTACTTCTACCTTCTGTAGAATCTCCACACGAGGTAAGAGAAGACGCAAAAATTAGGAGTGCCCAACTTATTTTTATCGTATTTTTCATTCAATTTTTATGTGGCTGCAAATTAATGATATTTAAATAGCGGAAAGAAACGAAATGAACTAATATCATTATGTTTGTGGCAATAATTTTTATAGATTTTAAGAAGATGAAGATAAACGTATGGGTATTAATGCTAGGAGTAACCTTGGCAATGGGAAGCTGTGCAGGCAATACGGCAAAAGAAGGAGAGGATGAAATATATTATGATGCTCCTGAAGATGCGAGAAATAGTGGTGCAGTGTATATGATTAATCCGGAAAAATCTTATATCGAATGGTATGGGAATATGGTGGGAATGTATGAGCATTCCGGTAGAGTTCGGTTTAATGAAGGTAGCCTAGTATTGGAAGATATGAACATTAAACGTGGTGACTTTATTGTAGAAATGAACACCATTGAAAGTACCGATTCGGACGATTTATACGAAGATGCATCGCGTGAAGATTTGGTAAATCACTTGAAATCGGGAGATTTCTTTTATACCCAACAATTTCCATCCGCAATGTTTGAGTTAATTAACCACAAAGGTTCTGAAATTAATGGTTTGTTGACGATTAAAGGAGTTACCAAACCCGTAACCGTTACGGATGTTGAAGTTGGAGTTCGCGAGAACTTAATCAAGGTTTTCGGTACATTGGTTTTTGATAGAAGAGAATTTGATGTTCATTTTGAATATCCGGTAAAAGACATGGTAATTTCAAATGACATCGAATTGGATATTGTAATTTATGGTGAGATAGCGGGGTAATTCACCTGTAGGAAATTGTAAAACGCCCGATTGATTTAGTTCAATTGGGCGTTTTTGTTTAGATTTTTCTAATTGCTAAAAAAGGTGACCTTTCCGGTGGATACACTATAAGAAGCTCCTACAATTTCTATTTCCCCATTCTTTTCCATTTCGGCTAGAATAGGACTGTCTTTACGAATTTGAGCTATTGATGAACGTACATTTTCATCGGCTACCTTGTCGCTTTTGCCTTCATGGTCATGCGGATGAGAAGCATTTACAATATCAATGGCGGGTTTTATTTTTGCCAATAAGGGTGTGATATTTCCTAACTCCACTTTGTCGCAAGCGGCTTTAACTGCTCCACAAGAAGTATGTCCCATCACCACAATTATTTTTGAGCCAGCTACTTTACATGCGTATTCCATGGAGCCTAGCACATCATTATTCACAATGTTTCCGGCCACACGAACGCTAAATAAATCTCCGAAACCTTGGTCAAAAACTAGTTCTACCGGTACTCTGGAATCAATGCAACTTAAAATGGCCGCAAAAGGGAATTGGCCAGCACTAGTTTGGTCTATTTGAGAATGGTAATCCCGATGCAGTTTTTTGTTTAGCATAAATCGCTCGTTTCCATCCACTAATAGTTGATGCGCTTCCCCAGGAGTAAGATTGACCTGTTCGTCTTTAGTTTTGGCACTTTCTAAATCTATTTCAAAATGTGCAGAAGTGTCTCTGTCATTTAAATCTTCGAAACCGACTTTTTGAACCGTAATTTTTCGATTAGCGGCATTGGTTTCAAAATCCTCAAAAATTTCGAGTACGTCATGATGCACAAAATGCGTTTGCGAAGCATCAATAGTTACATTAGCTCCATCCTTAATGGCTGCAAGCGAGTTTTGAATGGCGGCTTTGTTCAAGAAAGTAACATCTTCGGAAAGTATCATTTTGATATTGTTGTTTTTTACAATTCTGCTTTTCAATATTTTAAAAGGAACATTTAAATTGTTCTTTAAAATGATAAAAATTGCGACCAACATTCCTAAGCCAATTCCTTTTAATAAATCGGAGAAGAGCATGGCAACAATCGTCACGAAAAAGGGAAGGAATTGTCCCCAACCTTGTTTAAACATCTTTTTAAACAACGCTGGTTTGGCTAACTTATACCCTACAATCAGTAGAATAGCCGCTAAAGTAGCTAAAGGTATTTGGTTCAATATATTTGGAATAAATAGAATACATAGCAATAACCATATACCGTGCATAATGGTGGAAGCCTTGGTTTTACCACCGGTTTGGGCATTGGCAGAACTTCTCACAATTACTTGGGTAACAGGTATTCCGCCTATAAATCCGGCAATGATGTTTCCTACTCCTTGCGCTTTTAATTCTCTATTGGCGGGTGAAACGCGTTTTAGCGGGTCTAGCTTGTCCGCTGCTTCCAAACTCAATAGGGTTTCCAAACTTGCCACAATCGCGATGATTACTGCTGTAGTGTAGACCGCAGGGTTGGATAATGCGGAGAAATCTGGGAATACAAAATTCCCTAAAAACTCATTGAAATTAGCTGGAACCGGTACGTTTACTACATGTTCGGTAGATATGGCTAAAGAAGGTGTTTCCTCAAAAAATGTTTTCAAGCCAATACCTGTAACTACTGCCACCAATGGGCCAGGAATTATTTTAGTGAAACTCAAGTTTTTCATAAACTTAGTTTCCCATACAATGAGAATTAGTAATGAAGTTGCGGTAATGATAATTGCACCCATACTAAAATGGTCTAGCATGTGGTAAATTTCCGTAAAGGTGGTGTGCCCATCTTGGTGCAAAAACGTTTGGTCTCCTTCTGGTTCTGCATCAAATCCAAATGCATGGGGAAGTTGTTTTAGGAAAATCAAAATTCCAATACCCGCTAACATTCCATGAATTACAGATGACGGGAAATAATATCCAATAATCCCGGCCCGTGCAAAACCCATGATTAATTGGATTATACCAGCCAAAATAACAGATACTAAAAAGATTTCAAACCCGCCTAAATCGCCTATGGCAGTCAATACGATAACAGCTAGGCCTGCGGCAGGACCACTAACGCCTAATGAGGAACCACTCAAGGAACCGACTATAATACCGCCTATAATTCCAGATATTAATCCAGAATATAAAGGAGCTCCTGAAGCCAATGCAATACCCAAACAGAGCGGCATGGCCACTAAAAAGACTACTATACTCGAAGGAATATCACTAGCTAAATTTTTGAGTGGATTTAAATTTTCTTGATTTACCATATTGTTATTTCTTTATTTAATCTCGATGTCGTTTAACACGAGTTGGGTGTAAAAATTAGTGATGTAGTCGGTACCTTTATTCACATCTGTAAGGGACGGAAAATTCTCGGCAAAAAACCGTTGTTGATGAGAGCCCTCAATCACCGTGGAGATTAACATGTGCGGATATTTGAACTTTGGGTTTATTGTGGTAACAAGTTGACTCACACGTTCAACTACCCGTTTGTAAACCGTGAAATGACTTTTCTCCGTATCTTTATTTATTTGGTTAATGGTATATGCTTTTACCGCCTCAGTCATAATTATGCGGTCTAGTAAAATTTCATTTATATGAGAAAATGAGCTGTCTTCTTCAATGCTTTCAGTTAGAATGCGGATAGCCGTTTTGAGTTTTAAGGTTGGGCTGCCCAAGTTATTTAAGGCATATACCATTCGGTACTCAATCCAACTCCAATACCAATATATTAAGTAGAGTAATATCATTTGTTTGCTTTCGAAATAACGATAAATGCTACTTTCAGGTGAACCAATAGCGACACCTAGCTTTTTAATTGTAAAGGACTCAAAACCAAGTTTATGGATTAATTGAATGCTATGGGTTACGATTTTACGCCCTAGTTTGGAACCATCTGGGTTTTTTACATAAAACAGCGGACTTACATTAATGTTAATTGGTAAACTATCCATATTAGGTATTTTAAAATGCAAATATAATATTAATACTATCAATAAGTGGCGTAAAGTTAGTGTTTCTCTAGGATTGGTGAGTTTGGTGGCATGGATTAGGGTAATGATTGATTTGGTAGTGATGGAGTAATTTCCAATTTTATGAAGCGAATTGGATATAAAATCAAACATTTTTATGGTTAACTACATCAAATACAATACTCCTTTAGCGTGCTTGATTTTTAACTGTGATTTGCTCATTTTGTTCATGAATTTATTCAATTTAATTTGGGAGTCGATAAACTTCATTTCTCTTGAGTTTACCATAAACAAGGAGCTTTCGCCAATGTCAAAAAGGGTGCGTTCTCCTTTTAGTAATCGCTCGTAATTTTTTACCGATTGATTTTGCACCGAGATTATGTTTAAGAATGCGTTTAATTCATTTTCGGCTAGACTAACCTTATACAGAATTTCAGCTTTCTTGTACGTTAATTGGAGTTCCTTTTGGTCTAGTTTATACCTTGCTACTTTGGTTTCACCTCGTGCCGTTCGGAGTAAAATGGGCATGCTGAACTGTAGCCCTAATCGATAATTATTAGCTGCATTAAAGGTGGTTTCCGGTGAGTAATTGGAGGATAACAAATCATACTTTAGATTTAAAACTGGTTTAAAAGCTTCCTTTTTGAGTTGAAGGTCTATTTGAGAAGATTGGATTTCTATTTTTTTTATTCCCAATTCGGGATGGGTATCGATGTACAAAGCCGCATCCGTTTCTACGCTTTGGGAAGTGGATGAATAATTGGGATAAACCCCTTCTTCAATGGCTAATGGAATGGTTCCATCTTGCCATAAATAGACTTGCACCAAGGCTTTTGTATTGGCGTAATTCAACTTAGATTGCTGGTATTGAACCATGCGGGTTTGAAGCTGAATTTTTGCTTCTAGCGTATCGTTACTTGAGCGTTCACCAATTTGGACACTAGCTAAAACGGCTTTATACCGTTGTTCGGCAAGGGTTATCGCATTTTCAAAAACCTGTAAATTATTTTTAGCCTCCAACCAATCCCAATATGCGTTACCCGCTTGAAGAAAAAGGTTGTTTAAAATAACTTGTTGTTGCTGAATGGTCTTAGACGCAAATAACTCTGCCTGTTGAATGGCGGCTCTTCGTTTATCCATAAATAACCCTTTACCAAGTTTAACCTGAACTCCCGCGTAATACTGCCCCTCGGAAGTGGTGAAATCCATTGGGTTTAGGTAGTCTCCTGAATTGTTTTCGTACCCACCTTGAAAAGATACTCCCGACCTTGTGGGTATTTTCAACCCATATTTCTGTAGATTATAATAGTCTTTACCTCCAAAGTTTTTTTGGCTATTGGTAGCTGTTAATTGCGGGTCATTACTTCCTTTTGCGCCTAAATACACTGCCTCTCCCTGACTTTTTAAAAGTTGGGATTGCATGGAAATAGGATGCCATAATTTCACGACTTCCATATAGTTTTTAAAACTAAGTTCAATCTGTGACCAAGCTAATTGGGGAATTACCAGGACGATTAAAAGAAACTTTTTCATTTTTTTTGTTTGTTGTTAATGGAATTTGAAGTGGTGTAGAAATCGGGTGGGAAACCGTTAATATTTCGCCATAATTCATACCAAATAGGCACATCTTGTAACAAAATCATACTTTGGGTACCTCCTCCAATTCTAAGCGATTCTGGCCAAGGATGGTCAGAAGAATCAGGCGACACTAGTATTCTAAACATTCCATTTTTGCTGCTAAACTTATCGATGGTCACGATTACACCGCCAAAAGTTCCATAACTTGAATTCGGCCATCCTGAAAATACAACCGCTGGCCAGCCGTCAAACTGAACTCTGGTTTTTTGGCCTTTTTTGAGAAGCGGCAGGTCCATTGGTTTTACGTACATTTCAATAGCCAAATCATACTTAGCTGGCATAATGGTGATTAATTCTTCCCCTGTTTTTATAGTCTCCCCAATTCCATATTGCACCGCCTGTGTGATATATCCATCTTGTGGGGCAACGATATGATACATGCCTAATCGGATGGAATAATTCATGTATTGATTCTGAAGCTTGCTTACCTCTGTTTCCGAATCGTACATTTTAGAAAGGGTTGCAAATTTTTCCGATTTAGCTTTAGCAATGTCATCTCGGTATTGGGCTTCGATAGATGCGAGTTCAACCTTTGCATTTAAAACCATATTTCGGCTAGTTAAAAGTTTGTTCTCTCCCGAAACTTTGGTGGCTAACGATTTTTGAAGCGTTAGTTTTCGTTTTTCTAAATCGGTAAGAGACTTTAAACCCTGGTCGTATAGTGATTTCATACGCTGATATTGCAGTAGTGAAATTTCGTAATTAGTGATATACGATTCCAAATCTATACTATCGCTAGTGACCTTTAAGTAACTCTGTTTGATTTTGTTTTCGGCTTGTTGCGTTTTTAAACCACTGGTGGTCACTAAGGCATCAATCTGATTGTCTTGTGCTTTGATTTTATCCATGTAAGCTTCTACAGAAAGTTCCTTAGATTTTAATTGCTGATTGGTTCGTTCTAATAAATTGGGGTCGAAATAGGCATCCTTAATTTCAGAAATCAGTAAAATGGTGTCTCCCTTTTTTACAAAATCCCCCTCTTGAATAAACCAAGATTCAATTCTTCCATCAATGATTGAATGGATGCTTTGAGGTCTTTGGTCTGGACTTAATGCGGTAACAACCCCTTTAGAACGGATGTTTTGCGTCCACGGAATAAATGAGATAGTAAATATTCCAAGTAAAGAAAAGAATAGTAATTTTAATGCTGTGTTTCCCTTGTTAGTGTGATTAAATCGATTTAAAGAAACGTATTTGGAAGCCGTTATTCGCTCCGTAATTTTTATTTCGGATATATTTAACATAGCTATTTAGTTTTGTAAGGTTAGCGAAAGAACTTTATCTGCTTTTACTTGAATTTCTGACGCATTGGATACAGCAATAACAGTCCATTTTTGTGATTTAGCGAGAAGGAAATTAGCGATATCTTCTCGTTCTTGTTGGTTTAAATGTCTTAATGGCTCATCTAGTATTAACACCGCAGGATTATTCACAATAGCTCGTGCCAGTTTAATTTTCTGTACTACATTATTCCCCAGGTGAATATTAGATGGAGTTAAGGGAGTTTCTAATCCTTTTGGAAGGTTCTCAAGGTCGTTTATTAAGCCGATACTATTTATTGCCTTGGTGATGTCTTCGGTAGAGATATTCGGACGCCCAAGAGTGATGTTTTCTATTAAAGTACCTTCAAAAAGAAAATCGTTTTGAAGCATAACTCCAAAATTCCAGCGTAATGAGTCTATTTCGTAATTTATTTGAGGGATTTGATTTATTAATATCGAGCCACTATTTGGTGCGTAAACCCCAGAAATGAGTTTTAATAAAGTTGATTTTCCAGAACCAGAATCTCCGGATATTACCAATTTTATACTTGCCGGTATGTGTAAACTGAAGTCGTTGATTGTTTTGCGAATGGTATTAGGATATTGGAAATCCAGCCCTTTTAATTCTATGTTGATTCCATTTTTATTGACGAAAGGACTCATTTGAATTCCGGATGATTCCTCCAATTGCAAATCGGTAACTTGACCTATTTTTTCTAACGCGGTTAGCACATCATATATGGTTTCTAGACTCTGAATCACCTTATCGGTACTAGAAATAACCATTAAAATAATTATTTCAGCCGCAATAAATTGACCAATATTCATACTTTGTTCAATAACCAAAAAGCCACCTAAGCCTAACAGACCACTAATAACAAGTACTTTGAAGAAAATGAGTAAGCCGTATTGTTGAATTAGTATTTGAAAATGCGATTGTCTTGAATCTAAGTATTTGGAGGTTGATTCGTCTGCTTTTTGGAGGGGCAATTCAGAATTACCCGTCATTTTAAACGTTTGTGAAACCCTTGCGACTTCTTCCAACCAATAAGCCACTTTATATTTATATTTTGATTCTTGCAGCGAAGTTCTTAATCCAGGCTGTGCCGTAAACTGAACAATGATGACCAGTGTAAATAGTAAGAATAAACTGAATAATATAAAAATGGAGTGATAAAAGGACAGGAGAATTAACCCAAATGTTATTTGTAAAACTGCCGCTGTAAAGTCAATTAAGATTTTGGAGAGCCCCTTTTGAATGGTAAGCGTATCAAAAAAACGGTTAACTAGCTCTGGAGCATACTTATCGGCCATTTCATTCCATTTTATTTTGGGTAAACGAAAGGCGAAATCAAAGGTAGCTCGTGTAAAAATTTCTTGTTGAATTTTTTCCGAAATACGAAGTTGATACACTTGCAAAATTCCTGTTAGTACAACTCCCAATACCACTAGAATGACTAAAACTATCCATGAGGTACTTACTTGCCCACCTTGAATAAGGTTCACAATGGCTTGGATGCCAAGCGGAAGTGAAAGACTTATTATGCCACTAAAAATGGCGTAGGCGTAAATTTGTTTGATGTCGTTGCGATTAGGTTGCAACAAGGCCCATAACCTACGAATAGGAGTGATTTTTTTATGATTCATTTAACCGATTTTTCCCGTTTGTCGGGGTGTATAATTACTTTTTATTGAAATGTAATTATACCTCGGGTGGGGGAGTTGGAATTTTCCGGAAATATTCCAAGGTGGAAAATTGAGTGATAAATGGTGTGGTATTGGTTTTTGGAGGTAAGGTGTTTAAAAAGCAAATATCTTGGGTTAGAAGCTTCTTTTTATCCAAATCTAAATCATCTAATTCATTCTCACCTTCAAATTTCTCCAAATTGATGGTCTTGGAATCCTGGTCAATCAGGATATTATTTATAACAAAATTAATACTGGTAATAAGCAGTATAAACATTGAAATTAGATGGATGATTTTTGTTTTCATATTAATAAATGCAAATATAATAGTAATACTATCATTTACGCAAATTAAACTATCAATTATTTGCGCTGAAATAATTTTTCGTGAATTAAAAGGAAATTACGAGTGCTGTTTTAAAAGCGAATAATCTAGTTTTTTTTGCTAAAATGACTAAGTTTGAAAAAACCATTGGTATGAAAAAAATAATCGCATTTGCGGGCAGTAACAGCTCAAAATCCATTAATCATCAATTAATACTTGCGGTAAACAAGCTCATGCCCAATGTGGAAGTGGAGGTTGTTAGTTTACGAGATTATGAAGCCCCTGTTTACGGAATTGACTTAGAAGAATCAGAAGGTTTTCCAGCTACGATGACTGCTCTTTTTGATAAATTTTCAAGCGCAGATGGCTTTTTAGTTTCTACCCCTGAACATAATGGTTTTATGCCTGCAGTGATGAAAAACACGCATGACTGGTTGTCGCGGATGGGTCGAAAAGTGTATAATGAAAAGCCTGTCGTTTTTTTAAGTACTTCGCCTGGCGGAAGAGGTGGCGCATCTGCGCTTGGCCAAATTATGAGCGTAATGCCACATCAAGGTGCTAAGGTAGTTGGAGGCCATTCGGTGGGTAGTTTTTTTGATAAAATGGAAAACGGAATGCTCAAAGAAGGCGATGACAAACAAGCCATTTTGGGTTTGGTAACGGAGATGTTGAAGGCGATTTAATTTGGATTAATTTTATTAAATTGTTGTTAATGGCTGGACTAAATTTTAAGAAAACAGTTAAAAAAAACGTACATTCGCGGAAGTTTTACTGCTAATGGAAAGATTTTTCGCCATATTTCTCACAATGTTAATACTAGTTTCCAACTCGGGACTCGTGTTTGCTGCGCATTATTGCATGGGGGGAATTGCGGATGTAAGTATTGGGTTATCTACCGAAGCCCACAAATGTGACATGGCGGATATGGATGGCCCATGTGAACATGATTCGCATCCCAAAGGATGTAATATGGACCCGGTTGACTGTTGTTCGGATGATTTCGTTCAAATTCAGTTTAATGAATCATTTAATTCTTCTAAGGCAGTACAGACCGAATTGAACACAGATTTTGTAGTCGCATTTACCATTGTTTATTTAAATCTTTATAATTTTCAATCAGCGTCTTATTCAGATTATATGGATTATTCCCCTCCCTTATTGCAACAAGACATTTCCGTTTTGTTTCAGTCTTTTTTAATTTGATACCATTTGATAAGTACTTGAATTACTGTTTTCTCTTTAGGATTCGGTAATATTGCTATTGTTATAGCTCATATTTATTATCAAATTGGATTAAAATGTTAAACAAAACAATAAAATATTTTCTTGAAAATAAGTTAGTTACCTTCATTCTACTCATTGCATTAATAATGGGTGGAATTGTAACGGCACCATTTAATTGGCAACTTTCATTTATGGAACGGAGCCCCGTTCCTGTGGATGCCATTCCAGATATTGGAGAGAATCAACAAATCGTTTATACCGAATGGATGGGTCAGTCGCCTCAAGACATCGAGGATCAAGTTACCTATCCGTTAACCACTGCCTTATTAGGTATTCCGGGGGTGAAAACGATACGTAGTAATTCCATTTTTGGATTATCCAGTATCTATATCATTTTTGAAGATGATATAGAATTTTACTGGGGACGAACACGGATTTTAGAAAAATTAAATTCCTTACCTCCCGGAACGATTCCGGATGCGGTTACTCCCGCTTTGGGACCTGATGCCACTGCTTTGGGTCAAGTTTTTTGGTACACGTTAGAAGGACGTGATAAAGAAGGAAATCCTGCTGGTGGTTGGGATCCACAAGAATTGCGAACCATTCAAGATTTTTACGTTCGCTATTATTTAACCGCAGCCACCGGTATTTCGGAGGTAGCTTCTATTGGAGGATATTTAAAAGAATATCAAATAGAAATTGATCCTGATGCTATGAAGGCACATCATGTGGATGTGGGCATGATAATGAAGGCTGTAAAAAATAGTAATCTTGACATTGGCGCACAAACATTAGAATACAATAAAGCCGAATACCTAGTAAGAGGGTTAGGGTACATTAAGAGTTTATCGGACTTAGAGGAAAGTGTGGTGGTTCAGCATGACAAAGTCCCAATTCGATTAAAAGATGTCGCAAAAATTCAATTTGGTCCTGCCACGCGCAGGGGCGGTTTAGACAAAGGTGGCGTGGACGCTGTAGGTGGAGTGGCTGTGGCTCGTTATGGATTTAATCCATTGGAAGCCATTGATAACATAAAAGCTAAAATAGCGGAAGTAGCACCCGGTTTACCTTCCAAAACATTGGCAGATGGTACGGTATCAAGGGTAACCATTGTACCTTTTTATGACCGTTCTACTTTAATTCATGAAACCTTAGGCACATTAGAATCTTCGTTATCGCACGAGGTGCTAATTAGTATTTTGGTAATCATTGTGTTAGTTTTGAATTTACGAGCTTCTATCCTGATTTCTAGTCTATTACCAGTAGGGGTGTTAATCACTTTTATTGTAATGAAAATGTATCATGTGGATGCTAATATAGTTGCATTATCTGGAATTGCCATTGCCATTGGGGTTATGGTGGATATAGGAATCGTATTTACAGAAAACATAATACGGCACTTAGAAATGCCCGAGAATGAGGATGTACAAGGAAAAGAGCTGTTAAGAGTAATCTACGAAGCAGTGAGTGAAGTAGCCACTGCAATTATCACTGCGCTCGCTACCACGGTGGTGAGTTTTGTTCCTGTGTTTGCTATGCAGGCGTCTGAAGGTAAGCTTTTTAGACCATTGGCTTACACTAAAACATTTGCATTGTTAGCATCTTTTGTAATTGGAATTATGTTTTTGCCCACCATTGCGCACATGCTTTTTTCCATTCGATTAGATAAAAAGAAAACATCTCGCATTTTCAATTCCATTTTAATTGGAGTAGGATTTTCCTTTATTCTTTTATACCAACAATGGATTGCCGTTGCTTTAATAGCCATTGGAATCAATAACTTATTGGGGTACAAATGGAGTGAAGCACGCAAAGAATGGCCTAACTTAATTAACATTGGCATCACGGTATCGATTGTGCTTTTCTTTTTGACAGAGGAATGGATGCCTTTAGGAGCGGATAAAAGTTTAATCGTTAACTTTCTATTTGTGTTTGTTTTGGTAGGTGCTATATTGTTAGCGCTACAACTGGTAGTGCATCTGTATGTACCTATCTTGGAATGGAGTTTACGTAATAAATGGAAATTTTTAATCCTTCCCATGATCACTTTGATTTTTGGTTTATTAGCATTTATTGGGTTTAAAAATGTTTTTGCCTTTATGCCCAATTTTGTAAAAAGTAGCAGCGCATGGACCTCCATGACCACTACTTTTCCAGGAGTGGGTAAAGAGTTTATGCCGGCATTGGATGAAGGTTCCTTCCTGCTAATGCCTACCACAATGCCGCATTCTAGCGTAGCTGAAAACATGGAGATTATTGGTGAATTGGATCAGCACTTAAACGCTATTCCAGAGGTAGATTTAGCCGTGGGCAAATGGGGGAGAGCCAACTCTGCTTTGGATCCATCACCCATTTCAATGTATGAAAACATTATTAACTATCTACCCGAATACATGGTAGATGAAAATGGGCGTAGAGAGCGTTTTCAAGTAAATGATGAGGAAGCATTTGTACTTAAAGATGGCTCGACCTACAAGTATGGAGAGGATCCATTTAAAAAACTATCCTATGATCAATTAATTGTTGACTCTGATGGGGAATATTTAAGACAATGGAGACCGAAGATTAGAAAAACGGATGACATTTGGAGAGAGATTTTAAAGCACTCCAAATTTCCAGGATTAACTTCTGCACCCAAATTGCAACCGATTCAAACGCGGTTAGTCATGTTGTCTACAGGGATGCGTGCTCCAATGGGAATAAAAGTATTTGGACCAGATTTAGAAACGATTGAAAAAGTAGGCTATGATTTGGAAAACATATTGAAAGAAGTGCCAAGTGTGGAAGCCGATGCTGTTTTTGCGGATCGTGTGGTGGGTAAACCATATCTCGAAATAAAATTGAATCGGGAAGCCATGGGAAGATATGGCATTTCGGTGAAAGATTTACAAACACAACTTTCTGTTGCCATTGGAGGGAAACAACTTACCACAACGGTGGAAGGTAGAGAGCGGTTCCCAGTACGGGTGAGATATGCTAGAGAATACAGGGATAATCCAGATGATTTAAAACGGATTTTAATTCCAACTCCAGCCGGAGTTCAGATTCCATTAGAAGAATTGGCAGATATTCAGTATGTACGAGGACCTCAAATCATTAAAAGTGAGGACACCTTTCTTACTTCATATGTCATTTTTGATATGAAAAAAGGAAAGGCGGAAGTAGACGTGGTTGAGGATGCGCAAAAATTAATAAACGAAAAAATTGAAAATGGAGAGTTTGTATTGCCTGCTGGAGTTACCTATCGTTTTACAGGAAATTATGAATCTCAAATAAGGGCGACCAAAAGGCTAGCCATTGTCATTCCAATAAGTTTGACACTTATCTTTTTAATTCTGTTTTTTCAATTTAAAACAGTGATTGCATCCAGTATTCACTTTTCTGGTGTATTTGTGGCTTTTGCCGGTGGATTTATTTTGATATGGTTGTATAACCAACCCTGGTTTTTAGACTTTAATGTGGCAGGAATAAACATGCGTGATTTGTTTCAAATTCATACCATTAATTTAAGTGTAGCGGTTTGGGTAGGTTTTATTGCCTTATTTGGTATCGCTACCGATGATGGGGTTATTATGGGAACCTATATTCATCAAACTTTTGAGGAAAGAAACCCACAGACAGTGGCTGAAGTTCGTGCTGCAGTAATTGAAGCGGGTTCCAAACGGGTAAGGCCAGCCATGATGACAGCTGCCGTTGCCATTATTGCTTTACTTCCAGTATTAACTTCTAGTGGTAAAGGAGCGGATGTGGTTATACCCATGGCAATTCCAACTTTTGGTGGAATGACTATTCAAATTATGACCATGTTTATTGTACCGATTCTTCAATGTTTTTGGAGAGAAGGAGTAATCAATAAAAAAGAGCGCAAAAAATTGAAAGCGCTAAATAACTAATCGGACAATTATGAAAGACATAAAAATATATTTAAGTCTCTTTATTCTGCTGCTTGCACAGCTTGTGCAGGCTCAGAATGAGCTTAATGGTTACTTGCAATTAGCGGCCAAAAATAATCCAGGCCTGAAGGCAAAGTTTAGTGAGTATATGGCAGCAATGGAAGTAGTGCCGCAAGTATCCTCCTTACCAGACCCCACCGTGGCTTTTGGGTATTTTGTTCAAACTCCCGAAACTCGCGTGGGACCGCAAAACTGGAATGTTTCATTAACACAACAATTTCCATGGTTTGGGTTGTTGAAAACGCAAGGTGATGCGGCAACAAATTTTGCAAAAGCAAAATATGAGGTGTTTGAAAATGAAAAATCCAATTTGTTTTTTGAAGTAAAAACAACGTATTATGATTTTTACTTTATTGATAAAGCTATTTCCATTACACGAGATAATCTGGCCATTCTTCAAACATTTAAGAATATTTCGTTGGTGAAAATTGAAGCTGGAAAATCAACTATTGCCGATGAACTCAGAGTAGAGATGGAAATTAACGAATTGGAAAATCAGTTAATGTTGTTTCTCGACCAAAAGAGTTCTTTGCAAGTAACTTTCAATAATTTGATAAACCAAAAAGTTCAATTAATGGCTCCAGTTGATTTACCGGAGGAGGAAATGCCTTTTGAAAAGCAAATGACTTTGGATAGTATTTTATTCGCAAATCACACGCTAAAAAGTATTGACTTTAAAATGAATGCTTTTGTGGATAAAGAAGTCGTGGCTAAAAAAATGGGAATGCCCAATTTTGGAATTGGAGTTGGCTACACTTCGGTTGGAAATAGTTCTAATCCAGCTTTGTCGAGTGCGGAAAACGGAAAGGATATTTTGTTGCTTCCAATGGTTTCTGTAAGTATACCGTTGTATCGCAAAAAGTACTCTGCTATGATTCGTGAAGCGCAGTATCAACAGGAAACGCAGGTGAACCTAAAGGATGAGGTGAAAAATAAATTGACTACCGTTTACGATAATATCACCACCAATTTTAAGGATGCGGACAGACGTGTTGACTTAAACGTTAAACAAAGCGAATTAGCCAAAAAGGCCTTAAATATTTTAATGGTTTCCTACGCTACGGACGCTAAAGATTTTGATGAAGTATTACGCATGGAAAGACAATTGTTAAAATATCAATTGGAAATTGAAAAAGCGGTAACAGACAAAAACGCGGCTGTTGCTTTTACATATTATTTATTAGGTAAGTAAAAAATAGAAAGATGAAAAATATTCTTAAAAATAAATGGGTTATCCTAAGCCTCGTTTTAGTGGTAGGGATTTTTATTGGTAAAATAATCAGCCCGTCAGCAGTGGTTGAGGTAGCAGATGTTGCCCATGAACATGACGCATCTGAAGGCCAGATATGGACGTGTGCGATGCACCCTCAAATTAGAATGAATGAACCTGGTTCTTGCCCTATTTGTGGGATGGAGCTAATTCCGGCTAATGATAATCAGCAAGAGGAATCAGACCCCAACGAGGTAAGCATGACTGAACAATCCATGAAATTGGCCGACATCCAAACCATGGTAGTTCAAAAATCGAAGCCTGAAAAGGAAATTAGATTATTGGGTAGGGTAAAACCAGATGAGGGCAAATTATACACCCAGGCCATTCATATACCTGGTAGAATTGAACAATTGTATATTAATTTCACTGGAGAAAGAATTGTAAAAGGACAGAAATTAGCACGGCTGTATTCTCCAGAATTAATTACGGCTCAAAAAGAGTTGTTTGAATCCATCAAATCCAAAGAGACTTACCCGGAATTATACCGGGCTTCCATCAACAAATTAAAACTTTGGAAATTAACCGATCAACAAATCACAAAAATTGAAAATGGCGGTGAAGTAATTGAAGAAATAGACATTTTATCCGATTTTACGGGAGTAGTTTTAAAACGAATGGTAGAAGTGGGAGACCATGTAAAAGAAGGAGCTGATTTATTGATGGTTTCGGATTTGTCATCTGTTTGGCTCATGTTTGAAGCCTATGAAACGGATTTGCCATGGTTGCACCAAGGAGATAAAATTGAATTTACGATTCAGGGAACAGCGAATAAATTTTATAAAGGAACCTTAAATTATATAGATCCTTTTGTAGATGCACAATCACGCATAGCGCAAGTACGTGTAAACACTCCAAATGCAAATGGGAAATTACTTCCAGAAATGTATGCCACAGGAATAGTTAAAGCAGATTTAAAAGGGTTCGAAAATGCTATCATGGTGCCAAAATCTGCCGTTTTATGGACTGGAAAACGAGCGGTGGTTTACGTAAAGGTTCCTAATAGAAAAATGACTTCATTCTTGTATCGGGAAGTAATTCTCGGTGAAGATGTGGGTGATAATTATATTATTACCAATGGATTGGAAGTGGGAGAAACAATTGCTATAAACGGTGTGTTTAGAATTGATGCATCCGCCCAATTAAGTTCAAAAAAGAGTATGATGAATCCTTCCGGAGGTAAATCATCCACCGGTGGAATGGCTGGAATGGATATGGGTGGCGATAAAAAGGAAATGGCTCCAAAAGACATGTCAAAAATGGACATGAAAAAAGAAGTGATGATTGATGCATCCAAAATCCCAGCTGATTTTAAAAATCAAATAGGTCAGGTAGTTGAAAAATACCTATTGCTAAAAGACAAACTAGTGGTGGACAATTCGGATATAAAATCGGAAGGAAAAGAAATGATTACGGTTTTGCAAAATGTGGATATGAGTTTAATTCTGGGCGATGCACATAATGTTTGGATGGGTGCATTGAAAATTATGAAGCGAGATTTAACCCTTTTAGATAAAGCGGTAAGCATCGATGAACAAAGAGCATTATTTTCTTCTATCAGTGATGAATTAAAACGAACCGTTGAAAAATTGGGGGTATCCATGAACAATGAAAAACCAGTGTATATAGATTTTTGTCCAATGGCCAACGACAACAAAGGTGGGTTTTGGTTAAGTACGGATAAAGAAATAAAAAATCCATATTTAGGTAAAAAAATGCCGAAATGCGGAGAGATAAAAAATACCATAAATTAGGTTGAAATGTGAATCGTTTTAGAATCTATTATAGTACTCAATATGTTGATAATGTTATTATTGAGTGATTTGAATGGAGCGAATAAACGATGTGAAAATCGTTAAAAAAGTTTTTTTTTGATTTGGACTTTTTTGTAAAGTGAGTTTAAAACTGGAATTTGATTTTTTGTTTGAGATACTCAATTTTTTTCCAGTCTCACTTTACAATTATGTTCTGTTGTTAAAAATCAAAATTAATGGGAATAAAAAAAATAAACGGAAGGGGTAAAGTGCTTGAAGTTTATAAGAGGTAGAGTCAGGAAGAGTTTTTTGTTTGAGATACTCTACTCTTCCTTAGTTCGCTCTATTTGCACAAATATAGTAGAGAATTAATTTAAAATACAGAATTATGAAAAATAATAGAAATATGTTTTTGATTTTGACAATGTTAATGGTTTCCATAAGCGTTCAAGCTCAAAACATTTATAGCACGCAAAATGGCATGATGGAAATGGATTTTGCAAACGATACCTATAGATCTAAAGATTTAATGATGTTGTTAGACTATGACGCGGCTACTTATAAGTTAGAAATTGACTTGACGACTCTTACCAATTCTGAAGGTAAAAATTTCAGTGAATTTGTGAAAATTCCTAATAAAAAACTCGTGATTGAAGGGAAATTGGGAGTGGAATTTATTAATACTACAAACCATCCTCCACAGAGTTTTAATTTGGAAGGAATAGTTGTCTCTTCTAATAATGAGGTTCGTGGAACCGGGAAATTGGAACATCTTTCCAATCGTGGCACCTTTTCATGCATATTAACAATTCGTATAAAAATCGGATTGGATGATTTGGGTTTTGAATCGACTGATGTGAATAAAGAAGAGCGAATTAGCATCAAAATAGTTCAAGTGGTATTAAATAGAATTGAAGACCAATAAGGTTTAATTAATAGCTAATAACATGAATATGACACATACGTATAAAATTGTAGGAATGACCTGTGTGGGCTGCCAAACCTCTGTGGAAAGTTTGTTGTCGAGTATAAATGGGGTTTCTAAAGTTACCGTTGATTTAAAAAAATCGGAAGCGGTAATTGAAATGAATCGCCATATTGAGTTAGCGGAATTTCAACAAGAAATGTTAAAGGGTGGTTTGCACTATACCATTGAACTTCCTGATTCCTATTCAAATGAACATTCACATGAAGTAAAATTTTCTCCCTTAGCGAAAGGCAACGGAATTTTCTACTGTCCCATGCATTGTGAAGGAGATAAAGTATATCATGAAGCAGGAAACTGTCCGGTATGCGGAATGGACCTAGTGGAGCAGCCTAGTTTGAAAATTGAAGCGCAATATACGTGCTCCATGCATCCCGAAATAATTAAGAATGAGCCCGGTGCGTGCCCTATTTGTGGGATGGACTTAATTCCATTGCAAGCAGATGAGGGAGCCGAAAACAAGTTATATAACCAGCTTAAACGTAAAATGATAATGGCTACGGCATTTGCCTTACCCGTTTTTATCATTTCTATGAGCGATTTAATTCCTGGAAATCCTTTACTAAAAATATTAAGTCAGGGACAATGGAATTGGGTTCAACTAGCGCTTACCATTCCGGTAATGTATGCCACTTGGATGTTTTTTGAACGTGCATGGAAGTCTATTATTACGTGGAACTTAAACATGTTTACTTTGGTAGGGATTGGAACTGGAGTCGCTTTTGTTTTTAGCATAGCGGGTTTATTATTTCCAGAAATTTTTCCAAGTGCTTTTAAGACTGAAGAGGGCACGGTAATGCTTTATTTTGAGGCAACCTCCGTCATTTTAACATTAGTATTGTTAGGGCAACTCTTGGAAGCTAGAGCGCATAGTCAAACCAGTGGAGCCATTAAAGAATTATTAAAAATGGCTCCTTCAGAAGCTACCTTGGTAGAAAATGGAGAAGACAAATTAGTATCTATTCATATTATTAAAGTAGGTGATTTGCTTCGGGTTAAACCAGGAGAAAAGGTGCCCGTAGATGGGAAGATTAAAGAAGGTTCATCTACCATTGATGAATCCATGATTACTGGGGAGCCAGTGCCTGTCAATAAAAACCCGGATGACAAAGTAAGTTCTGGAACCATAAACGGCACGCGTTCTTTTGTGATGGAGGCCGAAAAGGTTGGCTCTGATACCCTTCTTTCTCAAATTATTCAAATGGTGAACGATGCAAGTCGTTCACGTGCTCCTATTCAGAACTTAGCCGACACGGTTTCTAAGTATTTTGTGCCTTTCGTATTGATGGTATCTGTAATCACTTTTGGAATTTGGGCCATTTACGGTCCAGAACCCAAAATGGTTTTTGGTTTTGTGAATGCCATTGCGGTACTCATAATTGCGTGTCCATGTGCATTGGGTTTAGCTACTCCAATGTCGGTAATGGTAGGCGTGGGCAAAGGTGCGCAATCAGGAGTTTTAATAAAAAATGCCGAAGCCTTAGAACACATGAATAAGGTAAATGTTTTGATTACCGATAAAACCGGTACCATTACAGAAGGCAAACCATCCGTAGAGCAAGTGTATGCAATAGCTGGAGTGGATGGTGCTCAATTAACCCAAAAAATTGGGAGCATTAATAAATTAAGTGAACATCCTTTAGCCGAAGCGGTAGTAGATTATGCGAAAAAAGAAAAAGCAGAATTCCTTGAGGTAACCGATTTTGAAGCCGTTGCCGGAAAAGGGGTTGTGGGAATGGTAGCCAATGAAAAAGTAGCTGTAGGAAACGATAAATTACTCGTTCAGTTTAAAATTGAAATCCCGAAAGAGTTGGCAGCCTCCGTATTAGAAAATCAAAAACTGGGTAAAACGGTTTCCTTTATCGCTATAAATGGCGTAGCTGTAGGTTTTGTCGCTATTTCTGACGCCATTAAAACTAGTAGTAAAACTGCCATTGCGCAGTTAATTAAAAGCGGAGTAGAGGTAATAATGATGACGGGCGACAATATCAACACTGCCAAGGCGGTTGCGGATGAGTTAAATTTAACCGATTTTCAAGCAGGCTGTTTACCGGAAGACAAACTCAATAGAATAAAAAAATTACAAGCCGAAGGTAAAATTGTTGCCATGGCTGGCGATGGAATAAATGATTCTCCCGCTTTAGCGCAAGCCAATGTAGGAATTGCGATGGGCACAGGAACAGATATCGCTATAGAAAGTTCGGAAATCACGTTAGTAAAAGGAGATTTATCCGGCATTGTGAAAGCAAAAAACTTGAGTCACGCGGTGATGAAAAATATCAAACAAAATTTATTTTTCTCCTTCATTTATAACACACTTGGGGTTCCAGTGGCAGCAGGAATTTTATTCCCGTTTTTCGGAGTTCTATTATCACCCATGATTGCTGCTACGGCTATGAGCTTTAGTTCAGTTTCGGTAATTGTAAACTCATTACGACTTAAAAGCGCCAAAATTTAATGAGAATAATGAAAAATATTACGCGCAATTTCACCCATGAAAAATTAAAATTATGAGGTCAATTTATATTTCTATGGTGTTGTTTATCAATGCGGTAATGCTTTTTGGACAAGATGCTAAACAGCCTTGTTTATTTGATGAATACACGAATAATAAATCCATTCAAAAAGCCGAAATCATTATACAAAAAGGGGTAGCGGATTTGAAAAATAAAAATTTAAGGGCTTCCGGACATGATAGTCTAACCATTATTCCAGTGGTGATTCATGTTATTCATGAAGGGGGACCTGAAAATATTTCGGATGCTCAAATCCAGAGTCAAATCCAAATTATGAATGAAGATTATGGCAAGTTACCCGGAACCAATGGAGATGGCGCAGGGGTGGATACCAAAGTAAGATTTAAGCTAGCTCAAATTGACCCAAATGGAAATTGCACGAGTGGAATTGTACGTGTTTATTCTTCGCTTACCACGCATAATTCCTATCAAAGAGCTATGCTAAAGGAATTGAGTTTTTGGGATAATACCAAGTATATGAATATTTACTTGGTGAAAAGCATCAGTGGTAGTGTACTAGGATATTCCTCTTTCCCGGGGGGGCCTGCCGATGAGGATGGTATGGTAGTTCGCAGCGATGTTTTTGGAAATATGGGTACAGCCAATGGGAAATTGGGTAGAACGGCATCTCATGAGATTGGTCATTGGTTTGGACTATATCATACTTTCAATAATGGTTGTGGCACTGATTTGTGTACGGATGGCGATTATGTTTGTGATACTCCGCCACAAGATGCGCCTAGTTTTGACTGTAGCGACATTAATAGCTGTTCGAATGATTTTCCTGATGTAAACGACCAAAAAGAGAATTACTTGAATTACACCAATGACGCCTGTAAAAATATGTTTACTAATGGTCAGAAATTAAGAATTCACAGCACCCTTAATTCGATAAGGACATTAATTTGGAGCGAAAGTAATTTGGTAGCTACTGGAACGGATTCGAACTATGTGGCTCCCGCAGTTTGTGCGGTGGTTGCCAACTTTGTGACCCTTACGGATACTGTTTGTAAAAATGGAGCGGTAAATTTTTCGGATATTTCTTTAAATGGAATTACTTCTTGGAACTGGACTTTTCCAGGCGGAAATCCTGCTTCCTCTACCGATCAAAACCCAACGGTAGTATATGATAATCCAGGGACTTTTTCGGTAAAATTGGTGGTTTCTAATGGCACAACTTCCGATAGCTTGGAAAAGGTGAATTACATAAATACCATTACTCCCGGTACAGGTCGGCCTATTCCATTTTACGAAGATTTTGAAGCAACTGTTTTTCCTGCGCAAGGCATCAAAATAATCAATAATGATGGTGGCATAACTTGGGAAAAAGATTCCATTTCTAAAGTAACTGGCGGTCATTCCATTCGCATCAATAATTTGATAAACACCAATTACGGTTCAGCAGATGATATTGTGCTCCCTTTTCTTGATTTCACGGCTTTTACCGGAAGTAGATTGTTTATGACTTTTGATTATGCCTATGCGCGTTCAGACGCTTCATTTTCAGACGATTTGGTTATACTTTTATCGCAAGATTGTGGCGTGAATTTCAAACAAGTGATTAAACTTTCGGGTGGAAACTTGACTACGGCACCCACCCAAACCACGCCATTTATTCCGGATACCACCCAATGGAAGGAGGCTAAAATTTACTTGGAACCCTATCGGAATCTAGGGTATGTGCAAGTTAAACTTGTCAATGTTACCGATGGCGGAAATAATTTGTACTTGGACAATATCAATATCGGAGATTTTCCAGTAAGTGTTACTTCAATTCCTGAAAATAATGATTTTGTAGTGTATCCCAATCCAGCTTCCAATGAGGTGGTTTTAGAATTTAGCCGCACTTTCGAAACCCGTTGGGTTACTATCTATAATACGGTAGGAAAACAAGTTTTTTTAAAGGAAATTAGAAATACTGACTATATAAAAATTCCGACTCAAACTTTCTCAAATGGGGTTTATGTAGTGGAAATTAAAACGGGAAATAGAATAGTGAATCAAAAATTAATCATTTCTAAATAACGCATTATGAAGCTATTTAAAAAATATATTCTTTTCGTATTAGGTTTAAATCTTGGTGTTGCAGTGCATGCGCAGGACTCCATTACTTTGGTGAGCCAATTGCCCATTACCGGTTTGCCTATTCATGATATTTATGGATATACGCACCCAACTACTGGAGTAAAATACGCCTTGTTATGTGCCAGTAATTCAGGTTTAAGAGTCATTGATTTATCAGATTTGAGTAACCCAAGTTTAGTAGGGAGTATTCAAGGTGGAGGAGTTGAACCTATTGACGTGAAAGTTTGGGGAAATTATGCTTACGTAATTTCAGAATCCTCTTCTTTACTAGGAAAGATAATTGACTTGTCTGACCCTACCAATCCTGTGAAAGTTGGTACTTTTCCAGCTGCTCATAATATAACCATAAGTGATTCGGGATACATGTATTTATCCGCCCCAGGCGTACGAATAATGGATTTGAATATTGACCCGATTAATCCGGTGCAAGTGTATTTTGATAATTCTTGTGAAGGACATGATATTTCAATTATTGGAAATAGATTATATGATTTCCCAGGAAATTGTGGTACGCGTATTTATGATGTTAGCCAGCCCGATACGCTCGTTTTAATCGGTTCACTACCGGCAGGAGGTTACCAACATAGTGGATGGACAACAGAGGATAGTAATTTTCTTTTTGTGTGTGATGAATTAGCTAAACCATTGGAAAATGATATCACAGTTTGGAATATTAGTGACTTAAATAATCCCATGAAGGTGGATAGTTTTTCCGACCCTTCGGCTTATGTTCACAATTTATATGTGAAAGGCAATTATGCCTATGTATCTTATTATAGAGCGGGTTTTAGAGTATTTGATGTAAGTGACCCCGTTCACATGCAATTAGTGGACGAATATGATACCGATACTTTACTTAGCGGTCCAGGTTATGGAGGAAATTTCGGGCTTTTTATTAATTGGGGAATAGACACCATTTTAGCTAGTGATGAAAATAATGGATTATTCATTTTTAGTTTCACCAATTTAAAAACAGATGTGGAAAACTTACACCAAAAACAAAATGATTTTAAATTATACCCAAACCCCTCTAATGGGATGGTGAATGTAGATTTAAACGAAAATCTAACGGATGGAAAGATTCAGATTTATGCGAGCTCTGGTGCTTTATTAAAAGAATTACCATGGAGCAAGAATTTGGTTTTTAGCACCAAAGAGTGGGGTACGGGAATGTATTATTTGACTATCACTACTTCCAATAGCGTACAATCACAACCTTTTTATGTTGTAAAATAAAGCCATGAAAGATTGTTGTAAAGTTGGAGATGAAGAACCAAACTCAAAACGAGAAAAGCGGTTTAATAGCGTAATTTACATCTTGCTTTTTGCGATGTTAATAGGGTTGGCCATTATGGATTATATGAATTAGGAAGATGAAAAAAATAAATGAAAATATGTCTATTAAGAAATTTTGGTTGCGGTTTATGATCGCAGTAGCCGGAATTGGCTTTTTTGCACAAACATCGAGCATGCTAATAGACCCTAACGGTAATTTGGTTTCCAAACAAGTATGTCAATATGTGCATGAAGCATTTCATACTACCACGCTTTGCTACCACGTATTAAACTAAGGTTTAACAATTTTGAAAAACACGTAAGATGAACGCATTCCATAAAAAGAAAACAGACTGTAATTCATGTCGCACCTTGGATTGTTTAATAAAAAAATGCAATCCTGCCACCATTCAAGTTTTGAGCCAGAAAAAGATTCAGTTACTTCTAAAAAAAGGACAATCCATTTTTCAAGAAAACGCACCTGTTTTTGGACTGTTTTTTATTCAGAAAGGAGATGTGAAAATTGAATCTTCCAGTCTAGATGGTAAAAAACAAATCGTTCGTTTGGCCACCGATGGGCATATTTTAGGTCACATTGGTTTTGGTCACGAAACCTACCCCATTGGAGCGACAGCAATTCAAGACGCTAGGGTATGCTTCATGGATAGTGGTATTTTGATGAAAGCGCTTAAAGATAACTTTTCCTTGTCTTTTGAAATAATGATGTTTTATTCCAAAGAGTTACGGAAAAGTGAAATTAGAACTAAATACTTGGCTCAAATGACGGTGAGTGAAAAGGTTGCGTTTTCATTGATTTATTTAGTCAATACTTTTGGGATGGACCCAGATTCTCAATTATTGAATGTTTCGTTTTCTCGTACAGAATTTGGTAATATGGCAGGCACCAACTCCGACCAAGTGAGCAGAACAATCACGCAATTAAAAAATGATTCGTTTATTGATACGAAAGGGCATAAAATAAAAATTTTGAACTTAGCAGGGCTCCAACAAATGCTTGTGCCTTATGGGTATGAATGGGAATAAACCGTAATTGGATAATAAAAAGTTGGTTGATTAGGGTGAAGCAAAAGTTAATCAGATACCTTTGTTTCTTTAATTAAATTTATGGCAGATGTATTAAAAGAAATAAAGCAAACTAAATTGTTTGCTAATCCTTATCAGGAGGCCACAATTAATTTAATTTTTACTGGCAAGTGGATGGTGAACATGCACAACGAAATTTTTCGATCTCATGGTATTTCTTTTCAACAGTATAACATTTTACGAATATTAAGAGGGAGTAAAAAAAATCAAGTTACACTAAAATACATTAAAGAGAGAATGCTTGATAAACGTTCAGATACTTCTAGAGTGGTAGATCTCATGGTTAAAAAAGATATTCTAGAACGTCAAATTGATCCAAATGATCGTAGAAAGGTGGCAGTTTCAATTTCCGACCATGGAATAAAAATTTTAGATTTTTTTGATACTAAGCAAGAGGAACTGTTCGGGTTCCTCTCTCATTTGAGTGAAGAGGAAATTCGAACCTTTAATTTGTTACTTACCAAAGCCCGGGGCTAATCGTCCCTGTCTGTATCGATATTTACCTAAAAACAGTTAAAAGGCATTTTTCTTGCCAATTTTAATCACAGAGATCCCCAATTTAAGTCATTAATTGGGCTTTCTTCAGTGTTTTAATTTGTTGAAAATAAAAGATGTTGCAACATATAAAGTTGCAACAGTTTAAAAATAACTGTTAAATTAAATATCATGCAAAGAAAATTGGAAAATGTAATTATTGGCTCTTTACTAATGGGAACAATGGTATTATTCTCAGCTTGGACCATTAATCTAGGCGATCAAAGTAATGGAGGTGCTTGGAAAGCTCCAGCCACTTCGGCAAAAATAGTTAACCCACTTAAGGGCGATGAAGCTGCCACTGCAAAAGGTAAAAAGCTATATAAGCAAATGTGTGTCATTTGCCACGGTGAAAAGGGTAAAGGCGATGGTATGGCTGGTGCAAGTTTAAATCCAAGACCAGCAAATTTTACCACAGCTGCAGTTCAAAATCAAAAAGATGGTGAAATTTTCTGGAAACTTACAGAAGGTCGTGCACCGATGGCCTCTTACAAGGCAATTTTAAAGGAGAATCAAAGATGGGAGTTAATTAATTACATTAGAACATTAAAGAAATAGAACAGATGAAAAAAATTTTTACACTTATTGGGATTTTTGCTGTTGGGTCTTTAATTGCTCAAGATACTACCAGCACATTCGATAGACAGGCGGCAGTAAATAATTATAACGCTAAACCAGGAAAGTCTAAATTCATGTTAAGAGGATTTTGGTTTACAGGGCTTGATAATTTGACCAATAGCGAAGGGGAAAGTAGTTCCAATTTTATAGGTGGTGGGTTTAATCCGATTTTATTATACCGACAATCCGATCGTTTATTTTTTGAGGCTGAATTAGAAGGCCAGTATGACGTGAATGGTGGTTTTGAATTGGGGTTAGGTTATGCCAATGCATCTTATGTATTGAATAATTACATGACTATTCGGGCAGGTCAATTCTTACTGCCTTTTGGAACTTTTACCGAAAAAATGCATCCATCATGGATCAATAAAGTAAATAATGCTCCATTAGGTTTTGGTCATGATGGCATTTCTCCCATGGCAGACATAGGAATGGAAATACGTGGCGCATTTTACACAGGGTCAATTAAATTGAACTATCAAGCTTACGTTATTAACGGTCCTCAATTAAAAGATGGTTCAGATGAGCCTGATGAAGCTGGTGGGTTAAAATTTGGATATATGACGGATAATAATAAAAATAAAACCGTTGGTGGTAGAATTGGGATTCTTCCTTTGTCTAATTCGTCTTTGGAAATCGGGTTTTCTGGAATGACAGGTAAAGTAGGTACTGCAGAGTCAAAATATGAGGATGTTACGGCTACCTTATATGCCATTGATTTATCGTTCGTGAAAAATCTAAATTTCATGAAAAGTGTTGTTGATATAAAAGGGCAATACAATGGAACTAATGTGAGTGATGCTGATTATTTAAATCCTGAAACCGGAGCTGATTACACTTTTGAAAATAAGAGTAGTGGATATTATGCTCAAATAGCGGTTAGGCCATCCTTGTTAGAAAACAAAATTTTACGAAACTTTGAGGCTGTAGCTCGTTACAGTGTATTATCTACCGCTGAGGAATCTTTATGGGCTGCTGACCCAACTCAACTGACATTTGGCTTAAATTATTGGTTAGATTGGAGAACAGTTGTAAAAATTGGCTACCAAACCACCGATGGGCTGGGAGATCATGATACCAATGAAACCATTTCACAAAACTTATTCTATGTGCGTGTAGCCATGGGATTCTAATATTAAAACAAAAAGAGATGAAAAAATTAGGAATTATTATATCTACTGCGTTGGCAACATTGTTATTAGCAGTATCAGTTCAAAGCTGTAAACCATCGGCCATGATTCAGGCCAAGTCAGGTGCTCAAATCTGGGGAGAAACTTGTATTCGATGTCATAATACCCCTTCTCCAGATACATTTTCTGATGTGGATTGGGAGGTAGCTGGAATGCACATGCAATTAAGAGCAAATTTAACACCGGATGAAGTAAAAAAAGTAATTAAATTTATGCAGTCTGCCAATTAGAATAAGGAATTCTATGTTTTTTAAAGAGGGAAGGAGTGATTATCAGTTGCAAGAAAAATTGTGCCTTTATGATATTTATGGTTTATTGATTTTTTCACGTTAACTAAATCCAACATAATTATTCTTACCTCCTAATTTGGACCAATAAAGCTCGATTAATTCGGGCTTTGTTGTTTCTGTTAAGCCTATATTTATGTATTAGTTTGGATGATATTATACCGAAATTTACACATTTTTTACGTTAAAGTGTAAAAGTTTAATTGGTTCATCTGCGTTCCTTCGTAGTATAAATAATAATAAAAAAAAGTATTATGAAAAATGTAAAATTATCGATTACAGCTGCAATGGTAATATTAGGTATAACTTTTTTAGGATCTTGCACAAAGACTACGGAACAAATTGATTTAACTAAAGACGTAGTGGGAACCTATCAAGGAAAGTTAAGTAATAGTATTACAAATGTTCAAGATTCTTCCATTGCTACAATTACGTATTATAATGATTATACCGTACGTGTACATTGCATTGGCGGTAATGTGGATACAACATTTCTTTTGGAACTATATCCGGAAGGAAGCAACATGATGGTATGCGCTACTGGGGATGCCTACTATAAAGAATATGGTAACCAAAAGTCAAGTCATAACCACATGATGAGTAATGGCGGAATGATGACTTGGGAAAATCACATGAGCGATGATCACAATGCTACGGATGCGCATTATGGTAATTTTAATTCAAATAACAATGAATTCGATTATACCATTAAAATGGAAAATTCGTCTTCTAATTTATCCGAAAGATTTATTGGATTTAAATAAGTTTATTATTCATATTAAGTAAATGAACCTGAAGTAATGTTGCTTCAGGTTTTTTTTTATTCGTAAACTTGCACCTATGGTTACCAAATAATCAATCAATTATGAAAAATACGATTTTAATTATTGCATTAACTTTTGTTACGCAATTTGGCTTTGGGCAAGAATTTCCAAAATGTGGTCAAGAGGATCATATAAATTATGCTTTGCAGGAGTTAACCAACCGATACGGGAATTACCCTTTTGCCGAAACGGATTCAATTTCAGGGACGGTTAACATACCCGTGGTGGTTCATATCGTTTACAAAACAATTTCGGAAAACATAGCGGATAGTTTGGTATATAATCAAATTGGTGTTTTAAATGAAGATTTCCAAATGAGAAATTCTGACACAGCTAATATTCGAATGGAATTTAAAGCAGTGAAGGGAAACCCCAAGGTTAATTTTTGCCTAGCAAAAGTGGACCCTGATGGGAATCAAACTTCTGGGATAACTAGAACTCAAACCAACAAAGATTTTTTTATCACCTTCAGTAATAATATGATGGTGGGCGCACTTGGTGGTAAGGATCCTTGGCCTACCGATCAATACTTGAATATTTGGGTAGTAAAGCTGGTAAACGCTAGCGGACAAGGTCAAACTGGATTTGCGGTGTTTCCTTGGAATGCATCACCAACGTACGATGGGGTAGTCATTAATTATGGGCAATTCGGGGATAATAATGGGGATTCATTTTATGGGGATGGAAGAATAGCTACACACGAAGTAGGCCATTACTTAGGATTGAGCCACAATTTTAAAGGTGGGTGCGGAGGTTCTGTACCTGCAAACTGTACTATTGGAGGGGATTCTATTTGTGATACTCCACCACAACGGACCTGGATTCAAGGTTGTCAGCCTGGTATGGTATCCTGTGGAAATAAATTGGCACAATGGGAAAATTTTATGGATTATGCCATCCAAGGATGTAGAGTTATGTTTACACATGACCAAGCGGAAAAGATGAGAATGAACATTAATAAATGGTGGTTTAGAAAAAGTTTGGCCAAATCAACTGCTTGTGGGCCAAATGGGTTGGCAAATGAAAAGGTGAAGGGATTGGTAAAAATGTATCCTAACCCAAGTAATTCTTTGGTGACATTTGAGTCCTCAAATGCTCAATCTGTTTTTATTCAAGTGTTAGATGTTCGAGGGCAAAATATCCTTGAGTTTGAAATAACCAATAGCATCAAACAATTGGATATTTCTACGTTTAATACTGGGATTTACATTGTGAAAATGAGAACGGAAGATGGACAGGTTACTTCCACTCGATTAATAAAGAAATAAATGATACTCCGTTTGTTTGCCATTAAATAAGTGCTGACCTGAACCTGAAAGGTTCTCATACTTGTAGTAATTCTACATAAACATGCGACCCCGATGGGGTCGTATACATTTGTATAATCAACAGGTTACAAACATTTTATCCCTTCGGGATAATTTCCTTTGTTTACACTGATTTTCTATTGGTATCAAAGCGGAACATCATTAAGAAATAAATAAGAAAAGCAGATGAATCAAGTTCCTCTGCTTTTCTTATTTGAATGGTGTATTATTTAATTAACGACAATCTTCCAACAATACGATTGTTTGGTGTTGCGATTTCATAAAAATATATTCCACTAGGTAAATTCTCGTTCGGTGTATAAACTACCTGTTGTAAGCCATTTAATTGCACTTCATTTATTAATACCTCAATAATGGATCCTGTAAGGTCATATATTGTCACTTTAACCTTCGATTTTTGTGATAATTGATATTCAATGGTCATATTATCCTTAAATGGATTTGGGTACGATTTTACACTAGTGTTTTTCACAACTACTTCATTGATGGAAGTTATTATGGTCGAATCTTGTAAATCCACATTTTCAAACATTAAATGTAAAAAACCATGACCGGTACCAGGAACCGGACTCATATTTCCAGCCATATCCAAAGGTGGTAGTATAATGTGCGTTTCTCTCATGGTTTGGTCGTAATCGCTAGAATCAATAATACCGCTCGCAATCATCGTTAAATCTGCTCGCCTTACTCTGGTTGCTACCATCAAATGTATGATGCGGTTTGACGCAATTACATTACCATTCATATCTTTTAAGTCTGTTAGTCCCCAAAGTGTGATGTACGATTTCATTTTTGGCATTAAATCGGTTCCAATTGTGGTATTTCCATGCATCAAAACATCATACCCAATGCCACCAAAAAATGGGTGATCACCTGAACCATCTGGTTTATGAATGATATTAATATGATCAATCAAAAATTTATCTCCATTAGGTCTTTGGTACTGAATATTTACCGAAATAACAGAGTCTTTTGAAGTAGGAGAGTCATTGGAATCTAAATCAATTAAACTTAATGAGTATGCACCAGAACCTATACTTACATTGTCTGAAAATGGGGTTGGACTCATTGCCAAATTCATTGCTGCTGGGCCAGGAAGCACTTCGAATACCTTGGTCCAATCTTTATCCGCCTGATTCAAAATAGGTTTTTCAAACATCATGTGTAAAAAACCATGGGCTGTTCCGGGCACGGGACTCATATTTCCAGCCATATCTAAAGGCGGTAATATAATGTGGGTATGAGCATTTTTGATATTGTAGTCTGAACCATCGGTGACTACATTTGTATCCATTTTTAAATTAGCATCACGTACATTGGTGGCAACCATTAAATGTATAATTCTACCTGCTGCAATTATTGTATCATTTGTTGCGTCTTTTAAATCCGTAATTCCCCAAAGAGTAATGTATGCCATCATTTTTGGCATTAAATTAGTCCCAATTCCCGTGTTTCCATGCATCATTTTGTTCAAGCCAATTCCACCGAAAAAAGGATGGTCACCGGCTCCATCTGGCTTATGAATAATCATAATATTATCAATCTTATATTTCTGACCGTTATCGCCTGTAAATTGAATGTTTACTGACCTTACTGAGTCTTGGGAACTAGGAGAATCAGAGGTGTCATTATCGTCAATAAATAAATTATAATTTCCAGTAGTCATTTGTATACTATCTGAAAAGGGAGTAGGACTCATCGCAGGATTAATAACTGATGGACCAGGCATAACCTCATAAATAATTCCAGTAGTAGAACTTTGACTACCGCTAAATTGAACGGTGTTTAAATATTCGGCCGCTGAAGTGCGTATTTGAGAAATACTAACAGTAGTCGATGAAATCAGCCCAATTAGAATTAGCACAAATTTGGTGTTGGTATTTATTTTCATGGTTTTGATTTTTAATGAATAAATAAAATTTCAATGCAACGTTAGGTTGATATGGAAGTCTGTTTTGTCATAAATTAGACAAATGGAGTCCTTAAATTTGTCGTGGTGGCGACATAAAAATTTGGAAAACAATGGTTTAAGCGGTATCGCATTTTATTATATGATTTTTAAGCATGTCTAGGATAAGGGTTGTGAAAATGGCTAACGGTAAATAGGTTTTACTTTCGTAAAATATATGTGCGGATCAGTGCAATTTTTACCATGCTAAAGCGCTAAAAAGCAGGAATTTTCTTGTAAAGAATCAACTTTTATCATTCCTTAAATCATGTTTTTTACCCAGTTCAATTTTTAGCTTTGAACAAATATTCAACGATTAAATTAAGTTTTTAAAACAAATTCAAAATGAAAAATATATCATCACTTACATTGGTTAGCATAATCGGTTTGACACTTATTTTCTTGGGCTCTTGTAGTAAAAAAAGCGAACAAGTAGATCTAACTAAAGACGTAGTAGGAACGTATCAAGGAAAGTTAAGCAACAGCGTGACCACTGTGCAAGATTCATCTACTGCTGTTATTTCGTATCACAATGATTACACTGTTGAGGTGCATTGTTTTGGCGGTGATTTAGATACCACATTTTTATTAGAACTCTATCCGGAAGGAAACGAAATGATGGTATGCGCCACTGGGGATGCATATTACAAAGAATATGGTCATCAAAAATCAAGTCACAACCACATGATGAGTAATGGAGGAATGATGACTTGGAAAAATCACATGAGCGATGATCACAATGCTACGGATACGCATTATGGTAATTTTGATACACAAACCCATTTCTTTGATTACACCATTAAAATGGACGATTCTACAGGGGTTTATACCAAACAATTTAAAGGGTTTAAATAAAAAGGAATACCCATTGTTTACAGCGGCAAAAATTCAAAATTTAAGATGATTCTAAGAATTGTTTTCATAAGAATGATATAATTTTAAGCCTTCAGTAATTTGCTTTTTTGTTTGCTCAAATGATTCGTAAAGAAACTTTTTATTTAAATAATATGATTGGCAAAAGCTGCATTAAATTAGTGCGGCTTTTTTTTAGTAGAATGGCTAATGTTGAAATTCTTAGCATAGACTTAGGCGAAGTATCGTTAGAATATGAAGATACTGAAGTAACTAAATCCGTACTGATTAAATGGCTGGATGAATTAGGGTTTACCATTGTGTTGGACCCCAATGTAGAAATCGCAGAGCGCACAAAAATAGCTGCGGTTGAATTAATTTATGAGTCTTTAAACAGTAATTCGTTGGTACGTAATTCGGATTACATTAGCGAACGATTACAGCTTCCTTACGATAAAATAAGTCGCGTTTTTTCGCAAGTTACCGGAGTAACTTTAGCGAAATACATCATTTTATTGAAAATGGAAAAGGCGAAAGATTTACTAATAGGAAATGCGTATACGGTCAGTGAAATTTCATACATGATGGATTATAGCAGTGTCCAGTATTTTAGTAATCAATTTAAACATCATGTAGGCGTAACTATTTCTACCTTTAAAGAATCGCCACAAATGTATCGAAAATCATTAGAGAGTCTTCTGTAAGGTACTGGTATCAGTTATTAATGGCGTTTTAGTTTCAATAACCGGAATTTTACACATCTCTTACCGAAAAGTGTAAAAGAAAACTTCAACTATCCCTGTTTCTTTGTATGGAACAATTAAATCTTTAAAATCAAGAATTATGAAAGTCAAAAAAAATATTGCCATCAGTGATTCCGGATTTCTATTCAATCCATCTACAGGAGATTCGTATTCTGTAAATCCAATGGGTCAAAAAATTTTGAAATTGCTGAAAGAAGGTAAATCCGAAGCGCAAGTAAAAGCGCATATTTTGAATGGATATATGACCGATAACGATGCAGTCGAAAAAGACTTGTACGATTTTAAGAACATGTTGGAGAACTATAAAATAATTGACAATGAGTAAGCCTAAGTACACCATAGCGGTAACGGGTTTAAATGCCATTGATAGTCCAGGGCCAGGGCTTGCCGTGATTAGAGCTTTGCGCGATGCGGAGAGTTTTGATGTGCGAATCATCGGATTGTCGTATGAAACCATGGAACCAGGAATTTATATGCACGACTTGGTGGACAAAACGTATCAAATTCCATATCCTTCTGCGGGTCAGCAGGTATTGTATGAGCGTTTTGATTACATCAATTCCATTGAGAATTTAGATTTTTTGTTCCCCAATTTTGACGCAGAGCTTTTTAATTTCATCAAGATTCAAGGCCAGTTAGAAAAGCAGTTTAACATAAAAATGGTGTTACCTACTTTAGAACAATTTGAGGCACGCCATAAAGTAAATTTATTTGATTACGGAAAGGAGCACAATATTAAAGTTCCGTTTGCTAAAATGCTTTTTAATACGGCCGAAATCCCAAGTCTTACGGAAGAATTTGGATTTCCAATGGTGATTAAAGGAAAGTTTTACGATGCTAAAATTGCCTACACCTCGGACCAAGCCATTCAGCATTTTAATAAAATAAATGCCCAATGGGGATTGCCGGTAATTATTCAAAAATTTATTCGGGGTTCGGAAGTAAATGTTTGCGGTATTGGCGATGGAACAGGAGCGCTTTTAGGTGCCGTTCCAATGCGTAAGCTTTACATTACCGATAAAGGGAAAGCTTGGGCCGGTGTGACTTTAGATGATGAAGAGTTAATTCGAGTAACCAAAGAGTTAGTGAAAGCCACCAAATGGAATGGGCCTTTTGAATTAGAGTTCTTGAAAAACACGGATGACGAGTATTATCTGATTGAAATTAATCCGCGATTCCCTGCATGGTGTTACCTCACGGTAGGAGCTGGTCAGAATCAAATTGAATCGTTGGTTAATCACGGAATGGGTAAAAAAGTTAAGCCATTTACTTCCTATGAGGTAGGCAAAATGTTTATCCGTTACTCACACGATATGATTGTGGATATGAGTGAGTTTGAACAAATATCTACCATCGGAGAGTTATAAAAACAATTAAAAATCCAGTTTTCATTTTACAGAAAACTTCAAAATATTAAATCATGGAAAAGCAACAATATGAAAGACCCATTATAAAACCCTTAAATACTGGGTTGATGAACAAATTTGGGACTAGAACGGAGTATGCCGCAATGACACACATTGATGGAGTATCCGTTAGCAGTTTGATAGAAGAGCATGGTTCACCACTTTTTGTTTTATCGGAAAGAAAAATCAGAGAAAATTACCGTAACGCAAAACGAATTTTTGAAACGCGCTATCCAAAGGTGCAATTTGCATGGTCGTACAAAACCAACTATTTGAATGCGGTTTGTAATACCTACCATCAAGAGGGTTCTTGGGCAGAGGTAGTGTCTCGTTTTGAGTATGAAAAAGCGATAAACAATGGCGTGCCGGGTGATAAAATTATTTTTAACGGACCGGATAAAACAGATGAAGATTTGCGTTTATCTATTAAAAATGATTCACCAATTCACATCGACCATTTAGATGAGTTGTACCGATTAACAGAAATAGCTACGGAGTTGAATAAAAAACCGAGAGTAGCCATTCGTGTAAATATGGACACAGGTATCTACCCAATGTGGGACCGTTTTGGGTTCAATTATGAAAACGGACAAGCATGGGATGCGATTAACAAAATAATGGCAGCCGGAAAGTTGAATTTGGTAGGGTTACATTGCCACATCGGAACGTATATGTTGGCCCCAAGTGCCTACGGAGTAGCAGCTAAAAAATTGTCGGAATTAGCTTTAAGTATCAAAAGAAAATTCAATAAATCTATCACCTATTTGGATTTAGGAGGAGGTTTTGCATCCAAAAACACCTTGAAAGGAGCCTTGGTGCCTGGGGCAGATTCTGTACCTGAATTTCAAGATTATGCAGAGGTAATTTCTTCGGCTATTTTAAATGCAGGATTTCCAGTAGATGAACTTCCGTACTTGTATTTAGAAACAGGAAGAGCCATGGTAGATGACGCAGGTTACTTATTAGGAAGTGTGATTTCTAATAAACGTTTATCGGATGGAAGACGCGCTACTATTATGGATTTTGGTGTGAATATCATGTTTACGTCTTTTTGGTTCGACCATAAAATCTCACCAGCACAAGAATTTGGTAACCATACCGAAGACTGTATTATGTACGGACCTTTATGTATGAATATCGATGTGGTGAGAGAAAATATTACGTTCCCCCCACTAAAACCAGGCGACCAGGTTGTTGTGCATCACATGGGTGCTTATAATATTTCACAATCCATGCAGTTTATCTCCTTGCGTCCTGCAATTACTATGATAGGGCTCGACAAAGAGGTGCATTTAATACGGAAAAGAGAAACTTTAGCGACTTTAGAAAAGGACGAACAGTTACCTACCTATTTGAAAGAGTTTAAACTTTAAAAAGTTTTTCTTTTGAACCTAAGTAGGAATACGTTTCTACGAAGCAAATGTTCCTCTTGATAAGTGGAAGTGATTAAAAAAAGTCGCTTACGTACCACCTTTCAGGAGGAGCACTTTCTTTAGGTTTGCATTCTTTAGCCAACACCTAAAATGAACAAGAATAATTAAAGAGAAATAGCAAGACTCACCTAACTTTGAGGTTTAAATTCAAAAAAATAATGGAAACAAATAGGCTATACAACATACTAGGAATTTACGGCAACGGACTGGTAAATAGTTATTCCCAAATTTTGTTTTCCAACAACAAAGTGCTTGCGTGGTTGTTAATCATCATAAGTTTTTTTGATGTGGGTGCTGGGTTTAGCGGGGTTTTGGCGGTGCTTATTTCGCAAATCACTGCCAGCCTTTTCAATTTTAATAAAGAGTTAATTGAAGATGGTGCCTACACCTACAATTCTTTAATGGTGGGTATCGCCTTGGGCATGTTTTATGATTTCAACATGTCATTTTTCGTCTTGTTGGCCATCACATCCATTCTTACTTTATTTCTAACGGTTTGGTTCATCATCACGCTTTCTAAAAAAGGATTGCCCTTTTTAAGTATGCCGTTTTTGGTGGGGATTTGGATTATTATTTTGGGTGCCAATAATTTTTCAGCTTTAGAATTAAATGTCAAGCAAGGTATTTCACTTGCACACAATTTCCCAGGTTTATTTGAATCCGTAACCAATGGTATAAGTATCCTTCCCTTTGCGGATGTTATCAAAATGTACTTCCGCTCTTTAGGCGCTATTTTCTTTCAATACAATGATTTAGCTGGATTAATCATCGCCATTGGAATTTTGGTTTATTCGCGTATAGCATTCGGTTTGTCGTTGTTTGGCTTTAGTATTGGATTTGGATTTTACGCCTACTTTGGGGGTGATTTTTCCCAATTAATCTATTCGTATATTGGGTTTAATTTCATTTTAACTGCCATTGCTTTAGGCGGGTTCTTTGTAGTGCCATCTCGGAAATCTTATTTCTTGTTACTGTTTACAATTCCGGTCATTGCGCTGCTTATTAGTGCGCTACACACGTTGTTTTCATATTTTCATTTACCGTTATATTCATTACCGTTCAATATTGTAACGTTATTGTTTTTGGCCGCTATGGCTACTCGGCACAAGGCTTCAGGAATTGTATTGGTAACACTGCAACAGTTTTCGCCCGAAAAAAATCATTACAAATATTTGAACGCGGTTAAACGATTTAGCAACAATACGTATTATTATTTAGGGCTTCCCGTAATGGGGAAATGGAGTGTGAGTCAAGGTTACGATGGTGAAATTACACATAAAGGGGAGTGGCAACACGCCTTAGATTTTGATGTAGTGGATGAGGCACAAAGCACGTATGCCCAACCGGGTACGCAATTGAAAGATTATTACTGTTATGATTTACCCGTTATTGCCCCGGGAAATGGATATGTTACGGAGATTTTAAATGGAATAAAGGACAATGAAATAAATCAGGTGGACCTGGAAAATAATTGGGGTAACACCATCAT
Source organism: uncultured Flavobacteriales bacterium (assembly GCA_963974475.1). Classification (GTDB taxonomy): domain Bacteria; phylum Bacteroidota; class Bacteroidia; order Flavobacteriales_G; family Salibacteraceae; genus CAJXZP01. The sequence continues at coordinate 57,952 of CAXBCR010000018.1, forward strand.
TATTAAACATGGCGAAGGGTTTTATAGTAAACTTTCGCATTTAAAAATGGATTCTATTGCCGTTGCTATAGGCGACTATGTAACCAAAGGTCAGGTGGTTGCCATGTGCGGAAGTTCAGGTCGTTCGCCAGAGCCTCATTTGCATTTTCAGTTGCAAACCACTCCGTTTATTGGGTCTAAAACTATTCCGTACCCATTGGCGTATTATTTATCTCAAAAAGGCGATAAGGTCAAATTTAATCAGTTTGACGTGCCCAAAGAGAATGAGCAAGTATTCAATGTGCAAACCACTAAATTGCTTACCGATGCATTTCATTTTGTACCGGGCAAAACCATGCTATTGATGGATGGACAAGAGAAATTGAAGTGGGAAATTTTTGTGGATTCCGTAAATAGAACCTACATCTATTGCCATAAAACCAAGAGTACGGCTTATTTCGTAAACAACGGAACCGTGTTTTATTTCACTGATTTCTATGGTAAAACGGGTAGTGTGCTCCATCATTTTTACTACGGAGCGCAAAAGGTACTGTTGGGATATTATAAAAACATTGCGCTAGATGATGAAATTATGATTGACGGGTTTTTTAATAAACTAATTACCGGAATTCATGATTTTACAGCCCCATTTTTTCACTATTGTAAGGTGAAATATCAGATTGAATTTACGGGATGTGATAGTGAGCATCAGCCGGAAGAAATTGATTTTAATTCAAAATGTGTCGCTACTTTGGGTAATCGCATTTATGAGCAATTTAATTACTCATTTAAATTGAAAGAAGGTAAAATTCATTCGTTTACCATTAACAAGACTAAAACTATTTTATGCAAATAATACAGGTACCAATAATGGTTCTTAAAGGAGCATTTTTATGGCTATTATTTTCTTTAAGTATTTATGCCACCGCGCAAGAAAGCTATAATAAAGTAGATTCAACCACCTATAATTTATATGCGGCCAAACAATGGAAAGAGCTGACGAATTACGGAAAACAGAACGAACTAGATTACTACTATTTTAACGTTAGAATGGGGGAGGCTAGTTTCCAATTGAAACGCTACCTTGACGCTGAAAAGTACTTTTCAAAAGCCATTGCCAACAACGGCACCGAATACGTGAAATCGTATTTGTTTTGGACTTATTTATACATGGGAGAGCGTGATTTAGCCGAACTGGTATTTGACGATTTGGAGGCGCAAACGCAAAAGGATATTGGGTACACTAGAGAAACCATTGAGCAAGTTTACTTGGAAGGAGGAATAAAAAGCTCATCGGTAGATACTGTGGGGACCTTGTATTACGGGACATTATTCTTGAAACACAGAATAGGCAAAAAGGTTCGGATGAATTATGCGTACACGCCATTCAGTTTAAAATCTTCTATTTTTGAAGCCAAGAATAATCAGTTTAATGTATTTGGGAGTTACCTGTTAAACAAGAAATCGGTGATTAGCGCAGGGGGCATGTTTTCAAGAATAAATTTCATCGAAAACTATACGAATGAAGATGTGCCTACCAACCAGAATTTCTTGATTACCGATGAGGTAACGGATGGTACTAGAAAGTTTTCGGCTAATAGTTATTACCTGCATTATTATTACCGAATGAATCGATGGAAATTTAACGTGAATTTAAATTATACCACACAAAATGTGGTGGTTAAAAATTCATTAATCACAAAAACTCGATTTAGGTTAAACGATTTTCCGCTGCAAGACCAAGTGCAAACTACCGACACCACCACCTCCGAGAGTGCTTTAATTCCTTCGGTAGGAGTGAAATATGCGCCCTCTTTTTTAAAGGATAGGGTGTCTATTGGGGTCGATGTTTTTGGAATTTCGTCTTCCAATTATCAAGACTTGGAAGTCGTCATAAAACCATCTATTAATGTGTTGATTACCGATAAAATATGGATTAAAGCTTCTTATTTCGAGGTTAGTGAACGTCTGTTTTCGGATTATACAACCGGTATATTTTATAACACCAATCAACCGACAAAACGTTTTCAATCGACTTTGAGTTACATGATTTCACCAAAATTTATTATTAAAGGAACGTATATTTATGAAAACGTAATCAACAACTATTACGGATTTACCTATCAATTAAATTCAGCCTTTTTGGGGCTACAAATCAATTTATAATACACCACCATGAAAAACACACTGCTCGTATTATTTGTATTTCTATTGTCAAACCTAGCGTTTGCGCAAACCAAAGAATCCATTGCTTTTCAAAAGAGTTATGAGTACGAATATAACTTGGATTATACAAAAGCCATTTCATCTTTAGCTAGCGTATACTCTTCTGATTCGTATGCGCAAAACCTGCGTTTGGGATGGTTAAATTACATGAATGCCGATTACATTAAATCTAAAACCTATTATGAAAACGCCATCAAGGCAAATCCTAAATCTATTGAAGCAAGATTAGGTTTAGCCAATCCATTGGCAGCTCTGCAAAATTGGGATGAGGTTATTCGTTTGTACGAGGAGATTTTGAAAATGTCGGAAAATCATTTTGTAACCAATTACCGATTGGCGTACATCTATTACGATAAAAAGAAATTTGAGAAAGCCAATGAATATGCCTCCAAAGTGGCCGTATTTTATCCATTCAATTACGAAAACAACCTGTTATTGGGTAAGATTAATATTAGCTTGGGCAACATTACTATAGCGAAGGCGTATTTGAATTTGGCGTTGAATTATAGTCCAGATTCCGAAGAAGTTATCGCTTTGCTTAAGGTGTTGTAAGAACGGATAAAAATATTGAATACGATTTAAAAAGCCTTTTGATGAAGGCTTTTTTTATGGCTCAATTGCGGGAAATGGGGAAATAAAAAAAGGGACACACCCGTCAAACGTTTGTATCCCTCTTCATTGATTTGGTTTTCAAATATTATGTACCACCTGCATGGCTAAACTTATATTTTAGCGTCTAATTCCATGCTGATGCTAATAGTTACTTCGTCACCTACCACTGAGGTAGCTGCCCAACTTCCGGTGCCTACTTCATAATCGGTACGGTCTAATGCGGTTTTGATGGAAACCCCTAAAATTTCGTATCCTTCTTTCCAAGGGTTAGCCATTCTACCGGTTACTTTTAATGGAAGAGTGATTGTTTTGGTCACGCCTCTCATGGTTAATTTTCCGGTCACTGTAAATTCATTGTCAGATACTTTGGTGAATCCAGTAGATACAAATTTGATGGTTGGATATTTTTCAGCCGCAAAAAAGTCTTCACTTTGTAAGTGGTGGTCTCTTTCTTCATCATCTGTACTGATACTATTTACTTGGATTTCAAAACTAACTTTACTTCCTTTTAAATCAGATGGGTCAAATACCACATCTCCGCTAAAGTTTTTGAATTTACCCGTTACCGCAGAAAAGAAATGGTCGATAGAAAAATTTACCGATGCGTGCGATTTGTCTACATTCCAGTTTTTTGCTTTTTGCGCTTGTAATGTTAAGCTTGATGCAAACACTAATATTAATCCTAGTCCAATACTTTTAAATCCTTTTTTCATCTTTATGTTTTTTTGTTGTTTGGTGTAATAGTCGAATGGATTTTCAATTCCTTACAAAAAAAATGAAATAAATTTTAAGTGATTGTATGTCAATGGTTTTGGTGGATGCTATAACTAGAATACCTCTCCGTTGGTGGTAGTCTTTTGTAATAAAGTCATATATTTGCCACCTACTGAAGAGGTATTCTGTGCCACTTCCACGGAATTGGGATGCGTCCTGATTCAACTTATGTACAAGGGATATTTAATAAATACGCTCTCAGTGACTGGGAAAACGCTTTGTTACTTATCCTTTTTTTTATGGCATAAAAAAGGGCTACAGATTTTATTTCCGCAGCTGAGATATGTGTTATTGACCTATTTATTCCCAACATCTTCAAATAATTTCACGATAAATAATATGGTATGCTGAATTATTAAAACTACCAGAAGTTGCTACTCCGTAGGAGTAAAACCTTGGCAAAAAGGGATATGTTTTAAAAAGCTGCGAAAAACAAACCAATGGCATTGTAGGTGTCGCTCCGCTGGAGCTTAAATTAAAATGCAAATTGATCGGTTATTGAGGTTTCGTCTCTACGAGACTAAAAAGGCGGTTGCAGAAGTTGCTACTCCGTAGGAGTAAAACCTCGGTAGAGAATATAGGTTTTTTTAATAAGCTCCGTAGGTGCGACACCCCATCGGTTAGCGAAAAAAAAACGAAATTATTTGTCAGGAATTCACAAGTTTCACGACTAATCCTAAAATTAGAATAAGATGCGTAAAGATTTGATTGCTAACCAGGGTCGTAAAAAAAACAAACCATTCACCAAAGCGATTATGATTAGTCTGTTGGCTGGTTTTGTATTGACCTTATTTTCGTTTGTGAGGGTAGAAACCAAATCAGAAACCATTCATTTATTTAAGGTAGAGCGCAGTAAAGACCCCGATTTTTTGCGGTATGATGTGAATGTATTTGCCAATAAATTGGATGTAAAAAACCCATTGCATATTTACTGGGTTAAACCTACCCAACACAATAAAGAGACTCCTTTAACATGGATTCAAAGAAACTATTCTTACGGCATTGAGTATTTGAAAGTCAGTGATACCGAAGCCGAATTTCAATTTGTGTCCTACCACAAACGCACCTTTCAAATTAAAAAAGATGACGCCAATGTGTTTCGTGTATTTACCAAATCGGGGAATAAAGAAGTCATTGTAAATAGCATTTATATTCAAATAGATGGGGGTACATTTTGGTTTCCACAGATATCGCGTGTTGAACTGCATTGTCAAAACCCGAATAGCCTAAAAGAGATGGTGGAAGTAATAAAACCGTGAGTTTGGTTAAGAATTAGTTACAATTGAAATAGGCCGAGTTCCTTTTTAAAATGTGCTATTTTGAGGCTAACTTTTCAATCAATTCAGCCTTAAACTCTTCCGATAATGTAGCGTTTTTTTGTTCTGGATTATGCTGTTGTTTTTTAATGCTTTCATCTATCAATGCCGATTCAACGCCATAGGCTTGGCATGTTTTACACATACTGGTATGCACCGATAGTTTTATTTTCTCGGTATAGGTAAGTTCCGTCACCAATTGTTTTTCAATCATTTCGGTAGCCACTTTACACGAAAATGTGGCCCAATTCAATAAATTTAATCCCTTCATACCCAATTTTTATCTAAGCATATTTTTAACTGAAGCTTTGCACGATGAATCATCTGCCAATAATTAGACATGGAGATTCCTAATTCCTGACAAATTTCAGCGGGTTTTCTTTCTAAGGTGTATTTGGATAAAACCGACAAACGCCATTTTTCGGGTAAATTATCCATGCAGTTGGCTAAAGTCGCGTTAAAGTCGGCATTGTCAAGCAGGTGCGGCTCTTCACTCCATAAGTTTTCCGAAGGTTGATTTTTCCACGTTCCGTTTTCGGTAAATGAATCGGAAGAATCAGAAACACTATCCACTTTCATTTTTTGGCGGTAATGGTCCAATATTTTATTGTTTAAAATAGCAGTCAACCACGTTTTAGGAGCGCTTTTCCTTTCGTATTTCTTAAAAGATTGAAAAGCCGATAAAAAAGTTTCTTGAACTAAATCTTGCGCCACCTCTTTAGAGGAGGTTTTATAAAGCGCCCACGCATACAAATGGTCGCTATATTGATTCACCCAAGTAGAAACAGCCGTGCTTGCTTCCTGATTTTTGTGCATAGGTCAAAAGTATGGATTTATTGAAAGGGTAGGTTATCAAATATCCCTATATATTAATTGCTTTTCGGTACGAAATAATGGGTGAGAAGGAAGTAACTCCAGACTTGCTTTTTATACGTTACCATCCTTTACGGTAATAATTCAATGCTGATTTTGCAATACGGGTAACGCTAATGCAAAAAATAGACTGAAACTTCACTAAGGAATTTATTAATGCAATTTATCCGCTTTTTTTGCGCTAAGCTTTTATGGATTGACTTAACCTTAAAAAAATATTTTGAATGAGCTGGCCAGATTGGTTTTCTTCCAATAATGTTTTCTCCTCTTTGAAAGTCGTAGTAAATAACACGACTAGCCAACCTATAGATTTCTTTAAAATGGGGGCAAAGTGCTAGGATATGAAGCGTTTCCTTTAGAAGGCACCAGAATGGGTAATTATTTACAGAATATGTGTCTCTTTTCATTAGACTCAATAGGTTAAGTTTCGCTAAATTTGAACCTTAACAAATACCGTATAAAATATGGCTCTTTTTCAAAAATCAGTTTTACAAAAACACTTAAAACTCCAAGATTCTCAAGCGGTTGATAAAGCGTTTAAAAAGTTTAATAAGTACTTTGGCGACCTACGTAGGCAACAGAACATTAGAGAGAGTAAGGAAGAGCAATTTCAAGAAGGTTTTTTACGTGAGCTGTTTGTAAATGTATTGGGATATACCCTAAATCCAGAGCCTAAATTTAACTTAACTACCGAATTAAAGAACGAGAAGAACGCTAAGAAAACAGATGGCGCCATACTTAAAGATGGGCAAGCGCTTGCCGTAATTGAGCTTAAAAGCACCAAGACAAAAGATTTAGAATCTATACGCCAACAAGCATTTGATTATAAAGCCAATCAATCCGGATGTGTGTATGTGATTACTTCCAACTTTGAAAAAGTACGGTTTTATGTAAATAATGCCGTTGACTTTGAAGAGTTCAATTTGTTTGCCTTATCCAAGGCGCAATTTGAGTTAATGTACGTGTGTTTGGAGTGTAGCAATTTGCTAAACAATGTAGCCCTAACCATAAAAACAGATTCGGTGGTAGCCGAAGAGAATATTACCAAAACCTTTTACAAAGATTACTCTCAATTTAAGCGAGAGCTGTATCGTGATTTGGTAAAACAGAATGTGAAAAATGCGATTTTTCGTATCGAACTTTCTAAAGAGGATAACGAACAGGCGCAGAAAAACATTAAGCGCACCTTATTTAAGAAATCGCAAAAATTGATTGACCGTTTTCTGTTTGTGTTCTTTGCCGAAGATAGAGGGTTATTGCCGCCTAACTCTACCTTAAAAATTCTGGAGCAATGGGATAGCCTAAAAGAAATGGATGCCTACACGCCCTTATACAACCGCTATAAAAAGTATTTTGAATACCTAGATACCGGAAGAAAAGGAACGGCTAAAACGGCTGAAATATTTGCCTATAATGGTGGGCTTTTCAAGCCCGATGCAATTTTAGATTCTATTATAATAAATGATGAACTACTCTATAAACACACCAAAACACTATCCGATTACGATTTTGATAGTCAGGTAGATGTCAATATTTTAGGGCATATTTTTGAAAACTCGCTAAACGAAATTGAAAGCGTAAACGCGGAGATAGAAGGAGGCGAATTTGATAAACAAACCACCAAGCGAAAAAAAGATGGCGTTTTTTACACGCCTAAGTACATTACCAAATACATTGTAGACAATACGGTGGGTAAACTGTGCGAAGTAAAGAAAACAGACCTCCAAATAATAGCCGAAGAGTTTCACCCGAAACGCCAAAAAGAAACCAAGAAAAAATTATTAGAAACGCTGCATACGTATAGAGATTGGTTATTGCAATTAACTATTTGTGACCCAGCCTGTGGGAGTGGTGCGTTTTTAAACCAGGCGTTAGATTTTTTAATTAGAGAACACCAATATGTGGATGAGTTAGAAACCGCTTTATTGGGTGGTGGTTTTGTGTTTCCTAACATTGAAAACACGGTATTAGAAAACAATATTTTCGGGGTAGATTTAAACGAGGAATCTGTTGAAATTGCCAAGCTCTCTTTATGGCTGCGTACGGCTCAACCGCGTAGAAAACTGAATAGTCTTAACAATAATATTAAATGTGGTAATTCTCTGATTGATAGCAAAGCCGTGGCAGGTGATAAAGCTTTTAAGTGGGAAGAGGAGTTTGCTCATGTTTTTGATAAGGGTGGTTTTGATGTTGTGATTGGGAACCCGCCTTATGTTAGGCTTCAAAATATTGATGAACAGTCAAGAATTTATTTTAATAATAATTATCTTACTGCATTTAAAAATTATGACCTCTATGTTCTTTTTACGGAAAAGGTGAAATTCTTAATTTCACAAAATGGGATAGCAGCGTATATCATGCCCAATAAGTTTATTACAACAGATTATGGGGGGAATTTAAAAAAGCTTTTATATGATGAGATGTTTTTAGATGAGTATATAGATTTTTCAAATTATCAAGTTTTTGCAGATGCCACTACTTACACAGGTATATTTTCTTTTAGCCATAGGAAGAAAGATAAATTCAAGTATTATAAAGTTTTGGATGCGGAGTCAAGACAACTTAACAAAGTTTCTTTTTCAAATATTCCATATTCAAATTTGAAAGGTCAGAAATGGATATTTCTAGATGAAATTGCGTCAAGTTTATTTTTGAATCTTAGTAACAAAAGAAGGCTAAAGGAGACTATGACCGATTTATACGTAGGGCTTCAGACAAGTGCTGACCCAGTATTTATTCTAAAAGTCAAAGGCAATCAATTATATTCGAAATTCACTAAAAAATATTATGATTTTGGTGACTGTGAGATATTAAAACCATTACTAAAAGGTGCAGAAATCAAAAGGTATGCAACACCAAGGCCTAATTTTAAATTAATATTCCCTTATAATGTTGATAGAGAAAATTTTGATTTGATTTCAAAAGAGGAAATGATAAATAAATATCCTGCAATTTGGGATTATTTAATTGATTGTAGGGATAAACTTGAAGGGAGAGAAAATGGGAAGATGAATAATGGGAGTTGGTACGGTTATGTTTACCTAAAGAACATGATTGCTTTCGATAAGCCCAAAATATTAACACAGGTATTATGTAAAAACTCTTCGTTATCATTAGACTTAAATGGTCAGTTTTATTTTGTTGGTGGGGGCACAGCTGGTGGATATGGAGTAACTATTACTGAAGAAATAAATCCATATCTTTTGATTGGTTTGTTAAATTCAAAATTGGCTCAATGGTATATTAAACAATTTGCATCACCTTTTCAAGGAGGTTACTACGCTTATAATAAGGGAACTTTAGGAGAAATACCATTGCCTGATTTTAGAGATGATTCAGAAGGGTTTCAGACCATTGTGGAACAGATAAAAGGTCAAAATGACAAGCGTTACACTAACAGAAAAAAATTAGAACAGTATATTATTTCTCAGTATAAGTTAGATGTGACTCCAAAAAAACTCCAAAACTGGCACGAATTAGATTTCGGAGAATTCATAAAAGAGCTCAACAAAGCCATAAAAAAAGCAGGAGGAGAAAAGCTCACTAAGCTAGATGAAATGGAGTGGATGGAAGTATTTGAAACCAAAAAAGAAGAAGCCCAAAAACTCAAAGCCGAGATAGATAAAACAGATAAAGAAATAGACCGTATGGTGTATGACTTATACGAGCTAACAGAAGCGGAAATTGCTATTGTGGAGGGGGCTTAAAAATTTAATGTGATACTCCGTTTGGTTGCTGCTAAACATGTACTTAGTTGAACCTGAAAGGTTCACATGTTTGTAGTAGTGGTGAGACGAAATAATCATACGACCCCATCGGGGTCGAATATATTTGGACAATGGATGCGTTACAAACATTTTATCCCTTCGGGATAATGTATTAATGTATATTATATATTTGTACGGTAAGTGTCCTGTTGTTCAATAGCATTAATGGTGCACTATAAAAAAATAAACAAGTCTCGGAGATAATTCGAGGTTTTTTTTGCCCTGATTTGTAGTAACCTCAAAACCGAAATAGATAAAACCAAATAAAGAATCGGACCGTATGGTGTATGACTTATACGAGCTAACAGAAGCGGAAATAGCTATTGTGGAGGGGGCTTAATTAAAGGGAGGAAATAAAATAAAAATTAGCTGATGGCATATTCTCTAATTGTCATCATTCTCCTCTGAGCAAGGTTTCCTATGCGAGGCTTCTTTTGATAATTAGAGTAGCGAGCAGTAAAGGATAGATCCATCAGTTGATTATATTGTGCAGCGATACTAGAATCGCACTCTGACTCAATTAATTTCCTAAGTACACCATGTTTTTTTGAGGTTTGCCCAGAAGTGTCACAATACTCATGAAATGTATTTATTGTGATACTTTTGCCTTTTACCAAAAGGGTTCTTGGGAAAAGTTTATGACGCATAAAATGTAAGGAGGCATAAAATGCGGTAGTGATTACCCAGTCGGTATATTTATTATCAATTTGTAAATGTTCGCAAACTTCCTTATTGTGTTCAGCGTGTTTGAGACTAGTGTATGCCATAGGATAAATTGTAACCATCAGCTAACATACTTTTTACATCAATATCTTCGCTATTAGGGGTAAATACAGTGGTGAATTCGAAAGTTGGATTTTTAATTAATTCCTTTTTTATTTCAATTGACTCCTCATAAATAGTTAGAAACTTGTCGTTACAAAAGTCATCTTCATTTATTAAGAATATGGTCTTGAAATTATATATATCTTGAATATTCAATCGTAATAATTCACAATTAAAACCCTGTGAGTTAATTGAATTATAAATATTTTCCGAATAATCTTTAGCCAATTTTAAATTAGATTCTAGTTTGTCTAAGAGGGTCTGTTGGTTTTGAGTGACTAGGTCTTTCTTCCCTTTTAAATAGGCATCAATCATATCATCCGAAGAAAAGGTCTGTTCCCCATTATCTCGTAATGGTAATAAGTCCCAATTCATAGTTTCTGAAAATTCATCTACTGTAATCATTTTTAGGAATTTATTGGTAACTAAAATATAAAACGTAATGTACGAAAAATTTGACCAAAGGTTTTCTTATTCACTATTGAATCTTGAAAGGATTCATATTTCTTTCTCAACAATAATAGTAATATTGAATGAGATAAGCATACCAAAAGTATAATTTTATGGAATAGAAAAAACAATTATTTGCAGGTAAAAAAATCGAGTTATGTGGCTTAATGGACAAATGGGTTGCTGGAAACCTCTGAATCTATTATGAATATTAGCTTCTGAGCAAATCAAAGGTGATGAATAAAAAAGTGTATTTATTGTGGTAGTAGAGAGCCTAAGGAACGTAGTAAGTATTCATCCTTTAAGGTGAAAATTTAATGCTGATTTTGCAATACGGGTAACGCTAATGCAAAAAATAGACTGAAACTGTACTAAGGAATTTATTAATGCAATTTATCCGCTTTGTTTGCACTAAGCTTTTATGAAATGACTTAAACTGAAAAAAAACGGCTGCGATGAAAACCAGTTTCCATCGCAGCCGTAATATTAAGAATAGTTAGCGTGATTTATGTTATTTGTGACCTATGGTAGTTAATGAGTTGAGTGATTTGGTATCGGATTATTCCCTTAGGTGGTGTTCCCATCCGTTGAAAAAGAAAACAATTACAAAAACCGTTTATTCGAAAACGCTTTCCCCGAACCAGATTTTAAATATTTTTCAAATTGATACGCCTTATACTTATCGGTAAAAGTGATGTAAGTAACGATTTCAAAAGGAAGTCGGGTTTTCATGTATTTTACTTTGCCCTTATTATGTCTTTTCATTCTATTTTCTAGGTTTGAAGTACATCCAGTATAAATGGTGTCGTCATTGCACTTCAAAAGGTAAACATGCCAGGTATCCATAGGTTTAATTTTTCGGTTTGCTCAAATTTAAAGAATTTTTTGGAAAGCAAAACATCGAAGGGAGAACACGGTGGAGCGCCCCCACCTACACCAGTTGAGTTTATTGGTTTAAAGTAGGGTTTTGGTGTAAATATAGTGGTGGGTTTTAGTTGAGTTATTGGAAAAGGTTACGGTGGAGCGCCCCCACCTACACCAGTTGAGTTTATTGGTTTAAAGTAGGGTTT
>CAXBCR010000019.1:0-64698 GCA_963974475.1 uncultured Flavobacteriales bacterium
TGGTGAAATGGTGAAATGGTGAAATGGTGAAATGGTGAAATGGTGAAATGGTGAAATGGTGAACTGGTGATGATTTGAGGATGTATTGATTTGATGATTTGATGATGAGGTGAATTGGTGACTCGGTGATGTAGTGATTTAGTGAATTGGTGATTTGGTGAGGTGTTGCCGATTTGAGGATGTATTGATTTGATGATTTACTGATGAGGTGATTTGATGATGTAGTGATTTGGTAATGAAGTGAAGTGGTGTGGTGTGGAGTTGAGTACACTTTGGAGTAAGTTAATACAATACTAAAGCACGAAACCGAGTGCAAAAGCCCTGAAAGGGCGAGATTTATGATTGATGGAAAAAGTCTATCGTGAAATAGAGAGTTAACTTTAAGTCCTGGAAGAAAGAGGTTTGGAATAGGCTCTGTCCATGGCTGGTGTATTCCTCATCAATCTAAAAAATTAACTTTAATAAAATGCCACAATGAAAACCACAAACACCAACTAGGACCCAAAAACGCAAAAAAAAAACCAAAGCAGTCCCATCAGAACAAAAAAAGGCCGTCTAAACAGACGGCCTTTGAAGTTTAAATTTTAGTCCTGTTAAGGTTTTACCACCGGGGTGATAAATAGTCTTTCCTCATTTTGAGTAATCGTAATGAAATACGTTCCTGCGGTAAATGAAGACCAAGATACCGTTTGAGAAGTAGATGCCTCTACGCCCGTTTTGGTCCAAATTAATCGGCCTGAGATATCAAATATTCTAATTTCTCCTTGCAATCCATTTGGGTTAGAAATAACTAACTCATTATGGTTTTGAGTAAGCAAGAAATCAGATTTTATTTGATCTTCAATTCCTGTTGTAAATGTAGAATCTGGATTTCCAGCTCCCGAACCATCATTTTGACCCATGGTGTGTTGGAATACTAATTCAAATCGAGAATCATATTTCACGTTCGCATCTAAATCAACGGTATAGTCTCCATCTGCCAAGTCAAAATCAATTCCTAATACTTTATCGCGTATATAGATTTTGAAATTACTAGGCAATTTTTCTCTTTTATACCCAGAGAATGAATGTGTACCTGTTTCATCCGAAGTAACTACTAATCCAATTACCTTGCTATCGTTAACAGCCACAGGTGCTATAGATTGAATTACAAATTCTTCATCTGCAATATAAGAAGCAAAACGTACATGCGCATGTCCTACCAGTTTGTGGGCATCATATCCTGCATCCAAAGTATCGGTAGTTGTTGCGTTAAAACCTACCAAAATATTGTTTTGATAAGCGGATGGAGAAGTAAAACTAATCCAAGCATTATGTTGTTCAGGAAGATCTTGTTTGAAGAACTGTGAGTTGTTAGGTGCTCTCATGGAATTATTGAAAACCACATTGGTATTTGCGCTACCCACTACCCAAAATCCTTGTCCGCTACCTACATAGCCCATAGGCAGTTCGATAGAGTTTCCTGAATTCACACCACCAGAAAGATTCCACGATGCGTAATCTGAATTTTGATTGTAGCCTCCTGCGGTATCTGCTTCATCCCAAAAATAAAGGGCATCTGTAATACGTGAATGATTAATGGCATTTTCCATCCAGAATGCTGCAGCACTCAAAGCAGAAGGGTATGGATTTCCTAACATATTCCAATCATCATCTCCCCAATCAGTACCACCTGGATTACCTAAGCTAGTAATAGAAATTGGTTTTAAATAATCTCCATTATTCACTGTTCCGGTAAAAGTTTTGGAGGCGGTTGCACTACCTGGTACAAAATACCCACCAGTCACATCCATTACTCCATCGCCACCAGAAATCACATCGGAAGCTGAAAAAGTAACTGGGTTACCATTACATGTAGTACTAAATCCTGGGGCAAAATCATGACTCCAAGCTTGTGAAAATCTATCAAATACCCAAACGTCACATGGGTTGGCATCGGTAAACACGCTTGTAATATTTGCGCTGGAAATAGGAGACGACCAAATATTATAAATATAAGGACTATTATTTCCTGCTCGTGTAACGATATACGTTCCTGAGCCCGAGTTATTATTTATGCCGGAGGTGTTTTGAACTAAAGCAGCAGATTCTTGTAGAGTAAAAGTTCCATTATTAATAATGTCGCCAGTTACGGTTAAATGAACCTCTGAATTAACCTTTAAAGAACCTCCGTTTTCAATCTCTATTTCACGCACGTTGGCATTTTCAACCAATGCCAAAGCACCGGAAGCGTTGTTTTTAACCAATAACTTATAACAAGCATCGCTGGTGTTCGGTTTGTGGTTTGCTCCCGAACCGTTATAGAATGTTACATTATCTACCACTATTAGGTCTTGATATTCGAAAGTGAAATAATCATTATCCGAAAAAGAAACATTAGTTGCAGTGTAAATACCTTCTGACAAGGTAAAATCGTAACTAGTTTTGCTAGCGAATGAAGAGGAGCTGCTCACAATTAATCGTAAGGTAGCACAATCTTGTTTGCCCGATAAGTCTAAATCGGCAGCGGCCACAGATAAGGTAACGGTGCCCAAATCGTTTCGTTTAGAAACTCTCCAAGTACTGTTTTGACGTTGCATATAATCGGTAGAACTAGTAGTAAAACCGTAGGTTGAATTTGCCAAGTCTTCCCCCCAAAATAAGTATTCATTGTTACCTAAACCAGATGGAGTATTCATTTTTATGATACCCGTTCCTTGCGAATTGGTATGTGAAGTTCCATCAGATGCTTTCCCAATACCTGCTACGTTGTAGTCAAAATTACCTCTACTTGATTTATCTTGTTTGTAGTAATCATTCTCTTCTAAATCAATATCATACTTAGCAGAAAGGTAGTTGTTTAATATAATAGTTTCCACAAGTGATAATTCTGAGTCAAATACAATGACTTCAGATAAATCTCCAGTAAAAGTTCTACCAGGGTAATAACCACCAATATAAAATTGATTGGTATAGGTGCTTGGTCTGGTTTGATGTATGAAATGCAATTCATTCTCAAATTCACCTTCATTTGGATCTGAGCCGTTCACACAAGATTCACCAGAATTGGTAGACCAAGTGTCATTATTCACACCGTCACCACCACCTGCATATTGCCACGTGTCATCTTCAGAATCAGGTCTTCTAATACCTTTATCTCCATTAAAGCCAATAACAGCTTCAAATGAATTTCTTGATTTTGGATCTGTTACCGCAATAAGTGTTTGAGCAGTAATGTTTGAACTAGTTTTAAACTGTCTGTTTAAGTAAGCTGCCGCAAGTTTAGGATTTCCGTTAATTAAATCAGAATTCCCACTTTGGTAAGTTGCATTACCTGAATTGGTGGCATTATGATTATAACCAGAACCATCTAACCATGTTTTAACGGTTTCGCCATCGGTAGGAACATTTCCACCTGCGTCTCGCAAATTGCTTGGAGTGTACCATACTTGTAAAGAGGATGTCCCATCATTTGTGCCAATACCTCCTGGTCCTCGTGGATTATCTACTAAAACAGGTGAAGTACCCGTGATTTTCACATTGTCTAATGCAAACCAATAATCGTAATCACCTTTGTAATAGAATCTAACTTTCGCGTTTGAAGCAGATGATATATCGCTGGTAATGTCAACAGATACATGATTGGCTCCCGAATAGTTTTCGTCACCCAAGGTATAGGTTGTAATGGTGTTCCATGAAGAACCATCATACACCTGAACTTTGCAATATTCCGGACCGTCCCATTCTCTATATTGATAGTCATATTCTAATGTAACGACCGTATATGTACTCGCATCAAAAGAGGGTGTAATTAGCTTCGTTTTTTGTTTCGTAGAATTTCCGTAGTGATCACTGTCCACAATGGCGTATCCACCCGAGAAATTTCCCGCAGAAATGTTTCGATTTCCGGGATCGTTGAAGGTCCAAATATCTCCAGACCCTTCAGAATCTGTATTTGACCATCCAGAAGGAGTGCTCCCTCCAGTAAATGTTTCGTTAATTAAAACGGTTTGTCCAAAAATGGTAGTCGGTATGACCCATATCGAAACCAAAACAGACATGAAAATAGTAGAAGTTTTCATAATAAGTGATTTGTGTGATTTGTGTGTGAAACAAAGAATAAGTTAGTGGTTTACTCTTCATTCCAAGACAAAAGTAAAAAGCGCTATTCGAACTTTGTAGATTTAGCGCTATATTTAAAATGATTGATAATCTATTGATAGGCAGTTAGTAGTGTGGGAATTATATTTAAAACAAATGAACGTATTTTTAAAACACACCTATTTTAAACTGGCCTATACTATTAATTTTCTTTCGGTTTATGCTTCATAAACGGCACTATTATTTTCAGCGCTAAGAGTATACGAATGGCGCGACAAAAAAGTTGCAATTGGCGTTAATTAATGGGGTAGTGGAAACAAAATAATAAATGAAATTTGAATGGTAACACGCTGATGAATTATCTAAATGTTTGGCATAAAAAAAGAGGCTTCCCTTTTCGGAAAACCTCTTTTGTGTTGGGGGTGAATGTAATTATGGTTTTACCACCGGAGTGATAAATAGTCGTTGCTCATTTTGAGTAATTGTAATGAAATATGTTCCTGCAGTGAATGAAGACCAAGAAACCGTTTGAGAGGTAGAAGATGCTACACCTGTTTTGGTCCAAATTAATCGTCCCGCAATATCATAGATCCTAATTTCACCTTGTAACCCATCTGGGTTGGAAAGAACCAACTCTTCTGCATTTTGAATTAGAGTGAAATCAGACTTAATAGTTTCATCGATTCCTGTAACGGTAGATCCGCTACCTGAATTTCCGCTACCGCCTTTTGTACCTTGACCATTGCCTGTATTGTTAATTTCATTTTTAAATACCAACTCAAAACGATGCGTGTATTCTATATTCGCATCTAACTCAACAGTATAATCTCCTTGTGCTAAATCGTAGGTAATATCTAAAAACTTATCTTTCAAGTAGATTTTAAAATTGGCTGGAAGATTCTCTCGTTGATACCCAGAGAATTTATGGGTACCTGCCTCATCTGAAGTAACGACTAGTCGAATTACTTTGGTGTCGTTGAAGGTAACCGGAGCCACCGATTGAATCACGTATTCTTCGGTACCGATGTAGGATGCAAAACGCACATGTGCATTGCCTACAAGTTTATGTGCATCGTATCCAACGTCTACACTATCGGTAGTTAAATCGTTGAATCCCACAAGAATGTTGTTTTTATACGCAGAAGGAGAGGTGAAACTTATCCATGCATTATGTTTTTCAATTTCGGCTTGTCGCTTAAAGAATTGAGAGTTGTTTGTGGCACGCATACTGTTGTTAAACACCACATTCGTATTGGCACTTCCTACCACCCAAAATCCTTGACCAGACCCAATATTTCCAGAAGGAATAGAATCGGTGTTTCCTGAGTTTACACCTCCAGATAGGTTCCATGAAGCATAATCCGTAAATTGATTGTAACCTGCAGATGCGGTAGCAGCATCCCAAAAATAAAGCGCATCGGTAATACGGTTATTATTAATTGCATTTTCAATCCAAAAAGCGCCAGCACTTAAAGCAGAAGGGTATGGGTTACCTACAAGGTTCCAATCATCATCTCCCCAATCGGTGCCACCTGGATTACCTAAACTAGTAATGGAAATAGGTTTTAAATAATCTCCATTATTCACATTTCCAGTAAATGTTTTTGATGCCGTAGCACTGCCGGGTACAAAATACCCGCCCGTAACATCCATAATACCATCGCCACCAGCAACTACATCGGAAGCCGAGAAAGTCACAGAATTTCCATTACAAGTAGTACTAAATCCTGCAGCAAAATCATGGCTCCATGCTTGTGTGGTTCTTTCAAAAGTCCAAATATCGCATGGGTTTGCATCTGAGAAAATGTTCGTAAGAGTTGCTGTTGTAATTGGAGATGACCAGATGTTATATACTAATGGGCTATTGTTTCCAGCACGCGTAACGATATACTGTCCAGCACCAGAGTTTGCGTTGGAACCGGTTGTTTGTTGAATTAACGAAGCGGTTTCTTCCAATACAAATGTCCCATTGTTTATAATGTTTCCGGTTACATTTAAATGTATCCCAGTTTTTAAGGTAATGTTTCCTCCTGCTTCAATTTCTACTTCGCGTACGTTAGCGTTTTCCGATAAGGTTAAAGCTCCTGTAGCGTTGTTTTTTACTAGTAATTTATAACAAGCATCGCTCGTATTGGGTTTGCCGTTAGCGCCAGCTCCATTATAAAATTGCACATTGTCTACAGCAATTACATCTTGGTATTCGAATGAGAAATAATCTCCATCGTTAAAGGAAACATTGGTTGCAGTATAAATCCCACCAGACAAAGTCAGGTCATACGTGGTTTTGTTTGTAAATGAAGCTGAATTACTCACGATTAATCGTAATGTAGCACACGTTTGTTTGCCCGATAAGTCTAAATCGGCTGCTGCTACTGACAGGGTAACCGTTCCAACATCGTTACGTTTTGAAATTCGCCAAGTACTGTTTTGACGGTCCATGTAATCGGTTGAATTAGTGGTAAAACCATGCGTTGAATTGGCTGCATTTTCACCCCAAAATAGGTATTCATCAAAATTTAAATCTGATGGAGTATTAATTTTAATAATTCCAGTTCCTTGCGCGGAGTTATGTACTGAACCATCGGTTTCTCTTCCAATACCAGCTACGTGGTAGTCAAAGTTGCCTGCTCCAGAATTGTCTTGTGTATAATAGTCGTTTGCAGCAAGTGTGATATTGTATTTTGCAGAAAGGTAATTGTGAATAATGATTTGTTGTGCTGTATTGAGCACTTCTGTAAATTTAAATACCTCGGCAATAGAACCGTTAAACATGGTTCCTCCACCTGTTCCGTTTCCACCTACCCATGTTGGGCTTGTTCTGGATTGAATGTTATGTGAAAAATTGTCGGTGTTCGTATTGTTGATATAATATTTCAATTCACTTGTGCCCGAACTGTTAAATGAATTTTCTTGAATCATCCAAGATTGGCTATTCGTAACGGTACTAGTATGGTTTGAACCGCCTACGTAATCAGAAAATTTGTTGGATTGATTAATACCCATGGTATTTCGTCCGCCATGTTGAATAATAATATCTAAGTCGGTTGTAGCAGTGGCTTGGTAAACCGCAAAGAAGCTCATCGACTCATTGGAGTTTCCCTGATAATTACTTTTAAGTTGGTTGTTGCCATTAAAGGTAAAAGAAGCTTGGTTATTAATGGATGGAGTGGAAGTTACCATTTTGGGTCTTTCAGAACCTGAAGCTGCAAAATCATTTCCATAACCTGCAAGATTGCTTACTGCTGAGACATTTGCTCCATTTGCATAGTTTGTGGTATTGGCATCTATCCAAAATCGTAAACCAGAAGTTCCATTTCCAGAACCTACACCACCGGGACCCGTAGGGGTTGTCTCGGTAATAGCGGAAACATCACCTGTTCCGGTAACTTTTAGATTATCTAGCGCAAACCACCAATCATAAGAGCCTATATATGTAATTCTAACCTGAGCGGCTGAACTACCATAGGTAGCTCCGGTAATGTCCATAGAAAAGTGCGAGGCGCCAGAATAATTTTCATCTCCGTTTACATAAGTGGCTATGGTAGTCCACGAAGTGCCATTATACACTTGAATAGTCGTAGATTCTGAATTAGAATAATCTCGGTATTGGTAATCGAATTCAAGAGTAATGGAAGCATAACTACTCGTGTTAAATGTGTTTGTAGTTAGCACCGCGTTTTGACTAGCTCCGGAGCCATAATAATCGCTGTCTAAAATGGCGTAATTCCCTGAGAAGTTACCGGCTGTAATATTTCTGCCTTTTGGGTCATTGAATGCCCAAAGGTTTCCTGAACCAGCATTATCCACATTGGTCCAACCGGTAGGTAGGCCAGTAGAAAAATTTGCGCTGGTAATGATGGTTTGTGCAAAAATGGAAGTGGGGGAAACCATTAATACCATCAAAATTAATTTGAAAAATGTGGCGATTTTCATAGTGTGTAATTTAGTGTGGTGAATAATTTTCATTAAAAATCAGTGCAATTCATGCCTAATTTGAGGTCAAAATTATAACAAGGTTTCACTGAATTGCGAGAATCCTAAATAGTTAAACAGGTTGGTAAATTATTGATAATTAGGCAAAAGCAATGAGTCTATAGTTAAAAATAATGAACGATTATTCGTAAACCCCAAAAGCAAGGAGCTGGAATAGCGACTTTAAATGTATCATACTAAGGGTAAAACCTCTTTTTGTTATGCATGTATAAGTATACTTAATTGGCAAGCTGAAAAATAGGGAGGGTTATTGAAATTCGATTATTCTTTTCGAACTTGAAATAGCCACATAAAAAAAGGCTTCCCAATACGGAAAACCTTTTTTATGGTTTAGAATCGCTTATAATTTAACTACCAGTTTGCGGAAAATTAAGCGACTTTCATTTGAAATAGAAATAAAATAGGTACCTGGTTTAAAGGCTGACCAATCAATGCTTTGGGAGGTGGTATTAGCCACTTCGGCTTTTGACCAAATTTGTCTGCCTGTTATATCATATAGATATACCGAACCTTCTAATCCATTTGGATTATTGATAATCAACTCATTTTCATTTTGGATTAGCGAATAATCAGATTTAATTTTTTCATTGATACCGGTTACGGTAACATCTGTATTTCCACTTCCGTCTTTTGTGCCTTGCCCATTGCCTCCATTTTGCATCTCGTTTTTAAATACCAATTCAAATCGAGTAGTGTATGTTTCATTGGCAAGTAGATTCACCAGGTAGTCTCCTTCAGAAAGGTCAAAGTCTATTCCCAACACGTTGTCGCGTAGGTATATTTTAAAATTAGCTGCTAGGTTTTCTCTTTTGTACCCTGAAAAAGTGTGTATCCCTGTTTCATCAGACGTAACTACGAGACTAATCACTTTGGCATCATTTATCGCTACCGGAGCAATGGATTGAATTACATATTCATCGGTACCTATATAAGAAGCAAACCGAACGTGAGCGTTGCCAACCAATTTATGGGCATCATATCCAATGTCTTCTGCATCGGTTGTGTTTTCATTAAATCCCACCAAGATATTATTTTGATAACTGGAAGGAGAGGTGAAACTAATCCATGCATTGTGTTGATTAGGTTGGGTGTTTTGTTTGAAAAACTGAGTATTGGAAGCCGCTCTCATGCTATTATTGAAAACCACATTAGAAGCGGTTTTAGCCACTACCCAAAAACCTTGACCGGAAGCTATGTTTCCAGCAGGAAGTTTGATAGAATTTCCAGAGTTTACGCCACCTGTTAAATTCCAAGAAGCATAATCGGAATTTTGATTGTAGCCACCAGTAGTATCCGCTTCATCCCAAAAATAGAGGGCGTCCATTATTCGTGGATTATTGATGGCATTTTCTGTCCAAAAAGCAGCTGCGCTTAGTGCTGATGGATATGGATTTCCTATTAAGTTCCAATCATCATCTCCCCAATCGGTGCCTCCTGGGTTACCTAAGTTAGTGGTAGAAATTGCTTTGGAATAATCACCATTATTAATCGTTCCGGTGTATGTTTTGGAAGTCGTAGTACTTCCGGGAACAAAGTAGCCTCCTGTTACATCCATAACTCCATCGCCACCAGAAATGACATCGGAAGCGCCAAAAGTTACCGAATTTCCATTACAAATGGTGCTAAACCCTGTGCTAAAGTCATGACTCCATGCTTGAGATAAACGGTCAAACACCCATATATCGCACGGGTTGGCATCGGTAAAAACACTCGTTAAATTAGCAGTCGAAATAGGTGAGGACCAAATATTGTACACGTAAGGGCTATTGTTTCCTTGACGGGTTACCACATAATTCCCAGTACCCGAATTGGAGTTTGTTCCTGTCGTATTTTGAATGAGCGAAGCATTTTCTTCAATAGTGAATGTACCATTGTTAGTGATGTCACCTGTCACATTCAAATGAATTCCCGAAGCGAGGGTAAGTAATCCACCTGTTTCAATTTCTACTTCACGCACATTGGCATTTTCAGAAAGCTTAAACGCCCCACTAGCATTGCTTTTTACAAGGAGTTTGTAACATGCATCAGCGGTGTTTGGTTTGTTGGATGTACCTGATCCATTGTAAAACATCACATTGTCTACTACGATGGCATCTTGATATTCGAAGGTGAAATAATCGCCATCTGCAAAAGATACGTTTGTAGCAGAATAAATTCCACTAGTTAAGGTGAGGTCGTATGCGGTTTTTGTAGCGAAATTGGAAGTGTTGCTAACGATTAGTCGTAAAGTGGCACACGATTGTTTGCCAGTTAAATCCAAATCAGTTGCAGCTACAGATAGCGTAACGGTACCGATATTATTACGTTTGGAAACGCGCCATGTGCTTGTTTGTCGATTCATATAATCAGCCGCAGCATTGAATGCATGCGAAGAATTAAATACATTTTCACCCCAAAACAAGTATTCGTCAAAGTTTAAATCGGAAGGGGTATTGATTTTTATTATACCTGTTCCTTGTGCATTATTGCTTACTGAGCCGTTGGAAGCTCTTCCAATTCCTGCCACGTTGTAATCAAAATTTCCGGATGCAGGATTATCTTGGGTATAGTAATCATGGGTAATAGAGATACTTCCAAATTTTGCGCTTAAGTAATTGTCTACAATAATTTTTTCTACTTCAGATAGTTGACTGGTAAACATGAGAATTTCATGAAAATCGCCACTTGCTTCATCCGCACCTGCACTATTTTCGCCAATTCTGTCTGTTGGTATTCCCGCGGTTGTGGACCCCATATTTATGGTAGCTGACGAATTGTTTACGTTGATTTCTATGTTGGATGAACCTCCGGCTTTGTGAAAAGAATAGATGGAATTAATTCCATACGGAGTTGGAATTCCACTTGAATAATCGCCAATTCCATACCGGGTATAACCCACTACATCGGTATTTGCATATTGTTCGGCACGTAAAGAGTAATCATCGTTATCAAAAAAAGCACTACTCAAGCCACTGTTTACCGAGTTCATGACAAAATAAGCACTGGCATCGGTGTATGTTCCGGCAGGGCCTGTAAGGTGCTGTGCGCTGGCAAGTGATGCATCAAAATTTACGGTGTTGAAGGTTCCTGAACCATAGAAGGTTGGCCGGTTGGATAGGGTGTTTGTATAATTATTTGCTTTTCCGCTTACATCCACCCAAGTAGAAAGTTGGGTGTTATCGGCAGGGTTGTCGTTAAAATTGGCATTACCGTTCACATCGTCAGCCATTAGCCATATATATAAATTAGAGGTTCCATCGGTTGAACCAACTCCTCCAGGTCCGGTAGGATTAGTCACTGATGAAATGGAGACATTTCCGGTTCCGGTAATTTTTACATTATCTAACGCAAACCACCAATCGTAAGAGCCAATATAAGTTACGCGTACTTGTGCTATTGAACTACCAAATGCAGCTGCGGTTATATCTAGTACTTCATGTGTTGCGTTTGGGTAGTTTTCATTTCCTAATACGTAAGTTGCTACACTGGTCCAAGTTGTTCCGTTAAAAACTTCAAAGGTTACGGATTCTGTAGCAGAATAATCACGATATTGATAGTCATATTCTAGGCTTACCGTGGCATAGCTACTTGCATTAAATGATGGGGTGGATAGAACCGCGTTTTGATTTGCCCCAGAGCCATAATAATCACTATCCAAAATGGCATAATTTCCGGTAATATTTCCTGCCACTATATTTCTGCTTTTGGGATCGTTAAATGCCCAAATGTCACCAGAACCTGCGTTGTCTACATTAGTCCATCCGGTGGGCAAACCTGTCGTAAAGTCTTCATTAATTAAAACAGTTTGTGCATGCAAAGCTTGGGATAGCATAAGGAACATTGCAAAGATTTGTAAATAATTTGTAGTAGTTTTCATGGTGTTCAGTTTATTGATTTAACCCGTGGTATGTGATAATTTAGTGTAATTACCCTTTTAACCAAATCAAAAATAAATGGCGTTTGGATTAGTATTCATATTTAACTATATGGTTAAAAGCATTGAAAAAGTTTTAATAATTAGCGTATTGGGTTGAACTTATAGTGATAAATTAAATACGGATTAATTGGGAAATATAAGAGGTTGAAAAGTGGGAAGTAATCTTTTTTGGGTATTTGGTCGTTCTTACTTGTTATATGGTCGGGGATAAATAGGGTAGAAATAAATGGATGGACAAGTATTAAAGGATGGTTTCAATCCGCTTTAGCTAACTTGCATTAAACTTATTTGTGCCGATGCATAGGATTTTTATTGAGTACAACTTTTAGCGTGTTTTGAGGCTTAAATTAGTTTGTTTTCATTCCGAATGTTTTTGGGATTGGGGTGGGAGTGCGCGATTTTAATTTTAAAACCATAAAAAAAGCCCTTGACTTACGTCAAGGGCTCAAACAATACAATACGATTATAAATTTACTTTACGGCATCAACGATTGCCTTGAAAGTATCTGGATTGTTCAAAGCTAAATCGGCTAAAACCTTACGGTTTAATGCGATGTTATTTTTAGCGACTTTACCCATAAATACAGAATAAGACATTCCGTGCATACGAGCTCCAGCGTTAATTCTTTGAATCCAAAGACTTCTGAAGTTTCTCTTTTTTTGCTTACGTCCGGTGTATGCATAAGCCATCCCTTTTTCAACGGCATTCTTAGCTACGGTCCAAACGTTTTTTCTACGACCAAAGTACCCTTTGGCCAATTTCATTACTTTTTTTCGTCTTGCTCTACTGGCAACACTATTTACTGATCTTGGCATAATATTAAGTTTTCTGGAACAAAGCGGATATTTCTATCACTTTAATTGAGCTCAGCTCCTGGTGAACATCCCGAAAATAGTCGGGAAACCTACTTGGCGTTTAAGCCATGTTTAATTGCAATTTGATGCTTTTAACGTCTGCTTTATCAACAAACCCGTCTTGCGTTAAATTACGTTTTCTTTTAGTCGCTTTTTTAGTCAAAATGTGACTTTTAAAAGCATGTTTTCTTTTGATCTTTCCAGAACCGGTAAGCTTAAAACGCTTTTTGGCACTAGATTTTGATTTCATTTTTGGCATCGTTTATACTTTTTATGTATTGTATTTGTTTACTTTTTCTTCTTAGGAGCAATGAACATAATCATGCGTTTACCCTCTAATTTAGGCATTTGTTCTACGCTTCCGAATTCATCCAACTCTTGGGCTAATCTTAATAATAAGATTTGTCCTTGTTCTTTAAATACAATAGAACGTCCTTTAAAAAATACGTACGCTTTTAATTTAGATCCTTCCTCTAAAAATTTAACCGCGTGTTTTTTCTTAAACTCGTAATCATGATCATCGGTATTAGGACCAAAACGGATTTCTTTAATAGAAACCTTTGTGGTTTTAGCCTTAATTTCTTTTTGCTTTTTCTTTTGATCGTACAAGAATTTCTTGTAATCTAAGATTTTACAAATTGGTGGATCGGTTTTAGCTGAGATTTCAACTAAGTCAAGACCTGCGTCTTCGGCTTGTTTTAAAGCATCTCTAGTTGCTACAACTCCTGCATCCCCATCTTCACCACCTACCAAACGGATTTGTCTAGCGGTGATTTTACCATTGATCTTGTGCGGATCTTCTTTGATTACTCGACCACCCCGTGGTCCTCTTCTACGTTTTTTTATGGCTCGGCCCTCCTTATTCGTTATTAAATACCAGCCGTTTGGCTAGCTACTTCTTCTTTTATCAATGTAGCGAAGTCTTCCACAGGCATTACACCCATATCTCCTTCGCCATGTTTTCTCACTGCAACAGTGTTGTCAGCAACCTCTTTCTCGCCTAAAATCAGCATATAAGGAATTTTTTCTAATTCATTATCTCTAATTTTCCGACCAATTTTTTCATTACGGTCGTCAACGAGCGCGCGAATATCGTATTTATTTAGCAGATTTAAAAGGTTTTGCGCGTGGTCATTGTATTTTTCGCTAATTGGTAAAATAGATACCTGCGTTGGAGTTAACCAAAGCGGGAATTTTCCGGCACAATGTTCTGTTAATACAGCGATAAAACGTTCCATAGACCCAAACGGTGCGCGGTGAATCATTACCGGACGGTGTTTCGCGTTATCGGCTCCCGTATATTCTAATTCAAAACGTTCGGGCAAATTGTAATCTACCTGAATGGTTCCTAATTGCCAACTTCTGCCCAATGCATCTTTCACCATAAAATCTAGCTTAGGACCATAAAATGCCGCTTCGCCATATTCTACCACTGTTTCGATGTCTTTTTCGCCTACCGCTTCTATGATTGCGGCCTCTGCTTTGGCCCAGTTTTCATCCGAACCAATGTATTTTTCTTTGTCCTCTGGATCACGTAAAGAAATTTGAGCAGTGAAATTTTCAAAATCTAAGGTTTTGAAAATGTACAATACCAAATCAATTACTTTCTTGAATTCGTCATTCAATTGGTCGGGCATACAGAATAAATGCGCATCATCTTGCGTAAAACCTCTTACACGAGTCAACCCATGTAGCTCACCACTTTGCTCATATCTATACACGGTTCCAAATTCAGCAAAACGAATTGGTAAATCTTTGTATGAACGTGGCGATGATTTGTAAATTTCACAGTGATGCGGACAGTTCATTGGTTTCAACAAAAATTCTTCTCCTTCGTGTGGAGTGGTAATAGGTTGAAATGAATCTGCGCCATATTTAGCGTAGTGACCCGAAGTAACGTACAATTCTTTTTGTCCAATATGCGGAGTAATTACCGATTGATACCCGGATTTACGTTGCGCTACTTTTAAAAATTGTTCCAAACGTTCGCGTAATTCTGCTCCTTTGGGCAACCATAACGGCAAACCGGCACCTACTTTCTCAGAGAAAGTAAACAAACCTAATTCCTTACCTAACTTACGATGGTCGCGTTTTTTTGCTTCTTCTAAAAATTCTAAATACTCCGAAAGCTCTTTCGCCTTAGGAAAAGTAACGCCATAAATACGTGTTAACTGTTTACGCGATTCGTCTCCTCTCCAATAGGCACCCGAAGTACTTAAAACCTTAATGGCTTTGATAAACCCAGTATGAGGTAAATGCGGTCCACGGCATAAATCCGTAAATTCACCTACTTCATAAAATGTAATAGTTCCGTCTTCTAAGTCTTTGATTAAGTCTAGCTTATATTCGTCTCCTTTTTTAGTGAAATAAGCCAACGCTTCTGCTTTGGATACCTCCTTACGAACATATAAGTCTTTCTTTTTGGCTAATTCTTTCATTTTATTCTCAATTTTTGAGAAATCTTCATGAGAAAAATCATGGTCACCAAAATCTACATCATAGTAAAAACCGGTTTCAATATCGGGACCAATACCAAACTTAATTCCTGGGTACAATAACTCTAAAGCCTCTGCCATAAGGTGTGCAGACGAATGCCACATAGTGGATTTACCTTCTTTGTCGTTCCAGGTTAATAATTGTAGCGTAGCATCGGTGGTTATAGGACGCAATGCATCCACAACTTGGCCATTTACTTTGGCCGATAATACGTTTCTAGCTAAACCTTCACTGATTGATTTAGCGATGTCTAAAGCAGTAATCCCGCTTTGCTCCTCTCTTACAGTGCCATCCGGCAAAGTGATTTTTATCATCTCTACAAATTATTAAAAAGTGCCTGCAAAGATACTATTTTGGTTGGGGTGGAGAAGACAGGGCTATGATTTGTTGCATTTATGTAACTACTATATAAATTAGGTGTATACCGGTGTAATTGGATGATTATTATGGTGGCGCCTATGGGTAGCTAAGAATAAGCTTTGGTTTTATAAAAAAAAAAGCTGGTATCATAGTTAGCTTAAATTAAGTAGGTTATACCTTTTGGTAATTCGTTTATTTTCTGTAATATTACCAAATATTAACTATTTAATCATTTTTTTTAAAACCAAGTATTATGCTTTACAAATTTAATTTGAAAGGGCTTAAAAGCTCTCTCTCTCTCTCTCTAGTTTTACTGCTGTGTAGCGGAACAATAAATGCCCAACTTTTTTCTAGTGGAAATAATGCAATAAGCGGTAATTATGTTGGGGTGGGAACAAATTCTCCTACAGGAAATTTACATATTTTTGGGCAAGGTGATTACGCTTTTGGAGGAGTTTTTACTTATAATCCATTAATTAGATTTCAAAGCGTTAGCGAACCAAATGTAACTCCTACCTATCAGTATTATTGGGATATGAAAATAATGGGAAACGCAGCCCTTTCATTTTGGCATCATTCTAATTCTAGTGCTTCTGTAAAAGCTTTTGAACTAAATACCAATTCGGTAAAAATTTTTAGTAAATTAATGATTGGTGATAATGCAGAGTTTGGAGAAGGTTTTACACCGGATGGAACTCAAGGGCATTTCTTATCATTAGGATTAAAACAACTTGGAACTGCGGGAGCTTGGCAGGGTTCAGGAGTTACCATGTTTACCACAAGTACGGGTGAATTTCAGTTAATGACAAATACTTCTGGTACGGTGAGCGGTCTCACAAACATGTCAAATCAAGTACGATTTAAGGTAAACTCTACCGGTGTGGGTGTGAATGGGAATTTATTAGTTAATACTAGTTATATACCAAGCGGATATGTTATGGCAGTGGACGGTGACGCTATATTTACCAAAGTAGTGGTAATGGATAGAGTAACTTGGCCAGATTTTGTATTTGAGAAAGACTACGAACTTAAATCACTGTTTGAGTTAAAACAGTTCATCAAAAATAATGGGCATTTACCTGATGTTCCATCTGCCCAACAAGTGGCTGAGGATGGTGTTGATTTAGCAGGGATGAATAGAATCTTATTGCAGAAAGTAGAGGAATTAACACTTTATATTTTGCAAATGGAAGAAAGGTTAGCTAATGTAGAGGGAGGATTAAAATGATAAAGGTAATTTCTTTTTTTGGCATTTTTCTTTTAAGCACTACTATCATTGCCCAAACTGGAAAGTGGGAAGGTGATTTTGAGAGTCTTGAGAAAATGAAACATGTATTTGATGAATTAAATCCAGCAGAAATTCAAACAGGTATTCTCATTGATAAAATATTATTACCTCCAACCACTAATTCTATGTTAGAAACAGAAGAAGGAGTTAAAAAATCAAGTACAAGAATTTTTAAAAATGTTTATTCAGAGTTACAACAGTCAACTTTAAATTCTGAAACAACATATATGCCGTATACAGATTTAGATGCTTTCTATAATCCACATATAAATACCATACCTATTAATTTGCTTCTTTTTAGTTTTAATAAAATTAAAGATGACGCTTTTGTGAATGGATTGCTAGAAGTTAATGGTGATTTTTTTGTACATACCAGCGAAGAACCTGTATATGATATAAAAACAATTTTTTTAGCTGCGCCAGTAAGAGAAAAGATATACGGAGTAAATACGACCTATAAATTTCAAGATATTTCTTTTTTAAGTAATCTAGATAAAAATAGGATAAATAGTATTGAAGTTGATTTTGATGATGGTCAGGGATTTAGACAAATAGGTATAGAGGAATCTATATCTATTAGCTATGAAGGCTTGGGTGTAAAGCAGATCAAGGTTAATTTATATTACGATGAAGAATTGTTTTATTCACATTTTGAAGTAGAAATTGTAGAGGCAACTCCCGCTTATTCTATAATATCAAATATAGAATCAGGGAATAGGGCAACTCCTGATGATTCATATACTTTTTCGACCATTTATGAAGGTAGAACAATACGTGGTACTGGATATTTATTTAAATCTCCGGCTACTTCAACGGTTAAAAACCCAATAATTATTCCCGAAGGGTTTGATGTTGATGAGAATATTGGGGTTAATGAATTATATACCTTTTTCAACGGTATACCTACGAGTAACCCTGATGTTTTTCATAGAACAGCTGAGTGTTTGTTAGCAAAGGGTTTTGATATTATATTTTTAGATTTTGAATATTCGAAAGATTATATTCAGGCTAATGCGGCTCTATTGTCTGCGTTTATTCAATTTATTAACACGAACGTAAAAGATGGAAATAACGGAAATATAGTCATTGGCCCCAGTATGGGTGGCTTGGTGAGTAGATACGCGCTAAGAAAGATGGAACTCAATAACCAAGATCACGAAACTGAATTATTTATTAGCTTTGATACTCCACATCAGGGAGCTAATATTCCTGTAGGAGACCAAGCATTTTTTTGGTTTTTTGCTTGGGCAGGTGGAAATAGCGCTGCTGCGGATATCTTTGATAAAATAACCTCACCAGCAGCTAATCAGATGCTTGTTCATCAGCTTAGAGATGGGTCTATAACAAACCCGAAGCATACTGAGTTTTATGATGAATTAAAAGCCCTAGGCTACCCTGAAACGTGTAAAAATGTTGCTGTTGCAAATGGAGCAGGGAATGGAGGGGGACTATTATTTACGGCAGGAGACCAAATCATTAAGTATGAATACAACTCTACGTCAGTAGATATTCGAGGTAATGTATGGTCGGTACCAGATCAAGTCTCGAATTGGAAAGTGGTTTTTCATGGTTTAATTGATGCAATCTACCCCTTACCAGATAACTCTTTGTTATATAGTGTGCAAAATACACTTCCATTTGATAATTGCCCTGGTGGGTTTAGAGCAACTCAAAAGTCTATGGCTGGCCCAGCTAGTAAAGGTACTGTTTATTCTTTACATGATAATCATTCCTTTGTCTCTACAATTAGTGCTTTAGATATTAATACAAATGACTTATTTTATAATATAAGTGCGAACTCTAATATACTAAATATGACACCATTTGATGCAATCTATTATAGTGAAAACACAAGTAATGATCCAAATATTGTAGTAAATAAGAACGAGTTACATACATTGGTATCAACAGATTTAAAAAATATTTTAACGCAAGAGGTTATTATGAAAGATTTGATTCTTGATAATACAACTCGTAATATGGGCGAAAAAAGAGCAAGCAATAGTATAGTCTTAATGCCAGGTTTTCAAACTACTAGTGGAGAGATGTTCTCTGCGGAAATTGTAAATAACCAGTCTTGTAAGAATATTGGTTATGGGAATAAAAGAGATGTTTTTGAAGATGAAACTTCTGTTAAATTCCTTTTTAATGGTTTAAATCAAAGTGAAAGCTTGATTTATCCAAACCCAGTGGTTAACACTTTGAAAATTCGTTCCTCAGAAAACAATCTGACTTCAATTAAAATCTACAATTTAATGGGGCAATTAGTGAAAACGGTTACGGTAAATGTAAGTTTGGAAACTTACAAAGTAGATGTTTCCAATTTGATTACGGGCGTATATCTATGTAGTTTAGAATATTCAAATATAGTATTAACAGAACCTATAATAATTCAAAGATGATTAGATTTTTAAAGGTCAGTGAAAAGATTAAGGTAGTTGTCTATTTGGTTTTTTTTGGAGCTACTTTTGTTGGTTGTACCAAACATGAAGAATATTCCTTACCACCAAAACTTGGTGAAAAAGGAAACGGGGTAATAATTCAAGGTATCACGATAGATTATTACACTAGAAAACCAGTTAAGGCTTCGGTTACTTTATTAAATGTTTATAGCGGAATAATGCAAATAATTCCAAAGGTAACTGAGTTGAGGCAAGATTCAAGTAATGCTGAGGGAGAGTTTTTGTTTGAAAATGTTGTTTTTGTAGGTGAACCGGATAAAATAGTTACGGATATAGGAGCCTCTACCGGGGTGAACCAACAAGGATTCAGTTCAGGTATTGTTACTATGGAGTATGATGGTGTAGTAAGTACTGATTTTGATATAAAAGAGATTTTTAATACGCCTCAGGAGGTGTATACATTTATTATCGTTATTGGTTAACTTAAAGGATATTATTAGAATAATTATGGTTACATGCCTATTATTTTTTGGAAAAAAAAGTTTGAGGATTGAGTTTTATTTATTGATTATATTGGGTTGGCTGTTGGTGTCTGGTTGTACCAAACATGAAGAATATTCCTTACCACCAAAACTTGGTGAAAAAGGAAATGGGGTGACCATTCAAGGAGTAGTTTATCAAGCTAAAACCTCTAATTCTGTTGCAGCTCTGGTGGAATTAGGTCATTTAAATATAGGTAAGTGGTTATATATAGTTGACAAGGTAACCGAGTACCAATGTGATAGTTCTGGGGTGTTTAAATTTACTGATGTGGTTATTAAGGAGGGAGCTCTTACTGGCTATACTGATGATGTCATTACTCATATGAATGTGTCTTACGATGAAGATGGTCTTATACTTGGGGTAAGAGTTAAATACGATGGTGTTTATTATAGTATGCAGGAACTACCAATTTTTAATCAGGAACCCAAAGAACTGTATGAGCTTGAAATTTGGTTATATTAATTGTAGTAAAAAGAGAATGATAATTCAATAGTAAGTTAATGAAAAATATATTCTTTACCGTATTATTATTTCTAGGTGTTTTAGATTTATTTTCACAAATCACCCCTTCTTTATACACGGGTATAAGTACAGGGACTAACCTGGGTGGGGAGTTGGGTTTAGGAGCAGAGTTTAGGTATAAAATTGTTTCTGTTAATATTGCTATGGGAATGGGTATGGAAAGTTTTCCAGAAAACACCATGAATACGGATAGACTTGGAGTAGATGCAGGTATAAAACTATACGTACTAAAAGGTTTGTTTGTAGGTTTTAATTATGGTTCGATTAGCTCTTATGTAAATCAAATAGATACAGATCAGTATTATTTTGAAAAAGTTTATGGGTTCTCTTACACTTTGGGTTACAAACAAAAAATCTTCAAGAATTATTTCATTCAAGTTTTCGTGGGCTTTTCTTCGGATAGGGATGTAAATTATAAGATGTTTTTTTATAACGAAGTATTTGTGCCAAGAGGTGGTATTTTAATTGGCTATGAATTTAGGGGTAGTAAGTGATAAATCTATTTTTAGGTTGGTAGTATCAAAAGTGTAACTTCGCTATCAAAAATACTGAAACCATGAAAGTAAAAAACCACACCTACCAACAATTTCAGCTTAAAGACGATTACGAAGGGAAGGTGGAAGCCACCTTTATTAGCGCTAATTCAAATACCTATAAAAGGCCGATAATTTTATATATCCATGGGTTTATTGATTATTTTTTTCATCCGCATCTGTCCTTTTTTTTAAATGAAAATGGTTATGATTTTTGTGCCTTAGAGATTAGAAAGTATGGGAAGGCATTTGAGACGTTTACGGATACTATTTATTATTAAACTGAGATAGCTTCTTAACTTAGATTAATTGTATTATGGTGGCGCCTATGGGTAGCTAAGAATAAGCTTTGGTTTTATAAAAAAAAAAGCTGGTATCATAGTTAGCTTAAATTAAGTAGGTTATACCTTTTGGTAATTCGTTTATTTTCTGTAATATTACCAAATATTAACTATTTAATCATTTTTTTTAAAACCAAGTATTATGCTTTACAAATTTAATTTGAAAGGGCTTAAAAGCTCTCTCTCTCTCTCTCTCTCTCTCTCTCTCTCTAGTTTTACTAGGGCTATGCTCAATTAATGTGAATGCCCAGTTATATTCTAGTGGAAACAACACCATCTCTGGTAATAAAGTTGGGATAGGTATAACTAATCCACAATCTTCTTTACATATTAAAGATTATTCTGGTCCAGCAATTGGCGGTGGAACAGCTTATATACCCTTAATTAGGTTACAAAGTTACGACCCGAATACCATACCTACTTCAACTAATTATTTTGATTTACGGATGGATAATTCTTTATCGCTAACATTCTGGTATCATGCAAATAATAACCCGTCCTCAAAAGCCTTTGAATTAACCCAGAATGCAGTTAAAATATATTCAAAATTAGTAGTAGGTGATAAAGCAGAATATGGTGAAGGTATTACTCCAAATGGTACACAGGGCAGCTTTTTGTCATTAGGATTAAAACAACTTGGAACTGCGGGAGCTTGGCAGGGTTCAGGAGTTACCATGTTTACCACAAGTACGGGTGAATTTCAGTTAATGACAAATACTTCTGGTACGGTGAGCGGTCTCACAAACATGTCAAATCAAGTACGATTTAAGGTAAACTCTACCGGTGTGGGTGTGAATGGGAATTTATTAGTTAATACTAGTTATATACCAAGCGGATATGTTATGGCAGTGGACGGTGACGCTATATTTACCAAAGTAGTGGTAATGGATAGAGTAACTTGGCCAGATTTTGTATTTGAGAAAGACTACGAACTTAAATCACTGTTTGAGTTAAAACAGTTCATCAAAAATAATGGGCATTTACCTGATGTTCCATCTGCCCAACAAGTGGCTGAGGATGGTGTTGATTTAGCAGGGATGAATAGAATCTTATTGCAGAAAGTAGAGGAATTAACACTTTATATTTTGCAAATGGAAGAAAGGTTAGCTAATGTAGAGGGAGGATTAAAATGAGAGGTGTTTTAGTATTTTTCAGTCTTTTATTAAGTATTAGCACGTTTTCGCAGACGCAACAAATTGCAACAGACTTCCCGGATGTACAGATATTTCCGTCTAACTTTGACCAGTCTGAGGTGCATATTTCCATAAATAAAACTAATCCTTTGAACCTTATAGTGAGTGCCAATACATTCACAAATGGGTATAGTCAGGGGTATTACTTCACTTTAGATGGAGGTTTAACATGGTCAGGTAGTGATGATTTACCACAGCAAGGAAAAGGAGCTGGAGACCCATCCACATCTGTTGATGCTTCTGGAAGAGCATATATCACTACATTAGCTAAAAATAACAATAATCAAGTTGATGGATATTTTGTTCAACATTCTGATGATAGAGGTTTAAGTTGGTCAAATCAAATTAGGGGTCTTACAAATGCTTCTGCAGGAGTTGATAAGGAGATGATTACGACTGTAGATGAAATGCAAACTAGTCCCTATGCAAATTATTTTTATTGTGCATGGACTGATTTTTCTGACCACGGGGTGGTTAAAATAAACCGATCTAGGAATAGAACAATCACCTTTGATAATAGTATTACCCTGTCTTCTAATTATGGAATGGGTACTAATGTGCAAACAGGGCCAAATGGAGAAGTGTATGTTTGTTGGGCGGACTATACTAATGGGAAATTTCCTGCTCAACAAATGGGATTCTCATATTCTTTAGATGGAGGAAGTAATTTTTTTAGTAGTTTGCCTTTCTCGTATTTAGGAATTGCAACGACCAGTAATTTACCTAATTCTTTATTTGGGGATACTAGAATTAACGATTTCCCGGTCATGGCAGTGGATAAAAGCTGTGGGATCCATCGAGGTAGAGTTTATATTGCTTTTCCTGAATTTTTAAATTCTAATTCCAATAAATCAGTGATTAGAGTTCGTTATTCTGATGATGATGGAAATAATTGGTCTAATGGAGCAATTATTAGTGTTCCTACTAGTAACCAAAATTGGTTTCCGTGGATTGCAGTAGATGATTTAACAGGTTTGGTTAATGTAGCATATCATAGTTATGACCAATCAATATCAAATACCAATACTTTCGTGGCTTATTCAACAGATGGGGGAGGTACCTGGCAAAATATACGAGTTAGTGATGTTGGTCATTTGACCTCGCCAATTGATAATTCAAAATATGCGAAAGGTTATGCAGGAGACTATATTGGAATTGCTTCGTTTCAAGGTAAATCTATAGTTTCATGGGCAGATGATCGTTCTGGTGTCTGGCAAGTTTATATTTCAAGAATAGAATATGGTATACCAACTACTATATCTTCACTTACGAATTTAGCTATTAATAATCCAAGTTATATTTCAGGAAATCAAATATTTCAAGCTTTAGATGATATTACTGTGGCAAATCAAAACCCTGTTAATATAGGTTCTAATGCTCATGTTGAATTTGTTGCAGGTAATAAAATAATTCTTTACCCTGGGTTTGAAACCAATGACAATTCTCAATTAATTGCTAGAATTGAAAACGTAACACCGTGTTCAACACCTGGAGCCACCTATTATAAAGGAGTTATGGATTGGACAAGTGGAAAGGAAATAAGTAAGCTAAATAAAGAGGGGCTTTCTATTTTTGCTTATCCAAATCCGAGTTCAAGTTTTGTAACTGTGGGTTGTTTAAATAAGGGAGCTGAAAGTGCTATGGTTTCAGTTTCAGACATATTAGGTCATGTAGTTTTTGAGTCTAATGCAGAATATGTTTCTGAGAAACAAATTAGACAAGTTATAGATATATCCAATTACAAAAAAGGAACTTATATTGTTTCGATTGGACTTAAAGATAAGAAGTATAATCTGAAAATAGTAAAAGAATAAATATGAAAAGGATAATCATAAATATATTGCAACTACTTTTAGTAGGGTTGCTTTTTAGCGCAAGTTGCAAAAAGAATACTGAACCAATAAAATTGGTTGAGGAGAAATTTACAAGCGATAATTACCCAGTTAAAATTGGGAATTGGTGGAAATATAAAGTGACTGATTTTTATAGCGGCACTATTGATACATTGGTAGTTGAAGTGGTAAGTGAAGTTGATAATTCAAATGGATCAATGTCATATAGATGTGAATTAAAACAAAATGGATCAATTGTAGATTCCAGTATTATCATAGTTTCAGAAGTGGAATTTTCCTACAAAGGGCTAAATCCTTATTATTCGTATTTTGGGGATTATAAACTTACATTTCCGTTCAATGCAGGTTCATTTTGGGAAGGTGCTTATTCAACAGATACCGTTATTGTAACTTCTAGGATAGATAAGTTTACTATTAATGGAACTGAATATAGTCCAATTTATAACTTAAAGCGATCATTCTATTTGGGAGGTGGATATTCTTTAACTCAATTTCAAATGATTACTCCTAAAGTGGGCATAGTTAATCAGTCTATTGATTTGTTTGATGGAGCTAATGCGCAAAAGCAAAATTTTGATTTAATAGATTACCATTTGAATTAGGTGTTACTATCCAAGATTGAAGGGAGCTTCTTGTTTATTATATCAGGAGCTCTTTTATTTGATTCAAGAATGCTGAAAACCTCTGGCTACAATCTTAGAAAGAATCTTGTAGGGTTTTGGTAACTTGGGTTCATTGTTTTTAAGGTAATTATTACGGATATAGGCAGGTAATCGATATTTTTTGGTTTAAATTCGTTCTAAATCAAATTGAAATGAAAGTAAAAAACCACACCTACCAACAATTTCAGCTTAAAGACGATTACGAAGGGAAGGTGGAAGCCACCTTTATTAGCGCTAATTCAAATACCTATAAAAGGCCGATAATTTTATATATCCATGGGTTTATTGATTATTTTTTTCATCCGCATCTGTCCTTTTTTTTAGATGAAAACGGTTATGATTTTTGTGCCTTAGAGATTAGAAAGTATGGGCATGCAATGTTGTCTCATCAGCATCCCAATTATTGTAGAAACATTGAAGAATATTTTGAGGAGATAGACCAAGCTATTTTAAAAATACGGGAAATTAGTCAGGAAGAAATCATTCTTTTGGGGCATTCTACCGGAGGGTTAATTACTAGTTTGTATCTGAATAAGGGAGCCCAACGTTCGCAAATAGCAGCTTTGGTACTTAATTCTCCATTTTTAGAAACCAACGTACCGGCATTGGTACGGTTAGTTTTGAAACCCATTACCGGTTGGGTTGGAAGTCGATTTCCGTATGCCAAATTGGATGGGATGTTGCCTCCCATTTACCCAAGTAGCATTCACAAAGACTATGAAGGAGAGTGGGACTTTAACCTGAAATTCAAACCCATTGCAGGTTTTCCTGTTTATTTTAAATGGAGTAGGGCTATTATGGATGCTCAAGATGAATTGAAAACTAATTCCAACATTGGTCAACCCGTGTTGTTGCTTCATTCCTCGGATTCGTATTTGCCAAAAAAACATGAACCACGTGTCATGAAAGCCGATATAGTTTTGAATGTGGCACACATGAAAGCCATTGGACCACACTTAGGTGAAAACGTGACGCTGGTTGAAATCAAAGATGGTATTCATGATTTGTTTTTGAGTAAAAAACCAGTCAGAGAACACGCTATGAATGAAATGGTAAAATGGCTGAATGAAACGGTGTAGGGTTTAGTTTATAAACCAGCGTATACTTCCAATAATACCTTTTCCTGAGCCTGCCAATTGGCGTGCTTTCTAGCCACTCGCGCGTTTTTGGATAAGCGCTGATAGCGTTCAGAATCCGAAAGGAGTAAATTCAAGGCGTCCGAAATTTTAGTAGGTTCAATGTCATCGATTAATAGGGCTACTTCATCTGTTTTGTTGAACTTCACATATTCCGGATAAGTCATGGCTATTTGCGGTACGCCTGCATGCATGTAATCAAAAAACCGATTGGCTAATGAATGCCAGTGACTTAGTCCGCCTTTGGCAAAAAGGGTGAGCCCTATTTTTGCCCCGCAGGTATATTCGCGAAGCTTTTGGGGCTCCACAAAACCGATAAACTTCACCTTAGCTTCCAATTTTAGGTTTTTAGCTAATTTTTTTAAAGTAGGGAGCAAATCTCCATCTCCACAGATGTATAATTTGCAATCCACATTTTGCATAGCCATGAGCAGCTCTTCTAAGCCACGGCCAAAATTCACCGCACCTTGATATAATATATATTCCTCGATTTTTATACAGTTTTCGGGTGGGCTAGCCAAAACAGTGGCATTCCGAACAATATGAAATTTTTGATGATATTCGTGTAGAAACAAATCGGCATAGCCCTGAGAAACCGTAATAGCGGCATCTACTTTAGGAATTGCAAATCGCTCAATGGCTTTCCAAAATCTTTTCACCTCTTTTCGGTTCACTATTTCTTCTTGCTCCGTAAAATACTCATGGGCATCATACACCACTTTCGCACCTTTAAGCTTAGCCACCCAAATGGCCGGCATAATAGTGTCTAAATCGTTGGCGTTAATGATGTCGTATTTGGTAAAAAGCAAATGAAAAAATAACCGAATATTATACTCGGCATAAAACAGGATAGAATGCTCAAACCAGCAGTTTAAACGTAACCGATGAAACGGTTTTTTATCTAAAGCGTAGGAAGATTTTCGTTTTCGGCCAATTAGTGTTACGTCATAACCTGCTCCAACCAATGCCGTACAAATGCGGTTCATTCGTTGGTCTTGATGCAAATCATTGGTCACTAAACTGGCAATTCTTTTCATACTATTTGTTTAATTCCTCCTTGGAGTCTCGAAAGAAATCAGAAGAGGATAAAGGGGAATTGATTATTTCTGCTTTCCAATTTAACGACAATTTCATTTTTTCTCCATTCACTATCGCATACGGTAATGGAAACGGAGGGAAGTAAGTGGCTCTAATGTAGCGGTCTATTTTGTCCTCGTTCCAATTTAAATCTACCTCTTTTAGGCCATTTATTTCGTTACGTAAATGAAATCCAAATGGGCGGATATCCGTAAAGTCCTGTTGAGGGGTAGGAACATAATTTCCTTGAATTAAGTGGGCTATCGAATTTTTGAAAAGAGTAATAGATTCTTCTGTCGTCTTATGATGCAGTGTTTGCACGGTTTCGTTGGGTGAAATAGCAAATCGTTTTTCAAATAATATAGCGCCTGAATCAATACCGCTTTCAAGCACATGTAAGGTAGTCCCAAAGGTTGCGGCCCCATCAATAATTGCAAACGAAAACTGATTGCAACCTCGGTATTCGGGTAAAGGTGCCATGTGCAAGTTGATGGCTAATTCTTGGGCGCAGTCAATGTGTTTTTGTAATAAAATCTCATGGTATTGCACCGAAATTAAAAAAGACACATCTTGCAGAAACAACAATTCGTCTGTAGCAGACAGAATGGGAATTTCATGCGTTTTGGCAAGTTCTAAAATGCTGGGTTCGGTAGCTGATATTTTTCGGTCGTTAGAAAGTACGCCAACTAATTCAATATCCAACTCTTGGGCATGGTCAATTAGATGTTTGAAAGCAGCATAACCCACTTCTTTACTTCCCAAAAACACCACTTTTTTAGTCATTGAAACCTCGATTTAACAATTCCCAAAAGTAAGCATAGTCTTTTGTTAGGATAATAAATTACAGGGTATTTCTGATATAAATCCCGTATGGAAATTAAATTTGCAATTCTTACAGAGAATTATGTTGAAAATCGCTTTCCATCCCATTTACACGCATCCCTTACCAGACGGGCATCGGTTTCCGATGGAGAAATACGATTTGCTTCCAGCGCAGTTAATCCATGAAGGTACCTGCGATGCCTCCAATTTTTTTGAGCCGGGCCTACCCGATATGCAACATGTGCTTCGTACGCATGATGCCGCTTATGTAAGTCAACTGCAATCGTTATCGGTAGATAAAAAAATGGCACGTAGAATAGGGTTTCCGTTAAGCAAGCAACTCATAGAGCGGGAATTAATTTTGGCTCAAGGCACGTTGATGGCATGTCAATTCGCTTTAAAACAAGGTGTGGCTATGAATATTGCCGGAGGCACCCACCATGCATTTAGTAATAAGGGCGAAGCGTTTTGTTTACTTAATGACCAAGCCATTGGAGCGCGATATGTGCAGAATGAACTGGGTTTAAAACGAGTTTTGATTGTTGATTTGGATGTGCATCAAGGAAATGGAACGGCTGAAATATTTAGCAATGACCCATCCGTATTTACCTTTTCGATGCACGGAGAAAGCAACTACCCCTTTGTGAAAGAAAAAAGCGATATGGATATACCCTTAGCGAATGATTGTACCGATGAGGTATATTTGAATACGTTGAAAACCATTTTGCCCGAATTAATAAATACCCACCAACCTGATTTTATTTTTTATTTGAGCGGGGTAGATGTGTTAAGTACCGATAAGTTGGGCAAATTGGGGATGACCGTAGACGGATGTAAAAGGCGCGATGAATTTGTGTTGCAAACTTGTTTCGATGCGCAGATTCCAATGATGATTTCGATGGGAGGAGGGTATTCACCGCAAATTAAAACCATTGTGGATGCCCATGCCAACACGTATCGACTAGCGCAAAAAATATTTTTTTAGGAAGATACTAACGCAAGTTTTTCAATAACTTTTTGGATAGAAAATCTAATTCCGTTGCGAGTCGAATTACTTTTGTAGGATAAGCGTTCTAAAATCATGCAAATACAAAAAAACATTTCTCTGCAACCGTTCAATACCTTTGGTATAGATGTGAAAACAAGGCTTTTTACACAATGGAATTCATCGAATGATGTCGTAGAATATGCGCGGTCAAAAGAGCTAGCTTCTGTTCCTCGGTTAATTTTGGGCGGGGGTAGCAATATGCTGTTAACGCAAGATTTTGATGGAATAGCCATAAAGAACGCTATTTTAGGAAGAGAAATTGTATCCGAATCGGATGAAAACGTAACCGTGAAAATAGGCGGGGGAGAGGTTTGGCATGAAATAGTGCTTTGGACCATTTCTCAAGGATGGAATGGCATGGAAAACATGTCGTTGATTCCGGGAAGCATGGGTGCTGCACCCATTCAAAATATTGGTGCGTATGGTAAAGAATTGAAAGATATTTTTGTTGAACTGGAAGCCATTCACTTATCCACTGGAGAGAAAAAAACGTTTTCTTTAGAAGAATGTGAATTTGGATACCGCAATAGTGTTTTTAAAAACAGTTACAAAGGGCAGTATGTCATTGTTTCGGTTACCATTCAATTAAGTAAAATAGAAGCGTTCAATACTACCTACGGAGCTATTTCATCCGAATTGGAATTGGCGGGCGTCACCCAATTATCTGCAAAAGCTATTTCGGATGCGGTGATTACTATTCGTAGAAGTAAACTGCCTGACCCTAAGGTATTAGGTAATTCTGGAAGTTTCTTTAAAAATCCACTTATCTCAGAATCGCAATACGAAGAAGCGGTATATGAACGCCCAGGATTACCCGGATACCCAGACGGAAAAGGATGGGTGAAAGTTCCTGCAGGTTGGTTAATAGACCAAGCCGGATGGAAAGGGAAACGCGTAGGCAACTGTGGCGTACATACCAAACAAGCGCTAGTCTTGGTAAATTACGGAGGCGCAACCGGAGACGAAATCTTCCAATTATCGGAAGATATAATAGCAGATGTAATTCAAAAATTTGGGATTGAACTGGAGCGTGAAGTGAATGTGTTTTAAGGCTTATTCTCTAACCAATTTAACGGTTTTCATCCCCCTATTAGTCTTAACCTGAAGTAAATATATACCCTTAGGATATTGACTTAAATCAATGGTAGTTTCAGTAGAGTATGTTACCCTATGTTGCGATAATTCAACACCCGAAACGGAAAATATCCGAACCCTAGTTTGTGGGGATATAGGGTATGTAATAGTGACCATGCTAGCGCTTGGGTTTGGAAATACTTTTAGCTCTAACTCTGACCCATTGGTAGCAACTAGGTTGCTCACACTACTCACATACCCCGGAATAGAATCAAAATTCATGGTGTATTCATAGGTGTAGGAGTCATCGTAAATTAAAAAAGTGGAATCACTGGTTTTTATGAATCTAAAATCTTGAGTAAGTTGAAAGTTTAGTAATTGGCGAAACACAAGCTTCAAATTATTATCAAATAAAATCAAACTAGAAACTTTAGAATTTATATCCGTTTCATACTCAGTAACAACAAAATAACGCCCGATTTTAATTAAATCCGAATAACTAAATTTAGATCCAAGTGTTGTTGTGATTGTATCTATGTGTTTTCCTTCAATATCCATTTTACCAATGCCAATTCTATAATTTAGACCCTTGTTTTTGCCGAAAATGAAATGAATTGAGTCTTGGTTTAGATGCCAAGCTCCATAGCCTAATTTTGGTGATGAAAGTATAATACGGAAAGTATCAGATAAATTAATATCTGAAATAACCATGGATTGTTGGATAATTCCATTTGCCTCTCTTGTAAACCCACTTATAATGATGCTGTCATTGTAATATTTAACACATTCTGGTCCATTGAAATAGACGAAATCTGTTAGCCTAAATAAGGAATCAATCAATGTTCCAGACGGATTAAAACGGTAATGAAAAATTCCGGACTTATTGGTACTTGGTATATAATGTCGGCCGTAAAGGTGAACCAAAGAATCCTTTTCAATAATGCCAGCTTGTTGCAGTGAAATCCCCTTGGCAAAACGTTTATCCACGAGAACATTACCATTAGAATCCAGCATTACAAAAGCACTCTCTGGGGTGATGCAGCTTTCGTCATGGTAAAAAATGCCAGCCAATGAGCCATTTGATAGCAACGCTAAGTCTTTGAAACGGCTGTTGTTGTGGAGGCAATTATTTGAACTCCCAATTCCGTATCCCCAAACTGCGGTATTGTCCAACTGGTATTTAGCAAGGGAACTTCTTGTGCCAATATACTTATCTCCGTTAGCAAATATCAACTCACCTACATGGGGAGCTCCATTTGTATGTGTAGTATCAAGATTAAAAACCTGACCTAAACTTAAGGATGGTAACCAGGCTAATACTAAAATAATTAATAACCGCATATCTACTTGATTTTAGAAATGGTTTTAACTTTAAATCCATTTGAAGTGGTAATTCTTAACTGATATAAGCCAGTTCGTAAAGAGGAGATATTAATATTTAATCCATTTTTTTATATTAAAATCATACGACCTTGCATATCAAAAACCTCTATTTTGGTTATTCCTTCTCCTTCAATGATGAGGTTAGTATTGCGCTAAAGGTAAATTTTTATTTGGAAATAAAAAAGAGCAAGAATAGTTGCGTAGGCAACTGTGGCGTACATACCAAACAAGCGCTAGTCTTGGTAAATTACGGTGGCGCAACCGGAGACGAAACCTTCCAATTATCGGAAGATATAATAGCAGATGTAATCCAAAAATTTGGGATTGAATTGGAGCGTGAAGTGAATGTGTTTTAGGGAGGAATAAGCTTTCTGTATGATAATCCCATTATTTGGTTATTCAAATGGGAGCTACATAATTTATTTGGTTTTAAGCATGTTGTACTTTTTTGTTTCTCCTTAATGCCGCATTTTTGAAACGTGTATTTTTTTCTATTGTTAATGGATACGGCCTATTAAAAGCCTCTTGAGATACCTTAAAGTATTCGGCTAAAACTCGAATAGATTCTTTTGATAAACCTTTGTGGTAATTTAAAATTTTCGAAATAGTTCCTTTGGTGAGGTTTAAAATTTGGACCAAATCTTTTGACTTCAAATTATTTTCGTTCATGAGGGATGTTAATAATTCAATAGGGTTTAGGTCATTCAAAGAATTATTATCTAAATCCCACTTTTCTATTAATAGCTTTAACAAATCAATTTCATCTTGGTGTGATTTATTTGAACCGAAAATTAACTGTTCAAGCTCGGAACAATAATTCGAATATTGCTTTTTATTTTTTATTAATGTGTATTTTAAAGTATTCATAGTTTTTTTATTAAAAGCTACTTAC
This sequence comes from uncultured Flavobacteriales bacterium, assembly GCA_963974475.1. GTDB lineage: Bacteria > Bacteroidota > Bacteroidia > Flavobacteriales_G > Salibacteraceae > CAJXZP01. Next base: position 32,470 of record CAXBCR010000019.1, read on the forward strand.
GCTGTATTGACTGTTTTCCTTGCAGAGTTTTGAATATTCAGCATGCGTTCCAATCCATTTTATAAATAAATGAACATTTTGAACTCCAAAATGATAGGTGCATATTAATCTGTATTTGTTGCCGCCAATATTAAAAACAACTCTTTCAGACCCATTTCCTATAAGGTCTGCGGTATTAAACGTACAAATGATATCCGCAGGTTTTTCCCAATTACTTCTTTTTATCAAAGCGTACCAGATATTAAATGACGGTTTACTGCGTGCATTCTTCCGTATATAATCTTCAAGAGTTTGCTTTTTAATTAGGTGTACATTCATAATTGGGAGTACAAATATAGCATTAAGTTTCACATAAGGAAACTTTATGCGGTTTGAAAGTAAGTAGAAATAGTTTAGCCTTCCAATTATCGGAAGATATAATAGCAGATGTAATCCAAATATTGGGGATTGAACTAGACCGTGAAGTGAATGTGTTTTAAGCCTTATTCTCTAACCAATTTAACGGTTTTCATCCCCCTATTAGTCTTAACCTGAAGTAAATATATACCCTTAGGATATTGACTTAAATCAATGGTAGTTTCAGTAGAGTATGTTACCCTATGTTGCGATAATTCAACACCCGAAACGGAAAATATCCGAACCCTAGTTTGTGGGGATATAGGGTATGTAATAGTGACCATGCTAGCGCTTGGGTTTGGAAATACTTTTAGCTCTAACTCTGACCCATTGGTAGCAACTAGGTTGCTCACACTACTCACATACCCCGGAATAGAATCAAAATTCATGGTGTATTCATAGGTGTAGGAGTCATCGTAAATTAAAAAAGTGGAATCTGAGGTTTTGATGAATTTAGATTGATTTACATTATGGTTTACCAATTGGCGGTGAATAATGGTCAGGTTTGAGTCATAAATTATTAAATTTTGATAGGAATGACCTGGGCTATGATTGTATTCTGTAACAACAAAATAATCCTTCATTTTTATTACATCCCCGTATTCTATGTAAGAGCCAAGAGTGGAAGTGTCTTGCAATAGGTTTTGGCCATTTATGTCTACAGTAGCAATACCTGAACGATAGCCGCTATAATTCCCTCTACCAAAAATATAAACGATAGAATTATCGTAAACTTTATAAGTAGTTATTCCATTTAATGTATCCCCTGAAATAATTCGAACCTTACCACTGATATCAAAATCTGTCATTGATATTGTTCTTATATATGTTCCTTGGTTTACATATTTTGAGTAAATGACTAATAAGCTATCTCCAAACCTTTTGATACCGCTGTTATACCCTTGATAAAAATCAGTTATCATTACCACAGTGTCTAATAAAGAGCCATTTAAACTATATTGAAAATGAGTTAAACCACCTTGTTCATAATTTCCTATAAAATGGTTTGCATAAACATGTACCACGGAATCTTTTTGAAGAACTCCTGCATTAAATAACGAAATCCCCTTGGCAAAACGTTTATCCACGAGAACATTACCATTAGAATCCAGCATTACAAAAGCACTCTCTGGGGTGATGCAGCTTTCGTCATGGTAAAAAATGCCAGCCAATGAGCCATTTGATAGCAACGCTAAGTCTTTGAAACGGCTGTTGTTGTGGAGGCAATTATTTGAACTCCCAATTCCGTATCCCCAAACTGCGGTATTGTCCAACTGGTATTTAGCAAGGGAACTTCTTGTGCCAATATACTTATCTCCGTTAGCAAATATCAACTCACCTACATGGGGAGCTCCATTTGTATGTGTAGTATCAAGATTAAAAACCTGACCTAAACTTAAGGATGGTAACCAGGCTAATACTAAAATAATTAATAACCGCATATCTACTTGATTTTAGAAATGGTTTTAACTTTAAATCCATTTGAAGTGGTAATTCTTAACTGATATAAGCCAGTTCGTAAAGAGGAGATATTAATATTTAATCCATTTTTTTATATTAAAATCATACGACCTTGCATATCAAAAACCTCTATTTTGGTTATTCCTTCTCCTTCAATGATGAGGTTAGTATTGCGCTAAAGGTAAATTTTTATTTGGAAATAAAAAAGAGCAAGAATAGTTGCGTAGGCAACTGTGGCGTACATACCAAACAAGCGCTAGTCTTGGTAAATTACGGAGGCGCAACCGGAGACGAAATCTTCCAATTATCGGAAGATATAATAGCAGATGTAATTCAAAAATTTGGGATTGAACTGGAGCGTGAAGTGAATGTGTTTTAGAGAGGAATTAATTTAAAAACTCATTTTAAGATTTAGAATAAAACTTCTACCTGGTCTTGGAATACTATTCCAATCTAAATGGTCCCAATAGTTACTATCAAAAATATTGTTGGCCCGTATGGAAGCGGTACAACTTTGTTTCAATAGTTGAAAAGGTGCTTGGGCGAGAATATTTAAAATCCCGTAGGATGGAGTAGTGGTTTCACCCGCATTTTTTCGCGGATTGTTTTGCATGGCGGCTACGATGGCTTCTACTCTAAATTCAACAACTTTATAAGTGTAGCCTAATTTGGTAGTGTTTTGAAACGGAGGAATCATTTGTAATGGTGTTCCATTATTGTCGATTCCGTAGCTGAATTGTGCCGTGTTTTGAACTCGGATAGCATTAGAAACTTCGGTAGCAATATTTACCTCAAATCCAGAAATAGAAGCGTTTGGAATGTTTTCGTAAATTTTCACCCCATTCGAACCAATCGTCATTCCATCGTAAGTGGGGTCAATGTTGGCAAGAATATAGTCATGAAATTGGTAATGAAAAATTTTGGTTTCCACGGTTGTTTTGTTGGTTGAAAACGATGTGCCCAATGAGGTTTTAAGCGCCCGCTCTTTCAATAAATCAGGCATACCAATGTAGTCATACCCGTCCATGCTATTAAATAGGTAGTAGCCAAAACCTTCGGATACGGTGGGTTGTCTTTCGGCATATCCTAATTGTCCAAAAACTTTCCAGTTTTCACCCACCGAATGGGTGTAGGCAACATCCCCGTTTCCAAGCAAGTAGGATGAAGGAATCGTTCCATCCTTTCCTAAAACAGCGAGTTGTTTTATTCCAAATTCGCTAAAAACCTTACTGCTAACGTATTCTATTTTTCCGCTGTATTTAATGTTAGATTTTTCATTGATTTTAAAATCATCACTCACCAATACAGAACCCGAATAACGCTTCACATCAGGCCAAGTTATCATATACATTACTGGTTCTTCAGGACGCGTAGGGTCGTTAGGATACATTTTCATATCCGCAAAAGATTTGTTTTGATAGTAATCGGGGTTTATCATTAGGGTGTGTTGGTGCCCCACATAAAACTTAGCCTGGGCATACGCTCCGTAAGTATCGCTATAACCGGGCATATCCATGTGCATGGCTACCCATTCTCGCTTGGTATCATCCATAATATGGGTAATGTTGTTGCCGTATGCTTTTAAAAATACAGAACCGTTAGCAAGGTATTTTTTGTAACTCAAAGAGTAAATTCGTCCTCCGGCAAATGATACATCCATAGGTAATGCGGGGTAGCCCACATTGTAGGCATTGTCGTAAATTAATTGGGCTTTAAGTACTTGGGTATTGCTCATCATCCAACTTGCGGTTAGGGCAAAGTTGATTTTTTCAAATTGAGTGTATTTTATTACTTTTCCGCCACCAGCGGTATAATTATCAAATTTTTGGTAATTAGCATTTAGGTTTACCGCCCAAGCGCTATCGCCATAATTCAGGTTCATATTGGCTAAACGTCCATTTCCATTGGTTTGGTAGCCCATTCCAGCAGATCCCGAAATGTGGCGTTTTTGTGAAAATTGAGGGCCTTTGGTTTGGAAATCAAATCCGCCACCCACGTTAGACCCTTGCGAACAATGGTTGCTATTCGAGGACATTGTAATTGATTCTAAGTTATTGGAAGAAACGTACGAACTCACCGGGTCCATTTTATCGGTACACGCACCAAAAATTTTCATGCCGTCAATGGTGATACTCAATTGACCTGAAGACATTCCTCTAAAAGTGGGTTCGGCTGCATAATTTCCTCTTCGTATTAGGCTTACCCCATCTAAACTAGCCACAATTTCATCGGTACGCTGGTCGGAAGTTGGGCTGAGTTGGGGCGTTTCATGCAGTATACTGTCGCCAATAATGGTGACTCCCTGTAAATCAATGGCACTTTTCAGTGAATCGTTTACAATTATTTTGGCTGTTTCTTGAGAGAAAGCGTAGGAATGGAAAGCCATTCCTACGCTTAAAATAATCCCAAATTTTGATAAATTGCTCAATGTAATATTATTGAAAAGTAACGTCAAAATACTGATTCAACTTGATGTTGTCACCGTTTGCGGTTTTAAAATCTAAGTTGATTTTCCAGTATCCGGTCATGGTGAAGTTTACCACGCCTTGATATTTCCCGCCTCCCATCGAAACGGGGTTTACATTGTTGGGTGAACCGTGATTCATGCTTGGCATTTCTGGCTCCATGATTATGGTGTAGTTATCCACCGCAGGAAAACTCATCATCGATTCTTTTTTATAGATACCGAAAACAATATCGTTCAAACCAATGGCCGGATTTACGGGATCGATACGTGTTACAAATAGCTTGGCAGAATCAAAATCTGAGATGAAGGTAATCAATCGGGGCTCTGCTTTTTCCACTACCGTAATAGGTAGCGCAGCAATTCCTTCTTGATTATTAGCGTGGTTGTGCACCATAATATTAAATGTCCATGCTCCTGTGGCGGTAGTAGGCATAATAAAAACAGCCGCTCCAGTAAATGCATTAGTACCATCTTCCACGGTAATAGTTGGGTTTTCAACGGGGCAGGTGTGTTTCATCATTCCCATGTCCATCATAGGTTGAAAAGTAACGTGTGCATCTGTAAGTGGTGTATTATGATTGGCTGAATCAAACAAGGCCACATGTAATCGGTTGTAGCCAACAAATAGCTCGTCTTCAGCGTATAATTTCACGATAGCACCAGCGCCTACTACTTCGGTTTCGCCAATATAAATTAGCTTTTCGAAAGGGTCGGTAGGCGTTGGGTCTGGTTCTGTGGTTGTTTTGGTGCAACTACTTAATGCAAAGGCACCTAAAGCGAATATAAATAATGAGATGTGTTTTAATTTTTTCATAAAGATTGGTTTTGGCAAAAAGAGTAACCTCCGATTGCGAATATTTTAATAGGTAGATAATGGTAATTACCTATTCGACTTTGTGTCGGTAAAAATGAAGTGATAAAGGAGAAACCTATTTCTGGGTTTCCCCTTACAAAGTTTATTTGAAATGCGATTGGGTAGATAAATTCTGTTGTTTTACGCTGTAGAAAAAATCAATCTGTATAACACTGAGGTAAAGCACTACCACCTGTGTGAAGAATTTGGATAACTGTCCAAAAAAAATCCAATTCTATAAGATTATTTTTACGTAAATAGGATGAATTTATCGAACTATCGTTACGGATAGCGCAACCTCATTTTATGGAACGTGTGGTCCCATTTTCCGAATGGTTATCGGAACTTAGACTTGAGGAGGGTGAAATACACTTACGCTAGAAAGGTAAGAGTAACACTCACACAATAAGGTTTGGTGAGAAATGGAATCATCCACAGGTGTAGGTAATTCCGATTCGTTTGAATTCGGAAAAAGTTGGATGTCATTTAAGTAAATCGCTAATGGTGATTCGGTAGAATTAGACTGGTCGGTTTGGATAAGTTGCTTTTTTAAATGACATTTACCATTACAATGTAATTCTGGTTTGTCGGTATTCTCACAAAAAGCTTCGGTAATTTCTTTAATGTTTAATTCATAGTTTACCCAAACGGCCGTGTTGTAGACTTGTGAGAACAAGAACAAACTCAATAAAAATATACCGGCTGGTTTAAACATAGTGTAAAATTACGCTACAAAATTAATCCGTGCAATAATTTGTATAACCGTCAAAAGTCAAAAAAACAAGTGACATTTATCAGTTAAATTAAACCACCTTTAAATCTAAGCCTTCAATTAAGTCGGTGAATCCTTCTGGAGTCAATACTTTTTTTGCGATAGAAAGCGTATTGGAAATGGTAATAGGAATGCTTTGCGCTAGCACCGGTTTAAGTACTTCAATTCGTTCGCTAGGGTGCAAAGCAGGAATGCCATAACGCATCCAGTCATACATTAATTTTTCAGGTATTTTTTGATAAATACGAGAACTTAAAGCCGCAATTTCATCTGCATTGAGTCGTTCCAAAATTAGAGGAAGGGTAATAACTTCTTCTTGGTGCATGTGTATTAAATACTCGCCATGAAATTGGGTAAAGAGTAAATATAGGTTTGCTCCCTTTTCTGTTAATTTTTCAGTTTCATTGGTAAGCGATTGTAAACCGCTAATGATTTTAAAAATAATGGAGTCTAACCGCTGATGATCGTGTGGATCATTCAGGGTTAGTTCTCCTTTTTCTTCTAAAGCCTTCAAAATAAGTTGCTCCTCAATAAATGAGTGCGAAGCAAGTAAAGCCATGAGTTTAAGCATTCGCTCTTTTAAAAACTCAATTTCTTCCTTATTCGAAAAATTAGTTGCACTGCAAAGGGTATTAATCTCTCCAAAAAAATTGCGTAAAGCCTTATGTTGGAATGCGTAAATATTAAACCGTTGCGGCATATCTTGTTTTGAATTTGATGACCTAATTATAATCTTCTATATAACTTTTCAATGTCGGCACGGGTCCATTTTTGTTCCCAATCATCGCCTATTGCATGACGCCACATGTGAGGTAAATTATACGCAACTTCGGTCATAGCGGTAATTTCTTCATCGGTCCAATCTTTGGCCAAATTTTGTGGTAAATCAATGTTGTGTTTTTTTACCATTTGCTTAAACTCGGCAACAGCGTCTCCGTAAAATTCTTCTAAATGATTAAAAGCAATACAGTTTGCATAACCATGTTTAGTACCAAATACATAACCCATTCCGTATGAAAGTGCATGGCAAGCGCCAACTTCTGAATACGTTAACGATAACCCGCCAAAAAGCGATGCCATCATTAATTTTTCGTTGTTTACTGGAGTTTGACCTGCATTTTCTCCTAAAAACACATCTCTACATAGTTTTAAAGATTGGTCTCCGTACACTTCGCTATAGGTATTGAAATACTGACCTGATTCGGCTTCAATACAGTGGATGTATGTATCCATTCCAGTATAAAACCATTGGTTTTTTTCAACGGTAGCTGTTAAATCTGGATCTAGAATAACTTGATTAAAAACGGTCCAATCACACTTAAGACCTAGTTTTTTAACCGGTCCTGAAAGAACCGCGGTCATAGAACATTCTGCCCCGGTACCTGAAATGGTAGGAACGCCACAATGGTAAATACCTGGGTTTTTAATCAAATTTAAACCTTGATATAATGAGGAAGAACCCTCACTTTTAAACATCAAGGAAGTAGCCTTGGCAATATCCATAATGGAACCGCCACCAATACCAATAATACCGGCAGGCATTCCGTTTTCAGCTAAAACCGTATCCCTAAGCTCATCAATTTGCTCGGTGGTTGGTTCTTTTGGGTCGATATCTATAAAACGGAGAACGTCACCTTTATGAAGTGGAATTCGATTGGTGAATTCTTTGTTTCCATTAAAATAGTTGTCCACTACAAATACCATGAACCCATCGCCATGATGACGTTGTTCTCCTAGAATTTGATCTAATTGGTCAAAGGCACCTCGGCCATAAACTACTTTATCTACGTTTTTGAAATTGTTGAACATGTTTTGAAGTTTGAAGATGGAAGATGGAAGACCGAAGTCTTTAATCTAGCACATCATTAATACTCAATAATTAGTTTTCCTGATTTTTGTTTACATATCGAATGGAGAGAGCCATGCTTAGAATAAGGAGTGACATCGTAATAATACTAGCGTAATTTGGTGTATTGGTCCCCCATGATAAATCAGAATAGTTTAAAGTAGCTACTTGTCCGATAATCATTATTATCGAGAGGATTACCAAGCCCCATCTAACTTTTTGCATTTTCCCCATTAGTCTTTTTTTATGCTAAAACCTTTTTAATAGAAGCGACCATTTTGGTTTTAAAAGCTTCTAATTCATCTGCTGGCCAATTAGCTTTAATGCCTAATGAAATTAATCGACCTACTACCTCATTTGATTTTGGAAGCTCTAATGCATGGTAATCTTGGGGTGCACCAAAATGGTGAATAGCTAATTTGTTTGGAGATTTTAAATCTTTGATATGATCCCATTGGTTAATGAAATGATACATGTTGGTGTACCAATAGTTAAATCCCGCAATTCCATCTTCAGCAAACTGTGCCATCACTTTTTGAGATAACTCGGTAGTTGGCATAAAGAAGTTTAAGAATGTAGCTGAATCTCCTTCTGGGTCTGGCATGTGACGGAAAGTAACCCCATCTATTTCTGCCAAAGCGTTTTTAAGAACGGCTTTATGTTTTTTGTTGTTAGTACGGATGGTTTCAATACGTTGCATTTGAACTTTTCCGATAGCGGCATTAGTTTCACTTAAACGGAAATTCGTTCCCATGATGTTATGCGCTTCCATACCACGATTATCTCCAGTATGTGTATGTCCGTGGTCAGAATATTCTGCCATGTGGTTATAAGCTACTTCATCGTTAGTGATACATAATCCACCTTCACCTGCAGTAGTAATTTTGAAAAAGTCAAAAGAAAAACAACCTGTTTTACCAAATAAACCTACTGAAGTGCCTTTATGAAAAGCACCCAATGCTTGACCTGCATCTTCTACTAACGTTAAATTGTTATCGTTAACGATGGGCATGATTGCATCCATATCTGCGGCAGCACCACACATGTGAACCAAACAAATTCCTTTTGTTTTTGGAGTAAGAACGGCTTTAATGCCTTCTGCACTTAGGCATAATGTTTCGTCTACTTCGGCAAATACAGGAAGCGCACCTATTAACATTACTGCTTCAATAGTAGCCACAAAAGTAAATGGAGTTACGATTACTTCGTCACCCAATCCTATTCCTGCTGCTGCTAATGCGGTGGTTACCGCAGTAGATCCACTTGAAACTGCATGAGCGTGTTTTGCTCCCGTAAATTTAACGGCCTCAGCCTCTAATTCTTTGGCTTTGAACATCCCTTTGCGGGCATCATCAAATCCATATCTAAATAAAATTCCAGTATCTAAAACTTCGTTTACTTCTTTGCGTTCATCCGCGCCAAAAAACTCTGCACCTGCCATAATAATATTTTAAAATTTCGAGCGGCAAAGGTAAGGAATAGGACGATAGACATGCTAATAAAATTTTGTGGAAGTAAGTGCTCTTTGAAACTAGTGATAGGTGAAGTTGTGTTTTTATTATGTATTGAAAGTATCTTGTGATAATATTTATTATTTCATGTGTCTATATGTTTTTGTAAATAAGTGATAATAAGACAATAATGTATATATTTTGTGTTTTATAATTGGATTTATCTATGTGTTTTGTGTGTATAAGTCCAGTTATAAATATTGTTAATTGGACTTAAGTCTATATTTAAAGGAGATAAATCCAATTATATTTTGAATTTTTTGTAGATTTGGGATATGGTAGGACGAGCGAATGAAATAAAAACATTGGATAAAATCCTTAAAAAAAACAGTTCTTCATTTTTAGCCATTACCGGACGAAGGCGAATTGGGAAAACCTATTTAATAGACCATTACTTCAAAAAGCATTTATGCTTTCGAATTACCGGAATTCAAAACGTGAGTATTCCAGAGCAGTTGAACAATTTTGCCATTAAATTAGCGGAATTTGAAAAGCGACCTGCTACGAATACACTCAAAAATTGGCAGGACGCTTTTTTGCAACTCAAATACTATTTACAATCGTTGGATAAAAGGAGTAAAAAGGTGATTTTTATCGATGAACTGCCCTGGATGGCGACTAGTAAATCGAATTTCTTACAATTATTAGCGCATTTATGGAATGATTACTTATCCAAAGAAAAGCATTTTGTTTTGGTGGTATGTGGCTCCGCAAGTTCATGGCTTACCAAAAACATTATTAATGACACTGGTGGACTTCATAATAGGTTGACCGATTTAATTAATCTAAATCCGTTTACGCTTAGCGAATCCAAAGAATTTTTAAAGAGCTTATCTATCCAATTAGGCAATCAAGAAATTGTGAAATTGTTTATGACTTTTGGTGGAGTACCTTATTATTTAGAGCAAATTAGAAAAGGTGAAAGTGCTTCGGTGGCAATTGAACGGATTTGTTTTTCGAATGAGGGCGTGTTGAAAAATGAATACGAAAACCTGTATAAAGCGCTATTCAAAAACGCGCATAATCATGAGGCTATTGTCAAAGTATTGGCCAAAAAATTAATTGGGCTAACGCGTAAAGAAATTATTGATCAGAGTAAAATTTCGGCAGGTGGATTGTATAATCGAACTATGGAAGACCTAATTACATCGGGTTTTGTAACAGAATACGTTCCATTTGGTAGAAAGAAGAGAGGGGTGATGTATCGCCTAAATGATGAGTATTCTATTTTTTATCATCGATTTATGGAATCCAATAAAAAATACAAAAAAGGAATGTGGGGACAGCTTTCCATGAGCCAGAGTTATAAGATATGGACCGGATTTGCTTTTGAAAACGTGTGCTTAAAACATATCACCCAATTAAAATCAGCGCTAGGAATAGCCGCCATTTACACCGAAGAATCAAGCTACAGAATAAAAGGAACGGATAATCAAAAAGGATTTCAAATTGACTTAATCATAGACAGAAAAGATGCGGGAATCAATTTATGCGAAATGAAATTTTACGAGTCATCGTTTAAAATAGATAAGAAATACGCGTTAGAATTACAAAATAGAAGACAACGCTTTGTAGAAAGTACAGGAACCAAAAAGCAGGTTTTTAATACCATGATTACCAATTACGAAATGGTGGATAATGAGTATAAAAATGAAGCCGTTGACGTTTCGCTAACTTTGGATGAGTTGTTTTAGAATGTTAGCGTGGGAAAGGAAAAATAACGCCACAAAAAAAGAGGCTAAAAGCCTCTTTTAATTTCTTGAAGTGAAGTTGTGATTAAGCGATAATTCCAACAATCACTGAAAAAATTGTAGCTAACGCTAAAACTACCCAAAAAATGCCAAATCCTTTTACAGAATCGTCAAACATTTGAGTTAATAATGAATCTTTTTCTTCTTTAAAATCGTTGCTTACCATCGTGTTTTTTTTTGATACGACAAATGTAATAATTTGAGGCTTATTCGCAATTGGCTAAAGCCATTTCTATCTCTTTTGGAGTAAATTTCTTTTTAGTAGTGCTCCATCGTTCGTAAACGTAGTTGGCCACATTGGCAATTTCAATGTTGTTGAGATTCTCTAATCCAGCCATCGGTTGGTTAAACTTCACTCCGTTTATGGTTATTTCTCTATCTAATCCGTAGCCTACTATGCATGCAAAGTTATCGGAATGTGTGTCTAAGTAGTTGGAATCGGTCAAAGGTGGAATCAAATTTCTAAATCCTTCCCCTGCCATGCCGTGGCAACTAGCACAATTGGTTTTATACACTAATTCGCCTTTTTTTGGTGGACGAGTGCATGATCTAAAAACCATTAAAGCTAATAGGATAAAAACAAAACCGCCAAGAATAACTATTCGTAAATTAACGTTCATTGTGATCCTTTTTAAGCACTTTTATATCGGCAATAATTTGTTCGGTATCATCATCCATGGTGCCATCATAATATCCACGAATTCGGTGTTGGCCATCCATCAAAATAAATGCTCCACTATGCATATAGCCACCTGGTGAATTGGGGTCTTCTGCGGCACTAACCATGTATTGCTCGGCTAAATCGTAAATTACCATTTTGTCGGCCGTAACCATGTGCCATTTATGAGATGAAATTCCAATTTTATTTGCGTATTTTTTGAGTTGGGGCACCGAGTCGTTTTTAACATCAATAGTATGCGACAAGAACAGAACGTTAGCATCGTCCTTAAAAGCATCATAAACTTTTGCCATGTTTTTGGTCATCACCGGACAAATTGTAGGGCAGTGGGTAAAAAAGAAATCTACCACATAAATTTTTCCTTCAAAATCGGCAGCGGTGATCAAATTACTGTCTTGGTCCATGACCGTAAACGAATCTATTTTCAATACGATATTGTCAATTTCATCTTGACCATCTTCGCCAGGTACCAGAATTTCTTTAGACCCATAAACCGGTAATTCAGTTTTTTCTTGAATGCGTTCGATACAGCTAGAAAGTCCAACGGCAATAAATAGTATAAGGAGATAGCGCATGATTATTTTTCTAAACTTTTAAGAATATTTTCGGCTTGGGTCACTGCATTGTCCATGGTAACACCCACAGCTGTAATGCTTTGTTGTTCCTGTTCTAAATAGTTTAAAACAGAATCTTGGTTGTCGTTTTTGCGGGGCTTTTGAATGTGAGCCATCCAATCCATCATTTCAACATCGGCTTTTTCTAAGGCGTCAAATGCAATTTGCAGGGTATCTAACTTAGTATATAGAATAGTGGATGAATCCTGTTTAGCCCGCATAATTAACTGATTTAATTTGGCTTGCATTTCTCCGGTTTCTTGCATTTTTAGCATAACCGCATCATGCACTTTCATGGTTTCTTCCCATTTTTCCCCTTTTTTGTCTTGACAAGAAATTAGAACTGTAGCGGTGAGAACTATTGCTAAAAGGAATTTGAAATAACGCATTTTACTGTCTTTTTAATTCTTGCAAAGCTATCCAAGAAAGTAGACTCATGCCAGTTTTTAAAGCACTTTCATCTACCTTAAATGTGGAGGTATGTAAACCACTCGATGGCTTTCCGGGTTCGCTTGTTCCTAAGCGGTAAAAGCATCCCGGAATATGATGGGTATAATATGAAAAGTCTTCGCCTCCCATACGTAAATCCAGGTCCTTCACGTTTTCAACTCCTAGTAAATCAATCGCATATTGTTTAGACCTATTTGTTAATTCCACATCATTTTCTAAATACGGATACCCCTTTCGAACATCTACATCTACTGAGCCACCCATTTCTGTGGCAATGGTGTTACAAATACGGGCAATATTTTCGTGAACTTCGGCCCGCCATTCTTCATTGAGTGTACGGAAAGTACCTTGAATATACACTTGGTCGGGAACCACATTGGTAGCGCCAAGTCCTTCCACAAATCCAATGGAAACAATGGTTGGAACGTTTTTCTCTCTGCCAAGGTCGTTGATTTTATACAGCTCCAACATAATTTTGGAAGCGATTAAAATAGGATTGGTAATTAAATGAGGCTCAGCCGCATGTCCGCCTTTTCCGTTTACATGTAGATGTATTTCATCGCACGAAGCCATATACATTCCCGGACGAAAGCCCACCGTTCCCGATTCAAATTGAGGATATACATGCTGACCAATTATGGCCTGTGCTTTAGGGTTTTCCAAAGCTCCTTCGTCAATCATTAAGGAAGCGCCACCGGGCAAAACTTCTTCTCCGGGTTGGAAAATAAGTTTAATCGTGCCTTCAAATTGGTCTTTAATTTGGTTTAAAATAGCCGCAGCTCCAAGTACAGAACTTGTGTGTACATCGTGCCCACAAGCGTGCATAACACCTACATTTTTAGAGGCAAAATCAAGTCCCGTTTTTTCGGTAATTGGTAGGGCATCCATATCTCCCCGAATGGCAAAAACTTTTTTGGATGGATTAACACCCTCAATGTGCGCCACAATACCCGTTTTAACAAAATTTCGTTGGTATGGAATGCCCAACTCATCTAATTGAGAGGCGATATAATCGGAGGTTTTAAACTCTTTAAACGAGAGTTCGGGGTGCGCATGAAGATGTCTTCTTTGCGCTACCACATTTGGAAAAACTGACTCAGCCAGTGCTAAAATAGTTTGTTTTGAAATGGTCATTATTTACTGAAAAAAATGAGTTTTACGGAAACAAATAACATAAGTACTCCAAAAATCCTTTTGATTAAAACTTGGTCCAAACCTAAGGATATTTTAGACCCGAAATAACCACCAAGCACAAAAGCTGCCGCCACAATGAGCGCTGCTTTTATATCCATATTTCCAGATTGATGATAGTTGTAAGCCGCTAAAATGCCAATGGGTAAAAGCATTAACCCGATAGAGGTGCCTTGGGCTTCATGCTGCGACATACCTAGAAAAAATACGAAGGCAGGAACGATAATTATTCCACCTCCCACACCAAACATACCGCTCAAAACCCCACCGGCTAAGCCGATTAGGATGAGAATCATAATTTCTGTCATGGAATATTTTTTTGATTTCATTATTTGAAATTTTCGAGTCAAAGATAAAATGAATTGTTAAAGAAGGGGCTTAATAATCTGAAGCTTATATATGGTTTAATTTCAATTAGTTATAAGTTTATGAATGATTGTTGTAATTTTAAATCAAAGAAAGAATGGCTGGAGCCCATTCATACAAGTAATACATTTTTATTTTTTCAGATTAAACCATTTGTTTAGTAAGTAGTCGAAAAGAGTTAATGTAAAAAAATACAATACTATGAAACATTATTACACTTTAATTTTTGCAACTTTCATTTCATTGGTTGGTTTGAGCCAAAACTTTTATGACCCATCCGTAATTCAAACTATTGAAATCACTTTTGCACAAAGCAATTGGGATGCATTATTGGATGCAGAAAAAGCTGGGAATGATGGATATATCATGGCTCAAAGCATTTCAATCAACGGAACTCTTTTTGACAGTGTGGGTGTAAAATATAAAGGAAATAGTACTTACAGTGCTAACCAAACGAAAAATCCATTTCACATAGAACTAGATACGTATAAAAACCAAATTTACGAAGCCTACACCGATATTAAATTGAGCAATGTAAAAAACGACCCCTCTTTTGTTCGTGAAGTTTTATCCTATCAAATTTTACGTCAATACATGGATGCCCCGCTTTCTAATTATGCAAATGTGTATGTAAATGGCACATTAATAGGCTTGTATAGTAGTTCTGAGGCTATTGGAAAAAAGTTCTTGAATAGTCGCTTCTCCTCAAAGACAAATACATTTGTGAAATGTAATCCTCCTGCAGGAGCTGGCCCAGGTTCAAGTGATTATCCTAATTTGGTGTATATGGGCGCTGACAGTACAGATTATTATGATTCGTATGAATTAAAATCTGATTATGGTTGGGATGAGCTTATTAACCTTTGCGACACGCTGGCAAATAATATAAGTGATATTGAAAAAAAAATCGATGTGGATCGTGCTATATGGATGTTAGCATTTAACAATGTTTTGGTAAACTTGGATAGTTATTCGGGTGCTTTTGCGCAGAATTACTATTTATATAAGGATGCTAGCGGCCGTTTTTTGCCTGTCGTATGGGATTTAAATGAATCATTCGGACGCTTTTCAATGACTGGTTCTGGTGGGAATCTTAATACTTCAGGAAAACAACAAATGACACATTTATTACATGAAAATGATGCTTCCTATCCGTTAATTAGCCAATTGCTAAGTGTTCCAATGTATAAGCGAATGTATTTGGCACATGTGAAAACTATGCTGCTAGAAAATTTTGATGATGGTAGTTATTTAACTACTGCCCAAAATTTGCAAACCCTTATTGATGCAGCTGTTCAAAGTGATGGAAACAAGTTTTATACCTATGCTAATTTCGTAGATAACTTAACTACCGATATAACTAGCGGTGGTGGGGGCAGACCCGAATCAGCGCCAGGGATTACTAATTTAATGGATGCAAGGAGTACCTATTTATTAGCAAATTCTGATTTTACACAAACTGAACCAACAATTTCCAATATTACCTATTCTAATGCTAACCCTTCCATAGGAGAAACCATTACAGTAACGGCCACTGTTACGGATGAAAACACGGTATACCTAGGTTATAGGTCTGTTGACACCGCTCCTTTTACACGTGTATTAATGTATGATGACGGGGCGCATAATGATGGGGCTGCAAATGACGGTGAATATGGAGTTGACCTAATTATGAATAATACGACTGTCCAATTTTATATTTACGCTGAAAATAGTGGGATAGGTAAATTCTCACCCGTTCGTGCGGAACATGAATTTTATACCATTTCCTCTATTTCAGAATTAGTGATAAACGAGTTTATGGCGGATAACAATACGGAAATCCCAGATAATAACGGAGATTTTTCTGATTGGATCGAATTGTTTAACAATACGAGTAACAGTATTTTCTTAGGCGATTATTACCTGTCGGATGATGCAACCGACCCGACCCAATGGCAGCTTCCAAGTGAAGATATCTTACCCGGTGGATTCAAATTAATTTGGGCTTCTGGTGATACTGCAAATGGTGGGGACCATGCTAATTTCAAGCTTTCTAAAAGCGGTGAAGAAATAGGATTGTATCACCAGGCAGGGACAGGATTAGATACCGTTGATTACATTTCTTATAGTACTCAATCTACAGATGTTTCTTTTGGTAGGTCTTATGACGCATCTCCAAATTGGGTTTTCTTTAATGATCCTACTCCCAACTCTTCCAATGGGACTCAAACTAGAATTGATGAATTGAAAAGCACTGGTTTACAAATGTATCCAAATCCGTATATGGACCGGTTAACAATTGAAAATCCAACAAGTTATAGTGCCATGATTACCATTTATTCAGTTCATGGTCAGCTGTTGAAAATGGTAGAAATTAGCCCTTTTGAAACTATAAATTGGCAAGATCAATTCAAATCAGGTTTACGAATTGTTAAGATTGAAACCTCCGAAGCAACCGAGGTAATTAGACTAATTAATTACTAAACTCGGACACCAGAATCTTTGAGGCGAATAATGCCAACTGCATTAAACAATTTCATGATAATATAAGTGGGGTCAATTTCATGCCAGCGCACACCACCAAAATTAGCTCGAGTTCCATATTTATGGTGATTGTTGTGGTATCCTTCACCCATCATTAAAAAATCAAATGGGAGTAGGTTTTTAGAGGTGTCGCTCACTTTAAAGTTCACGTATCCATACACATGTGCAAACCAGTTAATAATCATTCCATGGATAGGAGCCATCAAAAAGGCCACCGGTAAAAAAAGCCATTGCCACCAAGCGGTTGCAAATTCGTAAAAAAACAAGGTGTAAAGAGTTCCCCAAATTAGTCTTGAAATTTTAGAGCTGGCCATTTTATCAAACCAATCCCATTGCGGTACATTATGGGTGAATTGAGGCGCAATTGCCACTTTTTTCTGATTAATTTCTTGGTATACATTTTTGGTTCGCCACATCATGGTAAATGGGTTGCTATCGTATTTTGGCGAGTGGGGGTCTTGTTCCGTATCTGCGTAGGCATGATGCATGCGGTGCATTACTCCGTAACCATAAGCGCTCAAATAATTGGAGCCTTGAAAAACCCAAGTTAGGAAAAACGTAATTTTCTCGAATTTTTTTGACATTTCATAGGTTTGATGAGCCGCATAACGATGCAAAAAAAAGGTCTGAAAAAACAAGCCTCCATACCATAAAACCAACATAAATATCAAAATTGCCATAGCTCTAATTTAATACGCCAAAGATATTTTACAGAATTAGGTTAAACAATGAACCTGGGTTCATAAAAGACGCTTTCTAATTCGGCTAAGGGCTTGAGGCGTAACGCCTATATACGAGGCAATGTATTTTAGGGGGATCTCTGAAAGTAGTTTTGGACGTTCTTTTTTGAGATTGACATAGCGCTCTTCTGCGGTTTCGTTTAGCAAAGATTGCATCCGTGCGGACTTAATTAAATAAAGCCTTTCGGAAGATAGGCGACCTATTAAATTACCAATTTGGGTATGCTGATAAACGTCCTGTAAATCAGAATAGGTGATGCTCCAAATCACGCAATCGGTTAATGGTTCTAACTGATACAAAGAAGGTGTTTGCGTTAAAAAGGAGTCGTACGCACTAATAAATTCACCCGCAAAACTAAATCCAAATGTAATTTCTTTTTCTTCGTTGTCTTTTGGAATAAATAACCGAACAATCCCTTTTTCAATAAATGAAATGTGATTTTCTATCTGTCCGACTTGAACGAATTCGCTTCGTTTAGCAAATTCTTGCTTAAATAGTTTCGAGGAAAATAAATCCCAATCATGGTCAGAAACTTCTGCAATATTTTCAAGATATTCCCTAAATCGGTACATGAATGTGTTGTGTTATTAAATCCAAAAGGCTGGACTGAAATCATGAGCGGATACTTCCGTGTCGTTCAAAAGTAATCCAATCGATTCTAATTGATTATCCGTAAGTTCTTTTTCTAACCAAGGAAAAAACTCTCGTTCTTCAAACCGGATATGGTCATGAATGAGTTTTGAAAGCGCCAAGGCTTGTGCTTTGATTTTCCCTTTTCCGCTTTTTATTTCATCCACTAATTTGTTAATCTGCTTGTGTTCATTGATAAATTGGAGTGTTAACCCCTCCTTAACCAAGTGAGGTAGAAAGCCTATTTCTTCATTTTTGAAATGGAGGTCTAAATAATTATCCCAAAAATCAATGATATATCGGCTTACGGTTTCATCGTCAATATGAGCTGCTTTTTTTAGGCGATTACAAAAAATCAGTCCATGATGATGCTCATGAGAAAACACAATCAAATTATCGTTTCGTGAAGCTTTTTTGTTTCGCTTAGTCATCGTTATTTTATCACATCCAATACGCGTTCTACTTTATCTAATTTAGATAACGACAAACGAACAATGCAGTCATTGGTACAAACCAAATCGTGTGCAACATCACCTTCTAGGGCCAACATATCGCCACTTTCCAAATGCAGAATTTCTCCTTTTACACCAAAGTCTAGCGTGCCTTCAAATAGCTCGACTACAATAGGATAGGGTGTTTTGTGTTCTTTCATGAATTGTCCCGTTTTCATGGCAATTCTAATTTCTTTTGTTCCGTCCGTTTCCAACATCACGTTTATGGTTGGTTTACTTTCGTTGTATATTATTTCTTTAGTTAAAGATGCTGTTTGCATAATAAAGCCTGTTTATAATGAGCATCAAAGGTAGGTTGGTTAATCTTGGACAAAAAGAACATTCCTTAGGAAAAGACCGTTTCTTGGGTTAAAATTCTGCTTCTATTTCAAAGGATTTACGCTCTTGGGTTATAGGATGCGTAAATTCCAATAAGTTGGCTTGTAAGTGTAATCGGTTGGCGCGCGTTCCGTATAATTCGTCTCCCACAATGGGTGCGTTTAAACCTTTTGGGTGCGAAGCATGTACGCGTAATTGGTGGGTGCGACCGGTAACGGGATAGAAATATATGCTCGTTTTGTGATTAGCAACATGAATCACCTCCCATTGAGTGACCGCTTTTTTACCATGCTCAAAATCCACTACTTGAGTAGGTCGATTATCAATATCCACTCGAATGGGAAGCTCAATAACTCCCGATTGTTCCTGAATTTCTCCATCTAATAGGGCGAGGTAGCGTTTTTTAATGGTGCGACTTGTAAATTGTCGTTGAAGATTTTGATGGATTTCTAACGATTTGGAAAGCAACATAATTCCGGAAGTAGACATGTCTAGCCGATGTGCTAAAATGGGCCCCGTAGCTTCTGGGAACTTGGCTTTCATTCGCGTTTCTACCGAATCTTTAATTTTTTTACCGGGTACCGATAGCAGACCCGCAGGTTTATGAATGACCAATAAATAGTCGTCCTCAAAAATGATTTTGATTTTTAAATCTTCCAAAGGAATGGACTCTACCGGGTTTTCATCTAGTGCCATTCCTGCAAGCATGTGGCCTAAAATGGGGAGACATTTACTTTTACAAGAAGGGTAGAAGTGGCCGTGTTTTCTAACTTCTAATTTGGGTGATTTACCCCACCAAAATTCGGCTAAAGCAATTGGTTTTAATTGATTAGCAAAAGCAAAATGTAATAGTTTTGGTGCAGCACAATCTCCTGCTCCTGCTGGCGGCACCGACTGATTGAAGGATTCGAAAATGGGTAATACACCTTTCATTTCTCCCTTGGAATTCAAAAATTGGTATTGGTCAAATAATACCTGTTGCATTTTACTCGATTTTGCTTTTCTGTTTTGCTTTAGGGAGTCAATATTTTGCTGGTGGTGTACTATTGGTTCTTGTAGTTTAGCCAACTGAAGTTTCCATTCTCGAACCGTTTTTTTGTAGTCTAAATCGAAAGTTCTACTTTCTATTTCATGGTGGTTTTTTAATAGGTTAAATTCTTCGGTGGTTAGTTTTGAGACGCCTTCGTTTCGGGCTTTCTTACGCCTTTTTTTAGCTTCCTTTAGCGTTTTCTTTTTCGTTGTTATTTGTTCTACGGAATTAGAAAAATCTCGGTGGTAATTCTCCGATTGGCTAATGAAATTTTCGTCTCGTTCTAAACGTGCTATTTCACTAGTGATTTCATTAATTTCGTTTTCTAATTCGGAATAAAAACTTTGGGTATGTTTACGGTCATAAACCGGTGGTACAAATGATGGGAGTAACGTTTGCCCAGCTAAAATTCCAGAAAATGCGGTGAGGTAACCTAATTCACCTTTCGAATTTTGAACCACTAAAACGCCCAACATTTTTCCTAATCCATTTGGGCTTTTGGGATCGTCTATTCCAAAATCATGTTCCCAATCCGTTTGTTGACTTAAAAACTGTTGCAATTCTTCGCTGGCCATTTTAGCTAACGGATGCGGAATGTAATCAAATGGGAAAGTGAACTTTTCGGGTAGCGGAATGTGATTCACGGGCTTACGGAAATAGTGAAAAAAGGATGCTTCCATTACGGGTGTATCATTCTGCATTGGGTAATTCTTTTAATCCTTCAATAATTTTATCCATGTCGGAATCTAAACCGAAGGGGAATCCATCCAAATTATGTGGGCTGTTAATCAATACAATAGCATCTGCCGATTTAAATTCTGCTACAATATCAATGTCTTTAATGTTTTGAGAAGGCTGATTTCCATTGTAGTACACGGTATTATAATAATATAAATACTTAGAATCCATCGTGTACACTTGAGGAAGCATCCAAGTCCCTTTCATTCCCCAATAAAAACTATCACCAATGGTTAACACTTTTGGTTTATGCACGTGAGAATTGCTGGTATCCACCGTATAACTTGGGTATGCAAAATCTGAATTATCTATTTTGTTAAGTAGGTTTAAAGTGGTTTCAAAATCACCATCGCCATTGGCGAATTTTGAAATATTTAGTTTGGTTATTTTCAATTGGGGCATTTTTAGCTGTAGATTAGATTCCATGTCTGCTAGCAATTTTAGTAGGGTGAATGAAGCACCATATTTGGTCCAATGCACGCTTGTTTTGCTATAAAGCGGGTAGGAGCAAGTATCCATTAATTGCTGGTAGAAGGGAAGTAAATCCCAGTAATCTATATCGTTGTTTTGCAGGGTTTGGATATATAAATGGTAATCGTTATCTACATTTTCTTGCGCCAATTCTGTCGGTAAATACGCATGGAATATTTCCTCCTTGGCTGGTGGAATAATTATCTTAAAGTACTTCCCCTTTTGCTGTAAAACACTGGCTAATTTTTTGAGCTTAGTTCCGAAAGCTGCAATGGAATCGGCATTTAGCGTGTGCTTATTTGCTCTCGAAGTAGCCCATCCAATACTGAATAAGTAATCTTCTTTTCCAATAAGTAAATCGCTCATGTGAAACTCATGAAATAAGCGATAATCCAATTCATGCTTCACTCGGATAATGCTGGGTCTGATATGGAGATTGTTTTTTTGAAGATTGGCTCGGTTTTCTTGCCAGGTTTTATCTTTCCATGCGGCAATTGAAAACGCAAGTGTATCGGTCTTTTCAAATGCTCCATTTAAGGGCTGCACCTTTTCATTTAGCCCAGGTAATTGAAATGCTAATGGGATAAAAAGGAATCCAATCACCACAAAAACCAATATGTTTTGAGTTCGGTTTTTCATTAGAATCGGTAATAAATAAACGGATTAAACCCCGTGGTCATCAATGAAACGAATGATAGAAAAAGGATAAGAATAAATGCAGGATAAATTATCATAGAAACTCCCAAACGTGCGTTGGCAAGTTTTTGTGGGAGCTGATTAAAATAATCTAGCAGCGGTTTGTTTACCGCCATAAATGCAGTGAGTGTTCCCGCTACCATAATGAGCATTGATTTGATAGGTACGGAAACCGATAATTGCAAGTCGGAAAACGCAAACATTTTTTGCAGATATAATCCTGCCGTATGCACATCCATAGAAAAAAATACCCAGCCCATCATTACCACAAGAAAGGTGTAACTAATTTGAATGAATTTAGGTAGTTTGTGAATGAATTTTGCTAATCCGGCACGTTCTATCATTAAGAAAAATCCGTGGTAAAAACCCCAAATAATGAAGTTCCAATTGGCTCCATGCCAAAACCCGGAAATGAAGAAAACGAAAAGTAGATTGAAATAAACTCGAATATTAGACACCCGATTTCCACCTAGCGGAATATACAAATAGTCTCTCATCCAAGAGCCTAATGTAATGTGCCACCGTTGCCAAAATTCAGTAATACTTTTGGATAGATATGGGAAATTGAAGTTTTCTGGAAATTGAAAACCAATCATTAACCCGAGTCCAATAGCCATATCGGAGTAGCCCGCGAAATCAAAATAAATTTGAAATGTGTACGCCAAAATCCCCATCCATGAGTCGGTGGTGCTCATTTGGTCAATTCCTAATCCGTTCACATTCGCCACCACCTCGGCAAATGTGTTGGCGATAAAAATCTTTTTACCCAGCCCGATTATAAATCGATATAGCCCATGCAGTTTTTGGTCGAATTTATTGGTGTGGTAGTTTTTTATTTGGTCGCTTACATCGTTGTATCTCACAATAGGTCCAGCAATTAATTGAGGAAACATGATGATATACATGAGGTAATCCAGAAAGTTCGTTAAGCGTTCATTTCTTCCAGAATACACGTCCATGACGTAACTTATTTTTTGAAAAGTAAAGAATGAAATCCCAATAGGAAGCAGTACTTCTTTAAATGAAACCTGACTAAAGCCAAAAGCTTCGGATACTTCAGAAACATTGCCGACAAAGAAATTAGCGTATTTGAAATAGGCGAGAAGCGAAATGTTTAGGAATAAGGAAAACCACAAAAAGTATTTTCGATTAGGCTGGTCCGGTTGCAGTTTTTTGGATAAAAAGAAATCGATAATGGAACTGCCTAACAGAAAGAAAACGAAAACGGGAGCGCCCCAAGCGTAAAATACAATACTGAAAATGGCAATGGTCCATTTTTTTAACCAAATGGGGCTCAGGTAAAAACAGAATAGAAATAGTGGTAAAAAAACACTTAGAAAGAGGATGGAACTAAATACCATATTATAAATATGCTAAAAATCTAATCCTAAACTTAAATGCCACATTGGATCAAGAAAACCACCATCCTCAATCCCATACGCACGGTCCAAACGAACGTAATAGCCTAATAAAGTAGTTCTTAATCCCCAACCTAAAGCACCCACTAATGGGTCTTTTTTATTGTTGATTCTTACCGTAACATCGCTCCCTCCTTGTTGAATGGTACGGGTGTTGAATGCGTTTTTATCGCTCCATGGGTCAGGTCCAGTCCAAGCGGTTCCCACGTCACCAAAACCAACAATTTGAAAGTTTTTGATAAATTCCGATTTTAATGGTTTGGAAAACAGGTACTGAAAAATAGGTACACGCAATTCAGAATTTAACACCACAAATGTATTTCCGTTTCTAATATTTTGGGTAAAGCCACGCATGTTAGTTGCCAATGCTTGCCAAAAGAAATTTTGGTCCTGTGCAATGTTTTGTTGGGTATTGAATCGTTCTCCAAAATTTATCCATTCATCTACAGAACCTAAGTAATACACTAGTTTTCGCTGGCCAAAAGAGGTGCTTCCGGCTAATCTGTTTGCCCATACAATGTTTCGGTGAACTTTGGTATAGGTTCTGAAATCGGCACCTACCACGTGAATGTCTTGGATACCTTTAGCTATTTCGGCATACGATTCTGCAAAAATCTTAAATCGCGAACCATTTTTAATGTTCATTGCAATGTCACGCGTATCGTCAAATATCAATTCTAATTTCAATCCTCCCCAGCTAGAACTAAAATCACTTGCAGCAAGAGATTGGTCATCTACCGCTTTTAAAATGTTTCGGTCATTTCTTAAATTAACGGTTGTTTTTAATGCCAATACATTACTGAAAGGCCATGAAAAACTCACCTTAGCTTGATGAATTAACGAGGTGACATTATAATTTTGAGCAGTGGTTTGTTTCAATTGTTGGCGTTGAAAACTCACCTTTTTATCCATCCGTTTTTTACGGTTAGTATAGCTTAAAAAGTACTCCGTACTGGCTCCATTTAATCCATATCTCATTCCTCCTGTAATGTTGTGGTCTTCCATCACATCAAAAAGGCTGATTTTAAAAACCGTTCCCATACCAGGATTGTTATATGGCCCGCCATTAAATGGCTGGTACAACTGATTTGCAAAATCAAAATCCACCGCTGTGGTTACATCCGTAGCTAAAAATGCAAGACGGTAATTTTCTTGTTTTGGAAATTTAAATTCTTCGCCCGCCTCTTCTTCCGGAGTCATATTCACCGATTTGAGGGTGATTAATTTAGAGTTTTTAATCGGTCCATCCGGGTTGCTTTTCCCTTTAGGAATACCTTTACCAAAAACATATTGATTAATATCAATAGCCAAGCTGTCGTTATACACCCGAAGGTCGCGGAATGGCGGCTGAACCACATTAAACTGCGTTCCTTTTTCGGTACGTAATCTTTCTTGGGCTAGTTGTTTTTTATCTTGGCTTTCTCCAAATGCGGTAGGATTTACTTTTTTCTCTGCTACTTGGTCAAAGTCTTGAATGAAAAAACGGTATTTACCTTGATATTTAATCATTTCGGCATACTTTCTACTTTCCACACTCATGGATTGGTAAAGGATATTTCTTTTGTAATTAGAAATTGCGGTGGTTTTTGTAAAGTACCTGTAATGAATGGTGGTGTCAATGTGGCTAATAGCGCTATCCACTTCACCTACATACCGATTACGAATTCCATTCTCACCGCTAATGAAACTAAAGTATTTGTCGTTCAAGGCATAAGGTAAACGCTCATCATAATCTTGCGAGTTGACCAATCGCTTGTAGACCTTGGGTTTTTCTTTATAATCGTATAAAAACAAATCGGTGTTTTCCATCATTTTCGAAACATCGTCTTTTATTTTTACAGAATCCGAACCGCGATTGGATGCAAAAATTACGGTGTTTGAATTGGGAACGAAACTCGGAGTTAAATCATCGTAAATGTCATTGGTGATTTGACGCATTGAGTTTTGGGAAAGGTTGAATACAAACAAATCGGATTGACTACCTTTAATCGCAGAAATGACTAAGCGTCTACCATCATTTGAAAAATTAAAACCCAATACCTTGTCCACCCGAACAAGTTCTCGCTTGTCCCATTTTTTTGTGGTTAAGTCGTATATATCCAGTAATACCTTGCCTTTCTTTTCGTAAATCATCGCCAAAATTTCAGAAGAAGGACTCCAACCTAATAACGGATAACTTACATCTGCAATACGATCTAGCTTATGGTTTCCTTTGGCAATTTTTTTGGTTTTGCTTTTGTCAATTTGATGTAACCAAACTTTATATTGCCCCAACTCGTTGGATGTATATGCCGCATATTGCGCATCTGGACTCAAAGAAATACGTTGGTATGAACGGGTCTTTTTTGTTCGTATTTTCAACTCTTCTCCAGCCGGAAGGGTACGTTGGGCATCATCGGCAACGTATTTTGCGAGGTAATATTTTTGGGCAGATTCTATGAGTGTAGGCATGGATTGGCCTAATACAAATAGGAATCCGCTTTCTATACTTCGACTTATTTTAGACATGTATAGAATGTTTGGGATAACCTCTGGGCCATAGATTTCAGAGATATAATACCATAACGCATGACCTGCAAAAGTGGCATCTTCACCCGTTAACCGGTTAAGTTTGCCTATTTGCCCGTCCAGCACTAAGTCTCTAGCATGGTCGTCAATATCAACACTCCATCTTCGTGTAGCGTAAGATACCAGCCCATCAATATACCAATTGGGTATATTCATTAAGGCAGCATTTTTGACCATTTCTTTCCAATTTTTGCCAAACATTAACTGACGAACAATCACTTCGGTCAAACCACCTCGAATCTGTCTTTGAAGCTCTTTATGGTCACCATTAAAATATACAAAAAGTTTATTCCCTTGTAAATGGGTAGTTCCTCCAATGTTGTTGGCATCCGGAATTTCTAGTCCAATGTTACTTTGGTCAAATTCTGCTTGGGTATTAAAAACGAGGATATATACTTTTCCTCGCATGCGATAATCTAGTGTGTTTTGAAGTTTTTTTAAGGTGGTTACGCCCTCTTTAGCGGCAAAATCGGCAAGCGGACGGCCGGTTCCGTAAAAATACACATTGAAATTTTCATAATCCATGTGTTGCCAATTGGGCTCAAAAAACTGGAGTCTGTTTTTTCCAAACTCTTGATAAGAGCCTCTATAGAATTGAGCATTAGTGTTTTGTGCGATGAAAAAAGTCATCACGAAACCAAATAAAAAATAACATTTAAAAGTTCTATTCATTCAGGTTCGACCTAAATTTGTGGCTCAATTTATTTATTACAAAAGATGTAAAAGTAAGATTTATTGTGTTTCACTTTAAATTTAATTTTACCCTCCTAAAATAATACACGTATGTTAACAGTTCACAAGTTGGTTTTTAATGCATTTCAAGAAAATACGTACGTAATTGAAGCCGAAAATAAGGATTGTATAATCATAGATCCAGGGTGCTCCAATGCCTCAGAGAATGAAGTTTTGAAATCTATGATAACCCGTAATTCGTTGCATCCGGTCGCGTTGGTTTTGACTCATTTCCACTTAGATCACGTTTTTGGTAATCAGTTTGTATGTAACGAATGGAACCTTAAACCTACCGGTCATAAAGATGGAGAGGCTACAATGAATGGGAATAAACGTGCGTGCGAGATGTACGGATTGCCGTATATTCCATCTCCGCCTATCCAAAATTTCATAAATCATGAAGATGAAATTAAGTTGGATACCGAAATAATTAAAGTACTTCACGTACCCGGACATGCTACGGGGCACGTTGCCTTGGTAAGCGAGGGTTCTAATTGGGTAATTGCAGGCGATGTTCTTTTTCAAAATGGGATTGGACGTACCGATTTGCCTGGGGGTAATTTTGATGTCTTAGAAAGTTCTATCAAAGAAAAAATGTATAAACTGCCTGATAATATGGTGGTGTATTGCGGTCATGGTGCAGAAACCACCATTGGAAATGAAAAATATGCGAATCCGTTTGTGAGGGAATAGTTATTGAACCTTGGCGTAATTATTGCTAAATGCGGCAATGAAATTTACTATTGAATTTCCTTATATTTACACCAAATTAATATGCCTTATGAAAAGATTTTTATTTTTTATCCTCGCCATCTTTACCCTTCAATTTATTTCTTGCAAAAAAGAAAATCCAACTCCCGCCTCTGCGACATACACGGTCACAGAGTACAATAACGGTAGATTGTATAAGAAGTACGTGTATAGCCCAAATCGGTTATTGCAGTATTTTCAGTTTAATTATGATGGTTCGGTAACCGATTCTATTCACTTTTTTTACCATGGACAACATCTCGATTCGTTGTATACGTATACGTTCCCATCGGGAAATAAAGAATTAACGAGGTATAATTACAGCAATGATAAATTGGCTACTATTTCAAAATATTACCGGAATGCACTAGCCGCTAATTACAATGTGATTTACAATAATTTTAATACCATTAGTCAAATCGAATTCTACGCTCCCACGCAACAACCGAATAAGGGGCAGTATGTAATGACCAAAAATGGAAATGTGGATAGGTATAATAATGAATATATCGCTTCTATTTTTAATGAGAATTTTGAGTATAATATTTATGCCTACAACCAATATGAAAATGTGTTGCAGCCATTTTGGGTAATAGACCCTTCCATCTATTCGGTTTCTGCGAATTTACCGGTAGAGCGAATTATTAATACAAGTGCAACAAACGATGGTAGTAAAAATCCGGATGCCAAATGGTATTACAAGAATCAAAAATTTCACTATGAATATACTTTCTACGAAGACGGTAATGTAATGACCAAGTCTGTTTTAGATACAAGTAATATTGTTCTTGAAACCACTCGATACGAATACGAAACCAATAAGTAATTTACCGCAAAAACACCGCTTTAGTGAAAGGAAATGTGATTTCAATCGAATCTCTTAAAATAGTGGTGACTTTTTCGGTTGGTTTATTGGTATCCGAAATCATTTTACAATAATCGAGTTTTGTAAAAGTGGAATAACGAGTCGAATCTTCCTGAATTACTTCCTCATATAGTTGCAAGTTTTTGGAAGCTTCGGTACCGTTGTATAAAAGTGAAACCTTCATTTTATCATCAATAAAACGCGTTTTGTAGCCTAGGTTTTCTTCGGCAGAGTAGTCAAATTCTTTTACTTGGGTTAATAAAAGGTGATTTTGATTCCAATCAAGCGTAATAATATAATTTTTAAAAAACCGTGTGCCTAAGGTGGAGGAAGTTGGAGCGACTGAAGCTTGACAGATTTGATGATGGAGCTCAATAGTGCCAAATTGGAGTGTGTCGGGCTTGAAAAAGTTTAGCGTGTCGGGCGCACCAATTCCGTAGATACCACTCGAGTTATTTCCGTAGGCAAAATTATGCGGCACGTTTGGGTTGGCTTTCAACACTTCTTGGTAGGTATGATTGCTAAGGTCAATATAGCCACTAGCGCCTGAATCTAGCGTTACATTGCGTTCGATTACCTTACCCATTTGGATAGCTAAAACGGGCGTTCCGGTGGTCTTTGTGGTAAACGGAATGGTATCCAGATTCGGTAAAAAGGAAAGGGAATCGATATGGCTCGCAATAATTATTTCTTGTTTTTGATAATCAATTTGCCAAATGGAATGACGCATGGTATTGGCGCCTAAAATCCCATCAATTTGCAAACAACCGATTTCTGTGGATTTGGTGAAATCCATTATAGCTGTTCCCGTTTTTAAGTACGGAATTCCGCCAATTTCTAGGGCATCGATGTAGGCATAATTCACTTTTTCTCGATGACCTTGACTTCCTTTCGTATTGTGTTGTCCAACTGGTTTAAGGTTAAGTTTCTCACTCAATTCGTTGGTGATTACGTTTGGGGCTCCGGTATCAAACAGAAAATCATAATCTTCTCCCGCTATTCGTACGTGTAGAATGATAAACTTAATAGCATTGGTGTTAAGGATAGGAAATAATTCAGGTGCGATTTATTTAAGTGGAAATATCAAAGGTATAATGAGGTGTGAAACCTGTATAAAAAACAAAATTTCAGTAAGTAAATGGATCACAATATATTAGGTTTTATTATATTTGAGCAACCAAAAAATACTAATTATGAAAAAGCTAATTTTTATTATTGTTGTCGGATGTTTAATACTAACATCCGCTAGTTATGGGCAAACCAATTTTCCCGATTATTTTAATGAACCTGCCTCAAAAACATTTGCATATACTCAAAACAATGGGCAACTTACTGATATGAATAAGAACTTAGTAAATGATATTAAGTTTTATAAATTATCGGCAGCTCTTTCAGTATATCTTCATGATGGTGGCACATTTAGTTATTCAGTAGTTAAAATGGATATTGATAGCATTACACCCGATTCTATAATTAAAGTAAACATGAATTTGGGAGGTGAATCAAACCGATGGAGTACACCCCAACAGTATAATGAAGTAGCGGGTTATCAAAATTTTTTCTTTAGTCATTGTCCTGAAGGTATTACTAATGTAAAAAGTTATGAACGAATAGTTTACCCTGAGGTGTATTCTAATATTGATTTCCATTTTTTTAGTAATGGACGGGGTATCAAAAACTACTTTGTTATTAAGAAAGGTGGAAATCCCAATAATATTGAAATGAATTTTGACGGGCATGATAACCTTGATGCCACGAGTGGATATTTAAAAGTAATTGTGGGAAGTGATGAGTTAATTTTTCCAAGTGCAGTAGCGTATCAACTAGATCTCAACAATAATATAGTACCTTTAAACTGGCTCCCTATATTTGTTAAAATTTCAGCAAGTACCGTGAAGATACAAACGGGTGCGTATGATTCTTCTTTACCATTAATTATACAAATGGGTGCTCCTACGGCTGCACAAAGCCACCCTCAAATTGATAATTTGGAATGGAGTAGTTATTATGGTGGAAACATTAATGCTCAAACCAGGAATACGGATGTGGATAGTAAAGGAAATTACTACCAAGCAGGCACTTCGTGGGCAGTAAATAATTTCCCGGTGACTCCGGGTGCATTTAGTTTCGTTGGATATGATTATTCTGATGGTGTTTTGGCTAAGTTTGATGCTAATGGAGTGCGTAAATGGGCAACCTATTTTGGGTCTAATAATGCCGAACCCGTTTTTATGGTAGGTATTGATAATAATGATAGTGTTTTTATAGCAGGCGAAACTTTTGGTGGTTCTTTAAGTACCAATAGTTTACCTTGGGCTAGTACGCCTCCTGCGGGTTCTTATGTAGATACAATTGGTGGAGGCGATGGTAATGCAGATCTATTTGTGGCACAAATAACTACCAATGGAAAAAGTTTATTATGGAGCACCTATTTTGGAGGTCCTGAGTTTGAATATTTTTACAATATTGATATAGATAATAGTAACAATATTTATTTAGTAGGAATGGGTAAAAACAGCTCACCTCTACAATATAAGGCAGGAGCATATAATGATGCCTCTAGTGGTACATCGCAAAGTGGCGAAACTGGAATGATTGTAAAGTTTGACAATAATTTAGCTTTAAATTGGGCAACTCTATTTCCGTTAACCGCAAGTGGTTTTGATTGTTGTACAGGTATTAATGGAATAGATCATGATGCTGTTGGAAATTTATATATAGCAGGTAGGGCCATGGGAGGTTTAAATACGGTTAACCCTGGAAGTGGTGCTTACTTTATTTCAAGTTTAACCAATAATACGAATCAAGCCTTTGTCGCTAAATTTAATACCAACGATAACCTGGAATGGAGTACTTATTTTGCGGATTCTACTAGTGCTAGTTTTTCGGAAATTATTAATATAAAAGTATATAATAATTTATTGTATGTAGGTGGGCGTACCAATGATGATAATTTCCCTACATTGGCTACCGGAACGGCCTATACCGAATCATTTAATGGAACAGGATTGAACCCAAAAGATGATGGTTTTGTAGCTCGTTTTAATACTAACTCGCACCAATTAGAGTGGAGTACTTTTATAGGTGGAGCCGAAATTGATGATGTATATAGCTTAGCACTTGACAATAGAGGGTTCCTATTTATATCGGGAAGTACCAAAAGTAATAATATAAATTATTTTAACGCACCTAATTATTATTATGAAAACAATAATAGTGGAAATACCGATGCGTATATTATGGCATTTAAACCCGATCTTACCCGTATTTGGGCCACCTATTATGGCGGAAACAGATCTGATGGGTCGTTGTTATTAAAAACGTTTAATA
Organism: uncultured Flavobacteriales bacterium; assembly: GCA_963974475.1. GTDB lineage: Bacteria > Bacteroidota > Bacteroidia > Flavobacteriales_G > Salibacteraceae > CAJXZP01. The sequence goes on from CAXBCR010000019.1 coordinate 64,152, forward strand.
ACGATAAATTGTATATTGGAAGTACGGTAAACTCCGTCAGTCCCACATATCCTTTGGTAGATTTGGGAGGTCAGGCATGGTTTGATAGTGTAAAGGTAGATACATTGGGTAATGCGTGGATTTTGGGTAGGTTTGATATTAGTAATATAGGTGTTTTAACCACTATTGATGACCAGACATCTCCTGAAAACAACTCGTTAATAAAGGTTTACCCCAACCCCGTAGTTGATATTGTTACTATTGACTTATCTGGTTTAAAACAAAAATCAAATATTTCAATTTCATTATATGGAATTGATGGTAAACTAATAAAAGAATTTAATCCTAAAAACGTAGGAACTACCTATCAAATAAGTTTAGAAGGATTGGCAAAAGGTAGTTATATTTTAAAAATTAGGGAAGAGAAAAATACTCAGGTAGTTCAATTTGAAAAAATATAGAATGAGTAAAATTTTTATAGTTGTTTTATTATCAGCAACTTCTTTTATTGGAGTTACTCAAAACTGGTCTGATATTAATCATCCCGATTATGCGGATGTACGTGGTT
>CAXBCR010000020.1:0-64637 GCA_963974475.1 uncultured Flavobacteriales bacterium
AACGGGAGAAGCAATTAAAGAGTTTTAGGGGAAGAGAATTTATAAGAAAAGAGATATTGGGATAAGTTGGGCTCATATCCGCCAGCTGGCGGACGCAGGTTCGAGTCCTGTCCCCGCCACAACAGGCCTCCTAGGAAACTAGGAGGCTTTTTTTATAGCAAAAAACGTAATAATATGTTCACCGTATATGTTTTGCATTCGAAAGAATTCGATAAGATTTACATTGGATTTACCTCAGATATGCGGAAAAGGCTGCTTTCGCATAACGAATTAGCTACCAAAGGATGGACAAAAAAGTTTAGACCGTGGATTTTGGTTCATACTGAAAAGTTTGAAAATAAGCCGGAAGCGATGAAACGGGAGAAGCAATTAAAGAGTTTTAGGGGAAGAGAATTTATAAGAAAAGAGATGATTTAGGAAGGTTCAAAAAAAAAGACCGCCCAATTTGGACGGTCTTTCAATATAAATAAAACCAGTAGTTGACATTAGTCTAATCTACATCATACCCGGCATTCCGCCACCCATAGGAGGCATTGCCGGAGCGTTCTCTTCTTCTTCATCTGCTAGTACCACTTCAGTAGTTAAAAGCATTCCTGCAATTGATGCAGCGTTTTCCAATGCAATTCTTGTAACTTTAGTTGGGTCAATAACTCCAGCAGCAATCATGTTTTCGTATTCGTTAGTACGTGCATTGAATCCAAAATCATCGGATCCTTCAGATACTTTCTGAACCACAACAGCGCCTTCACCACCAGCATTGGTTACAATTTGACGTAATGGTTCTTCTAAAGAACGTCTTACAATTGCAACACCTGTTTCTTGGTCATCATTTTCAACAGATATAGTAGCTATAGTGCTAATAGCGCGTACTAAAGCAACCCCACCACCGGCTACAATACCTTCTTCTACTGCTGCACGAGTGGCAGCTAAAGCATCATCTACACGATCTTTCTTTTCTTTCATTTCAACTTCAGTAGCAGCACCAATATAAAGAACAGCAACACCGCCAGCTAGTTTTGCCAAACGTTCTTGAAGTTTTTCTTTGTCGTAGTCAGAAGTAGTAGATTCAATTTGAGCTTTAATTTGATTTACTCGGTTTGCAATTGCTTCTTCTGTTCCGGCACCATTTACAATAGTGGTATTGTCTTTATCTATGGTAATAGTAGATGCAGTCCCTAAATCTTCTAGGGTAGCGTCTTCTAATTTACGTCCTTGCTCTTCAGAAATTAATGTACCTCCGGTAAGAATAGCAATATCTTCTAGCATTGCTTTACGTCTGTCACCAAAACCTGGTGCTTTAACTGCAGCAATTTTTAAGTTACCTCTCAAACGGTTTACCACCAAAGTAGCTAATGCTTCACCATCTACATCTTCTGCAATAATTAACAACCCTTTTCCGGTTTGAGCTGTTTTTTCTAATACAGGAAGTAAATCCTTCATCGTTGAAACTTTCTTGTCGAAAATCAAGATGTAAGGGTTTTCCATTTCGGTAATCATTTTTTCTGTGTTGGTCACAAAATATGGAGATAAATAACCTCTGTCAAATTGCATTCCTTCTACCACTTCTACGGTGGTATCTGTACCTTTTGCTTCCTCTACGGTAATTACACCTTCTTTTTTCACCTTGGCCATTGCTTTAGCGATCAATGATCCAATTTCTGTATCGTTATTTGCAGAAACAGTAGCGACTTGCTCAATTTTTGAATTATCATCACCCACTTCGATAGACTGTGATTTAAGGTTTTCAATTACCAATTTTACGGCAATATCAATTCCTCGTTTCAAATCCATTGGATTTGCTCCAGCAGCTACATTTTTTAAACCAGCAGTAACCATTGCTTGGGCTAGCACCGTTGCAGTGGTAGTTCCGTCACCCGCTAAATCAGCCGTTTTGGAGGCTACTTCTTTAACCATTTGAGCGCCCATGTTTTCTACAGGGTCCTTTAATTCAATTTCTTTTGCAACTGAAACACCATCTTTGGTAACGTGTGGAGATCCGAATTTACGGTCAATAATTACATTTCTTCCTTTTGGTCCAAGTGTTACTTTAACCGCATTTGCTAATTTATCTACTCCGTTTTTTAACAGGTCCCTAGCTTCTATATCAAACAAAATTTGCTTTGCCATTTTCTTCTTTTTTTATTCGTTAATTAAACAATAGCGTAAATATCGGCTTCCTTCATGATTAGGTAATCGCCTCCTTCTACTGAGATTTCTGTCCCTGAATACTTTCCGTAAAGCACTACATCACCAACTTTTACAGTCATAGGCTCATCTTTTAAGCCTTTTCCTACAGCTACCACAGTTCCTTGTTGAGGTTTTTCTTTGGCTGTATCTGGAATAATAATTCCGCTAGCTGTTTTCTCTACTGCCGGAGCAGCTTCAATAATCACTCTATCCGCAAGTGGTTGGATATTTAATTTCGACATTGTTATATATTTTAAGTTGTTATACTAATAGTTTGGTGGGCGATAGTCATTTTTTGTGCCAATAGATCAAGGGGCTCAAATTGGCAGATATCCAAAATTTGAAGCAAAAAAAATGTCAGCCTGTGTGACAAGCTGACATTTTAAATAAGTTTTGTTTCCTTATTCAGGAACCGCAGGGGTAACTGGTGCTTGTTGACCAGATTCGCCTTCAACCAATTCTTGAAATTCAGAAGTGCCATCCTCCGAAACAGTGGTTACTGTACTCGTTAATGAAGATGAGAATACGCTTAATACAAATAAAGCAATTACTAATGTCCAAGTAGATTTATCTAAAAAGTCATTTGTTCTTTGAACCCCACCAAATTGGTTAGCACCACTAAATCCAGAGGCTAAACCTCCACCTTTTGGGTTTTGGATTAATACAACTAATCCTAATAAAACACCCACGATAATAATTAATACAGTAATAAAGCTCATTCTATTTTATTTTAAGTCCTTTTCAATTTTTTCAATTCGGGCGGCAAAGTAAGTCTTTTTTTCCGGATATTTCAATAACAATTTATTATATGCTGCTAATGCTTTTAATAGATTGCCTTGTTTGGCATATATATCTGCTAATGTTTCGGTCACAAAATCTTCGTCATCAACTACACTCAACCTTGCTAAGTTTGTTGGGGAGTAGGTTGTGTCCTCATTGGTTGGTGTAATTATATTAATATCCTTTTGAAGAAATGAATCAATAATATCCGATTCGCTTGGGGTTTTTACTTCATTTTCAGTGACTGGAGTTCGCCATGTTTTTAACCGGTCTTGATCGAGGATGGTTAACCAATCCGAAAATTTCTGAGAGCTAGAAATCATTTCAGTCTCAGGAAGAGGGTTTTTTTGTACTAGTTGATGCTGGGCTTCAATTTCCGCAGACAGAACATGTTCAATAGTTTGACCTATGATTTGTTGTTCTAGAATGTCCATCTCACTTGCTTTTTCGGTGCCGAAATCTTTTAGATCAATGGGTTTAGAAAACCTAGTTTTTCTTACACTCGAGGGTTTAATTTCTACGGGTTGCGTAAAGGAAGAATGATTATCTTCGGTTGTAGATGGTGGAACCTCTTTCGCAGTAACAACAGTAGTTTCGGGTAATTTTTCTAATGGTTCTTCAATTTCCTGTGATTCAATAATGGTTTTCTGAATTTCTTTTTGATAAAGAAATTCGTATAAATTTTTACCAAAGGGAATAGAAACAGCAGTTTTTTTTATTTCCTTTTTAAAAAGGAGGTGTTGTTCCTGCTGCATTTTCTTTGTGAGAAGTATTCGTGCGATAGAAAAATAGGGGTAGGCCGTAATTATTTTTTCTAAGACATCAATTTCTACCGTAGCTAATAACGCTGGGTTTTCTACGAACGATATAATTTTAGCGGTGTTCATTACCAACTACCAATTGATGCTTGAATAATATCTTGAGCTAGTTGATCGGTAATGGAAGCAAATAGTTCATCCTGAACTGCATTCAAACTTTGGGTAGAAGAATAGTCTACAAAACGAGCAAAATTTTTATCGAAATTTTGGGATGGGTCTAGTTTATTAATGAACTTAATATGCACCGTAACATTGAGCCTGTTTTGAGAGGTGGTTTCATTACCGGTAGTGGCAATAGGGCCTGAAGAATAACGCTGAATAAACCCCGATAATTGCAGATCGCCATCTGTTTTCACTAAGTCTAAACTGGTTTGTCTCAAATACAATTCTTTTAACCCTTCGGTAAAAGATTGGGTGTATCCCGGGGGAGTCAAAGGAGCTCTATTAGTTACAGTTTCAATAGAAATAGTTTTGGCATCGCCTACAGAAGTACCAGTGAAACTATAGCTAGCGGAACAAGCGCTAAACAATACCGTCAAAACGGTTATAATAAATAGATTTTTCATTTAGTTTAAATCGTATTCTTTAATTTTTCGGTACAAAGTACGCTCAGAAATACCCAGGTCTTGGGCTGCATATTTTCTTTTACCGCGATGTTTGTCAAGGGCTTTTTCTATCAACTCCTTTTCTTTTGCTTCTAAGGATAAAGATTCTTCTACTTCCTCGGCCGTGGAAATAGACCTTTGATTATAGTGAATTTGCGAAAGTGGCATATTAGCTCCTTTTAAAGTAAGCTCTTGTGAATTAGATTCAAATTCTCCTTCAATATCTGATTCAAAATTTGAGGGATTAATACTATTCCCTTGAGCTAATGATTTCATGGCGCTTTTTAGTTGCTCCACTTCCGCACGCATATCAATCAAAGCCTTGAACAGCATATTTCGTTCATTCAAGTTTTCTTTCGATTCAACATTTGCCAAAACAGGTAGATGGCTTTCAGAATAATTAGGTAAATACGTGAGTAATTTCGAGGGTTCAATTACCCGATTCTTTTCAAGAATGGATAGTTGTTCCGTAATATTTTTTAGCTGTCTAATGTTTCCTGGCCAGTAATAATTCTGAATTATGCGCTTAGAATCTTCCGATAAACGAATAACGGGCATTCTATATTTTTCAGCAAAATCAGATGCGAATTTCCTAAATAGTAAATTAATGTCTTCTCCACGTTTCCGAAGAGGAGGTAATACAATGGGAACTGTGTTTAAACGATAATATAAATCCTCTCTAAACTTACCCTCTTTGATTGCAATTTCAATATTTACATTAGTTGCGGCTACAATCCTTACATTAGTTTTTAAAACTTTGGATGAACCTACTTTTATAAATTCACCCGATTCCAAAATTCGCAATAATTTGGCCTGAGTAGCTTTTGGAAGTTCACCTATTTCATCTAAAAAAATAGTACCTCCATCTGCCTCTTCAAAATAACCTTTCCGCTCTGCATGAGCACCCGTAAACGAACCTTTAACGTGACCAAATAGTTCGGAATCAATTGTTCCTTCCGGAATAGCTCCACAGTTTACGGCAACATATCTATTGTGCTTATTTTGGCTATAAGCGTGAATAATCTGCGGAATATTTTCCTTTCCAACACCGCTTTCGCCTGTTACCAAAACACTCAAGGATGTTGGGGCAACTCGAATAGCCGTTTCAATAGCCCGATTTAGTATTTCATTGTTTCCAATGATGCCAAATCGTTGTTTTGCAGAAAGAATATCCATGAATTCTTAGTTATTTATTATTCCTTGTAAGGTGGCTGATGAACAATCGGTGATTTTTACGTGGACATAATCTCCGGGTTTCAAATCTGCTTTGTCAAAAATTACAACAGCGTTTTGAGTGGTTCTTCCAAAAACCTTTTCGGCTGACCTTTTGGATTGACCTTCTACCAAAACTTCAAATACTTTCCCTACATGCGCTTTGTTCCTTTTTAAAGAACTAGCTTGTTGAATTTTTATTATTTCTTCCAGCCTTCTCGACTTATCTTCCTCTGTAACATCGTCTTCAAATTTTCGTTCTGCCAATGTTCTAGGACGTTCCGAATATTTGAACATAAAAGCAAAATCGTAATCCACCTCTTTCATAAGTGATAGGGTGTCCTGATGTTGTTCTTCAGTTTCGGTACAAAACCCAGAGATAATATCCGTAGAAATAGCGCAATCTGGCATAATTCGTCTTATGGATGCTATTCGTTCTAAATACCATTCTCGCGTATATCCACGATTCATTTTAACCAGAATATCCGAGTTTCCCGATTGAACGGGTAAATGAATGTATTTACAAATGTTGGTGTGTTTTGCCATTACTTCCAATACCTCATTAGTCATGTCTTTTGGATGGGAAGTGGAAAATCGAATTCGTAATTCAGGGGATACCTGAGCTACCATATCCATCAATCCCGCAAAATTTACCGTAGGTTTAGATTCATCTTTAATTACTCCTTTGCTGGACATGTTCCATCGGTATGAATCCACATTTTGACCCAATAAAGTCACCTCCCTAAAGCCTTGGTCAAAAAGTTCTTTTGCCTCTTTTACAATGGTTTCTGGGTTTCTACTTCTTTCTCTCCCCCGTGTAAATGGTACTACGCAAAACGAGCACATATTATCACAACCTCGCATGATAGATATGAATGCAGTTACTCCATTTGAACTTAATCGTACAGGACTAATTTCTGCGTAAGTTTCTTCTCGTGAAAGTAGAACGTTTACCGCTTTTCTTCCTTCAGAGGCTTCTTCAATTAAATTAGGCAAATCTCGGTATGCATCAGGTCCGGCAACAATATCTACCAGTTTTTCTTTTTCAAGTAAAGTTTCTCTCATTCGCTCGGCCATGCAGCCTAAAACACCAATGATAAGACCTGGTTTTTGCTTTTTGGTTTTCTTAAAATGCCCCAATCGGTTAAGCACCCTAGTTTCTGCATTCTCTCGAATAGAACAGGTATTTACCAAAATTAAATCCGCTTCTGTTTCTTCTGAAGTAGTTTCGTAACCATCCTTGGTTAGGATAGAAGCCACAATCTCACTATCCGAAAAATTCATTTGACAACCGTAGTTCTCAATGTACATTTTTTTCGTTTTCTCAGTTCCTTCATTCTTAATCATGGTCGCTTGACCTTGAAGAGATTCATCAATAACCTTATTATGACCGAGTAGTTCTTCCATTATCTAAATGTCTATTTTTTGTGGACGGCAAAATTAACAAATTCCCCAGATGTGACATAGTGGCAGAATAAATATAATATTAATTTTAACAACCTTTAAATCAGTTGTTAATGCGTATTCTATGATAAAGGTGTTTGTTTATCTCATTTTTAATTCGTTTAATTTGCAGCCTATACAATAAGGTTATAGAAGATTTAAAGCACCGTTATATATGGATTTGGTTATAGTTGAGTCGCCTGCAAAGGCAAAAACCATCGAAGGGTTTTTAGGAAAAGGGTTTACAGTAAAGTCTAGTTACGGGCACGTACGAGATTTAGCTAAAAAGGGTGTAGCCATTGACATAGAAAATAAATTTGAGCCGAATTATGATGTGCTTCCCGATAAGAAGAAAATTGTTACGGAGCTTAAAAGTCTTGCTAAAAAAGCGGACATTGTTTGGTTAGCAACGGATGAGGATCGCGAGGGAGAAGCCATTTCTTGGCACCTTAGCGAAGTCTTAGGGTTAAAATCAGAAAACACAAAAAGAATCGTTTTTCACGAGATTACTAAAACAGCCATTCAAAAGGCTATTCAAAATCCACGTGAAATTGATATAGACCTTGTAAAGGCGCAACAAGCAAGGAGAGTTTTGGATAGATTAGTAGGTTTTGAATTGTCTCCAGTTTTATGGAGAAAAGTTAAGCCTTCATTGTCAGCAGGTCGTGTGCAATCGGTAACCGTTCGTCTTATTGTAGAACGAGAACGAGAAATTAGAGATTATAAGTCGGAAGTGTTTTACCGAGTTACTGGTATGTTTAACCTTGAAAACGGGTCTGCTGTTAAAGCAAATATTTCTGAGAAGTTTACATCAGGGAAAGAAGCAACGGCATTTTTAGAAAAATGTAAGGACGCTTCGTTTAATGTTGAAAGTGTGGTTAGTAAGCCTGCTAAGAAATCACCAGCACCGCCATTTACTACCTCTTCACTTCAACAAGAAGCTTCAAGAAAACTAGGATTTTCGGTAAATCAAACCATGGTTGTTGCTCAGCATCTTTATGAGGCTGGAAAGATAACCTACATGAGGACTGATTCGTTTAATTTATCTGACTTAGCAAGGGATGCATCGGCAGATGCAATAACCTCCATGTATGGAAAAGAGTATTCGAAGCCGAGAAAATTCGCTACGAAATCAAAGGGTGCGCAAGAGGCTCACGAGGCCATTCGTCCTACCTACCTTGATAAAGATTCCATAAGTGGGGATAGAAACGAGGAGCGTTTATATTCGTTAATTTGGAAAAGAACAATTGCCTCTCAAATGGCAGATGCGCAATTGGAAAAAACGACTGTGAAAATTGGTGTTAGTTTAGCCGATAAGAAATTTACTGCGCAAGGAGAGGTGATTAAATTTGATGGGTTTTTAAAGGTGTATCAAGTTTCTACTGATGAAGATGCCGAGAATCCAGTGGATTCCGGAATGTTGCCTGTCATGATTGAAGGTGATAACTTGATATTGCAATCTGCTCAGGGAGTGCAACGTTTTACAATGCATCCACCAAGATATTCTGAGGCGAGTTTGGTAAAAAAATTGGAGGAGTTAGGAATTGGACGTCCTTCTACCTATGCACCTACCATATCTACCATTCAAAAACGTGGTTACGTAGAGAAAAAATCCACGGAAGGAGAACAAAGAGACTATAACTTTATTGAAGTTACACCTAATGAAATTTCCACAACCGTAAAAACCGAAACCACTGGTAAAGAGAAAAATAAACTGTTTCCTACGGACATTGGAGAAGTAGTAAACGATTTTTTAATTCAGCATTTTGAAGAGGTTTTAAACTTCCATTTCACGGCTGATGTTGAACTAGAGTTTGATAGAATTGCCGATGGTGAAGTTTCATGGAATAAAATGATTGAAGATTTTTATTCAGGTTTCCATGAAAAAGTAGAACATACGCTTGAACATAGTGAAAGAGCTACAGGTGAGCGTTTATTAGGAGAAGACCCGGAAACAGGAAAGCCTGTGTATGCTCGTATTGGTCGTTTCGGCCCGATGATTCAAATTGGTCATGTGGATGATGAAGAAAAACCAAAATTCACCTCATTAATTCCACCTTTGAAAATTTCGAGCGTTACGTTTGAAGAGGCAATGGAGTTATTTAAATTACCTCGATTGTTGGGAGAATATGAAGGTCAAAACTTGTACGCTGCTATTGGTCGTTTTGGTCCTTATTTGCGTTTAGGAAGTATGTTCGTTAGCTTAAAAGAAGCAAACGGAGATAATCCTTATACGGTTACTTATGATAGAGGAGCTGTGTTAATTAAAGAGAAAATTGAAGCAGATAAAAAGGCATTGCTTAAAACTTTTGATGAGGATCCGGATTTAAGAATCATTGAAGGTCGATATGGCCCATATATTAAATTAGTTAAGGCAAATTATAAAATTCTTCCAAAAGGGACCGACCCTTTGAGTTTGTCTTATGAAGACTGTTTGGAAATGATTGCCAAACAACCGAAAAAGGCTAAAGCAAAAAAAGCACCCGCAAAAAAGAAGGCGGCTCCCAAGAAAAAGGCGGCAGCTAAAAAGAAACCTGCAGCTAAAAAGAAAACCACTGCAAAGAAGACAACCGTAAAGAAGACAACTTCCAAAAAGGCATAAATTAACCAGCATTTAAATGGATATATCACTTTATTTTTCACCTATCCCATCGGATAATACGGATTATTATCAAGAGCAAATTGGAGGTTTAATCTCTTCTTTCAAAGAAGCAGGCGATTTTCCGAATTGGATGGATGCAGATTTAATTCTAGTTGGAGTTAAAGAAGAAAGAGGTTCTGTGAATAACGGTGGTTGTGGTGCTGGAGCGAATAAAGTTAGAGAGAAATTATATTCCCTTTATTTTGACGAATTTCCTGCCATGGTGGATTTGGGAAATATTCTTCCGGGTGAAACAATTGAGGATACTTATTTCGCATTGCAATCATGTATGGATGCATTGGTTAAAAAAGGGAAAACAGTAATTGTTATTGGTGGAAGTCAAGATCTCACTCTTCCATTATACAGAGGTTATGAAAAGACCGAGCAGTTGGTGAATTTAACAAGCATAGATAACAAATTTGATATTAGCGATGCTACGGATGCACCCATAAATGCAAATTCTTACTTGAGCAGTATTTTACTACATCAACCCAGTTTCTTGTTCAACTATGCCAATGTGGGTTATCAATCCTACTTCTGCCCTCCAAATATTCTGGGGTTGATGGAAAAGTTGTTTTTTGATACCATAAGATTGGGTGAGGTAAGAGGAAACATTAGAGGTGTTGAACCCGTTTTACGAAATTCAGATATATTGAGTTTTGATGTAAGTGCCATTCAGTCGGCAGATATGACTGGTTGTGGTAACGCTACTCCTAATGGATTACTGCCAGATGAAGCATGTCAGTTAACTAGGTATGCTGGAATGAGCGAGAAATTGTCTTGTTTTGGTTTGTTTGAATATAATCCAAGACTTGATGAAAATGGAAATTCAGCCCTTTTAGTATCTCAAATGATTTGGTATTTTATGGAGGGATTTGTTAACCGAAAACATGAAGTGCCAAAACCAAATGATTCAAATTATTTGAAGTACCGTGTTCCGGTATCAGGAGCCGATGAGGATTTGGTATTTTACAAAAGCTTGCGTACAGACCGATGGTGGATGTTAGTGCCTTATCCGGATTCAAAATCAACTCGATATAGAAGGTTAAATATGGTTCCTTGTTCGTATACCGAATATCAGATAGCTGGTCAAAATGAATTGCCTGAATTATGGGTGAAAACATATCGCAAATTTCTCTAATTGACCTTGGAGTAAAAGAGGTTGAATTGGTTGTAAAACAAGTAAAAATAAAAAGTTTTTGATAAGACAAATATTTATATACTTTAGCGATTGTATTTTGAATAGTAATCAAAAGAAAAAAATTTAAAAGGGATGATGAAGAAGATTCTTGTGTTCATAGGGCTTGTGGCCGGTTTTGGTGTCGCTAATGCGCAGCAGGATCCGCAGTTTACTGTAGGTCAATATCAAGGTTTAGCATATCAAAACCCTGCTGTTGTGGGTAGTCATGATGCAATTTGTGCCTCAATGATAGGAAGATTGCAATGGGTTGGATTCGGAGGCGAACCAACAACTTTCCTTTTTACTGCAGAAGCACCTATTGAAAAATTTGGGTCTCATGGTCTTGGAATTACGGTTATGTCGGATAAATTAGGCCCTGAAACGACTATGGTTGCTAAGTTAAGTTACGCGTATAAATTTACCAATGTCGGTCCTGGTGTTTTGAGTGCTGGTATTGGTTTGGGATATATCTCAAAATCAATTGGTTCCGACTGGATTGCTAGTCAAGGTGTGGTTGGGGATCCAAGCATTCCTGTAAACGGTGCTTCCGAGGGAGGATTCGATATGGATTTTGGACTATACTATAAAATTCCAAAGAAATTATCTATCGGTTTATCATCTACACATTTAACTGGTTCAAAATTCAATAAAGTGTTAGATTCTAAAATTGGATCTGGACAATACAGACAATTCAAATATCAAATAGATAGAACATATTATATTTCTGCTCAATACGAATCTCCAGTGGGACAAAGTGGCGATTGGGTTTTGCAACCAGGTTTGTTTGTGAAATCTGATGTTGCTTCAACTGCTATTTCTGTTGGTTCTTTAATAGAGTATCAAGGGCAATTTTGGGGAGGCTTACATTATAGAGTGCAAGATGCTGTTGCTTTAATGTTAGGTGCCAACTTTCAAATGAAGGGTGAAAATGCCGCAGGTGGTTTATTAAAAGTAGGCTACTCTTACGATTTTACTACTTCACAGATTCAGAAATTTAGTTCTGGTTCGCATGAACTATATGTTCGCTATTGCTTCACAATTTCTAGCCAACCTAAAGCGGAAGAACATCACACGGTTAGATTTTTATAAGCTCAAATACAATAAGACTACAAAACACACGTTTATCCACTTAGATTTTGACGATCACTAAACATAATATCATGAAACGAATATTATTATTTCTAACAATTGCAACTTTTGTTGCTTCCTGTGCATCTGGCGATGGAGGACAGCTTACCGGAGTTCAGAATAGACCCGCATGGTTTGATATCGACCCTTATGGAATGGCTTACATTCCGATGGGAAGTTTCGTAATGGGGGAGAATGATCAAGATGTTCCTTACGCAAATGTTGCGCTGTCTAGAACGGTTTCATTAGCTGCGTTTTATATTGACGATTCTGAAATTACCAATAATGAATACAGACAATTTGTAAATTGGGTACGAGATTCTATCGCAAGAACTTATTTATTGGAAGTGGATGAGGTAGAATATGGAATTACTACGGATCAATATGGTAATGATTTAGATGAACCACGAATTGCTTGGAACTATGAAATCCCTTGGACTGGTGGTAGAGATGGTAACGAGGATATCATTGATGCGTTAGAACCTATGTTCTATTCTGAAAGTGATCGTTATTATGGGAAAAAACATATTGACATCACTAAATTGAGATTTCAATATAGTTGGATTGATTATAAACAAGCCGCTCAGAAAGGACGTCAACGTAATTACATTCAAGATGATTACCAATATTCCCGTGCGGACTTTATTAGAGATGATGAAGTAGATGTATATCCAGATACTTTAGTGTGGATTGCAGATTTTTCATACTCTTATAATGAGCCTATGGCGCAAATGTATTTTTGGCATCCAGCTTATGATTATTACCCAGTAGTTGGAGTGACTTGGAAACAAGCAAAAGCTTTTAGTCATTGGAGAACACGTTATTTTAACGATGCTTTAGATATGGCAGGTTTACCTTTGGTTCAAGATTTTAGATTGCCAACCGAATCGGAATGGGAATATGCTGCAAGGGGTGGCTTAGCTGTGTCTCAGTACCCATGGGGTGGCCCATACATTAGAAATGACGCAGGTTGTTTCTTGGCTAACTTCAAACCATTACGTGGTAACTATGTAGATGATGGTGGCTTTCAAACGGTTAACGTTTATTCGTACTCTCCAAATGACTACGGTTTATATTGTATGTCAGGTAATGTAGCAGAATGGACTAATAATGCATACAGTGAATCAGCGTATGAGTTTGGACACGATATGAATGCGGATTACGAATATGAAGCGGAGGACGATGAGCAACCTGTATATAAAAGAAAGGTTATTCGTGGTGGTTCTTGGAAAGATGTAGGTTACTATTTAGGTGTAGGAGTTAGATCATACGAATACCAAGATACCGCAAAAAGTTACATTGGTTTTAGAAATGTAATGTCTTACTTGGGTAGAGCCAAAGGAGATGAATTATAGAAATTAAATTATCCATAAAAATAAAAACAAATAATACACAAAATCTTAGATTATGAGCAAGGAAATTACAGGGTTTAGACCAGGGAGTAAAAGTTGGAAAAACTTCATGAAATACGTTTATGGATGGGGAGCATCAGTTGTAATTATTGGCGCATTGTTTAAACTTCAGCATTACCCAGGATCTGGTCCAATGCTTATTATTGGACTTTCTACTGAAGCGGCTATTTTCTTTTTATCTGCTTTTGATCCAACGCATGAAGATCCAGATTGGTCTTTAGTTTATCCTGAATTAGCAGAAGATTACGCGGGTGACTCAAGAGCTGTACCTGGTGAAAGTGGAGGTTCTGGACTTACTGCAACTCAAGAATTAGACTCTATGCTTGAAGAAGCTAAAATTGGTCAAGAATTAATTGAAAGCTTAGGTTCTGGCATGCGTAATTTTGCAGAAACAGCAAGCAATATGAATTCTCTTGGAGATGCGTCTTCAGCAACAAATTCTTTCGTGGAAAGTGTTCAAGGAGCGGCCCAAAATGTAAATCAACTTTCTGATTCTTATCATAATGCAGCTGAAGCATTGACAGGGTTATCTGTGTCAAACGAAGATGGAGCAACTTATGCTGAGAATTTAAAAAGAGTATCTGAAAATCTTGCTTCTTTAAACTCTGTTTATGAAATGCAATTAGAAAATTCAACTAATCAAGTGAATGTAAGTGGTCAAATGTTTGAGAATATGCAAACTTTGGTTAACAATCTAAACGATTCAGTTGAAGATACTAAACGTTACAAAGAAAATATTTCCGAATTATCCAATAACTTAGAATCATTAAACACTGTTTATGGTAATATGTTATCTGCAATGAACGTGAATCGTTCATAGTTAGTTTTTATTATTAGATATTAATTAGAAAATAAACAAACTATGAGTGGTGATAAGGAAACGCCTAGGCAGGCAATGATAGGTATGATGTACCTTGTTTTGCTTGCATTATTGGCGATGAATGTTTCAAAGTCTGTATTAAATTCCTTCATTGTAATAAATGGAGCAATGGAAGAGACCAATAAAGCATTTGACGAAAAAAATGGGGAGACTCTTGGTGCATTTGAAAATCAATATGGTCAAAACCCGGAGAAAGTTGGAGAGTTTTACTTTGCAGCGAAAAGAGTTGTTGAGGCCTCTGAGAAATTGAATGAGTATATGATGCATTTAAAGCATCATATTATTGAGCATACCGAAGGTAAAACTCCGGAAGAAATGTTGGATGATAGTATGTATTTACTTACTAATGTTGAGGCTGTGGATAATATTGATATGCCTTCACATGTTCTTTTAGGAAATGATGAAATGAATCCGGCTTCTGGTGAATTTACCATGTTGGAACTAAAAGAAAAAATTAAGGATTGGAAGCGAGAAATGATGGCTGAAGTTCCGGCCTCAGCAAAAGGGACCTACAACCTTGGGTTTAATTATGAGGATGTAAAACAAACTGATGGCACCTATTTATCATGGGAGTTGGCACATTTTTATCATGCTCCATTGGCTGCTGTAATTACTGACATTACTATTTTTCAAACGGAAGTAAAAAATAGAGAAGCGGAGGTGTTAAAAATGTTAATGAGTAACATTTCAGCTAAAGATTTCAAATTTGATAAAGTTGAAGTGAAGGTTATACCTAATTCTAACTATGTTGTTTTGGGTGATTCATTTAAGGCAGATGTAATTGTCGCAGCATATAGTACTACGGAAAATCCAATTTTAGAGGTTGGAAGCGCTTTGGACACCGCAGGTAAAGCGATGAATGAATGGGGGATTTCAAATGCTGTTGATACGGGTAGAATTAAGGTTAATAATGGAGTTGCAAGTTATGGTTATAAGCCTACTTCTGAAGGTGAAGTGAAATGGGGTGGTATTATTAAATTAAAAAAACCTGGAACCAATGAATTTGTAATGTATCCATTTGAGCATTCTTTTATAGCTGCAAAACCTTCTTTGGTGGTTTCTCCAACTAAAATGAACGTAATGTATAGGTCATTAAAAAATCCAATAGACGTTTCTGTTTCAGGTTTTTCTGCAAGTGAATTAATAGTGACTGCTTCCGGAGGTACATTGTCTGGATCTAATGGAGCTTATTTCGTAACTCCAGGGAATTCATCTAGAAAAGTACAAGTAAATGTATCTGTGAAAACGGAGACTGGGACAAAATCAATGGGGAGCTCTGAATTTAGGGTGAAATCAATTCCAAAGCCAACGCCTAAGTTCGCTACTGTTGTAGGATCGGGTAGAGTGTCTTTACCTCAATTAAAAGCTGCACAGAAAGTAACGGTAGAATTGGAAGACTTTATGTTTGACGGAATTAAATATGTCGTGAAAAGTTTTGATATGGTGGGATATGTTAAAGGGAAGAAAAATTCTATAAAATCCAATAGCGATCGTGTCTCTTCAAAGCAACAAATCTTAATTAAAAATCAAAAATCAAAATCCCAAATTGTAATTAAGAATATTTGGGTTGTTGGTCCAAGTGGTCAAAAAGAATTAATTCCGGGTAATGTTGTTGTTGATATTAAATAGGAAATTATGAAATTAAAAGAGTTTTTAGCAATAAGCGTTGGTGTTTTTGTCGCTTATAATGGCATGAGTCAAGTCCTTGACCCTGGAGCGGAATCTCCATTGGATGGGATTTATTCTAAGTCTGTTGACACACCTCACAAAAAGCCTATACCCTATGTGCAATTACGGGAGGCAGATATAATGTGGCTTCAACGGGTTTGGAGAGAAGTAGATATGCGTGAAAAGGCAAATAACTCATTTTATTTTCCGTTAGACCCTACTCAAGGCCGTAAGAATCTTATGCAGATTATTAAAGAAGCGATTGAGTTAGAAAGGTTGCATGCGTATTCTGCAAAGGATTCAACAACCTTATTTCCAGATGACACATTTAAAAGGCAAGTAACGTATGCAGAAGTAATGAAGTCTATGACAACCACAAATACGGTTGCTGGCGATGCTGATGAATACGGTGACGTTGAGTATTATGAGCAATTGGACTCAATAAAATGGAATACAATTACCCGTTTTAGACTAAAAGAAGAAGTATTCTTTGATAAACAAAGATCGGTTATGGAAACAAGGATTTTGGGTATAGCCCCTATGAAACCTGAGAAAAATTCCGAAGGTGAAATTGAAGGTTATTCTGAGGCTTTTTGGATTTACTTTCCGGAAGCTAGATTTGTTTTTGCGGAAGCGGAGGTGTACAACACGCATAATGATGCTGATCGAATGACTTATGAAGAATTGTTTTGGAAGAGAAAATTCAATAGTAGAATTGTAAAGGTTTCGAATGTATACGATCGAGCTATTGGTGATTACAAAGTTCCATTAGATGCTCTTCTAGAAGCAGAGAAAATTGAAGAAGAAATTTTTAATAGAGAACATGATATTTGGAGTTTCTAATTTTAAAAAAAAGGAAGTACACAAAAAAAGGCGATAAATTTATTTATCGCCTTTTTTTGTATGTAATAGTTTGCTATTTCTTGATGTAACCTTCGAAGGTATTATGTTCTGTTTTGTATAATTCTTCGTGTGAAAGAGATTTGAAATACTCATAAGTAATGGCTAAACCTTCTGCTCTACCAACTTTTGGTTCCCATCCTAGAATTTCTCTTGCTCTAGTTATTTCTGGTTGTCTTTGCGTTGGATCATCTTGTGGTAAATCTTTGTAGATTACCTTTTGATCCGTCCCAGTGAGTTTAATGATTTCTTCAGCAAATTGACCTATAGTTATTTCTGAAGGGTTACCAATATTAACCGGGTCATGCGTATTACTTAGTAATAAACGATAGATCCCTTCAATCAAATCGTCAACGTAACAAAATGATCTGGTTTGACTTCCATCTCCAAAAATAGTTAGATCTTCACCACGTAAAGCTTGACCGATGAATGCAGGTAATACACGTCCATCATTTAAACGCATTCTAGGTCCATACGTGTTAAAAATCCTTACAATTCTTGTATCTACATTATGGTAGGTGTGATAGGCCATTGTAGCTGCTTCCATGTAGCGTTTTGCCTCATCGTAAACACCTCTTGGACCAACAGGATTCACGTGTCCATAATAACTTTCTACTTGCGGATGAACCTTAGGGTCACCATAAACTTCCGAAGTGGAAGCAATTAAAATCCGAGCATTTTTTGATTTTGCTAAACCTAATAAATTGTGCGTTCCATAAGAACCTACTTTTAGGGTTTGAATCGGAATTTTTAAATAATCAATTGGTGAAGCAGGTGATGCAAAATGTAAAATGTAATCCAACTCGCCTGGTACATGAACAAACTTTGAAACATCGTGGTTTACAAATTCAAAATGAGGATTATTATAGAGGTGCTCTATATTCTTTAAATCTCCTGTAATTAGATTGTCCATACCAATCACACGATGACCTTCTTTCAAAAATCGATCACATAAATGAGAGCCTAAGAATCCTGCTGCTCCTGTTATTAAAACTGTTTTCATACCTAAATTTGATTTCTTTATAAAAGAGGGCTCTCCCTCTTTTACATTAATTTTAATTGATTATTTTTTCACCTCTTCTCTACCAATTGAATTGTAGTAAAATCCAAGCTCTTGCATGTTTTTGAGGTCATATAGATTACGTCCATCAAAAATTACCTTTTCTTTTAATTGATTAGCAATTTTGGTGAAATTAGGGTTTCTAAAAATTTGCCATTCTGTAAAAATTAAAAGTGCATCAGCTGCATCTAAGGCATCATACTCATTAGATACATAAGAGATTTTGTCGCCTATTAATTCTTTTACATTGTCCATTGCTTCAGGGTCAAAGGCTGTAATTTCAGCACCCGCTGCTATTAATTCATCTATGATATATAAAGCTGGTGCTTCTCGAATATCGTCTGTGTCGGGTTTAAATGCAAGACCCCAAACAGCGAATTTTTTTCCTTTTAAATCATTATTGTAAAAGTCCTTGATTTTGGGAACAAGAACTGTTTTTTGTGTTTTGTTCACGTCCATAACTGCATTAAGAATTTTAAAATCATATTCTGCTTCGGAAGATGATTTTGCTAATGCCTGTACATCTTTTGGAAAACAACTTCCTCCATAGCCAATCCCTGGAAATAGGAATCTATTACCAATCCTAGTATCGGTTCCAATTCCTCTCCTGACATCATCAACATTAGCACCTAAGAGTTCACATAAGTTAGCAATTTCATTCATAAATGAAATTTTTGTTGCTAAAAATGAGTTTGCTGCATATTTGGTTAATTCTGCGGATTTTTCGTCCATAAAAATAACTGGGTTTCCTTGACGTACAAATGGAGCGTAAATTTTGTCCATTAAATCATTTGCACGTTGAGATGAGGAGCCAATCACAATTCGGTCGGGTTTCATGAAATCATCCACCGCAAATCCTTCACGTAAAAACTCTGGGTTTGATACTACATCAAAATCAGGGCGATTTATGGTGTCGTTACCAAATCGAGAATCCAATGCCTTATTTAATGCTTTTTCCACCTTTTCAGATGTTCCTACCGGAACGGTACTTTTGTCAATAACTACTTTGTAATCCGTAATCATTTCACCTAAGTCTTTTGCTACTCCTAAGATATAAGAGAGGTCGGCACTCCCATCTTCTCCAGGAGGGGTAGGTAGGGCAAGAAAAATAATTGTGCTATCTTGAATTGCTGATTTTAAATCAGTCGTAAATTGAAGTCTATTTTGTTTTATGTTTCTTTCAAAAAGAACGTCTAAGTGTGGTTCGTAAATGGGTACAATACCCGCTTTCATCTTTTCCACTTTTTTAACGTCAATGTCAACGCAAGTTACATTTGCGCCACTTTCAGCTAGACAAGTTCCGGTAACCAAACCTACATATCCTGTTCCAACAACTGTAATATTCATACTTTTTATTTAAAGGGATTTAAAATAATAACTCCTGAAAATTGAATGAAAATATTCAGGAATAATAAGACTTGCAAATTTAGGCTAGAGTGTGGTCTCAAAAAAGACATTTACCTTTAAATTAGGTAGCACCTATCGGTAATTTTACTCCATTAAAATTGAATTTCAAATGATGTTAAAATGTTTGAATCTATTAACTTTAAGAATATCTTCGCATCATGGGTAAATGGTGGGTTGTATTTTTTTTGTTGTGTGTTAGTTTAACCTCTAAATCTCAAGTAAGTGTCAAAGATTCTACTGTTTTTGCACCAATTATTGATTTTTCGTATGCGTATAAAATTCCTGGTGGTGATTTAGCGAACCGTTTTGGTAATCACTCCGAAATTGGAGTCTCGTTTTTATTTAAAACTAGAAAGAACTTTATTTATGGGGTGGATTGGAATTACATTTTCGGTAATAAGGTAAAGGAAGTTGACTTTACCTCTGGTTTTCGTGATTCGAATGGCGGAATTTTAGCTAATAACGGATTGTATTCGGAGATTTATTTTTTAGAGCGTGGATTTACTGTATCTGCCAAGTTTGGGCAAATTTTTAATATTTTTTCGGTCAACCCAAATTCCGGAATTATGTTACTAGGGGGTATTGGAATTATGCAGCATAAAATTAAAATGGAGGATAAATTTCAAGAGGTGCCAATGCTTAGTGGTGACGGGTATTATCAAGGTTATGATCGGTTAACGAATGGAGTGATGTTTACAGAATTTGTTGGATATAGATTATTGAGTAATAGAAGGTTGATAAATGTGTTCGCTGGGTTTGAGTTTACACAAGCGATGACTAAAAACAGAAGAGAAACCAATTTTGATACAGGATTAAAAGATGAAATGAACCGTATGGATTTAACTGTGGGGTTTAAACTTGGGTTTTCACTGCCATTGTATAAGCCTACTCCGCAAGAATATTATTATTAATCATGCGAATAATCTATAAGTTAGTTACAAAATCATATTTCGGTCTGTTAAGAGCAGGGTCATTAGTGAATAATAAAGCTAAACTTTGGACAAATGGAAGGAAGGGGTTTGTAGAAAAGGTGAATACTATTCATGTAACCGAACCCTTAATTTGGTTCCATTGTGCTTCTTTGGGTGAATTTGAGCAAGGAAAGCCTGTTATGGAAGCTTTTATGGCGCGTCATCCTAATTGGTTATTGTTGGTTACTTTTTTTTCTCCATCTGGTTTTGAAATTCGAAAGGATTATGAATTGGCAGATTACGTGTTCTATTTACCTAATGAATCTAAATCAAATATTGAAGTCTTTCTAAAAACGTTTAACCCTAAAATAGCAGTTTTTGTCAAATATGATTTTTGGTATGACTATATGCGTGCTTTATTTAAAAGGAATGTCCCATTAATTTTTATTTCTTCTACATTTCGCAAGAATCAATTATTTTTTAAACCCTATGCAGGTTGGTTTCTTAACCAAATAAAGCGCGTTGAAATGTTTTTTGTTCAGGATGAGGAGTCCAAGTTGTTATTGGAAAAATTTGGCGTTAAAAAAGTTGAAATCAGTGGTGATACTCGATTTGATAGGGTTACGGATACCGTAAACCGTGACGAAGAAATTCCGGGGATGTCGGAGTTTAAATCAGCGAATAAACTATTGGTTTTTGGAAGTGCTTGGGGTAAAGAAACAGAATTTGCTATAGAAATATCTAAGCGTATGCCAAATGGCTGGAAGATGCTATTTGCTCCGCACGAAATTAAAGCTACCAAGATTGATGAATTTATTAAATCAGCAGCAGGGTCAAAAGTATTGTTTTCGGAATTGGAGAAAAATAATGGTGGAGATAAGGATATTTTGGTGTTAAATACAGTAGGGCATTTAGCGCGACTGTATAAATATGCTGATGTGGCTGTTGTGGGAGGAGGATTTACCGATGGTATACATAATATATTAGAACCTTTGGTATTTGGAGTTCCCGTTTTCTTTGGTCCTAATCATTTGAAATTTAGTGAAGGGCAATTAGCAATAAATAATGGGGTGGGAGAGGAACTATCTGATTTTAATACTTTTCAAAATAGTTTTTTAAACTTAGCTTCAAATTCAAAATTGCTGGATACAAAGCGTGAAAAGGCGAAGTTGTTTGTTCAAAATAGAAGAGGGGCAACGGAAAAAATTGCAAAGTTTTTGAATAAAATTGGACAGATTATTTCCTGCCAGATTTATTAGAGGAAGAGCCTTTATGTTGTCTTTTTCTGAAATTATTACTTTGACTCCACTTTTTTGCCTTTCTATTTGACTTTTTGTACTGTTGATTTGAATATCCCCGTTTCTTAAGTTTCTTATTTTGTTCCATGCGTGCATTATAAACACGTGTAGAGGAATAATAAACTGGACGTCTACAAGAACCAAATAGCAAAACTGTTGCTAAGATTGCAATGGTAAAAAATAGTTGGATATGCCTTTTTTGGCTGTTCATTTTTTTATTGTAATTGTCAATAAATCTTTACGTAGCAGATAGTTTGTACTGCACTTTTTCAATCGATAAAAGTATGTTTTTTTACTCCTTCTCAAACGGAAATTTAAGGAAGTTATTTAGATAAATTGTTAAAAGCTTTAAGTATTGCTTTTTACTTCAGTTTTCCGTTATTTTTTTCAATAAAAAAGCCGTTAAAACTTGCGTTTTAACGGCTTAGTACCCGGGGCGGGACTTGAACCCGCACGGACCAAAGTCCATTGGATTTTAAGTCCAACGTGTCTACCAATTCCACCACCCGGGCTTGGAAACTTTAAAGTCGTTTTGTCCTTTGCGACTGTTGAGCGAAAGACGGGATTCGAACCCGCGACCCCGACCTTGGCAAGGTCGTGCTCTACCAGCTGAGCTACTTTCGCAATAAATAATTCAATTTTACTATCTCCGATTAAGTGGATAAATATCCACCTTTGTAATCGGGCAACAAAAGTACATTTTTTACAAACCTAGCAATACAAAAAATGCAGTTTTTTCAATAAATTATCCTTTATTTAATTTGTTTTTTATTTCGTTTAGTTTCATCAATGCCTCTATTGGAGTTAACGTGTTGATATCCGTATCCATAATGATGGTTTTTAGTTCCGCGAGCGCTGGGTCATCGAGTTGAAAAAAACTGAGTTGAACATTTTCTTGGTCAGCAACATCCTTCATTATTTCGGTTTCCGACTGATTGGAATGACTATTTTCTAATCTGGTCATAATTTCATTTGCTTTGGTAATTACTTTTTTAGGCATCCCTGCCATTTTTGCTACATGAATACCAAAACTGTGGTTACTACCTCCCGGTTCCAGTGTGCGAATGAAAATGATTTTATTGTTAAGTTCTTTTATTGAGACATTGTAATTTCGAATCCGAGGAAAAGCTTTGGACATTTCATTTAATTCGTGGTAGTGAGTAGCGAACAATGTTTTTGGGCGCTTGTTTGAAGTGTGAATATATTCAGCTATTGCCCAGGCAATAGAAATACCATCATAGGTACTCGTACCCCTTCCAATTTCATCCAATAAAATCAGGCTTCTTTCGGATAAGTTATTGAGAATGCTGGCTGTTTCGTTCATTTCAACCATAAAGGTGGATTCCCCCATAGAAATATTGTCTGAAGCACCAACTCGAGTAAAAACTTTGTCTACCAGTCCAATGGAAGCTGATTTTGCGGGTACATAACTACCTATTTGAGCTAGCAGCACAATCAGTGCTGTTTGACGTAATAACGCTGATTTTCCGGACATATTAGGGCCCGTTATCATAATGACTTGTTGGTCTTCGTTATTCAGGATAACATCATTTGGAATATAATGCTCACCAGCTGGAAGGAGTTGTTCAATTACTGGATGACGCCCTTGGGTGATGTTAATTTCTAAAGTATCATTTACTTCGGGCTGGCAATAATTATTCTTTCTAGCCAGCTCGGAAAAAGCAATTAAACAATCGAGTTTTGCTACAATACGCGCATTAGACTGAATAGGTTCAATATAATCCGTAAGTGATTGTAGAAGCTCCGTAAATATTTGTGATTCAATGGTGTGAATTTTATCCTCTGCGCCTAAAATCTTTATCTCATATTCTTTTAGTTCTTCGGTAATATATCGCTCAGCATTTACTAACGTCTGTTTTCGGGTCCATTGTTCTGGTACTTTGTCTTTGTAGGTATTTCTAACTTCAAAATAATATCCAAATACATTGTTAAATCCAATTTTTAGAGAGTTGATACCCGAATTTTGGCTCTCCCTTTCTTGTAAATTCTTTAGGTATTCTTTACTGTTATTTAGCAATAATCTTAGTTCATCTAGTTCGGGTGATACACCATCCTTTATGGTATTTCCTTTTGCTAACTGAACCGGTGCTTCATCATTTATTTCTCGTTCGATTCGGTCACGGATTAAGGTGCATGGGTTCAATTGTTCCGAAATTACCTGTAGCTGTTCGTTATTGGCATTTTTGGTTGATTCGATAACAGGGAGTAAGGAATGAAGGTTTCTTTTAAGCGTTACAACTTCTCTTGGGTTTATTCGTTGCAGCGCCACTTTGGAAATAAGCCGTTCCAAATCCCCTATTTGCTTAACCGAGGTTTTTATTAGGTCGGAAGCTTCTTGATTTTCGATAAAATGTTTCACAATAAGTTGCCGCTTCAGGATGGGTGATTTGTGCTTTAAAGGTAAGGCTAACCATCTTTTCATAAGTCTCGAACCCATTGGACTACAACCTGAATCTAATATATCAATTAAGGTTTGCGCATTTTCATTTGGCGAATAGAATAATTCCAAATTCCGAATAGTAAACCGGTCTAACCAAACGTGATTTTCTTGTTCTATGCGTGAAATATTGTTGATATGAGAGACTTGATGATGTTGTGTGTCTTTCAAATAGTGAAGACATGCGCCTGCAGCAATTATTCCGAGATTTAACTCTTGAATTCCAAAGCCTTTGAGATTTTTTGATTTAAAGTGTTTAAGTAAGGATTCTGTGGCATATTCTTCGGTAAATACCCATTCATCTAGGTAGTAAATATATTTTCCAGACCCAAATACTTCAAGAAACTCATTCTTTTTTTGTCGTTCTACAAGAATCTCTGTGGGTGAAAAGCTTTGCAAAAGTTTGTCGACATAATCAAATGGGCCTTGGGTGGTTAAAAACTCTCCGGTGGAAATATCCAAAAAGGAAACACCTGCTTCTTTTTTACTAAAAAATACTGAAGCTAAATAATTGTTTTTGTCATGGTCAAAGGTATTGTCTCTTGTAGAAACACCGGGGGTTACCAATTCCGTAATTCCTCGCTTTACAATGTTTTTTGTGTTTTTGGATATACTTGAATCTTCCAATTGATCACAAAGCGCAACTCGTTCACCAGCACGAACTAATTTAGGCAAATAAGTGTCTAAAGAATGATGCGGAAAACCTGCTAGTTCAATAGTAGCTGCCTTTCCATTTTTCCGTTTAGTAAGCACTATACCTAATATTTTGGATGCTTTAATGGCATCGCTTCCAAATGTTTCATAAAAGTCACCTACACGAAAAAGAAGAATAGCGTCTGGATATTTTGCTTTAAAGCTATTATACTGACGCATTAATGGGGTTTCTTTATCTGAATCTTTATTTTGCTTTGCTGCCATTATTTTTTGTGTTCCTTTGTAATCTTAAGCGTTCAAAATAAAAATTATGCTTCGGATAGGGCTGTTTTTATGCCCGCTCATTTTAGAATAGTTATGAACAGAAAGTTAAAAACTACAGACCTTCATCGGTTGGATATTGACCAATACAAAAGCAGTGGAAAACATCCTATCGTTGTGGTTTTAGATAGTATTAGAAGTTTACATAATGTAGGTTCAGTTTTTCGTACTTCGGATGCTTTTCGGATTCAGAAAGTAGTACTTTGTGGACTTACTGCTCAGCCTCCCCATAAGGAAATTCATAAAACTGCCTTGGGAGCTACAGAAACGGTAGAATGGGAGTATTTTGAGAATGTGATGGATGCAGTGGCCAACCTGAAATCTGAAGGGTTTGCTATTGTTTCTGCGGAGCAAGCTGAGAAAACGGTAAAGTTGCAAGATTTGCATAAAAAAAGCCATCCGAAGATGGCATTTGTATTTGGTAATGAGGTTTTTGGTGTGAACCAAGAAGTTATTTCAAATTCAGATTTTGTATTAGAAATTCCTCAATTCGGTACTAAGCATTCGTTTAATATCTCAGTTAGTGTAGGGATTGTGCTCTGGGAAGCAATGAAACCTAACCTCTAACCAAAATCAATTTACTTAGCGCAAGTCCACCCATTGTCTTCGTGAACTTTTATTGCTGAATTGTAAGCTTCACCTTTACTACAAACTTCGCTGGTGAGCGTTCCTTTATCTGCATCATTAAACGTACAAGTAGCGCATTTTTGGCAGCTAGTTGTAATACTAAATAAAGCAATAACGCTAGCGAATATTAATGTCTTTTTCATTTTAGAATATTTAGATTAGCAAATATAGACTTTCTTAAAGGCTTTAAAAATTCTTTTCTAATGGAAAATTTGGACAAAAAAATACCGAGAGAAAATTCCCTCGGTATCCAGTTTTGTTATCCTTTATTATTATAGTCCAGATAAATCAGCTTTTATAAATTCAACATCTTTTAAAGCTTTTGCTTTTAAAGAGTTGTCTTTGTTGATAGCTAATTTTAGATTTTTCATCATTAAATCATTTTTGCCGGTTCTAGCACCAACGATAGCTTTCAAATAATAAGCTTCAGCAGAAGTAGCATCTTCACTATCATTAATAGTAGTTATAGCTCCTTCAGGATTTCCATTTAAGATTTGCGCTAAGGCAAGGTTTAATGTTTTATAAGAAGCCATGTTAGAAGTAGCTGAACTATAATCACCATCCATAATGTTAAGGATACCAATGTTGTAATTTACTTCGTTTCCAGCGCCAGTTGCTTTCGCATAGGCAGCTTTTGCAGCATCTCTGTCTCCTTTTAGTCTAGCAATAACACCGATGTTATTCATAACTTCAGGAGTAGCGCTAATAGCTTTTGCTTTGTTGAAATTGGTTTCAGCTTCGCCTAATTTGTTTTGTAACAAATAAATGTAGCCCATGTTGTTTACCGTTCTCCAATCAGAAGGAAACAATTCAGCTGCTTTAGTATAAATAGCCAATTTTTCGTTTAAATCATTTGTCAATTTAGCTGCATAAAGAATCTCTTCTACATTCAAAACAGAAGCATCTGTTTTAATGGCTGCTGTAATTTGTTCGTCAGATCTACCTACTTTTTCCATAGAAAGAACCATTTGAGAACGTCTAAGAGGAGGAAGAACTTCTTTTTTAACTTCTAAATAAGTTTCAGAAAGATTTTTAATTTCAGCTTCACGTTTAGTAGGGTCTTCATACATCTCTAACACACGAATAATTAATTGTTTGTCTTGAATGCTTGAAGCTTCCATTTTTTGTTTGAATCCAGCCCAGTCTTCACCTTTACCTTCTAGAGTATAAAACGCATCGTCTTTTGAACCTTCAATTTTGTATCTGTTAAGTTTACTTTTTACAACAGCACTTGCAGATTTGGCTCTATTATCAGCTAAGCTTTCATTTTTGGTTAGCTCTCCATCTGGGGAAGCGTACGATTGAATAGCTAATCCTTTAAATACGATTGTTGTGTCGTTTGAATTAGTTTTAATGTTGTTTAACATTGACTTCACTTCCGGTTTAGAAGTTTCAGAACCTCTTACTTGAGAAGATTGAATAGTATACAAAATCTCAGCAGATTCAGTAAATGGTACTATTCTTACGAATTTGTCTGCTCCTAAAATAGGTTTTTCGTCACTTTGAACAAGTTTAGGAGTAATGTTGGTTCCTTCTGCAATATCAAAAGTACCGATGGTTTTTGATTTTGTTTTAAACAAACCTTCCAATTGTGCTTTTAAAGTACCACGCTCCATATTGTCTGCGTATGCATAAGTGTAATCAAAAGAAAAAGAACCACCTTCTTCAAATTTGATTTTTTTACCCTCAAAGTCAGCATCTTCACCAACTAAAGTAAATGGGTCTAATGTTTTAACAGTTGTTCCGTCAACAACAAAAGTTGGAGTAACCTTAATAGCTGCTTTTTTATTCAAATATTTAGTAGGAATTTTACCTGTAATGGTAACCGCTACAGAGTCACCATGCATCTCTAATGGGTTTGGTGCTGCTTGATAGGTTGCAGTCGCTGCATTTTTCTCCATCTTCTTCAATGGATTACATGCTATTAAAGCGGTAACTGCCAAAGCTGCTACTGTAAAGTTTTTAAAAATTGATAGTTTCATTTTTGTAAAATTATTTTCGTATGAATTTAATCGGCTGCAAAATTAGGTATTAAAGGTTAATTCCAAAAGGTTTAAAGCTTTTAAAGCGTTAATTTTACTTGAGATTTGGCTAATAACAACCGTTCTTTAACTAAAAAGTCAATTATTTTATTTACCGCGTCAT
The DNA here is from genome assembly GCA_963974475.1 of uncultured Flavobacteriales bacterium. GTDB lineage: Bacteria > Bacteroidota > Bacteroidia > Flavobacteriales_G > Salibacteraceae > CAJXZP01. The sequence goes on from CAXBCR010000020.1 coordinate 27,736, forward strand.
TAAAATCTGTTCTTAAATCAATTGCGTTGACTTTATATATTGGGATTGTGAATTTTTCTGATTCTATTAACGTCCTATATTTTTTGTCAATTAGGGTTAAATATTCTAGTGAAACCTCAGTTTCCAATTTGCGACCTCTACTTTGAACATGAAATAGCGCCTCCTCTGGAGTTTGTTCAATAAAAATAACCGCATTCGGTACTGGAATCTGTCCCTTTACGGTGTCAAAAATTCTGTTAAAAAGGAGTAATTCGCTTCCATTTAAATTGGTTTCAGCAAATAATTTGGTTTTATCTATAAGATAATCGGCAATAATAAGTTCGTTTTTTTCGAACAAATCGGGGGATAGCTGTTCTAATCGTTCCATTAAAAAGAAGACCTCCGCAGGAAACTTGTTTTCTTCTTTGTTTTCGTATAGCCCTTGTAAAAATGGGTTGTTTTTAAATGTTTCTAAAATAAGTTTTACTTCCAATACGGAAGATAGTTTTTTGGCAAGCGTAGTTTTTCCTGCTCCCAAATTCCCTTCTATGCATATAAATTTGGTATTCATATTTTTGTGACAATACTTTTATCCGCACACTCTTCCAAAAGTGTTTGGTTTGATTTTTTTAAAATGGGATGCATGAAATTTGGAGCGATTTCAACCAAAGGTTCTAAAGTAAAATTGCGTTGGTGTAAGGCGTAATGAGGAATGGTTAGATTAGAATTGGAAATAATATCTGTATTATAGTAGAGTATGTCAATATCAATTATTCGTGACTCAAAACCCTTAAGGCCTTTGGTGCGATGGCGTCCTAAATCAAGTTCTATTTTTTGAATTTCTAATAGCAATTCTTCAGCAGTTAAATAACTGCGTAGAACTATGACTTGGTTTAGAAATTCGTTATCTGATTCAAAACCCCAGGCCTTACTTTTATACAAGTGACTAACTTGAATTACATCTCCCACTAATTTTTCTAGTTGTATCCTAGCCAACTCAAATGTGTGTTTCACATCATGTAAATTCCCACCGAGTAATAGGTAAACCACCTGCTGTTTTTTAGCCATACTGCAAAAGTAGATTTTGAAATAGTATTGAATTAAATGAAATGGGAAATTACCTGACTTTTGGAATGAAGTTATTCACATTTTAAGGAAAGTGACCACAAAGGAAAAGTATGAAATGAAAAATATCCGTTAATACCATAATAAATGCCTTTAGTGTAATTGTATCAACACATAAAGGTAAGAGAATTACATTTGCAGAATAATTAAATGTCCTATGAGAAAGTTTTTTAAATATGTATTCGCCTCCATGCTTGGGTTTATAATAGCAGGAGGTTTTTTGTTGGTAATGTTTTTTGTTGGCATAATCGGATTGATTAGCTCGGCAAAAAGTGAGTTCACAACTGAGTCGAAAGAAGTGGTAATAAAAAGTAATTCGGTCTATCACCTTAAGTTTAATCAATCCATTGATGAAAGATCTGGTGATAATCCGTTTGAGAATTTGGATTTAGGCCCTTTTGCAACGGATACTAAAATGAGTTTAAGACAACTTATTGAATCCATTAATTATGCAAAAACGGATGATAACATTGAAGGTATTTATATGGAGCTTTTTGGGTTTCCTGGTGGAATGTCCAAGTTGGAAGAGGTTCGTAATGCTTTGATTGATTTTAAATCATCAGGTAAATGGATTGTAGCCTATGGCGAAGGGTATTCTCAAAGTGGTTATTACTTAGCCTCTGTGGCGGATAAAATTTATTTATATCCAGAAGGTGATATTTTATTCAAAGGGTTAGCCACCAATATTATGTATATGAAGGGTATGTTGGCGAAATTGGATATAGAAATGCAAGCTATTAAAGGTCCGGACAACAAATACAAAAGTGCGGTTGAGCCATTTATCAAGGATGAAATGAGTCCTGAAAATAGAGAGCAAATTCAAAAATATTTGAGTTCGATTTGGGGGCATTGGTTAGAAGGTATTTCTTCTCAACGCGGCATTTCTACAGATAAATTAAATGAATATGCTGATAATTTGTCTGTGAGAAATGCAGGTATGGCTAAGCATTTAGGTTTGGTGGATGATTTACTGTATGAAGATCAAGTTTTAGAGGAATTGAATTCACGAGTGGAAGGAGATGATGATGTGCGTCTAATCGCATATTCGAAGTATAAAAAGAAAAAGGTTGCTACAAAACCGAAAGGCTCATCTAGAAAAGATACCAAGAAAATTGCGGTTATTTACGCCAACGGTGAAATACGGTCTGGTAAAAACTCCGAAGGTGTGATTGGTTCTGAATCAACAGCCGAAGCGATTAAAAAAGCACGTTTGGATACGAATGTGAAGGCAATTGTATTACGTGTGAATTCGCCAGGTGGTAGCGCATTGGCATCGGATGTGATGTGGCGCGAAACCGTTTTGGCTAAAGCGGTTAAACCATTCATTGTTTCCATGGGAGATTTAGCTGCTTCTGGTGGTTATTTTATTTCCTGTAACGCTGATAAAATTTACGCAAGCGAAACCACTATTACTGGTTCTATTGGTGTGTTTGGATTAATACCAATGACTGAAAATTTCTTTAAAAACAAATTGGGAATTATTTTTCAACATGAGCAAACCAACTCTCATTCTTTATTTGCAGATGGTGTTGCTCGTTTGGACCCTGAAGTTCATGAGGTAATCAACGCATCCATAAATGATATTTATGAAGATTTTGTAGGTAAAGTCGCTGCAGGAAGAGGGATGACTGTGGGTCAAGTAAAAGAAATTGCAATGGGGCGAGTTTGGACCGGAACCGATGCCTTGGAAATTGGTTTGGTGGATGAAATAGGTGGTTTAGATGATGCAATTGCCTACGCCAAGAAACAAGCTGGATTAGACGGATATAAATTGTATGAATTACCTAAGTTGAAAGATCCTTTTGAAGAAATGATGAAAACGCTACAATCGGACATTTCGTTAAAGTTCATGAAAGAAAATTTCAGTACAAGTTACAAGTATTTTGAAATTTTTGATAACGTTCAGCACATGAAAGGAGTTCAAGCTAGAATTCCTTACACCATTGAAATAAACTAAGAATATCAATAATTTTTATTTAAGCCGAATCATTTATGGTTCGGCTTTTTTATTGGCTAATTATTATTTTCTTAGTTTGAATAATCCCGGTCGAAAAGGATAATTTCATAAAATAAACACCATTTGGTAAATTTCCTACGTAGATGGACCTTGAAGGTGTTTTATTGCTCAATACTACCGCGCCTGAGGTGGAATATATTTGCGTTTCACTTGGAGGGGTTGTTGCGTTAATGTGAATAAAACCTGAGGATGGAGTTGGCCACACCTGGATTTGGATGGAGGAAGAGTTCGATTCTTGTATAGCATTCGGTATGCAATCAATTTGCAAGGTTCGATTACTCACGGTTTGATTTGAATCCATGCCACCCACCAATACCATTTGACACCCAAAAGTAGCGACACCTCTAAAGTCCATGTTTATTTTCGGTAGCATAAGCGTGTCCCAAGTGTTGGTTAGTGGGAAAAAAGTTAAAATTCTGCGATTCGGAACTATCGGTGTATTTCCTGCGTAACCAATACCATTGTAGTTATAGGTTCCGTTTGAACCTCCAACCCATCGAATGGAATTGTTATATACAGAAGCGGCCATTCTATAACCCGATAAATCAGGGTGAATGGTATCCAAACTCCAGGTAATGTCTAGGACATTATTAGGGTTGATATATCCTTTACGAAGTTGATTTTGGATTGGGAAGTTACTTCCCATACTAGCCCCTCCAAAATAATAAATAGTATCGCCAACGATAGTTCCAGAGGCTCCGAAGGATTTATAATCATGCGTATTTGGAACCGGAGTACCAATCAGCCAAGTGTCTAATTTCGGATTATAAATCTGAACGTCTGGCTGGTTTGAGGTTTGGCTCCATCCAGTAATTACGAAAATCAAGCTATCCTTATAAACGGTTTGCACATGGTCGTCAATTGCTTTTGGAATGGGAGCGCCATTAGTTAAAAACGTGTCTGCTTTGGCATTAAATCGATGAACCAAATTAGAAGATTGCTCATTTCCGTTACTAAAAACATGATAGCCCCCAATAATGTAGATGATATTATTAACGGTACTTGCTCCTGTTGCAATTCTTGCGGGAGATTGAGGTAGGTCTGGTATCTGAATCCATGTATCAGAATCCACACTGTATTTATAGCAATGATTATGAATTCCCGAATACAATTTTGAAGAATCAATCCCACCAAAAGAATACACGTAATGTTGCGTGTTGTTGATATATCCGGAAACGGCATTATTGCTAACTGCAACTGGTAAGTTACTTAATTCGGTGGCGGAATATTGGGCATTTCCGTTTAAGGAAATGAATAGTATTCCAATAAAAAGTATGGTTTTTAGATTGTACATTTCATTTGATTTGAGGTGTGAAATGTACGATAAAGTATTTGGGATAAGAAAGGGCGTGTATGTTTTCCGGATAATAAAAAAGGCTTCTCTTTCGAGAAGCCTTCCAAAATATTCCTTATGTTTTGAATTACGCCATCATTAAAACGGGCTCTTCTAACATGGCTTTAAACGTATTTAAAAATTCAGAACCCATAGCTCCATCCACCACACGATGGTCACAACTTAATGTAACTTTCATTCGATGACCGGGTACAATTTGGCCGTTTTTAACTATTGGTTTTTCAATTATTCCGCCAATGGCCATTATGGCTGCATCTGGCGGATTAATTATTGCGGTAAAAGATTCAATTCCATACATTCCTAGATTTGAAATAGAGAATGTATTTCCTTCCCAATCTTTAGGTTGTAATTTTTTATCACGTGCTTTTCCTGCAAGATCTTTTACTGAACTCGAAATTTGTGGAAGAGTAAGTGTATCGGCAAACCGAACCACCGGCACCAATAAGCCATCTTCAACAGCTACAGCAACCCCAATATTTACATGTTCGTTGTAACGAATTTTATCGTTTAACCAAGAAGAATTAACTAGTGGATGTTTTTTTAATGCAACGGCAGCGGCCTTTACAACAAAATCGTTAAAAGAAACTTTCACATCTTGAGCAGCGTTTACTGCTTTTCTAGCCGTAATCACATTATCCATATCTACCTCAATAGAAAGATAAAAGTGAGGTGCGGTAAATTTGCTTTCAGATAGTCTTCGAGCAATGGTTTTACGCATTTGCGAAACAGGTACTTCAGTAAAGCTTTCTTGACCCGCGATAGCAGGGGCAGAAGCCATGCTCCCGTTGTAAGAATTGGCAGCAGGTGCTCTGTAATTGTCAATATCTGCTTTTACTATTCGCCCATTATCACCTGTGGGATTAACAGTACTTAAATCGATTCCGCGTTCATTGGCTAGTTTTTTTGCTAGCGGGGATGCTTTAAATTGACCGTCATTTACAATAGGTGTAACAACAGGAGCAGCCACAGGAACAGCCTCGGGAACAGGGGATGGTGAGGAAACAGGTGCTTCCTTTGGCATGTCTGAAACAGGAGCGCTAAGTTCAATAGCTGCCTCCGGAGTGGTATCGTTGTCAATCAAAGATTGAAATTCTTCTCCTTTGTCACCAATAATCGCTAAAATGGAATCTACGGGAGCCGTTTGTCCTTTTTCTATACCGATATACAATAAAGTACCATCCGAATAGGATTCAAATTCCATTGTTGCTTTATCGGTTTCGATATCCGCTAATAAATCGTTTTCAGCAACATTGTCGCCAACTTTTTTGTGCCATTCAGCTACCACACCTTCGGTCATGGTATCACTCAATTTGGGCATTCTAATAATTTCCGCCATATTAAATGCTATTAAAACTTGTTATCCATGATGTAAGGATAATTGTCTTCAACGTAAATGTCTTTGTATAATTCGCTTGCATCGGGAACTGGAGATTCTTCCGCAAATTTCACCGATTCTTCCACGGTTTTCTTTACGCGAGCCTCAATTTCTTCAAATTGTTTTTTTGTTGCGAATTTATTTTTTTCAATAATCTCTTTCACAAACAAAATTGGATCTTGCGCTTTATACTTATTTACTTCTTCTTTAGTTCTATATTTTTGAGGGTCACTCATTGAGTGTCCTTTGTATCTATAAGTTCGAATATCCAATAAAACAGGACCTTTTCCTGAACGTGCGTGATCCGCAGCCCAAGCCATAGCTTCATGCACTTCGGTTACTTTCATTCCATCAACTGATCTTGCAGGCATGTCATAAGATTCTCCAATTTCAGCTAAGTTTTTCACGTTTGTTGTTCTATCCACAGATGTTCCCATTGCGTAATGATTGTTCTCAATAACAAATACCACTGGAATTTTCCAGTTCATTGCCATATTAAACGTTTCGTGCAAAACTCCTTGTCTTACCGCACCATCTCCCATGGAAGTGACACAGATTTTTCCGGTTCCTTTATATTGTTCTGCAAATGCAATTCCAGCTCCCATGGCTATTTGAGCGCCAACGATTCCGTGTCCACCCATTAGTCCAACTTCTTTGTTAAACATGTGCATAGACCCACCTTTACCTTTCGACATTCCAGTAGATTTACCGTATAATTCGGCCATCATATATTTAGGATGAACTCCTAAAGCGATTGGGTGCGCATGATCACGGTAAGCGGTAATGTGCTTATCACCTTTAATAGTTGCCGACATTGTACCTGAAACCACGGCTTCTTGTCCTATGTATAGGTGACAGAAGCCGCCAAATTTTTGCTGGATGTATAGCTGACCAGTTTTTTCCTCTATCTTACGTATTAAAAGCATTTGTTCATACCAATCAAGGTATTGCTCTTTAGAAAAAGGCAATTTAGTTTTACGTGTAGCCATTTGTTTATATTGAATTTAACAGGCTGCGAAATTAATACAATTACCCGAAAAAAATCTCAATAATTGTAGAAGGGATATTAATAAATATGTAAAGAAATTTTCACTAACTATCTCGCCCTACATGGGGAGAAGAAAAATAAAATGGAATTAAGTTATTTACGGATTGACTTACCCAAACAGTACCCTCATTTCCCATCATGATTACCGTGATAGGTTTAGATTGATTACTTTCTATTTCAATCATTACTTGGCGACAGGCACCACATGGAGTAACTGGGTCGGTGACATTGCCGTGCTTGCTTTTTGCTACAATAGCGATTGTTTCAATTTCAACTTCTGGAAAATTTGTCCCAGCCGAAAATAGGGCTACTCTTTCGGCACATAACCCAGATGGGTACGCTATGTTTTCTTGATTACTTCCCAAAATTACTTTGCCATTTTTCAACAGAACAGCCGATGCTACGCTAAAACCTGAATAAGGAGCGTAGGAAGATTTTAATGCAAGTTTGGCTTGCGATACTAAATCTTGAAATTCAAGAGATAATTCGTTTAATGAATCATAGCTTTGAATTTCGCTGGTATGAGAAATGGTTTTCTTCATGTTTGGAACAAAGAATTGGGACGATATTAAAAGGAATCGGTTGAACTTCCAGAATTACCTCCACCCGTCTTATTCTTGTCGAATGTAAAGCTCATTGTAAATTGTAGTGTGTTTGCTAAAGGTGAAACTCCGGCAATGTTTTGATTGCTTACATAAAAAGGAACAAGGTATGAAATGTCCATTGCAAATACGTTGTATTTTAGACCTACCCCAAAGGACAAGTATTTTCGATTACCTTTTGTTGAATGTTCTGTGAAATATCCAGTCCTTGCGGCAAATACATGGTTATACCAGTATTCTAGTCCAAATCCGAATGCCATTTCGCGTAATTCTTCATTAAATACACTTCCTGATTTGATGTCTGCTTGGCCATCTGAATTTAGAATGTAATTTCCTGAATTATCTTTAATAGGTTCTCCAGGAGCATCATACCAACTGGTGAAAATTGCATTTGCAGGAGATCTGTTTGGGTCTCTTCCTGCTACAATTTGATCTTTCCCATTTACCTTATCGTATATTGGGGGAGTAGGAACTAATAATTTATTCATATCAATTACTAATCCTAAATCGTTGTAGTCATCCAAGTGTACGGTTAAGTTACCACCAAACTTAAAGTTCATAGGTAAAAAATCTTGTTGATTTAAATTAGAGTAAGTCATTTTGTTTCCAATGTTGCTAATCCCTGTTCCAAATGCGAGGGTTGCATCCTTTTCTCCTATAACTATATCATCATTTTGATAATAAGCAAAGATATCAGAGGCTACTGCTAAACCCGGTTTTGTATCTGCTCCACCAACGGTTTGGCCCGCAGTTAGGTTTGAATAAACAAATCGCAATGAAATGCTCATCGAAAAACGTTCGGCTAATTTACGAGAATAAGCCGCATCCAATGAAAATTCATTTGGATTGTGGGAGATGGTTGGATTACCAAATTCGTCCGTAAATTGAATTTCGCCCAATGTGAAATAACGTAATGAAGCACCAATAGCCGACATTTTATCGATTTTTTTCATCCCAGCTAAATACGACAGGCTAATTCCAGGTATTAAATTAGATAGCCAAGGGGTATATGAAAGTCCTAACACAGCATCTTCTTCCATAAATACTAATTTGGCAGCATTATGAAAATTGTCATATACATCTGGACTTGTAGCTGCACCTACAGAACCCAGCGCTCCATGACGTGCATCAGGGGTAATCGTTAAAAATGGAACTGCTGTAGTAATCGTGTTTTGAGGTTTTGACTGACTAAAAACCTTATTCGATAATATGGATACTAATGCAATTGTACTAATTGCAATTAATTTAAGTGACTTCATCTATTTTTATACTAAATATATTGGCAAATATAGCGATTAACGGCTCTTTTTGGGATATGGTATTAGAGAATAACTATTTTTTCAAACTTTTCTGCAGTTTGCCCCGAGCCATTGGTCACTTTTATTTTATAAATATAAGTGCCTTTTCCAATTCGGTCTCCATATTGATCTTTGCCATCCCAATTAATAGGTTGTGATTTGTAGCTTTCACTTTGTTCAATGTGGTCAATTGTTTTCACCAATTTTCCGGCTATGGTAAATACTTGAATGCGCACCTCTAGTTTTTGACCAATTGCATTATGGTCAAAATAAAAATCGGTGTTTGTTGTAAACGGATTTGGATAGTTCAAGACGTGGTTTATGGTGAAGCCGTCAGAGTTTGAAACCACAAATTCAGTAAACGCTTCGCTAGAATTATTATATACATCCCATACCTTAAGGCGTAATGTGTGTTTGCCTTCTGATAAATTACTGAGATTATAGGATACGGTACCCTTTTGGTAGGAATCTAAGTCTGATTCGTAAAAGTCATTTAGTGTGATGGTATTGGATGTATTCTCATCCAATACTGCTACAATATCGTGTCCAATTCCGTTCCCGACCGTATTGATACCGTTTTCGTCAAATACCTTCGCTAACAATAATGGGTTTTGATCCGTCATACCACCCAATATAAAAGACTCATCATTCATCCATAAATTAATTGAAGGTCCTTGTTTATCGCTTTCCGGATCACCATCTTGTCCGCCAATAATGAATTTTTCATACGCACCCGAAGCATCTTGTTTACCATTTTCAGCGTAGTAACTTATTTTACCTGCTCCATATTTGAAATTAATGTCTTTGGGTACAATAAAAGTAAATTCGAAATCACCGTTGGTTACAGAGGCCTTACCATTAAATAAGGCGTTATTTTGAGTTTCAAATTTAAAAACTCCGTTTCCATCGTTGTTCAACGTTGATTGTTGTTTTCGCTGTCCAAAAATTGTTGGGTAAATAACGCCATTAAAATTTGTGAGTTTTTGATTAAACTCATCCGTAATTATACCCGTTACGGTTACTTTTTGTAAAGATTTAATGGTGTCGGAAACGGTATTAGTCAGCACTTTATATTTCGGGTAGCCAAGTTGAGCCGCTGGGTCGCCAAGTAAAGAAAAGTTTCTGTAATTAATATTTGCTCCGCCAATTTTTGACTTGAGTAAAAGGTCTCCTAATCTAGGCCATTCACCGTCTACTTTTTCAAATGCTACATTGAAAAACTTAGTGGTTAATTCGAAATTTGGAGAGGAGTAAACCAATCGAGTAGTGGAGAGTAAGGATACTGCTCCTCCATTTGGATTGAGAATCATATACTCTCCAGCAGAAGTCCTTTCAGGGTCATCAAAACGGCTAAACTCGCAGGTAGCCGTTACATATAAGGTTAGGTTATCAATGTTTCGATAGCCTCTAATTTGAGGAACCCCCAAAACGCGTTCAACTGTTAAACCTAATTCACCTCCATGGCCAACGTAGTTGATTATTAGAGACCCTGACTCGGTAGCTTGGTCAATGGCTTTGTTTACATCAGGATAGGTGCTGCCACCCGCGTTACTAACTTGTTGGTACGCATCTAGGTAAATTTTATTGATGTTAAATTGCGGATATTCTGAATCAATTTTTGATGCCAGAATGTCAGATTGTTTCATGTGGATATTAGAATCCTCGTCATCTCCTATAAATGTAACTTGGTTTTTCCATGGTTTTAAATTTACCGGAGAAGACATGTAATGGATTGTTTTGTCAATCATAGTTTGGGCTTGAGCCGTTGAATGTGCGATAATTCTCCCAATTCCAATATCCAATGTGGAGTTTAAAGCATCACTTTCATGATTGTCTAAAAAACCAATGTAGTCATCTGTAACATACGAATCTAAAGGTGATCTGGAATCATAAGATTGATACGCTGGGACTAGATTTGTGTTTTCAGGAATCCGGTCTTTATAATCATACGATGCGTCTCCCAATAGCAAAACGTACTTGAGCATTTTGGCAGGGTCATTTCCTGCTCGGTCGTACAGCATTTTATTAAATGATTTAATAGCAGTAATATCTTGACTGCCAGATGAAAATTCGTTGTAAAGTTGTTGGGTCGTTACTACAATGGTGTTTAGCTTACTGTTGTTACGATGAAACTCTGCCAATTGATTCGCTTGATTGATAAGGGAAGGATGAGTTACAATAACGTAATCGGCACTTTGTATAGCGTGTAAATCTTGATTCGGTACGTCACCAAAGTTTTTTGGACTCAAAAAATTGGACGAGTTAAATAATACGTATTCATTAATTTGTCCACCCAAATCCTTAAAGCCTTGGTTGGATACGGTCATTTCTGAAACGTTGGTAGGTGATGTAACATTCCAAACACGTGCTGTGGAAGCATTGGAAAGATTGTATTGAATGACATTTGCATTTTTGGATTGAAGATTTCGAAATGGCATTTGGGAGCCAACTAAAGAAAGTGATCTTTCACAATTTATTTCTAAATAATCAATCCATCCGTTATCGGAGGAACTTGGGTTACTAAATGCAACAGAAATTGAAAAGTTGTCGGATGGGATATTAAAATCGTTATTTCCACCTGCTATTCCTGCTAATGGACGATAATTGCCGGAAGAAACCCCTGAATGAGAAATAGTCATTATTTCGGAACCTCCTACGCTGAATTTAAAATTAGAAGGTCTTCCAATAACTCGAAAAGCCATTCTAGCTCTTAAATTTGCGGTGTTAGCAATTGCATTTGGGAATGAAAATGGGAAGGTTTGAGTTTTATTAAAACTAAAGGACTCTCCGTACCAATTTCTTCCAGATTTCACAAAGTTGACCAAATCCACTTCATGGAATTGATGCGCGTTGAATGAACTTACAGTTACATCTGCACTATTCGTAATGGGTGCATTTGTAGTGATTCGTTTAGGGAGTCCAATGGCGTAATCGGTGGTAATAAAGTAATAAGTAGTATCAGAAAACAAATTGGTTTCATGGTAAAACTTGTCACCGTTTACTTTCCAGCGGTTTGGGTCTTGCCCATAAAACAAAAGATAATCTCCAGAATTGAAGTTTCCATCACCGCCATCCACAATCTCAATGGCATTTTCTTCCAAATCGTCTAGTCTAGGCACAAAATTGTCGAAAGGTAAATAGCCTCCACCGTTACCAAAAAGTCTTACTTGGTCTGAGGTCAAATTAGTGGTATTGAATCCCATGGCGTTCAAATCCGCAAAAGAGACTTTATATATTCCATCTTTTGTAACGCCAATTTTCACCCATTTCCCGTATCTTAAAACCGAGTTCACTTTGAAGTTCCAATCTGCGGCAGTAAGTGATCGGTCGTTTTTAGGAATTATTTCGTACGAAAATCTAGTAGCTTTTCTAATTTCTTGGGTATTGGGGTCCTTATATATAGGACTAATAGTTATGGTTGCAATTGGTTTTTTTCGAAACCATGATACAGAAACAGAATTTTTTAAGTGGTTAGCCACATTTTTACTTAGTAATGATTTTTGTTCTTCTGGATTTAGAGGAGCAGATTCCAAGATAGAAACTACCAAGGAAGCACTATTGGCAGAAGACGGTAAATAAACCGTTTTTGAGAAACTTGGTATTGAATCATGGGGGAAATCGTAATGTGCTCCAGAAAACTGAAGTAAATTAATCTTCTCATCGTCTAATGTTGAGAAAATTAAAGGGGTACTCCATTGTAATTCAACTTCATTTGTTAATGTGCTTCCAATTTCATTGCTTTGTGCCAACAAGTTGACACTTGAGATGAGTATTAAAATGGGGAACAATAATTTTTTCATTTTCAAGTTTGTTTGGTGAATTTAAAGCTTCACATCATTTATTTTGTGGACAAAGAACGAAAGTATGGATTAAATATTGCGAAAGTTTATTTAGATGAGGAATATTGGTTTCGCAAACCAAATTAATTCGCTATACTTGCCACGTGCAACTAGATTGGGATATGTATAAAAGAGATTTAAAAGGATTGGCATTGATGCTATACTTATTATTGAGTATTGGGAATGAGGTATTTGCTCAAGACCCCCAATTTTCTCAATTCTATGCAAATCCGCTATATACTAATCCAGCCTTTGCAGGGTCGGATATTAATCCAAGGATTGTGCTAAATTACCGTGATCAATGGCCTAAATTGCCAGGCGGGTTTACTACGTATAGTGTTTCCGCAGATCAATATGTAAATTTTCTTAAAGGTGGTGTTGGATTACAGGTTTATCAAGATAATGCAGCAAACGGTACTATTAAAACATTTAGTGCTTCTTTGTCTTATGCTTATACTTTAGAAATAAACAGGGATGTTTCGTTGAAATTCGGTGGTCAAGCGGGCTATTGGCAAAAGTCATTGGATTGGGCAGGTCTCACGTTTGGTGATATGATTGATGAACGTTATGGTTTTGTGTATAAAACAGATGAGCCATTTGGCGATGCTAGCGTAAATGCACCCGATTTTTCTTCAGGATTATTATTGTATAGTAAAGATTGGTACATTGGTGGGGCAGTGCATCATATTACCCAACCCAAAGAAAGTTTTTTTGGAGGTGACGCTTCTTTATATAGAAGATATACCTTTCAAGCGGGTGCCACTTTTGCACTAGATAAAGGACATCCAGATGAAGGGTCTGTTTCTCCAGCCTTTATTTATATGAAACAGGGTGAGTCCTCTCAATTTAATTTGGGTATGTACGGAAGAATGAGTGTTTTTACCGTAGGACTTTGGTACAGATTTAATGCAAGAAATAGCGATGCTTTAATTGCACTAATCGGGTTACAAACCGATAAGTTTAAATTCGGGTATAGTTACGATATTACCGTTTCTAATTTGAATGGTTCAACTGGTGGAGCGCATGAGATTTCACTCGGTTTTAAATTGAAAAGGCACACAAAAAGAGCAAAAGTAAGAGCGTTGCAATGCCCAAGTTGGTAATGTAGGATAAAATATTATTTTTACCACAGCGTTATAGCGGAATAAAATTAAGATGATGAAAAAGACAATATTAGCTTTAGTGACTGTTTCTTTGATAGTTGGCTCGTGTAATTATGAGCAATCATCTGTAACAGGATGGGATTATGACAACAAAGATAACGGTGATTTCCAGAAAGCTCCCTTCGTAGAGCAGGAAACCGGACCAAATTTAGTGTTGGTTGAGGGTGGTACATTCACCATGGGTAGAGTTACCGATGATGTAATGAACAATTGGGAAAATACTCCAAGACGTGTTTCTGTATCTTCATTTTATATAGACCAAACCGAAGTTAAAAATATTGATTGGTTAGAATATTTATATTGGGTTAAACGTATCTATCAAGATGATTATCCTGAGGTATATGAAGCTGCATTGCCAGATACACTAGTATGGCGTGATAAGTTAGCATATAATGAGCCTTACGTTGATTATTATTTACGTCATCCTGCCACTAGAGATTATCCTGTAGTTGGTGTTTCATGGAAACAGGCTACTGAGTTTTGTGCATGGAGAACCGATCGTGTGAATGAGCAAATTATGATTCGTGAAGGTTTTTATAACCATAATCCAAATCAGGTTTCGGATGATAACTTTAACACAGAAGCTTATTTATACGGACAATATGAAGGGGATAGAAATACCGAAGGAGTAGATTGGGATGGTCCAAATAGTCCAGGTTACAGAAATGTAAAAATGGAAGATGGTATTCTTTTACCAAAGTATAGATTACCTACTGAAGCAGAATGGGAATATGCCGCTTATGGTTTAATTGGAAATTCATTAGGAGAAAATGTAATTGAAAGAAGACAATGGCCTTGGAATGGACATGCAATGCGTAATCCAGAAGATGCGTACATGGGTGCTATGTTGGCTAACTATAAAAGAGGACGTGGTGATAACATGGGTACTGCCGGAGCCTTAAATGATAATGCAGATATTACTGCTCCAGTATATCAATATTGGCCTAACGATTATGGCTTATATAACATGGCTGGAAATGTGAATGAATGGGTGATGGACGTTTATCGTGCGACTACCAGTGAAGATGCATCAGACTTTAGATCTTTTAGAGGGAATGATTATCAAAAAATCGCTCGTGATGAGGATGGTTATATTGCTGAAAAGGATTCTTTGGGTAGAATGATTCACCAGGATGTGGAAGCCGAAGATGCGAAAGACAGACGTAATTATAGAAGAGCGGATAACATCAATTATTTAGATGGTGATTTTGAAACCCAATATGATGCTAACGTTTGGAAGGGCGAAGCAGAAGTGGAAGGTCCTGAATCAAATGGAATGTATGAGTATGGTACTCAATCATTGGTTAATGATCATTCTAGAGTGTATAAAGGTGGCTCTTGGAAAGATAGAGCGTATTGGTTGCACCCAGGAACAAGAAGATTTTTAAATGAAGACTTATCTACCGATAATATCGGTTTTAGATGTGCAATGGATAGAATGGGTTCTCCAACAGGATTAGGTTCTAGATAATCATATCTTAATAACATTATTAAAAAAGCCATTTGTCTATTGATGAATGGCTTTTTTTGTAGTCTACTTTTGAAATAAGTAATATGCATTACATGATAGAAGAAATTTACAGACTGTATAAAAAAAGTGGTGTTGTTTCTACCGACACTCGTAACATTCAAGATGGATGTTTGTTTTTTGCCTTAAAAGGAGATAATTTTAATGGGAATACATTTGCGCAGGACGCTATTAAGGCAGGTGCTGCTTCAGCAATTGTAGATGAAGAAGAGTTTCATACGGAAGGTCAAACTATTTTAGTAGAATCTGTATTAGGTACGCTGCAAGAACTTGCCACATTTCATCGGTCGAAATTAAATATTCCCGTAATTGCGGTCACCGGGTCTAATGGTAAAACCACAAGTAAGGAATTAATTAATGCGGTGTTATCCAAAAAGTATAACGTGGCTTATACCTATGGAAATTTAAATAATCATATTGGAGTTCCGATAACACTTTTAAGTGTTTCAGAGGCGCATGATATTGCATTAATTGAAATGGGTGATAATCACCCTAGGGAAGTGGCTTTGTTATGTGAATTTGCACAACCAGATTTTGGGTTTGTTACCAATGTGGGAAAGGATCATTTGGAAGGTTTTGGGTCTTTTGAAAAAAATATTTTAGCAAAAAAAGAAGTTTTTGATTATTTAGAGACAAAAAACGGGACCGTTTTTGTAGATAAATCGGATGAACTCGTTTCTAGCATGATTCCAAGCCATGTAGAAGTTGTTACCTATGGAATTAAAGAGGGTTTTTCTTGTGTTACCTATCAGGACTCTAACCCATTAGTCGCTTTTACGGATGAATTAGGAAAACGAGTAGAAAGCAATTTGTTTGGGGAGTTTAATTTCAAAAACATTCAGCTAGCCTATTGCATTGGCAAATACTTTAAGGTTAATCTGTCAGATATTTCGGATGCTTTATCGAATTACCTACCCGACAACAATCGTTCTCAGGTGGTGAAAACCGGTAGAAATACACTTGTTATGGATGCATATAATGCAAATCCGTCATCTGTAGAGGAAGCCGTGAATAGTTTTGCCGACATGGATACAGATAAGCCTAAATGGGTGGTTTTGGGCGATATGTTTGAGCTTGGTTCCTATAGCAAGGAAGAGCATCAGAATATGGCGGAACTGGCTGTCTCAAAGAATTTTGACGCATTGATTTTGATTGGCGAAAATTATTCGCTCACTAATCAACCCCAATCGGCAGCGGTGAAAATATTTCCAAAAAAAGTGGATGCTGAATTATATATAAAAAAAATCGCCCCCGAAGGAGCGATAATTCTATTAAAAGGCTCACGCGGAATGCGTTTAGAAAGCCTTAAACCATTATTTTAATTCTTATTTAAGAATAGATCGGCCAATAACAATTTTTTGAATTTCAGATGTGCCTTCGTATATTTGGGTGATTTTAGCATCACGCATCATTCTTTCTACATGGTATTCTTTAACGAATCCATATCCCCCATGAACTTGAACAGCCTCAACGGTTACTTCCATAGCAACTCTTGATGCAAATTCTTTTGCCATTGCGCCTGCTTTGGTAATTGATTTGTGTTCATCTTTTAGGTAAGCAGCTTGTAAACATAATAAACGTGCCGCTTCAACAGAAGTAGCCATGTCTGCAAGTTTAAAACTTATGGCTTGGTGTTCGGCAATTGGTTTCCCAAATGCGGTTCTTTCTTTTGCGTATTTTACAGATGCTTCAAAGGCTCCTGATGCAATACCCAACGCTTGGGAAGCAATACCAATTCTACCACCTTCTAAAATCATCATAGCGAATTTGAATCCAAATCCTTCTTCTCCAATAATGTTTTCTGCGGGCACTCTACAATCGTTAAACATTAAGGTATGCGTATCAGAACTACGAATTCCTAATTTGTTTTCTTTAGCTCCAACAATAAAACCTTCCATTCCTCTTTCTACGATGAATGCGCTAATTCCTTTATGACCTAATTCTGGTTTAGTTTGAGCAATTACAATGTAAGTAGAAGCACTACTACCATTAGTAATCCAGTTTTTGGTACCATTCAAAATATAATGGTCGCCATCTTTAACAGCCATTGTTCTTTGAGACGTAGCATCAGAACCTGCTTCCGGTTCTGAAAGACAGAAAGCGCCAATTTTTTGACCAGAAGCAAGAGGTACCAAATATTTCATTTTTTGCTCTTCTGTTCCGTACTTTTCAAGACCCCAACATACTAAAGAATTGTTAACAGACATGGCTACAGAAATCGCAGCATCTACCTTAGAGATTTCTTCCATTGCCAATACGTAGGAAATAGTATCCATTCCACTACCTCCGTACTTTGGATCAACCATCATTCCCATGAAACCAAGTTCTCCAAGTTGACGAATCTCGTCCTCTCCAAACCGTTGGTTTTCATCTCTTTCTAAAACTGTTTTTGCCACAACGTTTTGGGCAAAATCACGTGCGGCATCTCTTACTGCAATTTGCTCTTCTGTTAACTGAAAATCCATTATTTTGTAATTATAATTTCTAAACTAATTTGGCAGCGAAGGTACGATTCTTAAAGAATAATTCCTATGAGATAAATCAACTAAAATGACTATGAAATATAGGGTTATCGGTTTAATGTCAGGGACTTCTATGGATGGGTTAGATTTGGCCTATTGTGAGTTCGTATTCAAAATGCAGAAATGGGATTTTAAAATCATTCATTCTGAAACGATTCCGTACAGCAAAAAGTGGTTAAAGCATCTAAATAATGCCCGGCAGTTATCAAAAAAAGATTTAGCTGAATTGGATTTAACCTATGGGGTTTATCTTGGGCAGCAGGTGAATAATTTTATTCGGAAGGAAAAAATCTTTGAAGTAGATTTTATAGCAAGTCATGGTCATACGGTTCATCACCAACCTGCTAAGGGGATTACTGTTCAGATAGGTAATGGCGAAGAAATTAGTAAACATACTGGAAAAACGGTTGTATGTGATTTTAGAGTTCAGGATGTGAAATTGGGAGGTCAAGGAGCACCATTGGTTCCAATTGGCGATAAATTATTGTTTTCGGAGTTTGATGCCTGTGTAAATTTGGGTGGTTTTGTCAATGTTTCTTTTGATAAACAAAACCAAAGATTAGCATTTGATATTTGCCCTGTTAATATCATGATGAACTATATGACTCAAAAAATTGGACTTAAATATGATGAAAGTGGAGATTTGGCCAGAAAAGGGGAAATAATTTCGGGTTTTCTAATGGCCTTAAATCAGCTACATTATTATGCTGCTTCAATTCCAAAATCGCTTGGGATTGAGTGGGTGGAAGCAGAGGTCTATCCTTTAATTAAAAATGAATATGTAATACAGGATGTGCTCCGAACGATGGTGGAGCATGTAGCTATACAGATATCTAAAGGGTTGGATGTCCCTTCATTAAACCATGTTTTGGTTTCTGGTGGGGGTGCATTTAACACGTTTTTAATGGAACGGATTAGGGCAAACTCTAGGGCTAATTTTTCCATTTTAGGTAAGGATATTACGGAGTTTAAAGAAGCCATGGTTTTTGCTTTTTTAGGTGTGTTACGCATGCGAAACGAAAACAATATTTTGAAATCAGTAACCGGGGCTTCAATAGATCATTGTGCGGGAGAAATATTCCGTATGCCTATTAAATCAGTAAGTTAAGGCTGATTTTTATTTTAATAAAAGGGTGTTAACAAGTATTGTTGAAAATCATACTAAAAATGAGTCGAAAGTTATCTTTGAGGTAACGTAATTAGTGTTTTTTTGATGCAAATTTGAAAAATAATAATTTACTTAAAATTACAGTTGGAATATGTACACTTTAATGATCATAATTTTCGTTGTGGGCTATTTAGCCATAGCGTTAGAACATAACATTCATATTGATAAGGGAGCATCTGCTTTACTTACGGGAATATTAGTATGGACCGTTTTTGTTTTCGGTGCGGATAGCATTCTAGGAATAGATTATTCCTCTAGTTTAGCGGATTTGTTTGCTGGATCCGAAGGGTATTTGAAACATTTTGGAGAGTATTTGGTTGGTCATGAAGAGGAAGCGCTAGCGAGTGGCTCAACCGTTCATGAGGTGGCCAGTCATTTTATTGGGTATGAACTGTCTCATCATGTAGTGGAAATAGCTGAGATTTTATTTTTCCTTTTAGGGGCAATGACCATTGTTGAGGTGATTGATGCACATGATGGATTTGCGGTTATTACCGATAAGATTAAGACTGCAAATAAGGTGAAATTATTATGGGTACTAAGTTTGATTACTTTCTTTTTCTCTGCCGCCTTAGATAATTTAACGACTGCTATTGTAATGTCTGCATTGTTAAAGAAACTGATTAAAGATAAACAGGATTTATGGTTATTTGCTGGTCTCGTTATTGTGGCTGCAAATGCAGGTGGGGCGTGGTCTCCAATTGGAGATGTAACGACCATCATGTTGTGGATTGGTGGTAATATTACCGCTTCGCATATTGTTACTGGAATCTTTCTTCCATCCTTAATTGCTTTGTTTGTGCCACTTGGTATCTTAAGTTTTACACTTAAAGGAGAGGTTCAAAGACCGGAAGCTTTGGAAGGGGATGATGTAAGGATAACTACCGATGGGGAACGAAATTTGGTATTCTTTTTAGGAGTAGGTAGTTTGTTATTTGTGCCGGTATATAAAACCGTAACCCATTTACCTCCATTTATGGGCGTGATGTTTGGTTTAGGTTTAATGTGGGCTGTGACTGAAATTCTGCATAAAAAGAAAAGTATAAAAGCGAAATCAAGACTGTCGGTAGTAGGTGTGATTAGAAAGGTAGATACCCCATCTGTAATGTTCTTTTTAGGAATTTTATTGGCAGTTGGAGCCTTGTCAAGTGCGGGGCAGTTATTGGATGTTGCAAAGTCGTTAGAAGTGACATTTAGTGGAAATATATATGCTATCAATATAGTTATAGGATTATTGTCCTCAGTGGTAGATAATGTGCCATTGGTTGCAGGTGCAATGGGAATGTATGAAGTAGCTGATTTTGTTCCTGGTTTATCCTATCCAGCCGATCACCCATTTTGGGAATTCTTAGCGTATTGTGCCGGAACAGGAGGTAGTGCGTTAATTATAGGTTCTGCTGCAGGTGTTGCCGTAATGGGTATTTTAAAAATCGATTTCATGTGGTATCTTAAGAAAATTAGTTTATTGGCTTTATCGGGATATTTAGCGGGAGCCCTATTCTATTATTTAGAAAACACACTATTATAAAATTATTATCGTTATCAAAATCAATATTCTCAAATTATGAATTACGGATTGTTTTTACAAATCACCTCAGGTGTAGATGGAGTGGAAGAAATTCCGCACGAAGAGACCTTATCAATCATGAGCCTTTTGATAGGTGGAGGTTGGTATATCATGATTCCGCTTGGAATTCTTTCCATTGTAGCGGTGTATATTTTCGTTGAGCGATTTCTATCGGTAGCCAGAGTGGTTAAAGGGGATACGACTTTTATGGAAAAGGTAAAGGGGCTAGTGCTAAAAGGAGAAATTCAAGAGGCTAGGCAAGTATGCAAAGAAGTAAACAATCCTTATTCGAGGATGATTGAAAAAGGGTTGATGCGGGTAGGTAAACCTATGGCGGATATTAGTTTGGCTATTGAAAATGAAGGGAAGTTGGAAATTACTAAATTAGAACAGTCTTTATCAATGGAAGCTACAATTGCAGGTGCAGCACCAATGATTGGATTTCTGGGTACTGTTATCGGTATGATGGCTGCGTTTCACCAAATGAACACTTCTGGAAATGCGGTGGAATTAAACCAATTAGCCGGTGGAATTATGCAAGCCATGGTTACCACGGCTGCAGGATTAGTAATTGGTATTATTGCCTATTTGGCATATAATATTTTAGTAGGAAAAATAGATAATGTGGCCTATAAAATGGATGAATTGTCTGTGCGATTTATTGATATGTTACAAGAACCAGCATAAGGATGGCAGTAAAAGGAAGAAATAAAGTGAGTCCAGAATTCAATATGTCGTCTATGACGGATATTGTTTTCTTGTTGCTGGTGTTTTTCATTATTGCATCTACCATGATAAGTCCTAATGGGGTGGATGTGCTACTACCGAAAGGGAGTACGCGTACCACCAAAAAGAATCAAGTTTCTGTATCCATAACAAAAGATGTAAAGTATTTTGTAGGGCAACGAGAAGTTAAATTTGACCAGTTAGAACGTACCTTACAATCAATGTTGGAAGGAGAAGAAAAACCTGGTTTTTTGTTACGTCCTGAAGAGACCGTAGATGTACAATACGTGGTAGCCGTAATGGAAATAGCGAATCGGAATAAATATCAAATGGTGCTTGCCACACGAGCGAAATAAATGTTTGCATTACCAAAAGAAAGAGAAAAAAGAGAGGGGCTCATTGGAACAATATTGTTTCACTTGATTCTATTGGCTTTGTTTTTATTTTACGGTTTAACGCATCAAGTTCCCATTCCTGAAACTGGATTAACTGTTAATTTTGGTACAACCGAAATGGGAAGTGGAGATAACCAACCTGTGGCAGAAACGCCAGATAAAGAACCACAGCCGGAACCGGAAACAGAAGTGGTGCCACCGGTGGAAACAGAGGCGGTGAAATCTAATCAAGATGTGGTTACCCAGGATGTGGAGGATGCTATAGAGGTTCCGAAAGAAAAGACTCCCGAGGAAATTGAAGCAGAGAAAGCTGCGGAGGCCGAAGCAATAAAAAAAGCAAAACAAGAAGAGCAAAGAAAAAAGTTAGCCGCTTTAGCGGAAAAAATGAATAATCCATCAAATACAGGTGGTGGTGGCGATGGTCCAGATGACGTTCCTGGCGACAAGGGGCAAACAGATGGCGGCCCTGATGGAGGCTATACCGGTGGAGGTCAAGGAGACGGAAATTATTCGTTGGGTGGAAGAGCTGCATTAACTAAGCCGAAACCAAGTTATGAATGTCAGGAAGAAGGTAAAGTGGTAATAGATATTAAGGTAAACCGTGACGGAAAAGTGGTTTACGCATCCGTAGGAAAAGGAACTACTAATACGGCAGAATGTCTTACGCAAAGAGCCATTCAAGCGGCCTATAAAACCAAGTGGCAAGCGAAGAACGGTGCGCCAATTGAGCAAAGAGGGAAAATCATTTACGATTTTCAAATTCACTAAATATTTCTTGCTTATTTAACCTAAGGGTGAAGTTGGAAAGTGATTCGCTTTTCTCAAAATACCGTACATTGCATTTCTTTAATTAAGTATAAATTTAGCTGAATGACATATCAAGAAACCGTTGATTTTTTATTTTCACAATTACCAATGTATCAACGTGAAGGTAAGGCTGCGTATAAAGCGGATTTATCTAACACTTTACAGCTTTGTGAGAAACTAGGTAACCCAGAGCGAAATTTTAAGTCGATTCATATCGCGGGAACCAATGGTAAAGGGTCGACCTCTCATTTTATTGCCTCTATTTTACAGGAAGCTGGTTATACCGTGGGTCTATATACGTCCCCTCATTTGGTTGATTTTAGGGAGAGAGTAAAAATTAATGGGAAAATGATTCCAGAACAGAGTGTGGTCGATTTTGTTCGCGAAAAAAGTGAGTTATTAGGGTCTATTCAACCCTCTTTTTTTGAATGGACTGTTGGGTTAGCGTTTGACTATTTTGCTTCTGAACAAGTGGATATTGCCGTTATAGAGACGGGATTGGGTGGGCGTTTGGATTCGACCAATGTAATCAAGCCGCTGGTTTCAGTTATCACTAACATTGGCCTGGATCACACGCAGTTTTTGGGAGAGACTTTACCTAAAGTGGCCATAGAAAAAGCGGGTATAATAAAAAGTGAAATTCCAGTGGTCATTGGTGAAACGCAAGAAGAGGTAAGTTTTATTTTTAAAGATATTGCAGCCAGCCTGCATTGTTCTATTGTTTTTGCTGATCAACAGCCTGAACTGATTGCAAGTAACGGATTAGTTAATTATCAGAAAAAGAATGCGCAAACTGCCGCAATTGCAATAAAAGAACTGCGTGCTTATGGATTTGAAATAAGCAATAACCATATTGTAAAAGGGTTGGATCAAATGGTTCGAAATACGGGGTTAAGGGGTCGATGGGAAATCTTAAGTCAAAACCCGTTAGTAGTTGCAGATACGGCCCACAATAAGGAGGGTTTGACTTACACTATGAAACAAGTGGAGCAAACGAATTTCAACAAGCTTAGAATAGTATTTGGTATGGTAAATGATAAGGATGTCAGTGCGGTTTTAGCGCTGCTACCCAAAGATGCTGAGTATTATTTATGCGCTCCTAGTATTCCACGCGCGCTACCGGTAAGTAAATTACAGGAAATATTCGATAATACAAATTTTTTATATAAAGTTTTTGCCTCTGTAAAAGAGGCTAAGGAGTGCGCTATAGCTGATTCTCAAGAAGATGACATGGTGTACATTGGCGGAAGTACTTTTGTGGTTGCAGATGCGCTATAATTTATTTTCAGAAAAGCTTTGTAGGTTAAATTGTTGGTGTATATTTGCACTCCCAATCGCAAAACGAATGGGAAAAGCGAGTTGAAAAACTCAAATACAAAATCGGGCAATTAGCTCAGCTGGTTCAGAGCACCTCGTTTACACCGAGGGGGTCGGGGGTTCGAATCCCTCATTGCCCACAGAATAAAAGCCACCTTCATTTGATATGAAGGTGGCTTTTTTCGTTTGTAAAATATCGAACTGTGGTGGTAGGGGAATTACCAAAAACACTAGTTGAATGTATGTGTTTTTCTCTTCTGGGAGTTTGAATTGAAGAGTTTTCAATTCATTTTTATTTTCAAAGGGTTTTGCTATCCAATTTGAAATTTTTTTACCTCTATACAATCTTAGCGTAGGTGGCTTCGGATTCTTGATTACCCCAAAATAATTTGTGATTTACTACGTTTAGAATCTTCATGATACAGCAGGGGTTTCTTTTGATTTATATGTTGATAATCCCAATCTTAGGGATTAGTCAAAACCGGTTTATCCCTGACTTAACCCAGTTTTCGGAACAGACATTGCGAGACTCTCGTTCAGGATTAGATAGTAGTTTCATGTCGGCAGCAGAACAGGATGTGGTTTTTTATATGAACTTGGTTCGATTGGAACCTCAAACTTATTTGCAAAGCATATTGCTACCTTATGTAGCTTATTATGAAAGGACGAACCATAAGTATGTGAGGTCGTTGATTCGGGATTTGAAAAAAGCTAAACCAGTAGTGAAAATCGGTATTAAAAAAGATTTGGCATCAATGGCTCAAAGGCATAGAGTGGATATAGGAGAGCATGGTATAGTAAGTCATACGGGTTCAAGGCATCATACGTTTACGAAACGAACAGAAAACATTCGTTATAATTATTTCGGTATGGCTGAAAATATCGGGTTTGGATATCAATCAGCTTTCGAGAATGTAATTGAGCTATTGATAGATTTGGATGTGCCTAGCTTAGGACATCGAAAGACGATATTAAATGCCCGTTTTAATTACGCTGGTGTATCAATGGGCTACCATAGTGATTATGGTACCTGTTGTGTCATTGATTATGCGTCTACATTACCTAATTTATAGCTTTAAATTTGCCGGAAGTCTCATGTTGTCCATATCCTTAAAAGCCTCATTAAGTTCACTTTTAAATTGAGCGATTACTTCTGAAATAGGCTCTATTTTAGTCACCAATTCGGATGATTTTCCTGCAATCCATAAGGTTTTATAATTTCCAGGTTTTACAGAACTTTCTAGCTTTTTCATTCCGGAATATTGCACCCACATTTTAAAGTATTTTTTGGTAGTACTATTATTAGATAGTAAGCGCTCAAAAAAGTTTTGTTTGTACCCAATTTTTTTTGCGTAAGGCGTATTAATTACAGTAGCCCAAGAACCTGATATTTTATTCGACATTACAATATCGTTCATTCCTGCATTGACAATGGCATCTTTGTATTCTTGATTTACACCAGCTTCGGGAGTAGCTATGAACTTTGTTCCAACTGAAACGCCCTCCGCTCCCAGTGCGAGCATGGATGCGATTCCCCAACCATCGGCAATTCCTCCTGCAGCAATTACGGGAATATCAAATTTATCCTTTAATGCACGTACCAATATTTGCAGTGGATTAGGTCCTGAGTGTCCCCCTGCTCCTTGGCCTACGGCAATAAATCCATCACACCCCAAATCAAAAACTTTTTGGGCGTGTTCTAGGTTTACGACATCACAAAATACTTTTGCCCCGTAGGCGTGAGCTTTTTCTATCACCAATTTGGGACTACCTAAAGAAGTGATGTAAAACGGCACTCTGTTATCTACACAAACTTGCAAATGCTTTTCGAAATATGGATTAGAACGCTGTGCAATTAGGTTGACCCCAAAAGTGCCCGATTTCCCTTCTCTATATACATTTAATGATTGGATGGTAGCAGCCAATTCTTCCTCGGTACGATAATTTAATGTTGGAAATGTTGCGGCAATACCCCCGTCAATCCCAGCTTTCATCATTTCTTGATTAGACACTAAAAACATGGGCGCCATAATCATTGGAAAATCAATATCGAGTAATTCCGTAAGTTTGGTATGCAATTTCATAATAATTCAAATTTGTGTTTTAATTACCTAGGAGAAATGCCCATTCATATTGTGGTGAACAGGAATTCAATTTCTTACCGTATAAATGAGCTTAAACTATTAATACAGTAGGAATCCATGCTGTAAACATGGGTAATTTAAGATATTTTAATTCGTAAATATTTCTCCAAATTTACCTATTTTAGTGACCTGTTATTTTAAAATCTAGAAAATATTATGAGCATTGAATTAAAAAGATTGTTCGACTTACCTTATTATCAATTAGAAAGGCATCCTTTGGATCGCAGTTTTTCGTCAAAGATTGATGGTAAATGGATAGGTGTATCTAGTCAAGAATTGGTAGATCAAGCTAATTTGGTGAGTAGAGGCCTCCTTGCGATGGGAATAAAACCGGGTGATAAGGTAGGAATGATATCGAATAACCGTTTTGAGTGGCACATAATGGATATCGGGATTTTACAAATTGGTGCGATTAACGTACCCATTTATCCTACAATTTCTGCGGATGATTACGAGTATATTTTTAATCATTCGGAAATTAAAATAGTAGTTGTTTCTGCGGAGGATATTTTAGCCAAAGTACATCAGGTAAAAGGAAATACGCCAAATCTGGAACGCGTTTTTACCTTTAACAAAATAAAAGGAGAAGAACACTGGACAGCGATTATGAAACAAGCTGATGGGGTAGCTCAAAGCGAGGTTCAAACATTAATGGACGGAGTGAAAAATGGGGATATGGCTTCCATTATTTATACTTCTGGAACAACGGGGAGACCAAAGGGAGTGATGCTTTCTCATAATAATATTTTGAGTAATGTGCATGGTGCAGGTGTTCGATTTCCGGCCGCTCCAGGGCATAAATCGGTTTCGTTTTTACCTATTTGTCACATTTATGAGCGTACGCTTTGCTATGTATATATGAAAGAAAGTACCAGCGTTTATTTTGCGGAAAGCATGGAAACGATTGGTGAAAATATTAAAGAAATTCAGCCGGAAGTTTTCTCAGCAGTACCACGTTTATTAGAAAAGGTATTTGATAAAATTATTGCTAAAGGACAGGAACAAACCGGAATTAAAAAGATGCTGTTTTTCTGGGCCGTAGGTCTCGGAGAGCAATGGGAGCCAAACGGACAAAATGGTGCCTTTTACGAATGGAAACTTGGAATAGCCAATAAATTGATTTTTAGTAAATGGAGAGAAGCTTTGGGTGGAAAAGTAGTGGCGATTGCTTCGGGTAGTGCTGCCTTACAACCGCGATTAGCTCGAATTTTTACAGCCGCTCAGATTCCAATTTTTGAAGGGTATGGTTTAACGGAAACCTCTCCAGTAATTTCAGTAAATGAGTTGGATAATGAAGGCTTAATGATTGGTACAGTAGGACGCGTCATTGATGATGTTACTGTTAAATTTGGCGATGATGGCGAAATTCTTTGTAAAGGACCGAACGTGATGATGGGCTATTATAAAGACCCAGAAAAAACGAAAGAAGTGTTAACTGAAGACGGTTGGTTTCATACCGGTGATATTGGCGTGATGGCTGGAAAGAATAAAGATTTCTTGAAAATAACGGACCGTAAAAAAGAAATGTTCAAGACCTCTGGTGGTAAATATATCGCCCCTCAGTTGATTGAAAACATGTTGAAAGAATCACGTTTTATTGAACAAGCCATGGTAATTGGTGAAAACCGGAAACACCCTGCGGTATTAGTTGTTCCTGCATTTGATTTTGTTACCGAATGGTGTAAACGTCATAATATAGTTTGCAATTCTAATGATGACGTGGTCAATTGTTCCCAAGTAGTGGACCGTATTTGGAAAGATGTATCCAAAATAACAAAAGATTTGGGTAAATGGGAAATTCCAAAGAAAATGGAGTTATGTAAGGATATGTGGACGGTTGAAAATGAGGAAATGACTCCAACTTTGAAATTGAAACGTAAAGTGATTTTAGCAAAACATCAAGAAGAAATTAAACGCATTTATGGGGAATAACCCTAAATATACCAGTTTAAAGGAGTTTTACCCCTACTATTTGACGGAGCATTTGCACCCCGTCTGTAGGGTGCTCCATTTTACGGGAACGTCTTTACTTTTTGTGCTGCTGGGTGTAGCCTTTTATTTAGGTAATTATGCCTTGTTGTGGTTATTGCCGGTAATTGGCTATTCTTTTGCGTGGGTGGGTCACTTCTTTTTTGAGAAGAATAAACCAGCCACATTTCAATATCCCTTTTACTCATTGGCTTCCGATTTTATAATGTTTTGGGATTTATTGATTGGGAAGGAAAAGTTTAATGTTAAGCTTTAAATTGGCATAACAAACCTACTTAACTGGCATGTTCAGTTAGTGAAAATTCTCCATCAATGTATGGATATAGAAAATAGGCTCTAGCATCAATAAAATAAAAAATGATATACGAATTTGAGGGATACATTCCCGTAATACATGAAACAGCATTTATTCATCCGCTAGCATCCGTAATTGGAAACGTGCAAATTGGCGCCCATGTTTTTGTGGGTTCAGGAGCGGCTATTCGAGGCGATATCGGCAAGATAATTATTGAAGATGGTTGCAATGTGCAAGAGAATTGCATCATTCATATGTTTCCAGGAAAAACGGTGGTGCTTAAAGAAATGGCGCATATTGGTCATGGTGCGATTGTGCATGGGGCTAATGTGGGTAAAAACACACTTATTGGTATGAATGCCGTTTTGATGGATGATGCCCAAATAGGAGATGAATGTGTGATTGGCGCCTTGTGTTTTGTGCCAGCAGGAAAAGAAATTCCAGCTAGAAGTGTGGCGGTGGGTAATCCTGCCAAAATTGTAAAAGAAGTATCCGATAAAATGCTGGGCTGGAAAACGGATGGTACGTTGCTTTACCAAAAACTGGCTGCAAGTAGTCGAGAAAACCTTAAGGAAGTGGAGCCATTAAGAGAAATTCCTAAAAGTAGATCTGATCAGGAAAATCTGTTTAAACCATGGAACGAGACCAAGTAATACGCTTATGTTATTAGATAATAAAATACCCATTCGATATTCCTTGGGTAAAATAAAAATGGAGCTATTTATTGTTACTGTTTACGCTATCGGGATTGTGATTTTGCATGATGTGGTAGAATTGCAACACATGTCTATTCCTATTGCAATCCCTACTTTTCTGGGTTCAGCAATTTCATTGATTTTGGGTTTTAGAATTGCTCAATCGTATGATAGATGGTGGGAAGCGCGTAAAATTTGGGGAGAGATTGTAAATGATTCTCGTACGCTTGTACGTCAGGTCATAACTTTTGTAAAGTCGGATACGGATAGCAATGGAACATCGAAAATGCATGAAGATTTCGCGAATACTCAAATTGCGTTTGCATTTTCGCTAGGGAAATCTTTACGAGGATTAAACGCCTTAGAAAAGGCAGAAAAGAGTTTGAGCAAGGAAGATATTAGGGCTATTTCGAAGGAAACTAATATTCCTAATGCCATTCTTAAACTTCACGCCAAGCGACTTAAAGAATCGGTTAATAATGGCTGGGTTTCTGGATTTGAAACCATTCAAATAGATAATACTATTTCTAGGCTTACTGATGCAATGGGAAAAGCAGAACGTATTAAAAGCACTATTTTTCCGGTGACTTACACCATTTTGGTGGAATTTTTACTGTACTTATTTTTACTCTTGTTGCCCTTGGGAATGACAGATTATATGGGATATATGGTAGCACCACTTCTAATTGTGATTAGTATCCCATTCTTTTTATTAGAGAAAACGGCTATCAATTTGCAAAACCCATTTAACGGGAATAAAACGGATACTCCGGTGACCACTATTGCAAAAACGATTGAAATGAACTTAAATCAAATGATAGGAAAAGAGTTTGAATTGGATTTAAATAATCCGGAAAATGGACCGTTTTTTATCATGTAAAAAACAAGCGTATGAGTGAGTTTGATGACAAAGCGGCTACATGGAATGAAAATCCAGAACGCGCTGAACGTGCGGCTATTTTTGCGAAAATAATTCGAAATCAAATTGATTTGTCTCAAGTGGAAATGGCAATGGAATATGGCTCTGGCACAGGGTTGTTAAGCTTTGCCTTGGCCAAAGATTTAGAGGATATTACGCTGATGGATGAATCCGGAGCGATGATTAAGGAAGTGGATGATAAATGTGAAAATTTGGATATCGTGCATTTTCATCCCATCCAATACGACTTGATGAAGGATGGCTTACCGGAACATAAATTTGATTTAATATACACCGCCATGACCTTGCACCACGTGGATGATACCAATGGAATTTTGAATAAGTTTCAGGAGGTATTGAATCCCGGTGGACATATCGTTTTGATTGATTTGGTAGCCGAAGACGGCTCTTTTCATAATTTCGAATTTGATGGACATTTAGGTTTTGCTAAAGAAGATTTGGAACGTAAAATCCAGATCAATGGGTTCGCATTGGTAAGCTATCAAATTGCCTATACCGTGACCGCAGAACGGGGTGGCGAAATGCGCGATTATCCGCTGTTTTTGTTAGTTGCCAAAAAGAATTGATTTGCCTATTTTCTGGTTGAATAGGAGGATTGCATTGAAAAACTTTGGCAAAGTTGCTTTTGCAATCTTATCCAAAGAACCTACTCAAAAACACCATTATCAAATTTTATTCGAGGTTTAGCTTTAATTTAATGAATTGAATTTAGGAATAAAACAATACTTTTATTATTTGACCAAATATTTAATGATTTTGACTAAATAGTTTAATAAAATGGTATATTTTGCTATTGTTGATTTGTAATCAGTGAGTTACATTTGAGTCGAAATTAAGGTTCACAATTGCAATCCTCTTTTCAACTTTTTTATTAATTAACTTAATTTATTTAAAATGAGACTAAATACTCTCTCTCTCTCTCTCTCTCTCTCTCTCTCTAGTTTTACTGGGGTTATGTTCAATTAAAGTAAACGCTCAGTTGTATTCTAGCGGCAATAACGCCATTTCAGGTTCAAGGGTGGGTATTGGTATAAATAATCCCCAAGCTAGTTTGCATATTAAAGATTTTTCAGTCCTAAATATGAGTGGGATAATGACTTATTTGCCTTTAATTAGATTTCAGTCCACGAACCCAAACGCGATACCACTCTCCACTAGTTTCTGGGATTTATCGTCAAATGGGCAAAGTTCCTTAACCTTTTCATATTTTACTTCGCAAAATACAAATTCATTGGAATCGTTTAAGTTATCGAGTACCTATGTGAAAGTTTTTACCCGATTCAAAGTAGGGGAGTATGGCGAATATGGTTCAGCTACCACCCCTGATAATACCCAAGGTTATGTGTTTTCATTAGGAATGAAAGAACAAGGAAGTGGCGCATGGCAAGGTGCCGGAATTGTGATGTTTGGTAACACCAATGGCGAATTTCATGTGGTGCGTAATAAAAGTAATACGACATTAAATGGACTAAGTGTTTTAAATAAAAACTCTTTATTTAAAGTGGGTTCTACCGGTTTAGAACTATATAAAGACCCAAGTACTACCCGTACCGACATCACGTTTAAAGATACATGGGGGTTAACAGGAGAACAGCGCACATTCGTAATACGTGCTAATTCAAATTCTACCATGAGTAACGCCCCCAACACCCTAGAGTTTTTTAATATGCAAAATAATGGACAAGCACATTTCTCTATGCCTGTTAGAATAGGTGGTCCTGCAAGCGATGTAAGTGTTATTAATAGCAATTATGATTTGTATGTAGAAGGTGGTATTAGAGCTACAACAGTAAAAGTAGATGCCTATTCCACTTGGCCTGATTATGTGTTTGAAACCAATTACGACTTAATGAGTCTTAAACTAACCGAAAAATATATTCTTGCGAATAAGCACCTGCCAGGAGTTCCGTCAGCAAAAGAGGTTCAAGAAGATGGAATAGAATTGGCAGAAATGAATGCTATTCTTCTTCAAAAAATTGAAGAACTAACTTTACACCTAATTGAATTGCAAAAACAGGTGAATGGCCTAGTAAAATAGAACCCCAAATTATTATTTTAGATAAAATATAGATTATGAGTTTTTTAACCAAAAAATTACATTTTATAATAATTATCCTTTGCATTTCTAACCAAATTATGGCACAAGGAGGTAGTAGTTGGAATGAGCATAATCGAGGTGGCTTTACCTTCCAATTACCATTAGAACCTCTTATTATTGATACATTAGAAACGGTATTGTTTGGTTGTGAGGTGGATACATTGTTATCATTACAAGTTCATTTGTTTAAGGATGCCAGATTTAATCCTGATGAACCAGTTTTTTTAGAGGCGCTGAATAAAGAGGAGAATGATACTTTGAGA
Organism: uncultured Flavobacteriales bacterium; assembly: GCA_963974475.1. Taxonomy (GTDB): domain Bacteria; phylum Bacteroidota; class Bacteroidia; order Flavobacteriales_G; family Salibacteraceae; genus CAJXZP01. Next base: position 59,990 of record CAXBCR010000020.1, read on the forward strand.
GCTATTGCCAGTATTTTTCTTTTAGCAACGAATAGTGAGTTGACCGAGTTGGTGCAAATAACTACAAATGAAGTAAAGGGTATAAGTTTAGGTATTAAGTATTTGACATTAGCTTCTAATGAGCCGTATTTTACATTTGTTAGGTATTATCTATATGAAGGTCGTTTTATGTCTTTTACCGTTACCAGTGCAGAAAGCGATTTAGAGCGTGGTGTGGAGTTTAAGAATGTTTTTTTTAATTCAATAAATATAATACAATGAAAAGAATAATGTCAATATGTGTGCTATTTACATTTGTTTTGTTATATAGCTGTGAACGTTGCAGAAATACCGCATACTGTGAATTGGCTCTAGTAGGTAGAAATTATTTTGATATGTACAAAGAAGGGGCGTATTGGATTTATTATAACCAAGACTCTAGTAAAGTAGATAGTGTGTACATAATAAATTTTGAAAATAGATATCATAAGAATACTAAAGAGCCATGTATTGAATGGAATGATATTACTTTTAATTTAGAAAATGAGTACCTCAACCATGGCAATGTGAAAGTATCTATTGGGAATTTAGGTAATTGTGAAATTGGTAGTGCACATTTTCTTTTTAGTGAAGGTGGAGGAATAGTTTATAAATTCAGAAAGGGTGATACAGCATTAACCTGTCCCAATGTAGAATGCAATGTTATGCAACCTTTTCAACTACGTGGTGATCCTAAATATACCTTTTATGAGGTTACTGTTTACGATAGTATGTATTGGTTTGCACCTGAATTCGGTTTAATTCAGTACGTGTCGTATAATAAATTAGACACGTTTTATTTAAATAAATTTGTTTCAAAATGAAGGGAATCCTACTGATTATTCTTGTTGGACTAGGTTCAATAAGTGGTGTTGCACAAAAATTTGGTCTTGCAGGTGATTGTGAAGTAAATGTATATGACCCTAATTATGTAAATTATGGAAGAGAGGGAATAATAAGTGCAACCGTAAAACTTACTATTGAAGGGGCATGTTCTGGAACCTTAATTAACAGAAATACTGCTGATAATAATTTGGGTTACTATGTTTTAACTGCTAGACACTGTATTGAAAACATAGATTTTGAAAAGATGCATACAGTCCATTTTAATTACCAGAGCCCAGATGGGTTTAATGCTTCAACCGCCTCAAGAAATAGAGGGGGTATTAAGGAACAAAGTGACGATGTTGTTGGCGATGGATATGAATATAATCATAAAACAAAGCTTCGTTTAGTAGCTGATTATTTATGGGGTGATATGGCATTAATAGAAATATTAACTCCTGTACCGGTACATTTCAATGTCACTTTTGCTGGGTGGAACCCTAGTAGGTTTTATATGGGTACATCAGTTGGTTTTGGGACAGATGCTCAAAATTTCCCATCAAAATATGCTGCGATCCATCACCCTAGAGGTGATATAAAGAAAATAAGTGGAGTTAATCATATTTTGTGGCTCGAATCTCCTATTGCTACAGGTTGTTATACGGTAACAACTGTCGTTGATGTGCTGTTTGGTTGGATTTGGGGTAATTCCACTTCAACGTCAGTAATTTGTAACTATGTTGATAACCCTTGGTTGAATGTTCCTCTTTTTAATTATGGAATCTTGGAGCCAGGCTCGTCTGGTTCAGGGCTATTTAATATAAATAATGATAATATTGGAGTCTTATCTGGGGGCCTTAGTAATTGCGAATTACCAGTATTGGAATTTTATGGAAAATTGCATGCAAATTATTCTAAAAATAAGATTAAGAATACTCTTAACCCATCGAACGAATTATGGGTTGATATTATTGGATTGGATGAAAGGAAAATTACTTGTTATGATAATTTAATTCTACCTGGTGCTACTGGTGTATCAGGTGAATATTTCCCTGCAAATCATTATCAAAGTGAGAATAAAATTATTATTAATTCAAAAGATAAAATTGTTACTGATCAAGGAATTCGTATTTATTCAGGTGCTAATTATGAGTTTATAGCACGAAATCAAGTAATCCTTGGTTTAGGTTTTGATGTTGAAAGTGGGGCGGAATTTGTTGCTAAGACTGGGTCTTGTAATGAAAATAAATTGGGTTTAACATCCTCTGAACAAAAGATGATATCGAAACTTCATCAAATTGAATTGCCCGAATCAATAAATTTCAAGTTGGATAATTTTTTTGAGAAGAAAACTGATTTAATTAGTAATGTACTCCAAGTGTATCCTAATCCAAATAGAGGTTCATTTAATGTATTGATGAAGTTTCTGGATAATTCAACAGAGAGATTTACAATGGAGATTGTAGATTATCAGGGCAGGTCTGTTTTTAATGGTTATTTATTTGGGAATTTGCCAAAAAATATTGATGCAAGGGGTTTAATTTCAGGACTATATATTGTAAAGGTTAATTCAAAAGATAGCGTTTACAGTGTTAAAATTATTGTTGAATAATATAAATAACCAGTCTGAACTAACTTTACACCTAATTGAATTACAAAAACAGGTTAATACGTTGAGTTATGAAAAATAAGGGATCCAATATTTTATTTAATTTATTAGGAATAACTGTGGTTTCTTTTTTTGTCTTTATTGCATCTTGCAAAAAAGAACAACGGCCTGTTTGTTCTGATAAAACTAATCCTGAATGTCCAAATTATGACCCGTGCTATGAAAAGAAATTACCCAGTGCCAGCTTTAAAATGTTGGATGGATTTAGTGTTTACGATACATTTTGGGTAGATAGTGTGTTTCGAGGTGCGTATGTTTATTTAACGTCTGAATTGGATGGTCAAAAATATCAACATACATGGTACGTGGGTTCTGAAGTTTTTCATACTCAAAACCCTCCCAGTAGGAGATATGATGGTGTACCGAGGCCAGCCACGATTACTATTAGGCACGTAATTCGTTATGAACCGGATACTATTTGTTTTCCAAATGATGACGGGTATGATTCCGTAGCCCAGTCTTTTTATCTGATAAAACGATGGGATGAGCTTGGAACCTATGGCAGTTTTAGAGGGGTAATAGATAATGAGATTGATAGTTTTGATAAGGGTTTTTATATTTGTGATTATAAAAGTGGTGAAATAGTAGATGATTTTGTGGATAATATTTGGAAGAATTTTTACTTGACGGTTAACTTTCATAATTTAGGTGACACCATTTCAAGCGCCTTACCTTTTTTAAACAAAGTGGATCCTTATGGAGTTCTTTTGGGTGTTAACTCTGGAGGCTTAATAACGGGTAATATGGAAGGAGGAATTGAAGTATTGGATAATGGTACTGTTATAATGAAATACCGTAATTTTAGTTCAAGTGATTTTCCAGATACCGATTGGCATACTTTTAAGGGACGAAAACTACCTTAATATGTACTTAAAACTATTGAAATGAAAAAAATAATCATATTTTTATTGAGTTTATTGTTAATTCTCAACGTGCGCTTGTTTGCGCAAGAAAAAACAGATGCATGTAATACACCCATAAGAAAAATTAGTACGAATCCACTTAACCCGATTAACGAGGAATGGGGAATGTGGTATCCTACTGGACCTTATGCTGGTAGTTTTGTGAATACTGGTTTTGATTGGTCACCTATACAAGGTAATCAGATTTATATTCCTTACAACGGATTGCAATGGCAAGTTAATTCTTTACAAGATGAGAAATAAATATTCAAATTACATTTTGAAATTAATATCATTAATAGTGGTTTCGGGTTTTGTTTTACTTGGGGCATGTAAAAAGTGTGAAGATCCTAAAAACCCCGAATGTCCAAATTATAACCCATGTGTAGGAAAAGAGTTATCCAGTGCCCGATTTAAGATGCTGGAAGGGTTTGATTATCGCGGACAACATTATTGGGAGGATTCTATTTTTATGGGGTATCAAATTTATTTTAATTCAGAGCTGAATGAGGAACAGTTTGAGCATACATGGTATGTTGGGGCGGATGTGTTTCATTCACAAAATGCGCTGTCAATGAGATTTGATAATGTGCCTCGTCCTGCTGATATTGATATTACTCACGTAATTAATTATGAGCCTAATTTGACCTGTTTTCCTGATGATGATGGGTATGACTCCATTGTTCAAACGGTACATTTAATAAAACGTTGGGATGAACTTGCAACCTATGGGACATTCAGGGGGGTGATAGATAATCAGTTAGATAGTTTTGAAATGAGTTTTTTTAATGGAAATAATAAAGGCAAAATAATTGATGATTTTGCATCTAATAGTCAATATTCTTTAATAATAAATTTTCATAACCAGGGTGATACAATTAATACATATGACTCTCAGAATCAATATGGGGTACCTTTGGTGGTTAATCGCCATGGTATATTCTATGATCGAACCGCTGGTACTATTGAGGTATTGGCGGATAATAGCGTTGAAATGAGATACAAAATTAACTACAATATTTTGCAAGACAGTGCCTGGCATGTTTTTAGGGGTAGAAAGGTTAATTAGGTAATGATTGAGACAAACTAATAGACTAATTCTAAAATAACATAAAAATGAATAAATCAACGATAATTACATTGTTCTTGTTTGTATTATTCCATTACTGTCCGATAAAAACCTGAGAATGGAATTTTACTGAATGTAACCCTTGAAAACATTGAATTGATATTG
>CAXBCR010000021.1:0-64366 GCA_963974475.1 uncultured Flavobacteriales bacterium
ATTCGCAACTACTGTTGCTGAACCGTTGGAACCTCCATTGATTGTTACGTTTGCGGTATTTGATGCAGTCGCGGTTAACACACTTGGCTCAGTAATTACTACTGAGTTAGTGGATGTTGCTCCGTTCGCATCAGTTACTGTTACATTATATGTTCCTGCTGTTAATCCGGTTATTGTCGAAGTTGTTGAACCGTTTGACCAGTTGAACGTGTAAGCAGTTACTCCACCGGTTGCTGATACAGAAGCTGAACCGTTTGCGTTTCCATTACAGTTTACATTGCTGTTTACGGTAGTGGATGAAACTAATGCTGTTGGCTCAGTTATGATTACTGAACTTGTAGCTGTACATCCGTTTGCATCGGTAACTGTTACGTTATATGTTCCGGCTGTTAATCCGGTTACTGTTGCAGTTGTTGAACCGTTATTCCATAAGTAAGAATATGCTGTGGTTCCTCCATTCGCAACTACTGTTGCTGAACCGTTGGAACCTCCATTGATTGTTACGTTTGCGATTACAGTTGATGTAGAAGCTAGTACAGTTGGTTCAGTGATTGTTGTTTGCGCTGTTGCTGAACATCCGTTAGCATCTGTTACTGTTACTGAATAAGTTCCAGCTGCTAATCCGTTATTTGTTGCAGTTGTTGAACCATTTGACCATGCATAAGTATATGGGGCGGTTCCGTTTGCGGTTACTGTAGCTGTTCCATCATTTGCTCCATTACAAGTAACATTTGAAGTTGAACCTATTGAAGCAGTTATTCCGGTATGTACTTCGATAGCAATAATATTTGACTCACCTGCATAGAATGTACATGTTGAAGTTCTTGCACATCTAATAAAATAGGTAGTATGCGTTAATACTCCTGGGTCATAGCTTGCTGCATTGGAGTTTGCAATTGGTGTCCAATATGGATTTCCTACGGTGTTTGGTACTAACGTATCTGATTGTAACCATAAATACTCTAACGCTCCCACGCCTCCACTTGGAAGACTTGCATTCGCTATTGTTGATGGGTTAAATGAACCACAATTTGATTGTGCACCAGTAATAGAACCATAACTAGTTACATTACAACACATGGTTGCAATGGTTGATGAACCGGTTGTTAAACATCCGTTTGCATCGGTAATGGTTACATTGTATGTTCCTGGATTTAATCCTGATATTAATTGGGTGCTTGCTCCGTTTGACCATGCATACGTATATGGAGCAGTACCGCCAGTCATCATTGCATTGATTGTTCCATCTGCTAAACTTCCTGAGCAAGTTGCTTGAGTCGTTTGGATGGTTGCGGTTAATGCCGCTGCTGGTTGATTAATTGTAAAGCTAACTACATCTGTAACTCCGTTTGCATCCTTAACCGTAACTGAATAATTACCTGCGGTCAAACCTGTAGCTGAAGCTTGTGTATTTCCGTTACTCCAAGAATAGGTATAAGGTGCCAATCCATCAACTACTGAAATTGTAGCTGAGCCATTATTCCCCCCATAACACAAAACATCCGTAGGATGGGCTGTCGCAGTAAAACTCAATGCACACCAATCTGGCCAAACGATAGACTCTATATCATTAAAGGCAGTTTGAATATTATTAATTGGATTTGTTACTAAAGTATTTGGGTTAATGGTATGAATAGTAGATTTAGTTGCAAACATCAAGTTACCATCGGGGCGCATTTCCAATGATTCTACTCGTCCGGGTAATGCGTTTGTTAATACCACAATATTTCCAGTTATCGGATCAAATGTTGAAAGCACTTTTTTATCGGTAGCAACATACAAAATGGTTCCGTCATTACTCCACGCCATTCCGTCAAAATCAAGAGGAGAACTATAAACCATTGTTCCGGCTCCAGTTTGCAGGTTAATGGTAATCAAACCGTAATCATCCACCCAAGCATATAATAAATTTGTTACTGGGTTAAAAGCCAAAGAAACCACATCGTCATACCCTGTAGCTCCAATTATATTAAGATTTCCATTTACAGCATCAATACTATAAAAGTATCCATCCATACCGTGAAGATTATCGTTACCAGAACTTCCATATAAAATTCCGGTTAATGGGTCAATTTCCATTCCTTCAATATCCCAACCTCCAAGTTGAGGACCTACATTTACCACAGTATTTCCATTGTATACATCTACTGTAAAAACCTGTGAATAATCATTCAATCCCGCATCCTGAATGGCGTAAACTAAACAGGAAGATACAGGCGTAGAAGGTACTGTCATTTTAACTACGTTGGAAATCTCACCCCATAAATAACAGGTGTTACGCTTAGAAACACGTAGGTAATAAGTCGATTGAGTAATAAATCCAGGATTATAATTCTCTGCATTGGCACCGGAAATTAATGTCCAATCTGTATTTCCATCGTAATAAGGTGTTGGTGTTACGGCAGAATACCATTTGTATTCTAAAACACCTGTACCTCCTGATGGCAATGTTGTACTGTTAATTTGAGCAGGATCAAAACCACCAAGAATTCCAACTTGGTTTTGGGATATAATGCCACCATCCGTGGTTTGGTCGCATCTGATGGATTGTGTTGAATTTCCAGTGTTTTGAGAAAATGCAAATGCTTGCATCAATGTAAAAACCAGAATTGAAATCGTAGTAGGTAAAAATTTCTTCATCTTTTTTCTATTAATATGAACGCGCAAATCTATTCTTAAAATTAGCTTAAAAAAAATATAAAATCACGTCTAAACTACTGGTAACTCGGGAAATGCCCTGTTTTCAACAAGATAGGGTTTATAACATTTTTTTATTTTGTGACGAAATAGCTAAAGGATGTGACGTTATAGTTAAAACAACTTCAAAAACACCACAAAATGGGGTGAATTAAGAATAGGTTAACAAAAAAAAGAATGATAGAAGGAGGTGTAATCCGCGTATAAAAGGCAAGCTAAAAATCGAAAATTAGGTCGTTACAAACGACCTATAAATTGAACTTAACATCACCTCGTTTATCCCTATTTATTACAAATAAATTGACTTGGCGCTAATCCCTAATTTGAAAACAAGTCCCTACCCCCTAAACTTATTTTGAAATTCAGACTTCAATCCATTAATAGCAACATCGGTAGGAATCTTATCTAATTTACCTACAATATTCATCATACTAGTTCCTAAATCAATGGCCGTAGCAGTATCTGGCAGATTAGACGCTGCAAGGTTTATTAATTTAGAGGATTCGTCTTTTGCCATAATAACCAATTTCCATGCGGTTGGAGAAACGTACAGTTGTTGCGTCATGTTATGCTCATACTCTTGTCGAATAGCTTTTAACATAGATGTATGTAGCGCTCTTGCAGTCATTCCTGGGCGCTGAATACGCATCATAAGGTTATCTGGCTGCAAACGCTCTAAAAACAACACCAAACGCTCGTACGACTGCATTTGTAGTGGACGCATATCCACACGATTGGCCTTGGTTATCATTAACTCATCTCTTCGCTTTTGGTCGTCAAAGTGATTTTTCAACATTACTTGTACCACAATAACTACCGCAGTGGACGGTATTAAAATTTTAAATAATTCAAATAGTAAATCGGTAACTGTCATAATCTAATTTGTATAGCACCTAAACGGCAATCTAGGTCTAATTATTGAATATCTTAAAATAAAGTTGGTTGAGAATCATTATCTTCCTCTTCATCCGAAGAATCTTCTTCTTGTGGCTCTTCATAAGGTAACGGCTCCCCCATATCAATCGATTTTACCTTATATTTAGTCAACCGGTTACCTTGCGCTTTATAACTTTTTACAGATATAAACTCTTCCATGTCAATCGCCTCATCTTCTCTGTCATTCGAACGTTTATCAAACGACACTTTTGCTGTAGGTCGCCAATCAGAAGAAACCAATTCTAAGTAAGAATCCTCATGTTCAGAAATAAAGCTCATTTTCTTTGTACCCGCTTCAATTAGAAACCTTTTCACAAAAAATTGCCCTTTTTCTCCATCCCAATATACCGCAGTAATCGGTTTCTTAGGATTCCATTTTTCCAAAATTAAATAATCATCATCTACCTTAGTAGATACATCAAACCCAGTGAGCCTAAATGTTCCGGATGAAGTAATATGTAAGATTTTATCTTCTCCTTTAAACTCTCCTAAAAGATTTCCTCTTTCATCCGAATTAAATTGCGAAACGGTTTCATCAAACCAAATTTTACGCGCAGATAAAGTAGACACACCCTTTTCCTTCATTTCAATTTTGGTGACAATATGTTTGGTCAAAATGTTTCCGCCAGCTCCACGACCCTTAATCGCTAAATCAGCAAAATCATAATCGAATTTCAATCTTTTAACCTTTCCCGTATTACGTAGCACCACATTTATGGATTCGGCTTCCCCATTAGGGTTAACCGTTAAATACATCACCACAGATTTAGGAATTCCACGGGTTAAATCGTATTCTTTATCACGCGTAATGGATGTAACCTGAAATCGCTTAATCCGAACCGGACCCGCTACTCCATCTCTATAAACTAAGTTATAGGTGGTACGCTCATCCCCTTTTTTCCAAATGGCCACATGCAGAATTCCTTTGCCCACAAATGTTTTATCAGTCACTCGAATCACACGCATTTTACCCGATTTCAAGATCACAATAACATCATCAATATCGGAACAATTAGTCAAGAACTCACCCTCATTTCGTTTGAGTCCCGTACCTACAAAACCTTCTTCTAAGTTTACATATAATTTCACATTAGCCGCAGCTACCTTGGTGGCATCAATGGAGCTAAATGAACGAATTTCTGTTTTACGTTCTCTTCCAGCACCGTATTTCTTTTTCAGGTTCTTGTAATAATCTACCGCAAATTCGGTCAAATGATCCAAATGGTGTTTCACCTGCTCCATTTCTTCCTCTAAATTAAGGATGAATGAATCGGCTTTATCCGCATCATGCTTCGTAATTCTACGCATTTGGATATCCATCAGTTTGGTTAAATCTTCATCGTTAACCGCTCTAATCAAGTTCTTTATAAATGGCTGCAAAGCCTCTAATGTATGCGCTTTTGCTTCGTCATAGGTTTTGCCATCAAAAGCAATATAGATTTTTTGCTCAATAAAAATGCGCTCCAACGATAGTTGATGCCATCTTTCTTGAAGTTCGCTCAATTTAATGCGAAGCTCCATTTCCAACAAATCTTTGGTTCGCTGGGCCGAGTATTTCAACATTTCAGACACCCCAATAAATTGAGGTTTATCATCCATAATAACAGCCGCATTTGGCGAAATAGACTTTTCACAATCGGTAAATGCGTATAAAGCATCCATCATATTATCTGGAGAAGTCCCCGGAGCTAAATGCACCAAAATTTCCACTACATTAGCCGTGTTATCCTCAATCTTTTTAACCTTAATTTTGCCTCTTTCGTTCGCTTTTACGATAGACTCCATCAAATTTCCGGTATCAGTCCCAAATGGAATTTCAACAATTTTCAGGGTCTTGGAATCTACTATTTCTATACGCGCTCTTACTTTTACTTTTCCTCCGCGCAACCCATCGTTGTAATTCGAAAAATCAGCCATTCCAGCGGTAAGAAAATCGGGAAATATTTTCACCCTTTTATCTAGTAAAGCATTGATAGACTGATCTATTAATTCCACGAAATTATGTGGCAAAATTTTACAAGCCATTCCTACCGCTATCCCTTCTACACCTTGGGCTAACAGCAAAGGAAACTTTACGGGTTGCGTAATTGGTTCTTTATTTCTACCATCATACGATTGCTGCCAATCGGTGGTTTTTGCATTAAAAACAACATCCAACGCAAACTTGGTTAAACGAGCCTCAATATACCGAGAAGCCGCAGCACTATCGCCAGTAAAAATACTACCCCAGTTTCCTTGGGTATCTATCAACAAATCTTTTTGACCTAGTTGCACTATCGCATCCGCAATAGACGCGTCACCATGCGGGTGGTATTTCATGGTGTTTCCCACCACATTAGCAACTTTATTATACCGCCCATCTTCCAATTCGCGCATCGAATGAAGAATTCTTCGTTGCACCGGTTTTAAACCATCATTTAAATGAGGTACCGCACGCTCTAAAATCACATAAGAAGCATAATCCAGAAACCAATCTTCATACAACCCTGACACACGAATAACGTGCTCCATGTCATGGGTTCCTTCTTCCTTAAATTCCGGTTCTTCGTTATTATTCTCGTTTTCTTCTACACTCATTTCTAACCTAACTATTACTTAATTACCAGTGTTTTAAATATTACTATCTAAAACTATACTTTAAGCAAATTCTTCTTCAATATCCACCTCAACTTTTAAGTTTTGAATGATGAATTTTTGACGATCGGGAGTATTTTTTCCCATATAAAATTCTAACAAATTATTGATGGGTGTATCTCTTCCCACAATGACTGGTTGCAAGCGAATATTCTCACCAATGAAAGCTCTAAATTCATCCGGAGAAATCTCACCCAATCCTTTAAATCGAGTTATTTCTGGTTTCCCTTTCAGTTTAAACATGGCTCTTTGTCGTTCCTCATCCGAGTAACAATAAATGGTTTCCTTCTTGTTTCTAACCCTAAACAAAGGCGTTTCCAATACATATAAATGGCCACTCTTTACCAAATCTGGAAAGAATTGCAAAAAGAAGGTAATCAATAGCAATCGAATATGCATCCCATCCACATCGGCATCGGTGGCCAGCACTACTTTATTATAACGCAATCCTTCTAGCCCATCTTCAATATTAAGCGCGGATTGCAATAAATTAAATTCCTCGTTTTCGTATACAATTTTTTTAGTTAAACCATAACAGTTCAACGGCTTACCCTTCAAACTAAACACTGCTTGGGTTTGTACATCTCGCGCTTTGGTTATAGAACCAGATGCAGAGTCACCCTCGGTTATAAACAGTGTAGTATCTTCAATTCTGTCTTTATTGGTATTCAAATGCAAGCGACAATCACGCAATTTTTTGTTATGTAAATTCGCCTTTTTTGCACGGTCTTTCGCCAATTTTTTTATTCCTGCCAAATCCTTACGTTCCCGTTCCGATTGCACAATTCGCTTTTGAATTTCTTGGGCTTGTTCCGGATGACGGTGTAAAAAATTATCCAACCGCTTCGAAATAAAATCCATCACAAAAACCCTCATACTTGGGCCATCTGGACCCACATCGTTGGAACCCAATTTGGTTTTAGTTTGCGATTCAAACACGGGCTCCATCACCTTTACGCTGATGGCAGCCGAAATTCCGGAGCGAATATCAACGGTATCATAATTTTTACCGAAATGATCTCGAATCGTTTTAATATACGCTTCTCTAAAAGCGTTTTGATGCGTACCCCCTTGAGTGGTATATTGTCCGTTTACAAAAGAATAATATTCCTCTCCGTAACTATCGGTATGGGTAATGGCAATTTCAATATCCTCTCCTTCTAAGTGAATAATTGGATACAGATTTTTGGCAGATAACTTATTAACCAACAAGTCTTTCAATCCATTTTCTGATTGAATTTTATGTCCGTTAAAAATTACCGTTAACCCCCTATTCAAATAAGCGTAGTTCCAAATTAGGCTTTCTACATGCTCCGAACGATAATTGTAATTCGGGAAAATATTTGGATCTGGGGTAAATGTAATTTTAGTTCCTTTTCGGCCACTCGATTCAATTACATCTGAATCTTCGTTAATTTCTCCAACAGAAAAGGAGGCTTTTTTCGTTTTTCCATCACGGAAAGATTCTACCAAAAAATAGGCTGATAAAGCATTTACCGCTTTGGTACCAACTCCATTTAATCCTACCGATTTCTTGAAAGCGGCACTGTCATATTTACCACCAGTGTTCATCTGCGACACACATGCCACCACTTTTCCAAGCGGAATACCACGTCCGTAATCACGAACTTTAACCGTTCCGTCTTTTATATTCACTTCAATGGTACGTCCGTTTCCCATCACAAACTCATCGATAGAATTATCTAAAACCTCTTTCAAAAGGATGTAAATCCCATCGTCATAGCTCTTTCCATCGCCCAATTTCCCAATATACATCCCGGGCCGCAAGCGTATATGTTGCTTCCAATCCAGTGATTTTATATGATCTTCGGTATAGTTTGTTTCTTTTGCCATTGAATACTAAAATTGCGCTAAAATTATTCATTTCAACAAGGGTTTCACACAGGTTGTACACACAATTATTAACAAAGTATTTAACCAAATTTTGGGTAGGAAATAACATTTTGCCACTACCTTAAAAATCCGTAATTTGCCTTTTTTAAATCCGTAAAAATGAAAACCAAAACCTGGATTACGCTAATTATCTTCCACGCTTTTATTAGCATGAGTTTCGTGACTCTTGCTAATTCATCGCCTATTTCTTCTCATATTGAATACTACTGTATTGGGCAAGATTCTTTTTCTGTTACACTTAAATCTTTTAATAATTGCGCCAACCCCAATTTACCAGATTCAGTAAAAATTCATGTACAAAGCGCTTGTTTGGATAGTTTCGACATTTATTTAGGCAACAAATCTACCCTATACTCCCCTTGTAAACGAAGCACATGCTGGGGGGGCGATTTACAGGGAGCAAAACAAGTTATTTACACTGGCATTCTCATATTAAACTCGTCTTGTACCGAATGGGATTTATCTTACTCTGAAGGGATACGTGATTCTTCGGTAAATCTTATTGGCACTCCAAACGCTTACCTCGAAACTAAGATTATGATGGATGAAACACGGTGTAACTCTTCCCCTATTCTAATGTCAAATTTTAACTTTGTCACCCTCAATCAATTCTATTCTTTGAATATCAAAGCCTATGATCCTGAAGGGGCAATTTTAAACTACTTCTTTTCCTCTCCCTTGGTTAATCAGGATACAGATGTAGTTTTCAAACCGGGCTACTCTACTAACCAACCTATAAATGGTATAACGCTTGATTCGCTCTCAGGACAAATTGAATTCACCCCGACAACCTTAGGCAAATTCCACGCCTCTATTAGAATAAATGAGTATTCCCCTCAATTAGGTAATCTTCTTAGCTCTACACTGGTTAACATAATGTTTGAGGTTACAAACCCAATTAACCACTCGCCCATTTCCCCAAATGGAATAGCTCATATCGTGGGCCCACTTCATCCCATAGGAATGGATACTTTTCAAATACCTCCATCTCAACTTACTTCCTTCGATATTGATTTTATGGACACAGATACCCTCGACTCCGTTTCAATTTACACAAATGCTTCTGCTGTTTTACAAAGCTCTTTTGTACATACCGTTTCAGGAAACCCGGCTACAATATCTATTTCATGGACTGCTACAAATCAGAATGGAACTTACACTTTTTCAACAACGGTTACAGACGACCAATGCATGGTTGGATTAACCATACGTGACTTTACATTTATCGTAGGAAATGGAATAAACGATGTACCCCAATTAATGCCGAGTGATTTTCATTTGGAAATTGCACCCAATCCAGTAACAAGAGAAATGCTAAGTTTTAGATTTGAACTACCCGCTACCGAAAAGGTTTCTATGCAAGTATACAACCTAATTGGAACAGAAATTATTTCACTAAATAACGTTTTTAATACGGGATTAAATTCCTTTAGCCTACCCATAACAGGACTCTCCAATGGAAAGTATATATTACAATTATCAACCCGAAATGGACGCCAAACGATTCCTTTTTTAAAAGTGGATTAGTGCCTTTTGAGAGAAAAATAAACAACAATGAAACAAATTATGTTTACTCCTTTATTAAAAAATAGTAAGCTCCATTTAAAACAAGTACTGATTTTCAGTACTTGTTTTTTAATTAGCTCCAACCTAGTTTATTCTCAAAATAATTGGGAAAAAATAGATTCCATACATCTTGATGGGGGATATATAAATAAAATAATTACCGATTCCTTAAATAATCAAATAGTCTTGGGAACAGTAAATATGCGAATACTTAATGGTGCCTCCTCTAGTTTAGTATTCACCTGGAGTACAGAAAATGGAGCCCGAGTATTATCACCTTATGACCCTAATGTTATGGGTACTGGGAATGTAAATTCATTAAAATTAGCCACCGATTCAATAGTGACTATTGGGTCTAGAGGAATTGCTATTTGGAGTAATAACGGATGGTCGTTCAACCTTGTTGATCTCAGTGCTAGTTTTCAGGATATTTTAGCGTACAAAGACCATTTTTTGGTAACCAATGGTTATTCTATTACAGTAAATGGAAAACGTACTGGAGCACTAATGGAATGGGATGGGGATACCACTTTTTCTGAATTTGAAAACATTACCCAATCCATGGATCCATCAGGTGGGGTTTTTGAAGTGATTAAATACAAAAATGAAATTTACGTGGGTGGTAATGACATTGGCTTAAATGGAAGCGTGATGAATAAAGTAATGAGATGGAATGGTACGCAATGGCGCGATTTGGATGGTGGCATTCTTCCATTAGGTAATTGGGGAGGAATAAACGATATGATTGTGTATAAAGGTGATTTATATATGGGCGGTTTATTTATTCAAGATAATCACACCAAAGAGCACAATATAGCCCGATGGGATGGTAACAAATGGAAAACGGTAGGTGGTGGAGTTGGTAATTTAAGTGTAGGTATTGAATCTATTGAAGAAATGTATGTTGCAGATGGGTACTTATATGTGGTAGGCAAGTTTGCCACAGCTGGAGGTGTTCCTGCCCAAAACATAGCCCGTTGGGATGGCTATGAATGGTGTGGATGTGGCCCTACCCTAGATTCTTATACCTTAACTTCCATTACTAAGTTTAGAGACACTCTTTATATTGCCGGTATTTTTAATTATGTGGACGTAGATAAAAGAACCCATCTAGCTAAGTTTGTAGGAACAAATTTTGCCGATACCTGCGGTTCTACCGCAGTTGGAATAAAAACCATTGCACCACAAAAAGAATCCATAACAGGATATCCAAACCCAACATCGCATACCTTAAATTTCGACTTACCAAATCGTAATCCTCAAAAAATAGAAATTATTGTCCTCAATACCTTGAGCCAAGTAGTTTTTAAAAAACAGGTGTATGCTATCAATGGTCAGGTTCAAATTGATACTTCCACCCTCAAAAATGGGGCGTATTTTGGTGAAATTATTTCTGAAAAATCTAATTATGTATTTTCCTTTATTAAAAAATAGTAAGCTTCATTTAAAACAAGTACTGATTTTCAGTACTTGTTTTTTTATAAGCTCCAACCTAGTTTATTCTCAAAATAATTGGAAAAAAATAGATTCCATACACTTGGATGTGGGATATGTTGAAAAAATAATTTCGGATTCCGTAAATAATCAAATAGTCTTGGGTACAGTAAATATTAGAACACTTAATGGTTTATCCACCTGCGCTGTATTTACATGGAATCCAGAAAATGGGGCTAGGGTTCTATTACCTTATGACCCTATTGTTATGAGTACTGATAATATTGAAAGTTTACGAATGATTAATGATTCTATTTTCGCTATTGGAGCCAGAGCCATAACTATTTGGAAAAATAATAATTTAGTTTTAAACCTTTTTGATAACCAATCTCATTTTCAGGATATTTTAGCGTACAAAGACCATTTTTTGGTAACCAATGGTTATTCTATTACAGTAAATGGAAAACGTACTGGAGCACTAATGGAATGGGATGGGGATACCACTTTTTCTGAATTTGAAAACATTACCCAATCCATGGATCCATCAGGTGGGGTTTTTGAAGTGATTAAATACAAAAATGAAATTTACGTGGGTGGTAATGACATTGGCTTAAATGGAAGCGTGATGAATAAAGTAATGAGATGGAATGGTACGCAATGGCGCGATTTGGATGGTGGCATTCTTCCATTAGGTAATTGGGGAGGAATAAACGATATGATTGTGTATAAAGGTGATTTATATATGGGCGGTTTATTTATTCAAGATAATCACACCAAAGAGCACAATATAGCCCGATGGGATGGTAACAAATGGAAAACGGTAGGTGGTGGAGTTGGTAATTTAAGTGTAGGTATTGAATCTATTGAAGAAATGTATGTTGCAGATGGGTACTTATATGTGGTAGGCAAGTTTGCCACAGCTGGAGGTGTTCCTGCCCAAAACATAGCCCGTTGGGATGGCTATGAATGGTGTGGATGTGGCCCTACCCTAGATTCTTATACCTTAACTTCCATTACTAAGTTTAGAGACACTCTTTATATTGCCGGTATTTTTAATTATGTGGACGTAGATAAAAGAACCCATCTAGCTAAGTTTGTAGGAACAAATTTTGCCGATACCTGCGGTTCTACCGCAGTTGGAATAAAAACCATTGCACCACAAAAAGAATCCATAACAGGATATCCAAACCCAACATCGCATACCTTAAATTTCGACTTACCAAATCGTAATCCTCAAAAAATAGAAATTATTGTCCTCAATACCTTGAGCCAAGTAGTTTTTAAAAAACAGGTGTATGCTATCAATGGTCAGGTTCAAATTGATACTTCCACCCTCAAAAATGGGGCGTATTTTGGTGAAATTATTTCTGAAAAATCTAATTATGTATTCTCCTTTATTAAAAATTAGTAAGCCTTTTTAATTTTTCACCTAGGTTTATCCACTATCAAATTCATACCTTGCCCAGCAATTCAAAATAGAAAATCGAAATGAACAACAATAAAACAGCCATTGTGATTGGTGCTACCGGATTAGTTGGCAAACAATTAGTTAGTCAACTTTTATCCCATTCTAAATTTTCTAAAGTCGTGTTGTTAGTCAGACGTTCTACAGGAATTACCCATTCAAAGATGGAAGAAATGATTATCCAATTTGATGAACTTGAAAACCATAAAACACAAATTAAGGGCGATGTGCTATTTTCTTGCATGGGAACGACTATAAAAAAAGCCAAAACCAAAGAAAATCAATTTAAAATAGATTACACCTATCAGTATCAAACCGCACAACTTGCGGCCGGTAATGGGGTAAAAACCTACGTATTGGTCTCCTCAGCAGGAGCCAACGCAAAATCAAACACGTTTTACTCTCGTATAAAAGGAGAATTAGAGGAGGCCGTCACTTCACTTCCATTTGAAAAAATTAGAATTCTACGTCCAAGTATATTAATGGGAAACAGAACGGAATTTAGACTTGGTGAAAAAATTGGAATTGGCTTGATGTCGGTACTCCAATACATTCCATTTCTAAAAAAATGGCGCGGTATTAAAGATACTGAAGTTGCCCAAGCAATGATTTCACTGGCTTTGGATACTAATTCAGATAAAGTGGTGGTAAAACAATTGGATGAATTGTTTGAATTGAATTGAATTGAATTGAATTGAATTAATACGAATTCCCTAATATCCTAAATTTCAATCTTTAATATCCGTTTTCATATATACAACTATAAATATAGTTGTATAATTAGTTTTATAGTTATAGTATTGCGTTATGTTATTGAAAAGGGAACTAACAAAAGCCGAAGAGCAAATAATGCATGCAATTTGGCAAGTAGAAAAAGGATTTGCGAAAGACATTCTAGAAGTCATACCAGCGCCCAAACCTGCTTATAATACTGTGCTAACGGTGATACGCGTTTTAGTAACCAAGGGATTTGTAAAATTCAACACCTTTGGAAAATCTAACGAGTACTACCCTACTATCTCCAAGGATGAGTATTCTGGGGGACAATTACAAAATCTCAAAAAGAAGTACTTCAACAATTCAAGTAAGCAAATGCTTTCATTTTTCTTAAAAGAGAATCAAATGGATTTAAATGAGGTAGATGAAATTTTAAAAATGATAAAAGATGATGAGCAGTAGTTTTATTGATTCGCTAATTGAAATCAATGCGTACTTGGTTTCATTATCCATATTATGGTTTGTAATACGCCACAAAATTTCGTTTTTAAGTCAACGTTTGTTGCTCCTAGTGATACCTATTATTTCTTTGCTGATTTGGTATTTCAAATCACAATTATCGCAATCAGGGTTGGTTTTATCCGTCATACCGCTCGAACCATTTTTAGTTCAAAATACGGTTGCAGAAACCATTTCAAATCCTTTTTCATTTACCGTGAAAATGGCATATAGTCTTGGCGTAGTGGTATTCCTAGCAGTATTTGTTGTTAAAATTATTCGGGTGCTATTCTTTTTTAAAAATGCTCCTACAAACGGACACCTAAAACTGAATACGACATCCTTAGAAGATTCCTTTTCATTTTTCAACTTCATTCATATTCGCGCGGATTTGAACGAGGAAGAAAGACAGGTAGTACTTGAGCATGAGCTCATTCATTACCAAAAACACCATTCTTTTGATTTAATGCTATTTGAGATTTACCATTCCCTTTTATGGTTCAATCCTCTTTTATTTTTAATGAAAAAAGAATTAATCAACATCCATGAATTTGAGGTAGACCAAGAAATGTACGCATCGCATAAAACCAACTATATGCGTCATTTATTGAATTACGCTTTGGGTTCAAATGATTCTCATTATTTATTAACGAGTCCGTTTTATTCAAAACTAACGCTCAAAAAACGTATAGAAACAATGAAAAATTCCAACAAATCAAATAATGTATTTCTTCTTTTATCGCTACCTATTTTAGCCATTACTTTTATGGTGATATCATGCGAATCCAAAGATTTGGAAAG
This sequence comes from uncultured Flavobacteriales bacterium, assembly GCA_963974475.1. Classification (GTDB taxonomy): domain Bacteria; phylum Bacteroidota; class Bacteroidia; order Flavobacteriales_G; family Salibacteraceae; genus CAJXZP01. The sequence goes on from CAXBCR010000021.1 coordinate 14,663, forward strand.
TCCTACCCCCGATTACGTAAAAACCACCGAGGCAAGAGCAAAAGCCGGAGTGGTCATGGACGTATCCGAATTAAGTAAACAGACAGCGTTTCCTGGAGGTACGGAAAAAATGTACACATTCTTAGTCGAAAACATAAAATATCCAGAATCGGCCATTAACGATAGTATCGAAGGACGAGTTTTTGTAAATTTTGTAATTACCGAGAATGGTGAGGTAACCGAAGCCAAGGTAATTAGAGGTGTAAATGAAGCACTGGATGCGGAAGCATTACGGGTAATCAATTTAATGCCTCATTGGACTCCGGCAGAAAAAGACGGCAAAACGGTAGCAGTTCAATTTAACCTACCCATTTCGTTTAAACTAAAGTAAAATATATGGTTCAGGCTTTGTTTTTCACTTTGCCTGAACCTTTAAACTACCCACTTTTAGGTATTTTAAATCTGTTTTAATTGACAGATATTTGCAGTATGGTAATGATAAACCAAAAAGCGGCAAAAGCATTCAAAAATCCAGCATTGGGATTTCCTGTTTTGGTCAAGAAAAAAGAATGTTGCGACAAAATTTCTCGTAAAGGTAGATATTGTAAAAGTTGCCCATTGGTGTAACCTACTTCGCTCGTTTTTGCAATTTCTTAAGCATCGCTATTTGACCTAAATGATAATGAGAATGCTCAATTATTCCTAATAAATTTCGAAAGTAAGAACCGTACTTCTCATCCGTAAAAGCTTCATTTAAAACGGTATCGGGTAATTTTTCAATCTGAGTTACAAGAAAAATTCCATCTTTCCACACCTGGGCTAAAAAATCTTCCCATTCCTTTTGAGAGGTAATTTCAGGAGCTGAAAAACTCTTTTCATCCTTTGCATTGAGTGGCTCTCCGTCCAGTACTTTGCCTACTTCATGCACATAATAATTGAGATGAAAAACCAATTCATAAATCGAATTAAACCCAGGGATTTTGTGGCAAGCCATTTCTTGATTTACCGAGGTCAAAACAGATTTTAGGCTCACCGATGTCCAGTTCCCTCCAAAATATAATTCCTTGACATGCTTTGCTAACTGACCCGCGATTTTCATTTATTTAAATTTGACTAAAAGTAAAAAAAAATCTTAAGCGCCCTACCCCCCTCATTTCATTTAAGTTGGATAACCCAATTAGCTACTTTTTTGCCTTATGAACGTAAGCTTCTCCTTGAGGTAAATCGTAAAATGCTTTGGCCAATTCTAATGGTGGAACTGCCAACTTTCGTAGTTTTAAATCTATCCAAGCACCATGAACCGTTACGTGCGCTGATTTTTTTCCTTGTTTATTGAAAATTTCGTGATGTATGGTCCATTTAGACCCATCCGCTGGCATATCTCCTTTTAATACATTGACGGTCACTACATCGTCTGGAAGTAATTCACGCAAAAACGTGCATTCTTCTTTAAATAAAATAGGACCTATAGCTAATTTCTCTAATTGATGGGCGTCATAGCCAGTACTGGTAATAAAACTTACTCGGGTAAAAGCGCAGTAATCATAATAGGCGGAATGGCGAACGTGACGGTTCTGATCCACATCAGACCAACGTACTTCAATGGTTTTTTCAAATGATTTCATCGAAAATTCAAATTTATTTTTAGGCGCGCAAAAGTAGGTAAGCATACCTTATTAACGTGGATTTTGGGTGGGGTATTTACAATGAACAGTTGGTAATAACACTCGTTAAAAATTGCACTTTGCAATTGGTGTTAATATCTCACAAAATACCCACACTCAAAAGTGTAACAAACCCATTAAAATCCACCCGTACCCAACTTATACTCTATATAAGGCAAGGTGTCGAGCGTTGCCATAAATTCGTTGTTGGCATCGATAGTAAATTGACGGACCGAACCGTTAATTTTTATCTCGTTACCTTCGTTTTGGGTTACAAACTGAATATTGATTTTCGTTTTTCCTGGGTTGTTGGTAAACAAGGCTTCTAAATCCTCTAAAAGCGTGGTGTTTAATGCTTTCATATCTACCGTGAGATTAAGGTTTTTAGCAAATTTCTCACGTACTTGGTCCAAAAACTCCATTTGCGTAATCTTCAAACGCGGCTCAGAATCAGGATTCCAAGGCAAAACATTAAACTTACCTTGAAAAAACAAATACAAATTATGATGAAAGTATTCTTTGAATTTCAGGTAGTCTTCTTTGAAAAAACGCACATCCATCGAACCGGTATAATCTGAAATAGTAAGAATTCCCCACGGGTTTCCATTTTTGGCCACCATGTGTTTAAAATCAGTTACCATCCCTCCCATTCGTAGGTCCTTCCCTACGATAGATTTGTCGGGGTTCTGCATTTTATCGACTGTGATATTACAAAAATTATCAATATCTACACGGTAATCGTCCAGCGGGTGTCCTGAAATATAGACCCCAACCACTTCTTTTTCGCGATTAAATTTTTCAAGAATCATCCATTCCTCTGCCAGTGGAATTACCGGTTCGGGCAAGGAAACTTCTGAGCTTTCGCCAAATAACGAAACTTGCGCAGAATTAGCATTTTCTTGGTGTCTTGCGCCAAATTTTACCACCGTTTCCAAAAAGGTTCTTCCTTTTTGATCTATGGCAAAAAACTGCTCTCTTTTTATTCCAGTAGAATCAAATGCACCACCTAACACTAAGGTTTCGATAGACTTACGGTTAACTGCCCGCAATTCTACCCTTTTCACCAAATCAAAAATGGAAACGAAATTTCCGTTTTCTTCTCGTTCTTTAATTAAGGATTTTACAGCGCTCGTTCCAATACCTTTCATAGCGGCCAATCCAAATCGGATGGCACCATCATTATTTACGGTAAATTTTTGTTCTGATTCATTGATATCCGGTCCCAAAACGGTTAATCCCATTCGCTTACACTCGTCCATGAATTCCGTAACTTTCGAAATATCATTTAAGTTATGCGTCAATACCGAAGCCATGTATTCCGCAGGATAATTGGCTTTTAAATACCCGGTTTGAAACGCAATTACCGAATAACAGGTAGAGTGAGATTTATTGAATGCGTAAGCGGCAAATGCTTCCCAATCCGTCCATACCTTACCCGCTTTTTTAAGGTCATGTCCCCGTTCTTCACAACCAGCCAAAAACAATGGTTTCAACTCATCAATCAGCTTCCGGTTTTTCTTACCCATCGCTTTACGCAACGTATCGGCTTGACCTTTAGAGAAACCGGCCAGCTTTTGAGAAAGTAGCATTACTTGCTCTTGGTAAACGGTAATTCCATACGTTTCACCAAGTAATTCTTCCATGTCATCTAGATCGTAAACAATATCTTCAATACCATGTTTACGGTCAATAAAATTTGGAATATACTCAATAGGCCCCGGACGATACAGGGCATTCATGGCAATTAAATCATCAAACACATCGGGCTTCAAAGCCATCAGGTGTTTTTGCATTCCGGGAGACTCAAACTGGAATAATCCTTTGGTTTGACCACTTTGAAACAACGCATACGTGGTTTCATCATCCAGTGGAATTTCATCTGGGTCAATTTTCACATCATGCCTTCTTTCGGCAATGACAATGGCATCCTTAATAATACTCAGGGTTTTCAGTCCTAAGAAATCCATTTTTAGTAGTCCGGCAGATTCTACTACGGAGTTATCAAACTGAGTCACCCACAAATCAGAATCTTTGGCTACCGCCACCGGAACGTGCTCTGTAATATCACTTGGCGTAATAATTACCCCACAGGCATGAATCCCCGTATTCCGCATAGAACCTTCTAACGTTCTAGCTTTATTCAGCACCTTGGCTCGATCATCGGTTCCTTCCGAAACCTTGATTAAATCAAGCGCCATAGTAAGATCTTCGTTCCGCAGTTTCGCTTTTAACGCTTTTTCATCCGAATTAAATATTTTCTTTAGCGACATCCCAAATGGAACTAACTTGGCAATTTGGTCGGAGTCTTGCAATGGCAAATCCAGCACCCTAGCGGTATCTCTAATAGAAGACTTGGCAGCCATGGAACCGTAAGTAATAATTTGAGCTACCTGATTGGCTCCATATTTCTCAACCACATAATCAATTACGCGACTTCGACCTTCATCATCAAAATCAATATCAATATCGGGCATAGAAACCCGTTCTGGATTCAAAAAACGCTCAAAAAGCAAATCGTATTTTATCGGGTCCACATTGGTAATACCAATACAATATGCTACTACCGAACCAGCTGCCGACCCCCTTCCAGGTCCAACTGCAACACCCATGTTTCGAGCTTCGGTGGTAAAATCCTGTACAATTAAAAAATAACCCGGATATCCCGTTTTTTCAATAACCGACAATTCAAAATCTAATCGTTCACGAATAGCATCCGTGATTTCAGGGTATCTTTTTTCTGCACCGATATAGGTTATATGGCGTAAAAACGCATTCTCCCCATTCTTGGTCCCGTTAATTTCATCGGTAGGATCCACAAATTCCTCCCCAATATCAAAAGCCGGCAATAACACATCACGCGCCAGCACAAAGCCTTCGCACTTATCTCCCATTTCGGCTGTAGTAACCATAGCTTCTGGTAAATCAGCAAATATTTCCGCCATTTGTTGAGGCGTTTTCATGTACCACTCTTCGTTTGGGAATCCAAATCGATATTCTCTACCCTTTTTACCCAAAAAGGTTTTAGGCATTGAAATAAGCTTATTATCTTTTACACAGAGCAATACATCCAAAGCATCTGCCCCTGACCGACTAGGGTAATAGACATTATTAGAAGCGAAATATTTTACGTTATATTTTTTTGCAAAACGGAGTAACGTTTCATTTACCACATCTTCCTCCTCAACTCCATGACGAATTAATTCCACATAGAAATCTTCGCCAAAAAGATTATGCCAATATTTAAAAGCTTCTTCAGCCTCCTTTTCACCTACATTTAAAATTAAACTAGGAATTTCTGACCATAAACCACCCGTGGTAGCCATGATTTCTTCATGAAACTCCTCTATAACCGGTTTACTTACACGAGGCACATAATATTTTCCTTGAGTAAAAGATACAGATGATATTTTAGCCAAATTATGATAGCCTTTTTTATTTTTTGCTATTAAAACCTGATGGTAACCGTTGTCTTTTACTGAATGGTTTAAATGGTCTTTGCATACATAAATATCTGTACCAACAATTGGTTTTATTCCCTCCTTGTTACATGCATTTACAAATGCAAAAGCCCCCATCATATTTCCTATATCGGTTATACCAAGAGCGGTCATTCCTGATTCTTTGGCCCTTGCCACGTAATCAACCGGTTGACCTACAGCCTCTAAAATTGAGAATTGGGTATGCACATGAAAATGAACGAATTTATCCAATACCTCTTTTGGAATGTTGCTTTCAGAAATCGTTGCAATTTCTTCTTTTGTACCGGCTTCTTCCTCTACAACATCTTCTTCTAGTGGTTTATAGGGAGCTATATTTAACCCAATTAACTCAAATGGCTTGGGGTTTTTCGCTTTGAAATTTTGGATAAAGGATTCCTCTCTTCCTAAACGCTGACCGGTAATTACACCAATCCGAATAAGTTCTAAAAATGCTCTGGAAGTAGCTTCCACATCCGCGCTTGCATTGTGAGCCTCCTCAAAAGTGGTTTGAAATAAAACGTGATATAATTCAGATAAAGTGGGCCATTTAAATTTTCCTCCACGACCCCCTGGTATCTTACAATAATCCGTTGATTCGTCTTTAGTATCAATGGTGGGGATGGACTGTAACGGAGATTCTATTTCTTTTCGTAAGTACTCACACGCGGCAATATTGACATCAAATTCAATATTATGCCCTACCACGTATTTTGATTTTGCTAAGGCTTCATTAAATTCGTTCAACACAAAATCTAAAGGCATTCCTTCCTTGGTGGCACGCTCAGTAGAAATACCATGAATTTTTTGGGACACAAAAGGAATGTTATACCCTTCTGGTTTAATGATAAAGTTTTTTACCTCTATCAATTCTCCATTTTCATCATGAATTTGCCATGCCAATTGTACCATCCTTGGCCAATTATCAAAATCGGTCAAAGGTGCTTTCCAATCTCTTGGCAACCCGGTGGTCTCTGTATCGTATATTAAAAACATCTACTAATCAAGGAATTAAACGAAGTTTAGTCTCCGTTTTTGGAGCGTTCAAATTAGGAAAGTGAATTTAAACAAGCCTAGTTTTGAATGCGGAAGTTTTGAACAAATAAAACACCTACTCTCCAACTACAAACTTATCCGTAGGAAACTGGTAAATTTGTAATCCAAACTCTGGGATTACGGCTAATACATGATCAAAAATATCGGCTTGAATCCCTTCATATTCCACCCAATCTGTGGTGGTGGTAAAAACGTATATTTCGATGGGCAATCCCTTCTCATTGGGAGAAAGTTGGCGCACCATAAAAGTCATGTCTTTATTTATATCCTCTCGGTTAGTTAAGTAAGCTTCCAGGTAGGCTCTAAATACACCCAAGTTTGTTTGTCTTCTGCCATTTACCAATACAGAGGGGTCAATGTTATTTACTTTGTTATGCTTTTCTACCCGTTCTTCAGTGGTGTTAATATAGTTTTTCAACACCTTTATTTTACGAAACTTATCTAGCATTTCTGGGGTACAAAATCGCACACTATGCATATTCACGTAAATGGCTCTTTTGATGCGTCTTCCACCAGACTCTTCCATTCCTTTCCAGTTTTGAAAGGATTCACTTATTAGGCTATACGTGGGGATGGTGACAATGGTTTTATCCCAATTTTGAACTTTAACCGTAGTTAAATTAATTTCCTTAACCAGCCCATCTGCCCCAAATTTCGGCATCGTTATCCAATCTTCTATGGACAACATCTTATTGAAAATTAACTGCAAACCACCTACAAAACCAAGTATAGAATCTCTAAAAATCAACATCATTACAGCCGACACCGCACCTAAGCTCATTACAAGAGAACTCAAATCTTTATCAAACAAGATGGCTACCACCGTGAATAGTCCAATGATATACAATACAATTTTTAGAATTTGAATTACGGCCTTAATGGGATGATCTTTTGCAAAATCATATCGGTCGTAATAATCATTAATAGTTTCTAAGGTACTATTGGCAACTAGAATAAAAATCACTATAAAAGCCAGTTCAATTAAGGATTGAAATATTCCAATAAGAAAGGGGGCCCCAACTACAATATCCGGTGTAAATTCAAATAATAGAGACGCTGGAATTAAGTAAGCTAAGTTTCTAAAAAAAGAATGCTTTACCAACAAATCATCAAACTGATTCTTAGTTCTTTTTAGGATGGGTATAATGATTCCCCACAAAGTTTTTACTGTTATTTTATAGATTATGTAAGACATAATCAACAATAGCATTAGCATAGCCAACTCGCCCAAAACTGTTGCTAAAGTGCCACCAAATCTAAGAGTATCATGAAAGAAATCAACTATTAGCAGTGTTTTACTATGAATGAATGTATGCATGTATTTTCAGTTTCATTAAAAACAATGGCAAACGTACAATTAGAATCGCATTCAACCCTAGCAAAAATGATTTGATAAGTAGCGTTTTTACATCGGGTTGAATCTCCTATTTCAGCCTCAAAAAAGTATTTATCCATAACTTAATTAAAAAAAACTTAAGACTGAAACACCTAAGTAATCTAAATTCATTTACCTTTAGACCCAATCAATAAAACTAAATGTATGAAAAAGGCTGATATGATTGTCCGAATTTTGCTTGGACTAATGATGATTGTTTTTGGTTTAAACAAATTCTTACACTTTATACCCATGCCCCCTCCCAATGATAATGTAGTCACAGTTTTTGGCGCATTAATGCTAATGGGAGTTTTACCCGTGGTGGCTGTAATTGAAATTGTAGGTGGACTTTTACTCCTTCTTAATAAACAAGTGGGAGTGGCATTGTCATTTTTGGCTCCTGTTGCCTTTTGTGCTTTTTTGTTTCACCTTATGCTCGACCCAGCAGGAATTGGTGGTGCAGTTTTCTTTTTAAGTGCGGTTACCTTCCTCATATTCACACGTAAAAACCAATTTAAAACTATCTTAGATGAATAATCCTGCTATGCATTCAATATTTAAGTGTCAATATTATTGGTCTGATAACTTTAGACTCATACCTATACCATATAAATAAATTACCTAATAACCGAACTTACAAAATGAGCGTACAATGTATTAAACACCCCGAGTATCCTAAAAAGATTTTATTAAGTAATCATCAAGGAGTTATTAAACTCAATCAAATTTTAGCGTCCTGGAAGTTAATGATAGCAAGAAATATGGTCACCCAATCCACGCAAGGAATAATGTGTGATCTAAACGATGCTAATTTAGATATTACAATGAGTGATTTCAAATTTGCCATTCATTCTTTAGAAAAGTTTCAATGGGTTAAACAAATAAAAATTGCGGTAATTACCAATTCTCCTCATGACGTGGTTTTTCCCATGTTTGGAGAAAAATATCATCCAACTATTAAAATACGCCCCTTTTCAACATTTAAAGGAGCAGAAGATTGGATACTATTATAACGTTTAGCATGCATTTTTAACTGAAAAAGTATTCCCCAATTTTAAACTAATCGTAAAACGTTTAGTCCTGCCGAAATAATAAACTCTATCCCAATTGCAATAACAATAAATCCGATTATTCTAGACAGCGCATTAATGCCGGAAGCCCCCAATACCTTGACAATGGAATGAGCACTTTTGAGCATTAAAAAAATAAATGAGGAAGCTATTAAAATAGCACATAAAATAATTACAATGTACCACACCCCTGTTGACTCCTGATTGTACGTAATTAATAACGAGATGGTTCCTGGACCCGCAATCATTGGTATAGCTAAAGGGGTAAGCGATATTTGCTCTCTTGTTTCCACATCCGATTGAACTCTAGACCTTTTCATTCCTTTGTGTTCGGTAAACTTTCCGGTGAGTAACGCAAAACCAGATGATGCAATAATTAGTCCACCGGCAATTTTTAATGAATTCACGCTAATTCCAAAAAAGAGTAAAATATACTTTCCGGCAAAAAATGAAATGAGTAAAATGATTAATACATTTAAAGATGCTTTAAATGCAATATCCGACCGTTCTTTGAGTGAGTGTTCTTTGGTTAAAGCTACAAATATGGGAACCGTACCTAAAGGGTTCATTACAGAAAAAATAGCACCAAACGTAATTAAAAATAATTCCATGTTTTTTTAATGCAAACCTCCTATCCCATTGTTTATTTTATACGGGTTTAAGGTTACTAAAACATTAAAAATGGATATCAAAACATGGCTATCATTTATTCAAATTGCACTTTACAATAGTTTTATTTTCCTCGATTTATAAAAAGGCTATACATTTATTTACCTATAAAAAAAGCCGAAAACAATTGTTTTCGGCTTTTCATTTCCTTTATTTACCATGATTTAAGTCGCCATGGTGGTAGATGGACAAACGTAATCCGTTACATTTAAATCTGTTTTTAAAATCTCATCAAACCCACCATCAATATTCACTAGGTTTTCATCTTTGTAACCGTAATTCTTTAAGATAGTAACCGCCATCATCGAACGGTAACCTGCGGCACAATGAAAATACATTTTCTTATTTTTATCTAGTTTTTCTAGATTATAGTGAATTCTAGCCAACGGAAAATGCTCTGCATTAACAACATGTTGCGCTTCCCACTCACCTTCTGCTCTCACATCAACTATATTTATTCCGCCTTCCCTTTCTTCCGCAAACTTAATGTCTCTAGGATGAATGACTTGAATAGTTTCCACTTCATGGCCGGCTGTTTTCCAAGCATCAAATCCGCCAATGAGATGACCTTGACAATTGTCGTAACCTACTCTAGATAGACGTGTCACCGCTTCTTGTTCTCTACCTTTTTCGGTAATCACTATTATTGGTTGATTAATATCTTCAATTAGCGCACCTACCCACATAGCAAAATTACCGTCCAATCCAATACTCATTGAACCCGGTACATATCCGTATTGAAACTCGCCATGAGGACGTGTGTCTAACAATAAAAACCCTTCTTTCATTTTGGCGGCAGTTTCCACACATGATAACCCACGCATTCCTTTTGCCAACACATCATCAAAATTGTTGGTTCCCTTAATATTCATCATTGCATTTTTAGGGAAATACTGAGGTGGCGGAGTTAACCCGGACAAAATAGCTTTAATAAATTCAGGTTTTGTCATGTCTGCTCTTAATGCATAATTGGTTAATTTTTGATTTCCCAAAGTATCCACAGTATCTTTACTCATACTCTTTCCACAAGCAGAACCAGCACCATGATTAGGGTACACCAAAATACGGTCTGGCAATGGCATTAATTTATTACGTAACGAATCAAATAAATGACCCGCCAAATCTTCTTGAGTTAAATCTGATTTAACCGCTAAATCTGGACGACCCACATCACCTAAAAACAAGGCGTCTCCGGTAAATACGCAATGCTCTAATCCGTTTTCATCAAACAGTAACCAACTAGAAGATTCCATGGTGTGACCAGGAGTGTGCAATAGTTTTAAAGTGACATCTCCAACGTTAAAAATTTCATTATCCGTACCTTCATGAATTGGGTAACCTGGTTTGGCAGATGGGCCAAAAACAATGGTTGCTCCCGTTTTTTGAGCTAAATCTACGTGCCCAGAAACAAAATCAGCGTGAAAATGCGTTACAAATACATATTTTATGTTTGCTCCTCTTTCGGCTGCCATTACCATATATGGCTCTGGGTCTCGTAAGGGATCTATTATAACCGCCTCTCCATTTGATTCTACATAATACGTTCCAACGGCAATACAGCCGGTATAAAGTTGCTCTACGTACATAATTATATTGTTTTAATTTGGTTCAAATTTTTAAGAATCCGAAATATATGAAAAATTATATATGTAACAAAGTGATTCTTATTGGAATTAACTAAAAAACAACAATTGTCACCATTTTTCGCAAAATCTAAGATTGAAAAATGTCATTTATTGAATTTGCAAAGAAACGTTTCCTTTATCTTCCAAAACCCAAAATTGGAAATAAATTTTTCTAAAATAGTTCCCTCACACTTTAGGTTATTACAGCTGCTTATGTAAATTTGTCTTTTAATGAATTTCTTGTATCCGCAGTTTCTTTTTGCGCTTTTCGCGGTATTAATCCCCGTGATAATTCACTTATTTAATTTTCAACGATATAAAAAGGTTTACTTCAGTAATGTGGCCTTTTTAAAGGAAGTTAAGCACTCCACCAAATCAAAATCAACGTTAAAACATTTATTGATTCTGCTTAGTCGAATCCTACTTATAAGTGCTTTGGTCATTGCATTTGCACAACCATTCATCCCTTTGTTGCCAGAAAAATCGGCTTCCAAAGCAATACAGTCTTCCATATTTATAGATAATTCATTTAGTTCCGAAAATAGAAATGTAGACGGACGCATTTTTGATGTTTCTAGAGAATTTGGGTATCAATTAATTGACCATCTTCCTAAATACGTAAACCATCAGTTATTAACCAATCAATTTTTGGGTTCGGAACAACATCTTTTTCCATCATCAGAAATTTTAAAAAAGTTAGAACTCGCTTCAACCAGTACCACCTCTCATTCTTTAGCAGACATAATTAAACGTCAAGCAGCCTCTTTTAAAGGAACTCCTTTTCAAAGTTTTATTATCTCAGATTTTCAAAAATCACAATTCAATTTTACGGATATCATAAATGACACTACCATTAATTATACTTTGATTCCTATCGAGCCTGTAACTAAAAACAATGTGAGCATTGATTCTCTTTGGTTTATTAATCCGGTTCATCAGTTAGACCATCCTAATGAATTACATTTCCGAATAAGAAATTATGGGCCTCAAGAGGTTAGTCAATCTAGAGTAACCCTTGCGCTCGATTCTGTTCAAAAGGCATTTTTAAATATCGATATCCCGGCTCACAGTTTTGTAGATACCTTTTTGGTATTTAAAACTAACCAAGTAGGTTGGCATAGTGGAGTCCTTGAAATAGATGACCATCCAATGATTTTTGATAATTCACTCTATTTTAGTTTTCCAATTTTAAATCAGATAGATGTAACGATTATTTCCTCTAGTAAAAGCACGAGCAACATAGCACAAGCCTTTGGTACTGAACCTTATTTTAAAGTGCATGAAATGGAAGAATCGAATATTGATTTCGGTCAATTAACCGAAACCAATACATTAATAATAAATGAATTAGAATCCTTTAGTAGTGGCCTAGAAGCTTCTCTATCCCAGTTTTTAGAGAATGGTGGAAGCGTAGTAATAATACCATCTGAAAAAGAATCTCAAACCAATTTAAATGAAATTTTAAATCAAATACATCTCCCGCTCCTAGGTATGGTTAATACTGATTCCTCTCGGGTAAACTACATTAATTTAGAAAGCAGTATTTATTCAGACGTTTTTACGGAAACATCCAAAAGAATTAACCTACCCCAAATTTACAAACACTTCGCATTGAATCAATCCGGTTCAGGAACAGAAGAAGTCTTATTAAAAACCATAAATCAAGACCCTATTTTGGTAGCAAATTCCAATAAAAATGGGCATGCTTATTTATTCACAATTCCATTACAATCTAATTTTTCTAATTTCAAAATGCATAGCATCTTCCTTCCTACCTTTTTTCAAATGGCCTTTCAAAGTGCCATAGGGAGTCAGCCGTATTTAGAGATAGGAAAGGATAATTTAATACATCTAACTACGCAATCCCCTACCGGTGAAAGCCTAATTCACATCAAAGATGCCTCCTCAGCTACGGATATGATTCCAGAATTAATACCAACCTCAAATGGTATTACGTTAAACGTGCATCATAAAATTGAAAAATCAGGAAATTATACAATCTTGCTTGAAGATAGTATTATTGGTCAAGTTTCCTTTAATTACAATAGAATAGAGTCTAACCCTGACAGTTATTCATACATTGAATTACAGTCGATTGTAGATAGTCTACAATTGCAAAATTTCTCAATCATGCACACCAGCATGGAAAATTTTGCAAGCGAATTAGAAGAAAGAGAAAAAGGAGTTGAATTATGGCGTTGGTTTATTCTGCTAGCGTTAGTATTTTTGGCTTTTGAAATAGTTTTAATAAGATATTTTAAACCTTCGGTATTATGAGTATTTTGATAAAGAAAGCAACCATTGTGGATACTACCAGTAAGTATCACTTAAAAAAAATGGATATCCTTATTGATAAAGGACAAATTGTTTCTATTCAAAAAAACATTTCTTCCACTTCAAAAAAGGTCATTAAAGGAACATCATTGCATGTTTCTAGCGGATGGATGGATATGCATGCCGAGTTTAATGATCCAGGATTTGAGTACAAGGAGGATTTAAAATCGGGAGCGAATGCAGCCAAAAATGGCGGCTTTACTACCGTAGTTGTTTCTGCCAATAATTATCCGGTTACCGATTCAAAATCTCAAATTAACTACGTGCAATCGGTACAAAATCTTCCTGTTGAAATTAAATCGCTTGCCACTTTATCGGAAGGATTAAAAGGACAAAATTTTTCAGAATTATACGATTTACACCTGGCTGGAGCAGTTGGTTTTTCTGATGGACACGCACCCATCGAAAATCCAGATTTACTGAAACGTTCTTTATTGTATTGCAATTCATTTAACGGAAAAGTTATCGTATACCCTAGTGATAAAAGGATATCGCATGGCGGAATGATGCATGAAGGTAAAATGAGCACTAGTTTGGGCTTAAAATCGGACCCCTCACTAAGTGAAGAAATTATGGTTGCTAGAGATTTGTCGGTGGCCGAATACTGTGATGCTCCGATACACTTTATGACCATTAGTACCGCTGGAGCGGTAGCTCAAATAAAACGTGCTAAAAAAAGAGGTGTTAGAGTAACCTGCGATGTGGCTATTGCTAATTTAATATGGAATGATACCGCTTTGGCTGAATTTGATTCCAACTTCAAAACTACTCCTCCATTACGTTCCGAATCGGACCGAAAAGCGCTGATTAATGGGGTTAAGGATGGTACGATAGATTGTATTGTTACCAATCATTCTCCACAAAATATAGAACTCAAAAAATGTGAATTTGATTTAGCTGAATTTGGCCAGTCAAGTATTGAAACCGCTTTTAGCTTATACAATACCCATCTAAGTCATCAAATTGATGTAGAAACATGGGTAAAATCGGTTTCCGTAAATCCTCGAGCTATATTTGGAAGTATAGTGAACTCCATAAATGAAAATGAAAAAGCCAATTTAACGGTTTTTGACACCTCTTCCGAATGGATAGTTAAAGCATCCGATTTAGAATCAAAATCAAAAAACTCACCGGTAATTGGACAAACACTTAACGGCCGGGTTATTTCAGTTATTTGCTAATTGGAATTGTGGATTACTACTTATCAAAGTAATAACTCAGGCCGGTAAACAATCCTATAGCGGTTAAAGGAGCTTGAAAAACAGACGATTTCGTTAATGGAATACCGTACTTAAAACCGGGTGATAGTTGAATTCGAATGTTTTTAGAGGCTTTATACTCCAATCCCATTCCTACTAATAAATTGACAGAATTAATACCATACCTATTTTGGCTAATATCCCCATTCCCAATTTCCTTAGACTGATAAGTAGCTGAATAAGATGAGCCAATATTTGCAGAAACGCCAGAAGATACAAAGTAATTTAACTTATTCTTACCAAAATTATATTTAATGGTCACCGGTATTTCATAGCTAGTAATACGATAATTAGCACGTAAAGTATCTTGATAATAATTAGAGTAAACCACATTAACTTTTTCCGTACCAATATTTTGCGTTCCATCTGCACTGGTGGTTACCCTAGAAGTTAAAATGGTTTGACTACGTTTTAATTCAGAGTCGTAAAACGCCAAGTGCGAACCATTCATTTGAGAATAGTTTAGCCCGGATAACAATTCGAAATTTTTAGACAACCTTACCCCCCAATTTAACGAAGCTGAAAAGGAGGAGTTTTTGGTCGATTTAGTAACCACACCTTCGGCCTGCGATTTCAAACCTTCAATTCCGGCAATGGATGAATAGGCTTGCCCCGAAGGCTGATTCACCGCGCCATTTACAAGCTGAGGACCAATTAACGCACGTATGCTCCATTTTGAAACAGAAGCTTCGTCATTATACAAAGGCCTAACCATTCTAGAAATAGCATAATCATTCTTAATGTACAATTCGCTAGACCGTTCCGTGCTTATTTCATCATTTCTTTGCGCTACAAGCAACGGTTCTTGAACTAACTCCATTCTTCCCACATGAGCGCGCGAGGTCAGCAGATACCCAGCTATCTTATTTTGTTTGGTTACAGTGTTTTTGTCCGCAACGTAAATGGGTGTTTCCGATACCGAAATGGGCATTCTTACTGCTACTTGTGAACTTGTTGATGGTATAGTCTTGGTATTGGTTGGATTTTTAATCTCCGTGGTTTTAACCACCTTACTTGCCGGATTTTCAGCAATTGCCAATAATGTGGTATGGTTGGTTGGGGTTGTTAACGCATTCACTTTATCCAAACCATTTATGCTGGTCCAGTTTTCTGCCCAAACGGTTACTTTTTCCGGCACCTTAGTTAGTTTGTATTCATTCCCATTCAACACCGAAGCAACCACTCCCAGCATAAGAACAAACCGCAAATACCAAACATTACGGTTCCTATGGAGAGAACTCATTGGCACCTCTCCCACCCCATTTTGCACCGTATTGGTTTTGTTTTGCGTCATGTTATTTATCCAACCTAGAACAATTAGATACCTCACAAATTTAATTAAATTTTCTACTAAATTTGAGGTGTTCCCTGTATATTTCAAACGAAGTTTTATTAATTTGCCAATCCATATTTTTCACCATTAAACCAAATTATGCGTAGTCATTTTTTTTACATTTTATTACTGATAATTAGCACCAACGGTTTGTTTTCATGTACTAGCCCATCCCCTTCTGGTCCGTGTGATTATACCGAAGAAAAATTTAATATGCGAATTATTGATGTGAAACAAGACCCAGATGATGAGAGTAACTTCATTGTGGCAGTGGATTTTGATGGGAACGTAAGTTACGCTGATCAATCACTCACTTTAGATGAAGTTCGAGATGTGCAAACCAATATGGATTTCATCATAAACAATAATATCAAAGTGGGAAATGTTTATTCAGGTACGGCACATATCAAAGTGAAAGGATCTGGAGATTGTGTAGAAGAAATAATTGATTGGAATCAAAAATTAAGAAAATAAAATTTCAAAATGGGTAAATCTGCTATTGATAAGGCGAAGGACTTGGCGGTGGAACGTTTTTTAAACTCACAGCCCAAAACCATGAGCGTTGAACAAATGGTAGCCCATATTGCGAAGGGGGACCAACACGTTTTAGCGAAAGCAATTACCCTGGTTGAAAGTACTCAAATTGCTCATAAAAAACTAGCCACACAAGTGGTAAATGAATGCCTTCCGTTAAGTGGTAATAGTATTCGAATAGGAATTACGGGAGTGCCCGGAGTGGGAAAAAGTACTTTTATTGAAGCCCTGGGAATGCACTTGACCCAACAAGGTTTAAAAACTGCGGTGCTCGCTATTGACCCTAGCTCTAACCTAAACAAAGGCAGTATTTTAGGAGATAAAACGAGGATGGAAAATCTATCGGTTGATCCATTAGCATTTGTACGTCCTTCCCCATCTTCAGGTACATTAGGGGGAGTTGCAAACGCAACACGTGAAAGCATTTTACTATGCGAAGCCGCAGGTTATCAAGTTATTATTGTAGAAACAGTAGGTGTTGGGCAAAGCGAATATTTGGTCAAAGAAATGGTCGATTTTTTTCTACTACTTATGCTTTCGGGAGCAGGAGATGAAATTCAAGGAATAAAACGTGGAATTATGGAAATGGCCGATGCCCTTTTCGTTAATAAGGCGGATGGAGATAATAAACTATACGCCCAAAAAGCTGCTCGAGCATACGCTAACGCACTCCACCTATTTCCAGCAAGAGACGATGAGTGGATTCCCGAAACCGGAATTTGTTCCGCGATAAAATCTGAAAACATTGATACCATTTGGGAGGTGGTTAGGAAATTTGAAAAACAGCAAAAGGAGAACAAACAATTTTACGAACGAAGAAAAAAACAATCTAAAACGTGGTTATTGGAACAAGTCCAATATTCCTTGAAAGAATTATTTTTTCAAAATCCTAATGTGGAACAAAATATGGAACAAATCACCAAAAACGTAGTTTCGGGTGCTATTACTCCCTATTCGGGTTCACAAGAATTGATGGATTTATTTCTTGCTAAGTAATTTTTATTTCATGAGACCTAGCTATTTTGTTATTGCATATTTAGGTGCCATAATAAGGTGGTTTTTGGAAGCGATTTTCCGCACCAAAAATCGTTCTTTTAACACCGTTTTATACGGTGATATTAGGTCAGATAAATGGAGTGAAACGACAGGAAATAATACGGTAAATGCTATCTTTGGGTATTGTACGGTACTATTCATTTTAATTTGGTTAGGTTCCATTTAACCCCTCCTATTTTTTGATAATAAACCAATAACGAAGCAACCAATGAGTACTATTTTTTTTGAGGAAGAGTATAAAAAAAAGAACTTTCAAACTACTGAATTAATTCAAGGCGAATATGAGGAATGTCGTTTCAAAAATTGCAATTTTGAAGGTTTAGACTTATCTAATTATATTTTTGAAGATTGTGAATTTATTGACTGTAACTGGAGTAACGTCAATTTAAACCTTACTTCCTTAAAGGAATTACGATTTATAAATTGCAAAATGGTGGGTGTTGATTTTTCAATATGCAATGCATTTTTACTTGGTTTATCTTTTGATACCTGCCTATTAGAATTCGCCTCATTCTACCAATTAAATTTAAAAGGTATTCATTTTATAAATTGTAACCTTACCGAGGTTGATTTTACCGAAACAAATTTGGATAAAGCTGTTTTTAGCGAGTGTAATATGTTAAACACAAAATTTGATTATACCCTACTTAATGGTGCCGATTTTACTACCGCATCTAACTTCGTTTTAGACCCAGAAAGAAACCAATTACAAAAGGCTCTTTTTTCTACATCAGGATTAGCCGGTTTATTGACTAAATACGAAATAAAGATTATAGATTAAGTCCATTTTATTGACACCTTTCGTTGAATAAATCATCTGGTATAAAACAGTGAGACCTACAAAATATCCTACCATTGTATTATGAAAAGAATTACCGAACAAGAATCTCTTCATTCTGATTTAGAAAAACAGTCTGTTTCCGACATACTTTCGGGTATAAATCAGGAAGATAAAAAAGTGGCCAACGCGGTAGAATTAGTTATTCCTCAACTAACTCCATTAATCCAAGAAATTGTATCCCGAATGAAACAAGGTGGTCGATTGTTTTATCTTGGAGCAGGTACTAGCGGCCGACTTGGTGTGGTAGATGCATCAGAATGCCCTCCTACATTTGGAGTAAGCGATGATTTGGTGATTGGAATCATTGCAGGAGGAGATACCGCCATTCGTAAAGCGGTGGAATTTGCCGAAGATAATGACCATGGCGGATTTGCTGACCTTGAAAAATATCAAGTAAACGTTTTGGATTCGGTTATAGGTATTGCCGCCTCAGGAACAACGCCTTATGTAATTGGAGCATTAAAAAAATGTAGAAGTCTTGGGATTTTAACCGGAAGCATAACGAATAATCCAAACTCTCCGGTTTCGAAAGAAGCCGACCATCCCATTGAAGTAATAGTGGGTCCGGAATATGTAACTGGTAGCACCCGTATGAAATCAGGCACCTCTCAAAAATTGGTATTAAACATGATTTCCACTTCCGTAATGATTCAATTGGGACGTGTAAAAGGGAATAGAATGGTAGATATGCAATTGAGTAATAATAAGTTAGTTGACCGTGGAAGCTTAATGGTTCAAAATGCCCTAAAATCCGATTATAACACCGCAAAAAACCTACTTTTGAAATACGGAAGTGTGCGTAAAGCCATTGATTCACAAAAAGCCTGAAAATGACTGATAAAGAGAAGATAAAAAATATTCTTGACCACAAAAAGTGGAATGAAATAAAAACAAACGATTCGTGGCAAGTCTTTAAAATAATGTCTGAAATTGTAGAAGGTTTCGAGAAACTTAGTAAAATCGGACCGTGTGTTTCTATTTTCGGTTCAGCTCGTACCAAAGAAGACAACATTCATTATTTGAAAGCAGTGGAAATTGCCAATAAACTAACTGATAAAGGCTATGGAGTTATTACCGGTGGTGGCCCCGGAATTATGGAGGCCGCCAACAAAGGAGCTAAAAATGGTGAAGGCCCTTCAGTGGGTTTAAATATTGATTTACCGCATGAGCAATCTCATAATCCATACATTGACCAAGATAAATTGATTTCATTCGACTATTTCTTTATCCGAAAATTAATGTTTGTAAAGTATGCACAAGGATTTGTGGTTCTTCCAGGAGGATTCGGAACTTTAGATGAATTGTTTGAGGCGATAACCTTGATTCAAACCAAAAAGATTAATAAATTTCCAATAATTTTAGTTGGTAAAGAATTTTGGTCCGGAATGGTAGATTGGATTAAAACTTCCATGTTAGCACATGAACATACCATTTCAGAGAAGGATATGTTCCTCTTCAAGGTGGTGGATAGTCCGGATGAAGCAGTTCAAGAAATAGATAAGTTCTATAAAGAATTCTTGCTATCCCCTAATTTCTAAGGGATACGGATTTTTCCTTTTCAACATTTTTCTGTTTGTAATTAGGCCCCTTCTTAATTTTAAACACCTCCTTGTTCGGGTAGATTTGTTAACACATCAACCGTTAGGACTATGTTTAAAATTTTTGCTTTTTCGTTCAATTTAATTTCATTAATATTTCTCAACTTTTTGTTAGAGGATGTAACGGTTGAGCAAACCCTGCCCGATCGTGTGGAGCAAGGAAATGAATTCGTAGTTACTGTAACAATTGATAAAAGTAGTATTGAAGGCTACGCCAAATTTCAAGTAGTACTGCCCGAAGGAGTAACTGCCGAAGCTGTTGAAACGGGAGTGTCAAAATTCAATTTCGCGGATAATAAAGCGAAATTTGTATGGATGACTTTACCGGAAGATCGTGTATTTGATATTCAATATAAAATAACGGTTAATGACCCTAACCTAAAGGAAATTCCTGTTTCCGGAACATTTTCATACCTTGATGAAAACCAACGAATGACGGTAGATTTACCAGCTCGAATAGTCAAAATGGGGAAAGAGGAAATAATAATTGAGGAAATTCCGGAAGCGGAAGTAACTATCAGTAGAAACATCAAAAACATCTCGGATAATCTATATAAAATAACTTTAGACATTCATTATGCTAATGTATCAGGTTTTGCAAAAATTCAAGATATTGTACCAAGCAATGCCGACATAAAACCAGATGTAGCTTCAGATGCCGTGTTTTCAGTACTCGATACCAAGGTGAAATTTGTTTGGATGAACTTTCCTGAAGACTTAAATGAACTTTCGGTATCTTATTTTATTGACCTTTCCGAATCGGATAGTAAAAAAGTATCGGATGTAGCCGGTGAATTTGCATTTATTCATGATGGAGAATCAAGAAAAATTCAGATTGAAAACCCAAATGCTATCGATTTTGTAGATATCGAGAAACCAGAATTGGCAGTTGTCGAAGAAACCAAACCGCAAATCGCCAAGGAACCAATAAAAGAAGAGGTAATTATTCCTCAAAAAAAGGAAGTTATTGCCAAGAAAAAAACAACAGAAACGCCAAAATCAATTCCGGTTACCACCACTCCATCTCCTGAAAATGGAGTAATTTATAAAGTTCAAATTATGGCTGCACATCAATCTGTAAATGTAGCAAGCTATTTCAAAAAAACATTTAAATATACTGAAAACGTTATCGTTGACTCTCATGAAGGATGGATGAAATACCTTACCGGATCCTTTGATTTGTATGTGTATGCAAGAGATAAACGCGAAAGTTTCAAACAAAATTTCTCGTTTCCAGGACCATTTGTAGTAGCGTATAATAATGGAGAGAGAATCACAGTTCAAGAGGCGTTAATGATTACAAATCAGAAATGGGTTAACTAAGTGATAAGTTATTTTTCCAATCTCCTTTTATGTATTACTTTAGCCGTCAAACCTCATGATTGTATTACACAAACACTGAATCATTGAAGAATATTTTTACAGCAATTGCATTTACCAGTATTTTATCTTTTGGGTTATTTGCTCAAGAAGATTCAACGGCCTTTGAGGACTATTCGGAAATCAAAGAGTTTCGTAGTGAAAAAGACTCTGTAGAGTACACTCCTCCTACTATGGCTGTTGGATTAGGAACATTATCCTATTTCGGAGAATTAAAAAATCCGAATACTTTAAACAGTCCTTTAACTAGTAGAATTGCATTTGATTTAGCTTTTAGACAACCCATAAATTATTTCTTAGAATTTAGTGTGAACGCTTGGGGAGGCCAAATTTCGGCTAACGAACGTTCAATTTCTCGTAACCTAAACTTTGAAACTACGCTTTTTGGAGGTGGTTTTGGCTTAAATTACAATTTCGGCAACTTTTTGAAAGAAGACCGAGTATTGGAACCCATTATTGGAGTCGGAATTGAATTTATCAGTTTTAATTCTAAAACGGATTTGTTAAATGCTGATAATGCCTATTATTATTACTGGGATGATGGTTCTATTCGTGATTTACCGCAATCTGCCGCAAATTCGGATAAGGCCGTAAAAATTCAAAGAGATTACCACTATGAAACAGACATCAAAAATTCTGATTTATACAACCTGAGCGATTATAATTCTTTTACGCTAGGGTTTCCAGTTACTGTGGGTGCAAACATGCACATCAATGATAAATGGACTTTTAGAGCAGCTATGGTATATCATTTTACTATGACTGATTTATTGGATGGAATTGATGAATCTTCTGGGAATTTTAAAGGTGATGCCAAAATGGACGATTTATTATACAGTTCCGTTTCTATTAGTTACAACTTTAAAAAGAATGATGATTTTGATGATGCTTACGATGAATCTATTGATATTGATATGCTGGCAGATGAAGACCAGGATAGCGTATTAGATTGGAACGATCTATGTTTAGGTACTCCGCTAGGTGCGGAAGTGGATGAACATGGATGTCCTATTGATGGGGATAACGATGGTGTTCCAAATTACATGGACAATGAATTAGAAACCGCTCTTGGCGCCCAAGTAGATTCTGTAGGAGTTACAATCACTTCTGCCGACATTGATTTATTCTATGAGAAATATTACGATACTACTGGTACCCACTCTCCTATTACTAGCGAAACGTATACCATGCAGGTTATTGCAAGTAAAGTTCAACGAAAAGGAAAAGTTAATCAAACAAAATATGCGGTAGCCATTGGTGAGTTTGAAGGCGAAATTCCAGCTGATTTGGTAAATGATATTCTAAGTGTGGAAGATGTAAATACACATGATAAGGACGGAAAAATACTGGTTACTGTAGGTTCTTATAACACGAAAGATGAAGCCAATGAACGACAAGAACAATTGGTGAAAGATGGAATTACTCCAACAGATATTGTTCAAATTAACGGAAACAGTAAGAAAGTATCCACTGTAACTGGTGTAACATCTGCCTTTGAAGCTACGCAATGGTCGAGCTCCTCCGATAGCAATACTATAATTTATCGAGTGCAAGTAGGTGCTTTCACCCAAAAAGCGGATGAAAAAATATTTAAAGGCCTACCAGAATTAATTAAAGTTCAATCGGATGATGGATATGTAAGATACTTTACCGGATCATACAATTCATACAGAGAAGCTGCTAATCAAAAAATTGATATTCTTACTAAAGGCTTTAATGGTGCATTTGTGGCAGCATTTAAAGGTGGACACCGCGTTGCGCTAAACAATTTAGGAACTAAAAACCTAAATAGATCTCAAAAAAAGAGCATCACCTCGGCAAAACCATTAACGGACGAAGAGAAAAGCAACTTGAAATTTAAAGTGCAATTAGGTTCATATAGAAGCCAAATACCTACTGATGTATTAGAAACCTACATGGAATTAGGTTCAGTAGAACAAATGAAAGGACAAGACAAATACATTCGTTATGTAGCTGGCTCATTTAGTTCATATGAAGAAGCCACTACCTATAAAAAAGAATTATTGGCCAAAGGATTTGATGGATGTTACGTGGTAGCGGTGTATTATGGAAAAATGATTTCTGCATCTCAAGCTCGTAAAATGTTAAACAAATAATAAAAATTTTAATATTATTAGTATAGCCCACTATTTTGTAGTGGGCTTCTTTATTCCGTATATATGATGAAATTAAAAACCATTGCAATTCTTTTATTACTTACTTTTTCCATTGCTGGAATAAGTCAAAAAAAGGATCAGGAGCAATTAAAAAAACTAGAAACATTTATGCGCTATGTAACCTTAGCGTATGTAGACACGGTGGATTCTGAAAAGTTGACGGAAGATGCTATAAAGGCAGTTTTAAAAGGACTTGACCCTCACTCCGTTTACATTTCTAAAAAGGATTTGCAAAAAATGAACGAGCCCTTAGAAGGAAACTTTGAAGGAATCGGCATACAGTTTAATATATTACATGACACCATCACAGTTGTTTCACCCATAGCAGGTGGTCCTTCAGAAAAATTAGGAATTCGAGCAGGCGATAAAATTGTAAATATTGATACCAAGTTGGTGGCAGGTGTTGGTTTTACCAATAAAGATGTGGCAGATCACTTGAGAGGTAAAAAAGGAACAAAAGTAACCGTTAGTATTGCTCGAAGTGGTGAAAAAGAATTAATAGATTTTGAAATTACAAGAGATAAAATTCCAATTTATAGTATGGATGCGGCTTATATGGCGACTCCAACCACTGGATACATTAAATTAAATCGTTTCGCAGCTCAAAGTATGGATGAAGTGGGTCATGCCATAGATTCCTTAAACGGAATTGGAATGCAAAACCTAATATTAGACCTACGAGGAAACGGTGGCGGTTATTTAAGAACTGCTATTCAATTGGCTGATAATTTCCTAGATGAAGGAAAGCTAATTGTTTACACACAAGGGAAAGCATTCCCAAGGGAAGATTACTCCTCTTCTAAAAAAGGAAATTTTGAAACTGGTAAATTGGTTATTTTAGTAGATGAAGGTTCAGCTTCTGCCTCAGAAATTGTAACCGGAGCAGTACAAGATTGGGACAGAGCATTAGTCATAGGTAGAAAATCATTTGGTAAAGGACTTGTCCAAAAACCATTTGAACTCAGTGATGGTTCCGCTATTCGTTTAACGATATCCAGGTATTACACTCCTTCCGGTCGTTCTATTCAACGTGATTATTCGGAAGGAAAAGAGGATTATTACAACGAAATTAATAAGCGATATGAACATGGGGAGTTAATGAATTCTGATTCCATTCAATTTCCAGATTCATTAAAATTTGAAACTCTTCAGTTAAAAAGGACCGTTTATGGAGGTGGTGGTATTATGCCTGATATCTTTATTCCATTAGATACCACCGAAACATCTACCTATTTCAGC
This sequence comes from uncultured Flavobacteriales bacterium, assembly GCA_963974475.1. GTDB lineage: Bacteria > Bacteroidota > Bacteroidia > Flavobacteriales_G > Salibacteraceae > CAJXZP01. Next base: position 39,328 of record CAXBCR010000021.1, read on the forward strand.
ATGTTAGTACGTAAAGGAATTTTATACACCTACAACTTGGACTATTTAGACATTCATAGAAAAGAGTTATTAGCTAAATATCCAAATTTTGATGCATTTAATAAGGGCTTCACACTTACGGATGAGATGCTGGAAGAAATTATTGCAGCTGCCGAGAAAAAAGATATCAAACGAAATGATGCAGAAATAGCACATTCAAAACGAATTATTCAAATGAATTTCAAAGCACTAATGGCCACAAACCTTTGGACATCTACTGAATTTTACCGTGTAATAAACACGAATGACAATGCTTTCCAAAAAGCATTAGAAGTAATGAATGATAAAACATTTAAGAAGTTGAAATTAGATTATAAATAACCGAGCTAGAAATTTATATTTGCTCAAAAATCATCAAAAATGAAAGAAAATATTCAAAATATCCAGACTGGATTACTCGTATTAATCGCTGCAACGGTTCTTTATGGAACCTTTTTGAAAGGAAATGATTCATCTAATTCAGATGATAGAGGTATTCGTCACAGAAAAACGGAACGTAAAAGTAATATTGCTGCTACTCCTCCATCTGCTGTGCCACCAAACAAACCAGCTCCTGCACCAGCTCCAGTACAACAAATAGTAAACAACCCAACTACTATGTCATTCGAAGAAATGTCACATGATTTTGGAAACATTGACCAAGATTCTGAAAATAAATACACTTTTAAATTCACCAATACAGGCGACAAACCATTAATTATTGAAACCGCTACAGGTTCTTGTGGATGTACCATCCCAGAATTTCCAAGAGAACCAATTGCTCCTGGAGCAACTAGTGAAATCAAAGTGGTTTACAAACCGGGTAAACAAAAAGGGTTGCAAAACAAAACGGTTACCGTTATTGCCAACACTCAACCAAAAGATACCCGTTTGAACATTACTGCAAACGTTCAGGAGGTTAAGTAATTTTCCATACAACATTTGAAAAGCCAATGATTTTGATTAGTCATTGGCTTTTTTTATGGGTTTACTTTTTTTAGATTGAAATTCTGAAATAGTGCGGTAAAGAATTACCCGAGTCCAACAATCGAGCGATTAGCCATTGGTAATTAATTATCGAATAACACGCGTAATCAATCGTAAATGGTGGGAATAATCATGAGTCTCATCATTGAAAATTCCTTGATGGTCAATTCTATCCACTCTCACTTTTCCGGATGCATGGATAATTTTGTTTTCTCCAAGTAGAATTCCTACATGTGTTATTCTCCCCTCTTTATTATCAAAAAAGGCTAAATCACCAGGGGTAGCTTCCTCAATAAAGCTCAATCTATCTCCTACCTCAGCTTGTTGCGATGCATCACGTGGTAAATCAACGCCACACATTCTGTACACAATTTGCGAATAACCCGAACAATCAATACCAAATGGGGTTCTACCGCCCCACAAATACGGTGAGTTTAAAAATAGAAAAGCTGTTTCGACTAAATGCTCTCTGCTAAATTTGGGTTTTAAAGTATCTCCGTCAAATTCAAAGGATTTTTCGGCAAAATGACACAAATTATCAGCTAGATTTGGAAGAGAACTACCAATAACTAATGGAAAAAAAGCATCCGAATTTTGTTCTTTTAATAAAGAAATAAGCTCAATAGAATAAGACTTAGCATGTTTCTCTAGGGTCATAAACTCATCGCGCTTTACTTCAAGGTGTTGTTTCCGGTCTATCCAAGACTCATACCCATCATGTGCACTTCGTACTTTTACCCATTTTTTTCGTTCATCAATAACTCGATATATTTCACCAAAAAGCAATTGCGATACCATTTCACTGGTATCGGCAGGTTCTAACCTACACGGAACAATACTCAAGGCGCAAATACCGTACTTCATTATGAATTTTAAAATTTCCTTTCGTTCACTAATTTGGTTTTAATCCCAAAATTAGCAGTGTCACAAAAATAATAATGCCCGACAAATAAAAGCTATGAAAAGCCTACTTGTCGGGCATTAAGAATGTTATTATTAACACTGTTTTGTAATAACTACGCTAATTCTAAAACAAAAGCAGAAGCACCACCGCCACCATTACAAATAGCTGCAGCTCCACGTTTTCCTCCGTTTTGTTTCAATACATTAATTAAAGTAACTAAGATTCTTGAACCTGATGAACCTAGTGGGTGACCTAAGGCTACCGCTCCACCATTAACATCTACTTTAGAAGCATCCAATCCTAATTTATCAATATTCACTAAACCTACTACAGAAAACGCTTCGTTTAATTCCCAATAATCAATATCAGAAACCTCTAAACCTGCTTTTTTCAACGCTTTTGGTAGTGCTTTTGAAGGAGCAGTGGTAAACCATTCTGGAGCGTGAGCAGCATCTGCAAAACTCACCACTTTAGCGATAGGTTTAATTCCCAATTCTCTCATTTTTTCGCCACTCATTAAAACCAATGCAGAAGCACCATCATTTAAAGTTGACGCGTTAGCAGCGGTAACTGTACCATTTTTTTGAAAAGCTGGACGCAATGTTGGAATTTTTTCAAAACGAACGTTTTTATACTCTTCATCTTCGGTAACCATAACAGGCTCACCTCTACGTTGAGGAACTTCAACGCCTACTATTTCATCGTTAAATTTTCCGGCTTCCCAAGCGGCAGCAGAACGTTTGTAAGATTCAATAGCAAACTCATCTTGCGCCTGACGAGAGAAATCACATTCTGAAGCACACAAATCAGCTGCAACACCCATGTGAAAATCATTATATACATCATGAAGTCCATCTAATACCAAACCATCTTTTGCGGTGATATCACCCAATTTAAATCCGTTTCTAGACCCTTGAATATAATGAGGAACTTGTGACATGTTTTCCATACCACCAGCTAAAACCACATCATTGTCGCCAGTCATAATAGACTGTGCGGCCAACATAACCGCTTTCATACCAGAAGCACACACTTTGTTTACCGTGGTACATGGTACAGATTGGTCAATACCACCAAAAATGGCTGCTTGACGTGCTGGAGCTTGCCCCAATCCTGCTTGCAATACATTTCCCATAAATACTTCTTCAATCCACTCAGCCTTGATATTTCCTTTAGCTAAAGCACCCTTTATTGCTGCAGCTCCCAATTTTGTTGCCGGTACGGTAGATAAACCTCCCATGAAGCTTCCCATTGGTGTACGAACTGCGGAAACGATATATACTTCTTTCATATTATTTTGGTTTTTATAGAAACGGTATAATTGTTTTAACGCCAATCCCTTCGGTAGTCGCTTAAACAATATATACGAGGTTCCCTATTTTTTGTATTAAATGTTCAAATTTTGAGAGCACGAAGGTACGGATTTAAGATAATTCAAAAAAGGACTTTTGTTAGTTTGATATGGTAGGTGTCAAATTAAAATGATGCTCCATTTTAGAAAGCATACAAATGCAATTACTCCCAAGTAATTTTTACCAATTTCATGAGAGTCCTGGACTCTCCTAAAATTAGCATTTGATTATCACCTAATTCTAAACTCACACTAGGACGACACAGCACATCCTCATCCATTCCTTTAAAAACCACGTACCTATTCATTCTGCCTTCCAATGAAATATCGAAAAGCACAACCTCCGTATTATTTTTATTATTGGTCCACGTATAGTATTTATTCAAGTTATCGGCAAATCGATTTTTTGGATTATCGTTAAAAACAAAAACTAAGGAGCCATCGGTAAGTTGGCTTATGGCATAGCTAGAATAATATCCTCTATCTGAAGTGTTCTGGTCTTTGGGCACTAACTCCATCCATTCTACATTACCATTTAAATCAAATTTAACTACCACAATATCGCCATACACATAGTGAACCGTATTTTTGACATGTCCATCAGAATCGGTGTATGAATTTACATACTCAAAATATTGCTCAGCTACCATAGTGAGTGTTAAATCCTGATTTTTTATCAATTGATTTATGTGGTAAGCATACAATTCTATTCCCTTACCTTTCTCCTCTTTTTTAGTTACTTTATCCCTTTCTTTTTCAGAAGAGTATTGAACAATAAAATCCGTTGGGAATTCTTTAGAGACTTCGGTTAGGAGATTGAAATTACTATCATATTTCATGTTAAACACCCCGTTTTGCCCCAACCCATCGCTCGAATAAAAGCCAACTACTTGGGTTTGATGCCCTGGTAATAATTCAAACTTAATATCGGTTACATGTTGCCCCCTAATAAAGACCGCGTATTCCCTATGTTTTGGTTTCGTATTTTGTTTATATACCCTCATTTTAAAGGTGTAATCTATTTCGTTTCGTCCATATTCTTTGGAAGTATCCGTAATTTTTGAAAGCAAAAAAACATTTCCATCATTATCCACCTGAGTATCCATTCTATAAAACTCAGAATTTGGATCGCTTTCCATTATTTCACTATTATCCCAAACTTCATTCATCTCCTTATCCAATATCAAGAATCCAAATCGAGTGTCTTTATCCTTAACGGTAGGCAGATTGGTAATAAACAATAAAAGCGAATCGTCTGGAGAAGTTTTAAATTCAAAAGAGGCCGATTTACTGGAATGATACCCTTCGTATGATACTGACTTCAATAACTTTGGGATAGACAGTGTCAACAAATCTTTATTTACTTTTTGGCTATATAAAGAGGTTGTTTTCTCTTTCCGGTCTCTGTAGGTAGAAAATATATAAATGGCATCATTCATTTGTACCGCACCACCATATCTTAGCTCCTGTTTAAATAACTTTAGTTTTACTTCATTTTCCTTTATTCTGCCCAAATCGCTAGTAATGTACTTGAGAATCACCTTGGAATTTAATTGGGTTATGGCATACACCCCCTTAGCATCCTCCCCTATTACATGGTCGATAATGGTTTTTTTTGTCACCCGAATATCTGGTCCAAATTGAACATTAAAACTGGAAGAGTTGAATTGAGCAAAGGTTAAATTTGAAATTAAAAACAATAAAATGACCCAGTAAAACCCAGTGGTTTTGCGAAATCCCTTCGTATTATTATTTCCAAATGTGCTCACTTTAAACTTTAACGTTTTGGTTGCCTAAAAATACTTTAATTAGGAATGCCCGCAAATATCTTTTACAAGTAAAAATCAAAATTGCATAAAATAAAAAGGGTCAATCCGTAAACAGATTGACCCTTTGGTTCATTCATTAAAGGTAAAATTAATCCTCAAATACCAATTTCACAAATTTGGTTTGCTTATTGGCTTGACCTAAAATTACCATTTGGTTTTTTGCAACTTCTAAGCTAACATAAGGACGGCTAAACACATCTTCTTCTTCTCCCTTGTAAATAATATATCTAGTTGAATTTCCTTCCTCCGTGATTTCATAAAAAACTACATCCGTGTTATCGGTCTTTTTTCTACCTGACCTCCAACCATAAAAATTACCTGATTGTTCATAAAAGGCATTTTTAGGGTTATCATTAAAAACCAATACAATATCACCATTGGATAATTGCATTTGGGCATAGCTTGAGTAGTATCCACCATCTAAAGAATGTTGATATTTAGGAATTAGCTCCATCCAATCTACCTGTCCATCCTTATTGAATTTTACTAAAATAATGTTCCCATAAATATAATGTGTAGTAGTGGTAGTTCCTCCATTTCCATCGGAAGAGGTTGTGGTGTACGTATAGTATTCTTCCGCAATCATTGTTCCTGTACCATCTTGATTCTCTATAATATCGTCAATAGTGTAGGAATGCATTTCAATTTCTTTCCCTTTCGCTTCTTTTTTCTTGGCTTTCTTTTTGGCCTTTTCAGATGCGTGTTGGACAATAAAATCTAACGGGAATTCTTTTTTATTTTCGTTTATTAAATTGAAATCTTTATCATACGAAAGGTTGTACACCCCATTTTGGCCTTGCCCTTTGGTAGAATAAAATCCAACAACTTGAATCCCACCATTTTCTAAATCTTCAAACTTTACGTCTGTAATATGCTCACCGCTCAATTCGAGTTCAAATTCAATTGGTTTTTCCTCTCCAGCCATAAAGGCTTGCATCGAAAAGGAATAATCAATCTCTCCACGTTTATATTTTTTAGATTTATCAATATTTTTTAATAAACGAAAGTAAGATCCTGTATTACCAAGGTCATAATCAAAAACGATTTGTGGGCTTTCTTTGTCATACGGTTCTTTAATCGCATCCATGGTCCATTCTTCCTCCATATCGGTATCATATACAACGATGTCAAAATAATGATCCTCTTTTCGATGCCCCGCAGAATGGGTTTTCACCATTAGGTGTTCCCCATTTTCAGAAACCATTATTTCAAAATAACCTGCTTCCGAATTTTTGTAATTTTTATAAGATACTTCGCCAATTAACTGCGGTTTGGAAAAAGTCAAACTGGCCTTATTCATTTGCTGATAATACAAAAAAGTGCCTTTTTTCTTTTTATCTTGGTAAGAAGAAAATAAATAGAATTCTTCGCCACGTTGGTAAATACCTTCATAAATTAGATCGTGTTTCAGGTATTTTAATTCAATTTCATTCTTCTTTACAAGGTTTAAGTCGTTATTGTAATAAAACAAAGTCATATCTTCTCCAAAACGAGCCATTACATACGTTCCATTGTCGTCTTTCCCTAAAACTTCATCAACTCGTTCTTTCTTTTTAAGCTTAATTTCATCTCCAATAATTACTTCAAGTTTATCCGACTTTTTTTGTGCGAAAAAGGTGTTGGAGGTTAATACGATGGCTATCAAAATAATAATCTTTCTCATGGTTGTATTTCTTGTTAGTTATAAAATTAGACGCCAAATCTAATTTTTTTATTTATAAGAGGCAATTTCCCACATAATTACTAATTCCATCAAATTTTAAGTAATTGCATTCATCCTAAAAATTAGTGTATAAATAGCGATTAAAACTTCAATTTTCCTTTCGTAGTAGACTCAAAATTCAATATTATTGCCTGTCGTATTTTTTGATGGAAACAGTAGATAAAAAAGAACAGGTTAAACAACTATTCTCGCATTTTTTAGCGCAGAACGGCCATCGTAAAACACCGGAAAGATTTGCTATCCTAGAAGAGATTTATAGCGATGACGGGCATTTTGATGTAGAGTCGATGTACAACAAAATGACCAAAAAGAAATACCGTGTTAGTAGAGCTACTTTATATAATACGATTGAACTACTATTAGCTTCTGGATTGATACGGAAACATCAATTTGGTAAAAACCAAGCACAATTTGAAAAAGCTTTTGCCAATAAACAGCATGATCATTTAATTGATGTGAAAACAGGAAAAGTTATTGAATTTTGTGACCCTAGAATTCAAATGATAAAAAATAGTATTGCGGAACAGTTTGGCGTGGATGTACTGTATCATTCATTAAATATATACGCTGACTTTTCGTCAAAAAAATAAAAAATAAGAAATTACAATTCGTTAATCAAAAAAGAATGCAAGCAGACGTATTATTAGGATTACAATGGGGTGATGAAGGCAAAGGAAAGATTGTTGACTTTTTAACACCTAAATACAACATTATTGCACGTTTTCAGGGTGGACCAAATGCTGGTCATACCTTAGAATGGGATGGGAAAAAACATGTGTTACATACTATTCCTTCCGGAGTTTTTAGACCAAATACGCAAAACCTTATTGGAAATGGTGTGGTAATCGACCCATCCATTTTAAAAGGTGAAATTGAAGAATTAGAACCATTCAATGTGGATATTAATGCGGTGCTTCAAATTTCTAGAAAAGCACACTTAATTATTCCAACACATAAGCTATTGGATGCCGCTTCTGAACAAGCTAAGGGTAAAACAAAAATTGGTTCTACCTTAAAAGGAATTGGTCCAACATACATGGATAAAACCGGAAGAAATGGTTTACGTGTAGGTGATACCGAAAGCAATGGTTTCTTAGACCAATATAATGCGCTTAAAGAAAAACATTTAAAAATATTAGCACAATACAACTTTGATATTTCTGCACTAGCAGATTTAGAAACTGCATTTTTTGCAGGGGTTGAACGTCTTAAACAAATTCCATTTGTAGATAGCGAACATTCTGTAAATAAATCTCTTAAATCAGGTCAACGCGTTTTAGCCGAAGGTGCCCAAGGTTCATTACTAGATATTGATTTTGGCTCGTATCCATTTGTTACCTCATCCAATACCGTAACTGCGGGGGCTTGTACTGGTTTAGGCCTTGCTCCTACTAGCATTGGTGAAGTTTATGGCATTTTTAAAGCCTATTGTACCCGAGTGGGCAGTGGCCCATTCCCAACCGAGCTTTTTGATGCCGATGGTGCTTATTTAGCAGAAAAAGGACATGAATTTGGAGCTACCACTGGCCGTCCTAGAAGATGTGGATGGATTGATTTACCTGCATTGAAATATGCTATCATGGTAAACGGTGTGTCTAAGTTAATCATGATGAAAGCCGATGTTTTAAGTGGAATGAAAACGGTAAAAGTGTGTACGCACTACAACTACCTTGGTGAACAAATTGATTATTTTCCATACGATATTGTAAATAATGAAGCCACTCCAGTTTACAAAGAGTTTGCAGGATGGGAAGACGATTTACAAAATCTTTCTAGTGAAGCTGATTTTCCAGCCGAATTAAAAACATACGTAGATTACTTAGAGAAAGAATTAGCCGTATCCATTGCCATTGTATCTGTAGGACCAGATAGAGATAAAACTTTGGTGAGAGATGCAACTATTCTTGATTAGAAAATCATAATTAATTTAAAAAAAGTGATTAGATCGTATTTTAATCACTTTTTTTGTACCCGCTTTATAAGGTGACATTGTTGAAAATCAATAAATTCATATTCGTTCTAATTATTTTTTCATCCTTTATGGGAGGAGTGAATAATGCTTTTTCGCAATCTAAATCGAAAATAAAATTATTGGGCGCTAACCAAATGATTTATGACGAAGCGGCTAGCGGAAAGGTCAGAATTTTACGTGGAAACGTAAAATTCAAACAAAAAAGCACCTTAATGTATTGTGATAGTGCTGCACTTTATGCAACCACCAATTCAATGCGCGCATACGGAAATGTAAAAATCATTGATTCCAAGAAAGGAACCGAAATGAAAGGGGATTCGCTTTTTTATAATGGAGATTCCAAAAAAGGGAAACTTAGAGGGCGAATTTCTCTTATTAACGAGTCGCAAATTTTGAAAACCAATCGGCTAGATTTTGATATGGCCGAAAACCTAGCCTATTATTATGGTGGTGGCATAATTACAAACACGCAGGATAGCTCTACCCTAAAAAGTGAAAAAGGGTATTATCATTCGGACACAAAAGTGTTTTTCTTTAAGGATTCGGTGAGATATGATGCTAAAGATTATCAAGTTACTTCAGATACGATGCAATACAATACCAAAGAAGATATTGTATATTTCCACGGACCTACTCATGTATATAGCGATTCCAGTTCCATTTATTGTGAAAGCGGTTGGTTTGATAAACCCAATAAAGTTTCCACGTTTTCTCAAAACGTGACCATGCTATCGGATGGCCAAACCATGAATGGAGATAGTGTTATTTACTACCAAACTAAAAAATTGGGAGAGGCTTTTGGCAATGTAGCCATTATTGATACGGCAAATCGAACCGAAGTGTATGGCGATTATGCAGAGTATGACAATATCCATTCTAATTCGCTTGTAACTGGTAACTTAGTATTGATTTTGGCTTTTACGGAGGACACCCTTCAACTCCATTCAGATACCTTGGTTACTGAGTTTGATGCTACCGAAACGCATCGTTTAATTCACGCATTTCACCATGTTCAGTTTTTTAAACCCGACATGCAAGGAAAATGCGACTCGTTGAGTTTCTCGGAAGTAGACTCTACTATTCGAATGTATCAAACCCCAATTGTGTGGGCAGATAGTAACCAAATTACAGGAAAAGAAATCATTATTAAAACCTACGATGGAGTTATTCAATCAATGGATATTAACGAAGAGGCATTCATCGTTTCGGAAGAAGACACATCGCTTTATAACCAAGTAAAAGGAAAAACATTACACGCTCATTTCAAGGATAATGAAATTTACCGAATTGATGTAAACCGCTCAGGACAAACTATTTATTATGTTAGAGATGAATCCCAACAACTCATGGGAATGAATCGATTGGATTGCAGTAACATGAGTATTTTTATTGACTCGGTAGGAATTAATAACATCAAGTTTTACAATCAGCCTGATGGTACTTTTTTCCCAATGAAAGAGGTCACCTTAGAAATGAAGTTACTTCGCTACTTTTACTGGCGAATGGATGAAAGACCCGAAAATGTGGCCGATATCTTTAAATGGACACCTGTTCCTGATTATGTAGTAAAAAGAAGACGAAGTAGGTAATCAAAAACATTTGCCAAAACCAAATGTTAAAAATTTTACTGAATTACATCTTTTCCTACCATTAAATCGATTTCCAAAAACCTACATTTGGAGCTCAATTACCAATCATCAAAATGAACCAATCTCAAGCACTCAAAATATTAAAATCGGGCGAAAATGTATTTTTAACGGGTTCTGCGGGAGCTGGAAAAACGTACGTTTTAAATCAATACATTGATTACCTAAAAGCCCGTAAAATTAGAGTTGCTGTGACGGCATCTACTGGTATAGCTGCTACTCACATGAATGGGTCTACTATTCACTCTTGGAGTGGAATTGGTATTAAAGACCGACTAACCCCTGCTGATTTAAGAAATATGGATACTAAAAAGTATCTCAAAAAAAATCTCGAAAAAGCGCAAGTTTTAATTATTGATGAAATTTCTATGCTGCATCGTAACCAAGTGGATATGGTGAATATGGTTTTGAAGCATTTTAAAAATTCAACTAGCCCATTTGGAGATATTCAGGTTATTTTTGCCGGAGATTTTTTTCAGCTCCCTCCTATTGGAGATACCCCTATTAAAGAACGATTTGCATTTATGAGCCCTTCATGGGTTGAGGCCGATTTGCGGATTTGTTATCTTACCGAACAGTACCGACAAACGAATAACTCTTTAAATTCCATCTTAAACGAAATTCGCTCTGGTTCGGTTTCTCAAAATGCTATTGATTTGTTGCAAGGAGCATCTAAAACAGTTTTAAAAAACTCTTGGGAACCTACCAAATTGTACACCCATAATATGGATGTGGACCGAATCAATAAATCTGAATTGGTCAAACTGACCGGTAAAACCAAAATTTTTAAAGCTAGAACCAAGGGAAACCCAAAAGTATTGGAGTCTTTCAAAAAATCGGTGCAAGCAGCCGAGGTCATTGATTTAAAAATTGGCGCCAAAGTCATGTTTGTCAAAAACAATCCTGATGTGGGTTACATAAATGGCTCATTGGGTGAGGTAACCGAATACTGCGATGAAACAGGATTCCCGAAAGTAAAATTACTCAATGGTCGAACCATTACGGCTGCCTACGACTCTTGGAGTTTGGATGATGATTCCGGCAAATCGGTGGTGACCTATGACCAAGTTCCGTTGCGATTGGCTTGGGCAATTACGGTTCATAAGAGTCAAGGAATGACTTTAGATGCAGCCGAAATAGATTTGAGCAAAACCTTTGAAAAAGGACAAGGTTACGTAGCTTTATCCCGATTGAAGGAGTTAGAAACGCTCAAGCTCATAGGTTTTAATCAAACCGCTCTTGAAGTGGATGGGCTAGCACTAAAGGCAGACAAACGCTTTCAAGAATTATCATCGGATAATGAAATTAGGTATATGGATGATACCCAATTAGAAAAGGAAGCAAAAGAATTTATTCAATGGTGTGGTGGTTTAACAGATGCCAAAGCCATTGAAAAACATGCAAAACTTGAAAAAGCTAAAAAGTTTAAAAAATCTACCTATGAACAAACAAAAGACCTCATTAAAAAGGGTTTAAATATTGTTCAAATAGCGGAGGAACGAGGGTTAGGAATCAGCTCTATTATTACACATATCATAAAACTTAAGGCGGAATACCCCAAATTGGATGTAGATCACTTTAAACCTAATGCGAAAGATTTAAAAACAATAAAAGTTGCCTACGACAAACATGTAAAAACCCTTGCAAAAGGTGAACCTGCGAAACTTGGAGTTGTGCGAAATATGCTTCATAACGAATATGAGTATTCGGATATAAAGCTGGCTATTTTGTTTTTTTAAATTTCAGTTAAGGGTTTAGGGTAAAAGAATTGGCTCAAAATATTACCAAGCACCTTCATTTTTCACCACTATTTCACGGGTTATTAATATGTTAGATTTTCTATGAATCAATAACAAAATCTCGCTATTTCAATTTATTAATGCCACTTACGGCAAATACATTTTTTCTAATAATTGAAAGCTATCTACCTTCATAATTACCCTTTTTGCCTCCTGAATAAATGATACAGAAACTGATTTTCGGTCCTTTTCATTGGAGGCGTTCGATTTTTTAATAGCTGTAGCATTGGCTACATACAAAGACTTTTTAGCATCCTTTAAGAACACTTTTGCCTTCATGTTATCATAAAAAACGCTATCCACAGCAGCATTTGAATTACCTAATTCAATATTCATCAAAAACTGAAATGTATTTGCCGCTCCTTGGGAGCCGGCAACCATTTCTTGGACAGTAACATGCGTGATTTTGATATTCTTTTTGGCGTGCTCTTCCAATTGGTTCGTATTAGATGAAACCTTCGTAGATGTGCAACTTCCGAGTAATAATAGGCTTGTTAACCCAATCAATAAATTTCTATTCCGCATAATTCCATTACTTAATGACAAACTTAACTTTTACTTCTTTTTTACCTGAAGTTACTTTTAAAATATAGCTTCCTACTGGCGCTTTAAGCGAAATATCAAACTCACTACCTGTATCTATTCTTTGGTAAATCGACTTTCCGTTTACATCAAAAACTTCCAATTTCACATCCTTATAATTTTCTCCGAGTTTCACAGTGAATTTACCCGCATTTGGAATAGGAAAAACATTCACTTCCGATTCAAAATTATTTTCGATTATGGAGTTTACATTTAACCCTTGACGAACAGTGTAATGAAAACGATAGGTTTCGGTGGTATCATTATTTTGACCCACCGCAAAAACTTTGAAATACATTTCTGTTCCTTGTCCGTAATTGGTAAAAGGCTCATCTGTTACCCAAGTGCTATCCGAAACATTTGACATAGTAATGGTTTTACCCAAATCTATCGAGCTATTGGACCATCTAACGAAAGCGCTACTAATTTGTTGGTTGTACGAAATAATAGCAGTTACATCCTGGTCAAATCCAGCCCTAGGTTGACTATTGGAAGGTGTTTCCGTGATTTTTGTGGTTAGGATAGTTGGATAATTTTCTCTTCCTTTTAAACTATACTCCCATAATCCTCTACCCCAAGTAGCAGCTTTTAATGTATTTGAACCATATTGAATTTCTAAATCTTTTACGGTTACATTTGGTAATCCATTTGAATATAATTCCCAGTTGGTACCGTTCATAGACTTTACATACACCCCAATTTCTGCTCCTAGATAAATATACGAACTATCTGAATAATCTACTACCACCGAGCGAATTGGCATATCTCGTAAATTGTAAGAAATATTAGTCCAAGTACTCCCAAGATCTGTAGAAATGTACACTTTTTTACCATCCAAAACATATCTATTAAAGGTTACAATAATGGTAGAATCATGTTTCGGGTCAAAAGCGATATCCGTAATCGAAGCATTTGGTAATCCAAAGTTAGGTCTAAATTGGGTCGCCCAGTTGTCGGTGGTAAGCATCATACTCGACCCACCCGACACAGCCATAATATCCGAATTATTTTCAGCAATTGCAGCTACATTAATAAGTCCAACACCGGGATCTGCTAGTTCAGACCAATTGGTACCAAAATCTTGCGAAACATATATTTTTTCGGCAAAATGATAAACTCTCATTTGGTGAATAGGATTCCATAATAAGGGCGCTTGCCACGCAGCATTTCCAGACCCAGCATCTGGATTTCCAGCACCCTGACGGGTTTGTCCTCCATCAAGTGTAATTTGTCGCGTCCCATACTGCCAGCTACCAATCATCCAATCTGGATTTAAAGTTTGAACAATGGCTTCCATTCCATCTCCTCCATTCCACTCTATCCATCCTTGGTCGTTTAGCACGCTGGTACCATTGTCTTGAGATCCGGCCATAAACACATTATGATAACTCTGACTTACCCCAGCAGCATAAAATTCACGAATAGCAGTACCATCATTTAATCGTGCCCAAGTGGCACCATTGTCGGGTGTTTTGGCTAAATATCCATCTGTACCCACATAAAAAACACCGTTTATACATTCTGCAGTTCTTAAATCGGCATGGGTATAATCATTGGTTGGGTTAGAATTAGACCAACTCGCTATTTCTTGAAAAGTGAGTCCACCATCCGTACTTCCCATGAGGTTTAAATAACCATACACCATATCGTTACTATCGATATCGGACACAGAAAAGCCATCACAACTTTCGGAAGGTGTGGATAGCAAACTGAAATTTTGGCCATTGTCTGTAGATTTCCATACCCCATTTGTAGATGCTACATACACATTATTAGGAGCCATGGGTGTAACCGCAATAAATATTTTACTACCGGAATTACCCGAAATGGTTGATGAAGCAGAATACGTTAAACCTTGATCTAAAGAACGTACTACTTGGTTTTCATTATTACTGAAATAATAATTGTCGTATAAGTATATGATGCTATCGTTAGTCGGGTGAAATTCAATATCAGTCACATCCGCGGTGTTTAACAATCTAGTCCATGTTTGCAAATGATCTGTAGATCTATAAACCCCACTACTTGTTCCCACAAAAACTAAACCTCTGACCCGTGGATGGTATACTATTTTAAAAATTTGGTCATTAGTACCTAAACCGCCCCAACCTAATTGAGTCGGATTAAAATTACTTTCTACCCAATTCGTCCCGCCATCAGTGGAACGATAAATTCCGTGAGAAGTATTATTAGCCGCATTTTTCACGTTGATTAAAACGGTGTCTGTACTAAATGGATTGACAGCAATGGTATTAACTCCTGACGCGATAAGCGTATCGGTGGTATTTACCCAATTTGCACCTCCATCGGTGGTTTTCCAAAAGCCTCCACTTCGAGAGCCCAAAAACAAATGTTGATTATTGGTAGGATTCACCCAAAAGGCTTCTACTCGACCAATACCTGGGTTATACGCCTGTGTAATATTATTTGCATTCCAAGGTCCAAGTTCTTTCCATTGAGTAGAATTGAAATCTCGTGCTGTTTTAAGAATTTGTTGCTTTTGAAAAGCTTTAAACTCATTGGCTGCAAAGCTTGATGATGATTTGCTACGATCACCAGATGGATAATATTTGCTTTCATTTTCCGCTTTCCATCTTTGATAAGGCTTCCAACCTGACCCTTTTCCTTTATCGTGTGATTCAAAATATAATTCGGCCGCCTCGCATACATCGTAAAAGTTAAAGCTAGGGTCATTCATCATTTGTTTGTAATCAACTTGAGAAAACCCCGTTAAACTCATACCCAAAGCAATGAATAGGATTGTTATTGACTTTGCAAAATTATTTTTCATAGCACGTTTTATTAAAGCGACCAATATATATGATTGCGATAAGGTGGGGAAATAAAGTTATCCACTACACACCGCAATATTTAAAGGTTCATTTTCCGCATTCAATAATTAAGAGCATAAATGCTAAAAAGCCATTTATTAAATATGACAATGGACGTTATAACTGAGTTAACCGTATTTTTTTTTATCCTAGGGTGTACTACCGGGCCAACTCATCCGTGCATCCGTGGTAAAAAGAATAGACCCAACGTACTTTAACAAAAAAAATCTCACCTTCTTTTTTTACGCAAAAACGCTATTACCAATCTATAAACCACTGTACCATAGAAGGCACAAAATTGAAAACCAACTATTCGAATTTCGGCAAGATTTTTGAATGCCCCAAAACAGTGACAAACCCTTGTACATTCTTTTATACTAACAAGGCAAATAGTAAATTTGCCACAATTAATAGAAACATGCGAGTAACGCTTTTTAAATTAAAAAAACCAAAACGATTTGTTTACCGTCCTCGGCATTTTGACCCAGTATTGGAAGATTTGCATGGTCGGGTGGATATGATTAAATCGGAATTACGGGAAGATGAAAAAGGAGATTCCTCTGGAGTTTCAAGAAGCAGAATTCGAAAAGCTTGGAATACTCCAGAAGCTAGAAAATCTGCAAATCATACCTCTACCATTCGAATTGGGTTAATTTTCATCGTTTTGATGAGTTTCTTTTACGCTTATTTTTTCACTGATTTATTCTCATAACACCATTTAATGGCTGATATCATTAAGCTTTTGCCAGACACCATTGCAAATCAAATTGCAGCGGGAGAGGTTATACAACGTCCTGCTTCGGTAATTAAAGAACTGGTTGAAAACGCGGTAGATGCGGGAGCCTCAGAAATTGCGGTAGTTATCAAAGATTCGGGCAAAACCCTAATCATGGTTACGGATAACGGCAAAGGAATGAACGAAACCGATGCCAGAATGAGTTTGGAACGTCATGCGACTTCCAAAATTAAATCGGCCGATGACCTTTTTGCCATCAGCACCAAAGGGTTTCGTGGAGAAGCATTAGCTTCTATTTCTGCAATCTCGCACATGGAACTCAAAACTAAGCCCGAAGAAGCAGTATTAGGAACCTTACTCCAAATTAATGGCGGTGAAATTGAAGTCCAAGAACCACACGCCTGTGCTACGGGCACACAAATAGCGGTAAAAAACCTGTTTTTTAATGTACCAGCGAGGCGAAAGTTCTTAAAGTCTGATAACGTGGAAATGCGTCATATTATTGACCAATTTGAACGGGTGGCTATTGCTCATCCATCCATAAAATTCACACTTTCGCACAACAATAATGACATTTTTCTTCTTCCTGCTGGAAACATGCGTCAGCGCTTGGTAGGCGTTTTTGGAAGAAAATATAATGAGAAATTAGTTCCAGTAAATCAAGATACCCCTTTGGTAAATATTTCGGGTTTTGTGTTGAAACCCGAAGCGGCAAAAAAATCTCGTGGAGAACAATTCTTTTTTGTAAATAATCGGTTTATCAAATCTAGTTTTTTGCATCATATGGTTTTACAAGCCTACGATGAATTATTACCCAAAGGTTTCCACCCCGGTTATTTTATCTTTTTGGAGGTGGCTCCCTCTTTTATCGATATTAATATCCACCCCACCAAAACAGAAATTAAGTTTGAAGATGAACGCTCCATCGGTATGTTAATGCGCTCAGCAGTTAAACAGTCTATTGGTATGTTTAACGTATCTCCTACCATTGACTTTAACCCCGAAACGATATTCGCGACTTCAAGTGCTCCGAAAAACAAGATTTTTACGGAACCAAAAATTTCTACCAACCAGAATTTCAATCCTTTTCAACAAACCAATCATTTTAAGCAAAACCCAAGTTCGGCTCAGGTTCAAAATCTGCAAGAAATGTACGAAGGGATTGAAGCCGTTACCCAACAATCGGATTTCAATGCGCCTCAGCAAACCGAAGCCACACTTCCAGATTCGAGTGCCAATTTTGGAGCGGTGAAATCTTTTCAGGTCAGAAACAAATACATCTTTACCTCCATTAAATCGGGAGCCATTATTATAAATCAAACCCGAGCCCACCAGCGGGTGTTATACGACCGACTTACAAAAGAGTTGGAATTAGGTCAGGGCAGTTCGCAGCAATTGCTTTTCCCAGAAAACGTTACATTTACCAGTTCACTTTCAGAACTTCTAAATGAATTAATGCCTAATATGAAAAAAATAGGGTTCGATATCGAAACATTTGGCGCTAACAGTTATATCGTTAGAGGCCTTCCTACTGTTTCGGCTAGTGACGACCCAAAACAACTCATAGAAGGAACTTTATATGGATATGAGAGTCATATGGAGAAAGCGGGTACCGTGCAAAATGAAGCACTAATTGGTGCGCTCGCATTTAAAGCGGCTATCAAAACGGGGCAATCTTTAAATAATGAAGAAATCAGCGAGTTGATTGATTCTTTATTTGCCTCCGCCAATCCGAAGACCCTGCCAGATGGGCGTCAAATTTTTCATCAATTAGCATTTGATGAAATCGAAAAACTATTCAATTAATTATGAGTCAATTTAGAACAGGTAGTTTTCAAATGCTACCTCCAGTCGTTAAAAACTTACTAATCATCAATATTTTGATGTATTTAGCTACAGAAATCACGCTCCGAGTTAGCGGACTTGATTTAAGAAATCTATTGGGCTTGCATTGGTTTCAGTCGGAAGAATTTGCGTTCTACCAACCGTTAACCTACATGTTTATGCACGGTAATTTTCAGCATATTTTATTCAACATGTTTGCCGTTTGGATGTTTGGAAACGCCATTGAAAATGTGTGGGGATCCAAACGATTTTTGACCTACTATCTTATCACAGGGTTTGGGGCTGCTGCCTTACATTACGGAATTGCATATTTTGAATCCATTCAAGGTTTCAACGCTTTAATGGACCAGTTTTTACAAGACCCATCGGCTCAAAACCTGGGTGCATTTTTATACCAATTCCCCGTTTTGTCTTTTGAAGGTTCCAACATTTACAGTTCTCAAATGCTTACCGAGGCTACCGCTCCAAACGCGGTGGAACATACCTATAATTTGATTTCTGATTACCGCATGGTTTTTTACAATTCCATGAATGTGATTGGGGCGTCTGGATCGCTTTTCGGAATTCTATTAGCTTTCGGTATGATGTTTCCAAATGCAGAATTGTACATGATGTTTATTCCCATCCCTATCAAAGCCAAGTATTTTGTGGCCGGATATGGCGCTATTGAATTATACTCTGGCATTGCAGGATCTAGTGATGGCATCGCGCATTTTGCCCATTTAGGGGGATTAATTACGGGCTATATTCTTATTCGTTTTTGGCAAAAATTTGATACCTCCTTTAGACTTTTGTAATACATGAACAACTCCATTTTAGACGATTTAAAAAACGTTTTTCGTAGCAATAATTACTTGTATCAGGTAATTATTGTGAATGCCGTGGTTTTTGTTTTTTTGAACATTATCGAAGCCGTTTCACCCAACGATACATATAATTCTGTCATTCGTTTTTTAGGTTTATCAGCCGATTTCGGTACTTATTATTGGAGAATATGGACTTACTTCACCTACATGTTTACCCATGTTGGGTTTAATCATCTGTTTTTTAATATGCTCCTTCTCTATATGATTGGGCGCATTTTTAGTGATTTGTACGGTGCAAAACGATTTTTAGAAACCTATCTTCTTGCCGGACTTTTTGCAGGGATATTATACATGCTTTCCTCGCTTATTATTCCGAGTGTTTCTACCCAAGGTTATTTAATTGGCGCATCTGGTGCGGTAATGGGCGTAATTGTAGCCATTGGTTTTTTGCAACCCAATTACATGGTTCAGTTGTTTACATTTCGCGTTTCGTTAAAGTATGTAGTGCTCACTGCTTTCATTCTTTCATCGGTGTTGTATCTCGATAAAAACACGGGAGGTAAAATAGCGCATTTTGGTGGTGCTGCTTATGGATACCTATTTGCGTACTACCTGCCCAAAGGGTTAGATATTAATCAATTTTTTATTCGGATTTTTGAGTCTTTTAAACAGTTATTTACCAGAAAATCAAAAATAAAGGTTGTTCATAAAAACAAGAATTATACAAAGCCTAAAACCTCTCAACAAGACCAAAACGAGGTAGATAAGATATTAGATAAAATTTCAAAATCAGGATATGACAGTTTATCTAAAGCTGAAAAAGAATTTCTGTTTAATTTCGGAAAAAAATAATTAGTGAAACTCAATTGGATTCATAAAATCATTTTTATAGCCAACATTTTTGTGGCTATCGCTTTGGTATTGGCTTCATTCTCCTCCTCGGTAGAACCTGAAAGCAATAAGTGGATTTACATTATTGGACTCACCTATCCCTTATGGTTGCTACTAAACATAGTATTTATTCTGTATTGGTTGTACAAGGTAAAACCCTACTTATTGTTATCCGTCATCGCTTTACTTGTAGGCTATAACAACCTATTTAGTTTGGTTACTTTTAATACCAAAAAAGAGACTATTCAACAAGCTGATTTTTCCATTATGTCGTTTAATGTGCGATTATTTAACCAATATCATTGGTTGGAAGAGGAAGGAGTGGATCAGCAAATTTTAGATTATATTCAAGAAAAACAACCGGATGTGGTTGCATTGCAGGAATTCATTAACATTGAAAAGGATAATTTACTCTATATCAAAAAATTAAAAGCACTTGGTTATCCGTATTATAAACGTGAAGATAGAGCGAGCACCAGTCACTTTTTTGGGTTAATTACTTTTTCTAAATATAAAATTACCAATTCGGGTTCCGCCTATCAGTATGGTGCTAAAGGGGGAAAAACCGTTTCGTTTTTTACCGATATTAAAATCAACAAACAAATTGTTCGGGTTTATAACACCCATTTGAATTCACTTCGTTTTTTAAATGAAGATTATCTATTTGTAGAAAACATTACTGCTCAAAATGAAAATGAAGCACTCCAAAAATCTAAAAACATCCTTACTAAAGTAATGGTAGCTGCTCGAAAACGCCAACGGGAAGTAGACGAAATTACCACGCACATGGCTAAGTGTCCTTTCCCATTAATTGTTTTAGGCGACTTTAATGAACCTCCATTCTCTTATTCTTACCCTAAATTTAGGGAAACATTGAATGACCCGTTCTTAAAATATGGATTCGGGGTAGGAACTACTTTTGATGGAATTTCTACCATCCCCGGGTTACGATTAGATTTCATACTACACTCTCCTAATCTCAACGCTGAGGGGTTTGAAACAGGGCCTTCTCACCTTTCTGATCACCGACCATTAATGGCTTGGTTTGCTCTACCCAAATAAAAACACTAAATACACGTATCTCCCCTCTTTTAATTTTGCAATTAGGTGTAATTGTAAAATCATTAACAATTCCATTGCTTTATTATATCCTTAAAGTTTTGTACATTCGCGAACATCAAAAATTAGAAAATATGAGTATAGACATATTATTGAAACGTAACGAAAATTCTAACCTTTCTACTTACGACCAAGACAATATTACTTTTGGGAAAAACTTTACTGATCACATGTTTATCGCTGATTTTGACGGTGAAAAATGGGGGGATTTTAGAATTGTTCCTACTGGTGAATTAAGTGTGCATCCTGCCAACGCAATGTGGCATTATGGCCAATCTATTTTTGAAGGAATGAAAGCCTATAAAAACACCAAAGGAGAGGCATTTTTATTTCGCCCGCTTGAAAACGCCAATAGATTAAATCATTCGGCTGTGAGAATGTGTATGCCTGAGATTCCAAACGAAATATTTATGGATGGATTACAAACATTGATGTCGTTGGACAAACAATGGATTCCAGACAGACAAGGGTCTTCGCTTTACATTCGTCCGTTTATGATGGCTTGGGATACCTTTTTAGGTGTACGCCCTTCCACTACTTACAGATTCATGATTATTTGTTCGCCTGCCGGTAAATACTATGCGGAACCAGTGCGTGTTAAAATCGAAACGGAATACTCTAGAGCAGCTCCGGGTGGAACAGGTCATGCCAAAGCAGCGGGTAACTATGCAGGTTCGATGTATCCTACCAAAATGGCTATGGAAGCGGGTTACCAACAAATTATTTGGACCGATTCTAAAGAACATAAATACGTAGAAGAAGCCGGAACCATGAACTTAATGTTTATGTACAAAGGGGTTTTAACTACTTCTCCAGTTTCAGATACTATTTTGAACGGAATAACGCGTAAAACAGTTATCGCTATCGCAAAAGATTGGGGTGTACCTGTTAACGAACATCAAGTAGATGTGTATGAGTTGACCAATGCCATTAAAAATGGAGAAGTTACCGAAGCCTTTGGTGTAGGTACTGCGGCAACTATTGCTCAAATTAAAACTATTGCTTTAGAAGGTGTAGATTTTGATTTACCAACCATCACCGATGACATGTTCCAAGTAAAAATCAATACCTATTTGGAAGATATCCGTAAAGGAAACGTAGAAGATAAATTTGGATGGAGAGAAGAAATTATCTAATCTCAGCCTGATTATAATATTAAAAGTGACTCTCGGGTCACTTTTTTTTTGGGGTTATACGTAGGTACCCACCTATTTATCACCCATTAGTCAATCTTTTTTATTTCTTTGTGAAACAACAGTGCTGATACAAATATTCATGAAATTAAAGCTACTATTTCCATTAATTGCCATTCTATTTTCCACGAGTTTGAGCTCGTGTTTTAAGGCGGTACCCAAAGATAAAGATGTTCAATTAGGTGAGTTAACTTCGCATCAAATACATTCAAATCCAAAACAATACCCGCTGTTGGATAAAGCGCAGTATGCAGAAACTTATTTACACCTGAACCGAGTGGTCAAGAATATTTTGGTTTCACCTGAAATTCATGAACAAGCTACATTTAAATACGACTCTATCACCATTATTAATGATGACGAGGTAGTAAACGCATTCTGCACCCCTGGAGGATACATTTTTGTATATACTGGATTGATTAAAATGGCCAAAAACGAAGACCAATTGGCTGCGGTGATTGGGCACGAAATTGCACATGCAGAATTACGCCATTCCGTAAAAAAACTCTCCAGAGGAATTGGTCGACAAGCTTTAATCATTGCCGCTGCGGCTACTGCGGGAGCATCTTTTGGTGTATTCATAGCGGTGGAAGTGGGTAATAAAATTCTAGGCTTAGGCATGGGTCGTGATGCCGAAAACATGGCCGACAAACATTCGGTTATTTATTTAGGAACAGGAACCAGTTATTCGTGCATTGCATTGGCCGATTTTTTTGAAGTTTTGGCATCCAGTGGTAAGGATGTGAAAATTCCACCCATTTTGAGTACCCATCCCGATACGGAAAACAGAATTTCAAGAATACGGAAATGGGCTAAAAAGTATAAATACGCCACCGCATATAAGCATCATCCCAATTTTGCGATTCTTCAAAACAGTATTAAACGTTCAAAATCTAAGTAATATTCGGTTTTCAATAGCACACACTTTTTCAAAGATTTCAATATATTTGACAAAATTAAATCATTCATTATGAGCACACCAAAAGGAATTCCATCGGTAGATTTAGCCGATTTTTTATCTGGCAACCCAGAGCGTAAATCCAAATTTGTAGCCCAACTTGGTAAAGCCTACGAAGAAATTGGGTTTGTAGCGGTCAAAAATCACGGAGTTTCAGATGCGCTAATTGATACCATTTATCAAAAAAACGCAGCATTTTTCAACCTTCCTGAAGAGGTGAAGAAAAAATACGAAATCGCGGAAATGGCGGGTCAACGTGGGTACACTTCTTTTGGTAAAGAACACGCTAAAGGAATGACTGCGGGCGATTTAAAAGAATTTTGGCACTTTGGTCAATTTGTTGACGATGATGAAATTCGTAGGGCGCAATACCCCGAAAACATGGAAGTAGCCGAAGTAGAAGGCTATTTGGAAACAGGTAAGTTGATGTATCAAACGCTAGAAAATACTGGAATTGAAATATTGCGCGCTATTGCTTTGTATTTGGGATTGGATGAAAACTATTTTGACCTAATGGTACACAACGGAAACAGTATTTTGCGTCCTATCCACTACCCTCCTGTAACTAGCTTGGCTACAGATGCGGTACGAGCGGGAGCACATGAAGATATAAATTTAATTACGTTATTGATAGGTGCATCTGCCGATGGCTTACAAGTATTGAATAAACAAGGAGAATGGAAAAGTGTTACCGCAATTGAAGGTCATATTGTGGTAAATGTAGGCGATATGTTGCAACGGTTAACTAACAACAAACTTCGTTCTACCACACACCGGGTAATTAATCCGGACCCATCTAAAATGGATATTCCTCGGTATTCGGTGCCGTTCTTTTTGCATCCTATCTCCGAAATGCCGTTAAATTGTTTGCCGGAAACCATTGATTCCACTCATCCGAAAGAATACGATGATATTACTGCCGGAGATTACCTAACCGAACGACTGATTGAAATCGGATTAATGTAAATACAATTGTTACTAATATTTTGTAAGGACACTATTTCCACTACTTTTGAAAAAATTAAAAAATCCAATTATGAAAAAAATCAATATATCGCTTGTAGCTATCGCAGCATTATTTATGACTGCTTGTGGCTCAGGTACCGAATCAACTACTGTTTCGGATGAAAAAACAGCTGAAGAAGCTGCTCCCGTAGAAAAATCGATGGAAAAGGTGTGTACATTTAGTTACGACCCCGCAGCCACCAAAATTTCTTGGAAATCTTTTAAAACTTCTGCCAAAGTAGCCGTTGGAGGAACTTTTGACACTTTTAGCGTAGACCAAACCGTTGCATCCAACAGTGAATCAGCGGTATTTGAAAAAGCTACTTTTAGTGTGGTAACTGCCAGCGTAAATTCAGGAAACGTAGAAAGAGACCCGAAATTGATAAAATTCTTTTTCAATTCAATGGTTTCTACCGATACTATTTCTGGTGGAATTGTTAAAATTAGCGAAGCCGTTGACGGTAAAGGAGCTGCAATAATTTACATTACCATGAATGGTCAAAAACATGAAGAAAATGCCACCTACACTCTTGAAGGTACGGTATTGACTCTTTCTGCTACGCTTAACATGGCTAAATGGGAGGCTTCCAATGCCATTACTGCATTAAATACCGAGTGTAAAGATTTACATACCGGAGACGATGGCGTTAGCAAACTTTGGGAAGAAGTGGATATTGAAATTACCACTACCCTTGCTAAGAGTTGCGAATAGCTAATTTCTAAAAATATGCAAAGCCAAGTTGGAAACAACTTGGCTTTTTTTGTGTTTTGATTTTCACTATCTTCGCAAGGAATTTAAAAAATACCTTATGAAATTACTTATAAAACAGCCAAACAGCCAAAC
>CAXBCR010000022.1:0-59817 GCA_963974475.1 uncultured Flavobacteriales bacterium
AGGCCCGATTGCCATTAAGTTTTTCTAAGTTGCTTCGCACCTTGAAAAACTAAAATGATCAATCTGCATCTTGGGGTTTATTTAGATGGCGAGGTGCGGGGGGGTGAAGGAAAACTTTCTGCGCTAAATAAAGATTTACTTAAACGTATTGAGGATATTGAAAGTTTAGACTCCGAGACTAAACAACATCTCTTCTTCCTTATTGATAACGTAATTCAGAACTTTAAAACTAAAAAAGCTTTTGTCTGATAAAACCGATTACAGGAAAACTCTTAACACCATTCTTGATGCTTTCTATCAAAATAATGGTCCATATCAAATAAAACTAGAAGAATACCACAATAGTACTGGAATACTTGGAGTTGATATTCAACGAAGCATTGACCTACTTGTTAAAGACGGCTACATCTCCATTTTCATGACTGGTAATCTTTTTCCAATGTGTCAGATTACAGCTAAAGGAAAGATATTTCTCGAACAAGGTGGCTACCAAGACAACACTACTAAGTTTGAGACAATCATTAAATGGGCTAAAAATAACTCCTTCCTTGCGTGGACTCTAATTGTCTTTGTAGTTGCTTCTGCTTTGATTGGGTTTGCGGTTAGTCTGATTGCTATCTATGAGTTTATTAAGCAGTAAAAAGCCCTCACATCGCTGTAAAGGCTTCCTCTTTAATTTCTAATTTTCTTTCTAATACAGTTGCCATAAAGATTTTCTAACCCTGTTCTGCAAACAGAATTGAAAAACTATAATATGAAAACTTGCAGCTTGTTTTATTCATATGTCAATGTACTGGGGGTTGTTTTTTTTGGGGTTAAACTTTGGTGTGCTGGAGTTGTTGGGTGTTTCGGTTAGTTTCCTATTTATCTTTATCACTTGATTGCCATTAAGTTTTTCTAAGTTGCTTCGCACCTTGAAAAACTAAAAACTTGTCCGTCTACTGACGGATGCTCAATCTGCATCTTGGGGTTTATTCAGATGGCGAGGTGCGGGGGGTTATTATAAGGTTTATTTTTCGCTTTTAATTACATACTTTTGCCTAAATCAAGCATTTTAGTATAAAAAAATAACCGAAGAGCCTAGGCTTAAAAAACACCTCGCATGTATACTGACTTTTTACATCTTCTATTTTCTGAACTTAAACCCTGGTTAACAATCATTTCTTCGTTTGGTGCTTTTGCCTCTGCTGTGGCAGCTCTTTTTGCTTTACGACACATGAAGAGCCAAACAAAAAGTTCTTATAAGCCGGATTTATACTTAGCCTTTTATACCTCCAACAACATTAACTATCATGTAAATGAGTTTTCCTTTCCCTTTACCGTAACTACAGGAGAACAAACCATAGAAACACATGGGTTATTATACACTATTGAAAACATAGGGTTTGGTGCTGCTAAAGACATTCAAATAAAGTGGCTCTTTGATTTTGACAAAGCCATAGACTATATTGAGAAAGACTTAAAAGACATTTTAACTGTTGAAAAAACTGGGCCTGTAACTCATTTTAATACCAAAGCACCTAAAAACTCATATCCTTTTGTGTTAGAATCCTTTGACACCACTACGTTTGACTTTGTACTTCCTCGGAAAGATGAAAAGTTTCGTATGTCTCCTTGTGTACCTGATAACATTACAACTCTGCTTAGAATGTATTTTATGCTTAAAGAAGAATTATACACTCCCAAAAAACACCTCCCTTATATTCTAAGTTTAGATTTTTCAGAACTAAAAGGATTTCCTGTTCCTACTGCTAAAATTTCTTATCTTGATATTGGTGGTAATTCGCATAAAAAAACATTTAAAGTTTCTTTCTACATTTCCATTTACCGTGATAAAATATCTAACGATTTACTCCAGTTTAATATCTCTCCTGAGTTTAAAGAGGTTTAATCCACATTTGCTAAGTAACGCTTACTCACCCAACCAGACCGTACAAAACCTTTTTCATCAGTAAACATAACTTTACTCCAGTAGCTAATAGACTTATCCACTATTACAATAGTTCCTTTTGGAATGACTAACAAAATATTCTTAGAATCACTTGTATTTGGTTCTGTTCTTAACCGTAAGTTAGCAGTGGTTTCTTTATGCTTTTCTGTCACTGTTTCTACAATATGGGTTAATCTAGAAATCGCCTTTTCACTTTCATTATTCGCGTTATTTGTAATATAAATAGATATCACAACTGGGAAAATTAGTCCTATTATCCACATTAAAACCTGAACCTTTTGCCATTTAGTAAAAGAGTTTATCTCCTCTTTATCAGACTCCACCAACATCTTTTCGACTAAATCTGAAAGCCTCTCTATCGCAACATCTGGTCTTTGATTCTCTCCTTTTATCTCCTCAAGTATACTTGTAGCCTCCTGCAAATCAATATCATCATCTGATATGTTTTCCCATAGTTCTGTATGAACCCTAAAATCAGGTAATACAAAATTATTTTGGAAAGCTTTCATCGTAGTGATAGGCTCATAAACTTCACTAAAGCTTTTTAAAAGTGCGGTTAAACCACTATTATTTATTGTATCTATTGCAGGTTGATAAGAATTAACCCAAGGTTGTATATCTGGTATTAGTGATTGAAAAGCTCTAACGGGCTCACGAAAACTATCTAACATCTGTTGGATTGACGATAACGGACTAATCAACTGCTCCCGTACCCTACTCATTTCTTCAGCCATCGAAGAGAGTCCAGAACTTGCAAACGAAGCAGTATAGGGACTCCGCAACCTATCAGCAGTAGAACGAAACAACTTTTCACGCTCTATCTGTTGCTCAACAAGTTTCGATACCAAATTATTTTTCTTTCCTTTTGCCATTATTCTAAAAAGCCCTCACATCTCTGTAAAGGCTTTCAATTAATTTCTTACTTATTCTTTCATAAACCAGTTGCCATGAAGCTTTTCTAAACAGCTCTGCCGTTTGAAAAACTAAAATATGACAACCTGCATCTATTCTTTATTTGTCAATGTGCTTGGGGTTATCACCAATTATCTGGATTTATATCTCTAGAGTACTCGTAACTAATTGTTAAAAAATCACTTTCTCCTACTGAAATCATTGAACCGACAAAAAACTCTCTAGTTACTAGATTCTGAACAACAAAATATTCAGTTCCATTTTCGCAAGTAATCACGCCACCATATTCAGCTAATTTATCTTCAATATCAGAAAAATCATCTGACTCCAACTTTATAATCCAATATTGCGAAAATACTTTAGCAGAATCAGATGTAAGGATAAATCCCTGACCTGAAGAATCTTCCAATAATCTTTCAAAAATCACTTGATGTTTTGAATCTAACCTAGTAAAATTATCATTAATAATATCGACAGGCAAAACCGTTAAATTAGGGACTAACGGTTTCGATACTATCTTTTTTTTAATAATAGATTCACAACTAGAGCAAACTATTACTAAAACACACAAGAACTTGACAAGTTTAACCTCCATTATTTTTCAGTTTTTGCTCTTTGGCCTCCTAACTTTCCTTTTTCACTTTCAATTTTTGGATTATAAAAGTTAGACCCAGGATGCTTTGTAGGTCCATTTTCACCCCAGTTTTCTCCACCTGGTGAATTATATTGCAATCTCATTTTATTAGGACCTTTATTCCCTGCAGCATCACCCACCTTATAATCATTCTCTCCACTTTTTGTTTTATGGAATAATACCTCATGTAGAAATACTATCCCAATAGATTCAGAATAGGTTCCCTTTCCTCCACAACACTTTTTTCCAATTTTTCCAAATTTCCCTGTAGTACCAGGATCTCCATACATAGGAAGATTAGGGTCAATATCAAATACATCAAGAGAAGTATTCCCTCCACCACCAAGGCCTATGTTTTCATTTGCTTTTATTACAACATTTTCAGAATTCAAAATATCATAAGTCTCCTTAGTATATTCATCTGTATTCCAATTCATCGCATCATCATTCGTTGTTATGTAAGACCTTTCAACTGTCTTATCAATATACTCTGGGTCGTCACCCAAACCATACTCATCCCATAACCCATAATCTGGGTTTTTAACCTTAATAACCTCCGTTTTTGTAACAACCTTAAAAGCAGGCTTCTCTGTACCATAATTGACTGAGTATATTTTATTCAAGTCCTTTGCTACCTTTTGAGCTAACTCTTTATTTACAAAAAACACTTTTTTTCCATCAGGATCTTTAGCCTGAACAGGAGTATTCAACGCAAAATTATAAGGACTAGCATATGGATACTTAGCAGCTAAAGGATCCAAACTCAACCACCTGCCTAACCTAGGGTCATAAATTCGAGCACCAAAATCTAAGGAGTTTCCGTTGCCTTTTGCTTCATCATCCTTTTCCATACCGTTAAACCCATACTTATACGAACTCACACTAGTAATGGCATGATTAACTTTCACCCAAGAAGGGTCATCGGTATATGCGGTATTGGAACTACCCAGCACCGCATTATTAGTGGTGCTTGATTGGTCGGTGGCTATTTGCCCACTGCCATCGTTAAATTTATAATACGCCACTAAGTTTGCTTCATTGCCGGTTAACTCAATGTCCTTATTAGCGTTTATTTCGGTGGCTGATCGCATGTCTCAAATTTATACTAATCGTGCAATTAATTATGGTTTTTGATGGGTAATAATGGGTAGGGGTTGTTTTTTTTTGTACCACAAATTAGGGGACTGAGGGATTTGGTAAAGCTGGGAAGCTTTAACGGATTGTCTGCGGTGAGCGGAGCCGAACCGTCTCGAAGGCCTGATTCGGGGATGATCAATCTGCATCTTGGGGTTTATTTGGCATTTGGCGAGGTGCTTGACGGTTTGGCGTGCCTTTTTGCTGACGATTGAAGTTGTTACTCCTTGTTTCCTAGTATTCTTTCGGTAATGTGATTGTTATTTCAAAGTGAGATTCTTTGGATTATTTATTCTTCAGTTTTTCAGGAGATTGTAAGGTACATATCACATCCATTATTTCAATAATGTTGTTTTTCTCATTGTACAAAACTTTGTAATCACGTACTATTATTCTACGGTATTTAGGGTTGATTTCATCTACTTGATATTGCTTTGCAAATACAATCGAATCAGCTCCATCTACTATTTCATTAACAATGATTTCGGCTGATGTTTCGGAGTATTCCGAATGAAAACCATACACAGATTTCAATGCTGATTTTCCCGTGTCCGTCCAGTCAACTCGTTCTATTTTCTCCAACTTTTCATCTCCTTTTTCAAGTCTTCCGAACTTGTTACTCTTCCATTTAAAACATCCTGCTCCGCTTTTTCTAAACGCTTATTGTACGCTTTCTTTGTTAATGGTTTTCCTTCTACGGTGTAGCCTACTATCATTTCTTTGTCTAAAATCTTGTTTAGCTTTTCAATGATTGTTTCGGTTCTGATGTTTAGTATCTTTTCTACTAAATCTAATTTTGCTGCTTGTAAGTTCATCCTATTTGCGGTTTTAGCTCGTTACAAATTTAATATTTCTGTGCGCATATATTGCAATAAGGCAACATCTCGTTTAATTTCTGATGTTATGATGTAGCGTTTTGTATTCATTTGTTTTTTTTATGTTGCGTTTCGCATCATTCCTAAAACCTATGAAAAGCATCAATATCCAACCGCTTTCCAATTTATCACAAATTAGGGGACTGAGGGATTTGTTTCAGCTGTGATGGTTTAATGAATCGACTCGAAGGTACCCAGTTGCCATTACAAATAATCAACCTACCAATATTCCTTATTTTTCACCAAATCAATCAGATTTAATTTTAATTAACGAACACAAAAAAAGTCGCTAACTATTTATTAGTTAACGGCTTAATTTTTAAAAAAAACTTGTTTATTGGGTCTGAATATGCTTCAGGAAATTAGTTCTTAATAAACCTGTTGCTATAAACTTCATTTCCCGCATACGATTTCACAAAGTAAGTACCGATGCCAAAATTGGAAACATCTACCTGAACAGATGCATTATGCATGGTTTGGGAATAGACCAAATCTCCAGAAATCGAATAAATTTCTATTCTATCCAACTCCGTTGATTCGTTTGTAATATTCAAATTCGTATTTGTTGGGTTTGGGAACAACTTAAGTTTATTTACAGATGCAATATCTGAAATACCATTAGGCACTCCTTGTGTAATAACTAAATTCGGAATATTTACATATTGGTCGCCTGTGGTTTTACCATTACCATTTACCGCCAAAGCACTTCCATAAAAAGTAATGGTTCCAGACCCAGCAGCTGGCGCAATCCAATCCATTTCATAATCACCCCCACTGAGTCTTTGACTATGCTCAAAATACCAACGATTATTTACAATTGATTTTTGCGTGTTTTTAGTAATAGGTGTAGCCAATCCAGCCGATTGATTATTAGACAGTAAACAGGTAATTTGAAACCCATGTCCAGAGCCATTATTATCGGTAATAATAAGTTTTAATCGATACGTAACTCCCGGAATATATTCCGTTACAGCTCCCAAAGAATCATTTAAAGTCATGGTGGCAACAGTACCATAATTCACTCCAGAGGAATGACATTTAACGCAAACGCCATCAGTTTGACCACTTCCCATAACCGGACTTCCTGTACGGTCTTTATTTTGTCTTTTACCTACTCCTCCCGAAGCATTCATAAAAAATAAAACCGCCAAAACGGCCATAGGTGATAAAATTAGAAATTTCTTCATGGTAATAATTGTATCTGTTTATATTGATTTTTTGCAAAGTACATTTTTTGAATAACAAGGTCAACTTTATTTATTTCTATACCTCATTTTTCTACTTATCTTTGATTATTATCATATCAGAAATCAACCAGAATGAATCAGAAAATTTCTAAGGAAGAGTTTTTTAATCTTAAATCTACGGATGAGTTAAAAGCAATTCTCGTAAGCAAAGGAATTTCCACAGATAAGATAGCGCACAACATAGCCTATCAAAACGAATTGGAATTATTACAAATTGAGTTGGTTAAATTGCAACAGTGGATTGTAAACATGAACAAAAAAGTATTGGTCATTTTTGAAGGTAGAGATGCAGCCGGAAAAGGCGGATCAATTCGAAGGTTTGTTGAACATTTAAATCCGAGGTCAATGCGCGTAGTAGCATTGACTAAACCCTCTGAAAAAGAACTAGGTCAGTGGTATTTTAGCCGATATGTTAAAGAGTTACCGCAACCCGGTGAAATCGTGTTTTTTGATAGAAGTTGGTACAACAGGGCGGTGGTTGAGCCGGTAATGAAATTCTGTACTCCCCTGCAATATGACACCTTTATGAATCAGGTGCCTGAGTTTGAACAAATGTTGCAGGAAGAAGAAGTTCATATTATTAAATTTTGGTTTTCCATTTCAAAAGAAGTTCAAAAATCGCGATTTGACGCCAGAAAAACAGACCCGCTTAAACTATGGAAAATTAGTCCGGTAGATGAGAAAAGTCAAGGTTTGTGGAATGAATACACTCATTTTAAGGAAGAAATGTTTAGCAAAACGCACTCTGCACCTTCTCCATGGATAATTGTTCAGGCCAATACAAAAAAAACAGCTCGATTAGAATCCATTCGGTATTTGCTCTCCCAATTTGAATATACGGGAAAAGACAAAGCGAAAACAATTGTTACCCCTGACCCTAACATTGTAAGCAGCTACAAACGATCCATCCATTCAAATCAGTAATTATGACTAACATTAGCGATAAAGACATTCAATTATTGAATTCTAAAAAAGGATTAAAAATTCTTCTTTCTCAAGAAGAATTAAACCTGGATAAAAGCATTCGAAATATAAAATATGAAATGCAACTTCGTAAACTTCAGATAGAACTTTTACGCTTACAGCATTGGATAAGGTCAAATAAAAAGCGGGTCATCATCATATTTGAAGGCAGAGACTCTGCGGGTAAAGGGGGCGCTATTAGACGAATTACAGAATTTTTGAATCCACGTTATTTACGAATTGTGGCATTGCCAAAGCCTTCCAAAGATGAACAAGAACAATGGTATTTTCAACGGTATATTACCCAGTTTCCCAAATTTGGAGAAATTTTATTTTTAGATAGAAGTTGGTACAATCGCGCTATTGTAGAACCGGTTAATAATTTTTGTACCGATATAGAATACGATCAGTTTATGCGAGAAGTAAACAATTTTGAACGAATGCTTGTAAACGAAGAATCCATTTTAATAAAAATGTATTTTTCTATCACCAAAGACGAACAACAAAAACGATTTTTGAATATTCAAGAAAGCCCTTTAAAACAATGGAAATATAGTGCGGTAGATAGCCGAGCTCAGGAGCTTTGGGACGATTACACACATTATAAAAACGAAATGTTTAATCGCACAAATTCTACATTTGCGCCTTGGAAGGTTATTGAAGCAAACAAAAAAAATCCGGCTAGAATACAGGCTATTAAACATATTTTGAAAAGTATTCCGTACAAAAAATAGCGCTATTTATTTTCCGTAAGCATTTTTTGAATTAAATCAACGGTGATAGGTTTCCCAATAAATTCTTTAATGGTATTATCCATTTTAATTCGTTGCACATCTGCAAAATCGATAGTAGCCGACAACAAGTAATAAGAAGTGTTTTTGGTGATTGGTTTCATAAGATTAGTTAATTCTTTAACCACCTCAAAACCATTACATTTAGGCATATAAATATCAATTAAAAAAACCCATTGCGTTGGTATTTCTTCCTTTTTAAATTGATTTAGCCATTCATACAAACTCTCGCATGATAAAAAGGTATTCACCACAATGTTAGCTTCAACTCTAGATATCAAACGTTTACCTATCATTAAATCAATTTCATTGTCGTCAACAATTATTATGCGAATGGATTTATTCATATTTATTAGGTAGAATCAATGTCATTTCAGTACCCGCACCAAATTTCGATTTCAATTTAATTTCCCCACCTAATTTTTCTATCGCTTCTTTTACAATAAACAGACCGAGCCCTGACCCACTATCATCATTTTTGGCACGATAAAACATGCTAAACACCTCGTCTATTTTATCTTCTTTTATTCCTATTCCATTATCAATCACGCTAATGGTTGCTTCCTTTTCGGTAATTGAGGCCTTCACCTCCACCCTTTTATTCAATTCTCCTTCGCGTTGATATTTAAACGCATTGGATATTAAATTGCTCAAAATGGTTTTTATATTCATAAAATTCGACATAAACTTCACCTCTTGAGATATGTCTACAGAAAAATGTACATCCTGCGCACTTGGATGATATTTAATACTATCTATAATTTCGTTTGCCAAGTTCTCAAAGTCCACGTTATCCGAAAACTCACTTCCATGTGTACCCTTGTAATGGTCAATAATTTGATGAATGTATCCATCCAATTTTTCCACCATTCCTTTAATAGATTTAAAATATTCCAAAGATTTAGGGTCCTCCACATCCAATTCCGCCAAATTAGAAATTCCTAAAATAGACATTAAAGGAGAACGTAAATCGTGAGATACACTATACACAAATTTGTCTAACTCGTTATAGGCAGATTGTAAGGACTTATTTTTATCCGACAATTTTTTACGTGTATCATACAACTCAACCGCATCTTGAATATCCAATTTTATACGCTCTACATCCCAAGGTTTATCAATAAAACGATACACTTGCCCTTTATTAATGGCTTCAATCACCGCCACAATATCAGAATATCCGGTAAGGATGATTCTTATTTTATTAGGATATAAATTCCGAATTTTAGCAAAGAATTCCACCCCTGTAATATCTGGCATCCGTTGATCGGAAATAATCACCTTAATTTCAGGAAACTTTCTTAATTGCTTGAGTGCTTCAACGGCATTATTGGCCGTATAAATTCTAAAATCCTTACGAAGCGCAGCGCGCATGGAATTTAGATTGTTTTGTTCATCATCAATGTACAAAACATCACTCACGATGTGTTTGTTTAAATTAATCATTGTTAGGCGGTTTAGTGGTATTATTGATTGGTAGTGTAATAATAAACTCAGTTCCCTTGTTAATCACTGAATTTACTTCTATTGTTCCGTTTATTTTGTCTACTATTTT
This sequence comes from uncultured Flavobacteriales bacterium, assembly GCA_963974475.1. GTDB lineage: Bacteria > Bacteroidota > Bacteroidia > Flavobacteriales_G > Salibacteraceae > CAJXZP01. Next base: position 10,063 of record CAXBCR010000022.1, read on the forward strand.
GTAAACGATTGAAAGCCCTAATCCTGTTCCTTCCCCAACTGGTTTGGTGGTGAAAAATGGCTCAAATAATTTGTTTTTTGTATCTTCTGTCATGCCAGGACCATTATCCGCAATACGGATAGTTACCTGCCCATCACCTGTAAGTGTTTCAATTTTAATAACTGACTCTTGGTCTTTATTCATTTTCACAGCATGGATGGCATTACTCAAAATATTCATGAACACTTGGTTCATTTTCCCTCCAAAACATTCCACATTTGGAATACCTGCAAAACTCTTTTCTATCTTTATTTCATGCTTAATCACGCTGTTGAGCAACACCAAGGTAGCGTTAATTCCATCTTCTAGGTTGACTTTTTTCAAATCATCTTCATCTACCCTAGAAAACAATTTAAGTCCTTTTATTATTTCCACCGTTCGATGAGCTCCATCACTCATTCCATCCAATAATTGATTTATTTCCTCAATTACGAAATCATAATCTAAAGATGATTTTAATTCTTGAATGGCTTTATACTCCTCCTCGGTAAATTTTTCTTTTACCAGTTCCTCAATTTGTGTAACTAGTAAAATTACATCATCCACATCCCGTCTTAAAGGAGCCACATTGGCGCTTACAAAATTTATAGGGTTATTAATTTCGTGAGCAATACCAGCTGTTAACTGACCTAATGAAGACATTTTTTCTGCGGTAACTAACTGAGATTGGGCATTTTTTAAGTCGGTATACGCCTTCTCAATTTCATGGTTCTTTTCTTCAAGTTTAAGATTAGAGCTTTTTAATTGCGTGGTACGTTCGGCCACCTTTTGCTCCAAAATAATATTTTGCTTTTGTGCGTACTGCGCATTTTCTTTCTCGAGTTGGTATGATTTTGCAATGGCTGCATCTTGACTTGCTTTCAAAATGTTGATTCTATTGGCTAAGGCAAAAGATAGTAAAACCACTTCCATAGCTGAACCAAAAGGAATAGCCAAAATAGTAAACATGTTTCGTTCTATAATTCCAACTTCGGCTAATACGTATATCAATATTCCAATTAAAAAGGATGACCACGCTAACAAGTAGAACCTAGCTGGTTTATAGCCTCTTATTATGACTAATATCGCTACGGTTAAAATAAATATTGCAATTAGTGGTTGAGCCGCTAAAAGAATTTCATGTACTAATACGGAATTAAACCATGCATAAAACGTTAATAGCCCGTAAACCCCAATAATATAAATTGAAATTTTATGTAGCGTTGGAGTGTACTTATTGGTGCGTAAAAAAGCAATCATGAATACCAATCCCGTCATGGTAGATACACTAGTAAATACTACCATAGAAAACTCTTGATACCACATATGGTTTGGCCATAAGAATTGCATGGATAATCCAAATAACACAATCTGAAGGATTCCGGTTAGAATGGACTGAATTACGTAAATAAGGTAAACGGGCTCCCGAATAGATAAATACAAAAAGGTGTTGTACCCAATCATGGCAAGGAATACGCCCAAAATAAGGACAAAACATAACGTAAAAATATTCTCGTAATTTAATACTTCACCAATTTCACCAACAATAAAATTAAAAGAGGTTTGCACCTGAGAATTTACCTTAACATATATAATGTTGGAGTTGCCAACCTTTACTTTAACAATAAAATGATTGGTAAGATATGGCCTTTCCGAAAACGGGTAATTTTTGCCTAAAAACTGTTTTTCCCAAATACCTTGTTGATTTTTTTGATACACCTCAATAGAGTCTAAATTGGCCTGATCAATAAGCAGTGCCAAATCAGTATCTCCAGACTCAAAATTTGAAATATCTAGTTTAAACCAATGGTTATACTGATTAAAAACTCCACTATGTCCGTTGTCGGGCAACAATTCAAAGTTCTTGTTTTGCACATCTTGAATTTCCAACTGATTGGAGGTATCCACCATCGATGTAATAGATTTTAAGATATATACCTCATTAAATCCGGCACGCACATTTTGTCCATGCGTAAATGAAATGCCAAATCCAAAAAGGACCAAAATCAATATGTATCTTATTATTCGCATGTGTTATTACGGTAATTTTATATTGTACTCCAACTCAAACTCTCCCTTCGGCCAAGTTTCTGTCGCTATAAAATTTTGCTTATTTCTTAGTTTAAAAATTTCGTTTCTTTCTTTTTCAGTTGCTAATGATAAAATCTCGGGATCATAACAAATTACAGCTGTGGCAATTAAATCGAGTTTTGGATAATTAAACTCACCTTTATTACCAACTACTGTAAAAGGTTCAAACCCTTTTTCATATCCTCGCCCACGCGTGGCTCTGGAAGCGAATGACAACATGGTACTTAAACCCACTTGCGTAGATAAAGCAATAGAACATCGCATTAAATAAATAGCACCCAAACCGAGTCCCATCACTTTTCTGCTATTCCATATACCGCAAATTTCAGCGGTACCAGCATCCATTAAATTATTTATTTCTCCATAAATTTTATCTTCTACTTTCGATATGGCTTCTACCATAGGCAGCACGGTGATTTTATTCGCCACGTGCAACCTTACTCCTCCTAAAACTTCATTGTCTTTTGCAGTATCTTCCACAATCATGACAAAAACGTTTGGGTCTTCAACCCAATCATTATTTCCTGAGGTAACTTTAACACCAATATCCTCCAAAACTTTTTTGTGACCTATTGCAAATTTTTCACCTGCATCTGTGTCATCAATCGCTTTAAAAGCCCTAATTCTCAGCATACTATTTTTCAAATATTAGCCGGTTTGTGCATTTTAGTGTTTTACATTGGTAGGTGTAATGCATAATACCCGATTTTATTAATTTTATTTATCCTTTATAATCTCATCTAAATCCACATAATATCTACCTGAATCATTAAATTGTTTTAAAAATATTTTTCGCGAAACTTCCGCCCCTACTGCGCCACCCAAAATTACGGATGTAGCCAATTGCGGCCAAGTAGTTATCGTTTTTTTAACCTCCGCCAAAGATTGTTTTGCTCTAGCTGATAATTGCTCAAATCCTAGAATCTGCAGCACAATCGGAATTTTCTCTTCATTGGTAAGTCCAGCTAGTTTAGTTGAATCCAACCCCTGTACAGAACCATGCAGCAATTCGCGATTAGGTTCCAAATCAAATCGCTCCACATCAATCATTCCGCGGTCGGATGTATCCATTATGACAGGGATTCTATGCGATTTAGCAAATTCTCTGGCTTGAATCTTAATGTCTAAACCATCACATTCATCAACTAGTAAATCTAGTTTTGAATCCCCCAACATAAATTCTTCCATATTGGATTGCGTAACCCCTTCCGTAAAAATGGACACCTTTATAAATGGATCTATTTCTGCAATTTCTCGAGCCGTTGCTACCACCTTATACTCTCCTAAATTATATAAAGGAGTTCGTATTCTATTTAAATTAGATAATTCTAACTTATCAAAATCAGCTAAACGCAATTCACCGCATCCTCGTTCCATAGTTAGCGTAAGTGCAATAGATTGCCCTACACTCAAACCAATAATTCCAATGACTTTAGATGCCAAAATATCACGTTCTTCTTTAGTGATTTTATTTAGATTTCGATTCGTACGTAGTTCAATAAATTCCGCTTCATCTAATATATGTACCAATTTATTTAACCATGAATAGTATACCCATACCCCGTATGCATCCGAACCATTCTTAGAAAGTATATGATTTACCTTACCAGAAAGCTCATTTTCATCAATTCCAGCTGGAAATTTTGATGCAATTAGCTCCGATAGTTGGCTTCTAATATCATCATAAATAACGATTTGAGGATTTTTTTCTATTAATGTGGTAAGCGCAATTTTATCGCTTTTGTTCACTAACCTAAAAAATACCGGTAAATATATACCTTGTTGATTATCAACTGATTTAATTATTTCACTCATTTAAATAACTAATTAGATTTATCTCAAACCCAAAAGTATAACATTTACCTACCTACGTAAGGGTCTAATTGTAACTAGTTGTTCAATCTCTATCGCTATTTTTTTAAATGTTAATCAATGGTCATTTATTTTAAAAGAAATGTACTATTTTCGAATTCTGAATACCTAAAACGTAATAACATGTCAGAAGACAATTCTACACCTGTGCAGAGTGACAAACTTCAATTATTATATGTGGACGATGAACCTAATAATCTAATTAGTTTCAAAGCCGCATTTAGAAGAGATTTTAATATTTTCACCGCTGAATCTGGAGCGGAAGGAAGAAAGATATTAGAAAGCCACCCCATTTCTATCGTAATTACCGATCAGCGAATGCCGTTTATGACCGGAGTCGAGTTCCTGGAATCTATAATTCCTGATTTTCCCGATACTATACGAATTTTAATTACTGGATTTTCTGATATACAGGCAGTTATAGACGCTATTAATAAAGGTAAAATATATCACTACGTTCAAAAACCGTGGGATGAAACCTATTTAAAAAACATTATTCATAACGCTTTTGAGACCCATCGACTACGTAGAGAAAATAAATATATGATGGAGCAATTAAAATTATCTAATGAACAATTAGAATTTTTACTTCGTCAAGAAATGCTTTCGTAAACTGACATCAAATTTTATTTCAACTTCCCGGTAGACCATTCCAAATTGTATATACATTTGCGCGATGGACTGGATTGAATTAGGGTATTGGGGGATGTTTTTGTCGTCCATTTTGGCGGCTACGCTCCTACCTTTTGGCTCTGAAGCCGTTTTTTTAGGTCTTTTATACGCCAAATTTGAATTAATTCCATTGGTTTTGGTGGCTAGTGCAGGAAACACCATTGGTGGTATGATTACTTTTTACATTGGCTGGCTTGGTAAATGGGAATGGCTAGAAAAATGGTTTAAAATTCCTCATGAAAAGTTGACCTCTCTGATGCATTCCGCTCAAAAATACGGCTGGTTATTTGCTTTTTTTACTTGGCTTCCTGGAATTGGCGACCCAATGGCTGCCGCTATTGGATTTGTAAAAATCAACCCGTATGTTGCTTTTATTTGGATGCTTTTTGGGAAGACTTTACGATTTGCCACCATTGGCCTATTTTGGTACTACGGAGTGAAAGTTTAGTGGTTTCGTTATCTTACTTTTGCACTAAAATTTTTCAACATGGCTACAATAAATCAAAATCTCTCCGAATATAATGCTGCAGATGTACCCAATGGAGCTGAATATACCATTGCTATTATTAGAAGTGAATGGAATCATGATATTACCAGTAACCTAGCTGATGGTGCCGAAACAGCCTTGTTGGATAATGGTGTAAAACATGAAAATATAATCCGGTTAAATGTTCCTGGAGCGTATGAATTACCGCTTGCCGCGCAATGGTTGGCTCAAAAAGAGGAAGTTGACGCTATAGTTTGCATTGGCACCGTAATTAGAGGAGAAACTTCTCACTTTGATTTTGTGAGTCAAGCAGTTTCTCAAGGAGTAAAAGATGTTGGATTAAAAACCAATAAGCCTGTGATTTTTGGTGTACTTACGGATGATAACAAACAACAGTCCATTGATCGTTCTGGAGGAATTCATGGAAATAAAGGTGTGGAAGCAGGCATAACCGCATTAAAAATGCTGGGGTTAAAATCTGTTGTTTTCAAATAGGAATTAATCCGAGACCAAAACCACCATTCCTACAAAGTCTTTAAATTCTCCAGTAAATCGTTTTACCCTAATTTGATAGGTGAAAGCCGAATTATGGGCGGCAATTTTACCATTATGTCGACCATCCCAACCGGCATTAATATCGTTGGTTTCATACACCAAAACACCCCAACGGTCAAAAATGCGCATATATACAAATTCTTCCACCCCGTAAGTTACTGGGAAAAAGGTATCGTTTAAATTGTCATTATTTGGACTGAAGGCATTAGGAATAGTAACTTTAAACTCATCGTTTACCTCTATCGTTACATTGGTATCCATAATAAAACATTTATGCAAATCACTATAAATCAAATTATAAGTAGTCGTTTTAACCGGTTTCACCCAAGGATCAGGACAATCAGTACATCCCATACTAGATGGAGGCGACCAAGAATAAGTTACGGGTAAACTTATAGAGGTTTCCAGTTGAATATCCGCTCCTGTGAAAATAAAAGTGTCTGGTGTAATCCATAACAATTTCGGCTTTTGTTGGACCTCTAAATACGTTGAATCACTGTTTATACAGCCATTGGAATCTGTTCCAACTACTGTATAATTAGTACTAAACATGGGCGATGCTTTAGGGGTTCTAATAACATCATTATTAAGACCCAAGGCAGGTGTCCATACATAATGTTTGGCTCCTTTGGCATACAATTGAGAACTATCTCCAATACAAATAAAGCCATCTGGGTTGGTACTTACTTTCGGCAATGGGTTCACTTTTATTTTAGTAATGGTGGTATCCGAACAATGCGAATAGGCATTGTATACAATAAGTTTGAATTCATGCGTACCTACTTTGCTAATGTAAAAACTATCGGATAATAATTGCGAAGAATTAACTCCATCTATAAACCAAGATAGCGAATCACTACCGATAGAAAAGCTCGAAGCTTGAAAGGTAAATGGGGTACATCCACTGGTATCAGATATATTAAAGTTTGATTTTACCAAATCAATTTCAATCGAGGTTGTGTCCGTTTTTTGACAGGTTCGTTGGCTATTTGATAGCAATAAAGTCACGTTATAATTTCCTTTGCTTGCATAAACATGATTGGCTGTAATTTCGGGTGCAAAAGTGGTATCCACTACTCCATCTCCAAAATCCCACGTAAAAATTTCTGCATCTGCATTAGCATTAGCTACATCAAATACCACCGATTGGTCAACACACCCTATGTCTGGCTGATACAAGATTTCTCCCGTTGGACCACCTACTAATATAAAGTTCGGTTTAGTAATCGTATCCGTACATCCAAAATCTGTAGTCACCACCATAGTAACATCAAATCTTCCTGGAAGATTATATAAGTTTTGAGCACCCGTACTACTTAGAGTTACGTAATTTGGAGAATCTCCAAAATTCCATTGCCAATCCACTATATTGGTATCGCCACTTATTTCTAAAAATGAAACACTTGCCGGATAACAATCCACCACCAATGGGTTGGCCGAGAAGTCGGCAACAGGTAGTGTTTGTGCTTCCAGGTAGTTGGTTCTGGTATACGTAGAATCACACCCTCGAATATCGGTTGTTTTTAATGAAATGGTGTATGTTCCTGCACTATATGTATGTTTCGGATTCATCAAAGTACTGGTAAATCCATCGCCAAAATCCCAAAAGTAGGAAAGCGCACCGGTAGGTTGTTTGCTAAAAGGAACCGAATCTTGGGCGCAAACTTGTGTTTTTACGGTTTCAAAATACGAAGGTGGCTGATAAACGGAAACTAGCCCAATACTGTCTTTTGTCAAAGAACAACCGAAGGTATCCGTGACGGTTAGCGAAACATCGTACACATTATTTCCAATTCCTCGGTACAAATGAGGTGGATTTTGAATCGTAGAAGTGGTTCCATCTCCAAAATCCCAATCCCAGGCTACAATGTTGGTGTCACTAGTGGATGAGTCATGAAGTAAAACCAATAACGGTGAACAACCTGAGATGGGTAAACTTCCAAAATTGGGTATGGGTTCATAAACAAATACATCTCTACTTACCGTATCTCTACAGGAATGTTCATCCATCACCACAGCATAAATCGATTGCGGCCCTTTCACATCAAATAAATAACGTTCAACACTTTTTCCCGGAGTAACAGAGTTAAGCGTATCTCTTGACCACAGCACAAACGACAGTGCATTAATAGATGTTCCGGTGGTGCAAAAAATCGTACTTCCCTTACAAATGGTGGTATCGGCTATACTCAAAACTCCTTTTAAGTACCTAATTTTTGCCTGATCCTCTTCCATAAAAAAGCACCCGGTGTTAGTATCAATTACGGTTAGCGTGACCGGATAGTTAGTATCATAAATGGGGTACGCATGAGACGGATTCCAATTGACAGAATCAATGCCAGTAGAATCTCCAAAATCCCAATACACATTGGTTCCGCCCCATATATCGGGCACGAATTGGACCACATTTTGGGAATCACAATTATACGACACGCCAAAATGGACCAATGGCCCACTCACCCTCAAAGCCGAATCTATTATCAACGTATCTGGGCATCCATTATATTTCACCACCAAAGTAACGCTCATGTAACCGGTGTCTTGGTATAAATGTTTGGGTTCAAAAACATCCGCACTTTTCCCATCTCCAAACTCCCAAAAATATTCATTTATAAGGGTGGTATCTGTAGATAGATTGGTATAAGTAAAAGTATCAGAAGCACATCCAATAATGGTATCCACCGAAAAATCAGCGATTTGCTGCGTGCCTACCTTTATTTCTTGTATAAAACTTGTGGTACATCCCATAATTGAGACTACCGTTAATTCCACATTATACTCTCCCGGGTTTGGATATATATGGTTTGGCGAAAATGTGGAATCTTTGGGTGAGCCATCTCCATAATCCCAATACATGGTATCAATTCGAACTACAGAATCGGTTAAATTGGTAAAATCTACAATCAAAGGTGCGCATCCTTTATCTACATCTACTACAAATACGGCTTTGGTAAAAATAATTTCTTCATTATTTGGAACAATCACTGTACTCATACAGCCATTGGAGGAAGTGACGGTGAGTGTATCATCATACTTTCCTTCGTCCAAATACACATTAGACGGATTTTGTGCGCGGGACGTATTTGAAAAAGTTCCGCTAGGAGTAACTACCGGATTACCAAAATGCCAGTTCCACGCTACTATGTTTCCTGGAGTTTGGTCGGTGAAATTGACTACTAATGGGGCTTCACAAGCAAATTTTGGAGTGGACGTAAATGCGGGAATAATTTCTTCTACGTAAAGAGATTGGGTAACCGTATCATCACAAACCGAACCCGCACTAGAAACCATGGTTACTGTATAGGTACCGGGATTAGCATAAATATGTTGCACGGAATCTCCTGTATCAAATCCGCCATCGCCAAAATTCCATGCAAAATCAGTACCTCCGTGAGAAGTATTTTTCATTCCGGTAGCCACTCCTACACAGGCCGTATCTACAATATCCATAGAGGCTATAATGGTCCCAATCCATACATAATTACGTCTCAACATGGTATCCGCACAACCAATAGTATTGGTTACAATAAGTTGCGCATCATACCCTCCAGAATTGGTGAAAGTGGCCACGGTATTCGCATTGGTTGAAGTTACTCCATTAAATAACCAGTTATACGTTAAAGGAAGCACACTAGTGGACGAGTTAAGTAAATTAACCGTAATTGGAGGACCACAAACCGAAAGGCTATCATTAGAATAAAAGTCTGCACGTGGTTTTGGATGAACTGTTACCAAATTACTAAGTTGCTTGGAACTAGAACAGCCCATAGAATCTGAAACAATTAAAGAAATAGAAAAAGTACCCGGGCTACTAAAATGATGATTTACATTTTGAGAGTACTGTAATGGGGTACCATCATCAAAATCCCATCGCCAAGATAGGATGGGTAAATCGCCAGCAACAGAAGCATCTTGCACATTAAAATCATAAGGCGCACACCCCACTAAAGTGGACGGGTAATTAATATTTGCCACAGGCAATGCGAGAACAGTAACAAAATTAGTTTTGGTTATGGTTACCGTGTCAACTCCATCTGAAATAGTCAATGACACATCATATCTACCCGAATTATTATACGCAGCTGAAGGGCTAATATTATTTCCAGTAGCCGTGTTTCCATTACCAAAATCCCAATGTCTATATACGATATTCGGAGAAGAATTATCGGCAAATCGGGCAACAAAAGGAGCACAGCCTGAATCTTGAGTGGTAACAAAATCCGCGAAAATTTGGGATTTCCCATCGCTAGAAAATACAATCAACAGTAGTACTAATACTACCCATTTTACCGTATCTAAATTACCCTTTTTCAAATCTATAATAGCATGACGCAAATAACGTTACAAGGTTTCCTTTAACGCCCAAATTAATCCAACAATATAGCTAAAATTGATTACGTGTAAAAATTCATTTTTGAGAGGTTTAATCCCGCCCTCAAAACCTATTTTTGCCGCATGGATATGAAGCACATTTTTCAGCCAGAGGAAGAACAAACTCTTGCCGTTACTACGTTATTTGGACTAGAAGAACTTTTAGCCGATGAATTGGATGCTCTTGGAGCAAGCCATGTGAAAATTGGTAATCGGGTGGTTCACTGCAAAGGAAACCTAAAAACCATCTACAAGAGTTGTTTGCAATTACGCCATGCCATTCGGGTTTTGGTATATTTAGAAGAATTTGAAGCTGTTGGACCAGATGAATTATATGAAAACTCAGTCAAACTTCCTTGGGAAGATTTCTTGAATTATAACAATTCATTTTCCATCAATTTTGCGATTCACTCTGAGCATTATAATCATACCATGTATGCTTCTCTAAAATTAAAGGATGCCATTGTGGACCGAGTTAGAGAAAAGACAGGAAATAGACCTTCGGTGGATAAGGACAATCCTGATTATCAATTACTACTTCATATCTCGGATGAATTTGTGACGCTTTATCTCGATGCCTCTGGTCCCACCCTAAACAGACGTGGATATAGACAAGAATCTGTAGAAGCGCCAATCAATGAAACTTTGGCTTCTGCCCTGGTTAAATTTACCGGATGGGATGGCTCCATACCGCTAATAGATGGCATGTGTGGATCAGGTACTATTCCAATTGAGGCCGTTTATCAAGCACGTAAAATTCCTTCGCAATGGTATCGCTCTAAATTTGGATTTAATACATGGGAAAATTACGACCCCTTGTTAATGACCACTGTTAGAAACGAAGCTAAAGCGGGAGTAAAAGACCTGAAAACCGATGTATTTGGAAGTGATATTTCGGATGTTTCTTTACAATCGGCCGTGCATAATATCAAAAATGCACGATGCGATAAATACATTCAAACTAGTTTAAGTGCTTTCGAGGATTTAGAAAAACCAGATGATCGTGGAATTATCATCATCAATCCTCCCTACGGAGAACGATTGGACCCAGACGACATTAATTTTTTCTACAAAGAAATTGGCGACACCTTAAAAAACAAATTCCAAGGCTGGGATGCGTGGATTATCACTTCTAACAAAGAAGCTTTGAAACACATTGGGTTACGCACCAGCAAGCGTATCAAATTGTATAACGGACCATTAGAAACCCGTTTTGTGCATTATGAATTATACCGAGGTACCCGAAAGGGGTAATCGAAAGTTTTTATTCAAAACTGCCCCAACGTTCGCCTCTCCACTCTTGTTGCGCACGTTTATCTAAAAATGTCCATGCAATAATTCGACTTGATTTATTGCCTTGTCCCATTTCAATGGTCTGAACTTTAACGGCTTTGGCTTCGCGTAATAATTTATGAATAGCTCGTAAATGACTATGTTTTGAAACCAAGGAGGTAAACCAATACACTTGAGTTGCAAACTCTTTACTTTGAGAAATCATATCTTGAATAAAACGTAACTCTCCACCTTCACACCAAAGCTCGTTACTCATTCCTTCAAAGTTTTTAACCAACTTGGTCACTTTTTTGCCTTTCAAGTTTCTTAGCTTTCGCATGGATCCTTTTTGCGACTCTTCTAAGGATGAATGGAAAGGTGGATTACAGATAGTTACATCATATTTTTCACCCAAATTTATCACCCCTCTAAATGTGTTTTTTGAATCGGCTTGTTTACGGATAATAATGTTTTCTTTCAACGATTCGTTTGCCTTGTAGATTGCTCTTACACTATCCAAGGCCGTATCATCCACATCGGTGCCCACACATGACCAACCAAATTCTCGGTTAGAAATAATGGAATAAATCCCATTGGCTCCAGTGCCAACATCCAAAATGTGGACTCCTTTACCCATCGGTATTTGTCCAAAATTATGGTTGCGTAATAGGTCGGCAACATGATGTACATAATCTGCTCTACCGGGTACTGGTGGGCATAAATAACCGCTTGGAATATCCCAATGGTCAATATCATAAAACTGCTTCAATAAAGCTTTATTAAGCATTTTTACAGCTAAAGGATTAAAAAAATCAATGGTTTCACTGCCATATTCATTTACCGAAACAAATGAAGCTAATTCAGGCAATCCAGAAATTAATCGTTTAAAATCATATCTTCCCGTATGTTTATTGCGAGGGTGTAGCGAAGTTTTTGCAACTTCTTTCTTCACTATTTTTGTTTTCTTTGGAATCATTGATATGATTATTAAATAGTTGTTATTAAGATTTCCACCCAAAATCGTCTTCCACACTCAATCGTGCCAAAGGTGCATTTCCGGTAGTGGCATAATCGCCAGACAAATACCGCAAGTAAGCTGCAATAGAAATCATTGCACCATTATCTGTTGTATAGGCCATTTTAGGTATATATACGCGCCAGTTTTTGGATTCTTGCAATGCCACAAGTCCATTTCTTAAGGCACTGTTGGCAGAAACACCACCTGCCACTGCTACCCTGTTAATTTTAGTTTCTCGAACCGCTCTTTTTACCTTTCCCAACAGCGTTTCCACAATGGTATATTGCACAGAGGCACAAATGTCGGCTTTACTTTTTTCAATAAATTGAGGATCCTTAGCCATTTCTTTTTGTAGAAAATACAGAACAGCGGTTTTCAAGCCACTAAAACTAAAATCTAACCCCTGCATTTTTGATCTAGGAAACTCATACGCATGCTTATTTCCCTCCTTGGCAAATTTATCTATCATCGGTCCACCGGGGTACGGTAAACCCATGATTTTTGCAATTTTATCAAAAGCTTCGCCAGCCGCATCATCTTTGGTTTGACCTAGTAATTCCATATCAAAGTGATCCTTTACTTTAACAATTTGGGTATGTCCTCCCGAAACGGTTAGGCACAAAAAAGGAAATTCTGGAATGTCACTGTCTCCATTCTTCTCTGTAATAAAATGCGCTAAAATGTGAGCCTGCATGTGATTCACCTCAATTAAAGGTATCGCCAAACTCATGGCCATCCCTTTAGCAAAAGAACTTCCAACTAATAAGGAACCTAACAATCCAGGTCCACGAGTGTAACCAATAGCGGTTAATTGATGCGGTTTAATATCAGCTGCTTTGAGTGCCGCTTGCACAGTTGGAACAATGTTTTGTTGATGTGCGCGAGAAGCTAATTCTGGTACAACTCCCCCATATTGTTCATGCACGGTTTGGCAAGAAATAATATTAGAATGACTCACTCCATCAATTATTACGGAAGCCGAGGTATCATCGCATGAAGACTCTATTCCTAATATGATAACTGGTGCACTCATTTTATTAAATTTGCTTTGAATTTTGCCAAATTTTTGGCATCATTTTTAAAGGCTACAAAATTATCAAAAAAGTATTCAAAATACTTAAGTACATTGGTATTGTACTCATATTACTCATCTTACTGATACAGTTCTTTTTATGGACATCGGTAGGCCAAACCATGTTGGGTAAAATGGGCACTTCTTACCTTGAGGGGAAATTAAACACTAAGGTAAACATTGAAAAGATAGATATTAGCTTTTTCAAATTTATCAAGCTAGAAGAAGTTTATGTAGAAGACTTGCATCAAGACACCCTTTTTTATATTCAAAATTTAAAAACGGAAATTGATTTTTTTAAATTTAAAGGGGATTCGCTCAAGATTCATCTTGGTCGGGTGCAAATAGAAAATCCAACCTATATTTTACAGCAATCCAAAGGCGATAGCTTTACCAATCTTTCCTTTCTTATTGACGCATTCAGCTCCTCAGACACCTCTTCTTCGTCCACCAACGTAATCATCAATTCTTCTAATGTAATTGTCTCTAACGGTCATTTTGTTTGGGATAACGATAATTACGAAATAGAAGAATTTGGAATTGATTGGGACCATACTGAGTTGAATAATATTAATTTAGATTTAACCCATTTTAAAATGATTAACGATTCGTTTATGGGAGATTTTCAACATTTTTCATGGATAGAAAAATCAGGTTTTGAAGTTACCAATTTTACCGGAAATGCGACCTTTAGTTCCACCATCACGCAAGTAGACAACTTACATATTCTCAGCCCCTATTCGGATATTAACGTGGATTTATTATATGAATATGATTCCATTGGTTCTTATGTTGATTTTAATAACCAAGTCTATATGCGTTATGCGCTAGACACCTCCATTGTAAATTTTAAAGACATCGCATACTTCTCTTCTACCTTAGAGGGAATGGACTATGAGGTCACCCTCTTTGGAAAGGAAAAAGGACCGGTTAGTCAAATGAAATTTCAGGATATTTATTTAAAATATGGAGAAGAGTCGGTGGTTTATGGTAGAGTATTTATCACCGGATTGCCCGAAATAGAGGCCACCTCATTTAACTGTAATTTTAAAGAATTAAGTACGAATTACGCTGATTTAGCCACCATAAAAACCTATCCATTTACCAGTGGCAAAAAAATTGAAATTCCTCATTTTATTACCAATGCTGGTAAAATGGAATTTAAAGGTAGATTTAATGGGTATTATAACGATTTTGTAACTAATGGAACATTTAGGTCCAATAATGGCATTGTGAAAACAGATTTACAATTAGTTCCACAAAATTCGGGAACCATTCACTATAAAGGAGGTATAAAAACCACCAATTTCGATTTGGCCTCCATGACCAACCTTCCAGAAATATTTGGCAAAACGAGTATTGATGTGGAAGTGGTTGGCGACCACCTTGATTTTGAAAACATGGATTTGAAATTAAAAGGGAAAGCTACCAAATTTGATTTTAAAGGATATACCTACACCAATTTAACAACCGATTTAACCATAAAGGATGAAAAGATTTCGGGTGTTTTATCGGTATTGGACACCAATTTAAATTTACAATTTGATGGGAGTATATCCCTACATCAGTCGGAGCCCATTTATCAATTTAGCGCTAAAATTGACCATTTAAGACCAAATCAACTTCATTTATTAGACCGAGATAGTTCAGCTAGTTTAAGTACGGAGGTCATTTTTAATTTTCAAGGTAACTCCTTAGATAATATCATTGGTCGCGCAGGATTGCACAATTTTGAGTTTTCTGAATATGACGAAAAAGTAGAATTAAAAACGGTAGATTTTTTAGGTTTTACTTCCGGGAAAGACAAAACTTTATCCCTTCATTCGGATAACATTGACTTGCAAATAACCGGACAGTTTTATTTGGAAGAATTGCTCCAATCACTTAATCATGTGGTGTATAAATGGCTTCCTTCTATTTACAAGGGGTCTCAGTTAAAACCTCAATCGGTAGAGAATTTTAGGTTGGTTTTACATGCCCACCGTTTTAGTGGCTTCTCCTCTATTTTTCTACCACAAATCACATTTAAAAATGATTTAAACTTGGAACTTGGGTTCAACTCTGAAATAGAAAAAATTGATTTAATTGTAAAATCATCTAACATGAATTTGATGGGCCAAGAAATGAAAGGTATGGATGTGAATGCCATTTTAACTACAGATACTTTTCAACTCCATTCCAACATTGAGAACGTGTTATTTACCGATAGTAATTACATTGAGAACGTATCCATCAAATCTGAGGCGCACGAAAACAATGTACAAACCATGGTAAAATGGGATAATTTGGTAACTGACAACCAAAACTCAGGAGAAGTAAAATTTGATTTGAATTTTATGGACCCCAATAATTTCTCTATCGAATTTCTAGATTCATGGGTTGTGGTAAACGACACGCTATGGGATTTACATGATTCAAGTAAAATCACTAAAAGTTTTAAGGAGTATTCATTTAAAAACATTGCGCTCTCGCAAAATGAGCAAGATTTTATGATCAATGGATTTATAAGTGAAGATCCGCAAAAAGAATTACGTATCGAAGTGGATAGTTTCAATCTACGTCACCTAAATCCTGTATTTAAAAAGTTTAAAATAAATCTGACTGGAAAGCTTAATGGAACCACAACTATAAAAGACTTTTATAATGAATTTCAGCTCCATTCCGACCTTAAATTTTCAGACCTTACATTCAATCACCAAACCATTGGCAACGGATTAATAAAATCAACATGGGATACTGAATTGGAAAAATTTGATGTAGATGTAGGTTTTTTAAATAAAAACTTCAACACCATTGGTTTAACAGGGGCCTATTACCCTAAAAAACGGAAAGAAAAATTGGACCTTTTATTAAGTTTAGACCATTTTCCGGTTAAAATTATCGAACCTTTTTTCTTAGAATACATTGATGATATTTCAGGTACTATAAGTGGAAAATCAACCATCACAGGCACTTTTAAAGAACCAAAATTTAAAGGGGATTTCACCTTAAATGAAGTAGAAACTCGTGTGGTATATTTAAATGAAAAACTATTCACCTCCAACCAGTCCTTTTTTATCCGTCCAAACCTTATAGGTGCGGATGCAGTACTGATTACCGATTCTGACAAGAAGAAGGCTCAAGTTAATTTTTCTCTCTTCCACTCTAATTTTGAGGACATAAATTTCGATTTAGCCATAACTTCTTTAGATGTTTTCAGAGCATTTAATACCACAAGTGCCGACAATGAATACTTTTATGGAACCGTGCATTTAAACCCAGGATCAACCATCGGTATGGAATCTGATTATCAAGGTAATATTAACCTGGTTGCAAACGTGGTTACCGGGCCAGAAACCCAAGTGGTAATTCCGTTTTTTGAAGATGATGAGGTGACCAAAAGAGAATACATCTACTTTGTGAGTAACAAAACCGACTCTTCCAAAATAGAAGTATCCACAAAAAATGATGAAGCTACTGATTTTACGATGGATATGGCGATGGAATTATCAGAAAATGCCGAAATTCAGTTAATATTTGACGAATTTACAAACGATAAAATTCAAGCGCGTGGAGCTGGAAATATTACCGTTAAAATTGATAAGAATGAAGACTTTAGCATTTACGGAAACTATGAAATTTCCGAAGGGTTTTACTTATTCACATTTTCGAAAGTAATTAGCAAAAAATTTGATATCAATAAAGGAAGTAGATTGACATGGAATGGTGACCCTTACAAAGGTCAGGCAGACATACAAGCTGCTTACAACGTAAGAACTACGCTATTAGAGCTGGGAATAACAGGGACTTATGACAGTACCGAACTAACAAAACGGGTGCCTGTGGAGGTTTTGCTAACTATGACCGGAAATTATATGGATCCCTTATTATCCTTTTCTTTTACCTTACCACCCAAATATACCGAAATAGAAACGCTTTTAAATAATTTGGACGAAGGAGAACGAAACAAACAAGTTTTTGCATTATTGATATTAAACAAATTTCTACCTATTACAGGCGCTTCTGTATCATCAGGTTCTAGTTTGGTTGCCACAAACTCTTCTGAGCTCTTATCCAACCAATTAAGTAGTTGGCTTTCTAAAATTAGCAATGATTTTGATTTTGGATTCCGGTATAACCCAGGCGATGATATCACTGCCGATGAGGTAGAGGTCGCTTTGTCGACCCAAATTTTTAACGACCGAATTTTAATTGAAACCAATGTGGGTATTTCTAGCAACACTAGTGCTAGCAGTACCAATTCGAATACTATAGTGGGAGAGTTTACCATTTCTTATAAGATTAATAAAAAGGGAAATATTGTAGGTAAGGTTTTTAACCGTTCGAACGAGCTAAATCCGGTATATCAAAACTACTCTCCTTATACTCAAGGAATTGGAATAGCCTATTCTGAACCTTTTAAAAATAGTGATAACCTTGGTTGCATTCTTTCTAACCATTTAAAAAAGAGTGAAAACAAACGCGATTGCGAAAAAGAATATTACGACAAGCAAAAGGAAAACAAAGAAGCTAATTTGATTAAAACCAATCGAATGGTGGCAAGAAATAGACGAAAATCCGATAAAAGAAAGGCGAAGGAATTGGCTAAAAAAGCAAAATCGACTAACTAATTTCCGCATTAAACCGAAATTGATTGAAATTTACTCTTCCCTAGCTATTTCAAAATTACCCTTAACAATTCTTAAGGTTTACGAATTTTCAAACCATTTTTCTAGCCCCAGTAATCTATTCGGCAAATGTTATAGAACTCTTAATTTTCATAAAAGCATCGATTTATGAGTCATTCAATTTTTACTAGCTATTTATCCCTTACTTTGCCAACTAAATCGAAAATATGGGTGGTATTGGAAGTATTTTAATCATAATATTGATGGTATTGGTAGCCATCATACTAAACAAAATCAGTACGTTAGGTAGTAAAATTGAGGTGCAAAACTACCTCATAAAATCTCAATTTGAGCAACTAACCAAGTTGCTTCAGAAACAAACGATTGTAGAAAAAGAGGTTGAACCCGCTAAAGAAGTGGTGCCTGAACCGCCTATTCCACAACAAAGTGAGCCTATAATTGTTCCGGTAACGAATGCTACTCCAGCACCTGAAAAAGAAGAGACTTCTTCCACAGAAAAAGAAACGGTAACTGAACCATCCGAGCAGGTAATTACTCCGGTGTATGAGGGACAAATTATTCATGGCGATACAAAAACCAACGGGAAACCATATCCGTACTACCCTACCGATGAACCTACTAAAGAAAAAACACAAAAAGCGACCCGACCAGTTGAGCCACCCAAACCACCTAGACCTACTTTCATGGAGCGTAATCCTGATTTGGAAACCTTTATTGGTGAAAACTTATTGAGTAAAATTGGGATTGTCATTTTTGTAATTGGAATGGGATTTCTGGTCAAATTAGGCATTGATAGCGGTGTAATTTCCGAAGGAATGCGTGTGGCCATAGGAGTGTTAATTGGTGGCGGAATGGTAGGATTAGCTTTCTATTTACGTAAATCGTTTGCCACCTTTAGCTCTGTATTAATAGGCGGTGCATTGGCGGTTTTATATTTTACCATAGCCATCGCATTTCACGAATACCATATTATTCCGCAAGCGGCAGCCTTTGGTATCATGGTGGCAATTACCGCATTTGGTGTATTATTAGCTATTGCATTTGACCGTAAGGAATTAGCCGTTTTAGCCATCATTGGTGGCTTTGGCACGCCATTCTTTATTAGCACAGGTTCGGGTAATTTTAGGGTGTTACTGTCCTATATTTTAATACTCGATATCGGAATGCTGGCATTGGTCTATTTCAAAAAATGGAACATTATTAATTACTTAGCTTACGGGTTTAGCTACCTCCTATTTATAGGGGTGTATTCTACCAAATTTATTGAAAATGAGGACGCTTTTAGGTTACCTATGTTTTTATTCTTAACTGCGTTTTATTTGATTTTCTTTTTGATGACTATCATTTACAACGTGAAGAACAATTACACCTTCAAGCTTCCTGAAATCAGTATCTTACTTAGTAATTCAGCCATCTATTTTGGTTTGGGTTTAGCGTTAGTACACGGATATGAAAACGGATTGTATTCTGGATTATTTACGGCTTTAATTGCCATTTTCAATCTAGGATTTACCCTGGTGTTATACAAACGAAAAAGCATTGACACCAACCTACTTTTCTTACTGATAGGATTGGTGCTGACTTTTGTGAGTTTAATTGCTCCTATTCAGTTACAAGGTAAT
Organism: uncultured Flavobacteriales bacterium; assembly: GCA_963974475.1. Taxonomy (GTDB): domain Bacteria; phylum Bacteroidota; class Bacteroidia; order Flavobacteriales_G; family Salibacteraceae; genus CAJXZP01. The sequence continues at coordinate 29,741 of CAXBCR010000022.1, forward strand.
TACATCACGCTTTTTTGGGCCATTGAAAGTGTGTTGCTTCTTTGGTTATCCCAAAAATCGGGAATCAAATTAATGAAGGCTGCCTTTGGGTTAGTACTCCTATTAATGTTGGGTAGTTTGCTATTAGATTGGAATAAATATTACGATACCTACCTAGAAGTATTAAATCTACGTATTTTCATAAACCAAGTGTTTATCACTACTTTAGTAGCCATAGGGGCTTTGTTTGGTATCACGAAATTACTAAAAAACGAAACTGCTGAGGCCATAGTGCCAGGAGTTTCTATTCGCGACCTTTCCAAGATTATTCCGTTATTAATGGTGAGTGTTTTGTTCATTGGGTTAATGCTCGAACTCAACTATCAATTTATCCGTGCAGAATTTTCGCCCACGCTTCAGTTCATCGCTATGGGATGTTATTTCTTTAGTTATTTATTGGCATTAATTGGATTTACCAAATGGAAGAAATATACCGTAGCCACTCCGTTTTTGAATTTGGCCACTCTATTTAGTATCGGGGCTTATTTATCCTTGTTTTCTGTGCAAATTTCAAATGCTCGAAATCTATATTTATTAGGCCAACCGGGATTGGAAACTGGTTTTACGTTGCACTATTTGTTGTTGGCCTTATTTACTATTTTGACCGTTATTTTGTCCAAAAATGTATACACCCAATACGGGTATAAATCCAATGTTGGAGAAAAATCACTTTGGGTACTCGCTTTTATAGGGGTTTTTGTGGCCTCTTCTGAAATAGGACATATTGCAGCCATTTATCAGTACCATCCCGAAGCTTTCATGAACGACCTTTATAGTAATATTTATAAATCTGTTTACCCAGTAGTTTGGGGAGTATCGGCTTTAATTTTAATGATTTTGGGAATGAAATTTAAACTAAAAACCCTGCGTATTATATCGTTGAGTTTGTTTTTATTGACTATCATAAAATTGTTTCTTTACGACCTACAAGGCAATACCACAGTAAAATTGTATCGTTCATATTTTTAGGTGTGGTACTTTTGTTAATTTCATTTTTGTATCAAAAGCTCAAATTTATTATTCAAGATGATGAAAAGGATTCTATTAAATAGTCTGATAGCACTACTTGTTTCGGTTCAGGTAAGTGCACAAAATTTCGAATATTCTGCGTTTATAAATCCAGTTGATTCTTCTGGTTTTCATAAGGTGGTTTTGAATCCGTTTTTGCTAGGTCTCCTAAACAAAGGCATGTATGACCTTCGCATATATGATGAAAACAATCAGGAGGTTCCCTATCTATTTTCGGAAGAGGCTTCCTCGTCTACTAACGCAACTTTTAGAGAATATGAAATTACCGAACAGCATTTTAGAGAAAATGAGGTTTCGTATCTTGTTTTTCATAACCCAGAAAAAAAGGAGGTCAATAATTTAAGTATTGTTGTTCAAAACACAGATGTACAAAAGCATGCGCGCCTTAGCGGTAGCAACGATAATAAGACTTGGTATGTTATAAAAAACAACTATTTGTTGCATTCCATGCATAGCAATAGCGAAACTTCAAATTTAAACATCCTAAATTTTCCGTTGAGTAATTTTGAGTTCTTTAAACTAGAAATTGACGATTATTGGAAATTACCCATTCATATTTTGAAGGTAGGTTATTACGACTATGAATTACAAAAAGGAAGAGTTACTACCTTTGATATTCCATTTAGATGGAGCAAAGACACTTTGAATTCTTCGTATTACCAATTAGCACTTTCAGACTCATTTTATGTGGAGAAATTGCAATTTCAAATGTCGGGTGCAGACTACTTTAATCGCTATACTCAAATAAGCATTCCAGAAACACTAATTCGCAAGAAAAAGGAAATTCATCATTCCAGAACCTTACGTTCGTTTGAATTAAACTCCAATAGCGATAACTTGGTAAACATCGGAGGATTTAGCACTGATAGCTTGTACGTTGAAATTCAAAACCAAGACAATCAGCCGTTAAAAATGCAACATGTAACCGGTTCGTATTTAAACAAGTACGTAATTGCAGACTTCAACCCAAGTCACACCTACACGATTAAATTTGGAGCTAAAAATGCCGTTAAAGCACATTACGATTTAGAGTCATTTAGCGATAAAATTCCGACCGATTTAAAAATGATAACACATTTAGCGCCTCAAAAAATAAATCGCATCCAACCGGCCACCATTACAGAAGAACCAGGACTTTTTGATAAAGAGATAGTAATATGGATAATAATTGGCGTTGTAGGACTTCTACTCGCATTTGTATCGTTAAAAATGGTTCGCGAAATGGGTGAGAAATAACACCAAAATTAAAAGAACTATTCGTCCATACCACCACCGGCATCACCTGCATTGGAGGAGTTAGAGCGTTTTTCTCGGTAGTTATTCAATTTATACGTAGCCGTAAATTGCACCACAGGTCCGGCCATTATCATTTCATTGCGCGATTCAAAACTTGGACCAGAACTAGTACTTTCAAATTGGGCGGTTTTGAATATGTTTCGGGCCGATAAATTTACCGCCAGTTTATTTTTAATTATGTCAGCTCTTATTGCTGAGGTAAAATTTAAAAACCCAGAACGTGTTCCTTGAGCCGATACCGTTGGGCTATTATAACTACTGTTAAATTGGATTTTAATGTTTTCCCAAGCCTTAAATGTTTGATTTAAACGGAAGGTATAATTCGTGCTTTTATTATCAAAATTGAAAATTCTTCCGGTATATATATCTAGGTATTCCCCTTGCACGCGATAATCGTACACGTTAGCCATCAGGTTAATTTCCCACCATGCTTTGATGGGCATTTTAAACATAAACTCCAAACCAGCCGATTGACTTGAACCCACATTTTCAGGTATTTCAAGCGTAACCCCTGGTCCTTTCTGCGGATATGCTCTTTGAATTCGCTCCACTTTATCACTGGTATGTCGATAGTATAATTCTGTTGAAACATAAATCTTCCCAAATCGTTTTTGGTGTCCAATTTCTGCCGCATCAATATATTCAGGAGCTAGACCAGGATTTCCACCCCTGTAATTCCATTGGTCTCGTGCGGTAATGTATGGCTCTAAATACCACGGTCTAGGTCGTTGAATTCTGCGACTGTAACTGGCCATTATTTGGTTTTTCTTTGGTAATTCGTAGGATAAATGAACGGTTGGAAAAAAATCTACACGGTTTATTTTATATTGAGCAGGGTTATCTACAATTTTCACTTCCCGATTGGTAAACTCTGTACGCAGTCCTACTTGATACCCAAATTTATTGGAAGTTCCGCTAAAAATAGCATACGGAGCATTGATAAGCCGCTGAAAACTACTTGTTCTAGATACCGAATCAATGGTTACATAATTTTTACCTATCGTATCATAATACATCGTTCCAAAATCATCCAAACTCATATCATAGGTTCCTTGATACCCAACTTCAAATTTTAAGGAGTCATTGATTTTATGCTCATAATTAATTCGCGTCTGACCTTTGATATTTGGCCCTACCTCGGTATTTCTAAGCCCACTACGTAGTTCGTTATCCGACAAACCCAAGAGCTGGTTTAAAGAATATTCATCGCCCTCACTCCTGCTCCAACTAAACTGAACCGTTAGTTTACGGTCATCGCCCATAAACTTGTGGGCATAATCTGTATTAAAATTCCAATTAAATCCCTTACGGCTGCTTTCGTTTAAACTATTGTAACTATCGGTAACAATGGAATTGGTTGATTCTTTGTAATCTAATTCATTCGTTCTCAAACGCTCCGACCCTTGAACCGAACCTTCAATTAGCCAATCATTTTTATTGGATAATTTCATATCAATTCCTGCTCTAAATGTTGCATTAGTTCGCCCCCCCGAAAAGTCACCTTCGCCACCAACCACATTGGTAGTATCGCTATAACGTGTGGCACTATAGGTTTTCTGACTCCCTACACGCGCGCGATGATTATAATCTGCACCCACATACCAACTTACGTGTTCATTTTTAATTTGCACCAAGGCATCTGCTCCGTAGTTATTATACATGCCTAAATTGACGTTCGCAATGCCACTAATTCCTTGTAATTTTTGTTTCTTGGTAATGATATTAATGATACCAGCGGTTCCCTCCGGGTCGTATTTAGCCGAAGGGTTAGTAATAATTTCAATTTTCTCAATGGCGCTTGATGGATATTGCTCCAAGGCATCAGCCGCATCCATAATTGTTGGTCGTCCATCAATCAAAACCGTAAATCCGGCACTTCCTCGCACGGTCACATTTCGTTCAGCATCTACCGCTACAGATGGCACGTTTTCTAGCACATCAACAGCAGTTCCTGATGTGGCGGTATAAAATTTATCAACGTTAATTACCTTTTTGTCAATTTTATATTCAATTCCTTCCTTTTCGGTGGTTACTTCAAAGGCTTTGAGCTGCTCCGCTTTAGATTCCAATGCTATTTTTCCGAAATCTCGAAAAATTTGGTCTTTATTTAGCAACAGATTGGTAATGAACTTATCGTTGTACCCGATAAAATTGATTCGTACAAAATAGCGGCCTGCTGGAATTTTTTCAATATTAAACTCTCCATTTTTGGAAGTTATTCCCCCTGTAACCAACGAACTATCTCTCATTCTATGAATAGTTACATTGGCATACTCCAACGATTCTTTGGTTTGTGAATCTATTATTTTACCGATAATGTTTCCTGAAATTGTAGGGCGGTTTCCGTTGCCTTTTCCTCTTCCTCCACCATTGGGTCTTTGACTAAATCCATACTGACCAGTAAGGATAACGAGTAATACTAGCGTAAGCTTTTTCATGTTTTTGCTTATAAGTGCAAATGTATTTTGAATATTCTTGCTTTTAGACAAATGGGCAACCCAAAGGTTTAATCTAAAAATGGATAATTGGAAGAATATTTTATAACCATCCGGCTCATTTTATCTCCCCCAATTATCCATTCCATTTTAACTTCATTATAAAGTCTTGGTTTACGGACTACGGTTACCCGAACTCCGACTCCCACAACTTACATATTCCGTCTATACTGTCCGCCTACTAAAAATAGTGAATCAGTAATTTGACCTAAGGAACAATATTTAGTGGCTTCCATCAATGCTTCAAAAATGTTTTCATTTTGAATGGCTGCATTTCTGATTTTTTCTATTTCGGCTGGCACCTTATCCGCATTTCCTTTTTGTAGGTTTGCCAACATTTCAATTTGATATTGCTTTTCTTCTTCCGTTGCTCTAATAACCTCTTTGGGTTGAACTGTTGGAGAACCTGTAGAACTCAAATAAGTATTCACTCCAATTATTGGAAATTCACCCGAGTGTTTGAGCGTTTCATAATGCAATGATTCCTCTTGAATTTTACTTCTTTGGTACATGGTTTCCATGGCGCCTAATACTCCACCACGCTCGGTAATTCTATCAAACTCTCTTAATACAGCTTCCTCCACTAAATCGGTCAATTCTTCAATAATAAAGGCTCCTTGAATAGGATTTTCATTTTTAGATAAGCCTAATTCTTTATTTATGATAAGCTGAATCGCCATTGCTCTACGAACCGACTCTTCGGTAGGGGTGGTAATTGCCTCATCATACGCATTGGTATGTAGCGAGTTACAATTATCATTAATCGCATACAATGCTTGAAGCGTTGTTCTAATATCGTTAAAATCTATTTCTTGTGCATGCAATGAGCGTCCACTTGTTTGAATATGGTATTTCAACATTTGCGCACGAGCATTGGCGCCATATTTATGTTTTAAAGCCTTACTCCAAATTTTTCGAGCCACTCTACCAATTACCGCATACTCTGGATCGATACCATTTGAAAAGAAAAACGAAAGGTTTGGTCCAAACTTGTTGATGTCCATTCCTCTACTCATGTAATACTCCACATAGGTAAATCCGTTCGCTAAAGTCAAGGCCAATTGGGTAATTGGATTAGCTCCCGCTTCGGCAATATGGTAACCCGATATGGACACAGAATAGAAATTACGTACGCCATTTGCTATAAAGTATTCTTGCACATCACCCATCAAACGCAAAGCAAATTCGGTACTAAAAATACACGTGTTTTGCGCTTGGTCTTCTTTTAAAATATCGGCTTGTACTGTTCCACGTACTTTAGTCAAAGTTTCCACCTTGATTTTGTGATACACCTCTTTGGGTAGAACTTGGTCACCGGTAACTCCCAAAAGCATTAAGCCTAGCCCATCATTCCCTTTCGGCAATTTACCTTGGTATGCAGGTCGATTTACGCCTTTCTTTTTGTATATAGCCGAAATTTTAGATTCAATTTCTTTTTCTAATCCATTGGCTACTATATACTTTTCACAGTTTTGGTCGATAGCTGCATTCATAAAGAATCCCAACATCATTGGAGCCGGACCATTAATAGTCATGGATACCGAAGTAAGCGCATGCGATAAGTCAAAACCAGAATACAATTTCTTGGCATCATCCAAACAAGCAATAGAAACTCCAGAGTTACCAATTTTACCATAAATATCTGGACGCACATCTGGGTCATTTCCGTATAAGGTAACCGAATCAAAAGCCGTAGATAAACGTTTGGCAGGCATTCCTTCACTTACGTAATGAAATCTACGGTTGGTTCGCTCTGGGCCTCCTTCACCGGCAAACATTCGAGTAGGGTCTTCGCCTTCTCTTTTGAATGGGAATAAACCCGCGGTATAAGGAAATTCTCCGGGTACGTTTTCTTGCAAATTCCATTTTAACAAATCTCCCCACGCCTTGTATTTAGGTAGCGAAATTTTTGGAATCTGGCTATGCGACAAGGATTCTGTATGTGTTTTTATAGATAATTCTTTATCTCTGACTTTAAATTTGAAAACCGGATTTTTGTATTTTTCAATGGTACCCGACCAAGAAATGATGGTTTCCCAATGATGCGGGTTTAAATCCATCTTAATACGGTCAAATTCTTTTACCAATAAATCGAATAATTGCTGATTTTCGGAGGTTAATTCCAGCCCATCAGTAACAATACCCGACTTATCCAAACCCAATGCAGTATGAGAAATGGTTGCTAATGTGGTGTAAATTCCGTACAGTTTTTGAGCTATTTCTGATTGTTTCAGAACATCCTTATCATAAGCTCTATTATTTTCGGCAATTTCAGATAGGTACCGAACGCGTGAAGGAGGAATCACATATACCTTTTCCGACATTTCTTTGGTAATTACCATACTCGATTCTAAGCTAGATTTCGCTTTTTCGTGTACTTTATCAATTACCGCTTTGTAGAGCGCATTCATTCCGGGGTCGTTAAATTGCGATGCAATGGTACCAAACACCGGTAAGTCATCCATATTTACTTCCCACAAATGGTGATTACGCATGTATTGTTTTTTCACATCGCGAATAGCATCCAGGGCGCCTCGTTTATCAAATTTGTTTAACGCTACCAAATCTGCAAAATCAAGCATGTCAATTTTTTCCAATTGCGTAGCTGCTCCAAATTCAGGAGTCATTACGTAAAGGGAAACATCCGAATGGTCCATGATTTCAGTATCCGACTGGCCAATACCTGAAGTTTCTAAAATCACTAAATCATAATTGGCTGCTTTTAAAATTTCAAGCGCTTTTGATACGTGTTTGGATAACGCTAAATTACTTTGACGTGTAGCTAATGAGCGCATATACACACGATTATTATTAATCGCGTTCATCCTAATTCTATCCCCTAAAAGAGCGCCTCCCGTTTTACGTTTAGAAGGGTCTACCGATATAATAGCAATATCTTTATCGGTAAAATCCACTAAAAATCTACGCACCAATTCATCTACCAAAGAAGACTTTCCAGAACCTCCGGTGCCTGTGATACCCAAAACGGGAGTCAAGGATTTAGCGTTTAGGGCATTTACTTCTTTCCAAATTTTTGGGTAATCATCGGGAAAATTTTCTGCTCCAGAAATCAATTTAGCAATGGCTACCTTGTCTTTTTTCTTCAAAGAATCAATCATGCCTTCGGTGACATCTTTTCCTTTAGGATAGTCGGAACGTTGCACCAAATCATTAATCATGCCTTGCAAACCCATGTGGCGACCGTCATCTGGGTGATAAATACGTTCAATTCCGTAAGCTTCTAATTCTTCAATCTCGGAAGGCAAAATGGTTCCACCACCACCGGCAAATATTTTGATATGACTTGCTCCATTTTCTTTCAATAAATCATACATGTATTTCAAATACTCTGTATGTCCGCCTTGATACGAAGTCATTGCAATGGCTTGTACATCCTCCTGGATAGCGCAATTCACTACATCTTCCACACTTCTATCGTGACCCAAATGAATTACCTCACAACCTGTAGATTGAATAATTCTTCGCATAATATTGATGGCCGCATCGTGGCCATCAAACAAAGAAGCAGCAGTAACAATTCGAACTTTATTTATTGGTTTATACACCTCTGGATTGGTCATATTTTTCGCATTTTTATAGGACGCAAAAGTACATCTTTTGACGATTCTTTTTTTTGATATTAATCATACCGTTTAAAAAGCTCAAGGCAGCTCTTTAGCTGTGTGCTATTTTACGCTAAAACCACCTATTGCTACTACAACGTTCTTTTTATTGTGATGTATAATCTACGCATTTTCAATGGGTTTATAACTCAATCAGAAGTAATATTCGTAAAACGTCAGCGCCAAAAAAATCATGATAAATTCCAAAATATTTTCTATAGAATTTAAGCGTGTATTAAATATCCTTCTCACTCACTAAAATTTAATGTAAACAAATCCGACACGAACGGTAATTTCCGTATCCAATCATCCGCAACTAAATCGCATAACATGCCTTTTAAAATCCTAATTTTTTTTCATTTCTGATTTCCAAAACAGGTTGTTTTTCCGCCTCATTATACCTGGTGTTATTTTACGATTCACCGCTTTTGTTTTGTATAATTGTACTAGTACTTATTACTTTAAATGGGCGAAACTTGGTGAAATTAAAATTTACATATCTAAAACAATTGGCCATTACCCTATTGTGGGCAGTTATTTATACGAGTAATTTATCTGCTCAATGCACTTTCACCAATGTGGACTATGACAATTTTGAATACACCACTACCATTCCGGGTTTAGTTACTTCCACAACCTACCATAGTTCGCCTAAATCGTATGCCGCCCATTGGGGAGCGCGTGGGATGTATATGAATTTTGTAAATAATCTAGCTACCAATTCCTTAGTGCTAAGTCGAAGCTATGCGGTTTGCCCGAATTACAACTACCGTATTCGCGTTTGGGTAAAAGAAATTAATGGCGGTTCAAGTACGGTTATTCTCCGTTTGCGAGACAGTAACAATAACATTTTGACCACCACCACCTCCACATATACCGCAGCATCAGGCTGGAATTTATGGACTTCGGCTACCGTTACACCCACTTCGGGAACTTTATATTTCGAGCTCATTTTTGTGTCGGGTGTGGGGAATAACGATTTTGGAATGGATGACTTATATTTAGATATTTGTATTCCTCCGGTGGCTTCTCAATCCATTGGGCTTTGCGCCAATTCTACCGCCATAAATTTATACGACTCATTGGTTAGCCCAACTAGTCAAACCGGAATTTGGACCGGACCTTCCGCACTGAACGGTGGGTATTTAGGAACTTTCACACCGAGTTCAATGCTTGCTGGAATTTACAATTACACCGTACCTAATAGCGTTACGGCCTGCCCCGATTCGGTAGGGTCTTTCAATGTTTCGGTGGGCGCATCTCCGGTGGTGGATTTTGGCAATGACACGTCCTATTGCGTGGGCGATACCACATTATTGGTAGCCACCAACCTCAACTCCACGTACTTGTGGCAAAATGGCTCTACCGATTCTACCCTGCAAGTAACGGTACCCGGAACATATTGGGTCATTGCCACCAATAATTGCGGAGCTAGCGACTCGGATACCATAACCATTGGGTTTACGAATTATCCTAATGTAAACCTAGGAAACGATACCACCTTATGTGATTTGGACACGCTACAATTGGATGCTACCAACCCAAATTCCACGTATGTATGGCAGAATAATACGACAGATTCTATTTTTAATATCACCACTCAAGGCACCTATTGGGTGAATGTTACAACCCATCATTGCACCTCATCCGACACTATTGTGGCAACATATAATCGCCTTCCGGGGGTTGACCTAGGTAATGACACCACCATTTGTCAAGGAGATACGATCGTTTTAAACCCGATGAATACCAATGCCACTTTCCGATGGCAAGACCAAAGTGTAAATCCCACTTTTTCCGTTGGTCAACCGGGATTATATTGGGTAGAAGTAGATTCTAATAATTGCCTTGCTTCCGACAGCATTCAAGTGGTGGTACAACCGTTACCCACCGTTAGTTTAGGAAATGACACCGCACTTTGCAATGGAGATACCTTAGTGAAAAGTGGGTTAAACGTGAATGGTTCCTATTTATGGCAAGACAACTCCACTAATTCCTCGTTATCCATTACGCAATCAGGGATTTACTGGGTAGAAACAGCGGTAGATTTATGCCGCCAATCCGACACTATTACGGTAACTTTTAATCCAATTCCTGAAATTAATCTAGGAGTGGACACCGTTATTTGTTTTCCGGATACGCTCAAACTAAATGCGAATTATGCCGGTTCATCTTATTTATGGCAGGATAACACTACCTCCAGCAATTTCAATGTTTTTACGCAGGGTACTTATTTCGTAAAAGTGACGCGTTTAAACTGTGTGTTTTCAGATACCATTCACATTATTGTGGAACCCAAACCCGATGCTGATTTGGGTGGCGATACCATTATATGCGTAGGAAAAACTTTTATATTGAATTCTACTGCTCATGGGGCATCATTTTTATGGCAAGACGGTTCTACTAACGCTTACAATCAAGTGCTAAACGCAGGAAAATACTGGATTGAAGTTACCAAAGGAAATTGTTTTAATACAGATACTATCCAGGTAGTTCATGAAGATAAACCAACTATTAATTTAGGTAACGATACGATTGTATGTGAAGGAGATTCAATCGATTTATGGGTCAACGCTCCATTGGCTACCTATTTATGGAATACCGGGGATACCGATTCGCTCATCACCGTAAATAGCGCTGGAGCATACTGGGTGAAAGCCACCAATGCTTGCGGCACGGCTAGATCCAATGTAAACATTACTTATTCCACTCCTCCACTTACTGATTTAGGGCAAGATAGGAAAGCATGTATTGGAGATGTGATAACCTTAGCTGCCGATTGGCCCAATTCATCTTACCTGTGGTCGGATGGATCCGTTGAGCCATTTTACAACGTACATGAAAAAGGAATCTATCAGGTTAGCGTTACCAATAAATGCGGTACCACGAGCGATACCATTCTTTTTGAATTTAAAGATTGTGATTGCGCTTTGTTTATTCCCAATGCTTTTACACCCAATTCAGACCAGTTGGACGACACCTTTGCACCCGTTGCAAATTGCGAGCTTAAAGGATATAGCATTTCCATTTATGACCGATGGGGCGTTCTTGTTTTTGAAACCACCGACCCTACTATTTCATGGGACGGTACTTTAAATGGTAAATTTTTAGAACCGGGTCTCTTCCACTACATCATAAAATTCAACTTTAAAAAAGATGGAAAAAGAAAAGATTTTCAAATCTCGCATGGTAGTGTTTTATTAATTCGGTAAATCCCCTAAACTATCCTATAGTTCACCAAGCTTGGATAAATTTAATAATTCTATTTCTCGTTATTTCCATTTAAAATGAGTTATCTCCCATAACCATATCACCTAATCCGCCTAAAATGCTTCCTTCACCTCTGGATTTACCGCCCATTTTGGGAGCAGATGAAATAATTCTATCTGCCATTCGGCTAAATGGTAACGATTGAATCCAAACCGTTCCGGCTCCTCTTAGTGTAGCTAAAAACAAGCCCTCTCCTCCAAAAAGCGCATTTTTAATTCCTTTCACCATTTCTATATCATAATTAACGGTACTGGTAAAAGCAACCAAACAACCCGTATCAATTTTTATGACTTCACCGGGTTTCAGCACCACTTTATGAATGGTTCCTCCGGCATTGGCAAACACCATTCCGTCTCCTTCCAGTTTTTGCATGATAAAACCTTCACCACCAAATAAGCCAACACCAATTTTTCGGTTAAATTCAATACCAACCGAAACTCCTTTGGCAGCACATAAAAATGAATCTTTTTGACAAATAACTTTGTTGCCATACTGAGATAAATCAATGGGTATAATTTTGCCGGGCATGGGCGCTGCAAATGCCACATGCGACTTGCCATACCCTTGATTTTTATAGGCGGTCATAAATAAGTTTTCCCCTGTAAGCACACGCTTTCCGGCTGAAAACATTTTACCAATAAAACTCGAGTCACTTTGATGGGAGCCATCTCCAAAAACGGTTTCCATTTCAATCTCAGCCTTCATGTACATCATGCTTCCGGGTTCGGCCATGACCACTTCTTGCGGGTCTAATTCTATTTCAACAAATTGGATATCATCTCCCTTAATATTATAATCTACTTCGTGTGATTGCATGTGATAATCGATTTCAATTAATTTTTATAATAGTATCACAAATATAATAGAATTGAAAGCCAGATTTGTTCAATTATCCTGCTAATTTCGCCCGCTCGTGAACAGCACAATTAGTTATAAAAATAGTCGCCAATTTTGGTTACTTTGTTTGAGTTCGGCCCTCTTTTTTGGCAGTTTCAACATGATGATTCCGGAACTTCCATCCTATCTAGAATCGTTGGGTGGTGGAGAATACAAAGGTCTTATCATTTCGTTGTTTACCGTTACCGCATTATTATCTCGTCCTTTTAGTGGCAAGCTTACCGATACCGTGGGTCGCGTACCGGTCATGATTTTTGGTGCTAGCATTGGCGTAATAGCCGCCTTGCTCTACCCCGTTATGGCCACTGTTTCTGGTTTTTTTATGTTACGTCTATTTCACGGCTTATCTACCGGGTTTAAACCCACAGCCACCTCCGCATTTGTTTCGGATGTGGTAGGTCCCACCGAACGTGGTGAAGCCATGGGAGTGCTGGGTGTATTTACCAGTACGGGTATGGCCATTGGCCCAATGATTGGGTCGTATTCCATTCATTACATTGGTATAAATGGGTTATTTTATTTGTCTGCACTCATGTCATTTATGTCGGTAGCCGTAATTTTTGGAATGAAAGAAACCTTGCAGCAAAAGCAAAAAATGCGGCTTGGTTTATTAAAGGTTAAATTTAGCGACTTCTACGAAAAAAACGTAATTCCAGTGGCTATCACCTTTTTACTGACTACCATCCCATTCGGAATAATTCTTACATTAATCCCTGATTTGGGTGATCACTTGGGCGTGGCGAACAGAGGCTCTTTTTATACCGTTTTTGTGGTTTCATCCATTACCGTTCGATTTTTTGCCGGTAAGTTTTCGGATATTTATGGGCGTGTACCCGTACTAATAGCCTCCTCGGCACTTATAGGTATTTCTGTCACGGTAATAAGCCAAGCCGATACGCAAATGATGTTTTATACCGGAGGCGTATTATTTGGATTGGCTGCCGGAATGAATGGCCCAACTATTTTTGCTTGGAACATAGACCGAAGCAATGAAAAACATCGTGGACGAGCCATGTCTACCTTATACATATTTCTTGAATTTGGGATTGGTTTTGGGGCAGCAGTTTCCGGGTTTATCCATTCCAATGACCCTGAAATGTTTCCGTATGCATTTGGTTTTGGAGCGGTGACTGCTTTTATGGCGACTGCCTATTTAATTTACTTTCAGTTTTTTGGAGTTAAACGACCACGGAAGATTTAAAGCGCTGATTTATTTCATCTAACAAGGTTTGATATTCTAATTTCCCTATTTCCACCACTCGTTCGGTTTCTGATTCGGTATATCCTAATTGCATTCCCACCAATTTGAATTGAGATATTTGGAAATCATTCTGAATATTTTCAAAGCACATTTCTACAAATAAATCAATTAAGGGAGTAATATTTCCAGTCGGTTTTACAACGGTGCTAACGGTTGCTGCCATTTGTTTTGTTCGCTTCATAAATTACCTTACGAGATTGGGTTTAAACAAGTTTCACTTTGTGGCTGTTTTTTTTCTGATTTACCGGACGAAATTTTACCACACTCAATCTCCTCTTTCCGTTCCAAAGATTTCGCCTTTTGAATCGCATTTTTTTCCAAACCCGATGGCGGATAACCTGACGCTGGAATGGAATGATTATGCCAAAAAGCAGGTTTTTATTTACACCCATTTAGGGCAGCTTGTGTATCAAAATACCGTAAGCGGTTCGAGTGTTACCATCCATCTAGCACAGTTACCCAAAGGGTTGTACTTTCTACAATTAACAGATTCTAAGCATAGCGAAACTCACAAAATTATTAAGATGTAAACCGCGATTTATGCAATAAAACACCTTGCAATTTGTTCAAAAAACAAAGTTTTGTATGGTTGCCTTTTTCTACTATCTTGCCCCTTGAAATTTCATCCGTTTTGGAGTTTCGATTCACTCAAAATTCAAAAATGAAACTATTTTATTCTGCTATAGCTTTTGGGCTATTCTTGGTATCTCCATTTCTGTATGGGCAACAGGTACTTACCGGAAATCAAGCAAAAAGTTTGATTCCCAATACCGATTTAGTACGTACCAGTGCGTATGGAAAAATTCCATCATTCATCAAATATGAAGCGGGTGCGCAACCCAATACGTTGGAATATATTTCGAACATTGAAAAGAACTTAAAACTAAGTGCCAATATGGGCTTACGTTTAATTTCAGAAACTACCGATGATTTGGGGTTTACCCATTTCAAATTTCAAGAAACTTTTAATGGAATTGATTTAGAATCTACCGCGTGGATAGTGCATTCTAAAAACGGAACGGTACATTCTCAAAATGGGTTTATTCACCGCAGTATTACTTCCAGTCAGAATGCTTCCATTACCGCTGAACAATCGGTGCAATATGCCATGAATCATGTAAATGCATCGGCCTACAGATGGGAAAACCCGGCAGAAGAAGCGCTTATTAAAAGAGAACAAGACAACGAACAAGCTACCTTTAAACCGCAACCTACCTTAGTATTTGTATCTAAAACAGATGCCTATACCGAAAGCGATTTTAGTTTAGCGTATAAAATGAACATCTATGCTTCTCAGCCATTATCCAGACAATGGGTATTTGTAGATGCTCAAAATGGAGCAGTTATAAAAACCATCGACCAACTACATCATACCGATGCGCAAGGAACTGCCAATACAGGTTATAGCGGTACCCGAAGCATCACCACCGATAGTGTGAATGCTACTAGTTTTCGCTTACGTGAAACAGGTAGAGGAAATGGAGTGCAAACCTTTAATATGTTAAGGACCACTAACTATTCTAGCGCGGTTGATTTTACCGATACGGATAATAGCTGGAATAACGTAAACACACAATTAGACCAATATGCTACTGATGCACATTGGGGCGCAGAAATGACCTACGATTACTATTTAAACCAACACAACAGAAACAGTATTGACGGAGCTGGTTTTAGATTAATTAGCTACGTTCACTATGATAACGGATACAACAATGCTTTTTGGGATGGTCAACGAATGACATACGGAGATGGAGCCGATGCACCATTAACGTCTTTAGACATTGCAGGTCACGAAATAACCCACGGGTTAACATCTAATTCTGCCAATCTAGATTACCTTAACGAATCGGGTGCTTTGAATGAGTCGTTTAGCGATATTTTTGGTACAGCTATCGAAAGCTATGCCCGACCAAATAACTGGAACTGGACGGTAGGTGAAGACCTTGGAAGTGCTTTTCGTTCGTTGTCTAATCCAAATGCGATGGGTGATCCCGATACCTATTTCGGTAACAATTGGGCTCCACTAAATGGTGCAGATAATGGGGGTGTACATACCAATAGTAGCGTGCAAAACCACTGGTTTTATTTACTATCTGCTGGTGGCACTGGAACCAATGATAACAACGATTTTTACAATGTTACTGGAATAGGAATCTCCGATGCGGCAAAAATCGCTTTTAGAAACCTTACCGTTTATTTAGTTCCTACTTCCAATTTTGCGGATGCACGATTTTATTCTATTCTAGCAGCTATTGATTTATATGGTGCATGTACTACAAATGTTGCCTCCGTTACCAATGCTTGGCGTGCGGTGGGTGTAGGCGCTGCTTATCAAAACAGTGTGACTTCTAATTTCTCATCCGATTTTCAGACTTCTTGTACTGCTCCATTAACCGTTAATTTCATTAACAATGCAAGTAATGGTCAGTCGTTTGTTTGGAATTTTGGAGATGGAACAACATCTACCGATAGAATACCTGTACATACCTACACTACTGCTGGAGCATACAATGTTTCATTAAGTGTGAATGGAGGTACCTGTGGAAATTCTACGACTATTGATACCAATTATATTTTAATTAGCGATACGCTTCCTTGTATCATCATCATGCCAAAATCTGGTGTGGCTTCCACTCAAACTGCCTGTAGCGGTAAATTATTTGATAGCGGTGGTTCATTAAACAACTACGGAGATAATGAGTACTCTACCATTACCATTGCCCCAATAGGTGCCGATAGTGTTACTTTGAGCTTTTTAAGTTTTGATATTGAACCTGGTTCTGGAAACTCATGCGACTACGATTACCTTAGTATTTATGATGGTCCTTCTACCAATTCAGCTTTAATAGGAAAGTATTGTAACAACAATGTGCCTAGCACAATCGGTTCTACCAATGGATATATAACTATTGAATTTTACAGTGATGGTGGCTCCACCAACAGCGGGTTTGAAATAGATTGGAATTGTACTCCTTCTACCACAGCTCCGGTTGCCGGTTTTTCTAACGATTTAAACACCACTTGTTCAGAGGCTGTTCAGTTTACCGATTTATCGTTAAACGGACCTACTTCTTGGTCTTGGAGTTTTGGAGATGGACAAACATCTACGTTACGAAATCCATTGCACAAATTTGCGAGTTCAGGTACCTTCACTGTTTCATTAACTGCTACCAATGCTTTCGGTACCGATGTGGCTACCAAAACCAGTTTGGTGGTTGTAAATTATTCTGGATCAGTAACCGCCACTTCTACTACCGTTTGCCAAGGTTTGTCTGACACATTAATTGCAACCGCAGGTGGAAATAACTTATGGTATGCAGATGCACATTCCAATCAATACCTGTTTGTAGGTGATACATTTATTACTCCTCCATTAATGGTAAGTACTCCTTACTACGTAGAACAAGAAACCAACACGGTTTCCGTATATGGAGGTCCGGCCGATAATAGCATTGGAGGCGGTAATTCTTTTAACGGTGATCAAAGTTTAATTTTTGACGTCACCTCTCCAATGGTTTTAGAACAAGTAGATGTGTATGCCGGCAATGCGGGTGTACGTATTATTGAGCTACGAAATTCTACAGGAACCATACTCGATACTGTTTCTGTAAATCTTCCTGCTGGAAAAAGCACGATTGATTTAAATTTCGTTATTCCTACCGGAATAGATTACCAATTGGGCGTAGAATTGAACTCTCGCCCTGGGTTATTTAGAAATAGCAATGGAGGCGTTTATCCATATAATGTAGGTGGAAAAGCGAGTATCACTGGCACCACTGCTTCGGCTGCTGGGTATTATTATTTCTTTTACAATTGGAAAGTAAAAGATATTCCTTGTACCAGTCCTAGAGTTGAAGTAATCGCTACCATTGATATTTGTACGAGTGTAGCCGAATTAGCAAACAACTTTAACGTATCCTTATTTCCAAATCCGGCTTCCAAAGAGTTTACCATTCAATTACCTGAATTGAATGCTGCGCAAACTGCCAATTTGATGATTGTAAATTCATTGGGTCAATTGGTGAAACAAACCAGTATTTCTAATCGTAATTACACCGTAAATTCTTCCAAATGGGCAAAAGGAATTTACTTAGTGCATATTTCGATTGGAAACGAAACGGTCACCAAAAGAATGGTGATTAAATAACGATTTCTACCATTTTGAAAACTCACTAGGATTAATTCTAGTGAGTTTTTTTATGCCTTAACATTGGCTCTTTTGAATTGGAAATAACCCAATATCTCGGTAACAAATGGAAAAAAGATTCACCCTAATCATTTTATTCGTTCCCTAAATCACATTTAAACTTCTTTAAATCCCAAGGGCATCGCCCGTTATTCGTACGTTTAATAAATTCGAGCAACGTTTAATGGCTAGTAAAAATCAATACGCCTTACATTTTTATATCCCTGAAATCAGGGATAGGCTTTTTGGGCTAGTTAAAGGGATATTCACACGTAGGGCACCTCCTACTTTTGAAGTATTCAATTAATTAAAAACATATAAATCATGAAAATAGTCAGTTTAGCGTTTACATTTTTGATTATCCTTTTTGTATCTCCGGTCGTTTATGGGCAACAGATACTCACCGGAAGTCAAGCAAAAAATTTGGTGTCCAATACCGAATTAATCCGTACCAGCGCGTATGGAAAAATACCATCATTCATAAAATATGAAGCGGGTGCCCAACCCAATACGTTGGAATATCTTTCGCACATAGAAAAGAACTTAAAACTAAGTGCCAATATGGGCTTACGTTTAATTTCCGAATCTACCGATAATTTGGGATTTACCCATTTCAAATACCAAGAAACCTATAATGGAATTGACCTAGAATCTACCTTTTGGATGGTGCATTCAAAAAACGGTTCGGTGTATTCTCAAAACGGATTTATTCATCGTGGAATTACCTCAAGCGAGGGTGCATCCATTACGGCTGAGCAATCTCTTCAATACGCGATGAATCATGTGAATGCTTCGGCCTACAAATGGGAAAACCCAGCAGAGGAAGCCTTTATTAAAAGAGAACAAAACAACGACCAAGCTACCTTTAGACCACAGCCTACATTGGTATTTGTATCTAAAACAAATAGTTATACAGCTAGCGATTTTACTTTAGCCTATAAAATGAATATCTATGCTTCGCAACCCTTATCTCGACAATGGGTGTTTGTAGATGCTCAAAATGGAGCGGTTATTAAAACCATCGAACTATTGCATCACAACGATGCGCAAGGTACTGCCACTACCGGTTATAGTGGTAACCGAAGCATCACTACCGATAGTGTGAATGCCACTAGTTTCCGTTTGCAGGAAACAGGTAGAGGAAATGGGATTCAAACCTTCAATATGCTGACTGGCACCGACTATGCGAACGCGGTTGATTTTAATGATACGGATAATAACTGGACTAACGCAAACGCGCAATTAGATCAGTATGCTACCGATGCGCATTGGGGAACCGAAATGACGTATGATTACTATTTAAATCAACACAGCAGAAACAGTATTGATAATGCCGGTTTTAGATTAATTAGCTACGTGCATTTTGATACTAGTTTTTTCAATGCTTTTTGGGATGGCCAACGTATGACTTACGGAGATGGAATAAACACACCTTTAACCACCTTAGATATTACTGGTCATGAAATAACCCACGGGTTAACATCCAATACTGCGAATTTGGATTACTATGCCGAATCAGGCGCTTTGAATGAGTCGTTTAGCGATATTTTCGGTACCACAATTGAACGCTACGCCCGACCAAATAATTGGAACTGGACTTTAGGGGAAGAACTAGGAAGTCCTTTTCGTTCGCTATCGAACCCAAAATCTTTGTGGTATCCCGACACCTATTTCGGTACCAATTGGGCTCCCTTAAACGGTGCCGATAATGGCGGTGTGCATACCAATAGTAGCGTGCAAAATCATTGGTTTTATTTACTTTCTATCGGTGCAACGGGAACCAATGATAACAACGATTTTTACAATGTTATTGGAATAGGAGTTAACGATGCTGCCGACATCGCATATCGAAGTCTAACGGTTTATTTAGGTCCTACCTCCAATTTTTCAGATGCCCGATTTTTTTCTATCCAAGCGGCCATTGATTTATATGGAGCCTGCACCACAAAAGTGGCATCGGTTACCAATGCGTGGCGTGCCGTGGGTGTGGGAGCTGCTTATCAAAACAGTGTGACTTCTAGTTTTTCATCGAATTTTCAGACCGCTTGTTCCGCTCCATTAACTGTTAACTTCATTAACAATGCCAGCAATGGCCAGTCGTTTGTTTGGGATTTTGGAGATGGTATAACTTCCACCGACAGAGTTCCTGTACACATGTATGCCACTGCCGGAGCTTACAATGTTTCATTAACGGTAAATGGAGGCACTTGTGGAAATTCTACAACTATCGATACCAATTATATTTTAATTAGCGATACGCTTCCTTGTATTGTGCTTATGCCGGATTCGGGTACTGCGCCCGTTCAAACAGCCTGTAATGGTAAGTTATTTGATAGCGGTGGTTCATTAAACAACTATCAAAACAATTCGCATTCAACCATTACCATCGCCCCAATAGGTGCACAAAATGTTACTTTAAACTTTGTTAGTTTTGATGTTGAGCCTGGTGGCGGCACATGTTTATTTGACTACGTCAATATTTATGACGGACCTTCTAATAACTCTCCATTAATTGGGAAGTATTGCAACGACAATATTCCAAGTACCATTACCTCTTCCATTGGTTTTGTGACTATTGAATTTTTTAGTGATGGATCAGTGAGTTTTGCCGGATTTGAAATAGATTGGAATTGTACCGCTTCCACCACAGCGCCAACAGCCAATTTTTCAAACGATATAAACGTGACTTGTTCAGAAGCGGTTCAGTTTACTGATTTATCTGTAAACGGACCTACTTCATGGTTTTGGGATTTTGGAGATGGACAGTCATCTACGCTTCGAAATCCATTACACAAATTTGCGAGTTCAGGTACATTCACGGTTTCTTTAACCGCTACCAATGCGTTCGGCAATGATGTAGCCACAAAATCAAGTTTGGTAGATGTTTCTTATTTTGGGTCGGTTACCGCTACTTCTACCATGGTTTGCCAAGGTATGTCCGACACGCTAATTGCAACCGCAGGTGGAAACAACAAATGGTATGCAGACGCGCATTCAAATCAATATCTATTTGAAGGAGATACATTTATAACTCCGGCACTTATGGTAAGCACGCCTTATTATGTGGAGCAAGAAACGTATTCTACTTTCGAATATGTTGGCCCGGCTGATAATACCATTGATGGAGGAAACTTCTTTAACGGTAATCAAAGCTTGGTTTTTGATGTCACTACTCCACTTCTTTTGGAACAAGTAGATGTGTATGCCGTGAATGCAGACGTGCGTATTATTGAATTACGTAATTCTGCAGGGGTAATAATGGATACTGTAATGCGAAATATTCCTGCAGGTCAAAGCACGGTTGATTTAAATTTCACCATTCCTGTGGGGCAGAATTACCAATTAGGAGTAGCCCTAAACTCCCAACCTGGATTATTTAGAAATAGCAATGGAGCTTCATTTCCGTATAATGTTGGTGGAAAGGCTAGTATTACCGGCACCACCACTTCGGGTTCTGCCTACTACTTTTTCTACAATTGGAAAGTTTCGGACGCTACATGTACGAGTCCAAGAATTGAAGTAATTGCTTACATTGATATCTGTACAGGTGTGAATGAATTAGCGAATGACTTTAAGGTATCCGTATTTCCAAATCCGGCTTCCAAAGAGTTTACCATCCAATTACCTGAATTAAACGCTGCGCAAACTGCCAATTTGATGATTGTAAATTCATTGGGTCAATTGGTGAAACAAACCAGTATTTCTAATCGTAATTACACCGTAAATTCTTCCAAATGGGCAAAAGGAATTTACTTAGTGCATATTTCGATTGGAAACGAAACGGTCACCAAAAGAATGGTGATTAAATAACGATTTCTACCATTTTGAAAACTCACTAGGATTAATTCTAGTGAGTTTTTTTATGCCTTATTATTCCTGTTTTTGGTTGTAGTTTGTTAGAATCCGTACCCCCAAAATGAAAAAACCATGCCTCCTAGTCGTTTTTTATGGGTTACGTAAAATTAAATTGAAATTTTCTTTCGTTTATTACCAATACAAAACCTAAATCACATAAGTTATTGACATTAAATATATTAATAACTAATTTAAGGAAAATCAACACCGATAACCGCCTACTTTATCCGACAACAAACGTTTACAAACGACTAGTAAACGTTTATCTACCGACTAAAGTTTGGTGGGTGTTCAATCTTTGCATCGTCAAATTATTCAAACAACAGCTGTATCGAAATAGGACACGAAATCAATTTTATTTATTTGTTAAAACACATATCATGAACAATTTAAAAAACAGAGTACAATTAATCGGATTTATAGGTCAAGCGCCAGAAATTAAAACCCTTGACAACGGAAATAAATTAGCCAAATTCTCATTGGCGACTAACGAGACCTACAAAACCAAAGAAGGTAAAAAAGTAGATAATACCCAATGGCATAATGTAACAGCTTGGGGTACTACTGCTACGCTTATCGAAAAATATCTTACCAAAGGCCAAGAAGTGGCGATGGAAGGGAAATTGCAAAACCGCAAATACGATGACAAAAATGGCGTGACCCATTACGTAACCGACATTGTGGCAAACGAGATTCAATTTATTGGAAAAGCGAAAGCGTAGATTCACATTTACTACTATACCAAAAAAGCCATTCGAGCATAATCGAATGGCTTTTTTCGTTTTATTCCATGCCCGTAACAGGCATTACAAATGAGGTATCACTTCCACTCTGTTTCACTAGTTACCAGTGGTATATCTTTTACTACAATCGTTTTATGTTGCGTTTCTTCGGTGTAGTAAAGCATACAAAAAGAATCATCAAAAGCGGTTGGGGTTGACTCCTTACCTATCACTTTTTTATCAATGGGGTAAAAACTAGCATCGATCCATGTGGTATCTCCACTTTGCTTAATAACAGTACATTTTTGCGCTTGGCCTTCATATACCATAGAGTCCAATGCCACTTTTTGAGTTGTCATAAATGCTAATCCAATTCTTCTTCCTTTATAGGCTGATGCCCCTCGAATAATTGGGATTTGAAAGGAATCCACAATCACTAAGCCCTTTGGGTTTTTAGTCACCGATTTGGTAGACGTGTTGCATCCCATTAAACTCACTATACTCACAAACCCTATTACGACTGCAAATAATACTGTTACCTGTTTTACCATACCTTATCTTTTATAGGTGCAAATATCATTCATTCTGATTAATCGTTAATTACCTGATTTGTATTATCTGCTAATTGGATTTCATCCAGTATTTTCGCAGTAACTATTATCTAATATTCGTACCATGAGAAAACAACTATACTTTTTACTATTCGGTATCCTTGTGATTTTACTTATTTCAAACCGGAATTCTATTTCAAACGCATTTGCTAAAAACGATGCAGAAACCACCAATGAAGCACGGGTGAAGTACGAAAAAATATTAGCCAACCATCCGTACAACAGAAGATTAACGGATGAACAAATGACAAAAATACCAAAGGCAGACCGACCTGATTTAGCCTTCGAGCAAGATTTTTTGGCCACTATGGATCCCAACACCGGAAAACCGGAAGTAGAAAGACTATATCCTATTTTGGCAATGACCAAAAATTTACAACAATCGGCTGCTAGAACTCCTGGAAGTACCACCACTCCATGGGTAGAGAGAGGTCCAAATAATGTAGGCGGTAGAACACGCGCCTTGGCTTGGGACCCCGTGTCGGTCAATAAAATATGGGCAGGAGGTGTTTCTGGCGGTTTGTGGTACAATAGCAACATTACAAGTTCTACTTCATCGTGGGTATCTGTAAATGACTTTTGGGATAATATAGCGGTGACAGCCATTGTTTTTGACCCCAATAATAACAACAACATTTATGTAGCCACCGGAGAGAGTTATGCCAGAGCTAATCGTGGTGCCGGTATCTGGAAATCAACCAATGGTGGGACTTCATTTACCCAACTCACCTCCACTTCTTCGTTTTATTATATCAACGATATGGTGATTAGAAACGAAAGTGATACTTCGGTAATCTATGCCGCTGTAGCCGGAAACTATTACCGTGGCGTTTGGCATGGTACGGCAAATGAAGGACTTCAACGCTCCACAAATGGCGGTACTTCATGGACTCAAGTATTACCAAATGTGAGTGGCTCGCCCGAAAAACCTA
The DNA here is from genome assembly GCA_963974475.1 of uncultured Flavobacteriales bacterium. Lineage (GTDB taxonomy): Bacteria > Bacteroidota > Bacteroidia > Flavobacteriales_G > Salibacteraceae > CAJXZP01. Next base: position 53,960 of record CAXBCR010000022.1, read on the forward strand.
CGGATATTGACATTGCAGCCGACAACAAATTATGGGTAGGGGTAGATGCAAACTCGTATGGAGACGGTGGTGGAAAAGTTTACTCATCTGCTAATGGCACCTCTTTTAGTTTAAAATATAGCCACACCAACAAAGGACGGGTAAATTTAGCTTGTGCCCCTTCTAATTCAAATTATGTATACGCCCTGTTTGAATATAATTCTGAATTGGATGCGGTAAAAATGACCTCTAATGGGGGAACTTCATGGACTTCAAAAAGTGAACCCAATGATGCAGATAACGGAATTCCATCTACCGATTTTACACGTGGACAGGCGTTTTATGATTTAACCATAGACGTGGATCCACTCAACATGAATACGTTAATCGTAGGAGGAATTGATTTGTTTAAATCCACTAATGGCGCTACTTCTTGGAGTCAAATTTCGCATTGGTACGGAGGTTTTACGTTTCAAAATGTGCATGCCGACCAGCACGCTATTGTGTACCGCAATGGGTCCTCCTCCAGAGTAGTTTTTGGTAATGATGGCGGTGTAGCTTATTCTAGCAATGCCAATACAAGTAGCCCAACCATAGCGCATAGAAACAAAGATTATAACGTTACTCAATTTTACGCTTGTGCCATACATCCCACTTCTGGGTCCAATTATTTTTTGGCAGGGGCACAAGACAACGGCACCCAACAATATAGCACCGCAGGAATGAATGCTACCACCGAAGCCACAGGCGGTGATGGTGCGTATACGCATATTGACCAAACCAATGGAAACTATCAAACTACGGCTTATGTGTATAATTCATTTTACCACTCTTCTAATGGTGGATTATCTTTTTCGAGTATCAATAGCGACCAAAACACGGGTAGATTTATCAATCCTAGTGATTTAGATGATAATCAAAATATTTTATACACCTACCAATCGCTTACTTCATTGTATCGCGTTACCGGTTTTCAAAGTTCTAACCCGGTGGTGAGTACGCTAAACATTACTAGTTTACTATCATCCGCTTCGTGTTTAAAGGTTTCGCCTTACACTACTTCTTCCTCCAAATTATTTGTAGGAACAACGGGTGGTAGATTGTATCGCATTGCGAATGCTAACGCTACTCCTACCAAAACAGAAATAACAGGTAGCTCCTTCCCTACCGGCTCCATTTCTAGTATTGAATTTGGGCAAACAGAACAACAAATTATCGTCACTTTTTCAAATTATGGGGTTACCTCCATTTGGTATACTTCTAATGGCGGTACATCTTGGGCGTCAAAAGAAGGAAACCTACCAGATATGCCTGTAAGATGGGCCTTATTCAACCCGTTAAATTACAACGAAGTGATTGTTGCTACCGAAGTGGGTGTGTGGTCTACCAGCACTTTTGCGACTGCCACTCCTACTTGGACGGCCTCCAATTCGGGCTTGGCTAATGTGCGTGTAGATATGCTTCAAACCCGCACCTCCGATAATGCGGTGATTGCTGCTACACACGGAAGAGGCTTATTTTCAAGCACTTTTACAGCCGGTAGTTCGCCTACGTATTGTGCCGCTACCTCTACGTCAAATCCTTGCGATGAGTATATTAGCAACGTTACCATCGGTACAATAAATAATAGCACCACATGTGGAAATTATTCCAATTTCACTTCTCAAATCGCCAACGTCACCAAAGGGACCACCGTTGCAATGAGTATTTCTACCGGTATTGTGGGAGGGACAAATGTAGGATATACCGATGACCAAGTGGCCGTTTGGATAGATTGGAACAATGATTATGATTTCTTAGACGCTGGCGAAAACGTGTATTTAACGACTTATTCCAGCACTAGCACTTTTCCATTAAGTATTAATGTAGTTGTACCCACCGGTGCCACTGCCGGAAATGTAAGGATGCGTGTACGGATGTCTTATTTCACCGTGGATGGACAAATTACACCTTGTGGAAACTCCGCATGGGGAGAAGTAGAAGATTACACCATAAACGTACTAGATCCAGTGGTTATAAACTGGACAAGTCAACCAGGTGTTCGAAACATTGAATGTTCAAGTTCTACGGACCCCACTAACACTGGCACACCATCTGCTAATTCAACGTGTACCACTGGAACCGTTGCCATAACTTACACCGATAACACGGTAGCTGGTAGTTGCGCAAATGCAGCAACCATTACACGTACATGGTTAGCTACCGATGGTTGTGGAGTCTCAATTTCTTATGATCAAACCATTAATGTATCCGATAATACCGCACCAACAATTAATTGTCCGGTGGATCAAAAGCTAATTTCTACGAATGGTACCGATGCCGCAATTCCTGATTATACAGCTATGGCCACGGTTACAGATAATTGTTCGGCTACCGCAAACATTACATTGAGTCAATTTCCTACCCTAGGTACCATTAAAGGATTAGGAATCACGCCTATCACCATTACAGCTACCGATGAATGCGGAAATGTAACCAACTGCCAATTTGATGTGGAAATTAAAAACACCACTTCCGTAAGCGAAATTAGCGTAGCAAACATCACACTATTTCCAAACCCAACCCGTGCCAATGTAGAAATACATTTAGGCGAGTTGAAAGATAAAGTGACCAGCATTTTGGTGTACAATATCCTTGGAGAATTAGTGACAAGTTTAAAACCATTGAACGGAAAAGAAATTCAAGTTTTGAATATTCAAAATGCCGCCCCAGGAATGCTATTCATCAAAATTTCGGTAGGAAACCAAGTGGTTACCAAACGAGTAATGAAGTTGTAATTTAAGAAGGGTATTACTGTTGGGAGATTAGAATTCTAGCGAGAGGCAGAGATTTGAGTTGCTTGAAAACCAACAGATTACTGCACTTCGGCTCCGCTCAGTGTCCTGAGAATCTAATTTGAGTTTTTGGTTTTTCCTATTCTGGTCTAGTCAAAGCGCGACATTGTTTGCTTTTCGTTTAGTCGCACCTTGACTTTCAATTTACGTATTTGCTTTTAGAAACAATTTCGAACACCCAACAAGGAATGTTGAATGATGAAGTAAAAAAAGCTTAATCAAAAATCATCAAAAACACTCCAGTTATTAGAATACCACCATAACCATTGATTATTGTTTATTGAATATTGAGTGTTGCTTATTTGTCTGAGGCTCCGCTCACTTCGACTCCGCTCAGTGGGCGGAGAATCTAATTTGAGATTTTGGTTTTTCCTATTCTGGTCTAGTCAAAGCGCGACAATGATTGCTTTTCGTTTAGTCGCACCTTGACATTCAATTTACGTATTTGCTTTTAGAAACAATTTCGAACACCCTACAAGGAACAAAGAATGATGAAGTGAAAAAAAAGAATTTGAAATAAGGAAATTTGATTGCTGTAATCCAAAATGTAATTCAATTCGCCAAGCCAAGTTACTCTAAAACCACCCAATTCCTGCTCCTACCACCCACTAAAAAACGAACCACAAGTAAGTCCCCCTTGGAGGAGGGGGCAGATTATGAGCTTGCGAATAATCTAGGGGGATTGACTCGAAGCGACTCGTCTTAGACTACCAGAATTAATGTATATTAGCTACAATTAAAACTTCATTTTCTTTACCGCTTTTTTCCGTTTAATATCACATATTAAACAACTTTTTAATACAATGTTCGTTAATGAATTATCAAAATTTAAGACTATTGTTTAAACAATATAATTTCATCCTTATTTAGTGCGGTTCGTTTTTTTTATAGCATTCTGTTGCACCATTTTTACCACCCAGGTTTTCTCGCAAGGCGAATACAACAATTGGGTATTTGGATATGGAAATAGAATAGACTTTAATTCAGGAAGTCCTGTTTTAAGTTCTAGTTCTATTCATGCCTTATATGGGTGCTCTTCTATTTCCGATAAATCCGGAAATTTACTATTCTTTGCCCAAGAAGATACCGTATGGAGCGCCAACAATACCCTGATGTCAAACGGTGCTGGTATTTTGGGCTCTGAAGGCCTGCAAACTATCAGTATCTTACCCTTTCCGTGCAATGACTCCCTTTATTACATTTTCACCCTTTCCGACACCAATAACCTATTTTACTCCATTGTTAATGTTAAAGCTAATAACAGACAAGGACAAGTAATTCAAAAAAATATTTTTCTTGATTCTAATGTTATCAATGGCTTTGGAATGACTCGGCATAGCAATAACCGTGATTATTGGATTACCTATCAGTATGCCGACACTAATATTTTTAGTACGCGTCAAATTTCAACAGCAGGTATTGGTTTACCCATTACTTCCCAATTGGGCAGTGTAAAATACTTTTTTACGGGCCAAAACTTTATTACCTCATTAAAATTCTCTCCCAATGGTGAATATCTAGTTAATTGTTCTAGAGGAAGTCATTTTTCTGAATATTATGAGTTTAATAACAGTACCGGGATTTTAACGAATAGCCAAACCCTACATCTACCCGTAGGTTTTACGCAAGCCAACCTATCTATTTTCTCTCAATTCTCGCCAGATATGAGTAAATTATATATTTCTGGTCTTTATTACATCTTACAATACGATTTTAGTTCAGCGATCCCTTCCGTTATTGGAAATTCCGGTACCACCATTGCTTTTCCTCCCTTAACATCGCAAAGTATTTTTTGGGATCTTGCTCTTGCTCCAGATGGAAAGATTTATATCTCACGCCAATCACATTCCTATTTGGGCGTCATAAACAATCCAAATAATCTAGGTGCCGCTTGCGGCTTTGTAAATAATGGATTTACTACGCTAGGCCAATCTAGAATGGGCTTCCCCACCATGCTCCCCAACCTATTCGTCCACCGAAATGTCCTCACAGACAGCCTTTTTTGCCAGTATGATACCATCAACCTATTTTTAAGTGATACCAATTTTATAGACTCGGTCGCATGGAATTTCGGAGATCCTGCTTCAGGAGCATTAAACACAAGCAAAGACGTGATACCGCTCCATGTTTTTAATCAGTATGGGCTGTATCCTATTGAGGTTATAGTGTTTAGCGGTTGCGTTTCTGATACTATTAACGATACTATTCGCATCAACCCCACTCCTATAGCCAACTTAGGCAACGATACCATTTTATGTGAAGGATATAGCATGCAGTTGCTTTTTAACGATACCAGTTTCAACTATTTGTGGAGCACAGGTGATTCTTCCATGAGCATAAAAATTTTACAAGCAGATACTTTTTCTATCGCTATATCAAGTATTTGTGGCGTTGATTACGACACCATTGTGATAGATTCTTTAATCCCGGCATTGGTTCATTTACCTAACGATACACTGCTTTGTGATGGTGATTCTTTGTTTTTAGATGCCACTATTCAAAGCGGCTCGTATTTGTGGAGTACCAGTGATACTACGCCCACTATTTGGGCAACTTCTCAAGATACATTTTACGTTTCTACACTCAATTTTTGTGGAGCAGATTCCGATACCGTGGTGGTTAATTTTACCCATGCCCCGCTTTTTGAATTGGGCGCGGATACCACGCTTTGCGTGGGTGACACCTTGGTTTTAAATGCGTATGACACGCTGAGTTCTTATTTGTGGATGAATGGTGACACCACAAATTTTGACACCATCACCGCAAGCGGTTTAATTTCAGTCACTACCTCAAATCTGTGTGGTTCGTTTTCTGATACCATTCAATCGTGGTTTTTGTCGCCTCCGTTGGCTAATTTAGGCAACGATACTGTAGTGTGTTTGGGCGATACCATTGCATTGAGCGACACTACGCTTTTTGGTTCGTATGCGTGGAGCAATGCTTCGGTTGCTGACACGCTTTGGGTACATTCTGCTGGAAATTATGCAATTACCATCACAAATCTCTGTGGCGCTGATGCCGATACCATTTTGGTAGAAACCGATA
>CAXBCR010000023.1:0-57194 GCA_963974475.1 uncultured Flavobacteriales bacterium
AAAAAAGCTCGATACAAAATGTATCGAGCTTTTTTATTCTTGGTGACCTGGGCAGGATTCAAACCTGCAACCGCCACAGCCGTAATGTGGAATTCTATTCAGTTGAACTACCAGGCCCTGTAAGCGGCTGCAAATATAGTTGTATTCTAGATTTTAGAATGTAAAAATGATAAAAAAAAATCATTTTTTTTTCGCCTGATTTGGTATCTAAAAGAAAACGAGATAATTAATACCTAATCTTTCTTTTTAAGTGCCGCTTTGCTAGCCTTTTTCTGTGCTTTTACTAGTGCTTTTCGTGTAGATTTATACTCTTTATCGAATGCTCTCCACGTAGCTTTCGTGTTTTTGCTATTAAGATGCTTTTTGTAGCTTTTCGTTTTCAACCCAGCACTGCTTCCAAGTCCGGTCAATTCTAATTTAATGAGGTAATTAATCCATCCTTTATTAGTATTACGCTCAAAGTATAAAGGCGCTCTACGTTTGATAGGGTGATATTTGTTTTTAGATTTAACCACAAAATTTCCTACCCAACTTTTTAGTCCAAGTCCACGATTGGATTGAGCTTCCTGATTCAAAAACCTGAAATTTAGGTTGTCATAATAAAAGCCCATTCTTCCTCCAGCCACGCTATCATTACCAATCACACTCATTTCCATTCGGTCTACATCCAATTGTTCTATCCGTGCATTAGCTGTGGGTTCAATATATCGGTTAATAATTGTGCCATCCATTTCACCAAGTTCGGTAGACATTTTGAAATTATTCATAGGACTCAACATGTTGTATTCCAGATAAAGTTGTATGTCGGCAGTATCTAATAATTTGCTACTCATATAGATTCTTAAGGTAGAATCTTGATTCAGCGCATCAGTATCGTTGGTTACGTTGGTTGCTTTAATATCCATAAGGTTTAACATGATATTTCCTGATCTACGACCATGTTCTGGAAATTCTTCGTACAATACCCTCATTTGACTCACTAAAATGCTATCGAACGTAATTTTTACAGGGAGAAGTTTAAACATTTCCGGAATAATTTCTTTTCTTTTATACGGTGCCGGTGGAATCCGCTTATCCTTTAAAACCGCCATAGAAGGCTGGTTTAAGGTAATCAAACCGCCATTAATTTTCTTGCCATACACCAAATCAAAATAATTTAGGTCTTGCACTCCAAATTGTTGAACGCTAATGTTAAAAACATCCGTTTGATGACCTTTATGTAGCGCGTACTCGTAGCGATTAACCGTTGGAGCAAAACTCACTCCCCTCAAGCCTATGGTGTCTTTCTGGGTAGAGAACCGAAACTCATCCGCGCCCAATTCATACAATCCGTTATCTACAAATGTGAAAATGTTTTCGGCATTTAACTCAATATTTTTGGACCACAATAATCGATTAGAATCCACTTGTTGGCCTGGATACACCTGAAACGAATCTACTTGTAGTGAAAATTGGTCTAATTCTAATGGGGTCACCCTATCTTTCGCATGCATCTGCATTTCAAAATCCATTTTATCGACAGAAATTTGGTGAATGGATAGCTTTTTAAAGCCTTTTATTGTGGATGGAATTTCGGTAGGAAACGAAAAAGGCTTTTTGGAGGATACCACTTTATTTTTATACATGTTAAAGGCAATCAATCCATGAGCCGTTTCAATTCTGTCAATTACAATATTAGAATCGGTTACATACTGGTAAATATCCGGATGAACTACGTTGACATAAGGTAAACTAAAGCTCAAATCCTGCTTTTGTTTGACCCCTTCCCAATTTACATTGCTAAAGTAAACACCAAGAATAGATAGTATGTTTTGCTGAGAATTATAACGTAAACTGTTTATCTGATGGCATTCCGTAAAGCCTGGAATATGATATTCCAATTGCTCCATCGATACATTAAAATCTTTTGCGTACAAAAATCTTTCTGCACTCCAGCTGGAGTTCTTGGCTATTTCGGCATCTGTGGTGTGCAAATTTAGTTTTCGAACGGCATAGGTTTCACCTTCTTTTACTACGGATATATTTCCATCCATAATATCCAATCCTGCTAATTTAAAACTTTCTAATTTTCCATTTAGGAAGTCTTCCGGTATAGCCTCTGGAAGGTAAAACGGCTTTTTATTTACTGAATCCTTTAAGGGTAATCGAACACGTAATATGGGCTTGGCTAGCGTAATAAACCCAACGGAAATAGAATCAGTTAAGATTTTTTCGAGCGTATGAAATCCAGCTATTTCCATTTTTGATACGTAGCTGGTCACTTTCAAAACAGAATCGGAAATCAATTTACCCGGAATTGGTCGAATAGAAAACCCTACCACATGCATTAATGAATCAGTCGCCCGATTCACTTTTTGGATAGACAACATGTGCTGATCCTTCAGGATTGGCGCCATTAACCGCTCTACCCCGTATTGCAAAGAATCGGAAGTAAAGGTATAGTTTCCCGATTTTCCACTGTCAGGAATAGCAGCTAAATCATCTGCTTGCACGTAGGCTTTGGAGAATTTAACGGACGATACTCCGTGTTTTTGAATAACTAGATTAACATTGGACACGTCCACGTTTGCAAGGTGAATTAAATCTAAGTCCGCAATCACTTTTCCAAAACCCGTTTTGGTGCTGTCTACCAATGAGTCAGACTTTACTCTGAGTTGATTAATAAATCCATCAGCATCCTTTAGCACAAATTTCGATAAATCCAATTTATGGAGATGAAGCAAGTTTTTAAAATCAAGTCCTAATGTCTGAAATTGGGCAACTTTCACGTTTACGGTAGCATCTAATTTACTACTATCGCTTACGGTTGGATACATGGTTATTCGATTCGCATTCACTAAACCGTTAGAACTATTTAAGTTTATTGCACCGGCTGTTACGTAATGTTGCAAATTCTTAATAAAAATCCGAACATTCTCAAAATGCATTTTGGCGTTTTGTGACCATAGAAATTGGTTCCTTTTAATCGATTTTTCATTGAGAACAAAATCGGTTAACTCCAAATTAAACTTCCCTATTTGATGTGGGCTTTTCTTATAATTTTGAGTTATCAAATTAGCTTTTCCGTTTTTAATTTGCAGTTGGTTGATTCGATATTGTTTGATTTTACCATCAAGTAATTTAGCAACAGAAAAGGAATTATTTTGCTTTAGATTAGGGTTGTCAAAAATTTGTAATTCAGGTTTTAACACTATCATTTTGGATAGGTTTATCTCCCTCTCTTTTAGAATTTGTTTGGGTTTAACCCCTACCAATTTCACCTCTTCTATACTTATTTTAGAATCGTTTCCATTCAAATTTTGGGAGGTGTTTAATACTGCTTCAGTTAGAATTAATATACTGTCATACGTAGAAAAAGAGAGGGCTTGCGCATTAACAACGTTCCCACCCGGCAAAGTAAATTCTGGGTTGTTGATGTTTACTTTAGCTCCGGCAAAATCGGGGTAATATGAATTGGATTTCAAGGCGTTAGAATCAATACTAAATTGATTGAAATCAATATTTAACTGATTGATTTTTGCGGTATCTCCATCCCCATATTCAGCGGTAAGCTTGGCATTAGTTAACGAAAACCGATTTAATTCTACGCGGTCAAAAACATGTAGAATCAAGGCTAACACACGGTTATTCACCGTAGTATCCACTTTCATAGTGCTTTTTGTTCGTTTCAAAGAAGCTATATTAGTGCTTAATTGGGAGTCTCGTAGTAATATGGAATCAATATGTAACACATTATGCTGGTAGGCTTCCAAAAAGTTTAATCCAATTATGCCCGTGTATGGCACTTGCGTATTATAGGTGTTAAAAGTGCTATCCGTTCTCAATTGAATTGAATCAATGGGGCGTAACCTAAAGTTAAACAACTCAATATTGTTGGATTGTGTAGATAAGGAAAGACTATCAAAATGAATGGAGTGAACTCCATCTCCTAATTCAAAGTCTTGATTTTTAATCTGCAATGAAAATGATTCGGTAAAAAAGAACCCGTCAATTTGTGCTACGGAATTAGAATCGAGGTGAAGATTCTCAATATTAAAAGAAACATCATTAACGGTAAAATGGGTTCGCTCAGAATTAAATGGTTGATGGTAGTCGAAATGGAGGTTACTTACCTCTAAATCATCAATATGAAAAGATTCTACAAACCCTTGAAGAACCTTGTATAAATCACCTGTTTCTAAACTAAATGAGGTTTTTTTGAGCGACTTTCTCTTTTGGGTTACCTGAAAATCAGGTGAATCTAGCTTTATTCTTACTACATGAAGGGCTTTGTTGTAATAAATGCCTAAAATATTTTCTAATTGAATCGAAGTATTTTCCGCTTCAAAAGCAAATTCCTTTGCCCTATCTATCTCTAAATCTGTGCGTTGAAATTTCAGGTTAATTACTTTAATTTTAGTCCTCGCCCAGTCGATCCGTAATTTATCAAAACTTACCGTGTAAGCTCCATCAGTGTGACTCTCTACTTGACTCACCAAAAGGTTTCCAGCCACATATTCTGTAAACCAAACAAATCCGAAAACAATAATGCTTATAAAAAAAAACATAGCTATACCCCACTTAAATAAGCGAGTACGGTAAAATGGAACGATTTTATCGTCCAAATCCTTTGTTTCAATATTGCTTGGTTCGGTACTCAAATCAAACGAAAAAGGAACCCCTTTTAGTTGTTATGAAATGCTAAAATAACCCAAGTTGTTTGTTTACTCACTACCTACATTAATTTTAGTTAAAACATGGTTGTTGTTAACTAAAAAATAGCTCTGAGTTACAGCTAGTTTTTGAGTGGATTACCGGATTTTGAAACTACACTTTATTTGTCAATTCACCATTAAATGAATATTTAGATAATGTACGTTATTGGATTGATTAATAATTAAATATAAGTATTAACAAAATTTTATTTGGCGCGCAAAACTAGGGTAGTCATTGTCCTTTTATTGGCCACATTTACGGTTTTAAACTCCTCCGAATAAATTAAATTATAACGTGGAATTAAATACTCCTTTAACCAACTTTCATTCACCACAAATCGAGTACTACCATCGGGTAAATTAACTACCTGATTCCACGATTTTGAATCATCCATAGTATGACTACTTACAAACCGTAAAAATACCACCCCTTGTGGTTTGACTACGCGCACTATTTCGGCAAACCAAAGTTCAAATTGCGACACATCTTTCGCAAAATGTAGCACCGCATTGCAAATAACAAAATCAAACTCCTTATCGGTAAATGGTAAATTATCCAACTCCCCTACTCTAGCGGATATGTTTTGGTCCATTTTCAACCTATTAATCTCATTATTTAGCGATTTAATGGCGATTTCATTTTGGTCGATTCCAATTAAAGTATGCCCTAATTTAGCCAACATCCAGAGATTTCGACCCATTCCGCACCCAGCATCTAAAATGTGTAGCTGATTATTGAAATATCCTTTTTGCAGTAAATCAATAAGATACATGTCTGTTTTACCTAAAAAATAGGTAATGGTTTGCGTTGAAACGGTTTTGTTTGTCATCGTGAATTAATTATGAATAAGATGTGAGAAGAATCCTCTTATTTTTAAAAAAGATGTTTTATTATTGAGGCAATGACTCCAAAAATATAAATAATCGACCATGATAAAAAAAACGCTCGTACTTGGAATACTCGCAATTCTAACCTTTTCGGTTCAATCACAATCCAAATTAAGTTACATGCCATCTGGCAAAGCCATAGAAAATGGCGACAAAGCCTATGAAGATGAAGATTATGAAGCTGCGCTTAAACAGTTTAATAAGGTACATCCTGGTGATACCAATTACCATTCGGCTCGCTATGAGATAGCTCTTACCTATTACGCCATGGAAGAGTATGACAAAACCATCGGTATAGCCACTGAAGAAATTGAATTAGGCGGTTTAAATACCGCTGAGTTTTACAATCTGCTGGGAACAACCTACGATAAAATGAGTGATAACGAAAAAGCACTCGAAACCTATACCATGGGTATCAAAAAGTATCCAGCGTATTATCGATATTTATATAATCGAGCCTTGACTTACGAAAAAATGGAAAAGTACGACCAAATGGTAGCCGATTTGAAAAGCGCCTTGAAGTTGAATCCTTTTCATGCTAATTCACATTACATGTTGGCCAAACTAGCTAAAGAAGAAGGCCAGTACACCATGGCTATGTTGAGTTACAACACGTATTTACTGATTAAACCCAAAGACAATTTGAGCTTTTTATCAGAATACAACGAGTTTTTGAAAGGCGATTATGTAGCTGAACCCAAAGGAATCAAGCTTTCGGATGAAGATTATTCAGATATTGATGAAATGATTATTGCCCAAATTGCACTGAGTAAGAAATATAAAGTTCCAAATAAAATTCAATTAGCCATTGTGAAACAAAACTATTTGATGGTGCAGCAATTGCAACAACGCACGCTTGGAAAAGGGTTTTGGGACACGTTTTACGTTCCATTTTACGTGGAAATAATGAACGATGGCCAGTTTGACGCATACCTGTATTTCTCGCTGCAAAGCACTACCAATAAATCGATTATTGCCACGATCAAAAAGAACATTAAAAGTATGCAAGCATTTCCACAATATGCGGGTACTGCTTGGCAGCAAATGCATTCTGATTTTGAAGAAGAATATGCTGGAAAGAAACAAATGGTACACTATTATTGGAGTAAAAGGGCCAAGTTGCAAGGCAAAGGGGTAATTGTAGAGAATGAACCGGTAGGAATTTTTCACTATTACTATAATGTAGGTGCGCTTAGTGCTAAAGGTAATTACAGCGAAGATGGTGAACGCACAGGTGTGTGGGAGTACTATTATATAAGTGGCGCTACTAAAGAAAAAGAAGTTTATGATGATGGTGATTTGGATGGAAACGACTCTTCGTTTTTTGAGAATGGTGTACCAAAATCCATAACCATCTATTCTGAAGGCAAAGCCACTGGAAAATCTACAACCTATAATAATACCGGAATTGTAGCCAACATTGCTACCTATGAAGAAGGAAAGCTTAATGGCGAAACACGCTATTTTTATGATATTGGCGCGATACAGTATATCGTTAATTATACAGACGAAGTGCTAACAGGCGATTTTAAAGAGTTCTACCCCAATGGTAAATTGTCGCAAAAAGCGCAGTTTGAAGCAGGTAAAAGAACTGGTTTGGCAGTAGAATATTACAATACTGGCCAAAAAAGCGATGAATTGAATTATGTGGATGGAACCTTGGAAGGAAAACGATTGGCTTGGTATCCAGACGGAACTTTAAAAAGAGAACAAGAATACAAAGATGGTGTTGCCGTAAACTCTTATAAGGAATACAACCAAAATGGAAGTTTGAAATCTGAAAAGAACCTCGATGAAAATGGTAAACGTAATGGCGAATACAAAGAGTATGATTTGCAAGGAAATTTAAATCTAGTTCTATACTATAAAAAAGGTGATTTAGTAGCCTACAAGGTGTATCATAGAGATGGAAGCTTAATCAAGGAAGCCAAAAAGAAAGGGGGCGAATTTCTATTCGAAAACTTCTATTCTGATGGTACTATCAAGGCGGTTGGAAATTATTTGCCGGGAGAAGTTGGTCAAAATGGATTATGGAAATTTTACACTAGCAATGGGGTATTAAGCTCTACTTCCAATTATGCCGAAGGCTCCCTTAATGGTACGACCACTAGTTATTACGATTCGGGACAGAAAAAATCGGTAACCAACTATAAAGATGGAAAATCAAATGGTTACTATGTAAGCTATTTTCAACATGGCGGAATAGAAGAACAAGGATATTACGTAGATGGGAAACTTGAAGGAGTTTGGTTGACGTACGAAAGTGATGGCACATTGGCCCGTGAAAGCTTTTATACTAAGGGTAAAAGAACCGGTCCGCAAACCTATTATGCCATTGATGGCAAGTTGGATGAAATTGATGTGTATGAAGACGGAGTGAATAAAAGCTTCGAAATTTTTGACACACTTGGAAATTCGGTAGCATACACCAAATTCACCCCCGACTCTACCCAATTTACCGCCACCTATTTTACAGGCGAAAAATCGCGTGTAATGACTAAAAAAGGATACATTTTTCATGGACCTGACCTTAGATATTACGCAAATGGCCAAAAAAGTGGTGAAGGAATGTACTGGAATGGCAGCAAACATGGTAAGTGGACTACTTATTTTGTGAACGGACAAATAAATAGTCAAGGTGAATATTACTATGGCGATAAAATTGGCGATTGGGTATATTACTATGAGGATGGCCAAATTGTATTAACCGAATCTTATAAAGATGGTAATATTCACGGGTTGCGCACATGGTATCATCCAAATGGTAAAAAAGACAGTGAGCGGATGTACGAAAATGGCGAAGTGCATGGCTTAGGTTATTATTATGATGGCAACGGTGTGTTACAGCAAATTAGAACCTATTTCTACGGTAAAATTGTGGGATACGCTTATTTAGGAGCGGATAATAAACCTGTGCCGATGATTCCAATTACAAACGAGACCTGTTCATGTAAATCATATTTTGCAAATGGGAACGTTTCGCGCGAATACACCATGACCAACGGTAGTTTTAGTGGTGATTATTTGGAATATTACGAAAACGGAAAGCTATTTTCTAAATCTCCTTACGAAAACCAGGAATTAAACGGAACCAAATATACCTATTGGGATAATGGACAAGTTTGGGTTGAATCGCCTGAGAAAAATGGAGACACCTATGGTACTAAAAAGTTTTACGATAAAGACGGAAACCTTACCAAGACCGAAGATTACGTTTTGGATAACAAACATGGATGGGTGAAAACCTATGATAAATCAGGAAAGGTACTGACCGCTGATAAATATTACGATGGTACTTTAATCATAAAATAAACGCATGCACAAACAAATTCTGTCGGCCGTTCTTATTCTTGTAAGCGGACTGGTAAGCGGACAAAGCATTGATGACATAAAAAGTTACCAAAATAAGTACCCAGGTGCGCAAATGGTAGTTTTGGAGAATACCGAAGAACTGGTGATTGAGCTAAATAAAGGTGAATTAGAAATCTATGAAACCTATTATGCCAAAAAGCTGTATCTCACCAAAGACGCACCCATGTTTAGAGAAAAACAATTAAGTTTTGGGAGCTTTAGTGCCTATGAAGACATGATTGCCTCTACCTCTGTTCCGGCAGGAACGAAGTATAAAAAGATAAAAACCAAAGAGTTCACTACTTCTGACGACATGGAGTCCAATGTTTTTCATGACGATTCCAAAATAATATCCTTTTCATTTAAAGGGTTACAAAAGGGTTCTTTTTCGGAGTTGTCGTACAAGCGTATAATTAAGGACCCGCATTTTATTGGTAGAGCTATTTTACAAGATGGTTTTCCAGTGGAACATCAAGTATACCGCATCATTGTAGGTAAAGGTGTGGACGTGTTATTTACGGAATATCAAATAGAACGTGACTTTATTTCGTTTTCTAAAACCGAAGATAAAGGAAAAACCATCTACGAATGGACGGTAACCGATGCGCCTATTATTCAAACCGAGAAATGGTCTCCGCAAATTACTTATTACACACCACAAGTATTGCCACGCATAGCATCTTACCAAAAAAATGGGGCAACAGAATATGTATTGAGAGATGTAAATGATTTGTTTTCTTGGTATGAAACGTTTTTAGATTCGGTAAATACCGATGTGGATAACCCAATGATAAAAGCTATTGTGGATTCTGTTTTAACGGGTAGTACGGATGAATTAGACCAAGTGAAACGAATTTTTGAATGGACGCAAGAAAATATTAAATACGTGGCTTATGAAGCCGGATTGGGAGGCTTTATTCCTCGTTCGGCAAGTACAGTTTGTCAAAATCGATATGGCGACTGTAAGGATATGTCGAGTACTATTACCCAATTACTCAGCTATGCTGGTATAAAAGCGCATTATACATGGATTGGCACCAATGCTATTCCCTTTACATATAAGGAACTACCTACTCCATCGGTAGACAATCACATGATTGCTACCTATATAGCGAAAGATGGACAGCATTATTTTATGGATGCTACAGGAAGATATGGCGAATTTGGGTTACCAAGTAGCTTCATTCAAAACCAAGAAGCGTTGATTAGATTAGCACCCGGTAAATTTGAACTGTACACTGTACCGGTGGTAGCTCCCGAAGTGAATTCTATTGTAGATTCTGTTCAAGCCACGCTTACCAATGGGTTATTTACCGCAAAGGCAGTATCGTTAATGGGTGGTTATTACAAACAGAATTTGCAATATGAAATTGAAGATTTATCGGATGATGAAAAAGCGAAATTTTACAAAGCTTATTTACGAAAAGGAAATAATAAGTTTTTGCCCGAAAATTTTGAAGAAAGCAACCATTATCCAAGTCCCAAACCATTTAGAATCGCTTACGATTTCACTATTGGCGATTACGCCATGGAGAATAATGATGAGCTATACATTAATTTAAATCTTACCGATTATTTTAGTGGTGATAAACTCAAAAAGGACCGTAAAACTCCATTCGAATTCAAATTCATTGCCCAATACCATAACGTGATTGAATTCACCGTACCAGAGGGTTATGCCATTGATTTCGTTCCTGAACCTATACAGATTTCAAACGAATTGATGCGTTATGAGTCCGCCTATACCATCAATGGAAATGTGATTACCTATACCTCCAAATCGAACAAAACAAAATTATATTACAACGTAGCCGAAGTTGCCTTGTGGAATAAAAGTGTGAATCAAATCAATAAATCTCAAAAAAATGTCATTATCCTTAAAAAATCCAATTAAATATCTTTTAGCCATTGTAATTTTAGGCTTTTCGGTATCATTACAAGCGCAAGACGATTTTATAAACGCAAATTATGACTGGGAAGAGGCTATGCCCCACTTTTCTATTCCAGACTCGTTAAAGGATGAACCTCAGATTTTCTTTAAGAAACATCAAATTGTGGAATACGGTTTTGAAGGCGAAAACTTTGTGCAAATTGAAGTATTGCATGAGTTGTTTTGGGTAAACTCAGATGAGGCTATTGACCGTAACAATAAGGTGTATTTACCTATGGGCAAGGAAACCGAGGTAATTTCTACCAAAGCGAGAGTAATTAATCCGGACGGAAAGGAAACATTGCTGAACGAGGATGATGTAAAAGAAATAACAGATGAAGACGATAATGTAGCTTATTATTACGCATTAAAAGGAATTGAAATTGGCAGTTTTATAGAGTATTTCTATGTCATCAAAAAAGCACCGGGTTACAATGGTAGCAGACGTGTGGCGCAAGAGTTAGCTCCTGTTTTCAATTATCAATTTGACTTAATTTCTCCCACACACTTGATTTTTAAAACCAAAAGCTACAACGGTTTTGGTGAATTGGAAGAAGACACTTTCGATGAAGAGCACAATCATTTGTATAAATCATTTGAATACCTCCCCAAATTTGTAGAAGAAGACCAAGCCTATAATTTACCAAATCGCATTTCGGTAATTTATAAGTTAGATGAAAACACGGCTTCAAATGTATCTAATATTGTGAACTATAAATCGGTTGGAAAAAGGTTGATTAACCAATACACTGTGGGCTCAAAAACCGATTTAAAAGTTTTTTCGAAAATGATGAAAGAAGCCGCGGTAGCTAGCTCTAACACAAATGAGGAAAAATTACGGGCTTGGGAAAAATACTATAAAACCCACTATTCTTTGTTTCAAGCCAATACAGCCGAATTAAGTGACTTGGCTTTTGTATACAAAAACAAAGTATCTAATTCTCCTGGTTTCATGAAATTTATGGCATTGGCTTGTGAAAAAAATATAATTGATTATCGCTTTGTAATCACCTGTAATCGAAAGTCTTTGGCCTTTGATGAAAAGTTTCAAGCCTATAATTTCCTTCAAAAATATTTGATGTATTTCCCTGAATTAGATAAATATATGGATATGGAAGGAAAATTTTCGGTGCTAGGTTATCCGGGAATCGACTTTCAGGATAATAATGGCGTATTCTACAAGAAAATTGCCGTGGGCGATATATTAAGTTCAACTGCAAATATTGAATGGATTGACGCACCTGATGCTAATTCATCCATTAGCGATATGGATATGAAAGTAAAAGTGGCTGAAGACTTTTCTACTTTAGAATTTGATTTAACCACCAAAGCTA
Source organism: uncultured Flavobacteriales bacterium (assembly GCA_963974475.1). GTDB lineage: Bacteria > Bacteroidota > Bacteroidia > Flavobacteriales_G > Salibacteraceae > CAJXZP01. The sequence goes on from CAXBCR010000023.1 coordinate 12,198, forward strand.
CTGGATATAACGTATCTCCAACTCAACCTTATTTTGGATTAATTTCTACCGAAGACGAATTGGACTTAACCGAACAATTAATTAAATGGGTAGACCCTGACATGGATTTGCATGAAGTAAAAGCAGATAATACAGGGTATGAAAACTACGGAGAAAAACCGCTTATCATCACCGGTACTTTTGCTATCGACAAGTATATTGTTTCTGTAAAAGATAAATACCTTATTAAACTAGGCTTATTCATTGGCCCACAGGCAGAAATGTATCAGGATGGGGAAGCTAGAAAATTTCCGGTAGATATGGGATTTAGAAAAAGTTACCATCGCGTATTTTCATTTGAAGTACCTGAAGGATACACCGTTACTAATCTAGAAACCATTAACATGAAAGTTGAGGCAAAAGAAAAAGATGGTACCGTATATGCCGATTTTATTAGCTCCTACTCGCTTGATGGTAATGTGCTTACCGTAATTTGCGATGAACGTTACCACAAAATTCATTTTCCGGTATCTCAATATGAAGATTATAGAAGAGTAATTAATGCCGCTGCCGATTTCAATAAAATTGTGGTGTATTTAGAAGAAAAACAATAGAATGAAACACACTTTTTACGCGCTATTCTTAGTAGGACTTCTCTCCTCTTGTGCCGATACAGCGGAAACCAAAGAAGAAACCAAAGGCGAAACGGTCCATTTTGATAAATTCAATTGGACCATGAATATACCAGATGGTTTTGAGATGGAATCGGAAGAAGAATGGGCCAAATTGCAACAAAAAGGCACCGAAGCAATTGAAGAAACATTTGAGCAAGAAATAGAAGGAAATGCGAAAACAATAGTGGTTTTCAAACAAGATGAAACCAACTATTTTGACGCTAATTATCAGTCATTTGATACCGCCACGGATGGGAATTACCTCAAATCATGTACGGATGTAAACCAAGTGATTTACGAGACCTTTTTAGCCCAAATGCCTGATGTACCTATCGATTCCAGCTCCACCACAGAGACTATTGATGGGTTGGTGTTTCAAAAATTCAATATTGTAATTCAATTTCCAAACGAAATGAAACTTACCACCCACATGTATAGCCGATTGTTTGGAGATACGGAGTTGGCCGTGAACATTATGTATGCGAACGAGGATACCGGCAAAAAAATGACGGATGCTTGGTTGAAATCAAGTTTTAAATAGATCATACCATTGGAAATAATTGGCCAAATCTCATTCACCATTACAAATCAACCAAAAATTCTTAATTTCAATAGTGAAGGTTAAAACTCACCCTATAAAACATGAAAATAACGTAATTTTGCACCCGCAACTGCGAGCTATATTTCGCAAGTTTGAATAAGTTTTTAATTAGTAAAATATAAAGAGATGCCTAAAGGAATTTTTAAAGTACCAGTTCCAACTAACGAACCAGTTAAAGGTTACGCACCAGGAAGTGCGGAACGTGAGTCTTTATTGAAACAGTACAAAGAAATGTACAACAGTAACATCGAAGTTCCGATGTATATTGGTGATAAACAAGTGACCACTCATAATAAAATAGCTATTACTCCACCGCACGACCACCAACATGTAATTGGTAGTTTTAGTTACGGTGATGAAACGCATGTAAAAGATGCTATTGATGCCGCTTTAGCAGCCAAAGCGGATTGGGTAGCTTTAGGATGGGAACATAGAGCAGCTATCTTTTTAAAAGCCGCTGAGTTATTAGCAGGTCCTTTTAGAGACAAAATGAATGCGGCTACCATGTTGGCTCAATCAAAAAACGTTATGCAAGCAGAAATTGATGCGGCATGTGAGTTTATTGATTTCTTACGTTTCAATGTGCAGTATATGGTTGATATCTACGGAAAACAACCAGAATCAGCTCCAGGTATTTGGAACAAGGTAGAATACCGTCCGTTAGAAGGATTTGTATTTGCTATTTCTCCATTTAACTTTACTTCTATTGCAGGAAATCTACCTGCTTCTGCAGCAATGATGGGTAATACAGTAGTATGGAAACCATCGGATACCCAAGTATATTCTGCGCAAGTAATTATGGAATTGTTTAAAGAAGCTGGATTACCAGATGGAGTTATCAATATGATTACGGTAGATGGTCCTGTAGCAGGTGACGAGATTTTTAATCACCGTGATTTTGCTGGATTGCACTTTACCGGTTCAACCGGTGTTTTCCAACATCTTTGGAAAACCATTGGAACCAACATTAGCAAATACCGCTCTTACCCAAGAATTGTAGGCGAAACGGGTGGTAAAGATTTTATTATGGCTCACAAATCTGCGCATGCGCAACAAGTGGCTACCGGTATTTCTCGTGGTGCATTTGAATTTCAAGGTCAAAAATGTAGTGCTGCTTCTAGATCTTACATCCCATCTAATATTTGGCCAGATGTAAAAGCAAGTATCATTGCGGATGTGAATTCATTCAAAATGGGTTCTCCAGAAGATACTTCAAATTTCATTAACGCAGTAATTGACGAACGTGCATTTGATAAAATTGCCGGTTTCATTGACTACGTGAAAACACAAGACGATGCAGAAATCATTGTAGGTGGAAATTACGATAAATCTAAAGGTTACTTTATTGAACCTACCGTTGTGGTTACTACCAATCCGAAATTTAGAACATTATGTGAAGAAATTTTCGGCCCTGTAATGACCATCTACGTTTATGATGAAAATGAATTTGAAGCAACGCTTGATTTATTGGATTCTACTTCTGATTACGCATTAACAGGCGCAATTTTCTCTCAAGACCGTTACGCAGCTGAATTGGCTACTAAGAAATTAGTAAACGCAGCGGGTAACTTCTATATCAATGATAAACCAACTGGTGCAGTTGTAGGACAACAACCATTTGGTGGCGCACGTGGTTCAGGTACAAACGATAAAGCAGGTTCTGAATTGAATTTGATTCGTTGGTGTTCACCTCGTTTAATCAAAGAAACATTTGTAACTCCTACGGATTACAGATATGCGTTTTTAGGATAATTAGATTCTAATTAATTTATTGGAAGCCTTCTCAATTAGTTTTGAGGAGGCTTTTTTTATGAGTGTTATTTGATAAACCTAATTTGAAGATTTAATTTAATAAAAAGTTGGTCTTCCTCTAAATATACCTCACCGAAACCATGTCTTGAACTACTGGCAGTATCAAGCTTAGTATTATTGATTAGGTAATTTTCAAATTCATTTTTATTATAGATATGATTACTCAAAACATCATCATTTTCCTTTTCAATCAAATAACCACCCATAGAGTCGTATTCTCCATTCCAAACTTTGTCAGGCATCATCCCTAAAGCAACAGCTGTCAAAAAACGCTTCATCTTATAGGTATAAAAATGATATTTATTTGTAATATCAAAATTTAGTGGATTTAGTTTTTCAAGATTAGATACTAAGTCAACCATTTTAGAGTCATTACTTGTAAAAAAATAGAAGACTAACCATGCAGTAATTTCAGGAAGTAAACTATCAATAAGGACTAAGTTATTCGAGTAAATTTGCCTCTCAGTACCGTTAAACTTTAATTCACCTCCCCTATCAATTATAAACTTTATTCTATCTTTTATTTTACTTCTGGTATTTATAGCATTTATTTTCTCAACCTCTTTTTTTGTAAGAGATAATCGATTTATCTCGAATATGTAATTTGTAACAACTATTGTCTCTGCAGTTCCTAAAGGTCTTATAAACTTCGTACTTATTGTTTGAAATTGATTCATTTTATGAAAATATTTTCAAAATGATAATCTAAAAATTCCTTTGTTGGTAAAAATCTTTCAGGTTTAATAATGTGTTGGTTATTGTATTTAATAAAGAATTCATTTACAGTTTTGTCATTCGAATAATCATTAAAATATTTAGAAACAATTATTTTATAATCAGGACTAACTGTTATGAAGCCTTTGTCAAAAGCTTTATCGTGAATTGAATTTAAACATAATCCATTGTGCGGATTTATTCTGTTCTTTTTATCTTTAGACCAAGGAATTATATGGCTTGCGACTAAAAAATCAGGAATTGATAATCCCGTAATACAACATTTTAAATTATATGAAGACAAAATGGTACTTCTAAAAAAACTTTGATTAACTCTTGTTTTAACGGTTGATTCTTTTTCTTTTCCATCCGGAAATTTTTCAATAACTAATTCTTTTATGTCTTTATCTTGAAATTTAGCAATTAACTCTTCACTTTCATAAGCTAAATTTTCCCAATTACCATTAAACTCATTCCAAACAACTTCTTCTAGCTTGCTTCCATTTACCAATCCCGTAATTCCTTGCGTCTTAAGTTCTGGGTCAAGTCTCCCAAAATTACCTATTTTCATATTTAATGCTGAAGGTGAACGACCTAATATATTTGCATACTTTATGATTGTTGGATTAGATTTACTACTTTTTTTGAAAGGTACTTTGCAATAAACATTAAACGCTACAATGGTTTCCTCTCTTGTCCAATTTGCTTTAGCCATTATGCTAATTTTTGCGTTAGGGATTGAAATGAAAATTCTTTCCGTATGGAACGAACAAAAAGATTATAGCCGAAAGCCATTCTAAACCCTCCAATACCCGCAAACAAATCGATAAATTTGAATTTTTCACTTTTTGGTTCAGGAAAAGGTGCAGAGGACTTATGATTAAAAATCATATACTGTAAAGCCTCTTCAGCAACAGTATTATCAATTGTTTCATCAGGAAATTTGTATTCTAACACCTCTTTCACATGCTTAACTGCATCTTTTTTATACTTTTTTGAAACACCATTTTTATGATTATGTATGTAATGGGTTAATGACGCTTCTGCTTCAATATCAGATATTCTTGATTTAATCAAAGGCTTTATTTCTAAATCTTTTATTGTTATGTTTTTCTTTATTCTCATCCTCTAATTTCCTATTTACCGTTTGCAAGATACTATACCAAAATTCGCGTTTATTACTTCGTTTAGAAAAATTAAATTCGTTTTTCAACAGGTACTTAACCACCAAATTTTGAATTATTGCAAATAAACAAACCCCAACCGTAACCTATTTACGGTTTAGTAAAAATTGATTAATAATTCACAAATAACCTCCCATCCAACGCCACCTATTTCTAGAGTCGTAAATCTTGCAATTTCCTGCCTAATAAATCATCGGCAGCTAATTTTAAAAAATCATCCTGTAAACCCAAAACTCGAAGTACATTAAACAAAGCTCCCAAAGAAACACTTGAAGTTCCTTTTTCTAGTAAATACAAAGTGTTTCGCGAAATTCCTGCCCGTTCTGAAACTTGAGTTGCCGTGAATTTTCTTCTTTTTCTAGCCAATCGAATGTTCTCTCCAACTTGGTTCAAAATTCTTTGATGCTTCGGAAATAAAACTTGCTTTTTTGCTTTCATTTGTATTATACTTAGCACAAATATACCATTAATGTAATTAATATAGTACAATATTTTTTTTTCGAACTAGAAATCTAATGGGTTTGGTGTTCACCTCGTTTAATCAAAGAAACATTTGTAACTCCTACGGATTACAGATATGCGTTTTTAGGATAATTAGATTCTAATTAATTTATTGGAAGCCTTCTCAATTAGTTTTGAGGAGGCTTTTTTATGCAACCATTTTCGTTTTAATTAGGGTCATTAAAGGCGTGAAAAGCACTACCTGTTTTGAAATTTATCTGCACTTTCTTTATCCAATGCTATTAGCCGAACAGATTCTATCAAGAAAAATAGGGTTATTTCCTCTTTATTCAAATGGTCTAAAGATAGCTTGTACGTTAAATCATTATTTATTTGATTTTTAATTTTCCCCTTTACCGATTTGTCATTGATTTTTATATCATAAAATACAGTAACCCCTTTATCCTTTATTTCACCTGTCACGTTGTATTTAGGTGATTTCAAATTAAACGTTGCTTTAGTATGTGCTAGGTTCAGTTTTATACCGCCAGTAATCGAACTATTTAAAAAATCTACATTCCATTTGTAATTCTCTCCAGCTAACGGAATTTTCATTTCACCCGTAATTGGTTTCCCATCAAAGGTCAATTCAAAAACCGTTTTCAATTCTTTTGTATGAATAATTCCATTTAAAGATAACGCTTTCCCCGTAATATCCACTTGATACTTGGTCATGGACATATTAGGTTTCAATACCCCGGAAATAGGAATATCCTTATATACCATATTATTAAACTTAATCGTAATAGCATTTAATTCGACTTTTCCTTCAATGCTATCATTGGATTGGTTAACCGAGGTGGTATCTTGTGCTGAAAGGTTAAGGCCAAATAAACCTAATATAAGTGCTATAAAAAAGGTAGTGAATTTTTGCATACTATTTTTTTGAATTAATTTCATTATTTATTTCTGCAAAAATGCACCATTTATTCCTTTATCCTTTCGATTTTACTGTTGTTAAATTGACCATTCCTCCACAACTTTCGTTATGGAGGAATGGCTAAACAACGAAAAATGCAACTCTAATTATCCGCTTTGAATTTATTTATTACTTCAAGTAACTATTTGCTGCAATACTTCTTGAACCGCAATGTGACGTAATAGTAGAAACAGCACTTGTGTAACTTCCAGTTCCAGTAAGAAACGTATAATCTGCTAATTCTGAAGTAGCTGATGAAGAAATTAGCATATCATATCCAGCATATTGGCCACTCATTTTAGAAGGTAAGAATGCTCCTTCTATAAACTCTTTAATGTACGCATCGTAAATAGCTCTATATTCTGGAACATCTACAATAAATGAGATTATTGGCCAATCACTACTCACCTCAGACATTTCAAATGACAACGGACCATTCATACCACCGGATTGAAAAGCCTCATTATTATCCCATACAACCCATTTTATTAAACCATCGGCTGGATCGTGGTACAAATAGTAATTATGAGTCATATTGCCATAAGTATCCCAATTTTGGATGGTGTTATTTGCAGCTAAATACCTCAAAAATCCATCTACATCAAAAACAGATTCTAAATTGGTTTTCCATGTTTCTACATCTGTAGTACGATTACTTGCGTGTAACACGTCATACATTTCTTGAATATCGCTCCAATCCGCTAATTCTTCATTGGTTTTTTTCTCAAAATCATCTAATGTAAAACCAGTAGCACTAAACTTTGCTCCATCACCATCTGGCTTGTAACAATTACCACTATTACTACCAAAAACATCATCTAACATAGTATCAAAAACCACTTCCATCATGGTATACAATCCAAAATAAACGGGGCCAGAACCGTAATCAACATACACTTCATAAAAAGCAGAACGAGAAACAGGAACACCAAATTCTTTGAATAGGTCGGATGCGGCCTTTTCGCGCATAAACGACTGATCATTAAAATTACTACTTAGCGAAATATCTTTAAATCCGTAAAATCGTTGATTGGTTATTTCTGGAAAATCGTTTTCAAATTCATCAAATTTCAAACGCAAAGGTAATTTACCAATACCCTGGCTATAAGATGATGACAAGCTTGAATTCCCTTTATATCTTACCCCAACATCATACCATTGTTTTCCATTATAAAAAAAGTCTGCCGCTACATAGACCGGAGTTACGTCTGAAAAAGTGGTCGTCCCACCTGGGCCACCACCTCCGGGTCCACCGCCTTGGCCTCCACCAGAAGAACCTAAAATATCGGCCAAATCAGTCTGCATGGTTTGGTATTCATCTGCGGTAAGAACGATATCAATTCTATTTACTTTGTTTTGATTGAAAACCTCTACGTAATTTGGAGGCACCATGTTAGAGTGTGTTGAAGTCGTCCAATCAGCTAATCCTTCACCAGCTATTGTTTCATCTGCAACAAAAACTTCTTTTCTGCACGATACCATTGCTCCAACGGCAACAATACCTAGCCCGGCAATTAAAGTGTTTTTTAAGTTTGTCATGTCTTTATCTTTTTAAAGTGTACGTGTATTTTATTCTTAAAATATGAGTTGTTTTAGGGTAATAGGATGATATTTCATTTTCTAATCGATAAAACACCCCAATTTTGCCGTAATTTTTGGTCTTATAATTTGTACCAATAGTTAACCTATAGTCACTAAACCCGTTACTATATCCGTTTTTCTCGTACTTATTAAAAATTTCACCCGATAAAACAGGGTCCAATTTCCAATTTTTAATATTGTATGTTACCGAAGCTTTTAAACGGAAGTATTGTAAATTAACATCTCCTTCCCCGGCTGAAACGCCAATTTCATTTTTGTTCTGGTACCGAAATCGGTATTTTATTGTGAATCGGTCCACCTTATGTTTATACGATGCATCCAAATGGTATCGGAAATAATGTTCATTTCCTTGAACCGCCCCCGCATTATCATTTTTGTTTATGTAGCGTAATCCAGCCCCTATTTCCATTCCTTTAAACAATTGGTAACCACCGGTTAATTCAGTAAAAAAACCTTTTAGTTCGGAAGAATTTTTATCCAATCTCAATTGACCTTGAAGTCCGAAAGTCAACTTTTTGTTGGGTTTAAATTTAACCTTTGCAGAGGTCCATGTTTCAAAATCACGTACTTCAATGTATTCGCCACTTTGGGCAACAGTAACCTTTAACAATACGGTGAAGGCAACGAATAATCCTATTATTTTTAATATAGTTCTCATACAATTACTTGGATTGGTTATAATAATGAATAGTGACTTTGGCGGTGTCTTTTAAGAAATCAACATCCCCTACTTCTGCCTTGTTAATACTAATTCCGGTTCTATCTTCTAAATCTGCGATAAGTAAATTATAATTCTCCGGTTTAATGTTTTGTATTTGTTCGTAAACAATCACCTTGGTAAGCTCTTGTTTTAATTGCCATACGTATTCTAATGTAGCGGTAGAGCCAATAATTACCATGTTAGCTAAGAAAATCTCAGAGTAACTCATTTTTTTGTTTACCAAAGCATTCATTACAGAAACTCCGATAACTACAAACAAATAAGTCATTTCTTTAATTCCAATAGGATCTGTACGGTACCTAATAATACCGAAAATGGCAAAAAGACCGAGTGCCATTCCTAAATCTAGCTCAAATTTTTTCATGGTAAAGCATAAGAAAAATACAATTATGCTAATCATGTAGTACGTAAACAAGTAATCCTTACGCTTGGTTGATTTATAATATAAAAACCGGATGATTATGGTTAGTACAACGATGTTGATACCAAACCTAAATATCATTTTGTATAAATCGTTATCGAAAACGGGTATCCCTAAAAACTCCATATTATGCTGCTATTATTTTATTAATATATCTTACTTTTCTCTTGAAGGCATTGTATTTAATGTCTTCGTATAAACTTACCATACCCATACAGTACTTACTCATACTGTATGGGTTAAAGCCAAAATGGTTTAAGCTCTTCACAATGGCCGACTGTCTATTAAAACGTTCTTGTTTTAGCTCAATCACCACCAGTTCTTCAAACTTTTTTGACTTCCCATCGTTCGTAAATGTTAAACCTATATCTATGGTTACCCGCTCTTGGTTTTCAATACTTACTAGGGTAACCCGATTAAACTTATTGATTAATGTGGGTTCCAATTTGAAATTTTGGTCCGTTGTTTTTTTGATGAAATCTGTGGATACTTTAGACAAATGAGGTTCAAAACCAGAAATTGCGATTCTTTTCTTATTGGTAATACCCTTCCCATTCTTTTGTTTGATTTCTAAAAAGAACAAATCTGATTCTACATAATTTCGAATTCTAATTTTTGTTCTGTTTACTCGTCCATTATGATGGTCATGATAAAACTTGGTATCGAGCGTATCAAAATACATCGAAGAGTAGGTCATTAATCGGTCTTCGTTAATCTCTAAAACCCAATAGACACTGCCAACTTCTTTTAAAATGGCGGTGAGCTGTGACATGGGAACAATAAATTTGGTATCCGTTCTTTTCATCAACGAAACCGCATCCATTTCTTTAAGCGATATTGGCGCTAAAGAATTGATATGATTTTTAAAATTTGAATCCATAATACTGACTTTACAAAGTCAAAAGTACAAGTGGTATTTTGTTAAGGAGACATCAAAAATGAAGCTTTCAGCGAAACGCAAGAAGTTTTAAGTGAAACTAGAACCTTTACCGGTTAAGTGTTATTATTAGTCTTTCCGCACCCTATTAATAGTACATTGGATGAATATTAAATGCTTTAATTTGCAGTATGAATAAATTACAAAGGGTTTCTGCACAAGCCTTTATTTGGCTGGTATTTTCCATATTGCTGTGGAATTCAGGGGATAACTCAAGTCCACCGATTTTAAATGAACTATTCAAACTTGTTATTCAAATTGGGATAATAGGTAGCGCAGTCTACTTTATTGCTCCCCAATTATTCTTAAAAAGAAAGCCCTTTTTATTCCTAGTGGCTTCTGTTTCAGTAATTATTATCGGAACTTTAATTGCTCTCGTTGTTATAAATAATCCAGGTTTACACCCTGCTTCAATAGACAATGGAGGGAGCTTCGCACCAGAATTTGGACCACCACCAAACGGAGAGTTTCCCCATGGAGGTGGCGGCCCTCCAAGAGGTCATTTACCATCACCGTTTTGGAATTTTTTGTTACTATTTGGAACCACTTATTCCATCGCAATATTTTTGGAATCCATGTCTTTTGCCTCTAAAAAAGAAGAGGAAACCATCCGTAATAAGGCAGAACATGTGCAAACAGAACTGAAACTTTTAAAATCTCAGATTAACCCTCACTTTTTATTCAATTCGCTAAATAACATCTACGCCTTGTCTGTAATGGATTCCGATAAAACGCAGCAGAGTATTAGCTATTTGTCTGATATGTTGCGGTATGTATTATATGAATGTGAACAACCATTGGTTCCCATAAAAAAAGAAATTGACTACATTAACAACTACCTAAAATTATTCTCTTTAAAAAGTAGCCAACCCTATTCTATTACCACAAAGTTTGACGTAGAAAACCCACACTTTCTAGTAGCGCCTATGTTGTTAATTCCGTTTGTAGAAAATGCCTTAAAACATGGAAACATTGAACAACGCAAAGATAGTTTCATTAATATCTCCATAACATCTGCTCCCAATGAGATTGTGTATATTGTTGAAAACAGTTTTGATTCTGAAAAGAAACAGAAGGATGAAACCGGGGGAATTGGCTTGAAAAACGTTCAGAAACGGTTATCCATTTTATATGCAGATGGGTATTTGTTAGAAGTAGATAACACCGATAATTCCTATAAAATCCAACTCATACTTAAGCAGAAAAGCCATGTATAAATGTATTATAATAGATGATGAAGAATTAGCTAGAGGACTAATTGCTAACTATGTAGGTCGTTTAGATTTCTTAGAGGTTGTGGGGGCTTTTGAAAGTCCTATTCAGGCCATCAACACCCTTAAAAGTGAGGCTATTGACTTGGTGTTTTTAGATATTCAAATGCCGGAAATTAAAGGAACTGATTTTGCCAAAATGATTAACTCCAATACGCGCATCATTTTTACTACCGCATATTCTGAATATGCGTTGGAAGGTTTCGAGTTAAATGCATTAGATTATTTATTAAAACCCATCACATTTACACGGTTTCTTGCAGCGGTTAGTAAATTGAAATCCGTTACTACCACTACGGATAACGAAGCGTTTATTACCGTTAAAAGTGGATACGATTTACATAAAATTAAGTTTGAAGATATCATTTACATCGAAAGCGATAGTGAGTATGTAAATTTTCACACCTCCGGTAAAAAGGTCATGAGTCATAACTCCTTAAAATCTTTGGAAAGCCAATTGCCAACTGGTACATTCATAAGGGTTCACCGTTCGTTTATTGTCAACAAAAACAAGGTTTCTAGCTTAAAAGGAAAATCTATTACTGTAGGTGAAACACAAATTCCAATAAGTGCTACCTATACTGAGGTGGTTAAAGAACTATTTAGGTAAATACCATGATTAAATAGATTTTTTTCAAATAAACAAGGCTACATTTTTTCATAAAGCTTACTAACTGTATTTTACCTTGGATATAATTTTCAATAATTATATCATTAGGCAGATTGAACAACCAGATTAGAAGTACCAAATGGTAATTGTTGAAATTTTCACTTAAATTTGTGTCATCCCAAATACTATAATATGACATATTTAAAAACCAACAAAAATCTTTTTCATAAAGCCATTATACTATTCATTTGTTGCAATTCTTATTCCTTACTTGCACAAAAGGATACGTCAATTATTCAGCATTTAGAGATTCACACAAATCCACTAACCTTTGGATATTATAATCCCAGCTATAGATTGGGTGTGGAATATGTAAAAAATCAATTAGGATATGTCGTAGAATATGGATTCGGAAATACAGCATTAAATGGGTATCGATTTAATGCTACTGAGGGTAAGCAGGGAAACCAATACCTTTATAACAATATCCGTCTAGAGTTTAAATATTACCTAAAAAAGCTAAAACAAGGTAGAAACGTATATGTTTCTAGTGAGTTATTTTTAATGCAGGTGACTGATGTGATATACAATAGTTATTATGTTCCGGTAAGCAAGGATTCCTATACAGAATATTCATTTACGAAAGCTGATTTTTTGCATCAAAAATATGGTGTAAACCTTAAAATAGGTGGAAAAAGGATTATTAAAAACCGTATTATTATGGACGGATATATGGGCGTTGGAATTGTTAAATACGTTGTGGATTATTCAAATATTGAAAATCAAAAACCATCCGAACCCACGGTTACAGATGGATTCCCATTTTTTCCTAATTATTCAAAAGAGACAAATAGCATAAAGCTAGATTTTATTATTGGGTTGAAATTAGGATACATCCTTTGGAAAAATTAGTCATTATTATGAAACCATAAGCACCTTCCAAGGTGACCATTTTGTATCCCTCCATTCTTTAATAGCACTTACCTTTGCACCCTTATGTCATTTCAAGAATCCATAAATAAAGAATTCATATTCAAAACTAGTCGTAGTTCAGGCCCCGGTGGTCAGCATGTAAATAAAACATCCTCCAAAGTAGAAGTCATTTTCGATTTGGGGTCCACTACCCTTTTTTCGGAAGAAGAAAAAGAACGCTTATTGCAAAAGTTAACGACCTATTTGGATTCGAAAGGCGCTATTCATGTAGTTTGCCAAAGTTCTCGCTCTCAATTAAAAAACAAGAAAACGGCCATTCAGAACCTTATTCAACTCATTGAAAATGCTTTGATTATTCCTAAAAAACGAAAACCTTCCAAACCGTCTAAAGGGGTCATTGAGCGCAGGTTAAAACAAAAGAAAATACGCTCAGACACCAAGAAAAATCGTGGCAAAATTGATTTTTGATTAATTTAGTTTATCGCACTTACTTCTTCGCTTCATACTTTCGAATGATTATCCGGGTGCCTTTATCATAAAATAAATAGCTCCATACCCAATTAATAAAAACTACTAGGCGACTTCTGAAATCGACTAAAAGCATGAGGTGAACAAACATCCAAGTTAACCATCCTAAAAGACCACCAAACTTGATAAACGACAAATCTACCACCGCTTTGTTTCTACCAATAGTCGCCATGGTGCCTTTATCATTGTATTTAAATGACACCATTTTTTTATTTCCTGCCAATAGGTTCATGTTTTTTGCTAAGTGTGCTCCTTGTTGTTCGGCTACAGATGCTAACATGGCATTGCCATTGGGTGTTTCGGCAGATTCTACTTGGGCAATATCGCCAATGGCAAACACCCCCTCCACGCCTTTTACGGTGTTAAACTCATCCGTCACGATTCGTTGACCTCTGGTTTTATTTACGTTTAGTCCTTTGGGCGAATTGCCCATGATACCGGCCGCCCATATTAAGGTTTTCGATTCAAAATTTTGGTTATTGGATGTTACTGTGTTTCCATCGTAATCTTTTACCATGGTATTCAACCAAATATGGATTCCACGTTGTTTTAGGTATTTTTCAGCTTTCTTTGAGGCTACAGAACTCATATTGGCAAGCACTCGATCGTTTGCCTCCAAAATATGAATTTCCATTCTTCGTAAATCTAAATCCGGATAATCTTCGGGTAGTATTTGTTCTTTTAACTCCGCCAATGCGCCAGCCAATTCAATTCCGGTTGCTCCTGCACCTACGATAACAAAATTCATTAACCGCTCGCGATCCGACAGATTATCACAATTGAGCGCATCTTCAAAATTTTGGATAATCAAACTTCTAAGGTTTAAAGCCTCCACCAAGCTTTTCATGGGCATGGCATATTTCTCAATATTTGCCATCCCAAAATAGTTGGAAGTTGCTCCGGTGGCAATGACCAAATGGTCATAAGGTAAATCACCAATAGTGGTTTCTACGAGTTTTTTCTCTGAATCTATGCGTAAGGTTTCGGCCATACGGAAAAAGAAATTCTTTTTCCCTTTGAATATTTTACGAATAGGATATACGATTGAATCGGGCTCTAACCCACTGCTAGCCACTTGATAAAGTAAAGGTTGAAAGGTGTGGTAATTGTTTTTATCCAATAGCACTACTTGGTATTTTGTACTATCTATTTTTTTACAAAATCGTAAACCGGCAAACCCACTACCGATAACTACGATTCTTGGCAAATCGATTTTTGGTATATTCATTTTGGTTTATTTGATGTCTCAACGACTTCCCAAAATTAACTATAAAATAGGGGGCTAATTGTCTTTAAATGGACGAATAATCAAGCTAAATCTAATCGTCCGCTTTTAATTCATTTTGTTGTTTAATTAGTGCTTTCAACTCTTTCAATTTCTGCTCTCTCGTCTCTTTGCCTTTCCTGATTTTATTCTTTTTTTGAGACATTAACTTCGAGTGTTTCGATTTGTTCTTGGTGTTCTTTTCTCTATTTGATTTTGCCATTTTATAGTGTGTTAAAATCCTATTTGATTCAGGAAATCATGAAAACGTAATGGAAACAAGGTGTAGAGCACCAATGCAAGAAATACGAATAGAAACAAAATTGTAGCTACTATTTTCCGACCATTTTTCTTAACCATTATTTATTGTTCATTTCATTATTTTGCCAAAAGTACCAAAACCCATTCTTTATTAGGAGATTATTCTTCAATTCAGAAGAAGATTCCTGTTTTTGGACTGAAACATAAAATTAAACAACTCCAAAAATATTATCTTAACATACTCATTGTCAACCTGATATTTTGACTACCTTTAAAGTCCGAATTTTTCTACTACTATATTTAAAACAAAACTCGATGAAATTAAAAAGATTAATACAACAGTTTCGGTACGAAAACTCCGCAGTGGGTGATGCCACACGTGAAATTACAAAGGATGAGAAGTACTTAACTTTACAAGATGAATCAAAATTCAAAGACTATTTTAGGAAAAAATTATTTAAAAAGGGAATGTTAAATGGATTTGTAGAGCTATTGTTTGTACATGAGTTAATTAATAGCAATTAACTGATTTTTATTCATTTTTTACCTTGTCTCTTTATCTATTTAATTGGTAATTTACTTTTTAAATAACCATCAATTACCCCAATATCAGTAACAGGCTTAATTTCTTTTTCGAACGCTACTCTACTACCACAAATTGCGGATTCACACCCACTTTAAAAATCACCGAATCACTAAAGTCAGAGCTATATTTTAGCACCTCCCCGGGTTGCACATAATCTTTTGCATCCGTTACAAATATTTCTCCGGTTGCTGCGCTAGCCTCCAATCCGTAAAAATTACTACCATTAGTGGCTTGAATCACTTTTTGAACAGCGCTATTGTATTTATAGACATCTTTATCTAGGAAATACACCATATTCAATACCGTATCAACCGCCATACGAGAAGGGGTTCTAAATGGGCTAAATTTCACGTTTTCGGTTAAAGTCAAGGTATTTAAATTGAGCGAAAAAATTCCGGAAGGACTCATAACCATTAAGCTATTTGCATTCCAAAGCTTAAAATCAACTATTTTCTCCGCCATTCCTATGCTTTGAATTAATTGCTCAGAAGCGGCATCAAATACATTAATCACGCTATCTTTCTTATTTAAAACCAAGACTTTGTCTCGCCAAGACAAGATATTTTCACTCCAACCCTTGGACGGAATATTTCCTATTATTTTTCCATTAGTTAGATCTACTTTCCAAATCTTATTCGCATATAAATCTGTCACCCAACCTATTGAACCCGATTCATTTACTACCGTTAAATGTCGTGGGGAAGTGAATCCTGTTATTGTTTTTACCGATGAAAAATCATCACTTCGTACCACTTCTATTTTTCCGGAATTATTAACCACGATATAAGCCAAGCTATCACGCATTAAGATACTTTGGGGTACATCGCCTAAAGGGAAGCCGTTTTTAACCTTAAAAACCGCTTGTGCTACTTCTTCAGTCTGGCTATCGATTACAGAAATAGAACCATTGCCAAACATGAAATTACCTTCATTAATGACAATTACCCTTTTGTTAGTAGGAATAGCGGTATCCTCCCCTTCCAACTGCGGACCAAAATCATCTAAGTTTTTGGTACAACTAGAAAGAATAGCAAACACCAAAACCAAAAGAGCCAATAAAGAGCTTTTAAAAAAACCTTGACCTTTAACATTGGGACTTTCAATTCCAGTAGTTTTTTTCATTGTTGGTTTACTTTTTCTTACCATTTTGGCGAACCAGAATATTGGTTTTTCTTATCACTTTCTCTTACCGGTTTAGCACCAAATCCATACCTTAAAGAAACCAAGAAATTGATTCCAGGCATGGCTCTGTAAGCCACCGACATGTACTCTTTACCCAATAAGTTGTTTACATCCACTTGAAAATGGAGCTCTTGGTTTTTGGACATTTTAAAGTCATACCCGGTAGAAACATTAATTAAATCATAGGCGGGCAAATAACTCGAATTAGAAGAAGTGATATATCTTTTACCAGTAAAAGTATAATTCGTATTCAACCAAAATTGGCCATACTCCGCTCCTATTAGCCAATTGGCAGCATGCTTAGGGGTATAAATTAACTGTTTATCCAATGAAGCATCATTTACGCCCTTATTTATAGCACTAATGTATTGATACGACCCCCTAAATGACATGCTAATTCCACTAAAATTTCTTTTTAAGCCTAATCCCATTTCTCCTCCACTATGTAGTACCGATTTAATGTTTTGCGCTTCCCAATAGCCTTTGTCACTCGGTTGCCATAAAATCCAATTATCCACATTTCCATAAAAAGTCGACCCATCCAAACTCCATTTCATATCCTTTTTCATGGTTCCATCTATGTGAATATTAAGTTCACTGTTTAGGGCCTTTTCGGGCAACAACCCGGGGTTGCCACCTGGCGACCAATATAAATCGTTAAGCGTTGGAAAATGAACGTTTTGAGCAACATTAAACCCGATAATCAGGCTCTTTTTTTGGGTGGGTAAAAAAGCGATACTAGCCATTGGTAGCAGCTCAAAATCACCATTATTTATGGTGGGTTGAATAAATATTCCACTCTCCCATTTTTTTGCTAAATGCCCATTTAGCCCAGCCAATATAGAGGTTTGTAACATATCCTTATTTCCAGACAAATTCGTATTATCAGCAATAGCATAATCAATTAACCCTGTTGTTTGCAATGCCCAATTGGCATTTAAGTTGAGGGTAAAATCTTCTCTTATTTGAAAACGATGGTTAATGGTGGTCGAGTTGATGTTAGCAGCCGCATCTGTATAGGTTAACGCAGACCAAGAATATCCGCCTACCAAATTCGAAATAGCTTTCTTACCATAGTGTTTCCAACCCAATTGCGCATTAATCAAAGCATCTTTTTGCGACTGTACGGATGCTTTGGTATCGCCCATTAGTGCAGGTAAATTCCTATTCACAAATGTTCCTAAAAACAAACCTGTCAATTGATTTTTAGTGTTAACCTGATACTTAATGGACTGACTTACCCCATTCAAATTCTTTTCTGAATGTTGCAGTTTTTGAACGGGAGCTCCTGGTTGAGCAATATTGCGAAATTCAAAATTGTTTTGGGCATCTTGTAAAATAAACCGAGTAAGTGATTGAAGTTTTTTGGTTTTGTAACCATACTGAAAACTAGCCACTTTTGAATGAAAACTGCCATAAGATATTCCAGCAACAAAACTAGAGCCTAGCAATGGAAGTTGCGGGTCGGAAGTAAGCATTACTCCACCCCCAATGGCTCCTGGTCCTTCAGTAAAAGCAGTATTACCAAATTTTAAACTCACTTTATCCAGTAAAAATGAAGGAATAATACTCAAATCACTTTGTCCTAAACTTCCAGGGCTAATATCCAACCCATTCATATAAATTTTAGTATGTGAGGCGCTCATTCCTCTAAATGTAGGTGTTTGAATACCAGATGGCCCGTAATTTTTAATAGTGATTCCACTATTACGAGTTAAAACAGTACCGAGGTTTTGTGTTTTCAAAGTCTCTAAAATTCCAGCTGGAATATCCACTGATTTCATGGCTGGAATTCCAGACACTTTTTCGGCCGAAACGGTGACTGATTTTAGCTGAATAGAATCTATTTCTTGCGTAAAACCACTAGTGGTAGCAAAGCAAAAAACAAAGCCAAAAAAGCACCGATAAAAGTGCTTTTTATGAATTGAAATATGTGTAAAAAGTAGCACTTAAATTTTCAAGAATTTACTTTTAATAATCTTTGTATTTGACTTAATAACAATTAAATACACCCCTTTAGGTAAAAATGAAACATCTATCAATCCACTACTCCATTCGCGTATAATAACTTGGTTACCATTCATATCTAAAATGGACAATTCTGCACCGGTAAATGTTCCTGAAACATGAATAGATTGAGTGGCAGGATTTGGATAAACCGTTACCATTCCTTGCCCCATTTCTTCAATACCTGTAGCTAACGAAGAGTCTAAAAGAGCCACCGCATCTAAATCAAAACCAGAAGACCCAAAATTGGTAGGATACGGGTCGTTAATGATGTTGTTTTTGCTATCATAGGTAGCGTAACTACTATTAATTGAACCTACTACATCTATTATTTTTAGGTGTGTAATTCGATTAATATCCAACCCATTAACGGAATCTAACTCCAATAAATCAAAAGGAGTCCCGTAAGTCATGGCATATTTACCCGCAAATCCATCAATATTCGTAGGGTCTGTGGTTCCAAATGTGGAGGTTTGTACATCTGTATTAGTCAATGACCTATTGGGAAATCGGTAAAAATTAACCCCATCTGAGCTCACTTCTACAAACGCTAGTTCCAAAAAGTACCCCCCATTACCTTGGTCGTAAAATCCGTTTTCAAAAACAGCAAAATCAAAACTAGGTTTGTTGCTAAACGGATGGCTTAAGGTAATAATTACGGAACCTCCATCGCCTAAACTAAGTACATTTCCATCGGCCTTTCCATACACGGAATTAGCGTCACCCACATTAGCCAAAGGGCCTGATACCTTAGAAATATCTTGAGGTCCACGAGTAATGCTTACATTATTAACCCAGCCCACAATGGCGGTAGAATCCATGTGGATGGCTGTTGAGCCCAATGAATCTGCTGCCGGAGAAAATGGTCCTTGGGCAATACTGCTACTTGCAATAGTCAGAATAATAAATAGAAAAAATAGCTTTTTCATAATTCGTTCAAATGTAACTTTTTATAGCCTAACTAAATATAGGCAGTTGGTTCCACTAAACCCACTGCCTATATTTCTTAATTATTGAATTACTAAACGTTGCGTCTTGGTATTTCCGTTTACAGATACCTGTACCAAATACACTCCTGCATTTAGGTCACTTACATCAATCGTTTGATTCTTAGTCAAATTATGAATTAATTTCACCATTCTACCTCCTAAATCAAGGATTTGTACGGTGGCTATATTTTCAAAATCGGTAGAAATGTGAACTACATTCACCGCAGGATTTGGATAAATACTAAAAGATGCTTGTTCCGCTAAATCTTGAGTTGATGTGGCGGTGCCGTTAAAATTATCCAAGGCAAAATAGGCTGGTGTATTCATTCCAAAAGCGCCCATATCAGAAGAACGCAACTCAAACGTAACACTGTCCACAGCTCCCAAAGCGGTTAAATCTACAAACCTCCAATCTTTCACAATGTAATCTTGCGTGTTATCTGCAAAACGGTAATCTGCTAGGTAAAAATCAACGGTATCCGTACTCATTACCCCATTATTGTAGCCTTTAATGGTCAATAAGAACCAATCTGCATCATCGCCCGATATACCGCCAAATTTCTTCGCAAAGTTGTCTCCGTCTCGCATACTATTCGCTGCAAAAGTTCCGTTGGTTACAAACATTCCGCTAACCATAGAGTTAGCCGCATTTCCCGTTAATTTAACCGATGTATAGTTGTAAGAAATAACATAGTTTTCAGAGTTTCGCACTCCTCCACCCGTAATGGCACTGTAGATATTAGAAAATCCAGATGTGATAGTGTCAGTCATATTCGAATACGCAAACCCGTCAGACCAATAACCTCCGTAGGCTGTATTCCACTGGTTAAAGAATGAAGCTTCACCGTCTGAAAAGTATTTTTCGTACGTTAAATCGTTTGGAATACCGGCCATATCGCTGCCGTTATAGACTGAATCTATGGCAGTAAAACCTAAATCTTCAAAATCTATCAAGGTTGACCCAGTAGATTTTAAATCATCCACACAGAAAAAAGCGGGTGTATTCATTCCAAATGCACCTGTATCGGATGACGACAAAGAAAAGGTTAACGCTTTCACATTACCGAGACTTGTTAAATCCACCATTTCCCAAGTTTGCAGGATGTAATCTTGTGCATTAATAGCGAATCTATAATCAGCTAAGTAAAAATTTACAGAATCGGTGGTTAATGAACCATTGGCTGTAACCCCTTTTATGGTAACCATAAACCAATCTGCATCGTTACCAGTAATACCTCCAAACTTTTTTGCAAATGCATCTCCATCACGCATACTATTTGCTGCATAGGTGCTATTGGCTAAGTAAATACTAGTTACAACAGTATCCTCCGCATTGTTTTGAAGGTTAATTTGAGAGTTGTTTTGAGAAACCAAGTAGGTCAATGAAGCATTGTTTCCTTGAGCCGGTTTAGCACTAAATAGATTAGCAGTACCCGTTGTAACCGAATCGGTATAAGTAGATTGCGAAAACCCTTTCGACCAATACCCCGGTAATCCCCAGGTAATATCCCAAATATTATCAAAAGAAGCGTCACCACTTACGGTTGATTTAGTAAAATTGGTTGTAAAGTTTTGACCTGATAAATCAGAACCATTCCACGCTGATTCAGGGGCTAACGTAAGCGACTCAAAATCAGAAACCATTTGCGCATTTATTTGTTGGGCACCCATAGTGAGTCCCAAAGCAGCAATACCTGCTAAAATGTAATTTTTTTTCATCCTAAAAATTTTAAAATAATAAATAAGTAAAATATTTAGGGATGCCAGAAGGACGCAAGATTGTGGCAGAACGCCAGTGAGACTTGAACCCTTGCTTTTATCCCGAAAGCAATAATGTTTCGCTACTGGCAGGTCTTCTGACTCGTTTCTTTTTTCAAAACCTTCCCAATTGTCGACTGACAATCAGTGGTTTGTTTTTGAAAAAACTGAACGTATTACAATACGTTCTGTGAAACTTACAGCTGCGGGAACAGTCTCCGATTTACACGGAATTCCCTTTTAATCTCCACATGGAGAACCAAAAGCGCTGCGAAAGTAATTGGTTTTTTAAATTCTACTATCATTTTGGGAAAATCTTTTTCCATTTTTTTGAACCTAAATTAGCGGGCTATTTTTTCGGTAAAAACCCCGTTAATACATTGCAATTTCCTTTTGACACTTTTCCGATAGTTAAAGACAAATGTTCATTAAGTTTGTCCGTAATTAAATCAGAAACAATGGCTAACATTATTCAATTTGGGGAAAACGTGGACGGGTATGACATTCCGGTATTAAACGAACGAGAAATAAGAGCGGCCTCAGGATTATTATTTCTGCTCATGTTTGTAACCATAACCACGGTTATTACCACCGGAAATTTTGTTCCATTAAAATTTGCGGTAACTATATTTCTAACAGATATTTTGATTCGTGTTTTTATCAATCCACGATTTTCGCCTACCTTAATTATTGGCCGACTAATCGTTAAAAATCAAACTCCAGAATATGTAGGAGCTAAACAAAAAAGGTTTGCTTGGATTATTGGTGTTATTCTGGCTTCTACCATGTTTATATTTCAAGTAATCTTGAATACCTATAGCCCAATAACGGGATCTATTTGCTTTATCTGTCTCCTTTTTCTATTCTTCGAATCCGCATTTGGAATATGCTTAGGATGTAAGTTTTACGGTATCTTTCATAAAGATAAAGTACAATATTGTCCCGGTGAAGTGTGCGAAATTAAGGATCGCCAAGAAATCCAGAAAACCACGGCTACTCAGTATTTAATAGTACTAGGCTTCTTTATTTTTATTGGATTAACAATTTTCCTTTTAGGTGAAACATACCAAGTTCCGCCACACGCCTTATTTGAGGGATTAGACTAAGAAGTCTTGATGTATTTTAAACCTCAAACTTTTTGAGTCATTACGGTTCACGCTAGATCAAAGGTGAATTAAACTATTTGCATTTCCTTTACCAAGCCAAAATGACATTGGAATTCCTTGATTTCTAATTCAAATATGCTTCCATACTTCTATATCTTTGTGCAGATGAAAAGGATTAGTATTTCGTTGTTTTTCTTATTTCAAATAGTTGTAGCACTTAGCCAAACTACTGAAGTTCATAATCCTATTGGAAAAAACGAATTAATTATCACGCATCAATACTATACCGTTTCCTACCTTAATCAATATAAGCAAGCCGAATGGGTAGCGTATCAAATCACAGATTCTACCGCATTTGGTAATCAAAACCGGGCAAACAGTTTTAAAGAAGATGCGAGTGCACATGATATACCGTTAAAACCTTATTACGTTAAATCGGGCTACGATAGAGGTCACCTCTGCCCTGCTGGTAGCATGGCTTTTAACGCAACGGCAATGACCGAGAGTTTTTATATGACGAATATGAGTCCGCAAGCTCCTGGATTTAACAGAGGGATTTGGAAAAAATTGGAAAGTCAGGTTAGGACTTGGGGATATGAAAATAAGGCAGTTTTTGTGGTAACAGGACCAATACTTACCCAATTTCAGGATACAATAGGGCAAATACCGGTTCCTGCTTATTTCTACAAAGTAATTTTAGATAAACAAGAACCTAGTTTAAAAGCCATCGCGTTCATTCTTGCCAATACCTCCTCTTCTCTGGATTTGTCTTCGTATGTGGTTAGTATAGATTCAGTTGAATATGTTACCGGAATTGATTTCTTCGCTAGTTTACCAGATAGTTTAGAAAATTTATTGGAACAAAAATCACATCCAGAATTGTGGTCTTGGAAACCGATACAAGTAACAAAAACAAAATCATCTACTCCACTTTTTTCATGTATTGGCCTCACTAAATCGGGAGTGCAATGTTCAAGAACCGTGACAGATAGCAACGGTTACTGCTGGCAACATCAGCCTAAAACAACCGAACAAATGGTTTGGGTATGTGGTAAATCTAAGATTTATCACGTTTCTAAAGACCACGGTGCTTTGAAACGATGCAAATCAGGTATCCGAGAAATTACGCTAACCGAAGCCCTGAAATTAGGGCTAAGAATGTGCAAGGAAAAGAATTAATACCGCACAAAAAAGCCGAAGAATAATTTCTTCGGCCTCTCTGCAAACGTTTGTTTGTTTTATAATTTGTAACTCAATCCAGCGTGAATAATGGCTCCACCCCCTAGACCAAACTCTAGGTTAGCGCCAATATTATCCGTAAAAAAGTATCTACCTCCTACCGCTAATCTAAAAGCAACAGGGATTAATGAAGATTGTTCAGTTATGGTATAACTTGGGTCATTGGTGTTTAACTTATATTTAAATGAGCTTTAGAATTAAGATTAATAAATAAGTTTATTGATTATTATCGTTTCTAAATTTATTATTTTCGTTTTTTACTTTTTATCCATTCCATAATTATTAAATTTACTGCTGGTTAACAATTTTCACTCTAAATACAATTCTTTAATTGGGGGTAACCACCCTATTTACAGATAACAAAAACAAATTAATTATAACTAATTTACCTTCAGTTGGTAAAAAAAATCAAAACAATTATGTCAAAAATTACGTCTATAATCGGGCTATTTATTATGGTAGCTTTAATTACTTCATGTTCCTCAACAGATAAGGCAACTTCCAGTCATTTTATTCAAAAAAGGAAATACAATAAAGGCTTTTATGTCCACATAAAACATAATAAAGGAAAAAGGGACAAATTAGAACAGCTAGCTTCAAATTCTGACAATAATCAAAATAAACTCAGGAAAAAGGAAAGAGAATTACTAAATTTTGTGGATAAAACAGAAATAAACAATAATCCAATTTACGTAACAAGTAGCCTTATATCTTCGGATTTAATAAGTCCTAAATCACGAATTTCTCCGAACAGCGCAACGGTAACTATGGTGGATTTAAAAAAATCTATTAATACCATTGCACCCAAAATTGAAAGGAAACTTGAAAAAACTATCAACAAGTTGAATAAAAAACTAAGTAAACAAGAAGAATTCAAAGCGCCTGAACCTTTGCCCGCTTCAACTGGAGGCAAAAGCCAATTAATAGCTTTATTGCTAGTTATTTTTGTTGGAATAATTGGTATCCATCGATTCTATTTGGGTTACACTGGAATTGGTATTATTCAATTATTAACTCTTGGAGGTTGTGGCGTTTGGGCTCTGATAGATTTAATCAGAATTATTACTGGAGACCTGAAACCAAATGGTGGTAACTATACCGAAACGTTATAAATATGAATTTAACCGAGCATAAAGTTTGGAAAACTGTTAAAGTAATTGTTCTAATTGCTTTACCTATAGTACTTATTATTCTGCCTTCAACTTATTTTGACGAAGGAAAAAGCATCAGCATTTTTGCTTTTTTTGGGGTGGAAGACTTAGTATATTCAACCGGTATGACTCGTGGAATTATGCATTTAATTCATTTAGACTTTCAAAAAGCTATTAAATTCAATAGATTAAGCTTTGTAGTTCTACCTTTACTGATTATTCTTTGGACAAAAATTTTGTTGAACGAATTTAATGTTAAGATTTTAAAATGGTTTTAATGAATTTTACTGTGTAAATTATTGATTCTATCAAATTGTAATATGACTATAAGAAACGGGATTTAAAACTGTTTTTTATAGTCATATATTAGTATCCTTCAAATAACTAAATTTGATGTCTAATTGTTACATTGAAACTACCTAACTCTAAAATCCATTAGCTTTACGCCAAACTCAAAGCAGCCTTTAAATCATCAATAATATCTTCCACATTTTCAATTCCTACAGAAAAACGAACCAATCCATCTGTAATGTCAGCTTCTAGTCTTTTTTCTGGCGAAATACCCGCATGTGTCATAGATGCGGGATGTTGAATAAGGGTTTCTACCCCACCAAGAGACACCGCTAATAATGCCAGATGAACATTATTCATTAAATGTACTCCTGCATCGTGTCCACCTTTTAACTCGAAACTTATCATTGAACCAAATCCAGTCATTTGCTTTTTCGCCAACTGCTTTTGAGGAAAAGAATCTAATCCAGGGTATTTCACCCAGGCAATTTTAGGATGGCTTTCCAAGAATGTCGCCACTTTCATTGCACTTTCTTGTGCTCGGTCTACTCTCAAGGATAAAGTTTTAACCCCTCTAATTACCATATACGCTTGATGCGGGTCCATATTTCCGCCCATCATAGTCATTGTTTTACGCACTTTTGAGTATAGATTTTCATCCTTAACAATAATGCCTCCACCCACAATATCTGCATGACCATTTATAAATTTGGTTAACGAATGAAGCACAATATCCGCTCCTAAATTCAATGGTTTTTGGAGATACGGACTACTAAAAGTATTATCCACCACCACCAAAATACCATGCGCGTGAGCTATTTTACACGCTTCTTCAATATCGGTTAGACTCATGGTTGGGTTTGCTGGTGTTTCCAAGTATAATAACTTGGTATTGGGCTGAATAGCCAATTTAATTTTCTCCAAGTTGGATGTGTTAACATACGAAGATTGTACCCCAAAGCCAGCAAATACACTCTCCATCACTCCTCTACTTGGACCGTAAACCGCATTGGATGAAATCATGTGGTCACCCGACTTTAACAGTGACGTATATACAGTGGTAACTGCGGCCATTCCTGAGGCCAATGCAATTCCTCCAAAACCATTTTCCAAATCAGCCAGTTTATTCTCTAATGCCTCTATTGTTGGGTTACTCAATCGTGTGTAAATAAACCCTTTTTCTTCGCCTTTAAACAATTTAGCCCCATGCTCCGCGCTTTTGAAAGCGAAAGTGGATGTTTGATAAATTGGAGTTACAGCGCTACCAAAAGCGTCTTCAAAATCACCTCCATGCACTAATTTGGTATCGAAACCTTTATTTAATGTATCCATTGTTTTCGTATTTGTACTCAAATTTACGGGTAATAATTGGATACTTTGGTGAGTTAAGTTGCGCTAAAAAATGATATTGCTTGGATTAATTATACGAGGCTAGTACCAATATTAATCCATAAAAAAAAGCACTTCCATTATAGAAGTGCTTTAAATTACTTAAAAAATAATGGCTATTAAAAATTCCAACCCAATCTCAAGTTTGCACCTGCCGATGGGGTCAAAAACCAACTAGAACCTGCATTGGTAGTAACTTCACCTTGTCCCGGTAAAGTGGTTTTTACATCAAACCTTCCATTATACATAAACGCATAATTCATTTCTAAACCTAAGTATAAGCTTTCGGCAACATAAAAATCGAAGCCACCTACTAAACCAGCCCCAATGGTGAAACCATTTAAATAACTCCAAGCAATATTATTCCCAGACACATCTGATGTTCCATTTTTAATTACAGATTCCACTATGGCATCATTGGCATCTAAACTTTGTTCGGTGTATTTATTTGAACCAAATCCAATGATTAATTCCGAACCCATGTAAGGTGATAATCTTTTAGTACCTGAAAAATGACGTTCTATTCCAGGTCTTAACTGCACCGCCCATTCAAAATAGGTGTTTTTTGCATCTACTTTATCCCCGATGGAACTAATTAATGCGGTGGGTGATGTTGCGTTTTTAAATCCTAATAAGAACGTTCCTCTTGTGGCGGTATTTTCACTCAACCAGTTTCTATATTTAATTCCGTTATTCAACCCACCTGTAGATGGCAATGAAAACGTGGAACCATAATTATTTGCATTAAATATGGTTGAAGGGTCAAAAGTGACCTCTAATGAACTCATACCAGCTACGGGTTTGAATACTTTGTCTTGAGCTAAGCTCAGTGCGGATAAGCCAACTACTGCGGTTAGCGCTAATACTAATTTTTTCATACGATAAGTTTTAATTATTTATTCAAATTTACCTTGATTTTTCCCAAAGAATTGAAAAGAAATAGTGGACTAATCAAAAGGGGGGTGTTAATAACACCATTATTAAAAATGGCCAAAAAAAAAGCATCCAAATCAAATATGGATGCTTTCATTGTTGAAATTATTAATTGCTAAAAATGATGGAAAAAGGAAAAATTCAAAGTTGAAAAAGTGGCGTTCAATCCAAAGTCACTTGTCACTTTCTCTAAAGAATTTCCTGCGCTATCCTTCTCGCCTACATTACTGGTATATTGGGAATACCCCAATAATCCAATGGATGATGCCATAGACCAATTTGAATTAAACCAATACTGTGCACCAGCAGTAATTCCTGCATTAAATTTACCATTCTTGCTTTCCTTGGTTATGCCCGTAATATCCGAATAGGTAGTTGTTCCTTGTCCAAAACCAACACTGAAATCACCGTAGAATTTAAAATTTGTATTAACTGCAAAATAGTATCTAAAAAATGGCTGAAAAGTAAATCCAGTTTGAGCAGTTTCACTTTTCATACTATCATTCAAAATACTGTTGTCGGCATAAAACAACATATTAATTCCAACCGCCATATCATTGTCCAACATATATCCAAAACTTGGACCTACATTGTATTTAAAAGTACTCACACTTTTGGTGTCATCATTTTCATCTTTAATTCCGCCTGCATTGAAACCACCGGTTCCACCAATCCAACCTTGGGTAGAATTTGGGGCGGTATCTTGAGCCTGCATTCCTATACTCAATAGGAGTCCTACCGTAATTAGCAATACTTTTTTCATTATCTATTTTTTAGTTAAAAATTTTTTAGTTAAAAATTTTTCAAAAATAATTGTTTTGGGGTTTGTCATCTCTAAAACTTCAACCCTTCAAAATAAAATTGTGAACAAAAACTGCTTTGATTATTTTATAATTTATAACCAAACCCAATCAACCATTCGTCTGTATACTGACAAATAATGGGCAACTAACCAAATACATTTGCCAACGAACCGAAAATATAATATATGAATAGTGAAATTCAATTTCATCCATTAATAGAAGCAAATCAACAGATTTGTATTCAAACCATTGAGATTATTACCCAATGTAAATCAGTAGATTACCAAAAGAAAATCAGGCTATTGGCGCATGCTACTATTGGGCAACATTTTAGACATATTATTGAGTTTTATACCGAGTTTTTAAAAGGTTCTGCTGCGCAAGGCATTAATTATGAAAACAGGCAACGCGATTTGTTAATAGAAACCTTGCCCGAATATGCCATTGCACAGTTAACTGAAATTTCCAAAGCTATTCAAAAGCTCGATTTAGAAGAGATAGTAACCTTAAACGCTCGTTTTTCTGCAGACTTGGATGAAAAAAAATCGCATATTCAATCTACGATTGGAAGAGAATTGATGTATACCTTGGATCATGCCATTCATCATTTAGCCATCATTAACATTGCCCTAACCTTAGAATTTTCATATATTGAAATTCCAAAAAATTTAGGGGTAGCCCCCTCCACTATTAGATATAAAGAAGAATGTGCACATTAACATTTATACCGAAAAAGGATAAAGTAATTATCACCTCCAATCGAGATGAACATGTAAGTCGCGGATTGGCCAACTTTCCGATATCCCAAGAAATTGGGAAGGAACACGTATATTTTCCGCAAGACCCTAAAGCAGGTGGTACTTGGATTGGAGCTAGTACCGAAGGTCGAATAAATATACTTCTAAATGGAGCTTTTATAAAACACAAACACCTACCTCCTTATCGTTTAAGTCGCGGTATTGTCCTTTTAGATTCGTTTAAATTCAGTACGCTAAGCGATTTTCGATTAATTTATGATTTACAAAAAATCGAGCCGTTTACCCTTGTGCAATTTAACCTAAAAACAAAAACCATTGAGGAAATGAGATGGGATGGAAATACTAAGCATTATTCCATCCTTGATTTTAACACTCCTCACATTTGGTCGTCTGCTACTTTATATAACGAGGAAACGCGTAACCAACGAGAAAAATGGTTTGCCGAATGGCTTAAGAAACCAGATTTAGCCACTGAAGACATGCTTAAATTCCATCATTTTGGTGGCGAAGGTGACATTGAAAATAGTATTACCATGGACCGAGGAAATGGTTTAAAAACCGTTAGTATATCTCAAATACATGGTGCCATGGGGAGCTGTGATTTTTCGCACCATAGTTTAATGAACGGTCAAACAACCACATTAGAGTTACACAAATGAGCCAGTTAAAGAAAAAAATAGATGGCAGTCTCATTGCACTTGCTTGGCCACAAACCCAAGTGGTAAAAGAAGGTAAATGGTACGACACGGTCACCGAGTTTTTAGGCTTTATAAAAAACGGGAAATATACCGTGGGTCATGCCGCTTTAATTCTCATAAATCATGAAAACGGCACAGCCACCTATTATGATTTTGGTCGCTATCACACACCCTTTCAAACTGGACGGGTTCGTGGTGCTATTACGGACCCAGATTTAAAAATGCATACTAAGGCCATTATTACCAACGGAGAAGTTTCAAATTTGGATGAAGTTTTGTTGGAAATTGCTCAAAACCCATCTAACCATGGCGATGGAATCATGTACGCTTCAATGCTTAACCAAATAGACTTTCAAAAAGCGCAAAACGAAGCGCTTAGATTACAAAACATGGGAATAATTGCGTACAGCCCGTTAAATAATGGCAGTACAAATTGCTCTCGATTTGTTGCGCAAGTAGCCAACTCCACTTCTATTTCCATTTGGCAAAAAATAGCACTTAAAATTCCTTACACTTTTGCTCCTTCTCCTAGGTCTAACATTAGAATATTAGGTACAGAAAAGTGTTATTACACGGTAGATGAAGGAATTGTAAACAAGTATGCTAAGTCATTTTACAGCCTTTTTGAAATGTTTCAAGATAAAAAAATGACGTTTCAAACCGAACAAGTATGAGCACCATCCTAACGCAACCAGAAAAACCGATAAATATCCCCGTTTCTTCTCAGTGGTTAGCCGGGCAAGGTGCGGGTTCATGGTTTTGGATAGGTGCCACCGAATCTACATTCAATTTTCAAATAAAACGATTTTCACCATTGGGAGTATTGGAGTGTGATACGGTCATGATAGCAAACATGGAAGGCTTTATCACCACAAAACCCTATCAATTCACTTATTTATCGCATTGTTCATTTTGCACCATAATTCAGGACTCTCACACCTTTACTTTTTCGTGTAATACGTAGGTGTTTATTGCATTATCATATCGAAATCTTCCTATATCGGGTGAAAAATAAAAGAAATAATAATCGCTTTTGATCCACTAAAAAATCATCAATATCATATTATAGTCTTTCCTATCGTTTTACATTCGCAACACTTAAAAAATTCGATAAAATGACAAAGCAATTAATAGAATGCGTACCTAACATTAGCGAAGGTCGCGACATAGATAAAATAAACACCATTGCCCACGTAGTTGATGCTGTAGAAGGTGTGAAACTATTAGATATTGACCCCGGAGCAGCAACTAACCGTACGGTAATTACTTTTGTGGGTGAGCCCGAGCCAGTAATTGAAGCCGCATTTTTGTTGATTAAAAAAGCGTCCGAATTAATTGACATGAGTCATCACACCGGTGAGCATCCTCGCTTTGGAGCTACCGATGTTTGTCCATTAGTCCCAATATCTGGAATTAGTTTGGAAGAAACGGCTAAGTATGCTCACAAATTGGGTGAACGTGTAGGTTCCGAATTAGGTATTCCTGGTTATTTCTACGAAAACGCTGCAAAAACCGATATTCGTAAAAACCTTGCAAGTTGTAGATCAGGAGAATATGAAGGGTTGAAGGAAAAATTGAGCAATGCTGATTGGAAACCTGATTTTGGTCCCGCAGAATTTAACGATTCTGTTAAAACCACTGGAGCCACTGCTATTTCTGCACGTGATTTCCTAGTTGCATATAACATTAATCTAAACACTACCTCTACACGAAGAGCAAATGCAATTGCTTTTGACATGCGTGAAGCAGGCCGTATTAAACGAGAAGGTGATTCTATAACTGGAAAAATTGTTACCGATAAAAACGGTGAACCCGTAAAAATACCCGGGCAATTAAAAGCTGTGAAAGGGATAGGTTGGTACATTGATGAGTACGGAATTGCTCAAATTTCTTATAACCTAACCAACATCACCATTACATCCGTTCACGAAGCTTTTGACAAAACGGTAATTGCTGCCCAAGAACGTGGCATTAGGGTAACAGGGTCAGAATTAATTGGATTAATTCCATTAAAAGCCATGTTGGATGCGGCTGATTATTTTTTAACCAAACAAGAACGTTCTTTGGGTATTTCGGAAGAAGAAAAAATTAAAATTGCGGTAAAATCGTTAGGGTTAGATGATTTAAAGCCATTCAACCCCAATGAAAAAATTATAGAGTACGTTTTACGTGATGAGGCTTCTACACCACTATTAAACATGAATTTGCGTGAGTTTGCTAACGAAACAGCGGGCGAATCACCTGCTCCGGGTGGAGGTTCAATTTCAGCTTATGTAGGTGCTTTGGGAGTTTCTTTAGGTACAATGGTTGCCAACTTATCCGCCCACAAACGGGGTTGGGATGATAAATGGGCAGAATATTCCAATTGGGCAGTTCAAGGTGATTTCTTTAAAGAAAAATTATTGGGTCTCGTAGATGAAGATACTGCAGCTTTCAATAAAATCATGGATGCATTTACGTTACCTAAGGCTACAGAAGAAGAAAAAGCAGCTCGTTCTCAAGCCATTGAAGATGCTACTAAATATGCAATAGAAGTACCTATGCATGTGATGGAAAACTCGTTGGCGTCAATGTGTGTAATGAATGCCATGGTAGATTCCGGTCTGCAATCCTCTTTATCAGATGCAGCTGTAGGTGCTTTATGTGCTAGAACGGCTGTAATGGGTGCATTCTTAAACGTAAAGATTAATGCTGGCGGATTAAAAGATGAATTTTTTAAGGGTGAAATGCTTAAAAAGGGAGCCGATATAGAAGCTCAAGCAATTGCCTATGAAAAAGAAATCTTAGAAAAAGTTAATGCCAAGTTGTAATGCTTATTTTGTTATTTTAGCAAAAATCAAATTCAAGAAAAAGATGAAAAAATTAGTATTTATTGCCATCGCTTCACTATTAGTTATTGGAGCAGGATGTGGAAATTCTATCACTATTACAACCGATTACGACAAAGAAATGGACTTCACTGCCATAAAGACTTTCGGGTTTTTAAAGTGGAACCCAGAAAGTGCTGCTTTGGTGAATGATATTGACCAAAGAAGATTAGAAAGTGCCGTTACCTCAGAACTTGAAAAACGGGGTATGAAGCGCGTTGACGGAATGGGTGATAGTATGATTGGCTTTCACGTGGTTATAGAAAACAAGACAGGAACTACCTCTTACACCGATTATTATGGAGGAATGGGTTATTATGGTCGCGGTGGTTTTGGTTATGGATATGGCTACCCTTATGGAGGCGGTGGCTCTACTACTACCCAAACCTATAATTACACCGTAGGTACCGTTATTATTGACCAATACCAGACTAGTACTAAAAAACTAATGTGGGAAGGTGTGGCGCAAGGCGAAATTACTGGCGACAAATCTAACAGAGAGGAAAACATCAAAACAGATGTGGCTAAAATGTACAAAAATTACCCTATTGCTATTCCTGTAGCAAATTAGCGGTTAAAAATTTTTCATGTAAAAGGCACGGTTATTACCGTGCCTTTTTTTTTGATTTGTAATGAAAAAGAAGATTCCCTCCTATCTGAAAAAGATAATGAATATTATGGGTTAAATAGTTCGAATAAAATCTTTACCTATTACGATGTGTGGTCAATAACTATTTTCCATTCCCCATCAATATTTCTCCAAAGAAGCGAAAACTTTCCCTGAATATCCACCGTATCTCTATTTAGTTTCCATGAACCTACCACCATTATTGCATCGCTTGATAACTGGTCTGTTTTAACAACATTAAAGGTTAAATGCCCCATTAATTCTGGTGTATTGTATTTTCGCTTATAATTATCCAGCACTTTTTGCCAACCATATGCCACATTATCTCCACTTACAAACATGAGGCTATCATTTTGCCAATAACCGGCCATAAAGCAATCAATATCACCATTATTCCAACATTCCTGTTGCGTATGGAGCGCGGCTAAAACGCTTTGAACTCCCAGGTTGTTTTCGTTTGATTTAATTTGTGAATTACATGATGCAAATAGTAACATGGCGGATAAGCCTACGGAAAAAAGAAATTTCATTTGATTGAATTTGTACGAACATACAAAAAAGCTTTGGTTTAGAATTTATACCTCCTTAATTTGTACCCTTACAGAACAGCATGAAGAACTACACCATATTAGATACAGAAAATTGGGAGCGAAAATCCACTTTCGATTTCTTTCAAACCTTTGATATTCCTTTTTATAATATTACGGCCAATGTGGATGTGACTAACTTAAAAGCGTACTGTAAGAAATGGGATTATTCATTCTTCATTACAAGTTTATTTATATCACAAAAAGTAGTAAACCAGCTTGACAATTTTAAACTTAGACTAGCGCCCAACGAAGTTCGAAAGTATGAAACTTCCCAAGCAGGCTCCACAGTTTTATTAGGTAACAACACATTTGCATTTTGCTATTTTGGTTTAGAAACCCAATTGGATGCATATCTTGCTAATGGAGAAAAAGCAATAAAATATTTGAAGGAAAATCCAGATTTTGCACCAAGAAATGGTGATTTAAATATGGTTTTCTATTCCATAATTCCATGGGTGTCCTTTACTTCTTTTCAGCATGCCCGTAAAATGGAAGAAAACGATAGCATTCCAAGGATAGTTTTTGGGAAATATTTCACTCAAAATGATTCCATACAAATGCCTGTATCCGTTGAAGTACATCATGCCTTGGTAGATGGATATCACGTGGGTCAGTATTTTGAATTATTTCAAAAAGAGATAAATTCACTTTCATTAGGGTGAATTTTCATGAAAGTTACCAGTGAAAAATTCTTAGGGCATAAAAAAAAGCAGCTTACGCTGCTTTTTTTTAATGGTTTTTATATTACTTCTTCTTTTTTTTTCCAGTACCCGTTTCCACTGTGCTTTCGCCACTTTCTGTTGGTAAATAAAGGTATCCCATCATCATGATAACACATCCTCTACGCGTTGTACTTCTGTCTTCTGCATCGGTAGGTGGTACGGAGTATTCAACAAACAAAAATGATTCTTTATAATCTTCCGGTAATTCAAATGTACTTATTGGTTCACTTGGATTGGAAGTAAACAAAGCCTTACGTTTCTTTTCACCTTGTTGTTTATCATACACGGTAATAATTACGTCTTGCGGTAACCCTTTGGTACTAAATATAATTCGATGTTGTTCTTCACTATAAATAGGAATCAAAACGCGCAATAATTGCGGGTATCTTTTGTAATTAACAATAGTCGTTTTTGCTAAATTGTATTTAAAAGGTCTAATTAATAATCTTACCTCCTCACGAAGTTCATTTTTATTGGTACAACTATTATCTACTGGCTTAACTCTAGCAGAGGTTGTAGAACTTGTTGCATTCGCTTTATCATCAGCTGTTTTGGCAGTTTCAGTGCTCGCCTCTTCTTCGGTCCAAAAATCTTCTCCCTCTTCCTGCTGTGCTTGAGCACCAACATTTACTCCTAATAAAAGAACGAAAAACAGAGCTGTTAAGAATTTAAATTTCATAGTATTCATTTTAAGTGGTCTAGATTTATTCAACAATTAGAGAACGTAATTTTAAAATGCGATCCCCTAATAATTTCATGTCAGTTGATGGTATTTTCACATCGGCTATACTACCTTCCACATTTGCGATAGCAGGAATATTAATATAAAAGTCGTACAGTTTATTCATTTCTATTAAAACTTCATCTACTTTTTTATTTGAACCTTCGTAAGCAGATAACCCTTCTATCAATTTATCCAAAATCACCATTTGTTCAATGATTCTTCCAGTAAGTTTGGTATGCTCTTCAAAACTTGAAGTAGATACCCCTAAATACATACCTTCAACCCATCCACCAACAAATGCAACTAAAGCAAATTCTTGTTGGTCATTGTTTTCTACATATTCATCGGTTTTTTCATCTATTTCAATCAATATCATTAAGATAGAATCATTGTTTTCTAAATTTTTATCAAAACGTTCTAATAATGTCTGATCGCTGTAAACTTCCCCCGCACCAAGTTCAGATGAAATTTCTTTCACCACTTTCATATACTTTCTAGCTTCTTGACTTTGTTGGTTCAATACACAGTATGTCATATCGGTCCAATAAGCACCAAAGGCAAAATATTTATCAAAAGTAGTATTGTAGCTAGACGATTTTTGCGGGTCCAAGGTTAAACCTCCTACATAAGCAAGGCCAGAATTACGAAATAAATCTCCAATTTGAACGGTTGAGGGTAGTACAAACTCCTCACTAACTTGCACTTCCATTTCTTGTGGTTGTTCCACCACTGTTTCATTATTCCCAGATTCTTCTTTTGGTTCTGAACCACATGAAGAAATGAACATAGTACCTACTAGGGCACTTATTAATCCTAATTTCATTTTCATCTTTACCATCTAAATTAGATATTTTAAATACAAATATAACTCTTTGAATCCCCACGAAAATAATATTTTCACACGATTTTCTCATGAAAAACAAAACTTTTACTCGTATAATATATCCTAGTATTAAATAACCTATTATTTTAGTCACTCAAACTAAAACCAAATTACCTTGAAACAGTACGATATTTGCATTATTGGTGCGGGACCATCTGGATTTGCCGCAGCTATGAGAGCCATTGATTTAGGAAAAAAGACTTGTTTAATTGAACGAAACAAAGTGGGTGGAGCCGGAATTTTTAATGGCGCTTTATCCTCTAAAACCATGTGGGAGCTTTCTCAAAATTATCAGATGATGCAATCCACCAATTTCGGATACTTCGTTTACGATTCTCACCTAAGTTACTCTGCGGTAGTTCATGAAACCCAAAAAGCGGTAAATGAACGCTACCAGCAATTATGGGCACAAATAGAGTATTTTAAAAAACTGGGTAAAATCGATTATTTTCATGGAGAAGCTTCCATGAAGTCTGCTACCCAAGTTGATATCCGCTTAATGGATGGAGATTCGGAAACTATTGGTGCAGATCACACGGTTTTTGCTATTGGGAGTCGCCCTCGAAAATTGCCTGATATCCCCATAGATGAAAAGATTATTTACACAAGCGATGGGGTTTTATCTATGGATCAATACCCTGAAAGCATAGTTATTTTAGGTGCGGGTGTTATTGGTTGTGAATTTGCGACTATTTTTTCAAATTTTGGAAAAACCAAAGTTTTCTTGATTGATAAAGCACCCCGAATCTTACCATTTGAAGATTCCGATATTTCTGAAATGGTAGCTTCAAACCTAACCGAAAATGGAGTTCATATTCATAAAGGTGCTAGTTTGGATAGCATGGTTATTGAAAACGGGCAAGTTAAGTATACCCTGAATTTTGATGACGGAACCCAAGAAATACGATTCGTTGAAAAGGCATTAATTTCAGTAGGACGTGTTCCAAACTCCGAAAATATTGGCTTGAAGGAATTAGGCGTAGAATTGAATAATCGAGGTTATTGTGTGGATAAAGACACCCAATCATCGGTGCCAAATCTATACGCTATTGGTGATTTTACAGCCGACATTGCGCTAGTGAATATTGCGGAATTGGAAGGAAGACATGCCGTGGAACGGATTTTCAATTTAAATCCAAAACCCATTAATTATGATAATATTTCTACCATTATGTTTCTAAACCCAGAAGTAGCAGCGGTTGGTTTAAACGAAACACAGGCCAAACAAAATGGCATTCCTTATAAGGTAGCCAAAATGAGTTATGATTTCATGAATAGAGCTATTGCCATGCGTCAAAAGAAAGGTTTTATTAAGCTAATTGTGTCTGACGATGAAGAAATGACTATTCTTGGAATGCGAGTGTTAGGAGCTCATGCATCCAGTACTATTGAAGCAATTGCACTTCTTATTTCAATGAAAAAAAGTGTTCGAATCCTAGCCGAATTAATTCATGCCCATCCTTCAATTCCCGAAGGAATTCAGGAATGTGCA
Organism: uncultured Flavobacteriales bacterium; assembly: GCA_963974475.1. GTDB lineage: Bacteria > Bacteroidota > Bacteroidia > Flavobacteriales_G > Salibacteraceae > CAJXZP01. The sequence goes on from CAXBCR010000023.1 coordinate 49,926, forward strand.
CGAATGCTTCTAGGTAGTTCTATTACCAAACCAGAAGTATTTACCCACGGGTTAACATGTTATTCGGTAAAAAAGGACGGAACCATTAATAATTTATAATTTAGCAAAGTATTACTATACGTACCAAACTTCCTAATCCATGAGTGAAGAGATTTTAAGGGCAATGATGCAATTATTTGCGTTAGCTTCCGACATCAATGATATTACCAGTGAAAGTAGAGAAATAATAAAACATTCACTCAGCACTGAGATTCGTAAAGAAAGACTTAATCGATTCTTAGAAATGTATGATGAATACCTGCAAGAATTTCATTCAGGTAATTCAAGCTACGAGGAAGCGTTGAACCCAGAAAACGTACGTGCTATCTGTGAAGGTATTAATGGCAATTTAACAAAGGTTCAAAAATTCATAGTTCTTTTTAGATTACTTGAGTACATCTACGCGGATGGAAATATTTCAAATCACGAATCCGAATTCGTTCGCATTTTGTGCAGTACCTTTAGTATATCGGATGAAAATTACAAAAATGCGGTAGAATTTACCCAAGTTAAAATTGGTAATTGCCCGGATAATAAGCACATGATGTTAGTCTCTAAGGAGATTACTAGAACTTTCAAACACACTAAACATATTTCAGGAGCCAATTTTGACGGTATTTTAGTCATTCTTCAAATTAAAGACATGAATATGTATGTCTTTAGATATGTTGGGAATTCAGGTTTATTCCTCAATGGCTCGGCAGTTACCCCTCAAAGAACATATATTTTTAATAGTGGTTCTGCATTGCGTGGAAACAAAATGAAACCCGTGTACTTTAGTGATATCCTTTCCGTATTTATTAAAGATGCTGCAGCCGATAAAATTGTATTTCAAGCTTCCCGTATATCTTATAATTTCCCATCAGGAGACGTAGGTCTTCATGAATTTAGTTTTAGAGAACGAACGGGAAGATTAGTGGGTATCATGGGTGGTAGTGGAGCTGGTAAATCTACAATGCTCAATGTATTGAATGGAAACTACCCTCCTACCACCGGAAAAATCACCATCAACGGTTTTGATATAAATAAGGATAAGGAACAAATTCAAGGGATTATTGGCTTTGTTTCACAAGACGACCTGTTGATTGAAGAATTAACTGTTTTTCAAAACCTTTTCTTTAGTGCGAAATTGAGCTTTGCCTCTTTAACTAATGAGGAAATATCTACAAAAGTAGATAAGCTATTAACATCCCTAGGGCTGTATAAAGCAAAAGATTTAAAAGTTGGAAATCCGATTGAAAAAGTAATTTCAGGAGGGCAACGAAAAAGATTGAACATTGCGTTAGAACTGATACGCGAACCCTCTGTACTTTTTGTGGATGAACCTACCTCTGGTTTATCCTCTCGAGATTCAGAAAATATAATGGATTTAATGAAAGAGCTTGCCCTAAAAGGAAAGCTTGTATTTATTGTAATTCATCAACCTTCGTCATATATATTCAAATTGTTTGACCGGTTATTATTATTAGATAATGGCGGCTATACGGTGTATTATGGAGAACCTGTTGAGTCGGTAACTTACTTTAAATCATTAGCCCACCATATAGATGCGGAAGAAAGTGAATGTATTTCGTGTGGGAATGTTAATTCCGAACTCATTTTTGATATCATAGATCAAAAAGTAGTCAATGAATACGGTAAAAAAACAGAAAAACGAAAAATAGCACCGAAAGAATGGTATAAAAAATACAAAGCCAACGAGCCCGAAAAAATTAAACATGCCCCGGTTGAAAAGGAATTAAAATTATCTACCACTCTAGCTACACCAAGTAAAATCAAACAATTTCTCATCTTTTTAAATCGGGATATTTTATCTAAAGCAACAAATAAACAATACCTGGTTATCAATCTGTTGGAAGCTCCTGTGTTAGCGTTTTTTATTGCCTATTTTGTTAAATACGCGGCTTGGGACGAAGACGGACAAATGCCATATAAATACCTGTTTAATGAAAATATTCCTGCCTACATTTTTATGTCCGTAGTTGTGGCTTTATTTATTGGGATGACCGTTAGTGCGGAAGAGATATTTAGGGATAGAAAATTACAAAAAAGAGAAAAATTCTTGAATTTAAGTAAGGGAAGCTACCTCTCTTCCAAATATATTTTGCTCTTGGCAATTTCAGCCATTCAAACTTTTTTATTCGTCATTGTGGGTAATACCATTTTGGAAATAGCCGACATGGATATGCGGTATTGGTTGGTGCTATTTTCGGCTTCCTTTTTCGCTAATATGGTGGGGTTAAATATTTCCAATAGCTTTAATTCTGCTGTTGCTATTTATATCTTGATTCCATTTATGATAATTCCTCAACTTATTTTTAGTGGAGTAATTGTAAGTTTCGACCGATTAAATCCTTCAGTAAGTTCCAGAACTGTTGTACCTATTATTGGAGAAGTAATGGCGTCTCGTTGGGCTTATGAAGCTTTGATGGTTACCCAATTTAAGGATAATCCGTTAGAAAAGATTTTTTATCCTACCGATGAAAAACTAAGTCATATCAATTTCTTAAAATCGTATTGGATTATTGAATTAGAAAATCAACTACATTTTGTACGCACCAATTTTGAAAACCCTAAAATGGAAGAAAAGGTGAATCGATTTGCTAAAACAATTCAAAATGAACTGAGTGTAAAACGGGGTGGGATAGATTTTCCTGCATTTGTATTCTCTACAGATTTGACTACAGAAAATATGACCATTAAGCGCTTGGACAAATTATCCTTGTATATCACCAAATTTAAGCAAAACCTGAACAAAGCTTTTAGGAAAACTAATAAGGTTAGAGATAAACTCATTTATCAAATTGAAAAACTAAGTAAGCAAAAGGATTATTTCAATATCCAGAAAGAAAAATATCTCAATAACACATTGAATGATATGGTTAAATTGAATAACAAGTTTAATAAGGTTATTGTTATTGACCAACATCTAGTACCCATTATTGACCCAGTCTTTAGGGATGCAAAGGGTTTTCGTTCACATTTTTATGCAGCCAGCAAGCGTATTGTAAATACCAAGGTAGATACCTTTTGGTATAATATTGCGGTAATTTGGTTAATGAGTATCATCCTTATGGTGACATTATATTTTGATGTATTCCAGAAAATGGTAAATATGATGGGGCCAAAATCAAGGGAATAAATCATTTAAAAGTGGTCGTACTATTTTTTTTTGTTGACAAGTCCTACCCGTTTGTTAATATCTATAAATGAAGTGCTTTTGGATTTAATTTAAATTTGGGAAACCAAAATAAACTAAATTATGGATCAAAGCAGACTTGATTTTATTACTGATATGCATAAAAAAAATCCAAAGGATTCTTATTTAGCATTTGCAGCGGCTGTGGAACAACAAATGGCGGGTAACCGAGAAGCAGCAATAAATATCATTGAAAATCTTATTGACAATGATCCTAATTATACCGATGCCTATTTTAGATTGGGCAAGATGTATGAAAACGCTAAAAATATTAAAAAGGCGGTTGCCACGTATCATGCAGGCAAGAAAATAGCCACCAAAAACAAAGATGAAAAATCTTTAGGGGAAATAACGGAAGCCCTTATGTTTATGGATGAGGAAGAGGGTAACTGGTAAAACCATGATTTGTTTTTTAATTACTAAGCCATAAACTCATTTTTTTACTGGCAATAGGTGATTTAAAACAGCACCTACCCTACCCAATTCATGTTATTTCTATTTCCTTTTATTCCGAACGGAATAGTAAATTTGACATTATTTTTAACATCACGAATATTTATGAAAACAAAAACACTAATAGGGGCTGTAATGGCAACATTTATGTTTGGGGCCTGCGCCACGCAAGCACCTACTGAAACGCCCGATGAAAACAAAGAGCAAATGGAAGAAAGTACTTCTGATTTTGAATGGATTGTAGAAGATTTCGCAGATTTACGCGTACTTCGATACCAAATCCCAGGATGGGAAAAACTAACGCTTCAACAGCAGAAATATGTGTATTATTTGACCCAAGCTGGATATGAAGGCCGCGATATTATATGGGATCAAAACTACCGACATAATATTACCATTAGAAAAGCATTAGAAAATATTGTAACCAATTACACTGGAGATAAAACAACTGAAGATTGGAGCAATTTTATGGAGTACACCAAACGTATTTGGTTTTCGAATGGAATTCATCATCATTATGCTAATTATAAATTCACACCGGAATTTAGTAAAGACTATTTTAATGGCTTACTAACTGAAACAGGTACCGAATTAGACGTTGCGATAGTTGAAATTCTTTTTGATCCAGCAAAAGATGCTAAAAAAGTGAGTTTAGATTCTGAATCTGACTTAGTATTAAGTTCTGCTATCAACTTTTATGATGCTGATATAACACAGGCTGAAGCCGAAGCATATTATAAATCCATCATTGATACTACTTCTACTGAGCCTATTTCGTACGGGTTAAACACCAAATTAGTTCGTGGAGAAGATGGTAAAATAAAAGAAGTAGTTTGGAAAGCAGACGGAATGTATGGCGCAGCTATTACAAAAACCATTGGTTGGTTAAAACTTGCCGTTACCGTTGCCGAAAATCAAGCTCAGGCTGATGCATTAAACTTACTAATAGATTATTACAGCACTGGCGATTTAAAAACATGGGATGCGTATAACATTGCTTGGAGTCAGGCTACTGATGGAGATATTGACTATATCAATAGTTTTATTGAGGTGTACAACGATCCTTTAGGATACAAAGGTTCATATGAAACTGTTGTTCAAATCAAAGATTTTAATGCATCCGAACAAATGGCTGTAGTGGCTAATAGTGTGCAATGGTTTGAAGATCACTCTTCCATCATGGATGAACACAAAAAGAAAAAAGTAAAAGGAGTATCTTATAAAGTTGTATCAGCTGCAGGCGAATCGGGCGATAGCTCCCCTTCCACCCCAATTGGAGTGAATTTACCCAACGCTAACTGGATTAGAGCCGCACATGGCTCAAAATCTGTAAGTTTAGGAAACATAATTGATTCTTATTCAAAAGCTAGTGGTGGTGCATATACAGAAGAATTTGGATATTCTGACGAAGAAAAAGCACGCGCTAAAGAATATGGCGAATTAGGTGGGAAATTACATACTGCTTTGCACGAGGTGGTAGGACATGCTTCTGGACAATTAAATCCTGGAATAGGAACTCCTAAAGAAACATTAAAAAATTATGCTTCAACCTTGGAAGAAGCACGTGCTGATTTAGTGGCACTATATTTCTTAATGGATAACAAGCTTATTGAAATTGGTTTAATGAACTCATTAGAAGTAGGTAAAGCGGAATACGATGGTTATATCCGTAACGGAATGATGGTTCAACTACGAAGATTGAAAAAAGGAGAAATTTTAGAGGAAGCGCATATGCGTAATCGTCAATTGGTTGCTTCTTGGTCGTTTGAAAAAGGTGCTGCCGAAAACGTGATTGAAAAAGTATCAAAAGATGGTAAAACCTATTTTGTGATTAACGACTACGAAAAACTTCGAGGTATTTTTGGTGATTTATTGAGAGAAATTCAACGAATTAAATCAGAAGGCGATTACGAAGCGGGTAAAGCATTGGTTGAAAACTACGGTGTACAAGTAGATGCTGCCTTACACGATGAAGTATTGGCACGTTCTGAAAAACTAAACGTTCCTGCTTTCTCTGGGTTTGTGAATCCAATTATTACTCCAGTAAAAGAAGGAGAAGAAATTGTAGGTTTTGAAGTTACTTATGCTAACTCATTTGAAGAACAAATGCTAAGCTATAGTTCTCAATATGGAAATTTATAGGGATTAATACCTTTATCTCACAATAAAAAACCGTTGTTCAGAAATTGAACAACGGTTTTTTTGTGCTTTAACTAAATGTTTTTTGGCCGTTAATTAGATTATCTAAAGGAATTGAGTCAGTAATTAAAACCATATCGAAAAATTAAACACATTGAATTTATACTACAACAAACCAACGAGTTAAAGCTCCAACTTTGTTTCAGGAAATGTAACAGCTTCCTAACTAATCACCACTAGCAAACTAAATCATTGAAGGATGACGAACCTTGCTAACCACTTACAACACTAATCACCATTTTGACGGTCCTAAACCGGCAAAAAGCTTAAAACCGGTTCCTCCCACCTACTTTGGAACCGGTTTTTTTTATGCCTTGTTTTTTTTTACTTCTTAGAATAGGTGTTTAATTCATCCGTAGCGGCTTTCACCAAATTACGTTGAGTAACAAGTTTTTCCTCCAAAAATTTGATATCCTCAATCAATTGTTTTTGAGAATAGCCTAAATCTCTCGCCTGTGCTTTTAAATCCACAATGGCGTCAGAATGTTTTTGAATTTCCTTTTCAATACTTTTACGTTTTTTCTTTAAGTCTTTCACTTCCGATTTGGCTTGTTTCTCATCATCCTCACTTGCATACATGGTAGTTTCCAATTCATTTTTTTGAATATTATACCGTTCATTTGTATTAACTAATTCGGCCTTTAATAACCCAATTTCAGTTTCGTGATTTTGTATTTTTAAAGTGTCTCGTTGAATTTCTTTGATAGATTTATTTTGAGCTTTCAAATTTTTATCTCGCTCTTTCATTAGTTCTTTTAAACGTTCTTTCTTTTCTACCAATTCTCTTTTTAATACTTCACCATAGACTCTAGCACCAAAGCTTTCTAATAATTTTCGTACTTTAACACTTCTTCCCTCTACTCCATTTGGATCCACTCTTTCTCCGTCAATAATAAAAACAGAATACAGCTTTACGCTATTATCTTGTTGAACTATAGTAGAGTGAATATCCATTGCGGAGTCGTCTACACTTGGAATCGTTACTCCATACACACTTAATTGTTCGTTTTTTATTTCCGTTTTTGCATTTCTATCTCTTTCCGCCACCGCTTTTTTCCATGCTTTAAGCACATCCTTTTCAATCGCTCTATCTATTTCCAAAACAAAAACAGTACTATCATGAAAATTTAATAATCGCTTTCCTACAGATACCTTATATCCATTTTGAGCCATTCCCATTGTCACAGTGAATAAAAGCACTACTATAATGGCAATTATTCTTTTAGTTTTTAACATCATATTCTAATTTTATTTGTGTGGATAAAGGTACATCTTTAATCAATAATTTAATCCCAATAAAAAATGGATTAATCACATTAATTTTTATGCTTCACCGCCTTTATACCAGTAAATAAGTAAACCACAAATACATTACGGTC
>CAXBCR010000024.1:0-52634 GCA_963974475.1 uncultured Flavobacteriales bacterium
GGCGAAGGCTTTTGGCGAAGGCTTTTGGCGAAGGCTTTTGGCGAAGGCTTTTGGCTTTTGGCTTTTGGCGAAGGCTTTTGGCGAAGGCTTTTGGCTTTTGGCTCCAGTCTTCAAACTCCAGACTTCAAACTTCGGTCTCCCGTCTTCGGTCTTCGGGCTTCGGACTTCGGACTCCCGTCTCCCGTCTCCCCCCACCTATTTCGCTACGGGATAATACCGGTTCAAGTCAAATAAGCCTGCGTTAATTTTATCGCTTTGGTAATACTTGTTTTGAAACCAATCAAACTCATTCCAAAACTCGGGGTCCGATCTATTTATACTAAACTTTTTTATTCTTCTGGCGTACTTTTCTTTGCCTTCATTACAATGCGAAAGCAATTCAAAAAATTCCGTAATTTCTTCCTGCTTAATATCTAAATAAATGTTAGGGTAAGACCCTACAAAACCTTCAATAAAATTTAGTCTGTCTTTAGTTGCATCCAACCTTTGGTCTTCATTAAACAAGAACGAAACATTATCGTGCCAACGATTAACCACCATAGTATACACCAAATCTTCTTGATTTTTCATGCGTATTCTAATGTGTGCCAGATTAATATACCGAATATCGTAAGCAATCACATCGCTGGGTATAACCCTTTGCGACAAGTAACTAAAAGCCCGCTCAATGTCTTTCTTGGTTTCAATACCATACAGCACATCATTAGTCAATTGCTCTTTTTTAGAATAATTAATAGAGTCGGTTAGCACTCCAAATTTATCCAATGCTCGCAGTGTAAATTCTTCTTTGTATTGGTCCGTTTTATACACCATACCTGTTTCTATAGGAGTAGTGTAATAATTGGTCACCATTTTTGACATGGTGCCTAAATACCAACTATCAAATGTTTCTTTGCGAATTTTTTGAGGTAGGAAATCTAAAAAATTACTCTCCGCTTCTATACGCAAACGATTCATATATTCTCGAATCATTATTTTTTGAGTAGAACCACTAAACACATCAAAACCAGCAACCAACGAATAATAAATACGTTCCAAAATAGGATAATCCACCACCCAAAGCGTACGAGGCAAATCTCCGTAAGCCCCTTTCAGCACTGTACCACTATCAAAATGGCGATAAACGGTGAGAATAGAACTATTGTTTTTCGTATCCTTCCACAAAAAATCTAGATTTAATCCGTCTGGATAGGTTTGGCTATACTGCTCACCTCGGTATTTATAATACTTAATAGCACCCTTAGAAAAGTTCTCTCCAAACATCGCTTTCACAGGCATAGCATCACTTCCTACTTGATTTGGCAACGCCAACTTTTCAAAAGATTTCATTAGAAAACCGCTATCCAACACGCTCAAATCGTGTGCTGGATCCAGAAACATAATCCACGCTTGATCATGAATAACATTCAAAGCCGTTTGTCCATTACAAACAGGGCCTTTAATAAATGTGGACATCATGTAATACACGTTATCTAGTAAAAACTCATACCGAGATTTTGAAGGAATTTGATGGAAGGCCAAAAAGGGATTTGTGCTAATTTCTAACTCGTAGCTTGGCAAATATGGTTTTTCATTCCATTCCGGTTTTAAAAACAACTCGGTGTATCGTTGCATTTTGGCGTCACTAAACTCATACACCATGTGCGTTTTATCTACGATGGTAGAAGTGATTTTTCGCAATCGATAATAAACCCGTTCGGTTCCTGGAGAATCAAAAGGATACCGAGTGGCAATTACTTCGATGGGTTCGTTTGGAGGAGTTTTAGATCGTATTAGCTCATAAAATTGGGTGCTATCATTCGGGAAATAGATGTGTCCAATAAATAAATGCTCATACACATAGCGCGACATTACTTGGTTTTTAATCTCCGGATTATTCAAAAAAGTCTCCCATTTTTCGACATTTACATTTACAGGATTCTCTTTAGTGCTACTATTCTTAGCGCCTTGATTAAGCCAGGTCATCAATAAAGAATACTCCTCCTCTTCCAATTCCGGAAAACCAAATGGCATTCCTTTATGTGGGTTATCTTCAAAAAATTTGATTAATTCTTCTTTAGTTTGGCTACAAGTGAGGTTCTTTTCTGAAATATAAAAACCGTTACTTTCTGGGTGTCTTCGTTTTTGGTTTAGCATCAACATGGCCAATGAACCCTCTTCCGAAAAATTGGTATCCGTAACCGAATAAAAGTCTTTTTTACGCCAACCTTCCGTATTGGCCGCATCAATAAATAAGCGAGTGGGATCCGCTGCATTCAAACGAGTTTCATACACTACTCTTTTTGTAGCCCCACGGTCTAAACCCGGATAAGAGCTCAATTTGAGTTGACATGGAGAGTTGTAACATGAGTGACAAGCCACACATCTTTTATCTAAAAGCGGTTTTATATCCGTGAGATAATCGATGTTTTTATTCGCAATTTCGGTGAAAACAACCTTTTTTAAGTTACTACTTGTTGGTTGGAAAAGGCTACAACCCACGAATGATATTAGAATAAAAACATAAAACAAAAACCTTTTCATACACCTAGCTTTAATCATGCGGTAAATATTATTTTCAAGGTTTCAAAAGTAAAATACGCGCGTAAAACGTCAAGGATTCCTTTTAAAAATTCAACAATTTTAAGAAATCCCAATTTTGCAAACCGGTGGGATTTTGGTACTTGTAAATACGCAATTTTAACATCCTTCTATCGGATAGAATATTCCATTCAGTATTCAAAAAAGTTTCAGATATCAGATAGAAAAGAACTAAGGCTCGTGAGAAAAGTAATTTCCAAAATCAAATTTTCTATCCTCAAATTTTTCATTAAGAATAGCAAAACGTTGAATTCTGTCAATTCTAAAAGCGCGGTATGCATGACGTAAATGACACCAAGCCATTAGCACCCATTTGCCCGAAATGGTATAGAGGGCTACGGGTTCAATTTTTCGAAGACTTGATTCAAAATCATTCGCTTTTCGGTAGCTAATTTCAACAAATTTAAAATTAGTAATGGCAATTTCAATTTCAGCCAATGTATTGCTTTCTAATTTTTGAAAAGTTTTATCAAGTACCGCAATGCTTTGATGCAAATGTTCGCTTTTTTCTAAAATAGAGTCTTTAAAAACCGACTTGATTTTAGTTAATGCGTCATCAAAATCACGAATAAAAGAGGAATCTTGACTGTCGGCCACCATACGACTGGCTGTGATTAATGCATTTGCTTGCTGTTCTGTAAATTGAACAGGAGCTACGGTATAACCTTCCAATAAAGAATATCCTTTTCCTTCAATGGTAGCAATTGGAACACCCGCCTCCTCTAATTTTCGCATGTCACGATAAACGGTGCGCACGCTAACGTCAAACCTTTCGGAAATTTCGGTGGCAGTTAATAACCGCTTTGATTTAAGCAGTGTTAAAATAGAAATTAATCTGGATAATTGATTCATGCTAAAAATGGGGTAGCAAAGGAGAATACCCCAACGCTACCCAAAAATTGTATTATTTCATTGAGTGCAAAGCCATTTTATTGCCTTCGGTATCTATAAATAATGCCATAAAACCATTTTCGCCAATGGCGGTTTTAGGTTGAAGAATTTTTCCACCGGCTGCTTCTATTTTACCCAAAGCGATACTCAAGTCTTCACCTGCATCTAAATACAAGTTAGGTCCATCTGTAGTTGGTTTCATGCTTTCATGTTGCATAATTCCACCACCAGAACCATAGCCGTCCTTATCGTGAGGAAAGAACCCATATTTACCTTCAGGCATAGGCATATCTGTAATTTCTACGTCTAATATTGTGTTGTAGAATTTTTTTGCACGATCGTAATCAAGTGCTGGAATTTCAAACCATGTAATTGAATTGTTCATCATGTAATCTGTTTATTTATTAGAATAATACAAAGATATTGTGGCAAATGTCAAAATATGTCAGGGGTGTTTCAATCGTTCATTTTTTTTCCTATCCAACAAAATCCACTGGTAAGAATATACGATTCTACCCCTGTTTTTTATTTCAAATACTTGTCTAACAAATCGGAAACCGAAAGGTTTGCCGAATTATTACTAATTTCCTTCAAGGTAGCTGAATCCAATTCCTCCTGCACCTTCGCCTCTACCAGCAACAATGGTTTTTCATCTGGTGGCTCTGGAAATAGATTTTGTTCTTCAAATAATCGTCTGGTCACTACCGCCACTTCATGTGCTCCTGCATAATTTCCTTGCTGTTCTAGTAAATAAGCTAACGCAATTAACCCATACGCATCTTCCGATTTTGGGTCTGCTTCTTTTCTAAGTTGATAATACTTTTTGATTAGCTCGCTGGCCGAATCAAAATCACCTTTTGCGACAGATACAAACGACTTATTGAAATGATCTATGGTGTACATCCCTTTGGCTCCCGTTTCGAAACTAATGCGCATGCTTTGGTTATAAAAACCTTCGGCTTTATCCATATCGCCAATGAGTCGCCACATTTCAGCATTCATGTGCGCCATATACATTAACCATTGCTCATTGCCCGATGAAGCGGCCAAATCACTCAGTTGCACACTCAATTCTGCAAGTCGCGTGGTATCTAATTTACGTTGAGAATTGCGACATAAACTTGTTAACGCCTTACCTATGAGGGTATCGTTTTTTGTTTCTATACCTATTTCTAAAACGGTATTGGCCAATGCTATGGATGCTGAATCATCTCCTTCTTTAAATAACTGATAGGCTTGGTTCAACATTTCTTTTGGATTGCTTTGTTTTATTACTTGCACTTCCGGTTGACTTTTGGATGGATTTTCTATAGGTGCTTCACAGCCCGCCAAAACCAGAACTCCTAGGATTGCTCCTATTTTAGTAAATGTAAATTGCGACATCAATGTTTGTTTTGTGTTTAATGATAAAATAATTTAACCATTCATCCAATTGGATTTAATAGTGCTTTTTTGGTGCTGAAAACCGATAACCAAAATACTCGTTAAAAATAAACAATGTAACCCATTTTATGGGTACGGGTAGATAATAAACACAACACGGATGATAACCGGGTTTTAAATAACCAAACGTTATGGATTCCAATCATTAAATTTTCCATGCTGCTATTTAGTTACCCAAAAACCGGTTATGAAAAAAACCATTCCTTTTATATCAACCGAGTAATATCTGCAGGTAGCCAGAAATATTATTTAACTCCCTATTAAGAGTTTCAATAGTACTTTTTTATTCATCCGCTAAACCTTCGATTATTGGTGTAAAGCAAGTAATAATTGTACTTTTGAATGACCAAAAAATCATTATCAATTTCTAGTTTATGCCGTATCAAGAAGTTTTCGCTCAATTCTGGGAACAAGTAAAAGAAAGTGTGGAAGAAGGCACTTTTGCAAAGTTAACCATGGCCAAAACCATAGGTAAACCGGATTTAAAAAACATTTTTGTACGCCCCATGGCTGCCGAATATGGCAATAAGGTTTTATTGAAATTCAGTTACCGACCTAGAGAAATGCAGGATGTTGAAAAAGTTTTAACCCTAGACGAAGCTTTAGAGGAACTGACTCCTTATTTGGTAAAGGCCTTTTCATCGGTATTGCTATTTACCACCGCCAATGACTTGGTTTTTAAAGTGAATAAAAAAGGAATGGGCACTATTACTGAGAATCCACCCACATTTTCTAACGTGACCTTTTTTGAGAAAGAAGTGGAATAGTTCAAGTGATTTAAAACCAATACACCGCTAATTCTAATCCTTTAGCTGCGTTCCAATCTCTTTGAATTTGGCAATTAATTGATTCAATTGGGCTTGCTGTTTTTCTAGCATTTTAGGTCGGAAATAAAAAGAGTTTACGCCCACCCATACCATTACGATTCCGTAGGTAAATGCAGCCCAAACAAATGGCATTCTAACCGCATATTCATACATATACATTCCAATGCCAACCGAAAGAAATATGAAGTATCCATTTAAAAGAACGGTTTGCTGAAAGCGCTGTTTTTCTTTTAATTCGAGTAATTGCTTCAATCCTGTTTTTGCATCCATATCCACACTTGCATCACTCAAACTAGGGGACATTACGTTGAGGAAAGCGATGTAAATCATCATGGATAGAATGCATACTATTATTCCAATTTTGGTAGTGATAAACGCGGGTTGGAAATAATACCAAACCAAACCCATACCAACCGAAGTGAGTAATAGCAGCACATTGGCGGTAATGAGTTTAAAGCGTGTTTTGCGTTTAAACGCATTGGCTTTTTCTATGAGCGCTTTAGTATCTGGAACTGCAATCGGTTGTTTATTCCAGAGTTCTTTAAAATCTATATTATTGGTCATGTTGCTGGAATTTGACGGTTAATTTTTCTTTTATACGATGAATTTTCACACGCACGTTACTTTCTGAAAGACCCGTAATTTGGGCTATTTCTTTTTGTTTTACATCCTCTAGTTCCAAAGTGATTATGATTCGTTCTATTTCAGGCAGCTCTGAAATACATTGATACAAAAACTGTACTTGTGGCTCTAAGTCTATCGATGCTTCTTCCATTAATTCCACCGGAAGTTCGGACGTAGGCATTTTGCGGTCCTTTTGTAACTGGCGTAAGCAATTATTCACCGCAATTCTAAATATCCACGTACTGATAGCCGATTCATTCCGAAAGTGAGGTAATTGCTGCCACACCTTAATAAATGTTTCTTGCGCAATATCCGTAGCCGCAGCATGATCATTCATGTAGCCCATGCATTGCCGATACACTTTGGGCCAATACTCCTTATGAATTTCTTCAAATGTCATTATTTAATCCACGTTTTCAAGGCGACCATAAATGCCTCTTGCTGATCCATAAATACGTTGTGCGAACAATTTTCAAAGTATTTAAAATGACTCGTAGAAACCAACTGCTCCACTTCCATGACCTGCTCTTTCGAATACAACCCATCTTCTACGCCATACATGGCAAATACCGGTGTGCCATTCTTCATTGCATTTTTTAGATTTTGCGTCATATCGATGGTGGTGTAACTTTCATTTTCCCAAAACCCTTTTGGAGCTTCCATTGTCATTTTGGCCGCGCCACCTCTAAAAGTGGTATCTGCTTGCAATTTAGCATAAATACCTAACGCTTCTTTAGTAGGTGCTTTCGGAAAATAAAACCCGTTTTGCATCGCGTGTCCAAAACAGTACGAACTATAAGGCAAGGACGTTTTATCCATTTGCTCCAACATTCCAATGTATTTCAAATTGTTGTCGTCTTGATTATCTTGGTAAATGGTTTTGCTCCGTGAAATGATGTTGGTAAAGGTTTCTTGCAGCGAAACCGGAGCGCCTACCAGTACCAAAGCGTGTACTTTACTTGGGTTTTTCTCGGCAAACAATGTTCCTACAATACCGCCAAAACTATGGCCAATTAACGTGGCTTTTGTTAAGTGATACTTTTCATAAATGCCATTCAAATCATCAAACGTTTCTTGAAAAGTAAACTTTGCATTTGCATCCAGCGACCTTCCTTCTCCTCTCCTATCGTAAACCACCACGTAGAATCCGTTATCGGCAAGAATTGAAGCGGTGGTGGCTTCAAACCCAATGGCATTATAGCCAGGACCACCGTGCAAGAAAATTAAAGCTTCATGGCTAGGGTCACCATACGCTTTGGAATAAATGGTTTGTGAATGGCCCACTAAGGCGGTTAAGATTATGGCAATTAATAGAACTGATTTTTTCATTTTGTTTCGTTTTGGTTCCTTTTGTTTCTCTTTAGAGACATAAGTTTCCAAAATGTTACAGTTTTTTATTTGTTTTTTTTGTTGCGTAAGCCTTTTGCCTTTATGCAACTCTAGGAAAGCTATCCCTAACTAGTTTTACGGATTGAAAAACTATAATACGGTATCCGTTTAAAGGTGGAAGATAGACTGTGAGGGAGTTACAAAAAACTCCAACAAATCTCCCCACCCCCAACTACACCCACAAAACCAAATAATATTACTTTCACGAAATGAACGCAAGCACACATCCAGAAATCGTCATTCGAGGAGCGCGAACCAACAACTTGAAAAACATTTCGTTGCGAATTCCGCACAATCAATTTATTGTGGTGACCGGAATTTCGGGGTCTGGAAAATCGAGTTTGGTGTTTGAAATAATCGCTAAAGAAGGGCAGCGCAGGTATTTTGAAACGCTTCCTTCGTTTGCGCGTCAGTTTATGGGCAAATTGAACCGTCCTGACGTAGATGAAATTGAAGGACTTTCGCCTGTGATTGCCATTGGGCAGCGTACCTCAGGAATGCACGCCCGCTCTACGGTGGGAACGCTTTCTGACAGCTATGATTTGCTGCGTTTGTTATTTGCGCGTACGGGAACTACGGCTGCTAATATTCCACTTTCGCGTGCTTTGTTCTCGTTCAATTCGGAAGTGGGTAAATGCAAGCGTTGCAATGGCATCGGTAAAGAGGAACAAATTGACTTGCACAAACTCATTGTTTACCCTGAGAAAACGATTCGGGAAGGGGCTTTGGCTCCCACGTTGCCCAACGGCTACATCATGTATTCGCAAGTTACCATTGATGTGCTCAATCAGGTGTGCGAAGCCGAGGGTTTTAATGTGGATATCCCGTGGAATGAATTAACCGATGCGCAGCGCCAAGTGGTTTTGTATGGTAGCGATAAAATCAAAGTCCCATTTGGGAAACACAGTTTGGAGTCACGTTTAAAATGGACGGGCATCAAAGCCAAACCGCGCGAAGAAGGGTTTTACAAAGGCATGATTCCGATAATGTCGGATATTTTGCGGAGAGACCGAAACGCCAATATTTTAAAGTATGTGCATTCGGTAACCTGCCAGGCTTGTAATGGTACGCGATTAAATACCGATGCGTTGAGCGTAACGGTTCACGGTAAAACGATTGCCGAAGTGGTCCATTTTAAGTTGAGCGAATTGAAATCGTGGATTTCATCGCACAAATGGGGGCCGGTAGCCCAAGAAATAAGCACAAAAATAGAAGCTCAAGTTGATTTATTGACCGATTTAGGCTTGGGTCATTTAACCATCGACCGTTCTTCAAAATCGCTACGTGCCAGTGAGATTCAACGAATTCGAATAGCAAATCAAATTTTGGTACCGTTGAGCGATGTGCTGTATGTTTTTGACGAACCCAGTATTGGATTACATAAAGAAGAGAATGAACGGTTGATTTATCATTTTAAGGAACTCGTTAAAAAAGGCAATACGGTTATTGTGGTGGAGCATGATTTGGACACCATTACCCGAGCCGACCATATCATAGAAATTGGCCCAAAAGCAGGAATTAGTGGTGGTGAAGTTATTTTCAACGGCCCATTTACGGAGTTTACCCAAGCCGATGAATTGAATGGTTTGAGTCCTACGTACAGCGCTATTAATAATACGCGTGAGAAAGCGAAGACCACATCGAGTCCCGCACAAAATAAAACAGGTAAAGCCATTCGTTTGTTGGGTTGTACCGAACGGAATTTAAACGGAATGGATGTTGAATTTCAACTCGGTAAACTCAATGTGGTAAGTGGCCGTTCGGGTGCGGGAAAATCAAGTTTGGTGAAAGGTACGCTACTTAAAGCCGTGCAGCAACAATTAGGAATTTTAGAGGGTCAGCCACCAAGGGTTTCGGGTTCTGAGAATTTAGAATGTATCAACAAACTCATTTTTATAGACCATTCTCCAATCGGTAAAACTCCGCGGAGCAATCCGGCTACGTATCTAGGAATATCGGACCATATTCGAGATATTTATGCGAGTCTGCCAGAGTCTAAGGCTTTGAAATTTACCAAATCACGCTACTCATTTAATTCCAAGGGTGGCAGATGCGAAACCTGCCAAGGTGCAGGAAAAACGCAGATTGGAATGCACTTTTTGGGGAATGTAGATTTGGTATGCGAAACGTGTAACGGAGACCGATTTAATAAAGAAACCCTTTCGGTAAAATACAACGAACTATCCATAGCAGATGTGTATAAGTTATCTATAAATGAAGCTATTGCATTTTTTAACGACCAGAAAAAAGTTTTGGTTGGACTACAAATTCTGCAAGAAATAGGACTTGGATATTTGACGCTAGGTCAGTCGTCAACCACGCTTTCGGGCGGAGAGGCGCAGCGCATTAAAATTGCCAATCAATTACAGAAAAAAGATACCGGAGACACGTTATACATCATTATTGAACCCACTATTGGTTTGCATCCGAATGATATTCATACGTTGCTCCATTTATTTGACCGGATTAAGCAAAAAGGCAATACCATCGTGTGCATTGAGCAAGATGAAACCGTGATTGCATGGAGCGATTGGCATATAGAGCTGGGGCTTCGGCTCCGCTCAGCCACTGCTAAGGAGCCAAAGGAAACGTTGACGGACCGGTCACTGACCGTAGCCGAAGTGCCCGATTATGAATGGAAGGATGCGATGACTGAGCGGAGTCGAAGGCACCAAATCTTGCTAAACGGAGTCACTACCCACGGGTTGAAAAACATTGATATTCGAATTCCCAAAAACCAATTAACTGTGGTCACAGGGCTTTCGGGTAGTGGGAAATCTTCTTTGGTGTATGATACGCTATTTGCGGAATCTAATGCGCGTTTTACCGAATCGTTATCTACTTATAACCGTAGTTTTTTACAACAAAACAGTGAAGCCGAAATAGCCTCGTTTTCGGGCTTGAGTCCCGCTATTGGAATCAATCGAAAAGGCGGAACTCCTTCTGAACGGTCTACAGTAGGAACGCTTTCGGGAGTGTATGATGCGTTTAGATTATTGTATTCACGGATCGCACAACAGGAAGGCGAAATATTTACGGCTCAGCATTTCTCTTTCAACCATCATTTGGGTGCGTGCCCGGTTTGCAAAGGCTTGGGAAAAGTGCATGAATGCAACCCTGAACAAGTCATTGTTTCGCCCCATAAATCTATTTGGAATGGAGCTATATCCGTAAATAATGCGGTGGCCTATTATGCTGATGTGAATGGGCAATTTATGGCTACCTTAAAAGAAGCGGCTAAGCAAAACAATTGGGATATTAATAAACCATGGAATGAACTTACCGATGAAGTTCAAGAGGCCATATTATACGGAACGGGAGATACCATTTGGAATGTAACGTGGGTATTTGTAACCAAAACGAGTACCGGAACGCAAGAATTGACCGCAAAATGGTTGGGATTGTGTCATTACATCAATGATGAATACCAGCGAAAACTGCATAACAAAAACATCAAAAATATTGAAGATTTATTGCATGCGGTAACATGTCCGACTTGCCATGGTAGCCGATTAAAACCCGAATTATTGCACACCCAGTTTTTAGGAAACAACATTCACGAAATTTCTCATTTGAGCATTTCGTCTTGTTTAGCATTGATTAAAAAAAGTGATTCTAAAGTGGATGCGGTGGTTTTGGCTATCAGTAACGTGGTTTTACCCGCGGTGAAAGAATCCTTGCAAACCATTGTAGATTTAGGATTGGGCTACTTAAACTTAGACCGAGCGGTGAGCTCATTATCGGGTGGCGAACGGCAGCGTATAACATTAGCTGGGCAATTATCTACCCATTTATTTGGGGTGACTTACGTGCTAGATGAACCCACCATTGGTTTGGATGCTGCGCAAGTTTCTGTATTATCAAAAGCATTAAAGAAAATTGTAGCCAATGGCAACACGGTAGTTGTGGTAGAGCATGATTTGGCTTTTATTAAAACAGCAGATTACCTCATCGAAATGGGGCCAGGAGCAGGACAGCTCGGAGGCGAAGTAATTTACCAAGGCAAGTTAAGCGAAATCGCGAAAGCTACCGATTCTGTAACCTATCAATTCATTCAAAATCAAGGAGCCATTCCGCAAAAAGCACAAAACCCGAAAGGAGCACCTTTTGGTGTGAAAGGCGCATTTGCCCATAATTTAAAGAATATTGATGTCGCATTTAATGCCGGACAAATCACGGCTATTACCGGAGTATCTGGAAGTGGAAAATCGAGTTTAATAAAGGAAGTCTTGCACCGTTCTTGGGTTAAAAAACGCCCAGAAAATTGCATTTCGGTTTATGGATTAGACCCATTTGAAGAAGTATTGCTCATTGACCAAGAAGCGCATACCCAAAACAGATTAAGCACTCCACTCACCTATATGGGTATGATTGAACCGCTAAAAACAATATTCGCTAAAACAGAATTTGCTAAAAACGCGGGACTCAAAAAAGCGGATTTTTCGTATCAAAGTAAAAATGGAAAATGCCAGACTTGCAGCGGTCAAGGAAAACTAAAAACTAGCATGGATTTCATGAGCGACATCTGGCTGACCTGCGATTCGTGCCAAGGATTGCGCTACAGTGAAAAGATTTTAGCGTGTAAACTAAATGGCCGTTCTATGGGAGATGTATTACGCATGACGGTTCAAGAAGCGATTGAGTTTGCCACTGGACTTGAACCTAGCCGAAATACAGAAACTTTCCTAGACCAATTAAATATACTAAAACGAGTGGGTGTTGGTCATTTGCTACTTGGCCAAGCTGCAAATACGTTATCGGGTGGAGAAGCGCAGCGTTTGAAATTGGCTGCTTCCATGCTAATAAATCGAAAAGGTCCAACGTTGTATCTCTTTGATGAACCGAGCACGGGTTTGCATTATTTTGATATCCTCTCGCTAATTGAAGTATTTCAATCGCTAATTACTAAGGGGGACACGGTGCTTTTTATTGAGCATAACAGCACCTTAATTTCTGCTGCCGACCGGGTAATTACTCTCGGCCCTGGAAGTGGGGAGAATGGTGGGGAGTTGAAGTCGGGAGTCTGAAGTTCTTTGGATTTATCGCAACTTTTGACAAAAAAAATACCACCCGGCTTGCACCAGATGGTATTTCTTTAATCATCAATCCTTCAGTAAACTTTGTAGGTATATCAAGTCTACACTTTTTGTAATGTTTACCCTAAAGAATATCACTATTTATAATCAGGGAAAGCAACAGTATCTTGGCCCATTACCATTAGGTTTCTAATATCGTCATCGGTAATTCCAGTAGCAAGCATTTCACCAGCATCTGTACAACCACCTGCAATGTGTTCTCTATCCAAAGGCATTCCCCAAACTGCTTTGTGTTGAATTTCGTGTGGGTCTCCTCTAAACATATCACCTAACCAAATACCTTTACAATAAACGTTGATTTTTGAACCATCCGCTCCGTGACAAGTGGCACATTTGGCATTATAGGTAACTAGTCCTGCGGCAGCATCACCGTTTTTACCTATATCAGAAAATGATTTAGTACCAGTAGGATAATATCCTGTAGTATTCAATGTATAAAAGTCGTCTGTTTGATGAGCTGTTTCTTTGATAAATTTAACCAAATCCCAAACATCATTAGATGTCAAAATGGTAGAGTAATTAGGCATATTTTCATCGTAAACACCCGATAGAGGATCACGACCATGATTACCTATAATTTCATCATAAATTTGGCGAATACCATCATTTACACGAACTTCTTCTATTAAATTTACTGGAGCCACTTTTGGATAAGTTGCAGAAGGAGCTTTATTAATTAACACACCCCATTGTCCTTTTAAATCCCATCCATGACATGACTTACATCTGAAAAAGTTTGGCTGATCCGTCATTTTTGAGTCGTTCACCAGTTTGGCGTTTAATACGTGGTCATATAGACGAGCTCCATTCACACCATCTGCAGCATTGTAAGCTACCAAATCGGCATCTACAACAGGAGCTGGATCAGATTTTTTACATGAAGTAAAAATGGTACTTGTTCCTGCAATTAATGCAATTGCTAACACAAGTTTTGAAAATAAATATGATCTTTTCATGACATTAAATTTTAAATAAACCTTGTTTTATCATTTTTAGTAATGATTTCTACTCAAAGTTTCAACTAATTTAAAGTTGAATTTCTGATATTTGTCATACTTATGTCTGATTTATAGCTATGCTTTTTAAGGAGCTTTTAAGAAAAGTGCCCATTTGTGGTAGGTTGGAAACGGATTACGGGAGAAGTGAGGTGATTAGTTTTTTGAAAGCTGATTAATTATTCTGTATCAATCTTTATTCTATTTTTTTTTTAATCCTATTTACTGACAGTTCTCCCTTTATTTTTGCCACCCATAAGTACATACATGATAAGTGCAATACTAATAATGGTCATTGAAATTAACCCAAATTCAACGGCTACTATGGGATTCTTGTAAAAGGAATCATTAAACAAACTAAAAAAGGCTGCGAATAAACGGGTGGGAATAAATGCCAAACTAACTAGAATAGCGAGGTATTTGGGGTTTCCATATCTAGTAAGCACAGAAAATGCAATGGGCGCTATATGAATTTCGGAAACTGCCAAAAACAAAAGAGAAATCATAAAGATAGCAGCATGTAGTTCGGTAGCTACCGATGGGATAAAGAATAGAATCCCATAGGAAATAACGCCAAAAACGAATCCAAGCATCAATTTAAAAAAGGAGGAACTGTAAAAGTAGCGCCATAGTACACTGGCTAGTATGGCTAAGGGAATCATGAAAACCACATTAATAGAGCTCCATAACTGATTTAAACTAGCCAAAGATGGAATTACTTTGAATTGCGATTGCAAGGCATAAACTCGAATATTAGCTATTTCATAAATCCCCCAAAATAGACTAACCACCACCAACGCAATAGCTATTTTGATGACACGAGAAGCAAATGGTAAATCTTTTCGATAAGAATCAGTGGACACTCTATTTTTTGTAAATAAAACTGGAATTAACGAAATTAGCATCAGCACTCCCGCCATGCCAAATCCAAAGTCATACCCATACGAATTGCCAATATATCCAACTATAAATACCCCTAAAAAGGAACCTACATTTACCGCTAAATAAAATGTGGTGTATCCAGCATCTAGTAATTTGGTGTTTTTTAAATACAACTTACCAAAGTTTGAAATAATATTAGGTCCGTATAATCCGCTTCCTAATAGTATTAAAACCAACCCTCCATAAAGTCCGTACATCGTTGGAATACAAAGAACAAATGCCCCTGCAGCCTGAAAAAGCCCTCCGACAATTACAGCGTACCGATTCCCAATTACTAAATCTCCTAAAACCCCACCGAGAACCTGAGAAACCAAAAGCAACCCCGACACCCAACCGAATAAACGCATCGCTTCGGTTCGGTCCATTTGCAAAATATCACTTACCATATACATCACCACAAGCGCACGAAGTCCGTAATAAGACGCTCTTTCAAGCATACGTGATATGCTATAAAAAACAGGTTCTAACATACCATGTTCAATGGGTGTATTGGGTTTCATCTATTCGTTAGATTTCATTCGAATGAAATCTAACGGGTCCACAAAGAAATCTTCATTCGTAATATTTTCCTGAAAAAACTGCAACAATTCTGCTTCCGACCCAAAGTCTTGCGTTCTATTTTTTTTATTTACGGCATGTACCACAAGAAGGTCCTTGGTTATATGGATACCATAAAAAGTATTAGAAACAATCCCATATTCTTCTTGAATCACAGTTAAGATAGTGTGACCTTTAATGGTTTTAGTGTATGCCATTAGGTCTTTACCTCCATCAACAAACGGTGCCACTAAACGGTACGAATTATCATCCTTTTTCAGAATTTCATATACCTCTTCTTTCCCATTTTCGGTAAGTTTCCATTTTCCAATAAGTTCCGTTTGGATAGCCTCATCATTCGGCAATCCAAATTTAGATTCAAGGGCGCAGCCAATGGTTAGCATCAAAATCGCCATTCCTACAATTCTATTAGTGTATTTTTTCATATTACTAGGTTTAAAATTATTATACATTGGTTATTCTTTTATATTTTCAAAAACGGTGGTCTTCCTCGCTTTAAACGAAAAATTAATGGTTTGTGTAAAGCATAGGCATGTGTTAAAACGCTAAAATTAAGAATTTTCTATATTTCGAGCTCCATTTTTTAATAATTATCATCTTTCAATTTAGTTTCCAGCACTTTAAGCTCACCGCAAGTAGCCTTTCCTCTTTCTTCACCAAAAAGATTATTGAATATTTTGAGACATCTACTGTCTAATTTTTCTGGCCTTTCAATCAAAATAGCCGTAAAAAAAACTTACTGCATCCCTTATTTCTTCACACCAAACGAAAACACATCTGGTCTGGCATAATGTCCAACAGCATCAAACATTCGTTTTGCTTTAATAATATCACTTAGGTCAACTTGGGCATACAAAATTCCCTCTTCTGCTTCTAAAGGCCCGGCTATAACTTGGCCATTTGGAGCAATTATGGCACTATTTCCTTTATTAATCCAATCTCTTCCTTCTGGATACAATTCTCTAAATCCATATTCATTTGGAATATCAGCAATTTTTATTGCCTGACAAGCGCTTACAATGAACAATCCGCCCTCTCTAGCAATGTGCTGCATAGATTGCAACCAACTTGGGCTTTTATCCCACGTGGGAGCAGCTAATATTTGCGTTCCTAATTCGTAAATGGTGTTTCTTGCCAAAGGCATAAAATTTTCCCAACATACTAATCCCGCAATTTTTCCTGCACTAGTATCATACGCTGCTAACGTATTGCCCTCTCCTTGACTCCAAACTAATCGCTCGCCACCGGTGGGAATCAACTTTCTATGTTTACCTAAAATACTCCCATTTTCATCAATAAATAATAAGCTGTTATACAAACTAGCATTACTGGTTTCCGAGTTCCGCTCGTGCATTCCCATTACTACATTAATTTTTGCGCTTTTTGCGGCTTTGCATAGTTTGGCGGTGCTTTCATCGGGTACAGAAACCGAATTTTCTACCAGTTTTAGGTATAATTCATTTAGCTCAGCTCCTTTACTATTTGGAATTAGCCATACCCAATCTGGGTAACCTGAAATATAAGCTTCTGGAAAAACAATCAATTTAGCCCCATTTTTTCCTGCTTCTAGAATGGCATTACACGCCTTTTCAATTGTTTTTTCTTTATTTAAAAACACAGGTGAAAGTTGTGCTGCGGCAAGTTTTATAGATTCTCCCATTGTGATTGATTTAAATTTGTTTAGCGGTATCCCACTGTGAACAATAATTGTTTTGATTGATTTGGACTAATTTAATACATTTTACGAAATCTGCGCACCTGCTAAATTACCCCCTATTCTATTTAAATTTTCTCCATACACTAACCACAATTAGTGATTGAAAATTTACCAAAAAAGAGGATTAGAATGAGATTACCCCATAAAATATTGCCCTATTAAATTGTAGTATTGCAATCTAAATAACAACATTTTTATTGTTACGTAATAAACACAATCATGATTGAACAAACCGCATTGGAGACAACTATCTGGAATTATACCCCATATCCTAGCCCAATAGAAGAAACCCAACTGATTCCAAATGTGATATCGCTTGAAGTCCAAAAAAAACGTAATTCTCAAAAGAAGGGAATTGCTTTACGATTTACTACCAAATTCACTTATGAAGACCATTTGATTCTGGAGTTTTCGGGAGAGCATTCGTATGTTATTGATTTTAACGAAGATATTGACCGTGCAGAATTGCGAAAAATGATTCGAAATTCGTATCAAATGTTTAAGGATGCATTTGACTTTAAAAAGTTGAACACTACCCTAAATCAGCGAGAATTGCAACAATTCAAAGATTCGGAAGTAAATATGGATGGCATTTTGCCTATGCTTATTTAATGCGACTTGCCTACTAAAACGGTGAGTTTTGAAGGTCTATTATTATCATTCTTCATTTCCTTTGTTGGACCATTTATATTCTCTGTTTCGAATCAAAAGGTTTCATTTTGCGGTAAATACCGTACCGTAAATTACATTTCTATTTTATCGTATTTCATGAGTATCCATAGAAAAAGAAATAAAAGTTTAGGATTAACCGAATTAATTGCCATCGCTTTGGGCGGAATGGTAGGTGGAGGAATATTCACCATTCTGGGAATTTCTGTCTCCATGATTGGAAACTTAACGCCCATTGCCATCATTATTGGCGGACTTATCGCTTCGCTGGCAGCATATTCTTATGTGAAACTGGGTTTATATTATAAGGATGAAGGCGCTACCTATTCATTCTACAAACGCACCTATCCTAACTCTCATTTTTCAGCTTCAGCCATCGGTTGGTTTATCATTTTTGGATACATAAGTACTTTGGCGTTATATGCCTACACATTTTCGTCTTATGCTATAAGTAGTACCGATTTTGCCGATAATATTTGGATTAGAAAGTCCATAGCCATTGGAGTCATTGGTGTTTTTACGTTGATTAATGTATGGAGTGTGAATGGAATGGGCAAAATTGAAGACGTGATGGTTTACACCAAATTGGTTGTATTAACGGTTATCTCGGTAGTATTAATGCAGCATGGCACCACCGATTTTGGAACCTTTATAGACAACATGGCCTTAGACGCTGATAACTCTAGTGCCTTTTCCATTTTAATTGTTGCCTCCCTAACTTTTGTAGCCTACGAAGGGTTTCAATTAGTAATTAATGCGGTAAACGAAATGACGCAACCCGAAAAGAATATTCCTAGAGCCATATATGCCGCCATTAGTTTAGCTGTACTCATTTATGTGGTCATTTCTACCGGTGCTTTATTCGCTATTCCTACCGAAGAAATAATAAAAAATAAAGAGTATGCCCTTGCTGCAGGAGCCGGAAATGTGCTGGGAAGTCTTGGAACTAACCTTGTTATTCTGGGTGCTATTCTAGCCACAAGTAGCGCAATTAGTGGAACCGTTTTTGGCTCATCTAGGCAAATGTCGGTGATTGCAAAAGATGGGTATTTCCCACATTGGTTATCCATACGAAAGAATAACAGTCCTCAAAATGCTATCATCGGAATGGCTCTAATGGCCAGTATTTTAATATTAGTCGGTGGGCTTGAATTAATCCTTGAATTTGGTAGTATTACCTTTCTATTAGTATCGCTATTAATGGCGGTGGCAAATTATAAAATACGCACAAAGACAAACTCATCCCGTTTTCTTACCGGTTTATCCATTTTGGGTTTGGCTTTAGGCGGCATTCTTATTTTATACTATGAGTTTACCACCAAATGGGAACAGATGTTAGCCATAATCATACTATATAGTATTTTAGCTTTTGGAGCATGGACCTATTCCAAAAAACAAGATAAATTAAACGCTCTAAAAAATTAAACAGTACACCCATGAAAAACAAAGTATTTATTGCCACTAGTTTAGATGGCTACATAGCCGATGCGAATGGAGGAATTGAATGGTTGCACGCTATTCCTAATCCGGACAATGATGATATGGGCTATAGCGAGTTTATGACCGGAATAGATGCTTTGATAATGGGACGCACCACTTTTGAAATTGTGTGCGGTTTTGATATGGAATGGCCGTATCAAATACCGGTTTTTGTACTTAGTAATTCCTTGACCAGCCTTCCTGAAAAATTCAACGGAAAAGTGGAATTAGTGAAAGGCGAATTGACGCAAATTCTTGACCACATTCATTCCAAAGGATTTAAAAACCTCTATATAGATGGTGGTAGAACCATTCAAAGTTTTTTGCGAGAAGATTTGATTGACGAAATCACCATTACGCTTATTCCCTATTTATTGGGAGACGGAATACCTTTATTCGCCAATTTACCAAAAAAATTAGATTTTGAATGTGTGAATTCAAAAATCTATCTGGACAAAGTGGTACAAAATAGATTTGTTCGGAATCGGTAATTTCATATTCTTTAAAATTAATTTTTAGGAAACCCTTCCACTCTATTGTTTTGGAAATAATAGTTTCCTCTTTATCCAATTTTAGTGTGATTCTGGACTATTTTGAGTCCTAAACCCTTTATTTAACAAGCCATTCACAATCTTTACATTTCATTTAAATTTGGGACTATACCTGTGATGTATTTTGTGAAAAATTAAATATTCGAACCTGGCTATCATCAAAATGGTCATAAATTATACACGATGAGAATTGCAAAAACGATAGGAATAATGGCATTTACCCAACTGGGAATTTTAACCTCATGTGCCCAAAATGACGAATCCAATTTTATAGAAAAAACGAAAACGGAGGCTACTCCAGTTAAAAAAACGGTTGAAAAACCCACCAACGAGTATGGCGGTTGGTATTGCCCAGATAACTTAGGCGGATTTCCTGCGGTAGATTTAGCTGAACTTCATACCATTCCAGTAGTGGTAGGCAGATTACCCACCCGAGAAGAAACGCGAAATGGCACCTCACTACTCTACTTCGATTCGGAAAAATACCCAGAGGCAAAACCGGTGGATATTACCTTACCAAAAGTGGCTAGGTATTACAACAAAAACACCCAAAAGAATGAGGTTATCGTGGTCATTCAAGCCGTGGAGGTGGACAACGATACTGTGGTTGGTTTCCGCTACCTCAATGGTGGAAATGGGTCGGCATGGTATAGCGAAATCGCTTTTTTATCGGATACGGAAGTTCAGCAAATGGGCGCTACGCCATTTGTAGCCATCAACACCGATTTGAAAACCACCCCAGAAAAAATATGGGAAGTAATCACAAATCCGAAGTATGCAAAAGAGCTAGGCGCAGCGCTTAATGAAAATACAATGATGGAATCGGATTGGAAAGAAAATCCGATGGTGTACATCAAAAATAAAGCGGGAGATATCATCGCTAAAGGTCACATCACCATCGCTTGGGAAAACACCTATTTTCAAATTGATTACGATTTAGACGGAGTCCAATACGTAGAGAAATTTTTTATGAGTCAGAATCAAGATACCCAATCCACACAATTTCGAGTGGTGGCAGGTCCGTTTGCAACTGATTTCGAATCCAAAAAAATGGATTGGAATAATTGGTATGCCAAAGTGAAGGAATTAAGTGAAAAATTGTAGCACAGGTGTGTCCTTATATGATTGTTATCAATTACCCTTACTTTTAAAGCAGATTAAAACACATTTATGATTAGAAATATTCTTTGCACCGTCCTGTTAAGCATACTCACTTTAGTAGGATTTGCTACAGAACATGATTCCGTTTTGGTAGCTCCCAATAATTGGATAGCCGAAATAATTCCATTTCCACTGGGGTTTGCACGTGAAATTGAATTTACCGGAATTGAAGACTTGCGCTTTGCTCCGCATTGGTCTGATTCTACCAGTGAGGCGTTTTGGACGTATGCATTTGTGTGGTATATCGACCAAATACAACCCATGACCGAGGAAAGTTTGACGCATAATTTCAATTTATATTACGATGGATTAATGGGCGTAAATGACGCTCCACCATCCGGAAATCAGCCTAATTCAAAATTGGAAAAAACAATAACTACATTCCACAAAACACCAAATGGATTTACAGGTGAAATGCGCGTTTACGACCGCTTTTTCACCAAGCATTATATGACGCTCTACATTCAAGTAACCCAAAGAATATGCGCTAAAACCAAGAAACAAATTATTAGATGCAACATTTCACCAAAACAAATGAGTCATTCGATATGGAATATATTTAAAAATGTAACCGAAGAGGTGAACTGCCCGTAATTATAATTGGGAGCAATCCTACAAAAGTCGCTACTAGAATTCCAAAAGACAGGATGGTTACTAGCAGTTTTTAATAAATAACTAGCTTTTCTTAACCCAATCCCTCAGATTAAACTCCTTACAATATACTGAAAACAAACATATTACAATTATAATCATGAGCTAAGCCACTATTTTTTCCTGTTTCACATCAGGTTTTAACCCCCAAAACCGCCTTACTTTTGTAATGTAATAAAGATGAAATGATTTCAACGAATTTTAATACATATACCAATATTCTAGAAACAAAATTTACGGAATTTGTTACCCTAAAAGAGGTGGTTGATTACATACGAGTAACCAAAAACAACCAAGAATACCCTCGGCATTTAACCATTATGACGGATGCGAAATTTGCCATTTTTGACTTTTCCATTCACGATGTGGAAACCATCATTAGTGAAAACGAACAGTCGTTAGAAAAATACGATAGTATTACCGATGCAATTGTGGTAGTTGACCCTAAAAACACGGCTATTTCTATTTTATACAAAGATTTTGCAAAGAACCCTAAATACAATTTCAACGTTTTTTCTACCACCCATTCTGCAGAAGCTTGGTTACTTAATAATTAATTTGGAGTAGTTATATTTATGTAAATCGCAGTATTTTTACACGGTAAAAAACAGCTAGCTGATTCCATACCGTAGGCGTTATTTTAGCCCGTTTTTTTTCAATCAATACGCATCGAAAAATCAATGTTTCATGGATAAAATAATAGAGTTCTTAAATTTCGAATTAATTAATATCGGAGCATATCAGATACGAGTATATAGTTTGGTTAGCATCCTTGTTATTTTCTTCAGCACAAAACTGGTGCTTTGGCTCATGCAAAAAGCGATATATCGCGCCACACACGTTAGAAATTTCGACAAAGGGTCAACCTACGCATTATTTCAAATTGTTAGATACGTTATTTGGATCATTTCAATAGGATTTATTTTAGAATCCATTGGGATAGAAGTTACCGTATTGATAGCGGGTTCTGCTGCATTATTGGTGGGTGTTGGATTAGGGCTACAACAAACGTTTAATGATATTCTTTCTGGAATAATTTTACTATCTGAACAGTCCATTAAAATAGATGATGTATTAGAAATTGATGGTGATGTAGTGCAAATTCAAAGCATCGGACTACGTACATCTACGGGACTAAATAGAGATGATATTTCAGTCATAATACCGAATTCGTCTATCACCACTAGTAAGGTAATTAACTGGAGTCATCAAACCAAAGAAACGCGATTTAGGATTGAGGTAGGTGTAGCTTATGGAAGCGATATTGATTTAGTTATTCGATTGCTAGAAGAAAGTGCTTCAGAACACCCTGATGTATCTGAAAAATCACGCACCGAAGCACGACTAATGAGTTTTGGTAATTCATCCTTAGACTTGGAGGTGCTCTTTTTCAGTACTAAAATTTTCCGAATTAATAAAGTGAAAAGCGATATTAGAAGAAGCATAAATCGAAAATTTGCCGCGAATTCAGTTTCTATTCCATTTCCGCAAATGGATCTTCACTTAAAATCGAATGACACGTTAACGAATACTCAAAATAAATAACGGTCCAATTACGCAATCAAATATTTGTAATTCATATTTTTTACTCGGTTTATTTGAGTAAAAAGCATGCTTGGCAATGTTTCTGAAATATGTTTTATGGGTAACCAATAGCTTTCTATTATTTGTAACAATATACCATGTATCACAAGGGTTATCTCCATCATTATCAGCCAAATTAAAATGAAATAGGAAGATAATTATTTTGTTACACTTTTTAATGAAATCTAAAGAATAACGTATAAAAAAGTTCAGTAATTTTGAGACGTTTTAATAAAGACGATTCAATATTCTTAAAAACAATTCAATTGAAAAAAATAATAGAAACAAAGAGTAAACTAAATCAGCTTGCATCTACAGCAATATGTGGGAATGATATTAGTTCGTCCGTTTTATATGTGTCCGCTTTAGCTATTGCATTTGCTGGACAATATGCTTGGATTACCCTACTAATAGTATCGCTGGTACTTTTTCTTTTTCGGAAAATTTATGGCGAGGTAGTTGGTGCCTTACCCTTAAATGGTGGCGCGTATAACGCCTTGTTAAATACCACTAGTAAATTTACCGCATCATTTGCGGCCACACTTACGCTGCTATCCTATATGGCCACAGCCGTGATTTCTAGTAATGAAGCAATTCATTATTTGCATCACTTAATTCCTGGAATGCCAATTATTCCTGTAACCATAGGCCTTTTAGCGTTATTCGCTGGTTTGGCTATTGGCGGTATTTCTGAATCGGCTAAGGTGGCTATCGGTATTTTTATTTTTCACCTCTCCTCACTGGTTATATTGAGTGGGTTCATAGTCTTTTTCTTACTACAAAATGGGGTTGACATCCTATTCCAAAACTGGTACTTTGAAGGTACAGGAAGTGTAACCAAAGCAATTTTTCTAGGATTTGCAGCCTCCATGTTAGGCGTTTCTGGATTTGAAAGTTCGGCCAACTTTGTAGAAGAACAAGAAAAAGGCGTTTTTCCGAAAACTTTAAGAAATATGTGGGGAATTGTAAGTATCATCAACCCACTAATGGCGGTTTTTGCTTTGGCTTTATTTGCTATACCGGTATTGCAAGGAGAAAATTTTCAAAACACGTTGCTAATTGAAATGGGTAATTATGTAGGCGGAGAATGGGTAGCTAGTTTAATTTCTATCGATGCGTTTTTGGTATTAAGTGGAGCGGTATTAACTAGTTTTGTTGGGGTTACCGGACTTTTAGAACGAATGACTTTAGACCGAATTATGCCTCCCTATTTCTTGAAAAAGAATAAACGAGGTAGCTCGTATCGCATCATTATTATGTTTCTAATACTTTCGGTATCTGTGTTATTAATTACCAATGGGAATGTGAAATTATTAGCAGGGGTTTATACCATCTCTTTCCTATCGGTGATGGCATTATTCGGTATCGGAAACATCCTTTTGAAAGTAAAACGAAGTAGCTTACCTAGAGACGAAAAAGCACCATGGCTTTCTGTAATTGTGGCAATTATCGCTGTTATTTTTGCGCTAGTGGGTAATATTACCATGCCAGCAAAAGATGGCGCGGCTAGTAACATTAGCGTGTTTTTATACTATTTCGTTCCCTCCATCCTTTTTATTCTAATGATGTTGAATAGAACCGTTTTATTAAAATTAGTATTATCGGTTATTGATGCAATTTTCAATCCAGTTAGAAGATATATAGCCAAATTAGATAGAAACATTCAACAAACTATTGATAGCATTAACGGGCAAGAATTTGTATTCTTCACCAAAGGAGATAATATAGCAACCTTAAACCGAGTAATGCTTTATATCACTAAGAATGAACATACCAAAAAAATCAAAATTGTAATCATTGTAAATGATACATTTAAATTACCCAGTAAACTAACGGAAGAAATTGATTTTCTGAATCGTGAATACCCAGAAATTGAAATTGAATTTGTGGTGGAAGAAGGTAAATTCTCGCCTCAACTAATTCAAAAATTATCGGATAAATGGAATATTCCAATCAACTTCATGTTTATTGGCTCTCCAAGTAATAAGTTTCAATATAAAGTAGAAGATTTGGGTGGCGTTCGATTAATTATTTAATGGATTTAAGATTTATTTAAACATCTTAATATCAAAGAAATAATATGTACCCGTATCACAATAAAATTAAACAACGCATAAAAAACAATGAACTTACAGGGTATGAGTATGTGGCCAAATACAAAGCTATTTCGCCATGTCTTCTACTCTATTTTTCTTCCGACCCGCAAGTAAGCCCCATTCGTGAACATCGTTTTGAAGAATACCAAGTTTTGCTGCCAAAAGGAATTGGAGGTGACCGTTTAAGCCTTAGTTAAGCGTGTTTAATATTCTAATTTACAAGCCTAGTAAGTTTGGTATTCATTATTCTCGCTTATTTTACAACCAACATTACTTTTTTAGATACATCACCAGAAATGGTTTTCACTATATAAACTCCCATAGGCAAGTGAGCTGTACTTATTTGAGTTCGTGAATTATTGACTTGTTCGTAATGCATCAATTCGCCCAGTACAGAATAAATTTCCACATCAAATCTAGCTTGGTTTTCCCAAGAAACAACAAAATTATGTGTCGCAGGATTTGGATACACCATTGGGTTCTTTGCATTAGCTAATTCTAGAGTGGATACTAGTCCCCAGTTTCCTTTTAAATCTACGGTAACCGTTGCCATACCCGTTGCATCGGTTTTGAATGTGAGTTGCTCAGCCACCGTTGCATTGGAGGTTGGCGTTACAACAAGAACGATTTCCATTCCTTCTCCGGGAAGCAAACTCACATCGTTCATGGATTGTGCAAAGCTATAATTTGCTGTATTTGAAATAGCAAAATTCGTAAGGTTCACTGTATCATTTCCGGTATTTACAACACTTAGCGTCCATTTAGTACTATCAATACTAGCGCCCATATCTATTTCATTTCTGGACACGTATAGTGACTTTACTGAAGGTGCGATGGATGTACCTACAATTTTATTAATTCGTTTTAAAAATTGCGGGTAATCAATGAATGGATTCCGATTATTTTGGAAGGTGTAGATTTCGTTATTTCGTTGAATTTCTTTAGCTGATGGCGCATGTTGGTTAAACCAAGTCCTCAAAATAGCTTCTTGACCTTGCACATGATTAGAATAATCTTGGTAACGAATCACAAAGTAAAATAAGGCGCGAGCCACAGCACCTTTATGGTCGTCACGGGGTTCAAATTTGCCGCCACCCAATTTAGATCCACCCACACTCCAAGTTGGCGAACCGGAAACTACTCCAAAAGGGAGGTTACTTCTTCTCCCATTTGCAGTTACATCGGTAGAAAATAAATGATGCACATCACTTCGCATCGGTAAGTTTTTATTAAAAAAGCCTTGCGGGAAAGTATGTTCAGTATTAAAACTATTTGAATTTGCACCCGACCTTGTATTAAAAGTAGCTACTCTGCCCGTATATACACAGGTTACATCGCCATTCACATTATCCAAAGTTCCATACATTTCATCTCTTGATGCATTGTAAGAATGTTGGACAAAACCTTGCGCTAACCTCACCTTTAAAGCTGATTTTAAATCCTGTTCATTTTTGTTGTAGGTAGAAGAATAATACGAATTCAAAAACTTCCCTTTCCCTGTAAGGTTTATTACGTAATCACCCCGAAAGTCTGTTTTTAAAACCGCCACCATTTGGTGTAAAATGTTTTGCTCTGGCTCAAAATACACCCAAATTGCATGGCTAGTTCCTGCATTCATGGTAAAGACAGAATCCTTTACAAAAAAGGGCTTTTTTCCATAAATAGAAAAAACGTCCACTCCAGTTACACCCACATCATAACCAGTTGAATTATCCAAAGTAATGCTGATACTATCCAGATGGGTATAATAAACGGATTGAAAGTCTAAAGACTCATTAGAAATACTAAAAGGCTGTGCAAAAGCAAATGCCGGAAGTAGTGAAAATAATACAAATAACCTTTTCATATAATGGGATTTTTTTGAGGCTTCAAATGTACGTTAAATATCGAATTTCTTTGATACGATAAAAGTATGGGTTACACTAAATTTGCCGTTTCGGTAAAAAGCTTAAAAACACATATTTTGATTGGTATAAACGGCATCACAGTTTCATTTTCAGGAATCGACTTATTTAAAGACATCTCCTTTTTAGTTAACCCGAAAGACCGCATTGGTTTGGTAGGAAAAAATGGTGCAGGTAAATCTACTTTAATGAAGGTTATCATGGGCCGTCAAAAACTGGATTCTGGCTCGGTGACCATCTCTAACGATGAAAGTTTGGGGTATTTAGCACAAGAATTGATGTTTCAATCCAATAAAACGGTTTTGGAAGAAGCGCTTAGTGCCTTTGAAGAAGCCAATAAAATTAAAGAAGAGATTGAACATATCAACCATCAATTAGAAACTAGAACCGATTATGAAAGCGATGATTACCATGATTTGATTCATGACCTAACCGAAAAACATGACCGTTTAAACATCATTGACCACGGAAATCCGGAAAGTGATGCCGAAAAGATTTTAATGGGTCTTGGATTCACCCGCGACAAATTGCAAATGAAAATGACCCAGTTTAGTATGGGTTGGCAAATGCGGGTAGAATTGGCAAAACTTTTATTGATTCGACCTACTTTATTATTGCTCGATGAGCCTACCAATCACCTAGATATTGAAGCCATTATTTGGTTGGAAGAATACTTAAGTAATTATTCTGGAGCCATTATGATGATTTCGCATGATAAAATGTTTTTAGACAACGTGACCAATCGAACCATTGAAATTGTGATGGGAAAAACCTTCGATTACAAAGTGGCGTACACCAATTATTTAGTTCTTCGAGAAGAGCGTATCGGCCAACAATTACGTGCTCAGAAAAACCAACAGGATTACATTAAGCAACAAGAAAAATTTATTACCCGATTTAAAGCCAAAGCCACCAAGGCCAAAGCCGCTCAATCCAAACAAAAACAATTGGATAAGGTAGAACGAATTGAAGTAGATATTGTAGATAATAGTAGTATTCAGTTCCGTTTTCCCAATGCTAAACGTGCCGGACAAGTGGTTTTAAAAGCCGATAAAGTGGCTAAAGCCTATGGCCCAAACCAAATTTTTACGGATGTAAACTTGGAGGTTAACCGAGGAGAAAAGGTGGCCTTAGTAGGTCAAAACGGTATGGGTAAATCTACGTTTCTGAAATTGTTTTGCGAACACGAAAAACATGAAGGATCTATCACCCTAGGGCATAATGTGGAGATGAATTATTACGCTCAGGTGCAAGAAAACACGCTTGACACCAACATTACCGTGTACCAAACCATTGAAAACATAGCCACCAATGAATGGACTAATCCGGCTAGAATGCGTGGGTTACTTGGTACATTTTTGTTCAAGGAAGACGACATGGACAAGAAAGTGAAAGTGCTATCGGGGGGAGAAAAATCCAGATTAGCCTTGGCCAAAATGTTATTAGTATCGCGAAACTTATTGGTGATGGATGAGCCAACCAACCACTTGGACATTGCGAGTAAAGAGATGCTAAAAAAAGCCTTATTGGAATACGATGGAACCCTTGTAGTGGTTTCGCATGATAGGGATTTCTTAGATGGACTTACGGATAAAACTTTCGAGTTTATTAATGGAAAGGTACAGGAGCATTTAGGCCCTATTAGCGATTTTTTACGTAAGCATGAGTCCGACAGTTTTAGAGAATTTGAAGCCACTGGAAATGACAAAAAATCATTACAAGCAAAAAAAGCCCAAAAGCAAAAACCAGATTTAAACCAAAAGGATTCGTACGAAGACAAAAAAGCCAAAGAAAAAGCCATTCGAAAGTTGGAAAAGGATATTCAAAAAGCGGAACGTAAAATTGATTCATTAGAAACTGAAATTGCAGCTATCGAAAAAGAACTTTCAGAAACGGCTGATACCAATCCGCAAGAACTATACGTGAAGCATGCCGACAAATCACGAGATTTAGAAAATATTATGTCAGACTGGGAGAAAATCAGTATCCAACTCGATGAAATGAAGAAATCATAGTCAGTTTATTGTGGGTAAAGACCATTTATTTTTGGTTTTATTCACTATTAATTAAAAAACTATGAAATCTAAATTCACCTTTTTAACTTTTTTCCTTCTTGGAAGCCTATTATTTACGGAGAGTTGCAAAAAAGACACCACTGAAACACCAGCCACCAACACCAAGGGAATTTCAGTAAGTATTGATGGTACCAATTGGAAAACTACCACGGTAACCACTACCAATTCTGGTACTCATTTTATTATATCCGGAATAAAAGCCAACGAATCGGTCATTATTAGTTTGGTAGATTTAGCGGTAGGTACATACCCTATTGATGTGTCTACCAATACAGCGATATTTACCAATGGAAATGATTTTATGACCGACATCTACTCTGCTATTAGTGGGGAGGTTGAAATTACATCTGTAAATAGTACTGGAACCGAATTTGATGGGAAATTTAATTTCATTACTATCAATGCTTCAAAAGAAACCAAGACTTTCACAAGTGGTACGTTGACTCAAATTACGATTCCGTAGTTTCAAAAAAATAATTCGTAAGCTGAACCAATGGTCTTGGTTCGGCTTTTTTTTGCGCCAAAATTTAAACTTTCAGCCCGTAATTCTTGCAAGTGTCTATTATTTAAAGCTATTTTGGGGCAAGGTAATTTCACAGAATTGAATTCCTTGTATCATCAGAATGATAAGCCAGATTAAATTCACATCTCCATTTTTTAAAGTCAATCTATTTGTTCTAATAGGGTTTCTGGTAGTCTTTCAAAACGGACTTTTGGCGCAGGAGGAGCAGAATACTGGAGAAAAAGTCCACCAAGAATTTGAATCAAAACTGGATAATTCCCCTACACACCCCAATGAATCTATTCAGTTATTTCCCACCCTTTTTTATACTCCCGAAACCAATTTTGGTTTTGGAGCAGGCGGATTAGCCATTTTTAAAACCACTCATGGCGATAGTGTTCTAAAAAATAGTTTTGTGAGTTTATCGGCAAACTATACCCTAAACAAGCAATTTCTTGTTTCTATAAAACACGAAATAAATTTTCATCGGAATTACCTCGTTCGTGGGGAATTTAGCTTTTACAAATACCCTGATGTGTATGCCGGTTATGGCAACAATCACACGGGTGAAACCTTTGAATTATTTAATGCCACCTATCCCAGAATAAAGCTTGATGTATTAATACGATCTAAACGGACCTACATTTATGGTATTCGGTATTCGTATCAAAACACAACCATGAAACATACGGAACCCAATGGAGTATTGGAAAACGAGCAACCTGTGGGCTATCAAGGTAGTGTTAATTCCTCGTTGGGAATTGTGTTAAATTACGATAGTAGAAATTATATTTATGCTCCCACAAAAGGGTGGTATTCGGAGGTTTCGTTGAGTATCAGCGACCCATTAATTGGAGCAACATTTAAGGACCAGCTTTTTTTAATTGACATCCGTAAATACATTCCGCTATTCAAAAAACACGTGGTGGCCATTCAATTTGCAAATGAAATTCATTTTGGCTCTCCAGCTTTTAATCACACCGCTATTATAGGTGGCGAATACAATATGCGCGGTTATCGGTACGGAATATTTAGAGATTTAAATAGTTATGTGGTGCAAACTGAATTTAGAAGTAGTAGATTTCTCCAGTACTTTTCGGCAGCCGCATTTGGTAGCATTGGAGGTGTAGGACATGATTACTTAGACACCTATAAAAATACTAGAATAGCTTATGGCATTGGGCTTTGGGTATACCCTCAACCTGAAAAAAGATTATTTGTTCGCTTTGATTACGGACAAGGTTACGAGCCAAAACTTAGTCATGGATTTTACGTGAGCATGGGTAATGCTTTTTAGTGCACACTACCCCTATTCCAAATTTCACGAGTCTTTAAAGTCAGCCTCATTTCATTTTTAGGGGTTAGCCCCTATTGCTGTTAAACACCGCTTCTGCTACATTTGTTGTTCAAATTTTCATTTTAATGCAAAGGGAGGAAGCCTTTGCATTAGATTTCTAAAAACCGTTTTGACCCTAATCAAAACGGTTTTTTTCATTTCTATTTATCGTATCATTGTGAAAACAATCCCTATGAGGTATCTATTTCTGTTCATTTCATTGCTTACTACTGGTTCGTTATTTTCACAAATCACTATTACTTCCACTGATTTACCTCAACCGGGAGTTTCCTACTATCGTTCTACTCAAAATAATCCTACCATTGATGTTACCGAAACAGGTGCATACCAACAATGGATTTATACCGGTTTACAAGCCGATTCTAGAGATACGTTAGTGTATAACACCGTTTCTCAAACACCATTTTTATATCAATTTTTGTTCAATAACCCTTTAGACCAAATTTACAAAGCCACCGAAGCCAAATATAGTCCTGATGTAAATTTAGGAGGGGTTTTAAAAATGACGAATAACTATTTGTTTTCCAAAAATTCTGCTAGCGAATGGACCGAAGTCGGATTAGGCACCACTGTTTCCAAACTACCCATTCCAACAAAATACACCGACACCAAAATCAAACTAAAACTGCCACTTGCTTTTTTAAACACCAACACCGATACATATTCTTACCTATTAACCATTCCTGCTTTTGGTACTCAGGGTCAGGATGGTACACTGTCGTATATGGTAGATGGATGGGGTACAATTGAAACACCTGCTGGTATTTTCAATGCCCTACGTGTAAAAACAAATATCGTAAAATCTGATACTATTTACATTCAACAGTTAAACTTTGGAATCCGAATCCCATCTACCGAAACCGTTTATGAATGGTATGCTCCCGGTGAAGGATTTCCTGTTTTAACCCTTACCGAGCAGCAAGGGCGACTTACATCTGCTATTTTTAAAGACAATTCATTGGTTGGAATTACGGAAAATGAAATGAGCTCTACCAACCGCATTTATCCGAATCCGGTAATTAACAGTGTTCATTTAGCCTTAAATGCTACCGATTATCAAGTAACAATCATCGACCTTTCGGGCAAAACAGTCCTAGTTTCACCTACCTTGAGCCCGGCTCAATTAAATGTAAGTAAGCTACCTAAAGGAATGTATTTCATTAAATTAGAAAACCAAACGAAGCATGAAACACTTCGCTTTATGAAACAATAAATTCTAAATTAAAAATATTTTAAAATCCTAACATTTATTAAACCCTGGGCGCTTTTAATCGGTACCCAATATGTTATATTTGCTGAGTAACGTTCCGTATTGTGGACTTAATTAAATGTAAATGAAAGTAGTCATTTTTGCAGGTGGTAAAGGCACCCGAATTTCAGAAGAATCACATCTTAGACCAAAACCAATGATTGAAATAGGTGGAAAACCTATTCTTTGGCACATCATGAAAATGTATGAATCGTACGGTCACAAAGAATTTATTGTGTGCTTGGGTTACAAAGGCTACATGATAAAAGAGTACTTCTTGAACTACTATTACCACAATGCCGATGTAACGGTTGATTTAGAAAGTAACCAAGTTAAAGTACACAAAAACAAATCCGAATCGTTTACGGTTACCTTGGTCGATACCGGCTTAGAAACCATGACAGCAGGTCGCTTAAAACAAGTAGAACCCTACGTAGGCAACGAAGAGTTTATGCTCACCTACGGAGATGGCGTATGCGATATTGATATGGAAGAAGAACTAAAGTATCACCATGCCCACGGTAAAATTTGTACGATGAGTATTGTGCAACCCGGTAGCCGATTTGGAGTGATTGAATTAGACGAAAGCAACGTAGTCCAAAAATTTGTGGAAAAACCTAAAGAAGACGGGGCTTGGATTAATGGTGGTTTTTTCATTTTGAAACCAGAGGTATTTAAATACCTACACGCAGGTGCAGACGATATGATGTGGGAACGTCAACCGCTAGAAGATTTAGCTAAAGATGGCGAATTAGTTTCGTACAAACACAACGGTTTTTGGAAGTGTATGGATACCCTTCGCGATAACCAAGATTTAAACAAGTTTTGGGATTCAGACCCTAAATGGAAAAACTGGTAAGTCACTAAGTTCATGCTAGAATTACTCAAAAAAACATACGCAGGAAAAAAGGTTTTTCTAACCGGACATACTGGATTTAAAGGGTCTTGGCTTTTGGTAATGCTAAAGGAATTAGGCGCTGAAGTAATGGGTTTTTCGCTTAAACCTGAAACGCAAAAGGATTTATATTATCAAGTAAATGGCGATGCGTTGTGCGAATCTATTATTGGAGATATTCAATATACCGAACGTGTTAAACACGCAATATTAGATTTTCAACCAGATTTTGTGATACACATGGCCGCTCAAGCATTGGTACTTCCTTCCTATACTGATCCGGTGGGTACGATGAATACCAATGTGATGGGAACCATTCATGTATTGGATGCGTTTAAGCAGCTTCAAAAACCTTGTGTGATGGTAAATATCACTACCGACAAAGTCTACGAGAATAAAGAACGATTGGAACCCTATACCGAAGATGAACCAAAAGGCGGCTACGACCCCTACTCGGCTTCCAAAGCAGCAGCCGAAATTGTGAGTCAATCGTACCGACTTTCATTTTTTAATCCAGCTAATTATTCGGAACACAAAAAATCTATGTCTACCGTAAGAAGTGGCAACGTGATTGGTGGTGGTGATTGGAATGAGTCACGAATTATTCCTGATTTAGCGAGGGCCTTAGGTGAAAACGAAAAACTTATTTTACGTAATCCAAATGCGGTACGTCCATGGCAACATGTGCTCGACCCACTGTTTGGGTATTTGCTTTTAGGAGCTAGAATGGCGCAAGACCCAGTGAAATTTGCAGATGCATTTAATTTCGGACCGGAACCAGAAAATGAATTAACGGTAGAGCAACTCATTCAAATAGCGATTAAAACTTGGGGCAGCGGTGAATACGAAATTCAGCAAGTGGAAGGTCAACGCCATGAAGCAGGTTTGCTAAAATTAGACATCCACAAAGCAAAATCAACGCTAGGCTGGAAACCCATGTTAAATGCTACCGATACCGTTTCGTGGACCATAGATTGGTATAAAACGCCAGCAGGTGAATGGGGCGAAAAAACTAAGAATCAAGTCAAAGAATACTTTACTAAAATTGGAAAGGAATGAAAATCCGTAAAACAAATATTGCCGGGCTATTTGTCATCGATTTATTTCATGCTGAAGACAACCGAGGTGGATTTGTAAAAACCTTTCACAAGCAGAGTTTTGAAGAAATAGGTTTAAATACCAATTTTCAAGAAAGTTTCTACTCTATCAATAACAAAGGCGTGATACGTGGAATGCATTTTCAAACTCCACCTTACGATCACGACAAATTGGTTTATTGCACCAATGGAAGCCTCATTGATGTAATTCTGGATATTCGCAAAGATTCTGCTACCTACGGCCATTATGCCAGTATTGAGTTAAGTGGCGACAATCATCGCGCAATTTATATTCCCAAAGGAATGGCACACGGATTTGAAAGTTTAGAGGATCATACCATGATGACCTATTTAACTACAACCATGCACCAACCCTCACATGATGAAGGTATTAAATTTGATAGTTTTGGTAAAGAATGGGCAACCAAAAACCCAATTATCAATGCACGTGATTTAAATTGGCCTACATTAGAAGCGTACAAGAGTCCGTTTTAATCCGTATGCTTTTTGGAAGTAAAACAGTCACAGATAATTAACTCCTAAGTGACTTTTCAATGTTTCAAATCAATTTACTTTCAATCATCATTCTTCAAAATAAGAATGGAATTCATTGAA
Organism: uncultured Flavobacteriales bacterium; assembly: GCA_963974475.1. Taxonomy (GTDB): domain Bacteria; phylum Bacteroidota; class Bacteroidia; order Flavobacteriales_G; family Salibacteraceae; genus CAJXZP01. The sequence goes on from CAXBCR010000024.1 coordinate 34,948, forward strand.
TTTTTGATGCAAAATTTTCTGTTGGATTTTGGCGTCTTCTACACTTTTGGCAGAAACCAATAAATGCATATTTCCTTCTACTCCACCAAAAAAATAATGCAACTCGTTGAATAGTTCATCCGAGTAATTATCCTCCAACAAAATCATTTTAGCTTCGTCAAACACGCTTTTACCCAATTGATGATAACCCGCCAATTCGTTGGATTCAAAAACGGTTAATTCCTTTATCACTGCATCCATTCGGGCCACGGTGTTGGCACTTACTTTCCATTTGGCACCCTTATTCAATTTTACTCCACCATGCATATTCATGGTGGGTAGGTCGCCAAAATCCATATCAAACAAGGTAGCTGCAATTAATTCAATATCCGTTTTGTCGTACATAAGCAGAGGCATTACATCAAACTTTCGCACTGCACCCGGCATTAAGGTTTGCTCCACATTGGGATGAGAAACCCATTCGGTAACCGCAGCTACAAAGGCTTCTTTGGTGGCATAATTAGGTTTGTAATGTTCTTGCACCCGCACCATCGGTGGTGCAATCATTTTAGCCTTTTTGGCGGTATCCATTTTTTCAAAGTGACAGATAAAACACTTTTGAGCCATTAATTCATACCCGTTATTCATAGGGTTTTCAGTTACAATTGGCGTGGGCTCGGTTACACTTTTTTGAGACGCTGGTTGGGGAGCATTTTGACAACTTACTCCTACCAATGCGAGTATTGCTAAAGATAATTTAGGTGAAATCATACTTCTATTTTTAGTAATATCAATTTGCCAATCAGATAGTTATATACCTATTTTTTAAACGATTGACTAGACTTTAAATTCATTACTAAGATAAATAGTACAAGCTATCTAAACACGCGAATAAGCCCCCTAATAGTAATGATTGTAATCATACCAAAAGGAGGCTTTATATTCTGATATTTATTTGCTGTAAATACGAAAGGATGCAGCTCATCCTTTTGTAATCAGCAAATGCAAGGAGGGACGTATATAAACTGAGTTTGATTAATATTAACCTAACAGCACATTCGCCAATAGAATAATTCAAACTCCATTTCTCAAAAGCCTTTTAAACAACACTATTTTCAAGACTTTTGATAAATCAAATTCACCCAATTCGGGATATCAGGTGTTTTTTTGCCAAAAACTTGTTTGAGAAACATACAAGCCCATTGGGGTGTATCCTGTAAAACGTTCTCTTTTATATAACGAGTCTAAGAAAACTCCGCCTGGCCAATTATTCGGATGGTCAGAATTGTCTAGCACAATCCATCCCCCTTCTTTCAATTTGGATAAGGAATGAATAATGCACTCGTTTCTATTGTTATAATCGTTAGAACTATCTACAAAAATCACATCAAAAGATTCTTCTCGTAAGGTGTCTATGTATTCCATAGTATCCTGTTTTTCGGATAATTTAAAATCAAAAAATCGCATCAATTCTGCATCAAAATGCGAATGATCAATAAATTCTTTCACGGCATTTGCCCAAGTAGGTGAATGTTCAATGCTCATTAGTCTCGCCTCTTGCTTCAAAAACCATAAGGTAGAATTACCCGACCCAAATTCCAGTACCTTGTCGTAAGGCGTTAATATTTGGGCTAGTTTTTCAATAGCCTCAAATACAATAAATGGCAAGGGCTGCTTAATAATGTAATTTTCACGCGATTCGATATACGTTTTTATTGCTGGAATAATGTATTTAGTTGAATTCCAGCTTGGTAAATTTCCGTCAAAGTCCTTTACTCGGATAGGCGATTCTACAAAAAAATCATTGTATTTGTCGGTCCAAGACACCAAGTAATTTCCAAATAGTTTATCGTAACTATGTGCATAATACGTGTTTGCCGGAGCATTTACAAGTCCATTTACTACTTGTGCTTTTTGCGATGATTGTATAGAATATTTCATAATTCGTAGTTATTTAGTTTACTGAAAGATTACCGTTTCATTTTTATTGTTCTTTTCATAAGAGTGTGAATTCTTCCATTGACTCTTGTTCTCATTCTTTTGTTAATTCAAGGTGCTTTACATTTTCAAGTTTCTTAATATTCCCTTTCCATAAATCAATACTATTCGTAACCTGAACCAGGTTTGAAACCATTCTATACAAAAACAATATTGAAATCACCGTAAATGTCATGCTGAAAAATGTTCCAAATAATAGACTCACAGAAACGAGTCCAAAAGCAATTAGAATAATAAAAAGACTCGCCATTTTATGTTTAAAACCGAGGTTAATAATCAAATGATGAAAATGGGTCTTGTCTGCTTTAAAAGGACTGTAACCATTTTTTAATCGATTTTTATATACCCGTAAAGAATCTGCCACAGGGAAACTTAGAACGCCAATTACTACCGATAAAGTAACGGTTATATTGGAGGTTTGATGCGCTGCTTGAATTAACATGATTCCGGAGACTACTAATACGAATCCAAAAAACAGAGATCCTGCATCACCCATAAATACTTTTTTGGAATTGGACAAATTGTATCGTAAAAACCCAAATAACCCGCCAACTAAGGATGCAAAAAAGACGAGTAAAAAATACTGACCTACCATAAATGCGATGATAGAATAAGCCGTAAGCCCAATAATGGCAATACCAGCGGCAAGGCCATCAATACCATCCATTAGGTTAAAAGAATTTACAACGCCCACGATTACAATCATGGTAAGGGTATTTTGAATAACTCCAGGCAATTCATGGATTCCAAAAACACCAAAAAATGATTCTATTCTAACTCCACTATTAATAACATAATACGCTAATAATACTTGTAAAATGAGTTTCACTTTGGAGTTTACATTGATTTTATCATCTACTATACCAATAGTCAGTAAAACCAAAGAGCCAAAGAGCAATACAAAAAATTCATTCATATACTCCTGGATTCCAGGCACAAATAATAAGGCCGAGAATGAACCAAAAACAATAGCCATTCCACCTACCAAAGGAACAGGGACCTTGTGCACCTTACGCGCATTGGGAGCATCCTGCAAATTCACTTTTTTGGCTACAAATTTTAAGATTGGAACCAGTAGTAAAACAAATACAAATGATAATACTTGTATTTCTAAATAGTCGTAATAATTGTTCATGGTAGTAGGTATTATTTATTCATAAAAAGACTGATGGTATTTTAAATGTCCTAAATTATAATTGATTAGTGTGGGGAGGCCCATTGTGGTAAGCCCAGAATTAATTGATTTTTTATGCTTGATGGTAAGTACTTCCACAAATAACTGGTCGTATTTTGCCGCTACCACTTCCCATGTATATCTCCTCATAGCAATTGATTTCATGGATTCGCCCATGTCATGAAGAGTTTTGTAAGAACATGATAAGACTCCTTTCTTCAATGATTCATGATTCCTGAAATAGAACGCTTTATCTTCGGTAGTCACTCTATTATAAGATACGTCAAAAGCCATAATGGGTAGCCCGAGATACATGGCTTCAACCAATGAAGGATTGGTTCCTCCAGCGGAATGACCATGAATATACATAAGCGCATTACCTCTAATTACATCCAGTTTGCGCTGGTCATAAATAGGATCAAGCAACAAGATATTAGCAAAGTTGCTAAACTGCTCTTTTAAATGAATTCCGTATTCACTATTGGTCCAATTACCTACAATGACAAGAAAATATTTTGGGAGTTGAGAAAATGCTTTCAATATTTCATGAATGTTATTTTCGGGTTCAATTCTACATACGGTAAAAGCATAAGTACTTTTTAAAAATGGAAACTCTTTTCGGTCTTTGACGGTAGGGTTTACTTTAAAGGTATGATCCGCTCCGTATTCTATAATTCTGCTCAAACTGCCATAGCGCATGGCGGTATAATTTTGAATAGATTCATTATCTGAAATATCAATATGCGAATATTTTACGGCTAAATACTCTGCCCAAAACAGGTAACTTTTAGCGAAAAAGTTCCATTTGGCTCGTTTCCACTCAATACCGTCAATGGAAATAATAATTCTTTTATTGGTAAATAGTTTCACAAAAGGCAACATAAAAGCACCCGATACACCCAAGATTAATAGTACATCCGCATAGAATAATGCGTGTAAAATTGAGATAGCATCATATAAAATGCTTTGAATTCCATTCGCTTTTAAGGGAATGAAAAATAATTTCGCATTACGATAATATGGTTTACGTGTTTCTTTTTTATAGGCTAACCCAGAACAGTAAACAGACAAATCATAATCGTTATCTAAATTTTCAATTAGATGTTCGGTCAAAGTTTCAAACCCACCATATTTAGCGGGAACTCCAACCGTACCAATTATTGCTATTTTGTTTTTCTTGCTCATTTGTAATTTCGCTACACATGGAGGCTATTCAACCACCGCTCCAAAAATTTAAAATTCTATTTATCAGCTAATTAACAGTATTTTCAAATTAGACTTTTCCAAAATTTGGAATAATATTCCAAGCTGATTCCCCTTCCTTCACTAGGTCAAGAATTTGAAAGCTTTTAAAGCCAAACGTATCTTCATTGTAATTTCTAATTTTTGCAATCGAATTTTCTTTCATCACATCATATCCGTGATGATTATGCAAAATTTGATTCAATCGATAATTCAATTCATGGCTATTATGACTGTCCACTAGGAAGCCATTATAGTTCTCTTCCACCAATTCGGTAATGCCACCCTGAGGCGGAACTATGGCCGGTAATCCGTAAGCCATTCCTTCAATAATCGTGAGTCCGAAGGTTTCTAACCACCGATCAGTCCACGACAAATTAAGTATTACATCTGCCCATTGATAAAATGGATGTAAGTTGGTTTGAGTGCTGAAAATCTTCAAATTTTTTGGCAATGTTTCTTTATCGAAATAAGCGTCAATATCCTGTTGGTGCGCATTTAATACCATTTTAAAGTTAAATTTAGGATTATTATGCGCTAACGCTTTAAACTCATTCACCCCTTTGTAATCCTTCAGAGAACATACCATCAACACATTATCGTAATTGGTTTTGGTGATGCGATTGGCCATTGCTTCATTTAAAAAGCCTTCTTCAATGGCATTATACAAAATGTGCGTTTTATGGTTTGGAAATGGCTCTTGAGCAGCTAAAAATCGAGATACATAAATAACATCATTGGCTGCCCATTTAGCTACGCCAAACAAAAACCTTTTAAGAATAGGTGGGTTTACACTTGTTTCGTGCAAATGATAGATAACCCTACACCCTTTTAATTTTCCTAAAAAAGCTGCCCCAAATGGTAATACGGTATTAATGTAAATAATATCCTCTTTTTTGACTTCCGCTAGAAACTGAAAAATCAATCGGATTTGACTTAACACTAGATTTACTAACCGCAGCACCCGATTTTCGGCCCATTGGTAGGTAAAAAAACGGGCATGCACGTGTTCAATATTGGTTAGAAAACCTTGATTACCTTTACTGGTCACCAAATGAACTTCAATGTTGTTTTTGGTCCACGATTTTGCCAATTGCATCAGTACCTTGGGACTTCCGCTGTAGTCATTTAACAAATGGAATGCGTAAATTTTCATGGTATTATAGTTTAGCATAAATGAGTTTTAACGCATCTCCGCGTTTGTCCCATTTAAAATTCGTTTCATATCTTAATCGAGCTGCAGCACTCATTTTATCGCGTAAAGAAAGATTGGAGTGCAATGCTGAAATTGCTACTGTTAGGTTGGAAACCGTTTTTTCATACCCCTGTAGTTCAATGGCAAAACCACAAGTGGCATCAATAAACTCCCCGGGTCCCGAGTTATTTAAACAGATTACCGGAAGTCCAAACGACATGGCTTCAGAAACAACCATACCAGCACCTTCATGCGATGGAAATATAAATACAGAAGCAATTTCATACCATTTCAACAAGTCTTTTCGGTCTATCCAATCAATAAACGTTACATAAGCCGACACCCCATTTTCACGAGCCATTTGCACGTATAAATCACGTTCGGGGCCACTACCAATAATAACCAACTCACAATTTGATTTATCGGTTTCATTCAACGTTTTCATAAATCTAGCAAAGGCCAGAATGGTTAAATCAAACCCTTTTAAAGGCACTAATCTGCCCACGGATATAAGCGTAAATTTAGCGTGAGAATCACGCTTTTGGCATCCAAAATCTTCGGTTGCTACCGAAGGCATAATACTGTAATCGTTTGCATGTAAATCCAACACTTGAGCAACCGAATTATTCATACAGAAAATATGGTCGGCTGTTTTTACGGTATTATTTAAGGACATGGAGTATTTCCAAAAATAGGATTTGACATTCCATGACAATTGTTCTTTTAAACGATTTGTCCAACGATAAGCGGATAAATATTGGCTTGGAATAATAGGATGGTGACCGATAGGCCCCCAAACCACAGGTTTGTTTAGCCTCCATAAATAACTAGGTGTCCAATCGTTATGAAAGTTTAGGTTGTGCGCTATGTCAAATTCAAAATGCTTGTTCTCAATAAACTCTACCACTTCCTTTTGCCACATCCAGTAATACAACATGGCACCACGGCCGCCATTTTTCCAAAAGCGCATCCAATAAGGCGTATCAAAATACACAAACCTTATGTTGGCATACACCTCATCCGGGTTTTCAGCCATGTACTTATCTATGAGCGGTTGGTTGTTTTCGCGCGTTATCGCAATCACTTTATGAAACCGCGCTATTTGACATACAAAATTCCAACCCATTCCATCTTCCGAACCTTTGTACGGATTAATGGCATAAGCTGTGGCCAATATGGTTTTAGGGTTATTCATTTCTCATTTTTAAAAGCTTAGCAGGTACCCCACCAATAATACTATTTGCCGGAAATGATTTATTAACCACTGCGCCTGCAGCGATAATCGAACCTGCTCCAATTTCTACATTATCTAAAATGGTCACTTTACTGCCAATCCAGCAATTAGCGCCAATTTTTATTCCTTTTCTTACCACACCTTGCAACCGTATTTCGGTTGCTAAATCTGCGTGATTATGATTTTCTGGATGACAGCTAAAATACTGTCCCACAATACATGAATCGCCTATTAGGAGACCGCCACAACCTCCTAAATAAGCAAATTCACCAATACCTACATTATTACCAATGGTGATAAACTCACCCAGGTTATTGAAAGAGGTGGATACCACCACTCTACTATAATCACCTATACCCACATTGTTTCCGAAGGTTACTCCGATATTACCCAAAGCACTTACATACACGTGATTACCTAATTTCAAAAATTTACCGAAATGAATTCTAGTTGCATTAAACAACCTAACGTTGCGACCTAACATGGCCCATTTGGGCAATTTACCGCTAACCAAAAAACGAAACCCGCGCACAAGGCTCCAAAATTGAATCCACACAAATTGACACAAAGCGCCTGTATTGAGCGCAGGGTCAAATCGGAAATTTGGATTCCTTTTCTGAATAATAATTTCGAATATTCGTTTCATAACTAATTAATTAAGCCACTTCATTCATGGTTTTATTCATAATTAAATGAATGGTATTATTTAATTCAATGTTTTCAATTGAAAAATGTTTTTGTATCGAACCCGTATCCAATTCTTTAAACAACTCCAAATAATCGTGAGTTAAAGCGGTTATGGTCTCTTTAGTCAGCTCTTTTTTACGCGATAAAATCACTTCTGGGTCGGCAAACAAAAAGAAATTCAATTCGGGTTTAAATAATAATCGGTATCCTGCTTTTAACAATGCCTTCGGTAAAACGATGTTGCTTCGAAGGCTGTCGTTGATAAAATCAAAATAGTAGCGATCATATAAAACCACATAACCTCTTCGTAAGTATTTGACATTGATATAAAACTGACCCAAAACATAATCCAAGTAGTAATATGAAAACCGGAACATGGAATTCAAAAAGCTTTTGTTTTTTCCTTGACGAGGAAGCGTATTGGCCGCGTCTAATTCAGCTTGTGCTTTTCCTTTAACCCAGGCACTTAAAATGGGAAGAATAGATGGGCGATGACGCAAAACCACCACTTTTTTACGTAATTTTTTCTCAATTTCATAACGAATAGATTCGATTACGGTTGATTTTCCAGCACCATCTACTCCACTGAAAGTGATGGTAATACCTTTGGTTTTAATCAGATGTTTCACCACATCAGTATAGTATTTTAAACCTAAAACTAGGCGTTGGGCAAAACCATTTTCTTTTAGCGTTTTCAAGTAAGAAACCATTACCTCGTAATGCATTAAAGGTTTGGAATAGCTTTCATAAAGCACATGGTCCAACTCGCCTTTTCCATTTGCAAGGCTCAACTCATAAAGCATATACTTATCAGGTACTGCAGCATGATTTAACCCGTAAAACAGGGCAACGTATCGTGCGGCATCCAAATCAGTCATTCGTTTTACTCCAAAATAGTTTTGACTAGCTCGCTCAATAACTTGCTCGGCATTCATCATTACCAATGACTTTCTGGATAATTGCCAGATTAAATCCATACTCAGCAAACTACCATCTTTACAGAAAAGTTGAATGGCATTCATGTGCGTTACTACATCGGTATGCACAAACTGTACAAGCGGATGAACCTTTAAATAGTCAACCAGTGTATGTACCTCATTTTTACGGATACACACATCAATATCAGAATATTCACTTAAATGATCGGGCAAAATATCCGGAAATTTTATAGTGGCATAATCTTTCGGCTGTAGGTAATCAAACACATCCATTATAACCAAAGAACGGTGCTCTTTGTAATCTTCTAAAGATTGGCTAATAGCTTGATTCCATGTGTTTATAAGCCAAAATATTTGGGTATGCCATTCAGCTTGTTGCGCATATAACGCCAAGTTATTCACCGTATTTATTAATAGATACAACTTCAAATAAGCCGCTACCGAACGTTTAGGTGGAATATGTTCCGCTCCCAAAAAAGCGGAGGTTATTTGAGTGTCTATCATGGTCTTTATTGACTCCCAGGAAACTCGGTCTAGCAAAATCCCTTTTTGAATAAGAAAATGAAATGCATCAAATCCAATTGGCATATCTGTATGAGCTAATTCCCAATCATATACTGCCAATTTGTTGTTGCTTACGTACATGTTCCAAGGAGTAAAATCACCATGACTCATCGTGGTATCTACCTCCATAAACTTTAAACCACGAGTCATCAAACGTAATTTTCGTACCAATCCATTTGGAATTCGGCAATCGGTTGATTTCTCTAGGGTTTCCAACTTATGGATTGTTTCTTTATAAATTGGAAGAGTGTTTAAAAAGGCTGATTGATGCGTTTTTTGTGCTAATTCTTTTAAAGCTTTGCTATGAAGCGGGGTAAATGACGTATTTCGGTTACCAAAAATGGAAATATCTTCCAATTTCAAGGTAAATACATTTACTTTTTTTGCCTCAGGTAGTTGAATGGATTTTAAGTTTAATCGATTCAATTTAGCGATAACCGATGCTTCATTATCAATTAATTCCAATGCATTTCTGGTACCAGCTACTTTATAAAAATACTTTTTACCAGCTACTTCTTCCACCACCAGCACTTTGTTATTAGGTCCTACCGTTCCGGTAAATAGAGCCCAATTAACACCCGTAAAATCTAGGATGAAATTGTTTTGTAGGTTTTTTGGTATCAATTTTACCTCTTCGGTAGTAAAAACCAGTTTTTGAAGGCGCATGAAGAAGATTATCCTCACCATCCAAGTAAACAATTGGGACCTTAATGAGGAGACAAGGTAGAAGTTTAGAAACAAAGGGTTAGTTGCATTTGCGTTACAAATCCAACGTGGGGTACCATCCCAATTTTTAATTACTAAAATAGTAACCGGGTCACTTTTTTCATTCGCTTGTTCTGATAAAATGTGTAGTTGTGAAAGTATGCTTTTCATAGTAGTGATATTGAATTCTAATTGTGTGAATTCAATATCATTGCCAACTATATAACTAACGGGTTATCAATTAGTTAATCAACTCATTAGTAAGGGTTATTCCAAATTTTGGAAAATTATTTACTTAATTGGAAACTTGAATTTTGTGTATAGAAGTCAATTCAGGCCTTCTTTTCGCTAGGTAAACTCGCTCCATTGGAGATATAATTTCATTGGGTTGGAATGAAATGTACAGAATAATTAATTGATAGAATAGGATACCATAATTGGACTCTCCAAAAATTCCAAACTCCGTTAGGGAGTTAATAATTAAAGGAATTAAGAAGCTCAGCAGCATCAACTTTTTTTCCTTATTCTCTGCAAAAATGGCTCGCAGCGTATAAAACACCTGAAAAATAACCACTGTTAACCCTACAAAGCCCAAGTTCATTAAAACCTGCATAAAGGTGTTGTGCGTCATTTTTCCGGGATAGGTATGACGTCCTTGAAAATAGTCTTCATTGGCAATCCGCATAAACCCATACCCTAACATTGGTTTTTGGGGTAACCCTTCGGTAATCAACGCTTTCCAGAAGGGAAGTCGACCGGTCATACTCATTACCTCTTCAACCCTGGTGGTATCACCATCTTTAAAAATCATTTTGTTTACCGCCACCGGCATGACCAATAAAACTAGTATGGCAATTCCTAATTTCAGTTTTTTATTGCTTGTTTGAGAAATATGAAACATAATTATGAGCACTGCACCAATAAAAGAAGACCTAGAGCCAGAAGCATAAATGGCATAAAACAAAATGAGCAGTTTTATGGTAGTAGCCACTACTTTATGACTACGGTAAAAATCAAATACTAATCCCGCAATTCCAATTCCGGCCAACATTCCCAATTCATTTGGGTTCATCATATAACCGCCCATTCGTTGCTCTTCTCCCCCATGAGTTAACCGAGTAAAGGAGTCGGGTGCTACAAATTCACCAATAATAAAAATGAGCATGAGCACCACCGCAACATTACCCAAAAGATTATATAATCGCACCGGATGTTTGAAAAAAAACTGGTCTAAGAGGTATAAACTTTTAATGAAAAAATAGGCAAAAAACAAGGTCTCTACGGTCATCAACCATTGCAACAAACTGTAGCCTCTGCTTGAACTCCAAATGATACTCATAAAACCTAGCAAGATGTAGCCCACGTACATTAATGGCGACATGGTGTTATGCCACTTTAGGGATCCTAATGCGCCATATTTTATTATTTTATTGTAAACCAAATAGGAGGCAAACAAAACGCCTAAACGCCCAACCACCTTGATTAATCGGGTAATCACAATGTTTTCACTCCACGTAAAAAAGCACGCTACCATAAGCAACAGAATCACAAACATGTATCTGTTTATTTTAGCTACGAATAGCTTATTCTTATTATTTATGGATAGCTTTTCCATTACTTATAAAGTTCATCAAAATCAACGATTAATTTATTCCAATCAAATTCGGCTTCTACCATAGCTACTGCATTTTTTGACAATTGAAATAAGTCTCCACTTTTTTTCAATTTATACACATCGATAAATGCCTGAGTTAACCCTTCTACATCTTCATTTTCTACCGCTATTCCTGCGTTATATTTAGAAATAAACATAGCCATATTGGTAGCTCGAGTTACAATAGATGGCACCCCAAAATTACTGGCTTCAATAACAGAAGCTGGTAAACCTTCATTTCTAGAAGGATGCACAAACACATCCATTTTTTTAATCAAAGTATCTTTTTCGCTACCAAATTTACTACCCATAAATTTTACAGTGTAGCTCAAATTATTTGCCCAAGCCAAACGTTCTAATTCTGGGCGTTGGTCACTATCGCCAATAATCCATAACTCCGACTCTATTTGCTTCATTTGAAATTTTGCGTAGGCATAAATTAGTAAATCCAATCCTTTGGTATAAATATCCAATCTACCCACAAACCCAATCACAAACACATCGGAAGTCGAATTAACGTCCTTCATACCTTTCACCATTTCAAAACCGTATGGAATGCGTTTCCATTTATTATTTGGATAAATGCTATTTAGTCCTTGGCGTTCACTCTCGCCTATTAAATGAATGGTAGAAGCCCTTTTTAATACCGATTTTTCGAACAAAACAAAGTAGAATTTCTTCATCCATTTACTTCGTTGCATTGCAATGGTATTGTACGAACCATGAGCTGTGATAACAAACTTTAAATTGTTGCGTGTTAGGTACCTAGCCAATGAAGAATAAATGGGTATCCACCCTCCATGAAAATGAAAAACGGAATCTTTATCGCATAATTTAATCGCTTTTTTCAACGCTTTACCAATGCGAAATGGATTGGTTTTAGATTGAAATAAAACTGTTTTAAAATTACGTTTTCCATAATTATGGTCTGTTTTATCCACGATACCCCATACCGCCACATTTCTACCCGAAGCTGCTTGCTTGGAAGCGAGTTGATACACAACTTTGTTCACCCCATTCAATCTGTCGGGATTAGCCTTACCTAATATTAGATGTACTATTTCCATAACCTAAAGTTGTGCTTGATTAATATAAACTGCCAATAACTAATTAGAATAAGTTGAGATGTAATTAAACCTCCTATGGCGCCCAAAAGGCCCCATGTTTCTAAAAAGAATTTAAACGCTAGTAAACTAAACGCCAGTGAAAATAAATACCCAATAAAGAAATTGCTGTTTAATAATAAAGCTCTTATAGCTAAACGAATAGGGTAACCCATAAATATGACAAAATAGAGAACCGACATTCCCTGAACCACAAATGCAAAGTCTGCATAATTTTGGCCTCCTGCTAATACGATAATAGGTTGCGCAAAAATGAAGACAATTAATAAAACGCTTCCAAATGCGATAGCCGATTTTGTGCTTATTTCTTTTAAGTACATTCGAGCCATATCTTCCGACTGTGCCAATTTGATAGAGGCTTGAGGTAGAGCGTAATTTTCAAAAGTTTGCAACAACATGTTGAGCACACCAAATAAGGACTGTACCAATCTAAACGCTCCCAAAGCTTTTATTCCTAATACAATACCAGATGCAACCACAAACAAGTTGGCCGACCACCATTGCACCAATGCGGTAAGCAACAACCATCTAGACTGACGGTAATGGGTTAATCCAAACTTTTTCCAAAGCGTGATTTGCTCAAAATTAGGTTTCAGTAAAAACATGCTAAACAAAATAGATGGGGTATAGCCCAAACCAAGAATAATGATAAATTGGTCAAATGAGGGTGTTTTCCAAAACCATGCAGTGAGTAGTATAGTAAGTTGTGATACCGCGGAAAGGCTATCAATAGTCAGAACCGATTTTATTTTGGCGCTTGCTAAAAACAGCTTTCTAAAAAAATCGTGCATGATATAGCCACTCATCAAGATCACGATACCTACAATTAGGTTTTGGTAAGGTACAAATACGGCTAAATCAAGCGTTAGGGTCACCGCAACTCCTAAAATGACAATGGTTAATAAAGCCAACTGTAACCAAAAACTAAAAGACAGGTAGGCATGTTTATTTTCTACCCTAGCCATAGTTACCTGCAATGGCTGGATAATTATGGAAGTCAATACACTCATTACCAAAAAAATGAACAATAAAATAGCCGCATAGACCCCAAAGTCTTCTGGGCCAAATAAACGCGCTATTAGAATGGTGGCAACAAAACTATTGCCGCTAAAAACCGCTTGGTCGGTCATTACCAAGTACTTTTTATCATTCCATATTTTGCGCATTAGTGCCATCTTTTATTTTTGAATTTTTAATTTTATTTTACCAATTAATTCACGTACATATTGTTGTGCATCAAAGAATATACTTGGGTTATAAGCGTATCTGTTCAATACAAATCGAACGTTTGGAAGTTTGAATTCTTGATTCATTAAATCCACATCCACAATCCTTTTAGCTAAAGTTAAACGGGTATCCATTACCACTAAATTGGTGGTAGAAACACTCATTAATAACAATGATTTTTGAAATTCTAAATCTTGATTTAGAATCACAATGGCATCATATTTTTCGCGATACGGTTTCAAAAACTCCTGCATTTTGGTTTTTGTAAACCGGTTGAAGGAGAAATCAGTCAAGGTCATTGCATCAAAATTGTCTTCAATAGGAATAACACCAATATTAATACCAGCGGTAAACCCTAGTGTGTTTTCTGCATCAATAAACAATATTCTACGTCCTTGATTTTTAAGTGCATTGGCAAGGTTATACGAACAGAATGTGGCTCCATCATGTTTATCAAATCCACTAAAACATATAATACTTTTTTCATGAATCAACCCTTTCACCTCTAGTTGCACGGCTTCTTGCAAGAAATAATTCAATTTTTCTTTTAAGGTTTCCAATAATGGAACCACCATGGCAATAGGCACGAATGAGTTGGTTTCAATAGTTTCTTTATCATTTACCCGAGCTTTCACCATGTGAACAATAAAAATGAACAAGATGGCAAAGAACATCCCTAATAAAACCGACACCATAATGATGATTACTTTATTAGGTGAAACAGGTTCGGTAGCCACTTTTGCAGGAGTAATAATTCTGTGAAATGAAATTTTTGCTGCACGTGCAATTTGAGCCTCAATTTTCTTTTTATTTAAGAAATTATATGATTCTTGATAAATAGAAAACTCTCTATTCATCACCATCAATAGTTTTTCTTTTTCAGGAATTCCGATAAATACTTTCTGAGCCGTTTCAATATCTTTTGTAAGATTATTGTATTTCGACTCCATGTTTTTTCTGGTATTGGTAATACTTTCTAATAGGTAACTTGTTAAATCATGGATTTTCGCTTTGTTCGAAATTATTTTTTCATGATTTGGAGTGTATTTAATCAATAAATCACGATTCTCGGCTTGGTACATTTTAATTTTTTTGACAATCTCGGTAGAAAGCAAATCTGTAAACGATTCAAAATTAGGAGCCAAATCCATAAAATCTTCTTTTCCTTCTTGCATATAGGTCTCCAATTCAATAATTGCATCCAGGTTCATTTTCAAATTGGTTTGTTGAATTTTTAATTGGGCAATTCTTCGTAATTCGGTTTCAGTTTCCTGTTGAATGTTGGTAATTCCCTTTTTATCACGATAAGATTGAATATCATCCTCTGATTTGGATAATTTATCAAAAACTAGGTCAATTTGATTGTCCAAGAAATTCACCGCTATGTCTGCCGCTTTGTACTTATAATCAATGTAATCGGTAATATAAGCTTGGGCTAATTTATTCGCAAAAAGACACGCTTTTTGAGGGTTAGCTGAAGAGTAAGAAATACGCACCACCGCCACATTATCATCTACCGCAGTCACATCAAGGTGCTCTTTAATTTCGGTTAACAATTGTTTACGACTCACCAATTCGAACTGATAATTATCTTCTAATTGCAAATACGGTTTTTGCATTAATAGGGTATCATTCACTTCAATCATTAAATCTAATTCGGGCGTATGTAAGGTATCACCCATTTTCCATTGGATAAAAGGGGTGTTTTCTTCAAACCTAATTTCATACACATCATCGTTTATTACGTTCACGTCAAAGCGTCTATCGTATACCGAAGAGTTTAACACTTTGTAATGAATAATAATAGGCGATTGGTCGTACAGCTCAACCGTTTTGATTCTTCCTAAACGGAAAACTTTCAATTCAAAATCAATTTGATCTAAAACCATATTTATCAAAACCTCTGATTTAATCACCTCAATTTCTGCGGTAATTTTATTTGCGGTGGCAAACACATCTAGGTTTTTAAACAAATTACTCCCAGGTACCCCTTCCGAAACATCGGCTAACTTTAATTTAGCGGTACTTTCGTAAGTAGGCGTCACATAGCTAAGATTTTTGGACGTAATAATAAACGCCAAAATCATCGCAATTAGAATGATTGGTATCCCCCTTAAATACGGTTTTAATAACCTGAGATTTTCTTCCATGGCTTTTAGCTAAAATGCTGTGATTAATATTGCTGCTGCCGTAATGGCCGTTGTGAACGGTATTATTACAGATATTCTTCTATCAAATTCTTTGTACTTTTTGGATGGAACTACCACAATATCGCCTGGGTATAATTGTATATTTTTAAACATATAATCTCCCGATTTACTTAAATCGATATTGGCTACCACCACATTTTGTCCGCTTTGACGAAGCACCTTTACGTACTTTACATTGGCATAAGGTGCAAACCCTTCACAGCGGGCAATCATTTCCATAAGCGTATAATTATCTTTATCTACATTCAGAACCTGCGGTGTTCTTACCTCACCCATTACTGTTATTTGTTTGTTCAATATTTTCACATCTATAATGGGATCCACCACCCATTCGCTAAACAAATCCACCAAGGTATCTTTCAATTCAACGGTGGTCATACACATCACATTCATGGTTCCAATTCGGGGCACTTCAATGTTACCATCGGCATCCACCATCAACCATTTTCCATACACTTCGTTCGAGTTATAAATTCCAAAAGTAGAACCCACACTCAGTTCCTCCTCTCCCCAAACACTAATGGTTATTTTATCATCTTTTCTAATTTCATATTGGTAATTGGAATTATAGAAAAATGCGAAATCCAAACTATCAATCTCTGTAGTTCGGTCCGCTTTTGGCTCCATCAAAACATTCACTGTTTTACAGGAGGTCATCCAAAAAATAAGAAGTATGATAGGAGCCCATTTCATCCTAAAAGAATCTTAGCATTGATTTCACAAAACCCGGTTTGGTTCTAACCATTAAGTCTCTTACCTCCAGGATGCGTTGTAGCACTTCTTTTATTTTAATTTCCTCATAGTCCCCTTTTTGTATATAGTCAAAGGCGCCATGTTTTAGCACTTCAATGGCTGGTTCTATTTTATCCTGGCCCGAAATGATAACAACATAGATATTTGGATCATATCTTTTTATCTTTTTAAGCACTTCGTAACCATTCAAGGAATCCATATTAAAATCTAGAAAAATGACATCTGGATTTTGATTTAGTGCCATTAAACAATCATTCCCATCCTCAAAGATGCTCACATCTTCGTAGCCGAGGTTTACCACATATTGTTGGAAGAAATTGAGGTAAAATGGCTCATCATCTACCACAAATATTCGTAAGTCTGTATCTTGAATCATAACATAGTAATTAGCGTGAAGTAGCGGTATACCAAAAACCCGCCCATTACTCTAAACTATTTACTTACAGTGATTTACATAAATAAAGTTGAGCAATTGTTCCATTATTCAATACAGTTTTCCAAAATTTGGAAATATTGAATGCTTCCAGGCTATATTTTCGTTTGCTATTTCCAATTTCCAAGAGAATTCATGACATAGGATGGGTTAATTGTGGATATTTTGAAAATGAAAGAAGCCTCATACCAAGGCCTCCTTCATTTTTCTACCACTAACTATAATTTTAATGGAGTCGTTCCTCCATTGTTATTCTTTATCTGGTTTAGCAGAAAATCAAGGCTACCCCACCACAAAGCGACCTTGATTTTTCTTTACACTAAATATTACTCTTTAATGGAGTCTTTCCTCCATTGTAATTCTTTATCTGGTTTAGCAGAAAATCAAGGCTACCCCACCACAAAGCGGCCTTGATTTTTCTTTACACTAAATATTACTCTTTAATGGAGTCTTTCCTCCATTGTATTTCGTTATCTGGTTTAGCAGAAAATCAAGGCTACCCCACCACAAAGCGACCTTGATTTTTCTTTACACTAAATATTACTCTTTAATGGAGTCTTTCCTCCATTG
>CAXBCR010000025.1:0-50616 GCA_963974475.1 uncultured Flavobacteriales bacterium
CAAAATGGCGTATTCTGGTAAAACCCCGCGGTAGAATATGCATGGAAAACCGCCTGATAAACTCTTTGCTTGAGAGTGTTTGTGTGGTTTTTACCCCTCCCTTTTTTTATCTTGCACTTATTAAGCTCACGACTGAAAGGAGGGTTCGTTCAACAAAGTGTATAAATCATTGGGCAATAAGTGGTTAAAATGAAATATATAGCAACAAATAAAATTTACGGTAAACTGAAAATGAAGTGCGTTGAAATGCCCAACGCTTCATATACTTACCGTTGGGGGTAATGCACTGAAACACTATCCTAGAAGTAGTCTAATTGGACTACTTTAACTATATTTGCAATATGGAGAAAAAACGAAAGCTCTATTTTTACGAAAATCACTTTGATGAATTCTATAATAAACAAGTTTTAAGAGTTCAGAAAAAGATAGTTTGGACTCTTAAGGTAATTCAGGAATTAGAACGTATTCCAGATACTTATTTTAAACACCTTTCTAACACTTCAGGACTTTATGAAATTAGAGTTCAAGTTGGGACAAATATTTACAGAATATTTTGCTTTTTTGATTATGACAATATTATTATAGTTGGTCATGGTTTTCAAAAGAAGTCTCAGAAAACACCGAAAAAAGAAATTGAAAAAGCAGAAATAATTAAAGCTGAATATTATGAAAACAAATAAAAAGGATATGAAAAGCTTAGACCAATTTATCACCGAAAAATTTGGAACTTTAGGCTCTAAAGATAGAGAGAATTTTGAAAGCGAATACGAAGGCTTTAAACTTGGTGTATTAATTCAACAAGCAAGAAAGGACAAAGGGCTAACCCAAGAACAATTGGCAGAACTTGCTGGAACTAACAAGTCATATATTTCAAAACTCGAAAAAGATTTAAAGGATATTCGATTTTCAACTCTTCAACGAATTATTTCAGAAGGACTTGGAGGACACTTAGAGATTTCAATTAAATACTAATCCGATAAAAACACTACCGCCAACAAAAGTAATCGTTGCGCAACCCCAAATTCAACCTAAAACCGAAGGTAAAAAGGGTCGTTTTAAGTCACTTTGATTAATTATCAATGCGCTGATTTAGCTAAAATTAAAACTCTTAAATGAGTTTTATGGAGGCGAAATAGACGGTCTTAAACCAAAAAATAATAAGCTCCGCTTTCTATACATTTTCCTTCGCTTTTTGGGTGATGAATTTCATGTATTTCTTCAAATTGTAGGCTATGGCAGTTAAATGCAGCATACACACTCTCATCTGTAAGGAGTTAGTCCTGTTTTATTCCAACTAATTTAGTAAGTTGCACACCGAATATAAATTGGGGAATAGCATTAACAAAATGAAAAACCGATATGTAGAAACACATAAAACATGGAATAAAATTGCTCAAAGCTATCAAGATAAATTCATGAAGCTTGGGCTCTATAACGACACATACATGCGCTTTTGTAATTTACTACCTAAGGCAAATGCTTCGGTGCTCGAAATTGGTTGTGGACCAGGTAACATCACCCGTCATATTTTGGACTTAAATCCTAAGCTAACCATTTTGGCGACTGATATTTCGAAGAATATGGTGGATTTGGCAAAAAGGAATAATCCGGAGGTTGAAACACAGGTTTTGGATTGCAGGAACCTCCAATCCATCAATGCTAAATTTGACGGTATTATATGTGGATTTACCATCCCATATATATCCAAAAATGACTGCTCCAAACTAATTTTTAATTGTAGTAATTTACTAAAAGAGGATGGAACTTTATATCTCAGTTTTGTTGCTGGCCATTATAAAAAATCAGGATTTATTTCGGGTAGTTCTGGAGGGAGAGTCTATTTTTATTATCATGAACTCACAAGAATAATACAAGACTTGGAATCAAACCAGATCACCGTTGTGGATGTTATTCAAAAGGAGTATGAAAAATTAGATTCCGTTTCTGAGACCCATACCATTATTATTGCAAAAAAATGCTGAACGCATTCTATATAAAAGCATTTGGCATTAATTTAGTTCACATTAAGCGTTCTCTATTCGCAATATTTAATTAAAAATTATGGAGCGAAATAAACTACTTTAGCAAGGTTCATTAAGAATGGAGATTTTACACCTAGTACCATTTCCTGAAGGCCATAAAGGGTGAAATTCCTTCTAATTTGAAAACGCGGTAAACATACTTATGTTGAACTTCAGCCTAAGTGTTTAATTAGCGTAAAGCGATTTCCATTAAAAAATACGTCAAACCAAAATCAATACAATTTTGAAAATATCTATCGTCCCTCCTGCTCATTTTCTTACCAGCCAATGGTCTGGTGGCAGCAGTACACAACTGTATATTTCTCCTGCCAATGCCACGTATACGGAGCGGAATTTTGAATTAAGAATTAGTACGGCTAAAGTAGCGGTTATGAAATCTACTTTCACCACCTTGCCTGGTACGCAAAGAAAGCTAATGATTTTGGAGGGAGAAATCAACCTTACCCATAATGGCCAACTCAGCAAGCATCTAAAACCTTTTGATGTGGCTAATTTTAGTGGAGACTGGAAAACCTCCGCTATAGGCACCTGCACCGATTTTAATGTTATGACCACGGGCGCCAAGCAAAGCGAATTATACTATTTAGCAAAGAAGGCAGCAAGAGATTATAAGTTAAACCTGAAAAACACTTCCAATAATTTGTTTTTATACGCCACCTATGGAACTATTCATTTACAACTTATGGATGAAAATTATATGCTAAAAAAGGGAAGCTTATTGATCATCGAAAACCTAAGCGTACATTTAATTTCTATTAATAGTCCGGACGGTTTTGGACTTGTTGTGGTGGAAGCAACCTGATCATTTATAGAAATTACAGTATTACTATCCTAACGGAACAACTTGCAAAGCAACCAATTGTTTGCAGTATACTGGAAGATATTCATTCCATACTTGGGGATAAAGAAATAGTAAAAAATGCACGTTATAATAACCACCCAAAGCAATGCCAACAGGCTTTCCAAAATAAGGTAATTTGAGATTTTTATTGGAGCTCCGTTAAAAAAGGGTGTTTCATTTCCCCTTACTTTTACTACGAATTTTGATGTATATTTATTCTATGGAAAATTTGAGCGACATATTAACCATTGATTCTAATGCGAAAACCAAGCATTATAAAAAAGGAACCATTCTTCAACGAGAAGGTGACCAAAATTCGCCAGCTTATTACGTTAAATCTGGACTTTTAAGAAATTACACAATTGACGAGAAAGGGAAAGAACACATTTTTATGTTTGCTTCTGAAGGTTGGATCATTGCCGATATTGAATCTCAAGAGTTTAATCAACCGTCCGAAATGTTTATTGATTGCTTGGAAGACTCAGAGGTGATTGTGCTGGATAGCGAATCTTTTAAATTGGAGAACCTTACTCATGAGCAACTTCAACAAAACTCGCATCTCATGGCAAGACGCATTGCCGTGCTACAAAGAAGAGTGATTATGCTGATGAGTAGCTCTGCAAAATATCGTTACAATAAATTTTTGGACACCTACCCTAACCTACCCAATAGAGTACCTCAACGCATGATTGCATCCTATTTAGGAATCACCCCACAAGCGTTAAGCACCATAAGAGGTGAAATGGCCCGAACAAAATAACAATGAGTTAATTTGTTAATCTACATGAATGCATAGCACTTCATAAGTCTGCACCTTTGATCAAACTAAAAAACATAGAACTTATGAAAAAAGCACAATTAATTATCAGAATCCTACTCGGTATCATGTTAGTCGTTTTCGGACTAAACAAATTCTTGCAATTTATGCCTATGCCACCTATGCCCGAAGCGGCAGGCGAATTTATGGGCGCATTAGTGAAAAGCGGTTATTTAATGGCTGTAGTAGCTATCGTTGAAATTCTTGCAGGAATTTTACTATTGGTCAACAAATACCAACCGTTAACTTTAGTGGTTCTTTTTCCTGTTTTACTAAACGCATTCTTATTTCACATGTTTTTAGATATTGCAGGTATTGGAGGCGCAGCTATGGCAATAGCCATGAACATCTTCTTATTTGTAGCGAATAAAGAATCGTATACCGAATTATTTAAAGCGTAATTATTTAAACTGGATACCGATGAATAAAGAATACTCCAATGGTGAAATTACCATCAAATGGCAACCGAAATTATGTGAGCATGCAGCGGTATGTGTTAACACGTTACCAAAAGTGTATAATCCCAAGGGCTCTCCGTGGATTACCATTGAAAACGCAACTACGTATGAGCTAAAAAGTCAAATCCGACAATGTCCTTCGGGCGCTTTGTCTTTTGAAGAAAACCGCAAAAAGTGAATCGGTTCGAATTCATAAAAAAACTATCTTTCACGTCTATCGGTATCCTTACATTATCAAAACTAGGATTCGCTAAAACAAATCAAATGAACAATTCTGCAATAAAAAGCATTAAACCTTTGGTGCTTCCATGGGAAACGCAAGATCCATTTATTTTCTGTTCGTATCACCATGATGAGTACCCGGGCGGAAACGATAATTTATCACCAAATGCATCCTTAGAAGGGCGCAATTTAGGGCAGGATTTTGCCTCAAAAGATGGATGGAATATGTATCATGGGGTAAAGGTGCCTGGTTTTCCTGCACATCCGCATTCGGGGTTTGAAACCGTAAGTGTAGTCACCAAAGGTATGGTTGATCATTCGGATTCTTTAGGCGGTAAAGGTCGTTTTGGAAATGGAGATGTGCAATGGCTTACTTCGGGTAAAGGAGTGCAACATGCTGAAATGTTTCCATTATTGAATAAGGACAAAAACACTTTTGAAATTTTTCAGATTTGGCTGAATTTACCATCAAAGAATAAGAAAGTTGATCCGTATTACCAAATGCTATGGAGTGAAGACATTCCCACTGTTAAGGATACCGATAAAAACGGAAATGGTGTTGAGATTGATGTAATAGCTGGTCAATTAAACGGACAAAAAGCACTTCCTCCAAACCCAGATTCATGGGCGGCAGACCCAGAGAATAAGGTGCAAATATGGACGATTAAATTAGACCCAAACGCATTGTTTTCTATAGAAGGGATTGATGATGAAGTGACACGTACTCTCTATTTTTATGAAGGAGAAACCATTACTGTGGGTAATACAGAAGTAACCGCAAAACAGTTAATGCATTTGGATGCGAAGGAGGAAATTCAAATAAAAAACTCCTCTGTGACTGCCTATTTATTCTTCCTGCAAGGTAAGCCTATTAACCAACCTTTAGTACAATACGGACCGTTTGTGGCTAACTCAGAACAAGAAATAAATGAGACCATGCAAGCGTATCGTCAAACTCAATTTGGTGGTTGGCCTTACCCCTCAAATGAGCCTGTGCATGATAAAAACAAAGGCCGATTTGCCCATTTTGCAGATGGCAATGAAATAATTAAATGACCCAATAAATGCATTTCAAAACCGATGTTTTTGATTCATTTTTGCAATACAGATAGTATACCTTTATGAAAGAATTTTGGGATAAAAGATACGCCAACAAAGAAATGGCCTATGGTGAAGACGCCAACTTGTTTTTCGCCCAACAATTATCAAAACTAAAAGCAAGGAAAATACTTTTACCTGCCGAAGGCGAAGGCAGAAATGCGATTCACAGTGCCAAATTAGGCTGGCAAGTTTCCGCTTTTGACATCAGTAAAGAAGGAAAACAAAAAGCCGAACAACTTGCCCAAAGAACCGGTGTTACTATTGATTACACTGTGGGTGGACTGGAAGAAATCAGTTACCAAAAAGAATCGTTTGATGCCATCGCATTAATTTACGCACATTTTCCAGCGCCAGCAAAATCAAAATACCATAAAATCTTAGCCAGCTATTTGAAAAAAGGGGGCACTCTAATTTTAGAAGGTTTTAGTAAGAAACAAATCGAAACCCCAGAATCAGGTGGCCCCAAAAAAGCGGAAATGCTTTTCTCTGTAAAAGAAATAAAACAAGATTTTGATGATTTCGAAATCATGGAACTATCAGAGCGTGAAATTGTTTTGAATGAAGGATTATATCACAAGGGGAAGGGTTCTGTCATACGTTTTGTGGGGAAAAAGAAATAAAATACTTATCGAGTACACGAAAGTGTAAGAATTCAAAAATGATTGAAAATCATCCCACTAAAAGCATTCCTTAAACTGGATTAGGGGAAGGTAAAATTTTTAATTAGCGCATATTTCTATCCCAAATTCGATAATAATAATAATTTTGATACTATCAAATGATACTATCAATGAAACCACCTTATGACATTACAACAGAGATATTAAGATTGGTCACCTCCATTTCTGAAAAAATAGGAATAATAAACGCTAACCTATTGGATAAACCCTCGCCACTTTTACGAAAACAAAACAGAATCAAAACCATTCACCATTCTTTAAAAATTGAAGGCAATACTTTAACCGAAGAACAGATTACCGCACTGGTAGAAAATAAACGCGTACTAGGGCCACAAAATGAAATTACCGAAGTACTCAACACTATTATGGTGTATGAAAATTTAGGTAACTATACATATCAAACCCAGAGAGATTTTTTCAAAGCGCATGAGACTCTTATGAAAAGCCTAATCGAAAAACCAGGAGAATATAGAAAACAGGGAGTGGGTATTTTAAAAGATACCAAAGTTGCGCACGTTGCTCCACCATTCCAAAATGTTCGCTATTTGATGAATGACTTGTTTACGTATTTAAAGGACAAATCTGAATTGAATCTAATTAAAAGTTGCGTTTTTCATTATGAAATGGAATTTATTCATCCTTTTTTAGACGGAAATGGAAGAATGGGTAGATTATGGCAGACTTTGATTCTAAAGGATCAATATCCAATTTTTGAGTTTATTCCATTAGAGTCACTAATTAGCAAATCACAAAAAGAATATTATAAAGCACTTTCTGATTCGGACAAAATGGGGAAATCAACCCTATTTATTGAATACATGCTAAAAATAATCGACCAATCTTTAGCGGATTCCCTCAACTTAAAACGCAAAAAACTTAATCAAAATGAGCGACTTGAGTACTTTATCCAACTTGGAATATTAGAATTTACAAGAAAGGATTATTTAAAAACCTTTAACGAGATATCCTCTGCTACGGCAAGCAGAGACTTAAACGCAGGGATTGAATTGGCGTTGTTTACAAAAACAGGAGACAAGAATAAGACGATCTATTTTATAAACTAGCCCAAAGCGCCCATCAATAAATCCAAATCTTTAAAAGGAATTCCGTACGTATCGCTCAAAAATTTATTGGTCATCATTCCTTTATACAAATACACCCCATTTCTAAGTCCGTCATCCTTGCTAATGAGGTTATCTATTCCTGCTTCTCTACCAATATTTAGCATCAACGGCACAAAAATATTGTTTAAAGCCATCGAAGCTGTTTTGGAAACACGTGAGGCAATATTGGGAACACAATAGTGAATTACACCATGCTTTCTAAAAACCGGGAAGTCATGATTGGTTACTTCTGAAGTCTCAAAACACCCTCCCTGATCAATACTTACATCAATAATCACAGAGCCTGTTTTCATGGTTTGAACCATCTCTTCCGAAACCATATTGGGCGCTCTTCCGTGGGTAGCTCGAACGGCACCAATGGCAACATCGGCAGTTCTTAACGCTTCGCCCAAAACATCGGGTTGAATTACGGATGTAAATAATTTTTGTCCAATTTGATTTTGTAATCGCCTGAGCTTATACGTGCTCTCATCAAACACCTTGACCAATGCACCTAAACCTATTGCCGCTCGCGCGGCATATTCACCGGCACTTCCTGCACCAATTATCACCACCTCGCTAGGTTGTACACCAGGTATTCCACCAAGCATAGACCCTACCCCATTATTTACTTTACTTAAGTATTCGGCCGCTATAAGGACTGCCGTATTTCCGGCTATTTCGCTCATGGCAGTAACCAATGGAAAACTCCCATCTTGCCCGCGCAAATAATCCCATGCAATGGCCGTTATTTTCTTATCAATCAGTTCTTTTAAAAAATCTTCGGGTTGGATGGACAACTGTAACGCAGAAATCAAAATTTGCCTACGAGTCATCATTTTTATTTCATCTAATGAGGGTGGCTCCACTTTCAATACAACATGCGCCTGAAATACTTCTTTAGCTGATTCCACAATTCTGCCTCCTGCTTCACTGTAATCATGATCCAAATATCCGGCAGATTTTCCGGCATCCATTTCCACCCAAACTTCATGTCCGTTATCCACCAACAATCGAACCCCAGAAGGAGTAAGACCCACTCTATTTTCTTGAAAAGAAGTCTCTTTTGGTATACCAATAAACAATCTTTTGTCTGAATTTCGAATAGCAAACAATTGTTCTTTGGGCATTAATGCCGCTTGAACGCTTAAACTTTTTAGTGGATTTTCTTCTTCTGCCATTACCAAATCATTTTTATTTCTCTTAACTCTCCATATCCGTTGATATGAAACTCAATCACATCTTCCGGAATAAGAGATGCAATTTTTTCAGGCCATTCAATTAAACATACATTTCCGCTATAAAGATAGTCTTCATACCCCAAATCATACGCTTCCATTTCCGTTTTTAATCGATAAAAATCAAAATGATAAATAGTCTCCTCTTTGGAGGTAATATATTCGTTTACAATAGAAAAAGTAGGACTACTTGTGTCGCCTATTATCCCTAACTCCTTACATAGCAGGTTGATAAAAGTGGTTTTACCGGCTCCCATGTGCCCGTAAAACAATACAATTTTTGAAGTATCAAGAAGTTTCACCAACTCTTTTGCCACCATTGGGAGGGCTGCTAAGGATATGTTTTCAAATTGTTTTTCCATTGGTAACAAAAATAATCAATGCATTAATCAAATAGAATAGCTGGGTCCATCTCCAAAAAATCTTGCCATAACAAGCCCGATGTCCCCACCAATAAAATCTTGAAAGGATTAAATTTCGCTCTAAATGCTTTCATGCCATTGGTGGGTTTAGTTACCCCACTTTTTACTTCAATTCCTATTATTTTATCTCCCTTTTGTAACACAAAATCCACCTCATCATTTCGGTGCCTCCAATAAAAAACATCGTAGCGACCTTCGGTTGATTTATTGATTAAATGCGCTCCAATAGCCGATTCTATAACCTGTCCCCAAGCCACAGGATTTTGAGTAATCTCTTCAAATTTCATAACCGTCAAGGCCGAGTACAACGCGGTATTTTTGATTTGCCACTTAGGTGACGAAGCCTTCACGCGATGTTTTTCATGGTAATACTTTGATATACCCGTGAGCAATCCTGCCGTATCCAGCAAATTCAAATAGTGAGAAATAGTGGTGGTGTTTCCAGCATCCTGCAATTGTCCCACCATTTTATTAAACGATAATATTTTTGAAGAGTAGTTTACGCCCATCTCAAATACCTGCCGCATTAAGGCCGGTTTACTTACCTGATTTAACATCAAAATATCTTTTGAAATAGTGGCCTCGATAAGCGCATTCCTCACATAATCTTTCCATCTATCCTCATCGTCTAAAAACGCGGCAGCTCCAGGATACCCACCAAACCAAGCATACTGCTCAGGGGTGATATCAAAACAATCTTTCATTTCAGAATAACTCCAATGCGGCACTTGTATTAATTCAAAACGACCGGCTAAAGATTCGTTTAACCCTTTTTGTAATAACAAACCAGACGAACCCAAAAGAACGACCTTGATTTTTACTTGGTTAAAGGTATCTTCATCCCACAGTTTCTTAACCGTTTCACTCCAATTTTTTATTTTTTGAACCTCATCAATCAAAAGCAAAAACTCGGTATCCGAGGATTTTTGAATCAATCGCACCGCCTCCCATTGCTGTTCTATCCAAGAACTCGAATCATCTGATAGCGCATCGGCCGTAACATACCGAAATGAAAAATCTAGGCTTTCACATACTTGTCGCACAAGAGTAGTTTTACCTACCTGCCGGGGACCTGTAATAGCCTGAATAAAATTGCGAGGTGCTGTTACGCGATTTTCAATCTCTGTGAAATACCTCCTTTTATAAAACATATCACAAATATAACAATTTACTCAGCGGTATGAGTAATTTTACTCAATACACTGAGTAATTTTACTCAATGCATTGAGTAAATTGTAAAAACAGTTTTAACTATTTGTTTCTAAGTAGATTACAATCTATTTGAAAATGAAATAATTTTAATAAACTCAAGATTGTAATAAAACCAAGCTAAAATAGGGTCGATAAGTCACAAAAAAACTCCTTCAAATAGCTAATTTAAAGGAGTTTTTATTAATTCATTTTAAGAGGTAATACCACTACATCTTATACCTACTATTTGGGATTCAATACCACAAACGGAATTAAACATTCTTCTAACGAAATCCCGCCATGCTGAAAAGTATCTCGGTAATAGCCAACGTAATAATTATAATTGTTTGGGTAGGCAAAAAACTTATCCTCTTTCGCAAATATAAAAGCCGATGACACATTCAATTTCGGCAATCCAGCTTCATGCGGATTACTCACTTCCAACACATCTTTTTTATTGTATTGCAGAGACTTACCTACTTTATATCTCAAATTGGTATTCGTATTTTTATCACCTTGCACTTTAGTAGGCTCGCTCACTTTTATACTGCCATGGTCGGTAGTAACGGCTACTTTACAGCCTTTTTCCGCCATCATTTTCATCATTTCAAATAATGCAGAATGCTCAAACCAACTTTTAGCAATAGAACGGTAAGCAGCCTCATCATCGGCCAACTCACGAATCACTTCCATTTCCGTACGGGCATGGGACAGCATATCCACAAAATTGTAAACAATTACGTTTAAGTCGTTATTCATTAAATTTGGTAAATTCTGTAGCAATTTTTTCCCATTAGCAAGATTGGTTATCTTGTTATAGCTGGTTTTTATTTGCTTTCCTTCCCGCTTAAGATTTCCTTCCAAAAAGGCTTCCTCCTGCATGTTTTTACCGCCATCATCGTTCTCATTTAGCCATAATTTAGGATACATTTTTTCAATCTCAGAAGGCATCATTCCAGCAAACATGGCATTTCGCGCATATTGGGTGGCAGTAGGCAAAATTCCATAATATGCTTCTTCACTTTCCACTCTAAAAAACTGCTCAAGCATCGGCCGAATCATTTTCCAATGATCATATCTAAGATTGTCAATCACCACTAAAAATAAAGGTTCTTTGTTACTCAGAAGAGGAAAAACTTTATCGGCCAATAAACGATGAGACATCATTGGTGCCGATTCCTCATCATGAATCCAATCTAAATAATTTTTTTCTACATGTTTAGAAAACTGTGCGTTGGCTTCCGATTTTTGCATTGCAAAAACCTCTTTCATGCTATCATCACCCGATTTTTCCAATTCCATTTCCCAATAGACCATATCTTTATACAGGTCAATCCATTCTTGGTTATCCAATCGATCACCTAAACGCATCCCTATATTCCGAAATTCTTGCTGGTAATGGGCCGTGGTTTTTTCACTTACCAACTTCTGCACATCCAAATTCTTTTTTATGGACAACAAAATTTGATTCGGATTCACCGGTTTAATCAAATAATCAGAAATCTGACCACCAATAGCACTCTCCATTATTTCCTCTTCCTCACTTTTGGTAATCATAATAATAGGAAGATTAGAATGCTTAGCCTTAATTCTTTGCAAGGTTTCAAGACCTGTAAGCCCAGGCATATTCTCATCCAAAAATACGATATCTACATGCTCTTCTTCCGCCAAAATTTCCAAGGCATCATCCCCACTTTTGGCTTCCAGAACCTCGTATCCCTTTTCTTTTAAAAAGAAAATGTGTGGTTTCAATAAATCAATTTCATCATCGGCCCACAAAATTTTAACGCTCATAGTTTGTATCTTTGTCATTCGTTATTTCAAGGCAAAATATTACGTTTGAAATAATTATCATTAATAATTCATTCCTACAAAGGAACATTTTTGCAATTTAACACACGCAACAAATATGTCGGATTTAACGAATATTAAAAGCAAAATCTTTAACGACCCTTTGTATGGTTTTATTTCCGTTCCAAGAGGAATTATTTTCGATGTGATAGAACACCCTTGGTTCCAGCGCTTAAGAAGAATTAATCAATTAGGCCTAACCAATGTGGTTTATACGGGTGCAAATCACACTCGTTTTCAGCACACCTTGGGCGCATACCATTTAATGACACAGGCCATAAACGTAATTCGTCAAAAAGGTCATCAGGTTTCAGATGCCGAAGCGGAAGGTGTTTTTCTTGCCATTTTATTACACGATATTGGCCATGGCCCATTTTCGCATACCCTTGAGCATAGTATAATAGAGGGCGTAAGTCATGAAAGTATTTCCATTGAATTTATGCGAGCGCTGTCCAAAGAATTCAACGGAGCACTCGACTTAGCCATTGAAATTTTTACGGACACCTATCCAAAAACCTATCTTCACCAACTTGTTTCTAGTCAGTTGGATATGGACCGATTAGACTACCTGATGCGAGATAGTTTTTTTACAGGAGTATCAGAAGGAGTTATTGGCTCCGAACGAATAATTCAGATGCTGGATGTAGCCGATGGAAATTTGGTGATCGAAGCAAAAGGTATTTATTCTATCGAAAAATTCATCATTGCCAGAAGGCTAATGTATTGGCAAGTTTATCTGCACAAAACAGTATTGAGCGCAGAAAATCTTCTAGTTAGAGTAATGAAAAGAGCGGCAGAATTGAGCCGAAATGGCGTACATTTATTTGCCAGTCCGGCCCTAGAATTCTTTATGAAAACAAGAATCAATAAATCAGATTTCGAAACCAATCCCGCCATTTTAGCACGCTTTTCCGAATTAGATGATTTTGATATTATTAGTGCAATCAAAGTGTGGCAAACATGTGATGACAAGGTTTTAAGTCTGCTTTCCAAAAAATTAATTTCTCGTCAGCTATTAAAGTCAAGGTTTAGCGACACCCCTTTTACAGTAAAGGAAATAGCTCGAAGGTCTGATGTGGCTGCTAAACAACTTGGATTAACCAAACAAGAAGTTTCCTATTTCGTATTTACGGGAAAGGTAGAAAACAGAGCATTTAAACCTAAATCAGAGCACATAAACATCCTTCATAAAAATGGGGAAGTACACCATATTGACAAAGACGCGGCTCTTCTCAATATTTCAGTTTTGACTGAAGCGGTGGTAAAACATTTTATTTGTTTTCCGGAAAACGCTTAACCCATTTTTTTCAAAACACAACTATATCAATAGATTCCAAGGAAAATAATATTTTCCTTGGAAGGCAATATTGCGATGTTAATAAAATTGGATTTAGGGCAAGGCAAAGCCGTATTTTAACCTTATTTTTGGCGCGTTACAAAGGAATAGAGACACAATCAAACAATGGAGTTTACTGCAGCACAATTAGCTGGATTATTAGAAGGGAAACTAGAAGGGAATCCAGAAGTATTACTGAATGATTTATCACAAATAGAAAGTGGAAAACAAGGCTCTGTTTGCTTCCTGTCTGACATGAAATACGCAGAGTTTTTGCATACTACAAAAGCCAGCGCAGCCCTTGTAAGCCATGAGTTTCAAAGCACCAAAGAGCTTCCAGAAACACTCACCCTTATTCGAGTAGAAAACCCAAGACTTTCCGTAGGAAAAATCTTAGAGATATACCACCAATTTAAAAATAGCCACACAGGTATTCATCCTACAGCGGTAATTGAAGATTCTGCTACCATTGGGAAAGATGTTTTTATTGGCGCCAATGTGTACATCGGTCGAGACTCCATTATTGGTGATAATTGCCGTTTTAAAGCAGGAGTAACCATTGGAAACGGTGTGAAAATTGGTGACAACACCCAACTTCATTACAATGTAACAATTGATGACGATACTATTATCGGTAAAAACGTGGTAGTTCAACCGGGTGCCGTTATTGGCTCAGAAGGATTTGGGTTCCAACCCAACTCGGAAAATAATTATCAAAAATTGTATCATATTGGAAATGTAGTCCTAGAAGACTATGTAGAAGTAGGTGCAAATACCACAATAGACCGTGGAACTATTGGTTCTACTATACTTCGCAAAGGAGTGAAACTCGACAACCTTATTCAGGTTGGACACAATGTGGAAATTGGAGAAAATACCGTAGCCGCAGCACTTACCGGAATAGCAGGTTCTACCATTATTGGTAAAAACTGTATGTTTGGAGGTCAGGTGGGTTTTGCTGGACATCAAAAAATAGCAGATGGTGTTAAGTTGGCCGCAAAAAGTGGCGTGCTTGGCGATATCACTGAAGAAAATAGCATTCAACAAGGAGCACCTTCGTTTCCTGTGATGGATTATAAAAAGTCATACGTTTATTTCAGAAAACTGCCAAAACTTGCTTCTGATATTAACGATTTAAAAAAAGAGATTAAGAATTTAAAGTCATAATTAGCACCAATGATTGTAAATCAAAAAACACTTAAAAAGGCATTTACTATAACAGGAGTAGGTCTTCACACCGGTCAACCGGCAACAGTTACCGTGAAACCGGCTCCCGTTGATTCCTGGTTCGTTTTTCAAAGAATGGACGTGGAAGGTCAGCCAACCATCAAAGCCGATATCAGTAATGTAACCACTACTACGCGTAGCACCACCATTGAGCAAAATGGCTCGGAAGTGCATACTACAGAGCATTTGCTTGCCGCACTTTACGGAATGGATGTAGACAATGCGCTTATTGAAATTGATGGTTCTGAATTACCAATTTTAGATGGTAGCGCAAACTTGTGGATTGAAGGAATTCTAAGCGTTGGCCTAGAAGAACAAGATGCTGAGCGTGAATATTTCTACCTAAACGAGGTGATGAAATTTGAAAGTGAAAGCAGTGGCGCTGAATATTTAGCCGTTCCTGACGAACTTTATCGTGTTACCGTAATGGTGGATTACCACTCCCCTCTTTTGGGTACGCAACATGCTAGCATGAATCACATTAGTGAATTTCAAACCGAAATTGGAACGTGTAGAACCTTTGTGTTTTTACGTGAATTAGTCCAATTAGTTGATGCCGGCCTCATCAAAGGTGGTGATGTAGACAATGCCATTGTAATGGTGGACCGAGAAATTTCGGAAGAAGACAAAGAGAAACTATCGAAGGCATTTAACAAGCCTGCTTCCATGTTGGAAAAAACAGAAATGGGAATTCTAAATAACTTAGAATTAAAATTTCAAAATGAACCAGCTCGTCATAAATTACTTGATTTAGTTGGTGATTTTGCCTTAGTAGGTAAACACATCCGAGCACACATTCTTACTGCTCGTCCTGGACATACAGGAAATAAAGATTTTGCAAGAGAGCTTAAAAAACAAGTTCTTAAACAAAAGAAACAAATTAAATTTGATTTAGATAAAGAAGCCATTTTCAATATTAAAGATATCGAAAACAAGCTTCCTCACCGTTACCCAATGTTGTTGGTTGACAAAATCATGGAGTTATCAGACACCCATGTGGTGGGCGTTAAAAACATTACTCGTAACGAAGCTATTTTCAACGGACACTTTCCAGACGAAGCAGTTTTTCCAGGAGTATTAATTGTTGAAGCTTTAGCCCAAGCTGGTGGGTTTTTGGTGTTATCAACCGTAGATGACCCAGAAAATTACTCCACTTACTTCTTAAAAATTGACGGAGTTAAATTCAAGAAAAAAGTAGTTCCTGGTGACTCACTGGTTCTTTCTTTAGAACTTATTGCCCCAATAAGAAGAGGCTTGGCCAATATGAAAGCTACCGCATACGTAAGAAATCAAGTAGTAGCAGAAGGAGACCTATTGGCTCAAGTAACAAAAAACAAAACGAATGATTAGTAAATTAGCTTACATACATCCAGACGCACAATTGGGTGAAGGTGTAATTGTTGGTCCTTTTACTAATATAGAAGCGGACGTAATTATTGGTGCAAATACCAAAATAGAATCCAACGTAACCATAATGAATGGTTCAGAAATTGGCTCTGATTGCCACATTTTTCCTGGCGCAGTGATTGGAGCGATTCCTCAAGATTTAAAATACCGAGGAGAAGACACCAAAGCAATTGTAGGAAACCATTGTGTAATCAGAGAGTGTGTAACTATTAACAAAGGAACCACCGACAAGTGGAAAACAGAAATTGGTAACCACACCTTGTTAATGGCCTATACACATATTGGTCACGATAGCATTATTGGAAACCATTGTATCCTTGCCAACTCGGCTGGAATTTCGGGTCATGTTACTATCGATGATTACGCTATTATTGAAGGTCAGGTAGGTGTAAGTCAATTTGTACATATTGGAGCTTATGCTTTTGTAGGTGGAAGATCAGGCGTTCGTCAAAACATACCCCCATTTGTAAAAGCGGCAAGAGAACCACTGAGCTTTATTGGTGTAAACTCTATCGGTATGAAAAGACGTGGAGTACCTGAAGAAGATATTAAAAAAGCAGAATCTATTTACAAAAAGCTATATATTTTCAACAATACCATTGGTAAAGGATTGGAAGATGTAGCCCAAAATGAGCCGGACTCATTAATAAAAACAAAAATTTTAGAATTTATCAAAAACTCTCCGGGCGGTGTAATCAAAAGCCCATTAAAATAAAAAATATGGCATTAGCAAATACCTCCGAAATAAAAAATGGATTGTGTATCGTTTTTAACAACGATATTTACAAAATAATTGAATTTCTACATGTTAAACCAGGAAAAGGCCCTGCATTTATCCGTACAAAATTAAAAAGTTTAACCAACGGAAAAGTGGTTGATAACACCTTTCCTTCTAGTGCGAAAATTGACGTGGTTCGAGTAGAAACACGTAACTATCAATACCTTTACGGTGATGATGAAGGATACAATTTCATGAACACAGATGATTACGAGCAAATTTATTTAATGAAAGATGCGATTGAAAATTCTGACTTAATGAAAGAAAGTGATATTGTAACTATCGTATTTCATGCAGAAGAAGAGCGTCCATTAACCGCAGAGCTACCTAATTTCGTAAACTTAGAAGTTACTTATACTGAACCAGGGGTGAAAGGAGACACCGCTACCAATGCAACCAAACCAGCTACTGTTGAAACAGGGGCAGAAGTTAGAGTTCCGTTGTTTATCAATGAAGGTGACAAAATAAGAATTGATACCAAAAAACGTGCTTATGTAGAGCGCGTGAAAGAGTAACATTCTAATAAAATAATATTCAGCGTTACTTACTTTGGTAGGTAACGCTTTTTTTTGCTCAAATCCTACCTAATTAAAATTCCCGACTAAAATAAAACACACTATATCAACAAGAGCAAAGGCTTAATATTCACTAGGTACTTCCTCCTTGGTTTTATATTTCAATGCATATTTAAGTTCCCCATTACTCAAATATAATCCCCATAAATTATCTTTCTTCACGTACACTGGAATTAATCCAGTCTCATAATTACAGTACCCAAAGCTCATTTCATCAAAGTTTAATGGGAGTTTCATTCCCCCTTTTAAACTCACTAATCCAAATTTTTTCCCAATTCTAACCATGGATACATCACAATAGGTCTCATCCCCAATTTCATCAAATTGAGGTTTAAAAAGCTCTTCACCCGTAGTGAAGTTAGTAAACCCCCATTTACCATTTTTCTGAATGGCGCATATATTTTGGCTATGTACCTCATCTAGTTGTAGGGAATAACAATTCCAACTATTAACTTGGCTATATTCGCCCACCTCCTGATTCTTTAAATTAAGATTAACCACTTTGTTTATCGTTTTTTTCAACACAATTTCCCCGTTGCTCAAAAAGGTAATGGACTCATATTCCATTGGAACTAAAATATTCCCCAAGGTATCCGCTACTCCAAAAATTTCATTGCTATAAAATAACACTCTATTCTCCGCCCAATTATCTGTCGAAATATGCTTGAATTTGGCAGGAAATCGGAAATCACCTTTGGAATTAATTATTCCCTCATTTCCTTTATAAACAACACCAATCATATCCTCACCCATCGCATCAAGCATATACACCGATTTAAACTCATCAAATTTAAAAGGAATAAGGTCCTTTCCAGACAAATCCACCACGCCCCATTTACCATCTTTAATGGCAGTATACATATGAGTCTCATAACTCCATCTATTAATACTTTCAAGGGTATCAAAGTCAAACGGAAGAATAGTGTTATTTAAACTATCAACAATCCCCCATTTGCCAGATTTTCTACAAATAAAAAGAAGCTTTTCATTAAAACTTTCTGGCATATAAATCTCATCATATTGCAACGGTAAAACCATTTTTCCATTCCAATTCACCAAACCACACAGTCCATTGTATTTTTTTTCACCATCATAATCTCTGGTAGCAATCACGCCCCCTTTTCGTACATTCATAAATGGCTCATATCCTAAATCAATGGAGGAATATTCTACGGGCAATACATTTTTTCCAACCGAATTGATTATTCCAAATTTTTGATTCTTTGAAATGATAAATCGGGTATGGGATGATTCGGTGTTTTCATCATACCATTTCCTTGGTTCCACCGATTGATATCCTAACTCTCCAATTGGGTTCAAGTCTACATCATAAATGGAAAAATTCGGTACATTTTTAATAGTATCAATTTCATGCAGGATAATAAACCTACCATCAAAAAATGAAATATTCTTATATTTTGGTTCAAAGATTATTTTGCCTTTTGTGTTTACTACTCCAAAGCTGGTTTTGGTTTCAAACCAGGAGTCATATTCATCCTTTTCAATAATCGTCTCCCGTTTCGAAACGATTAATAGCCCTCCAATTACATCGGATTCAACCCCCAAATCGTCCGAAACAAAAGGCAAGCCGTTGGTTTTTATATAGGTCCATTTACCATCATAAACCCAATCATCATTTTTCCCACCGATATATACTTTTGCCAAGCCATCTTTGAAATTTCTAGCGTAGGTTAAGTCAAAAGGTATTTTTATTTTTCCTTTGGTATCCAAGAAACCCCATTTACCACCTGTAATTTCATCATTCTCCCCAGAAAACAATCCATCTCCATCCAAATAGGCATTTCCACCCATATTTGCACGAATCAACCCGTCAGAAACCTCACCTAAATAGCCGTAATTCGTTTCAATAATTTTTTTCCCATTCGAATTATACATGCCAAATTGGGCATCATCACCGCCCTCATAATAATCTCCTCCTTTTTTAACACGAATAAAACCATTTTCAAATACATCTACTCGCGAATATATCAATGGTATGATTTCCTTTCCATCCTTATTTAACACTCCATATAATTCACCCCTATACACCGAAAACAAACCCAATTCCTTTCGAGACAAGTCCATACCGTCATATTTTCCAGGCACCAATGTATCGCCAGACACACTATTCACAACCCCAAATATGAGTTCACCGTATAGGTTAAAATCTTCAAATTCCTCAAATTGGGCAAACCCGTTAAAAGAGAAAAGACTAATGATCAGGGCGGTAAAAAAAACTTTCATAGAATAGATTTTTGTTGTCTTTCAAAACTACTAATTAAACCTGAAAATAGTCAGACTAATTTTCCCTAAAAAAAAGGCGTAAAAAAAGGCCCCAATTCTTTCGAACTAGCGCCTAAACAAAATCATCAAAATATTTCCCTTTTAACCAATAACCGCTTTCATATCCGCAATCATTTTCTTAGGATCACTGGCCTTATAAATACCTGAACCGGAAACAAATATATCAACTCCAGCTGCGGCTACTTCAGCAATATTTTCCAATTTAACCCCACCGTCAATTTCTATTTCTACGTGATCCAACCCTCTTTCAGAAAGCATTTTACGCAACCTTTTTATCTTGTCTAAAGCACCTTCAATAAATGATTGACCTCCAAAACCTGGATTTACACTCATGATTAAAATTAAGTCCACATCACCTAACACTTCTTCGATACTACTTAATGGGGTGCCCGGATTAAGGCTCACTCCTGCTTTTGCCCCTGTAGCTTTAATTTGCTGTAAAACACGATGAATATGCGTACACGCTTCCACGTGAACCGTAATATAATCAGAACCCGCTTTGGCAAAATCTTCAATATACCGCTCAGGCTTTTCAATCATTAAATGCACGTCTAATGGAATACTTGCGCATTTTTTTATGGATTTTACGATGAACGGACCAAAGGTGATATTGGGAACAAAATGCCCGTCCATTACATCTACGTGCAACACATCTGCTCCACCCTCTTCTACCAAAGTGATGTCTTCTTGTAGTTTACTAAAATCTGCCGACAATAGCGAAGGGGCGATTTTCTTTTTATTAGCCATTATTAATTTTTTTCTAGTTTTTTATTGACGTCAAATTTCTTCCGTCTTAATTCAAAATTTTGTCCTAAATAAACTCTTCTTACCTGCTCGTCTGCAGCTAATTCTTCTGCTGTACCGGCTTTTAAAATACTTCCTTCAAAAAGCAAGTACGCTCTATCGGTAATCGAAAGGGTTTCTTGAACGTTATGATCCGTTATCAAAATCCCAATATTCCGATATTTTAATTTGTACACTATGGCTTGAATATCCTCCACAGCAATTGGATCTACCCCTGCAAATGGCTCATCCAGCAAAATAAACTTTGGATCTACGGCTAAAGCACGTGCAATTTCACATCGTCTTCTTTCTCCTCCTGAAAGGACATCTCCCAAGTTTTTACGCACATGCCCTAAGCTGAATTCTTCAATTAATTCCTCTAATTTATCCTTTTGTTCTTTTTTAGACAGCTTGGTCATTTCTAAAATGGACATGATGTTATCTTCAATGCTCATTTTACGAAACACAGATGCTTCCTGAGGCAAATACCCAATACCAAGTTGCGCACGCTGATACATTGGCATAGAGGTTATGTCTTTTGAATCAAGATACACCTTACCTCCGTTGGGTTTTATCAATCCCACCATCATGTAAAATGAAGTAGTTTTACCCGCTCCATTCGGTCCCAAAAGACCAACGATTTCGCCTTGAGATACTTCCACCGAAACACCTTTTACGACCGTTCTACTTTTGTACTTTTTGACAATTTTATCCGCAAATAATTTCATTCTAAAATTTAAATCTAAATGCTATTCTTGGGGCTAATCCCTTAACCCCTAAAAAATTACCTATTTTAGGATTGTCAAGGTACGTAAATCGTTTTACTAGATCAATCCGCATTATGTTAAAAATGTTTTCAATTCCTATACTACCTTCGGCATAAGGCTTTCGGCTTAATTCACCCATGACAGGAGGCGGCAAAATAAACTCTGGATTTGAGAAATCTCTGTTCTTACTATCCACACTTCCGTAGAGAATCTTAGCCGAAACGACCAGTCTCATTTTGAAATGATTCACCCCCGGAATCAATCCGAAAACAAGCCCATTAAAATGATGTTCGGCCAATAACGCTACCGATTGGTCACTTGCAAACTCCATGAAATTCATTAAGTTAAATGAATTTTGACTATAGGTAATCGTTTCATTCCCTCTATGTATTATTAATAATGGATACGGAACTACTCCCCATATTTTGGTAGCCGATAGCACCGCATCTGTATATCCAAACAACCCTAATCGAAAGCGTTTTTCAATACTAAAATTCAATTTATGATATCCATAATCGCTACCCAAAAATGGGTCGGAAAAGGTATAATTCAAATTAAAAATAGGTGCTGCGGTTTTCACCGCCACTCGATTAAAAACGCCTTGTATATATTTTTCATTGAATGAAAATCGTGTTCCTAATGTTACTGAGTTATCCCTAATTCCATCTACAACCTCCTCGGTTACTGCGTGTTCAAATGTATTATACCGATTGGCTTCAATACGCTGAGCATTCAACGTAATGGAATTAGAAAAACCTGAAACCCACTCATGCTCGTACCTAATTTTAAAACTTCGTTCATAAAAGGTATTTATGGCAGGTGTTCGTCTTAAAGAAAGAAATAGATTGTCTGGATCCACAGCTTGTACTACAAACCCTGGCTGCACAAGGTTATCTGTATAACTAACAGATAAAAAACGATTCGGGTTTTTGTGAAAATAATACTCTATCATTTCCCCATGCTTAAACCGCTTGTCGGTCAAACCATAGGCCCCCCAGGCAGTAAACCGCCAAGTCTTTGAAAATTTCTTACTCGTTCTAAATCCGGCTCGAACCCGTATTCCTTCCACTGCATTGTAACTCACCAACGAACCTACTGGACCAATTTCAATTTTTCCGGCAGGCACAAATCCTTCTGAAAGCAAGAAAATAGCATTGTTAAGCACTTTAAATTGACGAATATTTTTAACGGTATCCACCAAATCATAGATTCCTTTTTCTTTTTCCGACAAACTATCATGGCGCATTTCACTCCAATCCTCATCCTCATTATCCGACTTCAGATAAGTAGTTTCCGTAAGGTTGGAATAAATATTCTCATCTTGAACCACGTTTACTTTAAAGTTTTTATAGCTCACCGTCTTGGTGTTATATATTCCAATAGCCTTACCAATGGGTTGAAAATCAACAATCATAATATTTTTCACTAAATGCCAGCCAATGGTTTTGGAATACTCAAATTCTTGGGTAATCCGCATATCATCCAAGAAATTAATGTTGGCACGATCATTTAGGTTTAGTTCAATACTTTGAACCGCATAGTTAGCAGAAGCATCTCCAATCCACATAAAACCGGTGAATGCTATCATAGCCTTGTTACGCGGCATAAAGGCTAATTTTTTAATGATATGCCCATCCACTTCCAATGAATCTGTAATGTAATAGCGGTAAAAATTAGGCCCAATGGGAGAAATGGGTGAAGTAAAGGATTTGTCAAATAGCACAATGGTGCTTTCGTAAATATCCACATCTGCGCCCATTTTACTCATAAACTGATCCAAGCCAGAAGTGATATCCCCATTATTAATTCCAGATAACTTAATGTCTTTTACCACTTCCATGTTATCCTTCCCATAATCCTTTTGGTAAACAGTTGCTACCTTTTCCTGAATTAAAACGGGTATAAACGGCTTACCATTTAGGCTGGAGGTATCAATATAATCACGAAGCACCTGAAAGCCTCGCATACTTGGACTATCTAGCCAATCTTTAGAGAAATTGTTTACATCGTATTGTACTTTCTCATACTTTTCAAATTCAAAATATTCAAACGATTTACTTCTATTTTCATCCCGATGTGCGAGCACATTTTTTATCAAAGTTACTGCGGGGTTATCTTTGTTTTTGTACCTACGTTTTTTAACGCTAATCTCCACTTCTTTAAGCTCCAAACTTTTTGGAGAAAGCAATACATCAATTTTTTGAGAAGTTTTATCCGTGATTTCCACTTCCTTTAAAAAATAGCCTAAACTAGAAAATTGAATGGTGGAAGACCCCCATTCCGATTGAAGCGTGTATTTCCCGTTCATATCGGTAGTACATCCAATATTTTTACCCTTAAAAACAACATTTACAAAAGGTAAGGCCTCACCGGTTAAAGAGTCTTGTACAATACCGTGAATTTTCACAAATTGCGCTTGAGCCACGCTAAAAGAAGCGATAGTTACGGCCAACAAAACCGCTCGATATATAATCCATTTAAAACGCAATTCCCTTCCTATAAATCGTTAATCAAAACATAAATTTGGTTACTATCACCCGGTAAAAATGAAATTCATATCCAGAAGAAGATTTATCCTAACTGAAATACCCTTTGATGCGAATATAACCTTTTCAGCAGCTATTTTCCAATAGATTTTATTTTGAATTTAGAGCGGTTACACGGCCCGAAATATGAATACTAATTTCATACAAAAACACTAACGGAATGGCTACCAAAATTTGAGAAAAAATGTCGGGAGGGGTAATAATTGCCGACAATATTAACGCCACCACCACAAAATGTTTTCGATAGGCTTTTAAGATTTTTGGAGACAAAATTCCGACTTTGCTGAGAAAATATACAATTAATGGCAACTCAAACACCACACCCGCAGCCAAAACCACCCCGGTTACGGTGGAGATATAAGTGGATAAGGTAGGTAACGTTTGTACCTGATCACTAATGGAATAAGTGAAGAAAAAATTAACCGATAATGGCGCAATTATATAGTACCCAAATAATACTCCGGTTAAAAACAATAAAGACGCCCAAAATACAATTCCACGGGCATAATCAGATTCATTTTTTTCTAACCCTGGTTTAATAAATCGCCACATTTCCCATAAAATATAAGGAAAAGAAACAATCAAACCGGCAATCATAGACACCATAATATGAGAGGTGAATTGACCAGCCATATCAATGTTTTGCAAAGCTGGAAAATCTTGTCCAATACACAGCAAACTCCCATCTGAAATTAAACTAGGTACTTTAATAGCTAAGTATTCCGAAAACTCACACAACTTACGAAAAGTGAAAAAATCTGCTCTTTTGGGCCCGAATATAACCTCGTCAAACAAAAAGCTTTTGTTAACAAAGGCCAAGATTGAAAATGCAAAAACAGCAATAGCGCTGCGCATTAAATGATACCTCAACACTTCTAAGTGTTGAATAAATGTCATTTCACCATTGAAATCATTACCCATAATACATTCAAAAAGAAGGCAAATATACATTCTAATTCCACAGAAAATTAACGTGAATAAGGATACTTTTGGAAGAATTCAAACTACCCAAATATGTATTACCTTGGATAGTAAATAGCTATAATCAAACATTTTAAGACTAAAAAAACCAATATATTATTTATACATGCATGTTTTTCACCTAAATTTGCAACGCTTTTGCACATCAAATGAAAAAAATTGCCGCCATAGTTGTTTTTGTAATTGGGTTAACGCTTGTTAGCTTAAATTACTACGGAGAACAAAATCAACAAAACTCATCGAGTTTGGCACCTCAAAAAATGACCCTAACCACTGAAAAAGTACTATTAGAAGAGGATAATTCTTCGCAAGAATCGCCCAGGCTTAATATTCCATCTATTTTTAGCGCATTATTGCGCTTACTATAATTCGATTTAGTCGTTCCCATTTAAAGTTTCTTATTAGTTTCGCCTCCTAATAAATCAGTATGTCAGGTAAATTTAGACCAGTAATCATTTGGCTTTTCGCAGGAGCTATTCTTGTTTTTATTATGACTGCCATTGGCGGCATTACCCGACTTACCGAGTCGGGGCTTTCCATGGTAAATTGGAGTCTCATTATGGGCGCTATTCCCCCGTTAAATGCAGAGGATTGGCAAATTGCGTTTGAAAAATACCAACAATATCCCGAGTTTTTAACGACACATAGTCACTTTACCCTTTCCGATTTTAAAGGAATTTTCTTTTGGGAATTTACACATCGTTTATTAGGTAGAATAATAGGATTGGTATTTATTATTCCTTTTATTATTTTTATTATCAAAGGGTTGATTAAAGGCAAGCTTTTAAAACAACTCTTAATTCTCCTTTTCGTAGGAGGTTTCCAAGGTTTTTTGGGTTGGTATATGGTTTCCAGCGGGCTCATTCATGAACCTAGGGTGAGTCACTTTAGATTGGCAGCTCACTTATCCACAGCTTTTTTTACCATTAGTTATTCAGTATGGATTGCGCTCGACTTAATGTCTAAAAACAATATCAAACCAGCATTTCCTTCTTCTCTGCCCAAGCTTACCATGGTAGGAATGGGACTTTTATGCACTCAAATTATTTTTGGCGCCTTTGTAGCCGGTAAGGATGCCGGAATGATTCATAATTACTGGCCAAACATGAACCCTTCAGAGTTTATTGCCACTCGCATTTTTACGGAAGGTGGCATTTTGAACAACTTAATTAACGACCCATCTGGCATTCAATTCGTTCACCGTTACCTTGCCTACCTTGTTGTGATTGCTATTGGGTATCTATGGGTTCAGACACGAAATACTGAAACGGATTCGGTTACAAAAAAGAGGTATTCTCTTATGCTAATTATTGTTGCTTTTCAATTTACAATTGGAGTTTTTACCCTACTATTCCAGGTTCCCCTTGCCTTGGGCTTAATACATCAATTGGGAGCTCTTTTACTTCTTTTGGCCTTTGTTTATGCACTGCATCGCACAAGCACTATTTCCATTGAAAGGAATTAATTAAGTGCATTAATTCTTCTTCTACATACTGCTCTGCAGGAGCCAATGAGTCTGGATTCGGAATAGAATGGAAATAGAGTGCTCCTCGAATAAAGTGACTCGTACTATCCGTTAAATAAAACTGCATATTTGAAGCTGTACCTCCTTGAAAATCATATACCACTCCAAACACCTTGGCTTGCGGGTCATAAATAACGTTTTCTTCAAAATCATCAGCTTTTGCCAAATGTTCCAACGCTAGTTTTCGCGCATCGCTAATAAAAGTCTCTAATTGTTGGGGTTGAATATCTAGGTAACTCACATGAATTTTTGCATTTTGAATGGGATATTCAATATTAAACCAACACCGTTGACCTATTGCAGCAGGTACCTCCACATAGTTGGAAGTACTCCCAAGTTCAAAAACAAAAGGACAGTCATTAGTAGGTTGCAACACATAATTGTGGGCAGGATAGTCTAAGCGAGAATACCCGATAGGCTTGGGGATGTAATTTTCTGATTGGCAAGAAAACAAACTAATTAAAACCCCAATCGCAATGCTTTTTTTAATCATCCTTCCCGTTTCTGTCCACATCAACTTTCACACTCTTAATCCTTCTTCTATCGGCCGACTCAATTGTAAATAAACAGTTTTGAAAACGGATGGATTCACCTTTTTGCGGAATTCTACCTGCTATTTCCAACACAAAACCTGCGACACTATCAGCCTCCCCTTTGCGCTCCTCAAAATCATCTCCTTCCACTCCTAGTGCACGATACATATTGATAAGAGAGGTCTGACCTTCAAACAAAAACGAATTCTCTGATAGTTTAGAAAAATACAATTCCTCATCATCAAATTCATCAGAGATATCGCCTACAATTTCCTCAATCACATCCTCTAAGGTTACCAATCCGGAAACCCCACCATATTCATCTACCACGATGGCAATGTGTGTTTTTTTACTTTGAAATTCGGTTAGTAGGTTATCAATTTTCTTATTTTCTGGAACAAAAAAGGGCGCTCTAATTAACTCTTTCCATTCCATTTCTTGCTTATCTAAAAACGGTAATAAATCCTTTGCGTACAGCACTCCCTTTACTACATCTACACTTTCTTCATAGATGGGTATCCTAGAAAAATGG
Source organism: uncultured Flavobacteriales bacterium (assembly GCA_963974475.1). Classification (GTDB taxonomy): domain Bacteria; phylum Bacteroidota; class Bacteroidia; order Flavobacteriales_G; family Salibacteraceae; genus CAJXZP01. Next base: position 27,261 of record CAXBCR010000025.1, read on the forward strand.
GTCTCCTTAATGATATTAACCACCTCTAGAAAAGGCGTGTTAATATCCATCAAAATAGATTTTACTCGTGGAGTCATAATTTGCTTTACATCTGTATTTCCAAATTTAACCACGCCTTCCATGATTTTTTTATCTTCCGTTTCTTCGCCCGTTTCGCTAGTTAAATCTAAGGCATGTTGCAAATCGTCCACGGTAACATTATGGTTTACCGTACCAGAATTAGTATTAAATATCTTAGTAGATTTCACCAAGGTGGGTGTTATTCGAAGTGTGATAAAAAAGGAATTAATAACATCCAACACCGGCACGGTGATTCGCAACAATTTAACTGGATATTTTGCCGCATATACTTTGGGCATAACTTCCCCAATCATTAATAAGACAAAAGTGATTAAAACCACATTTACTATAAAAGCCTGTGTTTCACCCGAAAGCGAAATACCCCATAAAACAACTGCCTCAGGGTTAAAAACATGCATGGATATATAAGACGATACCAACACAATGGCTACGTTAATAAAATTATTAAAAATCAAGATAGTTGCCAAGAGCTCTCTTGGTTGCTCCACTAATTTTAGAATGCTTTGCGAAGTCTTGGATTGTTCTTCTTCTAAATTTTTAAACAAGGCAGGCGATAATGAGAAAAATGCAACTTCAGACCCAGAAACCATTGCCGAAGACAAAAGCAATACAATTAATATTGCCCATAAAGCCACCATGGTTACCGAAAAACCGGTACTTGAAATTGTTAACAGTAAAAGACTAAAGATATTCACTAATAGTATAAATTCGTTTTAAAAGGGCAAATCGTCTTCTTCTTGGGCCGATAAATCAACCCCACCTGTAGGACTTGCATTTACTTCTGGTTGCGGATTTGGTTGCGACTGAGGTGCACCTTCCGATACTGGCTTATCATTTCTCCCACCCAACATAGTCATGTTGTCTGCTACGATTTCAGTAGCGTAACGGGTTTGTTTATTTTCATCCTCCCAAGAACGGGTTTTTAGTTTACCTTCAATATAGACCAGCGACCCTTTTTTAAGGTATTTTTCTGCTACTCCTGCTAGGCCTCTCCACATCACCACGCGATGCCATTCTGTATTTGAAATACGCTGGCCTGTGTTTTTATCCATATAACTCTCCGAAGTAGCCACTGAAATACGTGCTAATTGTACGCCACCTTCCAACGCTCTAATTTCAGGGTCATTTCCTAAATGTCCTATTAAGATTACTTTATTTACCGAACCAGCCATAGTATTTATTTTAATGCAAAAGTATTACATCTACTCAAATAAAAAGATCTTTGAATTTCGCTAACGAAAATAACTCTTCTATTGATTTTGAAACAGGAAATTGCAGTAATTCCTCCAACGAAGCCCATCTAATGGTGAAAGAGTCCATCTCTATAGGAATTTCATTTATTACCCAAAAGTTCATTTCAATGTTTTGATGCGACAAAATTCTTTTCGATGAATGCAATAGGTATCCATTCCCCTTACTCACAACTTCATCCAGCGCAATCTTATCCTGTTTTGTCTTTTGTTCGGTCATTAAGGGTTCAAATAAGCCTTGCCAAACATCGCCAGCCACCCGTTTGTAGACAGGCAACTTATCATCACATATAGACAAGTAGTAATTAAACACCCTTTTTCTAACCTTTACCTTTTTTACCTTTAGGGGTAAACTACCTACTCTGTTATTCCTTAACGCCCAACAAGAGGCATTAAAGATACAATCCTCGCAAACTGGCTTTTTGGGCGCACATATAGATGAACCAAAATCCATTAATGCTTGATTAAAATCGCCTGGGCGATTGGTTGGAATGTGTGCATTTGCAAAATCCTGAACTAATTTAGCTCCAATTTTTTCGTTAACAGCCTCTTCAATTCCAAAATAGCGAGCTAAAACCCGTTGTACATTTCCATCCACCGCTGCCACTTTTTCTCCATAACAAACGGAAGCCACTTCTGCTGCGATATATGGACCAACACCTTTCAATTTTAATAAATCTTTGTACGTTTTTGGGAATTTGCCAGCTAAATCATTCACGATGTATTTGGCCGAAAAATGCAAGTTTCGAGCACGAGAATAATACCCTAATCCTTGCCAAAATTTCAAAACATCTTCCTCCTTTGCCCGGGCTAAATGCTGCACGGTTGGAAATTTCTCAATGAATTTAAGAAAATATGGCAATCCTTGGGCAATTCTTGTTTGCTGAAAAACCACTTCAGTTATCCATATAACATACGGATTATCAGTATTTCGCCAAGGTAAATCTCGCTTGTTAGCATCATACCAATTCAATAATTCATCAGAAAATTTCATAAAAGCTAAAATAACTTTAAAATCGTATAAGTAATTAAAAAAAACGAGTATCTTTGCCTCCCTTAAAAAAGATAAATAAGTAATTTTTAAAGACTTAGAAATGACTAAAGCAGATATAGTATCACAAGTTTCTGACAAAACAGGAATAGAAAAAGCACAAGTGTTAGCAACAGTTGAAGCTTACATGGAAGCAGTAAAAGACGCATTAAGCGAAGGAGAAAACGTATACTTCAGAGGATTCGGATCTTTCATCGTAAAAAAACGTGCTGAAAAAACAGGTAGAAACATCTCTAAGAACACTACCATCATCATTCCAGCTCACAATATTCCAGCTTTTAAACCTGCGAAAACATTTGTGAACAAAGTGAAAGAAAACGTAAACGTTTAAGCTACTTTAGCCGCACGTTTTTAATGCCCCTTTTTAGGGAATCAAAAAGAACTAATAATCTTTGGTTGTTTCATTACAGTTAAAGAGGTAGAATTTATAAACAACTTCAAAAATTCAGTAAGTATGCCTTGCGGAAAGAAAAGAAAAAGACACAAGATGTCAACGCACAAGCGTAAGAAACGTCTAAGAAAGAATAGACACAAGAAGAAGAAATAATTAATTTCTCTTTTTGACATCTAAAAATCAATTTGATAATGCTGCCTCATTCTGAGGTGGCATTATTTTGTATTTCTACCTTTTGAATATTGTTGAGGAACACTCAATCAAAACACAAATAGGTGAATAAAGAGCTTGTTATCAATGTGACTTCTGGCGAGGTCAAGGTTGCATTATTAGAAGATAAGCGTCTTGTTGAATTACACCAAGAAAAAAACGATAGTGAGTATGCTGTGGGCGACCTATACATTGGTAGGTTAAAAAAACTCGTTCCAGGACTCAATGCTGCATTTATTGATGTGGGGTACGAAAAGGATGGCTTTTTGCACTACTTTGACTTAGGTCCTTTAGCGGCCAACGTTCAAAAGTACACTCGCGTTACTAGAAATGGTGGAGCATCAAATTCAAGCTTAGCAGATTTTAAGCTAGAACCCGATATTGATAAGGGCGGAAACGTTAGGGATGTATTAAAACAAGGCCAAGAGGTTTTGGTTCAAATTGCAAAAGAACCAATATCAACAAAAGGCCCTAGACTCTCGTTGGAAATTAGTTTGGCCGGCAGGTACATTGTATTGGTGCCATTTACCGACCGAATTTCAGTTTCTTCAAAACTACGGGACAGGAAAGAAAAAGATCGGTTAAGAAGGTTAATTAAAAGTATTAAGCCTAAAAACTTTGGCGTAATAGTGCGAACTGTTGCCCAAGGTAAAAAGGTGGCTGAATTAGACCGTGATCTTAAAAATCTTTTAGAAAAATGGAAACGCGCACACGATACACTGCAAGAGGTGAAAACCCTCCCAAAACGTGTATTGGGTGAATTGGATAAAACCACTTCCATTTTACGAGATTTGCTAAATGCATCATTCAACAGTATTTATGTGGATGATGAAGACTATTTTAATGAGTTAAAATCATTTTTAGAAACGATTGCGCCTGATAAGGTGGATATTCTAAAAATGTACAAAGGCACCAAAGTCAACATTATGGACCATTATGGTGTAGAGAAGGCAATTAAATCTTCCTTCGGTCGAAACGTAACCATGAAAAGTGGTGCTTACCTAATTATTGAACATACCGAAGCGTTGCACGTGGTGGATGTGAATAGTGGGAATACGGCTAAAAAAGAGGTTTCACAAGAGGAAAACGCATTGCGCGTTAACCTTGAAGCAGCAGATGAAGTAGCTCGTCAATTAAGGCTAAGAGATTTAGGTGGAATTATTGTGGTTGATTTTATTGACCTGGTAAAAGCAGAAAATAGAAAAAAACTGTTTAACCACATGACGCAAGCCATGGCAAGTGACCGCTCAAAACATTACATCTTACCCCCGAGTAAGTTTGGTTTGATTCAGATTACACGCCAACGTGTACGTCCTGAAATGGAAATAAAAACAACTGAAACCATACCGAATTTAAACGGAGGTTCTATAGAAGTTTCAGCCACTATTTTACTTATCGATGAAATTGAAAGTAAATTAGTACGTGCCATTGAAGAGCATAAAGAAAATGTGGTATGCATTAAAGCTCACCCCTTTGTGGAAGCGTATTTTTCTAGTAAAAAACTAACGTTTCAATTCAAGTGGTTAATGAAATACCATAAATGGATTAAGGTTCTTCCAAGAACTTCATACCCATTGATGCAATATAAAATTGTGAATTCAAGTAATGAGGAAGTGAACATTTCATAAATTTGTTCCTTTCCTCATTATAGGATTTTCATCATGCCTGATCAAGTTTATACCGTTTCTCAAGCTGTAGAAAAAGCGATGAAATATTGCGCTTATCAGGAGCGGTGTCAACAAGAAGTTCGACAAAAATTGCATAGTTTCCAACTCACTTCTATTCAACGTGAAGAAGTGATAATGGAGCTTATTAACCAAGACTTTTTAAACGAAGAACGTTATAGTCAAGCCTTTGCGCGGGGTAAATTCCGAATGAAAGCTTGGGGCAAAAAGAAAATTACGCTTGCTTTAAAACAGAAAGAAATTTCCGAATATTGCATTCGTAAAGGAATGGCCGAAATTGATGAAAAAGAGTACAACCAGACATTGGCAACTCTTATTCGAAAAACATACGACAAGAACAAAGGAGTCCAAGAATACCAAAGAGTAGCTAAAACCGCCCAATATGTAATTGGAAGAGGGTTTGAAGCTCATTTGGTTTGGGACCAGCTTAAAACATTAGCTAATGATTAACGCAGATCAATTTAAAAGTTTGCAGGAACGCCAGCTGGCGTTGAGGGGGTACCTTTGACGTGGATGAGAAACTCATTCAAATAAACGAGGAAGAAAAAAAGACTCAAGACCCTACCTTTTGGGACGACCCCAAAAAAGCAGAAACGATACTTAAAGAAATTAAACGCATTAAGTTTTGGGTAGACTCCTATAACGAAATTCAAGGTTATCTAAACGATTTAGAAGTGCTCATTGAATTTGCCCAAATGGGTGAAGACGTGGAAGCAGATGCGAATGCGCTAGAGAATAAACTTAGCGAAGCTTTAGATGAATTAGAGTTCAAAAACATGCTTTCGGGCGAGGAAGATGCCTTACATGCCGTGGTAGAAATTAACCCCGGAGCAGGTGGCACAGAAAGTCAAGATTGGGCAGCTATGCTCATGCGCATGTACATTATGTGGGCCGAGAAGAAAGGATTTAAGGTAAGAGAAATAGATTACCAAAAAGGAGATGAAGCTGGAATAAAATCCGTTTCATTAGAAATTCAAGGAGATTTTGCATTTGGTAACCTGAAAGGGGAAAGTGGTGTACACCGTTTAGTACGGATTTCGCCCTTTGATTCAAATGCCCGTAGACACACTAGTTTTTCTTCTGTATTTGTTTACCCTGTTATTGACGATAGTATTGATATCAACGTTAATCCTGGAGATATTAAATGGGAAACATTCCGGTCTGGCGGTGCGGGTGGTCAAAACGTGAATAAGGTGGAAACCGGAGTACGTTTGGAACATAAACCGACTGGTGTAATTATTCGAAATACCGAAAGTAGATCGCAACTTCAAAATAAAGAAAATGCCATGAAACTGCTTAAATCTAAGTTGTATGAAATGGAGATGCGCAAGCGTCAGGAAGAAAAAGATGCGGTAGAAGGGAATAAAATGAAAATAGAATGGGGCTCACAAATTCGTAATTACGTTTTGCATCCTTATAAACTGATAAAAGATTTAAGAACGAATTTTGAAACTTCTAATACACAAAATGTGTTGGATGGTGACTTAGATGCTTTTATTAAAGACTATTTAATGAAATTTGGAAAGGGTGCTATTCGGGAAGAATAGTCCTCTTTTTTAGGTTCCCCTCAAGCTTGATGGGACTATCGAAGTAAGGTGAATTCACCCGTTTTTTCTACTCTAACTCCAAATTTTTGGAAAGAAGATACGTAGCTAATACGCCAAACATAACCACCCACAGCGGCATATTCACCATTTATTCTGCCATCCCAACCAAAATTAGGGGTATTGGTTTTAAAGACTAAACTTCCAGAACGGTCATAAATCCAGAACCCGTACTCACTAAACTCTTGGTCTGTTTTAGGATAAAACTCATCGTTTCTACCATCCCCATTCGGAGTAAAAGAATTTGGAAACCACACATTCCCACAATCTTGAAATTCTATATACACTTGATCCACGGCTGACCCACAAGCATTAAATACCTCTACATCATAAGTACCCGTTTGCGTAGCTGTGTAACTAAACCCAGTAGAACCATCTTGCCATACATAAGCCGATTCTGGAAAAGGAGAAGATGCATTTAACAAAGTAACATTTTGCCCTTCACACACATACTGGTCTGCACCTAAATCCACTACCGGAAGAACACCCGGAGAATAAAAAACGGTATCGGTTAAACCCATACAGCTCCCATCCTTGGCATCTAATCTTACCCAATATGTTCCTGTTTCAAATACGTTGGTAGTGCTTGTAGACGCACCGTTACTCCAAGTATAATCATATCCGCTAATCGAAACCTTCGGGTCAAGATTAACTAATTGTCCGTCACAAACTACTCCATCAGGTCCTAAATCTGGAACAGCTTTAACCATTGCCAAAATTTCTACCGATCCGGTGGCAAAACATTTAGTGGCTTGGTCGGTAACAATCACCGTAAATTTACCAAATTTGGTTGCGGTAATAATTCCAGTTGCTTCTGAGGTGTTCCACAAAAAGTTGTAACCTGCACCTCCACCAGGAAGCAAAGTGGTAGCATCTAACATTTCGCTTACCGCTTGATCTTCACAATAGGTTACGTCTGCTCCTAAATCTACCGAAGGCGATGGGTTTTCAATAATCGTTATCGCGTCTGAATTTTCACATCCATTAATATCCGAAACCGTTACGCTATAGGTGCCCGCGACACTAATTCCAAAAATTTGTCCTGTAGTTCCGTCATCCCATAAATAAGTGGTGAAATTACCGGGGTTCAAAATTTTGGTATAGTTACTTCCTTGACAATAAAATTCATCGGCTCCAAGACTAGGAGCTGGCAATGCATTTTCGCTTACAACAATATTATCTGTATTGGAGCAATTTCTCGCATCCGTTACGGTGACGTAATAATTCATGGCCACCGCGCCAATAGACAAGGTAGTTGAAGTGGCTCCGGTACTCCAAGCATACGTGCTAAAACTTCCGGGATCTAAAACCATGGCAAATGCATCGCCTACACAATAAGCCGTATCATTTCCTAAATCAGGTACGGGCAAGGTAAAAGTTTGCAAATTCATCGTATCCGAGCTCACACATCCAAATACATCCGTAATGGTAACGGAATAATCAACATTGGCATCGGTAACTAAACTTGGATTGGCAGGGATATTAATGGTTTGCAAGGTAGATGCATTGGACCATAAATAACTCACAATAGAATTTCCTGGATTCCCTGCATTTAAAAAGAAAGGAGCCGAGGCACATATAGTATCATCAGGCCCAAGATTCAAACTTGGCAATGGATGAATTTCTAGATGCATCGTATCTCTCGCTACACAACCATTCGCATCGGTAACGCGTACCCAAGCATCAGAAGTAGTAGTATAAGTGGCTGTTTGCATAGTGGTGGCATCACTCCATAAGTAGGCTGTAAATCCCGTTCCTGCATCCAGTGTTTTAGAACCACCCGCACATAAAGAATCATCCGCACCTATGCTAACGCTAGGCATAGTGTAATTGCTAAACACAAATTGCGCATTACCCATACACGTATTGGTATCTTGCACCGTAACCGAATAAGTACCTGCAATATTGGTGGTTAAAGTTTGTGTGGTATCTCCCCCATTCCATGAATAGCTGCTATAACCTGCACCTGCATCCATAGTAACGGAAGCACCAACACAGGCAATTCCTGAGGTTCCTAAATCGGGAATAGGCAATGTATCTTGCAATACCACAATAGAATCAACGCCAATACAGCCATTGGTATCAAGCACACCAACACCATATGCACCGGCAACATTCACTACCAAAGAATCGTTGGTAGTGGTTCCATCTGACCATAAATAATTGGCAAACCCAGAATTTTCATGTAATACGGTTGATGTACCTGCGCAAAATGTAGTATCTCCTACAATCATTGGAGTAGGATTATTAAATCCAGTAACGATAAAATCTAATGCACAAGCCAATGGATTTCCTCCTGTACCGATAAAAACAGTATATGTTCCTGGAGTAATTGGCGAAATAGTAGGTGTTACAGCACCATTTGACCAGCTATAACTTGTAGCTGCGGCTGCGGTGGCATCTAAAGTAACGACTCCAGGCGTAGGTAAGCACATTTTACTATTTAGTCCTTGAGAAGGTTGTCCTGAGGCGCCAAAAAGCGTAGTACAATCTTGAGCAAACGACTCATTTACAACAAATAAGCCGAAGATTAACGCAAAGATAAACCCGACTCTTTTCACTAAAAATAAATTGATTTTTTTACTCATTATTTACCAATACAATAGCTACAAAGAAAACCATTTTTCCTTATTAGTATATGAACGAGTAATCTTATTTTCGGTTGCTCATAAACTAAAAAAAATGTCGTATAAAATTTACCACAATCCGAGGTGCAGCAAAAGCAGGCAAACGCTAGAAATATTGCGCGAAAATGGGATTGAACCTCAAATTATTGAATACCTAAAAGAGACTCCTACAGAGGCAGAATTAACGGAAGTTTTGCACCAGTTAAATGTTCCGGCAATTGAAATAATAAGAAAGGGGGAATCTGATTTTAAAGAAAACTTTAAAGGGAAGGATTTAACAAATACTGAATGGATTCAAGCCATGGTAAAATATCCAAAGCTAATTGAAAGACCTATTGTAATAAAAGGAAATCAAGCCATTTTGGGCAGACCGCCACAAAAAGTGCTCGAATTAATTTAGACTTAGTCCAACTTAACGTGTTCTTCTTCTTCTTTCGCTTTTTTGAAAAGCGTTAGAGAACCAACACTAATAGCTAACAAAGTAAAGAATGCTGAAGAAGCAACAATAATGGTAATTACAAATCCTACAAATTTCATGTTTTCGGTTTTTCTTGTGCGGCCAAAGGTAGCCAATCATTTGAAAAAGCAAAATAGAATAATGAGTAAAATCATAGGAATTTAAAGCCGAGTTTTTGCCTTGGGTTGTACCTTTGTTGCCCTAGATTTTTGATAGTAAATAAACAGATTTTAAACTACATTGATATGGATTACCGCATAGAAAAAGACACAATGGGCGAGGTAAAAGTACCTGCCGATAAATATTGGGGCGCGCAAACAGAGCGTTCTCGTAACAATTTTAAAATTGGACCCAGCGCAAGTATGCCCAACGAAATCATTAAAGGTTTTGCATACTTAAAAAAAGCGGCTGCTCATGCGAACTGCGATTTAGGCGTTTTACCAACTGATAAACGTGATTTAATTTCTACCGTATGTGATGAAATTTTAGCGGATAAACACAACGACCAATTTCCATTAGTGATTTGGCAAACCGGTTCTGGTACGCAAAGTAACATGAACATGAATGAGGTGATTGCCAACCGTGCGCATGAAATAGCAGGTAAAAAAATTGGTGAAGGTGAAAAAACCATTCAACCGAATGATGATGTAAATAAATCACAATCTTCTAACGATACCTTCCCTACTGGGATGCATATTGCAGCTTACAAAATGATAATTGACACCACCATTCCTGGGGTAGAAAAATTGAGAGATGCGCTTCATGCAAAATCAATTGAGTTTAAGGATGTAGTCAAAATTGGACGTACCCACTTAATGGATGCCACTCCTTTAACTTTAGGTCAAGAGTTTTCGGGATATGCTTCACAATTAACACACGGTTTAAAAGCCTTAAATAACACCTTGGACCATCTTTCAGAATTAGCTTTGGGTGGTACTGCTGTAGGTACTGGATTGAATACGCCAAAAGGTTATGATGTTTTGGTGGCTAAAAAAATTGCAGAATTTTCAGGTCTTCCATTTATTACTGCTGAAAATAAATTTGAGGCACTAGCTGCCCATGATGCGATTGTAGAAACGCATGGCGCTTTAAAACAATTGGCGGTTTCGCTTAACAAAATAGCAAACGACATTAGAATGTTGGCGTCTGGTCCGCGTTCAGGAATTGGAGAATTAAATCTTCCTGCCAACGAGCCTGGGTCTTCTATTATGCCAGGAAAAGTAAACCCAACGCAAGCCGAAGCTTTAACTATGGTTTGTGCGCAAGTAATGGGAAATGATGTAGCCATTACGGTAGGTGGCACCCAAGGTCATTATGAACTTAATGTTTTCAAACCAATGATGGCGTCCAACTTCTTAGAAAGTGCTCGCTTAATTGGTGATGCATGTGTTTCATTTACTGATAATGCGGTAGTAGGTATTCAACCCAACTATGAAAACATTACCAAATTACTGAACAACTCATTGATGTTAGTTACAGCTTTAAATACCAAAATAGGCTATTACAAAGCGGCCGAGATTGCAAATACGGCTCACGCTAACGGAACTACTTTAAAAGAAGAAGCGGTACGTTTGGGTTATGTAACCGAAGCGGAATACGATGAATGGGTGAAACCAGAAGAAATGACTGGAAGTTTGCATTAGGCTAATTTTCAAAATACTGGAAGCGGAGTAATTTTAATTGCTCCGCTTTTTTGTTGCCCTACATTCTGAATGCTTCTTGGACGAATGATAGGTGTATTGGTTTTAATGCTTTTCTACAACCCTACCCTACAAAATTTCTTTCCCAAATTTCTTGCCGGCTTTCTTTCTTAATTCTTTGATGTCTTGCTCATATTCTTTGGCAACAATCATCAACACTCCATCGGTTTCTACTACGATAAAATTATTTAGTCCTTTGGTGGCTAAAATCCTTCCATCAGATAGGCTCACAATGTTTCCGGTTGAATTTTCCATTTGGGTCTGGCCGGAAATAATAAAATTACCTTTTTTGTTTTCTTTAATGTGCTCCTGTAGCGAAACCCATGTACCGATATCGCTCCACCCTATATCGGTGTTGATTACCGAAACGTTATCCGCTTTTTCTAAAATGGCATAATCTACCGAAATGGAGGGACACTTGGCGTACACCTCATCAATAAAAGCACGTTCATTTGGCGTGTTATACACGTTTTCATCGGTAACAAAATAATCCATTACTTCAGGGGCATTCTTGGCAAAACTAGCATTGATGGTTTTTAAACTCCATAAAAACATACCCGAGTTCCAGCTGTAATTTCCTTGTTCCAAATACGATTTGGCCGTAGCTAAATCTGGTTTTTCTTTAAACTGTAAAACCGGCACGGGCACTAAATCAGTATTCTTGGTTTCGCTTGCGTACTCAATATAACCATAACCGGTATTTGGTCGGTCGGGCTGAATTCCTATGGTTAAAATTTGAGGGTTATTTGTTACAAAATCAAGTCCTTTTTGCATCACCGATTCAAACACATCGGTTTTAGAAATTAGATGGTCGGCAGGAGTTACAATCATTACCGCGTTTGGGTTTTGACTTTCTATTTTTTTAATAGCATAAGCCAAACAAGGCGCAGTATTTCGCATACAAGGTTCTGCCAATACATTTTGCGACAGCATCAATGGCAATTGCTCCAAAACCAAATCTACATATATCGCATTAGTCACCACCAAAATATTTTCGGCTGGAACAAAGGTGTTGAACCTGTCGAACGTTTGTTGAATCAACGTTTTGCCACTACCCAAAACATCCAAAAACTGTTTAGGTGAACTCTCTTTACTCTTTGGCCAAAAGCGACTGCCAACTCCGCCTGCCATTATTACTACGTACTGATTACTTTTCATTCTAATTTTCTATAAAAACCTTTGCCATTCCGTGAATGGTAAATTCTCTTTTGCTTCCTAATTCTTTGCACAAATACCGTGTCCTGCGTTTTTCTCCTTTCACAAAAAGACGCCCACCGGCATCGCCCACGGCAAATTGCGCTCCTTTCTCCAAGTCTTCTAAATACAGATCTTGGGTGTCATCGTATTTGCGTAATACGCGTGTCAAAGCTACATCACCTGCGCTACTTGCCTTCGGATTTAGAAAATAATTTTCTAACACTAATGTTATTTCTTCGGGCCACACCTGTTTACGTAAAAACGGACGGGCTATCTTGGTAAATGTACGTTTCCATTGGGTGCCATGCGGTTTGATTCGCGTTCCGTATTTTTCAAATGCGTGCATGTGCGCAATTTCATGCAAAAAAGTGAGTAAAAACGCGTACTTATTCAGCGTCCCATTCACACTTATATGATGCACTCCTCCTTTTCGTATAGGAAATCGGTAATCGCCATGTTTGGTTTTACGCTCATTGGTTACCCGCAATTGAAAATTGTACTCTTCAATCAAGGGCATAATTAATACGCTAGCTCTTAATGGAATATGATTTTCCAAATTCGCCAAAAAAGTATCCATTTTCATTTATCGATGCGGTCTCTTTTTTTGCCAGGTGGGACATGGCGGGCTACATTTCTTTTTGGCCGCACAGCTCATCGCTAATACACCCACAAAAAGGGAAATAAATCCAATGGCAATAATTCGTGTCAATCGCTTTTCCATATCCGCTCCAAATTTGGGTAAAAAAAATCATATTTCCATCCCCAACGTAATTAACCTTTCCACATTGCCTCTAAAAAACTATTTTCATCGATTATCGAGCGTCAGTTGCCTTATTTCTTTCGCATTACACATCCTATGCTCATTCGATTTATGCACAGCATTGCCATTCCTTACAAGACTTCTGAAAAATTACTATTCATCGAACTCAGGTATTAACCTAAGTTTGATAAATATCAATCTTACAGTCAGAATGTTACCATAGAGAGTAGCCCCATTATTAATAAGAAAGCCTTCTTAATAGCCATTTTTGAACAATAAAAGCCTTGAATTAACCCGTTAGTACTTCGTTTTTAATGTCCAAAACTCACCATTTACAAGGCTTCTGAAAAATTACTATTCATCGAACTCAGGTTATACGAAATTTGTGATTATTTTCGCCAATCTAAGAGATGCTGTTACCATTAAAAATAGCTAATTTGCATCTATAATTGATTGAATGAAGTTTCTCTACACATTAGGTCGTTACACTCTTTTCATGGGTAAGGTTTTTTCCAAGCCTGAGAAATGGAAAATGTATCGCCAAAACGTTTTAAATGAAATGATTACTCTAGGAGTGAGTTCGCTCCCTATTGTGGCTATTATTTCATTTTTTATGGGAGCAGTTATCACTATTCAAACCGCATCCAATACCGGTGGCGGAATTATCCCTCTTTACACCGTTGGTTTTGCGGTTAGAGAATCGGTTATTTTAGAATTCTCCCCCACCATTGTAGCGCTTATCTTGGTTGGAAAAATTGGCTCTAGTATTTCTTCTCAATTAGGCACTATGCGAGTTACCGAACAAATTGATGCCATTGAAATTATGGGAATCAATTCGGCTAGTTTCTTGGTGCAACCTAAAATTATTGCATTAGTTCTCCTCAATCCGTTACTTATTACCGTGAGTATTTTTCTTTCTATTGGCGGTGGTTTTATTGCCGGTGTAGGAACGGGAGCTATTACTCCTTACGATTACGAATACGGTATTCAATATGATTTTGAGTCGTTTGATTATGCCTACAGCATGATAAAATCTGTTGTATTTGGATTTATTATTACCTCCGTACCTGCCTATTTTGGCTATTACGTAAAAGGAGGCTCGGTAGAAGTGGCCAAAGCCAGTACCACCGCAGTAGTGCAAAGTAGCATCGTTATTTTGGCCATTAATTATTTATTGACCCAATTGCTACTTTTATGATTGAGGTTAAAAATATCCACAAATCATTTGGCGACCGAGAGGTGTTGAGCGACATTAGTTTCCAATTTGAAAAAGGCAAAAACAACCTTATAATTGGTGCCAGTGGATCGGGCAAAACCACCATTACCAAATGCATCGTAGGGTTAGTTGAACCCAATGCGGGTGTTGTAAATTTTGATGGTCACAATTTTTGGGAAATGGACCGCAAAGAAAAGGCCCAACTGCGTCAAAGCATCGGTTTCCTTTTTCAAGGAGGTGCGCTTTTTGACTCTATGACCGTGGAAGAAAATGTGAAATTTGTGCTTCGTGTTTTTTCCAACCAAACCCAAAAAGAAATGAACGACCGCGTAGATTTTTGCCTAGATCGGGTAAACCTGCATGGTGTGAAACATCTGTATCCTGACGAGCTTTCGGGCGGTATGAAAAAACGGGTGGGGATAGCTCGCGCTATTTCAATGCAACCCAAATATTTGTTTTGTGACGAGCCCAACTCCGGACTCGACCCACAGACTTCTATTCTTATTGACCAGCTGATTAGCGAAATTACTTACGAGTACGACATGACCACCATCGTAATTACCCACGATATGAATTCTGTGCTCGAAATTGGCGACAATATCATGTTTTTGCATCAAGGTAAAAAATCTTGGTCGGGCTCCAAAGATGATATCATGGAAACCGACTGCAAAGAACTTACCGATTTTGTGTACGCTTCTAAGTTTATGCAAGCTATTCGCGATCGGTCGAAGTAAAGCGGGAAATCAAAATAAGCTCAAATAAAAACGACACTTGAATTAACAAGTGCCGTAGTAAATGTTTTCACAACGGAATAATCCTTATTGTGAATGGCTTTCAATGTGACCAAAATTAGGTTATTATTAAATACGATAGCTTATTTTTACTCAATATTTTAAATCTTATGAAAAACTCAAATATGAAAACCATTTTAGGACTCGATTTAGGGACTAACAGTATAGGCTGGGCATTAATAGAAACTGACTTTGAAAATAAACTAGGAAGTATAATAGGTTTAGGCAGCAGAATTATCCCAATGAGTCAAGCGATACTTTCTGAATTTGGCAAAGGAAATACGGAGTCCCAAACAGCACAACGTACCGAATATAGAGGTAAACGTAGATTGATTCAGCGAACATTGCTTCGTAGAGAAAGATTACACCGAGTATTAAATATAATAAATTTCTTACCTAAACATTATGCTGATGCAATTGATTTTGAAAAGCGACTTGGTCAATTTAAAGATACTGCAGAACCTAAAATAGCTTATAAACAAGATTCAAATGATTCTTTTCAATTTATATTTAAAGAATCATACAATGAAATGCTTAAGGATTTTAAACAAACTCAACCGCAACTTTTCGGAAATAAAGGTAAGGAAGGAAATGGAAAAACGAAAAATATCCCTTACGATTGGACCCTATATTATTTACGAACAAAAGCATTGACTGATAAAATCTCAAAAGAAGAATTAGCTTGGATATTGTTAAACTTCAATCAAAAAAGAGGGTACTATCAGCTTAGAGGTGAAGAAGAAGAATCGAACAAAACCGCCAAAATTAGAAAAGAATTTATTACCGAAACAGTTCAGAAAATTGAATTCACAGGAGAAACTTATAAAGATAATAAGATTTTTTTGGTTTCGTTAACAAATAATATAAAAACCAAATTATTCAAAAAAGAAATTCCCGATTGGATAGGAGTTGAAAAAGACTTTATATTATCCATCGAAATTGATAAGGAAGGAAACGATAAAATAGAAAATGGTGTTTTACTATGTCGTATTTCCGTTCCCAAAGAAGATGATTGGGGGCTATTGAAGGGAAAAGCAGAAAAAGCCATTAATAGGAGCCATAATAAAATGGTAGGAACTTACATTTATCATAACCTACTCAAAAAACCTAATCAAAAAATAACAGGAAAACTTGTAAGAACAATTGAGAGATCTTTTTATAAAGATGAATTAAAAGCGATTCTTGAAAAACAAAAAGAATTTCATTCCGAATTAAATAGTGTTGAGCTTTTGGACAAATGTGCAGAACATTTGTATGCCTACAACTATCCGCATAAAAACAATTTAAAAAAGGAAAAAGGGATGTTCACTCATCTATTCTTAAATGATATTATTTTCTATCAACGACCATTAAAATCAAAAAAATCATTAATTGCAGAGTGTAAATATGAATTTAGACAATTCATAGATAAAGATACGAATGAAAAAAAGAAACTGTACTTAAAATGTATTGCCAAAAGTCACCCGTTATTTCAGGAATTTAGATTGTGGGAATTTGTTCATAATATAAAAATCTACCAACGAGAAAAACAAGAAAACGGAAGATTACAAACTGATGTGAACGTAACATCAAATTTTCTGACTTGTGAGAAAGACTACGTGATGTTATATGAATTTTTAAATGATAGAAAATCCATAAAACAATCAATTTTTCTAAGCCATTTTAAATTAAAACCAGCAACACATCGTTGGAACTATGTAGAAGAAAACGAATATCCTTGTAATGAAACAAGGGCTTCTTTTATTACTGTTCTAAAACAAAACAAGGCTTTTGATTGGAAAACATTATTAACCCAAGTTAATGAAATTAATCTTTGGCACACGCTTTATTCTATTAATGATAAGAAGGAATTAAGAAAAGCCTTGCACAAATTAGCCGCCAAATTAAATTTAACTGCAAGTGCCTTAGAGCCATTCAACACAGTCCCTCCGTTCAAAAAAGATTACGGGTCTTTTTCTACCAAAGCATTGAATAAATTATTACCCTTGATGCGTAAAGGGAAATATTGGGTTGAAGAAAATATAAATCCAAAAACAAAGGATAGAATTGATAAATTATTAACTGGAGAATTTGACGAAAAAATAAGAGATCGAGTACGTGAAAAAGCGATTAATCTAAATTCTATAGAAGAATTTAGGGGTTTGCCTTTATGGTTAGCCTCCTATGTAGTTTATGATAGGAATTCAGAAGCTGATGATTTAAAAATATGGATACAGCCAAATGAAATTACCTTACTAAAACAACACTCCCTTAGGAATCCTATTGTCGAGCAAATTATTAATGAAACATTACAGGTTGTTAAGAATATTTGGGAGCAATATGCAGAAACCTATACTGTGATTGAAAAAGGTGAAGAAGTAACTAAATACAAACAAATTTTTGATGAAATTCATGTTGAATTAGGCAGAGATATGAAAAACCCTAAAAAGGACAGGGAGCGAATGACTAAACAGATTTCAGCAAATAAAAACACAAATGAACGAGTACGAACTATTTTAAAAGAACTCATGGATGATGACTCCATTGAAGGGAATGTGAAAGAATACTCACCAGGTCATCAAGATATTTTTAAGATATTTGAAGATGGAATACTAACAAAATTTTCGGAAATAGAATTGAAAAAAGAAAAATTAGAAGATATTTCTTCCACAGCTTATGACGTTTCTAATAAATCAAATCCTTCTCAAAAGGAAATTCAAAAGTATAGACTTTGGTTAGATCAAAAATACCAATCCCCATATACAGGTGAAGTAATACCTCTAAGTAAATTATTTACCAATGCTTATGAAATAGAACACGTATTACCAAAATCACGTTATTTTGATAATTCTATAACTAACAAAGTAATTTGTGAAGCTGTTATAAATGCTTACCCATATAAAGGAGCTCAAACAGGTTATGAATTTATAGAAAATCAAGGTGGTAAGATTGTAAATGAATTATCAACATCTAATAAGAAGGTCGATATACTGACAAAAGATAAATACGAAGAATTAGTTAAACGAAATTTTAAAGGAAGGAAAAAAGACATTTTGCTCATGGCTGAAATTCCAGAGTCTTTTACCAACAGACAATTAAATGATTCTCGTTATATTGGTAAGGTTGTACTAAATTTAATGAGTAAAATAGTTCGTAAAAATGATGAGCAAGAACAAACTTCTAAAAAAGTAATCCCAGTAACCGGAAAAATAACCAGCAGGTTAAAAAAAGACTGGGGACTTAATGAAGTTTGGAATGATTTGGTTACTCCCAGATTTAAACGGTTGAACCAGTTAGTAACTGAGGAAGGAGATGAGTTAAGTGCAAAATTCGGTTTTTATGATTTTCAAAAAGATAGAAATGGAAAAAACCTAGGGAAACAGTTTTTTAGAACTCAAGTTCCTGATGAACTCAAAAAGGATTTTGAAAAGAAAAGAATTGACCATAGGCATCATGCTCTAGATGCTTTGGTGATAGCTTTAGCAAGTAGAAGCCATGTAAACTATTTGAATAATAAAAATGCAGCGGATTCTAAAAAAGATGAACGAATTGATTTAAAGAAAACACTTTGCTTTAAAACGAAACCTGATAGTCAAGGAAATTACAGATGGGACTTTCACAAGCCCTGGGAGAATATTACAAAGGAAACAAAAACCAATTTAGAAAATACGGTAGTGAGTTTCAAGCAAAATAAGCGAGTACTAACCAAAACAAATAACTATTTCGAATCCTATAAAGATGAAAATGGTAATTTAAGATTAGATAAAGAAGGAAACCCTAAAAAAGGATTTATTAAGCAAAAGGGCATGAACAAAGGTGTCAGAAAACCGTTACATGAAGATACATTTTACGGGATAATAGAAAACGGTGAAAACAAAGGCAAATTAATTTTACGAAAACCAATAGACAGTTCTTTTAATAAGAAAAAAATAGAAGCTGCTGTATCCAGTAACTCTGTTAAAAAAATTCTATTAAACCATTTGCAACAAGAAAAATTTCAGAACCAGAAAAATGACAATGGTAACCTAATAAAGGCTGAGGAATTAGCATTTGCACCTGAAGGATTAGAGGACATGAATAAAAATATTCAAGTTTTGAATGACGGAAAATATCATTATCCAATTTATAAAGTGAAATTAATTTTTGAGAAAGGTAAAAAATTTCCAATAAGAAATTATATCAAAAATGGTGAAAAAAAACAAACAAAATATGCTAAGTCTGCTGGAGGTACAAATCTCTTTTTCGTAATCAAAGAACATATTCAAACTAAAAACAGAAAATATGAAACGATTCCTCTAAAAGATGTAATAGATGCAATGAAGGAAGGGGAACAGTTCGTAGTAGAAGAAGTAGGGTATTCTTGGTTTACACTTTCTCCAAATGATTTAGTCTATGTTCCAACTGAAGAAGAAAAAGAGAATCCTAATTTAGTTGACTTTAATAATTTAAACTCTCAGCAAATTAATCAAATCTATTTATTTACAGATGGATCAGGAACAACAGCTAATTTTATTCCAAATAGTTCCGCTAATACTATTTTTAACATATCAAAAAAAGATCAGGTTAAAAAAGGATTGAATTACCCTATTCAAAATGAATATGGAATTGGAAGCCCCCAGTCAAAAAATCAGAGATCTATAGAGGGTGTGATGATTAAAGAAAGTTGCTGGAAATTAAAAGTAGATAGATTAGGCAACATTGTAGAAGTAACAAAATGAAACGTTCCAAATTCATACAAAGTTTAGGGTTAGGTGCTGGAGGATTAATACTTCCGAAGGCGTATCTATCCACCAAGCCCATCTTGATTTATGACAATTATGTCCGCGGCTTAGAATTTTACAATTTCCGTAAACTGCGCCAAGAAATCAAAGAGGGCGATCCCATTTTTTTGATACGAGAAGAAGACAATATGCATGACAGTTTTGCGACTGCAATTTATTATGCAGATTATAAATTGGGATATATTCCGGCTTATGAAAACATTGTTATTGCCAATATGCTAGATGCCGGAGCAGAACTGAACACAAATGTGAGTAGCGTTGATTTAGAAACGGGATTGCAATATGCTTTGGCTATTCAGGTCTTTGCAGAATTGGTTATTCCTACCGATAAATTAGTAAAGGTTTGGAAAGAGGATAAAAGGGCAGATGATGCCCCCGATTTGTATAGAGAGTATTAGGACTGTTAATATATTGGGTCACCGAAGCCTGCGACCCACTAAATATTGGAACGGAGCCTACGATTTAAGCAGACACCCATGATAAAGAGAACGCTATTTTTTGCCGCTCCTGCTTATTTGAGCACAAAAGAAGAACAACTGGTTATTAAATACCCCAACAATGATCCTTCTCCCAAAACGGTACCAATAGAGGACATAGGTTATTTGATTTTAGAAAATCCTCAAATCACAATCACCAATAAATTATTAGAAAAACTTACGTACAACAATGCCGCCATTATAAATTGTGATGCGCAACACATGCCCATTGGTTTGCTGATGCCATTAACTGGTCACTCCGAACAAAACGAACGCTTTCGGGCGCAACTCAATTCTTCGTTGCCGCTACGCAAGCAATTATGGCAACAAACCATTCAGGCTAAAATAATAAACCAAGGCAAGCACTTGGAAGAGCGCGGAATGGATGGCAAAAAAATGAAGTTCTGGGCCAAAGAAGTCACAAGTGGAGATGCGTTAAATCACGAATCACGGGCAGCAGCTCATTATTGGAAACGGATTTTTGAAATTGAAGGATTCACCCGATTTAGACATGGTGAGGCACCCAATAATTTATTGAATTATGGCTATGCCATTTTGCGCGCGGTATGCGCCCGCGCTTTGGTAGGTAGCGGTTTGTTGCCTACCATGGGTATTCATCATGCTAATAAATACAATGCGTATTGCCTTGCCGATGACATCATGGAACCTTACCGTCCGTTTGTAGATACGGTGGTGGCATTTATCGTAGATAATTATGATGATGTAGCCGAATTAACGACCGAGTTAAAAACCGAATTGCTACAAATTCCGGCCATGGACGTGGTGATAGATGGAAAAAAATCACCGTTAATGGTGGCTATGAGTAGAACGACCAACTCGTTGCAAGAATGCTATATGGGGCACACTCGTAAACTAATATACCCGGTGTTTTAAATTCAAAATACCGAATCATGGAGCAAAATAAATATTCACGTCTAAATCAGTATCGCAGTATGTGGGTTCTTGTATTTTTTGATTTACCAACCGACACTAAGAAAGAACGAAAAGCCGCAGCCGGTTTTCGGAAATCTTTACTAAAAGACGGATTTAATATGTTTCAATTCTCTATTTATATCCGTTTTTGCCCCAGTAGAGAAAATGCGCAAGTACATATTAAACGCACCAAATTAAATTTACCCAAAAACGGGCATGTGGGCATTTTAAGCATTACCGACAAACAATTTGGAATGATGGAACTCTTTATTGGCCAAAAGGAAGATAAAGCCGAACCCCCATCTCAACAATTAGAGATGTTTTAACGCAAAAAAAATGGACAAAAAAAAATGACACCTAATAAAAAGGTGCCATTTTTTACATTCAATTTCGATTACAATTCACACTAAATCAAGCTAATACAACCCTACATATTGCGAATCGTCACGAAATTAAAGAACTGAAAGCCATTCACAACAACACCAGGGCAATTATTTTAAAGGATTTAATTGCGAATCGTCACGAAATTAAAGAACTGAAAGCCATTCACAACTACCCAGTAACTTCTTTTGTAGCGACTTCATTGCGAATCGTCACGAAATTAAAGAACTGAAAGCCATTCACAACCATCCTCTCCATGCAAACCTACACCACAACATTGCGAATCGTCACGAAATTAAAGAACTGAAAGCCATTCACAACTATCCGTGGATATATCGTCAATTCGGTACTATTGCGAATCGTCACGAAATTAAAGAACTGAAAGCCATTCACAACTTGTATGCCTTAATGGTACAGGCTGGCCTAATTGCGAATCGTCACGAAATTAAAGAACTGAAAGCCATTCACAACTCTTTTCGATACAACTTATTTGAGTTTAAATTGCGAATCGTCACGAAATTAAAGAACTGAAAGCCATTCACAACTACCACACCTCAACCGATTCCCCTACTTTGATTGCGAATCGTCACGAAATTAAAGAACTGAAAGCCATTCACAACCTGTAATGGGGTCGTTTATTATCAACTCGGATTGCGAATCGTCACGAAATTAAAGAACTGAAAGCCATTCACAACTCAATCTTATTCTTCTTCAATACTTCTGTAATTGCGAATCGTCACGAAATTAAAGAACTGAAAGCCATTCACAACACAATACCCAATTTCAAGATATAATCTAAAATTGCGAATCGTCACGAAATTAAAGAACTGAAAGCCATTCACAACGCACTTGAAACATTTACAACATAAGTAACAATTGCGAATCGTCACGAAATTAAAGAACTGAAAGCCATTCACAACCGTAATGAGTTCGGACGTATCCAATTTTGTATTGCGAATCGTCACGAAATTAAAGAACTGAAAGCCATTCACAACAGTTACCAAAAGCATTCTTTCGGGCTAAATATTGCGAATCGTCACGAAATTAAAGAACTGAAAGCCATTCACAACTCTCCGTAGTCCTCAACGGCTTTCTTCGTTATTGCGAATCGTCACGAAATTAAAGAACTGAAAGCCATTCACAACTCCATCCTTGCTTGATAAGCAATATTGAGGATTGCGAATCGTCACGAAATTAAAGAACTGAAAGCCATTCACAACATAGTAGATGAAAGCTTAAAGATTAAAAATATTGCGAATCGTCACGAAATTAAAGAACTGAACTGAAGTGCAACGAAAGAAAACCATTCCTTTTAAAAAAAATCAATTATGGTTAAAGCCATTCACAACAAACAGGAGAAACAAAAATATCACCATTTCATTGCGAATCGTCACGAAATTAAAGAACTGAAAGCCATTCACAACAGCGGAGTGGCTCTATTCTAACCCGAGAATATTGCGAATCGTCACGAAATTAAAGAACTGAAAGCCATTCACAACGCTGCTCTATTCCTTGCTTGTTTTTGTAGATTGCGAATCGTCACGAAATTAAAGAACTGAAAGCCATTCACAACATAAATCAAAACACAATAATATGTATAAATATTGCGAATCGTCACGAAATTAAAGAACTGAACTGAAGTGCAACGAAAGAAAACCATTCCTTTTAAAAAAAATCAATTATGGTTAAAGCCAATCACCCTTCGACAAAAGCTCAGGGACCGAATCGCTTCCACAAAAAAAAGTCACGAACCGACCAGCGGAAGGAAAAAGCTTCATTTATC
>CAXBCR010000026.1:0-49857 GCA_963974475.1 uncultured Flavobacteriales bacterium
ACGGTGGAGCGCCCCCACCTACACCAGTTGAGTTTATTGGTTTAAAGTAGGGTTTTGGTGTAAATATAGTGGTGGGTTTTAGTTGAGTTATTGGAAAAGGTTACGGTGGAGCGCCTCCACCGAAGCCCTATCAATAATTTGGATAAAAGAGAAGATTTCAAAACAAAAATCCTCCTACGCCAAAGGCTACGGAGGATTAAGTATGTTAGTACATTAAACAACGAAAGGAGAACACTGTGGAGCGCCTCCACCGTAGCCCTATCAATAATTTGAATAAAAGAGAAGATTTCAAAACAAAAATCCTCCTACGCCAAAGGCTACGGAGGATTAAGTATGTTAGTACATTAAACAACGAAAGGAGAACACTGTGGAGCGCCTCCACCGTAGCCCTATCAATAATTTGAATAAAAGAGAAGATTTCAAAACAAAAAAAATGCCCTCTTATGCCACGAGACATAAGAGGGCGAAGGTGGAGTCGGAGGGATTCGAACCCTCGTCCAAACGAGCAAACATTATGCTTTCTACAAGTTTAGTTTATGATTTGTTTTCGATATTAAGCTGATCATAAACAGTCTACTTAATACTTATCTTCGTTAATCTCGAATCAGCACAGAAGCCGTACTAATCCTTATCCAACTTTATCAATACCATGTTGAAACAAACCGCTAGACAAGGTCTGTTCCTAGGCATCTCGTTCTCCTACCTAGTAGTGAGAATGAAGTACAATTCACTTAGTGAATTATGCAGCAAGAGCGTAATTATTTTCGCCTGTTATAAAAATGCAGTATTGAATTAAAGAGCCATACCACAAAGCTCCACTTGCTTACAAAACGGTTGACCTCGCTGTCAAAACCAGTCGACCCCGTTGTGAATGACAAAAGTAATCAGTTTCATTAAAAAACACTCACAAATTACTCGGTATCCTTATATTTGCTACTCCTCAAAATGTTGCGAGAAAAACACCCATTTATAGATGAAAATAGGAATTATTAGAGAAGGAAAAGTACCGCCAGATATGCGTGTGCCGCTCACCCCAAAACAATGTGTAGAATTAGTAGCAAAGTATCCGGAGTTGGAACTAAAGGTGCAATCATCTGAGGTTAGAACGTTTAGAGATACGAGTTATTCTGATTTAGGGATTGCAGTTGCCGATGAGGTGCAAGATGCCGAGATTTTGATGGGAGTTAAAGAGGTGCCATTGGATATGTTGATTCCAAATAAAACCTATTTTTTCTTTACGCATACCACCAAGGAACAGCCGTATAATAGAGATTTACTTCGGACTATTTTGAAAAAAAACATTCGAATTATTGATTATGAGGGCCTGACCAACGAGAAGGGTATTCGAATCATCGGTTTTGGATATTATGCCGGTATCGTTGGGGCGTATAATGGCATTATGGCTTGGGGAAAACGAACTAAAACGTTCGAATTGTGCAGTGCGTTGCAATTAACCACGCTTGACGATATGAAGCGTGAGTTGAAGAAAGCAAAACTTCCAAATATTAAATTGGCATTTACAGGAGCGGGTAGAGTCGCAACCGGTGTTTTGGATGTGATGCAAATGATGGGAATGAAACAGGTTAATCCAGATGATTATTTATCTAAAGATTATGATGAACCTGTTTTTACGCAACTTTTAGTAACCGATTATAATAAACGAAAAGACGGTCAGGTTTTACCTCGCACCGATTTTTACGCCAATTTTAGAGAATACAATTCCGATTTTTTCAAATACGCTAAAGTGACTGACTTATACATTGCGAGTCATTTTTATGCGGAGCATTCACCATTCATTTTTACAAGAGAAGAAGCCAAACATCCCGATTTTAAAATTAAGGTAGTTGCTGATATTAGTTGCGATATTGATGGGCCGGTAGCGTCAACATTGCGTCCGTCTACCATTGCAGACCCATTATACGGATATGATGCGCAAAATGAATCGGAAACTAATTTTGATAATAAAGATGCAATTACCGTTATGGCGGTAGATAATTTACCGTGTGAATTACCAGCTGTCGCATCAGAAGGTTTTGGAAATGAATTGATAAATCATATTATTCCACAATTACTGAATGGCGATGCAGGAGATATTTTAAAACGCGCTACCATTGCAGAGAATGGAAAGCTGACTGATAAATATGCCTATTTACAGAATTATGTGGATGGTAAATAACAGAACTTTGGAAGTTGTATTTTTGAGTTAGTCTAAAACAGAGTTATGCAAGGCATTATTAAAAATAGAATTACGGATCTGCGAGATTTGTGTAAAAGTCTAGGGGTTCAACGATTACATGTTTTTGGTTCTGCTGTGACGAAGGATTTTAATTCAGATAGTGATATTGATTTTTTAATTTCATTTTCTAAAACGCTAACCGTAAGGGAATACACTGATAATTATTTTTCAATTCAATATAAATTGAGAGACTTGTTTAAGCGTAATATTGATTTGGTAACCGAGCGAACTTTATCCAATCCCTATTTTATTGAAAGCATTAATGAATCAAAACAATTGATTTATGATGTATCCTATATAAAGTAGTGTTTTATAGTCGTTTGTACGGATGAAATTCACTGTAATTGCACTATTTGTATTCATGGCCAATCTTGGCTTTGGTCAAACCATATCAAAAAAAGATATTAGAGGCACTTACGAGCGTTCTTTTGGCGATCCAGCTAAAACTATTCAAAAAGGAGATTCATCCTACATTTCTATTCCGTATATGGAATACAATAGGGAAGTATTAAAGCTGAAATGGTTTGGGAAGTTAACGTTGGAGGAGATTTCATCTACGTTGAAAGGAACCGCTCCACAACGCGGAAAATGGAAGTTGGAAAATGGGGTAGTTATTCTAGAATTAAATGGGAAAACCCTAAAGTATAATTTTAGACTTCCGGTTTACTTAGAATCCACTGAAGGGAAAAGGGGATTTACCAAAAAAATCGACTAGACTTCTGTATATCGAAAGCAATCTACGGTATGATCATTAACTAACCCGCAGGCTTGCATGTGGGCGTACATAATGGTGCTGCCACAAAATTTGAAACCACGTTTTTTAAGGTCTTTGCTCAGCGCATCACTTTCTTTGGTAGTGGCAGGTACTTCACTCATAGATGTCCATTTATTTACAATTGGTTTCCCGCCTACAAATCTCCAAATGTACTTGGAAAATGAACCAAATTCTTTTTGGATTTCAATAAACAATTTTGCGTTGTTTACTGCGCTTCGCACTTTAAGTTTGTTTCGAATAATGCCCGGGTCTTGGAGTAATTCTAATATTTTTTCTTCCGAAAATTGAGCTACTTTTTCAACCTCAAAATTGGCAAATGCTTTTCGATATCCTTCCCTTCGTTTTAAAATGGTGCTCCAACTTAAACCCGCTTGCGCACCTTCAAGTATTAAAAATTCAAATTGAGTTTTATCATCCAACGTGGGAACGCCCCATTCTGAATCATGATATTCTTCGTAAGCTTCAAATTGATTTAAGCACCAGTCGCATTTAGTTTTCATAGGGTAAAAGTAATGTAAATAGGCATGGAAAAAGAAATAGCCCCCGATTCATAAATCTAAAAAATGAAAAGGAGGCTAATCTGTAATAATCTTTATCTTAACCCAAATAAGGTCTTAGTTGGTGACATCTGGAGGAAGTCTTTAATCTTCGAATGGCTTTTTCTTTAATCTGACGTACTCGTTCTCTTGTTAAACCATACATCGCGCCTATTTCTTCTAACGTATGCGAGGTTTTGGACCCGAGCCCGAAGTACAGGTAAAGCACGTCCGACTCTCTTTTTGCAAGTGTAGAAAGAGACCTTTTAATTTCCTGTTTCAACGATTCTGAGATTAATCGTTGGTCTGGATTTGCTTCATCATTTACTTGGTATAAATCATACATACTTCGATCATCTCCACCATCGGCAGAAATGGGTGCATCCATAGATACATGACGTTGACTTTGGCGTAAGGAATTTTTAACATCACCAATCGACATATCCATAATCTCCGCAATTTCATCAGCTGATGGGGCACGCTCCATCGTTTGTTCTAATTTAGAGTACGCTTGATTGATTTTTGTAATGGCGCCAATTTTATTTAATGGTAAACGCACAATTCTAGATTGCTCTGCTAATGCTTGTAAAATAGATTGACGAATCCACCAAACAGCGTAGGATATAAACTTGAATCCTCTGGTTTCATCAAATTTTTTCGCTGCTTTTATTAATCCTAAATTTCCTTCATTAATTAAATCAGGAAGGGTTAATCCTTGATTTTGGTATTGTTTAGCTACAGATACAACAAAACGCAGGTTTGCCCTGGTCATTTTGTCTAAGGCTTCTTTGTCGCCTGCTCTGATTAATTGCGCTAATTCTACTTCTTCTTCAGCGGTAATTAGACTTAAACGTCCAATTTCTTGAAGATATTTTTCTAACGAAGCAGTTTCCCGATTCGTTATTTGTTTCGTTATCCGTAATTGTCTCATACCTCAGTCTTTTTGTTTTTCTTCTAACAGGGGCAAGAAGTTGATTGAAATGGTAAAACTGTATGTAAACCCAAGTCTTACTGGTATCTAAAAACTATATACGAAAAAAGCCACCAAATGGTTTGGTGGCTTTTAAAAAAATATGTAAAAAAGTGCTAATTAGTCATTCTTAGGCTTGTCTAGCAACACTTTACGAGATAATCTTAATTTTCCTGTTTTTGGATCTAGGCCAATTAATTTTACTTCAATCTCTTGTCCTACTTCTAAATGGTCTTCGGTTTTTTCAACTCTGTCCCAAGCAATTTCAGAAATATGTAGTAAACCATCTTTTCCAGGAATAATTTCCACAAATGCACCGTAAGGAGCAACTGCTTTTACTTTTCCTTTGTAGATTTCACCTACTTCAGGAACAGCAACTATACCTTTAATTCTAGCCATTGCATCATTCAATGATTGTGCATTGGTTGCAAATACTTCTACCACACCTTGGTTATTGATTTCTTCAATAACGATTGTAGTTTCAGTTTCCGCTTGAATTTCTTGAATAATTTTTCCTCCAGGTCCGATGATTGCACCAATCATATCTTTCGGGATAGTAATTGATTCAATTCTTGGAGCGTTTGGTTTCATTTCTTCGTTACCTGTTGTAATGGTTTTAGCCATTTCGCCAGCAATATGGAAACGTCCGTTTCTAGCTTGTTCTAAAGCTTTTTGTAAAACTTCCATTTTCAAACCATCTACTTTGATATCCATTTGACAAGCAGTAATACCGTCAGCTGTACCTGTAATTTTGAAATCCATATCACCTAAAGCATCCTCGTCACCAAGAATATCAGATAGTACAGCCCAATTGTCGTCAGAACCATAAATAAGTCCCATTGCAATACCAGAAACTGGTTTTTTCATTTGAACACCTGCATCCATCAAAGCCATAGACCCTGCACAAACAGTTGCCATAGAAGAAGAACCGTTAGATTCTAAGATGTCAGAAACAACTCTAATAGTATAAGGGAAGTCTTCAGGTACCATTGGTAATAAAGCTCTTAAAGCTAAGTTACCGTGACCAATTTCTCTTCTACTTACACTTCTAATAGGTCTTGCTTCACCTGTTGAGAAAGGAGGGAAGTTGTAATGCAACATAAATTTTTGCTTTCCTTTCATGAAAGCGCCATCTACGTTTTGAGCATCCAATTTAGTTCCTAAAGTAACCGAAGTTAAAGATTGAGTTTCTCCACGAGTAAACACGGCAGAACCATGTGTTCCAGGTAAATAACCAACTTCACTCCAAATGTCACGTACTTCAGTAGTAGAACGGCCATCTAAACGAGTTCCTTTTTCAAGAACCACATTACGAACGGCTTTTTTCATAACTGTTTTGAAATATTGATTAATCATGAAGTTGTTTTCAGCAACAAATTCTTCTCCTAATCCTTCTTTGATTTCAGTTTTAACGGCTTTAAAAGCAGCACTTCTTTCTTCTTTAGCAGAAGCAACAGATGCGATAGCGTATATTTTATCGTAGGCCTTAGCCTCGATATCTTTTAGCAATTCTTCATCTTTCTTTTCGTGACAATACTCTCTTTTTACCGCAGCTTTTTCAACTTTACCAGTTAAAGCAACTTGCGCTTCACATTGAATTTTAATTGCTTCATGTGCAGCAGCAATAGCTTCAATCATTTCGGCTTCAGAAATTTCTTTCATTTCACCTTCTACCATCATAATGTTTTCGGCAGTACCGGCAACCATCATGTCGATGTCAGCTAATTCTAATTCTACGTTAGTAGGATTAATTACCATTTTTCCGTCAATTCTAGCCACACGCACTTCAGAAACAGGACCTGCAAAAGGTATGTCTGAAACCGCAATAGCGGCAGAAGCAGCTAAACAAGCCAACGCATCTGGCATGGTTTTTAAATCGGAAGATATAAGTTGAACAAATACTTGTGTATTTGCGTGGAAATCTGATGGAAAAAGGGGTCTTAACGCTCTGTCAATTAAACGAGCAGTTAAAATTTCGCTCTCTGATGGACGCGCTTCTCTTTTAAAGAATCCTCCAGGAAAACTTCCTGTTGCAGGGTATTTTTCACGATATTCTACCGTAAGAGGTAAAAAATCCATGTCGTCTTTAGCTTCTTTGTCACTAACCACAGTAGCTAATAACATAGTGTCGCCTTGACGAATTACTACGGCACCATCGGCTTGCTTGGCTAATTTGCCAGTTTCGATGATAATTTCTTTCCCGGCTGTTTCAAACCGTTGTTCTATTGCTTTCATATAATATGTATTGCGGGCACTAACCCAGTGTTTATAATAGCACGCCAAATGTGGCGATTTTGTTTACGTTGCTTGGTGCCGATTAAGCTTATTTGTTTGTAGTACTTAAAGGGACATAAAAAAAGGCAATTGAAAATTCAACTGCCTTTTAATTTTACTTTCTTAATCCTAGCTCTTGTACAATTGCTCTGTAACGAAGAATGTCAACTTTAATTAAGTAATCTAAAAGACTTCTTCTTTTACCTACTAAATTCATTAGCGCTCTTTGCGTATTAAAATCTTTACGATTTTTCTTTAGATGCTCTGTTAAATGTGCAATTCTAAAGGTGAACATTGCAATTTGTGCTTCGGTTGAACCAGTGTTTGAATCTGATCCACCATGTTTTTTGAAGAATTCCTTCTTCATTTCGGATGATAAATACATGCCAATATTGTTTTTAATGATTATTATGTACTGAAAAATTTCAAGCTGCAAATATATAACTAATACTTACCGCTTTGACGATTATCTAATTTTTAAATAGTCTTAATATCTGAGTCAATTTTTGTTTCAAGTTTCGTCTATCCACAATAAAGTCGATAAATCCTTTTTCTTGCAGGAACTCAGAGGTTTGGAAGCCTTCTGGTAAGTCTTTTCCAATGGTTTCTTTGATTACCCGCGGTCCAGCAAATCCTATTAATGCATTAGGTTCGGCAATGTTTATATCTCCCAACATAGCGTATGATGCTGTAATTCCACCCGTGGTAGGGTCGGTAAGTAAAGAAATATATGGCAATTTTGCTTTCGCTAATAACGATAATTTAGCCGAAGTTTTAGCCATTTGCATTAATGATAATGCGGCTTCCATCATTCTAGCTCCACCCGATTTAGAAATAATCATGAATGGAAATTTGTTTTCAATGGCGAAATCAATAGCACGGGCAATTTTTTCACCCACTACAGACCCCATTGAACCACCAATAAATGAAAAGTCCATGGCGGCTACCACCAAATCTTCGCCATTAATTTTTCCGTGTGCTGTACGAATGGCATCGGTTAATCCAGTTTTCTTTTGTGCGGCTTTATACCTGTCCTTGTAGGTTTTTGTATCCTCAAATTTTAACGGATCAGCTGAAGCTAGATCTGCATTTAATTCTACAAATAGATTTTGGTCAAAAAGAATGCTGAAATACTCCTCCGAACCAATCCTTTTATGGTAGTCATCGGCAGGAACAACATAATCATTCTCCTTTAATTCATTGGTTTCAACTACATTTCCTGCAGGAGATTTAAACCAAATACCATCTGGAGTTTCCTTTTTTTCTTTGGTAGGAGTGGTAATTCCTTTTTTAATACGTTTAAACCAACTGCTCATAAGTTCTCAATTTTGTTAAACATTTACTTAAGCGATGGTTACATCATCACATAAATACACATTTTGAACGGCTTGAATGATTTCAACACCTTCTGCCATTGGCTTTTGGAAAGCCTTTCTTCCTAAGATAAGTCCTGAACCACCTGCACGTTTATTAACAACCGCTGTTTCCACTGCATCGGCCATATCGCTATCACCGCCAGAAGCACCACCAGAATTAATTAATCCACGTAATCCCATATATGTATTTGCCACTTGGTAGCGTGCTAAATCAATTGGGTTTTCGGTGGTCAATTTTTCGTACACATCTTTGTGTGTTTTACCGAAGTTTACAGCAGTATAACCACCGTTGTTAGTTGGCAGTTTTTGTTTGATGATATCAGCTCCTATAGTTACCCCAATGTGATTAGCTTGTCCGGTTAAATCAGAAGAAGCGTGGTAATCTACACCGTCCACTTTAAATCCCGGATTTCTTAAGTAACACCAAAGAATAGTTGCCATTCCAAGTTCGTGTGCTCTTTCAAAAGCAGCGGCCACTTCTTGAATTTGACGTTCTGATTCAGGTGATCCAAAATAAATAGTTGCACCTACAGCGGTTGCGCCTAATTCCCAAGCTCTATCTACTGATCCAAACATGATTTGGTTAAAAGTAGAAGGGTAGGTCAACAATTCATTATGATTGATTTTTACCACAAATGGGATTTTGTGTGCGTATTTTCTAGATTGAGAAGCCAATACGCCAAAGGTAGATGCTACAGCATTACAACCTGCGTTGATAGCTAATTCTACAATGTTTTTTGGGTCAAAATACATTGGGTTTGGTGCAAATGAAGCTGCGCCAGAATGCTCAATTCCTTGATCCACTGGAAGGATAGATAAATATCCAGTTCCACCCAAACGACCATGTGCGTAAAGCGCTTGTAGGCTTTTTAATACTTGTGGACTACGATCAGAATCTCCGAAAGAAGTGGTTACGAAATCAGCATTTGGTAAATGAAGATTTTCTTTTGGTATAGCAGTGGCTACGTGGTTTAACAAAGAATCGGCTTTTGCGCCTAATAATTGTTGAATTTTATTGATGTCAGACATAATTAAATGTTTTGATTTTCTGCGTTTAATAATCCGCAAATCTAATGAATTATTGCGCTAGATGAATGCTTTTTTTGAAATTTAGAACGGATAGCCAATACCTAGGTTAAAGACTGAATATTGATATTGCCTGCCACCCGAATAACTGCGGTAATTTTGTAGGTATTCTCCATTTTTGTAAACAAACCGCTGTCCAAGTGGTAGCGCGGGGTCGAATATTTTGATACCCCAATCCAAACGGACTAAAAGGAACCCAAAATTGAACCGTACACCTGCACCTAGCGACAAGGCAATTTCCTTGTAAAACCGATTAATGTCAAAGTTGGCCAATTGCCGCGCTTTATCCTCTCGTAATAACCAAATATTGCCCGCATCTGCAAATACGGCTCCTTCCATTGCTCTAAACATGTTGAATCGATATTCCACACTTACTTGAAGTTTGATATCTGCTACCTGGTCAATACCCACTTTTGCCGTGTCGTCTAATAATCCACCTGGGCCCAAACTTCTTGCTTGCCATCCCCGCATGTCGTTCGCGCCACCTCCATAAAAACTTCGGTCATACGGTAATGAATTGGTATTGCCATAAGGAACACCAATACCCCCCATAAAACGATAGGCAATGGAGTTGTTTTGATTTAATTGTGAATTGTAATGAAAGTCATTTTGAACCTTTACAAATTGTGCGTATCTCACTTTTCCAATGGTGTAATACTCGGAAGTTCCATCGGTAGAATCTATTTCGGGAATGGCATTCAAGCTTTTGTCCAGTAGAAATAGAAGATTTCCGGCCGTTTCCAACTGAAATCGATTGAGAATGAAGTTTTTTTGTTGGGCAGTGGTTTTATTCGTCCAGGTTTCAATGGTTCGAGTACCGAAAATAAACTGATTGGCATAAGTTGCATTTAGCAGTGGGTTATTTAATTCTTCCAATCGGGCACTAAAATCTGCCGATTTCGCGATTCTAATAAAACTCACATCCAGCGGGTAAATGAAAAATTCTTTGGTATTGATTTTTTTACTGGTAAACACATACCCAAAAGAGGCATTGGTTAAAAATCGTTCGAAATCAGGTCGGTTTTGGTAGTTTAAAATAAAGTTTACACTAGTTTTTGGTCGATTAAATCGTCTAAGTATGTTGGCTTTTAATACGGGTGGTAGTATTAAATCTTGGAAAGTGAGTGAGGTTTCTATACCATATTCTACGGTATTAAAAATATTTAAAGTCGTGTTTGATGCATCGTTTGAAGAGTTAGTTTGTTGCGCTTCTAGTCCGCCTTTAAAACGAACCTTAAATTCTTCGGCATTTCCAAATGTGTTCCGATGCACATAACTCAAATACCCCGAAATACCTAAGTTACCACTAGTGTTGGTGCCTTCTACTTCAACCCCTATCGATTGAGCAGGAAATGGTGTCATTAAAATACTACAGTCCAAAATAGTAGAATCGTAATGACTTTTTGCAAAACTGATATTGATATATTTAAAATTATTTAATCCAGATAACCGCGTGTAGGTTCGAGCTTCGTTTTTCTCACTATAAGTATCTCCTTTCCAGTAAAATAATTTATTGGTAAATGAATGGGGATTGTATTTTAATCGGGAAAGGTTAATAAATACCAAGTTTTCAAAATGTATGGAGTCATGCGGGTCATCTACATATTTTGGATTGAAACTAGTATTGAGGGTGATTTCACCAATGCTATATTTGATATGCGATGGTGTTTGGGTAGAATCGTTACCGGTAGCATCCGGATTTTTAATGATTATTTTTACATCCACCTTATTTCCTTCAATGGTGCTATCCATTTCGTAGACGAGGTATTCTTTGGAAAAAAAGTAATATCCATGATTCCTCATTTCACTTGTGAATCGAGACCTTTCCTCATCTATTTTGTCGGTATTGTAGGGATCGCCTTGATGAAGCACCGATGAAGAATTGGCTTCTTTAACCGTGGAAGCAATGCCTGAATCAGCAAGTACTAAAGAAATTTTATTAAAATGATACAAATCGCCTTCTTCCGCTTGGTAAATTACTTTTACTCGTGTGGAATCTTTGTTGTATTCATACACGGGTGACACTTTACTATGAAAATAACCGTGGTTGAACAATGCTTTCTCAAACTGATGAGCCGTTTCATTGGCTAACCTTTCATCAAAAATAACGGGGGGCTCTCCTTTATCCTTAATTTTTGAAGCCATTACAGGTTTAATTTTTCGCGGGTCTTTGCCTTTTTCTTGTCTGCGAAGGTTTTTGGCTTCTATGCGGGCTCTTTTTTTATTGTTTTTAACTTCTAGCGTGCTGTCATTGACCGCAAGGTATTGCCACATTGGGATTTTAAAAAGTAATAATTGTCGTTTGTTTTCGCGTTGCTTCAGGTAAGGTGTAAGAATATCTTCGTCAATCACCCTACCCGGAATATCAATGGAATTAGACTTCAAAAAAACTTCTTTAGGCCCTAGGTTTTTTGTAGGACTGCACGCTTTAAAGAACAAGCCTAGTATAATTAATAGATATATTTTTTTAATTCGCAACTTCAATGAGGTAGATTGGTATTTTTGCAAATCTATAAATATACTAGTGGCTAGGAAATGATTACGAAGAATCAAATTAAATATATCAAGGATTTATCTAAGAAAGCGTTTCGTATTCAAGAACAAAAATTTGTTATTGAAGGCGAAAAACTAGTGCAAGAACTTTTGTTGAGCCAGGTGGATGTAACCGAAATCTTTGCAATTGATGCATGGGCGGAAAATCATCCGAACGTAAAGGTAACAAGGATTACGGATAAGGAATTGAATCGGATTTCTAATTTAAAAACTCCCAATCAAGTATTAGCGATTCTTCCGATTTTTGAGGATGATTTAGACGATGACCCAGACAATGGCTTAACCTTGTTTTTAGACCGGATTAACGACCCCGGAAATTTGGGTACTATTATTCGAATGGCAGATTGGTTTGGTGTAAATAAAATTATTTGTACTCCTCAATCTGTGGATGTATACAATTCAAAAGTGATTCAAAGTAGTATGGGTTCTATTTTTAGAGTGCCGGTATTTTATGTGGATTCCTCGGAATTTTTCCAATCTTACAAAAAACAATTTCCAGACAATGCAATTATTGGCGCAGCTATGGAAGGGGAGGTACTTAGTGAGACTACTTTGCCCGAAAACGGACTTTTAGTAATGGGTAGTGAGTCGCACGGAATTTCCAAAGAAATTGAAATAGAGTTAACGCAAACGGTAACTATACCACGAATGGGGTTTGCTGAGTCTTTAAATGTAGCAGTGGCAACAGGTATTATATTGTGGGAGTGGAAGCGCGGGTAATTAGCCTTCAAAATGAATACTTACCGTAAACAGTTTTGGTCTGATTTCTTGAATGGGCTGCGCCCAAAAGGAATTGTCTTTAATAAATACATTGGTTAACCCGTGGCTATATTTTAGCTCGATAGAAAGTTTGAAATATTCCAAGAAAAAATCGGTGCCGAACCCTAATTCCGCAAAAATATTTTGGCGTTTTACTTTCAAAATTTGCTCAGAAATAACGAGGTCATTGTTTACGTCAAATTTAGAGCCTAAATCCCAAGCAAAATTGGGCCCAGCTACCACGTAGGCTGCAAAATTATTGTATCGGGCGGAACGGTATTTAACCAATAAAGGAAACATAACGTAAACCGATTCTATTTTTTTGGTGACGGAAATGTTTTTTGGTGTATCGGCAAATACAAAATTCATGTTTCTTTCCGTAAAAGCAAGGGTGGGTAAAAAACGAAGTGTGAAATAATCGTTGAAACGCATGGAGCCCAAAAAACCAATATTAAACCCTCCTTGAGGAGCTGCTTGAAGCGAAATAAGGGAGTCGATAGCCGTTAAATCTGTTTGGGTTGAAAACATACCTGAATTACCGCCTAACGTAAACCCAAAATGAAACTTGCTCCGTTCGAAGTAAGGCAAATTGGCATTTTTCTCTTTGAATTTACCTTGCCCCAAAACGGGAGATAAACTCGTTAAAATAAATGCTGCTATGAGAATTCTTTGAATCATTCTTCCGCCAAACGTAAGTTGGGCTTTTTTATTTTGATGCTACATAAAGCGAAGCGGTACCAAACGTAAGCGCTGTTGCTTTTGCATTTTTGTATCCTACTTTGGTAAGGATATCTACAAATTCTTGCCCCTGTGCAAAATGCGTCACCGACTCTGGTAAATAAGTGTAGGCACGTGCATCCTTAGAAACTAATTTCCCTACGGTGGGTAAAACATGTTTGAAATAGATGTTGTAAATCTGTTTTATTGGAAATGAAGTAGGTTGAGAAATTTCAATTATGGCGACTTGTCCTCCAGGTTTAAGTACGCGAAGCATTTCGCCCAAACCTACTTCTAAATGAGCGAAGTTACGAACCCCAAAACCAACAGTAATAGCGTCAAATGTTCCCTCTTTAAAAGGCATGGCTTCACTATCTGCTTTGACCATTTCAATTAATGAATCCAATCCTTTTTTACTGATTTTTTGACGACCCACATTCAGCATTTCTTCCGAAATATCGAGGCCTACAATACGGTCTGGATTTAAGCTTCTTGCTTCCAACGCAAAATCACCTGTACCGGTGGCTACATCTAAAATGGCTTTTGGTTGGAGTTTGCCGATAATTTTTATGGCCTTTTTACGCCAAGTAATATCGATTCCCATCGAAAGTAAATGATTTAAAAAATCATATTTAGGAGCAATGTTATCAAACATTTCTTCTACTTGATCCTTCTTGGCTTCTTTACTGTTGTACGGTGTGATTTTATCGTGCTTCACGCTCTAAAAATTTGCCGCGAAATTACAACTTTTTAATTCCGGAAATTGGGTGGTTTTTAGGATTTTTTGGGACTTCTTGTAAACCATGTCCTCCCCACGGGTGACAAGTGCTTAATCTTTTTAATCCTAACCATGTGCCTTTCAAGGGTCCCCATTCTTTGATGGCGCCAATCATGTAATGCGAGCAGGTAGGGTGATACCGACAATTGGAACCAAGCATGGGTGAAATAGCTAATTGATAGAATTTCACTAGCCCAATAAGTATCATATTAAAAAATTTGGTAATCACTTTTCGTCAAAATCTTTGTACAGTAAACTTGGTTGAATGCCTTTATTGTTTTGATATTTACCCGATTTGTATAAATCGTAATCACCTTCGATTGTATGATAAAAAATTTGGCAAATTTCTACGTTGGGATAAATAATGATGGGTTGCACACAAAAAATTTCTAAAGTCCAAAAACCGTTAAACCCTACATCTCCAAAACCTGCGGTAACGTGAATGAAAAGTCCCAACCGGCCAATAGAAGAACGGCCTTCAAGCATCGGTACATATTTGTCTGTAGCGGTTCGCTCATTGGTTCGACCTAAATATAACTTATTGGGCTCAAGTAATAATCCCTCTTCCGGAATAGTTAAACGAGTGGTAGGATTGGGGTTCGCCATATCCAAAGTGTCGTTATCATAGGTCAATAATTCGTTAAACAAACTTAGGTTGTAGCTATTTGGATTGAGCTGACTTTCGTGATACGGTTCAATCGTGATACCGGTTCCTAATTGTTTCTTAATTTCTTTTCCTGATAAAATCATACGTTTAAATGTTTGGCGTGCGCCTATTTTGTAAGAAGCTGCAAATCTACAAAAATGGGAAGATGGTCACTATATCCACCATTATATTTGAAACCTACATACGTTCGAAAAGGTTTCATTCCTGGAAATTTTGTTTCTTTCTCCATTAAAAAAGGAGCTCGAAAAATTAGAGGGCCTTCCACAATCTGTAAATTATTTGCTCCTTGAAAAAGCCATTTGGTAACCATGAATTGGTCTAAAACACCCCATGTGCCTTGGAATTTATGCGAACCATTATTGCCATGAATGGGACTCATTAGATTATACAATTCGGTAGAATCTGTAAAAGTGCTATCGCCACGAGCCCGTAAAACATCGTGAATACTCTCGTTTTCGGGCTCATCATTAAAATCGCCCATGAGTAAAATATTGGCATGAGGTTGTTGCCTCAAAATAGAATCTACGTAGCTTCTAACCACGCGTGCAGCCATTTTTCTTTTGGGGTCAGATTTCATTTGGCCTCCGTATCGAGAGGGCCAGTGATTTACAAAAACATGCAGTTGCGCGTTGTTTTGAGTCCGCAGTGTGGCATACAGAATATCACGCGTTGGACGTTGGTCTTCGCCTAAAAAAACTTTGATAAATTGAACCGTGTCTACCTTGATTTTATCAGCTCGGTAAAGTAGCGCTACATCAATGCCCCGCTTGTCGGGCGATTCTTTATGAAGAATAGAATAATTGGTCTGTTTTAACACCGTTTTTTGGGTGAGGTCATCAATTACTTTACGATTTTCTACCTCACATAAGCCTACAATTTCTACTCCTTCCCAACCGCCCACGGCCAAAATGGTTTTAGCTAGGTTATTCGATTTTTGGTAATATTTATAGCTACCCCAATGGTGGTCGCCTTCGGGAAGGAAAGATTCATCATTTTTCAGCGTGTCATCATAAATGTCAAACAGGTTTTCCAGATTGTAAAACATCACCCTTACCGAAGTGTTACCCCGAAAAGAATCGTCAAAACCAGCTAAAAAAGTAGATTCTTCGATTGTGTTGGTATCAGATTGGCCGAGGCCTACCAAATAAGAAAAGAGCGCGATTGTAATTAAAATGGTTTGTTTCATTCAAATAATAATTGTTGCAAATGTAGGATTTCCCTAAAGAAGAAACAGGTAGATTTTTTATTCAATAGCCGAACTAGTAACCATGGTTACAAAATGGATGAATGGCAACTTGTTTATTTGCATTAGAAATAGAGTTGGATAATTTAAAAACTAGGAATTATGAAAAAGAATGTTGGAAATATTGACAAAGTGATACGCGTAATCATCGCTATTGTGGCAGGTGCATTATATTTTACCGGAACTGTTACAGGGGTATTGGGATATGTGGCTCTAGCCGTGGGTGTAATAATGGTGGCAACAGCTGCCATGAGCAGATGCCCTTTATTTGCGATTTTCGGATTTAGCTCATGCCCGTTTGAAGCAAAAGAAAAATAGATTCTACACAAAGAATGGAAGCGTGGAGTCTTCTAAAAAGCATATAAAACCTCCTCTCAAAATCACCTAGCGTGATTTTAAACCGATGGACTCCTTGCCTGTCGGTTTTTTTTGTGGGGTAATTACACCATTTTTCAGGTAGGATTTGGCTAGAATTAACCCGATTTTTTTCTTACTGCTCCCAACTTCTGTCTTCGGGCTTAATTATACCTTTGCAATTATGAGTTACACACCAGACACTATTTGCGCATTATCTACGCCTAATGGAATAGGAGCTATTGCTATGATTCGCCTTTCGGGGACTGAGTCGTTTGGCATTATGCAAAAACTGTTTAAGAAAGACTTGCGACAAAAAGATTCGCATACGGCTCATTTCGGGCTGATTAAGGATGGCGATACGCTTATTGATGAAGTGGTTGCGGTGATTTATAAAAATCCCAAATCGTTTACCGGGGAAGATATGGTGGAGATTTCTTGTCATGCTTCGCCTTTTATTATTCAAGAAATATTGCGTTTGCTGCTCAAAAATGGGTGTAGAATGGCACGCGAAGGAGAGTTCTCTCTGCGTGCTTATTTGAATGGAAAAGTAGATTTGAGTCAGGCGGAAGCCATTGCAGATTTAATTGCTTCGGAGAACAAAGCATCGCATGATATGGCGATGAACCAAATGCGTGGTGGATTTGCCAAAGTGATTAACGGATTGCGAGAAGAATTGATTCATTTTGCCAGTATGATTGAGCTAGAGCTTGATTTTGGCGAAGAAGATGTGGAGTTTGCTAACCGCAGTGAATTGGTGGCATTAGTCGTGAAAATATTAACTGAAATTAGACGATTATCCGACTCGTTTGCCTTGGGTAATGTGTTGAAAAATGGCGTTCCGGTAACTATTGTAGGAGAGCCCAATGTGGGCAAATCTACCTTACTTAATCAATTCTTAAACGAAGAAAAAGCCATTGTGTCGAGTATCGCAGGTACTACCCGAGACGTGATTGAAGATACGGTGACGTATAGCGGGGTAGAGTTTAGATTTATTGACACTGCAGGTATACGTGAAACCAAGGATGAGATTGAAAGCATTGGCATTGAAAGAGCCTTTGAAAAAGTGAAACAAGCATCCATCATTTTGTATATGATAGATGCCAGTCACCCTGATTTAGCCAAAGCCAAAATAGAGCTTCAAAAAGTGCGTGATGTGATGAGTGACGGAAAGGAACTCATTGTAGTAATTAACAAGGTGGACATGGTGAAATCAGTGAATATTGCTGGTTTTAAATCCGAATTAGCCCAAGAAAATATCGTTCTATTGTCGGCTAAAGAAACCACCGGACTAGAAGAATTAAAACAACAATTAGTAGGGTTTGTCCAAAACCAAGGCAATGCCACCGGACAAGTTATTGTAAGTAATGCCCGCCATTTTAACGCCCTCAACGAAGCCGAAGAATCACTAGTCCGCGTAAAATTCGGACTCAAAAACCAAACTCCGTCCGATTTGGTGGCTATGGATATTAGACAGTGTTTGTTCCATTTATCGGAAATTACCGGAAACATTTCGACCGAGGATTTATTGGATTCGATATTTAGCAACTTCTGTATTGGGAAATAGGAATGCGCTGGCTTCAATAGCATGAAAAAGACAAGGGTTTCTGCCTTCTTTTAATAAACTCTTCCCCCACCAAACTAGCTTTTTGCTAGTTTGGAATTAAAGAAATAAGAAGCTGCTACAAACACAAGTGCCATCAGAGCGCCAGCAAATTCGCCATCGCCTGCGGCTATGTGAGCACCTGCAGCAAGAAGTGCGTTAAATGTAAATCCTGCGTAGGCCCATTCTTTTAGTCTGGCTGATTTATTGGTCCAAATGGCGGTTAAACCTAAAAGCTTGGCAATGGCTAATGGATAAATTACAAAAGTGGGGAAGCCCAATTTTAGAAATGTTTCCGCTACCATTTCGTGTTGTGCAAAGTACATTATGGCGCTGAAGCCAAAAAGTAGAGTCATTAACCCAGTTGCAATTCTGTAAAAAAGTAAATTCTTGTTTTTCATTTGATTCTGTTTTGATATTTATGTAACAATTGGTGTAATTATTTACCATGGTAAATAAAATGGTAAATTTTTTTAGTCTCTTAATTTGTCTAAAATAGTGCTTAATGTGTTGGCTTCTTCAAGCGTGATGTTGTCAAAAAAATGGAGCGGATTTTTATCTCCTGCAGTATCAATTTGCGATAAAACGTGTAATCCTTTAGCCGAAATTTTTAAGGATATAATTCTGCGGTCTGTTTCGCTTCGCACTCTTTCAATGAATCCTTTGTCGTAAAGCTTATCGCACAATCGAGTGGTATTCGGAGATTTTTCAACCATTCTTTTTTTGACTTCGTTCATACTCAACCAATCTTTAGCGCCTCGCAAAATGCGAAGAATATTGAATTGGGGGGAAGACATTCCGAAAGGTTTAATGGTGGACTCAAACTGGTTTTTTATCCAATTAGCGGTAAATACCACGTTAGTTACCGAACGATGTTTTTCGTTGGCAAACTTGGTGTTCATGTCTATTTCTAACTTTCCCATAGTGCTGACGCAAATGTAATTAAATATAGTTACCCGGGTAAATAAATTTATTATTTAGAGAATTTGTAAGAAATAGTATCGGATGGGTAGGGGATTTATTTTCCCCCAAAGCGGGTGTAGTTAGGTGGTGCCATTTCCATTTTAACTGTCAGCTAGACCAAAATTCTGTGTATTTATATCAAAGTCACACCACAATAAAATAACTAAATTTCACCAAAACTGCCAATAAATAAGTGTTATTCACCAGTGGTAACTGTTTTTCACTACCTTTGAAATAATCATTTTTCACAAATAGCAATGGATTATAAGCATTTTTCACTAAAAATAACTGTTTTTCACGGAAGAACGGCACCCGAAGAAGGTTATTTGGTGGGTTACGGAGCCATTATTGATTCGTGTAATTTAGCGGTACCACTCCCCAATCAATTAGCACTTATAAGTTTCAAAAAAAGGAAATACGCCACAAAAAACTGGCAAGTATTAACTCCACGGCATCAGCCTGAAGAAACGTTGTATAAACAATTGGTATTTGCCTTAAAATATGAGGGTATCAATTTATTGGTACTAAAAAAACTTTTTGAAATACTTCCCAAGCAGGAAATTGAAAGTATTATTACAACTGAAACTTTAGGTCAATACAGCCGTAGAATTTGGTTTTTATATGAGTGGCTTTTTCAAACCACATTGGCTATTCCTAATTTGGAACGGGGA
Organism: uncultured Flavobacteriales bacterium; assembly: GCA_963974475.1. Lineage (GTDB taxonomy): Bacteria > Bacteroidota > Bacteroidia > Flavobacteriales_G > Salibacteraceae > CAJXZP01. The sequence goes on from CAXBCR010000026.1 coordinate 19,562, forward strand.
AATTACGTTGAATTAATTAATGATAAAATACAATATGGGTTGCAGGAAGGGGTGAAATCATCTCGTCAACGTATTATAAATAACTTACCCGGAACCGTAGGTTTTTGCCCGATGATATTTAGAACTAAAAAATTAGAATCCTATATTCAGGCGAATTTATTTCATAAGCAAAATGCATTTATAAATTCAGTTCATAAAGATGTGCTTCAAAGAGCGGCCTCATTTTTATTGCTTAAGGACTCCAAAGCATCTTTCACCATAGAAGGTGAAAACCCCGGAAATAATAGGGCGATGCGCTGGGGTAAAGCGATTGGTCAGGCAGGTCAAATACCGTTAAGTTTGGAAGAATTAATTCGATTGCAACAGATAGTAATTGAAAATAGTAGATTTACTGCAATGGGATTGCGGAAATTTGGTGGATTTGTGGGTGAACATGACCGGATTACTGGAGAGCCTATTCCTGACCATATTTCAGCAAAAGAACAGGACGTTCCGCAACTGATAAATGGGTTATTGGCCACCAATGAGACCTTAAAAGACCAAAATTACGATGCCATTTTAACGGCAGCCGTGCTCGCATTTGGTTTTGTGTTTATTCATCCATTTGTTGACGGGAATGGTCGTTTGCACCGCTATATTTTACATCATATTTTGGCTAGTAAGAAAGTGGCTCCGCAAGGCGTAATATTTCCTGTTTCATCATCCATACTAGACCACATTGATGATTACAGAACTGTTTTAGAGTCTTATTCTCATCCGTTATTGGATCATATTGAATGGACAGAAACCGCTGACCATAATGTATCGGTTTCTAATAATACCATTGATTTTTACCGTTATTTTGATGCGACTCCTCAAGCCGAGTTTTTATATGATTGTGTAGCGGATACCTTGGAAAGGGTTATTCCGGAAGAAGTTACCTATTTGCAAAATTATGATGTGTTCAAAAGGTATTTGGATAATAATTTTGAAATGCCAGATAAATTAGTAGCGCTATTGGTGCAGTTTTTACAACAAAATAATGGCGTGTTATCCAAACGAGCGTTGGACAAAGAGTTTAAATCGTTACGAGCAGTCGAAGTAGTGGAGATTCAAAGGAATTTTACGGAAATTTTTGAATGGAGAACAGCTCCATAAATGGGGTTTAGTGAAGTTTTAATATTACGGCTACTAGGTATGCGATAAGCAGAAAATTTAAAATCTATTGAAATTGCAACAAAAAAAAACATCCATATATCGCATATTGCTGCTCATCTTAGCGGGCGAATCCATCTTTATATTACCGTTTGTACTGGCGCGTATTTTCAGACCTACATTTTTGGATGTTTTTCACCTAACCAACTTTGAGTTGGGTGCTTGCTTTTCGGTGTATGGAGTGGTAGCGTTGCTATCGTATTTGTATGGTGGGGCAATTGCCGACAAATATGCTCCTCGAAAATTGATTTCTGGGGCGCTTATTTTGACTGCATTGGGAGGGTTGGTCATGGCCACTTTTCCTTCCTATTCTGGGTTACGTTTGCTTTTCGGCTATTGGGGATTTACCACTATTTTCTTGTTTTGGGGCGCCATGATTAAAGCCACTCGCGTGTGGGGTGGCTCTGATAATCAAGGGAAAGCATTTGGGTTTTTAGAAGGTGGAAGAGGATTTGTAGCCGCATCTATGGGCGCAATTGGAGTTTTTGTTTTTTCCATTTTTTTACGGGATGACGTTAGTGCAGCCACCTTGGAAGAACGACAAATTGCATTTCGATATGTAGTATTATTTGCTTCGTTTATGGTGGCATCCATCGGCATGTTAGTGTTTTACTTTATGGAAAACCCACAAGATGAAGAAGAGCCGATAGGGAAACAAATACACACCTTAGCCAACATAAAATCGGTAATAAAATTGCCCTCGGTTTGGTTACTCATGATTATCGTTTTGAGTGCTTATGTGGGCTATAAATTGACTGATATTTTTTCGCTCTACGCCAAAGAAGTGATGCTGTATGATGAGGTGGAAGCCGCGCAATTGGGCACTTTTCAGTTGTATTTACGCCCCATTGTATGTATAGCCATTGGTTTATTAGCCGATAAGTCTCGTGCTTCTATTTGGCTTATAACCGGGTTTGGAATTATGCTAATTGGAGCCTTCGTTTTTGCTTTGGGTATTATTTCGCCAAGTACCAATGGATGGTTTATTCTATCCGTAATTATTGCAGCTACGGGAACGTATGCCGTTCGGACGTTATATTTTGCAGCTATGCAAGAGGGACAAATTCCGCTGGCGGTTACTGGTACTGCGGTAGGGGTTATTTCTGTGGTAGGCTATACGCCCGATATTTTTGTGGGCCCCATAATGGGGTATTTGCTAGACTCTTCACCCGGAGCCTTAGGACACCAACATGTTTTTATGATGCTTATGGTTTTTGCGATAGTTGGTTTACTTGCCGCTATTGGTTTTAGAAAAACAGCCTTAAAAAAAGTAATTTAGAAATTAGCGCTAATCGACTAAGCCATTTAGCAATGCGTACTTGACCAATCCGCTAACGCCACGCACTTGTAATTTCGAAATGAGGTTTTTACGATGAGATTCTACCGTGTGGGTACTAATGCACAATTTTTCGGCAATTTCGGGAGTGGTTAATTCGTTGGTTATTTCGGTGAGCACCTGTTTCTCTCTTGGAGTGATGGAAATTTTTCCAACCGTATTGGACTCTCGCGACTTGCGATGCATGCCTTCCATTATTTTTTGAGTCACAGCCTGACTAAAATAGGATTGGTTATTCATTAAGGCGGTAATGGCGGCCAACAACTCTTCCTTGCCTGTGTTTTTGAGCAGGTAGCCATGGGCGCCTACTTTTACTAATTTCTCAATATACAATGGAGAATCTTGCATGGTGAGCATGAGCACTTTGATTTGAGGATACTCCTTTACAATTATTTTCAATGCTTCTTTACCATCCATTTCAGGCATATTCACATCCAGTAAAATTAAATCGGGTTGCGCTAATTTTAATGCATCTAGTAGCTGTAGCCCATTGTGGGCAGTTCCCGTTATTTGGATGGTTTCCTCCTCATTAAGTAGCGAAGAAATTCCATCTATAAATATCTGGTGATCGTCAACAATGAAAATTTTTATCATTTTACCACGCTATTGGAATGTCAATAATTAATGTAGTGCCTCCTTGTAAAGAGGAATCGATGTGAAAGTCGCCTTTCAACAAATTTACACGATTTTGGATACTTTTTAATCCTAGCCCTGGTTGGGTGGATGGATTTTGAGTATCAAACCCTTGCCCATTGTCTTCTATCAGTAGGTTTAGTATTTTTTCGTGAACGTTAAACTGCACGTTTACTTCAGAAGCTTCGGCATGTTTAATCACGTTGTTGAGCGATTCTTGTACCATTCGGTAAATCTCGGTTTGCACGTTTAAAGGAAGGTCTTTTGGCATTTGATAAATATGTGCAAAACAGGCTAAAGTCCCCGATTGGTTAATGCTTTCGCACAATTCTTTAACGGCATTGTCTAGTCCAAAATTTGCCACCATTCCTGCGCCTAAATGATGTGAAATCCTACGAATTTCTACACAGGCATCGTCAATTAGATTTTTGGCGGTGTCGTATTGGTTTTGATGCGATTCTTGGTGCTTGTCAATTTTATTCTCTAAACCAGAAAACAAAAGTTTTACGGTTGACAACATACTTCCTAAGCGGTCGTGCAAATCGGCCGAAATACGTAAACGTTCCTCTTCCTGCCCCTTGAGCATGGCTTGATAGGTGTGCAATTCTTGGTCATCCATAAGCGCTTTCATTTTTTGATGGTGTATTTCTTTATCTTTCTTATTTACCCGTTGTTTTTGAAAATAGATTAAAATAATAATGGCTAAAAGGAGTAGCAAAACGGTACTACCAATAATGAAAACTATCTTCTGAGAACGTTGTGTTTTTTCTTGTTCTCGAGCCAATTGCAATTGCATCTCTTTTTGATGTGTTTCATATTTCACTTGCATTTCAGCAATGGTAGAAATCCGCTCTTCATTAAGAATGCGTTTGTTTACCTCCGTAAATTTGATGTGATAGTTTAAGGCTTCTTGGTAGTTTTTTCTTTGTGCTTCGGTAGCCGCTAATTTCTCGTACAACTCGCCCATGGTACTCAAATCTTGCGTGATTTGAGCTATTTCCAAGGCTTTTAAATAGTAATAGGCCGCAGAATCCGGCTCTAATAATTGATGATGTAAAACGCCCAGATTGTTGTAGGCTTTAGCTTCCAGATTTGGAAGTAATAACTGCGCACTGAGTTTAATCTGCTTTAGGTAATAATCTTTGGCCAAATCATAAGCGGCTAATCCAACGTAGGCTACCGCCAAATTGTTGTAATTACTGATTAACGAGATGGGGTTATTTTGCTTTTGAAGTAATTCGTTTGCTTGGGTATGATATTGCAATGATTTCGAGAAATTTTCTTCATCCGCGTAAAAAGCCCCGTACTCGGTAAGAACCTGAATCAATGTTGTGGTGTCATTTAAACGAGTAGAAATGTTTTGGGTGAGTTGAAGGTGTTGTAAAATTTCATCGGTACCATGATGATGCACCCTTCCTAAATGGGCCAATTGTAAATGAATATCTGACAAGGCGGCCAATTCGTTGGTTTGTTCTTGCAGCTTAAGGGCTTGGTATAATATGGAAAATGCTGAATCTGGTTGTCCGGTTTCATTGTAAATGTAGCTTAGACTAGTACAAGCGTTAATCGCACCTGCGTGGTCGTTGAGCTTTTTACGAATTCCTAAAACAGACCGCATGTTTTTCAATGCGGCCTGATTTTTTCCACGTAAATTTTCAATTTCTCCCATTCGCATACGTGCATACGCTACGCCCTTTTCATACGCATTCGCTAGGGATATTGACTCTACCTCCTGTGCAATTAAATAGGCAGAGTCTGGTTTAGTTTGCTGTAAATTATAAGCGTGCACCACCATCTCCAATAGTGCATTGGTATCTAAATTACTGGCGGACGAATGAAATTGTGTTCCAATTAGGAGCACAAAAGCGAGTAGGTATTTATGCATATACGATGTGGGTTGAATTAATTACGCTTGCGGAGGGGTAATGGAAATAGGAGGATACGGAACTCCTTCAAAGGAAGCTTCGGTGTATTCTCCATAACCGTCACATTTTAATAGATGCGCGGCTACAATGTTTTCAGATGTGGTGTTTTTTACTGGATTGGTTCCTGTTTTAGGAATGCTTGTGCAAAACAAACTAGTGCCATTTGCCATTACATACAGCTCTTTTTCGTTGGGTGCTTCAGCCGGAGATGCTATTTTAGAAAACAGTACTAAAAATTGCGGACTTCCTACTATGGAATATCCCACAGGGGCTGGTGCAGCACTTTGATCTAAGAATTGATGACGCATGTGATACAATTCGGTGCTTTCTCCAGAAACAGCGGTGGCTCCAGGAGTTTCAAATAAGCTTGACTTTTTTATACTGGATGAAGAACTTGCTACTGGAATGGTTTCATTGCCCATTACGTAACTTCCTGTTACTGAAAAACCGCTTATGGTAAATGGCGTTTTTTTGGATACATCCTCCCATTGGGTTAAAAACAATGGCATTTTATAGGTCGAACATTGCGTAGGGTCTTGTACCGTATAACCTTCTTTTGGAGAGAAACTATAATTTAGAATATTGTTAGTTACGGCTCCCGGAGAGACATTATATCCATCGGTGTCACCGTTTGCATTAGTCGCGATAGGTAAGTCTACGATTACACAGTAATAATTTATGGCAGCCTTATTTATGGTGCTTAAGCCAAAAGCTTGTAGGCGATAATTAACTGTTTCAGAATTTGAATTCATCGTGATTTGATTTTGGAGATTGATAGTTGTAAAAATAATTAAAATTGTACTGAATTTTCTATTTGGAGGGTTTAATGTTTTGATTTACAAGCCAAGAAACACGTGTTCCGTCCATGTGAACTAAGGTTAATCGATACGGATTTAGCGTAGTTGAGGTGGTGGTAAAATCTTCAAAATAGTATGTTTTGAATGGATTGTTTACTTCCGAAACATCTACGGTTCCAAGAGTTTCATACGTATTTGAAGAGGTTTGTTTTTCAACAACGTAATAACTGGAATTGGATTCTGCTAATGCATTCCATTCAATTCTATTTACTTGGTCATTTATGTATGAATAAACTTGAAATGAGGATTGAAATATAGAATCCTCATTGGTCTGACCACAAGAAGTGTTAAAAAGGATAATCAAAAAAGTAAATGCTAAACTGGCTGCTTTCATAATTTCTATTTTTTTATTTAATTGAACAATTCAAAAGTACGGGGCGCAATACGTGTGCATATCCCCTGAAGTAGCCAAAAAAGCGTATCCCTGAATTCAGGGATATTAAAATGAACACGGAAAGGGTAGGTTTTTACAAATTTTTAAAACTACCTAACCATGGGTTCTTTTACCTTTGCCAAAAATTTGGTGCCAAATGAAAAAAGACATTCATATTCCAGAGGTGAAGAACGTACATGTAGCTGCGGTGAAGGAGTCGCATCCGGATAAAACGGTGGGATGGAACGTTTATATTGTAAACAATAAAAACGAGATGATTGATGGGGTGATGGTATCATCCAAAGGGTATTCCGACCATCCCAACGGTGCGCAAATCAAAACATCGGTAATGCGACATGTTATAGGTAATGTTCCGGCTAAAACGGCTGCTAAAATAGAACCGATATCTGAGGAGGTTTTTGGGATAAACAATGAATTTTGGGTCACCTTTTTTGAAGGGAATAAATTAATGGAAAAGAAATTTATTTTCGGTGCACATACAATATCCGAAGCGTTGCAGGAAGATGTGCCGGTCATGAACGTTAAAGGCGTTGTGGTGTGGTAGATTTGTGTTTTTCCGACCTCATTTAGCTTACCCTACCGTTTTAATTAACCATGTAAATTGAAACTTAAACTTGCAGATTGCATGATTAAATATTTACATTAACCATGTAAATTGAAACTTAAATTTGCAGATTACCTGGTTAAAATATATATTTGTCTGATTATTAGATGAGATACATTTTCATAGGTTAGCGATGAGTATAGAAAGAATTCTAAAAAAAGAATTGGTAAAGTATCGGGATAAAATTCCGGTTATTGCCATCATTGGTGCGCGTCAGGTAGGGAAATCTACTTTGGCTAAATCGTTAATGGAAAAAGATGAAACGGCAATTTACATTGATTTAGAAAAAGCTTCCGACCGGTTATTGATTTCAGATATTGAAGCATTTTTGAATTTGAATCAGGGCAAAACCATCATTATAGATGAAATTCAATTTGTACCTGAAGTTTTTATGGAAATGCGAAGTTTTGTGGATGAAAATCCGGATGCTAAATTTTTGATTTTAGGTTCGTCTTCTCCCGAGTTATTGCGCCAATCTTCCGAAAGTTTAGCAGGACGAGTTTATTACTTTGAGCTGTCCGCTTTTTTATGGCCAGAAATAAAAAATAGGACTACGCTTCCAAATTATAGATTGGTAGGAGGAATGCCTCGGAGTTTGTTATCCAAAACATCGGAAGACTCGTTTATGTGGATTCAGAATTTTATCACCACCTTTTTGGAACGGGATTTACGAAATTTCGGATTTAATATTCCACCTGAAACGTTGCGTAGATTATGGCGAATGCTGGCACATTTAAACGGAGAACTTCTAAATATCTCCCAGCTAGGTTCGTCTATGGGGTTGAGTCACACTACTATTAGTGCGTATGTTTCTATCCTAAAAAACACATTTATGATTCGTGTTTTGGAACCTTACCACGTTAATTTAAAAAAGAGATTGGTTAAAACGCCAAAAGTGTACCTGAGAGACACGGGTATATTACATGCATTACTAAAAATTGAAAGCCAAGATGATTTGTTTTATCATCCGGGATATGGTGCCTCTTGGGAAGTTACGGTGATTGAAAACGTAATTGCTAAATACAAAGGTTGGGAGTCCTCTTTTTACCGAACGGCTAACGGAAATGAAATTGATTTGGTATTGACTAAAGCCAACCGAGTAATTGCGATAGAAATAAAAGCTTCCACTACTCCAAAGCTAACCCGTGGGTTTTGGGTGGCTATAGATGATATAAAAGCTACTGAATCGTATGTTATAGCTCCGGTGCGCATGCCTTTTCCGTTACAACAAGGAGTGATGGTTTATCCATTGCCAGAATTTTTGGCGCTGAAAATTTAAGTCGAAATAGGGCTTTTGTTTAGCCTGTCTATGCCTTCCAAACTTTATTTCCCCGTCCAATGGTTTTCCGCTATTTTTGGAAATGTATAAACCAAATCAATTAAAGGGATGAAGAAATTTGTAAGCCTAATCATTATTGTAATATGTGGACTTGGGGTTTCGGCTCAACATTGGCAAGAAGTCGCTTCCGGTGTATCTTTAAAACTTAACTCCGTTTCTTTTGGAACCGATTTGGTAGGGTATATCGGAGCCAACGACAGCACGTTGTTAAAAACTGTTGACGGAGGCGTTACGTGGGCTATTCATCCTACCCAAGGGCTACAATTTTCGACTGTTTTACCGGATATCATTCAGGTTGATTTTATAGATGATTTGGTCGGATTCGCTATGGTGGGAAGCGCCAATTACACAGGATATTTAATGAAAACAGTGGACGGAGGCAATACCTGGACGCCTGAGCTAGTTTCAATGTGTGCGCCCTTATATTCTTACAATTTTGATGCAGATAATTCCTATGTGGTTGGGTCGAGTTGTTTTGGTGGTAAAACCATCGATAAAAAAGTGAATGGACAATGGCTAACAAATACAACTTACCTCTCGTGGGGAAATGAATATTTACGTACAGTGGAATTTTATGATACTCATTACGGCATTGCAGCTGGCGATAGTGGCACCGTACATCGCACCTTTGATGCTGGCGCCACTTGGGATACCGTAAACACGCTTACGGATGAAATTATTTGGGACCTCCAATTTGCGAACGATTCAACCATTTTTGCAGTGGTAGATTCGCTTCAAAACACCTTATTGGTAAGTACAGATTCTGGCGCCACTTGGCAAGAACATATCATGTCGCTTACCTTTTTTTATCCTCAATTAAAGGCTTTGACTGGAAATCAAAATGAATGGGTAATTGCAGCCGGAAGGACTAGCCAAGCCAATCAAGGAATGCTACTATGGGGTAAAAATAATGGACGTGTTTGGCAATATGAAACGGTAAAACAACCGCTAAATAACGTAACGATGGTCAATGACTCTTTGTCGTATGCAGTGGGTGATCAGGGGCTGATTATGGTTAATAAACAAGTGTTAACGGGTACTGAAAATCTAAATAATTCAATGGAAATTAACATATTTCCAAATCCAGCCTCTGAATTTATTTCTATAGTATCTACCTCTGGCAAAATTGAGCAAGTGCAAATATTTGATTATTTAGGGAGGTCTGTTACCGAGATAAAATCTGGGTTTGATAGAATTTCTACGACTTATTTAGCTTCAGGGGTATACTATCTAAAGGTAACTACACGTGTGGGTACAGAGGTGAGAACCCTTTTAGTGCAATAGGATCAATTTTAAATATGTCGATTCAAATATTTAAACCGTTTTAAAGTTAAATAATTCGGTATCCAATAGGTGCGAAGGCTTAGCGTTTTTTAGCGAATTAAAAATAGAAGATGCTCTTCCTGGAAATTCGTTGTCCCAATCTACAATCATTTGTTTTACCTTCTTTCGCATCATATTTTCTTGCGAACCACACAACGTACAAGGAATAATAGGAAAATTCATAACGGCTGAATACGTTTCAATTTCCGATTCTTTACAAAAAGCTAATGGACGAATAACCACATGTTTTCCATCATCTGTACGGTATTTGGCAGGCATAGCCTCTAAACGCGAACCATTAAAAAGGTTCATGAAAAAAGTTTCCATAATATCATCTCGGTGATGGCCTAAAGCAATTTTTGTTGCCCCAATTTCACTTGCCAATGTGTACAAATTTCCTCTTCGTAACCGCGAGCACAAACTACACATAGTCTTTCCTGCCTCAATTTTTGCCGTCACAATGCTGTAGGTGTCTTTTTCAAGAATGCGATAGTTTACACCTAGTTTTTCCAAGTAATTGGGTAGCACTTCTTCCGGAAATCCGGGCTGCTTTTGGTCCATGTTGATGGCTACAATTTCAAAGCTAATATCAGATTCTTTTTGATAATGCATCAACACATCAAGCATGGTGTAAGAATCCTTTCCACCCGAAAGACACACCATTACTTTGTCGCCATTTTCTATTAACGTATAGGCTTGCCACGCCTCCCACACATCTCTACGAATGTGTTTTTTTGCGCGATTGAATGTTGCTTGATCCGGTGTCATGCGGCAAAGTTATTCAGTCCGCTATTTTTTGAAAGTAAATGCGAAGGTGTTGGTAAAATATTTACCAACTTGGTAAAAGAATTATTTCAATCTATTTACAAATCCTACTATTGCATTTAGATGACGACTAAAGAAACCATAGATATTTACACCCCGTTAAAAAGGTATTTCGGCTACGATAATTATCGCGAACAACAGGAAGAGGTAATTCAAAACGTTTTGGCAAATAAGGACACCTTAGTAATCATGCCAACCGGTGGGGGTAAATCTATTTGTTTCCAAATTCCTGCTTTGATTTTTGAGGGTGTGACCATCGTTATTTCGCCTCTTATCGCTTTAATGAAAGACCAAGTAGATGGGTTAAAAGCGAATGGCGTAGCTGCCGATTTTTATAATAGTAGCCAAGATGCTCAGGTGCAAGACGAGATTCTGGAAAAGGTTTTTAATCACCAGTTGTCGTTGCTATATGTAGCTCCAGAAAGTTTGTCCTACTTATCAAATATCTTGAAGAAAGATTTTGTTTCCTGTATTGCCATTGATGAAGCGCATTGTATTTCTAGTTGGGGGCATGATTTTAGACCGTCCTATCAACAGTTAGGTTTTTTGAAACAAACGCTTCCTAATGTCCCTATTATTGCGCTTACCGCTACTGCCGATAAAGCTACCCGACAAGATATTGTGGACCAGTTATCGGTGCCTCATGCCAAGCAATTTGTATCGTCTTTTGATCGTGCGAACATCAGTTTGGATGTCCGCCCCGGACTTGACCGGATGAATCAAATTACCCGATTTGTAGCACAGAATAGAGATGAATCGGGCATTATATATTGCTTGAGTAGGAAAAACACAGAGCAGGTAGCTAACAAGCTCAAAAGTTTGGGGTTTGATGCGGAGGCCTATCATGCCGGACTCTCATTTGAGGAAAGAACTTCGGTGCAAGAGGCGTTTATTTACGATAGAATCAAGATTGTTTGCGCCACGGTAGCCTTCGGAATGGGAATTGACAAATCTAATGTGCGCTATGTGATTCATTACAACATGCCCAAAAACATTGAGGGTTATTACCAAGAAATTGGTCGTGCCGGTCGGGATGGATTAGCTTCTAAAGCCATTTTATTTCACAGTTATGCTGATGTAATTCAACTTCGTAAATTTACCGAAGGTGCAACTAATGCGGAAGTGCAATTAGCCAAATTGGAACGAATGCAGCAGTTTTCGGAAGCAAGCTCTTGCCGAAGAAAGATACTATTAAGCTACTTTGGTGAAATGCTTTCCGAAAATTGCGGCAACTGCGATATTTGTAAAAGTCCACCCCAATTTATTGATGGCACTGTTATCACCCAAAAAGTACTTTCCACCATTTATCGTGTAGAAGGCAAAGAAGCCATTGGGGCATTGATTGATATTTTGCGTGGCGCTCGAAATAGCCATGTATTAGAAAAAGGATTGGATCAAGTGAAAACTTATGGCATTGGGCGCGATATTTCGTGGGCGCATTGGCAGCAGTATATTATTCAAATCCTAAATCAAGGGTTGGCTGAATTGGCTTTTCATAAAAACAACGCCTTGGCTCTAACGCCTCTTTCAGAATTGGTTTTGTTTAAGGGGCTTAAGGTGCAGCTGACTTTACCTGTGGATCGAGTAGCAGCTGCAAAAAACACCAAAGAAGCGGCTAAAAAGAAAAAATCGAGTGCGGTAGGAAGTGCCAAAAAAGCGGGGCTGTTTGAGCATTTACGTAGTGTTCGGTCGGCTTTAGCGAAAGAAAGAGGCGTGCCAGCCTATTTGGTTTTTAGTGATGCTTCATTACGCGAAATGGAAAAATACACTCCCCGAACCGAATCAGACTTTCTTGAAATTAGTGGCGTGGGAACGCATAAAATGGAAGTGTACGGGGAGATTTTTATTGAAGAAATTGTCAATTATCTAAACCAGAATTCTGCAAGTAAGCAGGATACCTTTTTGGTTACCTTAAAACTGTATCAACAAGGGTTAAGTATTGAAGAAATTTCGGAAGAACGTAATTTAAAACCGCCCACCATTTATTCGCACCTGGCCAAATTATATTTAGATGGTAAGGATGTGGATATAAAACAATTTGTGACGGAGGAAGAAGTTGCCAAAGTGAAAGAAGCCAAGTTAGTACTGGATAATCCACCTGAATTGAAAAAGTATTTCGAGCATTTCAATGAGCAAATAACCTATGCTAAAATTAGAATTGCATTGACTCTTTTAGAAAAAGGATAGGTGCACCTTAGGTGATTCCAAGAATTTTTAGCAATCAAAATCTAGAAAAATAAAATTTTCTCAAAAAGGCTTTGGTGGAAATAGATATTCATCGTAATATTGCAATGAAACAATAAAGCAAGATGGGAGTTACTAAAACGGACCTTTTCACCAAAGAGCAAAACGAGATTTCTAGAATCGCGAAAGCATTAGCGCATCCAGCGAGGGTAGCTATTATAGATTACCTGCTAAAGTCTAATGCATGTATTAATGGCGATTTGGTAGCGGAATTGGGATTAGCGCAAGCCACTATTAGTCAACATTTAAAAGAGTTGAAGAAGATAGGGATAATTCACGGTACAATTGAAGGAGTATCCGTAAGTTATTGCATTAACCCGGTGAGATGGGCAGAAATTAAAGCACTTTTCAATCGTGTTTTTGACCAATATTACGAAGCTCCATCTTGTGACTGTTAAACATTTTAAAAATTGAATTATGAAATTATCAGAAGTAAAAAAAGCGTTGACAAACCTAGAAGCGGTAACATTCCAATTGCCAGATGAAAGTTTTGTACCCGCACATTTTCACGTGACAGAAGTAGGTGCAATCACTAAAAACTTTATTGATTGTGGAGGCACTATCCGTACTGAAACTAAGGTGAATTTTCAATTATGGGAAGATGAAAAAGATATCGACCATAAATTGAAACCAGGAAAGCTATTGGATATTATTCAGCTTTCAGAGCGTGTTTTAGGATTAGAAGATGCCGAAATTGAAGTAGAATATCAAGAGCATACCATCGGTAAATATGACTTGGAGTTTAACGGCACCCATTTTTTATTGTTCAATACCCAAACCGATTGTTTGGCCAAAGATAAATGTGGCATACCTAGCCAAGAATCAGCCGAAAATGCAGCGGTAGTGAATGGCGAAAAAGTGACCGCTTGTGTTCCTGGAAATGGCTGTTGTTAAAATCAGATTGTCATGAATTTAGATTCTAGTATTGAAAACATTTTGCAATTGCCTATCCCCACTAACCGAAGGGAGATTTTACAGGTTTTGATAGATTATGTGCAACAGAAAAAAGATGCTGAATTACCCATCATCTTAAATTTTATCTGTACCCATAACTCGCGTAGAAGTCAATTTGCGCAGGTTTGGGCTGCAGTAGCTGCTCATGCGTTTGGAATAGAAACTACCTGTTTGTCGGGTGGGGTAGAAGTGACTGCTTTTAATGAAAATGCGGTGCAATCTTTAAGAGGTTTTGGATTCATGATTCATACCAACCAACCCGAAGATCACAATCCAAAATATGAGGTGGAATTTGCCTTAAATGCGGGTAAGTTGGTTATGTTTTCGAAGTTGTTTGATGATTCTGCGAATCAGGCGGAAAGGTTTGCTGCCGTAATGACTTGTGATCATGCAGATGAAAACTGTCCTTTTATTCCGGGGTCGGAACAACGAATATCGGTAAATTATGCCGACCCAAAAGAGTTTGATGGCACGCCCCAACAAACCGAAAAATACGATGAGCGTTCCGCGCAAATCGCATCAGAAATGTTTTACGTTTTTTCAAAAATTAAATAATGAGCGCACATAAAAAATTAAGTTTTTTAGACTCTTACCTCACTTTATGGATTTTTTTAGCCATGGCGGTTGGAGTAGCATTGGGGTTTTTCATTCCTTCGGTAGCCGATGGAATTAATAATATGAGTAGCGGCAGCACCAATATCCCGTTGGCCATTGGACTGATTTTAATGATGTACCCACCCTTGGCGAAAGTAAATTACAAGCTTTTACCATCTGTTTTGAAGGACGTGAAATTACTTTCAGTTTCGTTATTGATGAATTGGATAATTGGGCCGATATTGATGTTTGTTTTGGCCATTGTTTTCTTGCAAGACTATCCCCATTACATGGTGGGCGTGATTTTGATAGGCTTAGCACGATGCATCGCCATGGTGTTGGTGTGGAATGACTTAGCTGATGGTAGCGCAGAATATGGCGCGGCATTAGTAGCTTTAAATAGTATTTTTCAGGTGATTGGGTATAGCTTTTATGCATGGATATTTATCACCATTTTGCCACCGTATTTCGGCTTTGATGGCGCCATTGTAGATATTTCTATCAGTACCATTGCGCAGAGTGTGGCCATTTATTTAGGTATTCCTTTTTTATTAGGAATTTTAAGTCGCACCATTTTGGTAAACTTGAAAGGCGAAGAATGGTACAAAATGGTATTTATTCCCACTATTTCACCCATAACACTAATCGCGCTGCTGTTTACCATCGTATTAATGTTTTCCTTGAAAGGAGAATTAATCGTTCAAATTCCAATGGACGTGGTTCGAATTGCCATTCCATTACTCATTTATTTTGTGGTAATGTTTTTACTCAGCTTTTTTATGAGTAAGGCATTGGGCGCAGACTATGCCAAAAACACTTCGATTTCATTTACCGCTACGGGCAACAATTTTGAACTAGCCATCGCAGTGGCCATAGCTGTATTCGGATTAAACTCCGGAGAAGCATTTGCCGGAGTCATTGGCCCATTAGTCGAAGTGCCAGCCTTGATTATTTTGGTTAGATTGGCATTTTGGCTGAAGAAGAAGTATTATGTGTAACGTGTGGGTTTAATCTGATATTGCAATAATGATACACCAACTAGAAAACAATAATTTCTCCGTAAAAATTAACGGAATAGGTGCTGAACTGTGCAGTTTTATTGCCAAGAAAACGGGTGTAGAATATGTTTGGCAAGGTAACCCTACGTATTGGGGAAGTACAGCTCCCGTTTTATTTCCAATCATTGGTGCGCTTAAAGATGGCGTGTTTATTCATAATGCGCAAGAATTCGCGGTTCCCAAACATGGGTTTATTCGACATAATGAAAACTTACAGATTCATAGAAAATTAGACCATGAAATAACATTTTCATTGGCCTCCTCGGAGGAATTAAAAAAGAGTTACCCATTTGATTTTCAGTTTAACATTACATTTACTTTAAAGGATAATGTACTGGAAGTCTCTCATAAAGTGGTGAATACCGGTAAGGATGATTTGTGGTTTTCTTTAGGTGGCCATCCGGCTTTTAATTGCCCGCTATTACCGAATGAAAAGTACGATGATTACTACTTAGATTTCAATCAAGAAGTATCACTGTCCACCACCGTTTTATCAGCTAAGGGATTGCTAACCGATGAACACTTTGAGGTGATTTCAAAGGGACGTGAGTTGGGACTTAGCGAGGAACTTTTTGCAAATGACGCATTGATTTTTAAAGATATCGAATCAAAAAAAGTATCCTTAAAATCTAAAAACCATTCTCATGGTTTAGCGGTGTCGTTTACCGATTTTAAAAACTTGGGTGTCTGGGCAAAATACCGTGCACCATTCGTGTGTATTGAGCCATGGTTGGGCGTTACCGACCATCAAAATACAAATGGCGTTTTCATGGAAAAAGAAGGGATTATTGGTTTGCCGAAAGGGGAAAAATTTATGGCAAAATTTGAAATTGAAGTTTTTTAATCGAGATGTGCTGGAAAAACGGGACTAATTTCGGGCATTATTTTTTATTTGAAATAACAAAGTTGGAGTATTCAGAGTACCAACAAATTCCTTAACCTACCTTTGCAATCAAACAAAAAAAACATGGAGTTCAACTTAAAAGGAAACGAATTTATTCCGTTAAACGCATTGCTTAAAATGATGAATATTGCCGAATCTGGTGGACAAGCCAATATGTTTATTACCGATGGTGAGGTTACCGTAAACGGAGAAGTGGAAACCGCCAAACGTAAAAAAATGCGTGCAGGTGATGTGGTTGTTTGTTTGGGTCAAACCATTTCTGTAAAAGAATAAGGATTAATGGCTACACCGCTTCAATTATTCGACCCACAGGTGCTTAAAGATTTGGTGACCACCAAAATGTATTTCGGGAAATATAGTGGCACGTTAATTTGTGATGTGCCAGTGCATTACCTTGAATGGTTGGACCGTAAAGGGATGCCTCCCGGAAAAGCAGGAATGCTGCTATCCACTACTTTAGTAATAAAAAGCAATGGCTTGGAAGACATCCTGAGAGATTTAAAACGCAAATACGGAAATCGATAAAACGGCCATGCTTAACGCTCCATTCATTCAGCTAATTTGGCGGTCGATTTAGCATGGAGCATCACCTTAACTTTTAATAATACATAACTAGCCATCGCAAAAATTAAGGTCAGTATCATCAAGTTTTTTATTTGAGGAATTATATCCGTAACCGATGCTTGGTAAAGTAATAATTTGCGAAGCGCCTCCAAAAAATGCGTTAAAGGAATGGTGTTGGCAATGGATACGATAAAACCCGGCATTTGACTCAATGGCCACGTGAATCCGCTCAAAATAAAACTAGGCGTTGCAATCACCATTAAAATTTCCGTTGCTTTAAGTTGGTTTGGGACGGCAATACTTACCAAAATCCCCATGAAGGTTACGGAGAGTATTAATGCGGTGAGTAGCGCCATCATGGCCAATCCATTCGCATGGAATGGGATCTTAAACAAGGGAAACATTAACCGTAATAATACCAAAACGCCTATTCCCATAACCCAAAAAGGAAGTGCTTTGATAAACATGGCATTCCAAATATTTTTTGCTTTGGGCATGAAATCCGTGAAAAATGATTTTTCTTCAAATTCGCGCGCAAAACTCAAGGCTAAAGCGAGCATAAATACTTGTTGGATGATTACTCCCAAAACCCCTGGCCAAAGAAAGGTCATGTAATTGGCAGATGAATTAAAAAACCGAGCGTAGCTTACCCCAAATGCTTCAAATTTTGTAGCCGCAGTCACCGCAGGAATTCCTTGTTTCTTTAATCCTTCCATTTCTATTCCAGCGTTTAACGTGCCTAGGATTAATTGAATAGCCTTCGCAGAATAATTGGCGGTAAGAATATTAGCCGTATTAATTTCTACTACTACTTCTGGATGAAGGGTTTGAAGAATGTTGGCTTCAAATCTATTGGGTATGGTGACCACCGCATGGTACTCTTTGTCAATAATTCGTTTTCTAATTCCGTTTTGATTATACACTACTTCTGGCAGGAGCACCTTCGAATCATCCATCATATCTATCATTTGATGGCTGAGGGGAGTATTATCCAAATCGATAACTAAAATGGGTAAATGGTCCACTTTCCCTTTTTGATACACGCCCCCCAATAAGAGTCCATAGAGTAATGGCGCGCCTAAAAATATGGCCATTACTACCGAGTTTGAGCCGAAGTATCTAAACTCGCGTTTCAATAATTTAAACCAGTCTTTCATTTTATTTTTTTTGTAAAAGCACGGTGATATTTGCGTAAAGATGTTCTGCATCCTCCATGTTATTGGGAGTCACCTTTATTTCGTAGGTAGATTCGCCCAATTCATAATCAGGAAATGCGGAGGTAATATCTGCATAGCGCGTAAGTTGCTTGATGCGAGTAATTTTACCTGAAAAGGTCTCATTTGTAAAGGGTGATGTCACCTGTATTTCCTGTCCTGGTTTGTAGGAGTTTATCTTGCTTTCGGAAACGGTAAAACGGAAATAAGTACGATTTAATTGATAACCCGTAAAAATACCATAACCCGGTAAAGCTAACTCTCCTTCTTGGAGCGCAATGGTTTCAATATTCATGTGTTGTGGCGCAATTATGTAACGCTCGTTGTAGGCCACATCCGCTTCTTGTAGGGCTCCTTTTGCCCGGTCATACGTACCTAAAGCCATTCTTATTTTCTCGTTTCGTACGCCACTTTTGACTTCGTTGTATTTTGCTTTTACCCCTTCATACTGTGCTTTTGCCGCTTGGTAATTCATATACACTTCGTCATGTTTTTGAGGTGAAATCAGGCTGTCGCGATACATCGCATCTATTCGATGATACGATTTTTTAGCAAAGTCATATTGTTCGGTAACCG
This sequence comes from uncultured Flavobacteriales bacterium, assembly GCA_963974475.1. Taxonomy (GTDB): domain Bacteria; phylum Bacteroidota; class Bacteroidia; order Flavobacteriales_G; family Salibacteraceae; genus CAJXZP01. The sequence goes on from CAXBCR010000026.1 coordinate 38,100, forward strand.
CATCTAGCTTGGCGCTAATTTGTGCCAATTGGTCAGAGGAAGCTCCGTTTAAAGCCAATTCATATTGCGCTTTTGCAGCCTCTACTGCACCCAAGGCTTGCGCGCGTTTTGCTTCAATTTCTGGAATGGCTAGAAGCGCTAAGGTGTCGCCCGGATTGACCATGTCACCTTCCGATACGTAATGGTGAATAATCCTTCCGGGATATTTGCTTACAATGGTTAATGCGTCTCGTTTCACTTTTCCTTTCAATTCGTGAATGGGAGAAGGATTGCTGCAGGATGCAACAACACTTAACAGAATAAATAGAAGTGATATATGTTTGAATTTCATGGTGTTTAGCTTTTATAACTTGTTGATTTGTAAATTGCCAGTGGCTTTTAATAATTCTAATGCGCTGTTCCTTTGGTTGCAAACGGTTTGATAATAAGCCACCGAAACAGTGGTGTAAACCGTTTGAGTTTCTAGGAAATCAGACAATTTAATGAGTCCGTTTTCATACTCTTTGAAACTAATTTCCAGGGAGTTTTTGGCAACTTCCATTTGACGTTTTTTGAGTGTTGCTTGGGCATTTAGATTTTGATATTGGGTAACCCAATTGGCGTAATTGAGTTCCAATAATTCCTGCACTTCTTCTTTTTTAATTTGGGTTTGTTCCATCTCAATTTTTGCTTTTTGCCTTTCCGTATGCGTATGGAGTCCGTCAAATAATTCCCATTTCACACCTACGCCTACCATGTTTACCGGATAAGCACTTAGTTCATTGATGCCTAAGTTTCCCATATTCCCGTTGGTCATTCCTAAATACTGATGTGATGCGAATGCTTGAATTTGAGGAAGGTATCCGCTAAATTCGGATTTGTACTTATACTTCGTGGCTTCGGTAGCCTCTTCTAGCGCCACTAATTCTGGACGGTCTAGAAATGTTTGACTAGCCTGACCGGTTTCTCGGGGTACTAATTGGACTTTCATCTTCAGTAGCACTTCTTTTTCTACCCCAGTAAGTTGGTACAGTTTAAGAATGAGTAACTCTTTGCTACCGTCATATTCTAGCTGTTTGGCATTAATTTCCAATTGTGCTAATTCTATTTTTTGGTATTCATGATGCGTAATTAACCCTTGTTCTAAGGCTTTTTTTGCCACCTTGGTTTCCTGTTTAAGTCTATTGATTTGTTGGTCCAATAAAACTTTGGTTTCAGCTAGCAATGCTAATTTGTCATAATACATGGCTACTTCCGAGATTAAATCAGCCTCTTCTTGTTTTCGAATTTGGCGCTGTGCCGCAATTTTGTGCGTCATTGCTTTCGATAAATAAGGCGCTTTCAAACCGGTAAACAACGTCCATTTAGCCGAAAGTTCTCCCATCCAAATGTTGCCATTAAAATCTATAGACTGGTCTATAGGTGGCACTGCGGTGGAAGTCGATGGAATTTGTATAGGCGGAAACCCCGGAATAATAGGGGGTAGGGTAATTCCCGGAATGGTAACTGGAAATTGTTGGGTGTTCAAATTAAACTGCCCCGCAGAATAAGCATAACTGCCCTTGGCTTCTAAAGTAGGAATATATACATGGTGAATGCTTTTTTTAATTTGTTCATTCTTTTTAATGTCTAAATCACTGTTTTGTAACCCGTGATTATGGTTTAAAGCCGCAAGGGCTAAGGTCTGTAAATTGACCGAATCGGTAGTGGTTTGCGCTTTGGTTGGAAGTGAAACTAGGAAGCACATGACCAATATGCTAATAGCGTGTTTGTTCATTTTTTTGTGTTTTAAATTTTTATGGAATCCCAACAGGCTTGTGAATAGTTGGAAATGGACAATTCTGCCAAATCAATTTGTTCGTACTTAGCCATCCGGACTAAAGAGGATATAGGACTATGCGTTAAAGCTAATAGGGCCGGATTAGGTAAGTTTTTGATTAACCCATTTTGGCGTGCCGAATTGAATATTTCTAAAACCGGTTCGAGTAATATTTGAGGACTCGTTTTTGATTTTTCTAAGATGTAGGGCGAGTAGGCAAACTGAGAAATAAATTCCGGTTTGCGCGTATCAGAAATGTACAATTGTAAAATGGCGTTCCAAATATTTAGAAAGTCCTGCTCAAATGGAACAGCCGGGTCGTGATGGTTTAAAACCACCTCATTTATTTCAGAAACGAGGCGAAGGTAAACCGCTTGAATCACTTCTTCCTTATTCGAAAAGTGATTATAGATACTCCCTGCAGCTACATTGGCGCTAGAGGCTATCATTTTTATACTGGTGCCATGAAACCCATACAGGGTGATTTGGTCTAATGCAGACTCAAGAATGGCCACGCGTTTGGCATTTAATTTTTCCTGTTGTACGGTACTTGTCTTTGATTTCATAATGCAAAGCTATATAAAATGAATGAACGTTCATTCATTTTATGAAATATAACAAGTTTTATTTTGATGATATTTTTACAGGCTAGCTTTTAAAGGAGGTAGGTTATTGTAAATGTGATGGTTATTGTTGATTGAATGGGAAATTGAAAATGTCTATTCCAATCAATAAAAGGACCTTATTTTTTGAAAAACTTAAATATTTCCGTTATCGGTGCTCGTAATTAAATCTAAAAAAAACGCGTGAAATGAAATTAACTTTCAATATGGGGTTGTTTAAACTTACGTAAAATCACACCACTTCAATGCCTTCTGAATGCTGCACAATATGCCCATCGCGTTCCAATTTCTTAATAATTCGACTAATAACTTCTCTGGCCGTACCCATTTCAGTGGCTATTTGTTTGTGGGTAATTTTAATGGTTTTCGTTCCTTTAACTTGCAATCGTTGTTTTAAAAAATTAACGATTCGCACATCCATTTTTTGGTTAATGAGATGGTCTATGGTATCAATCAATTCTGAGTATCGTTGGTCATACTGACGGTAAAAAAGAGTATTGAAATCAGGATACTGTTGAATCCATTTGTTAATCCCTTCACTAGGAATTAGGAGAACCTTGGTGTCTACCTCAGTAATAGCATAAACCTTACTTGGGGCATCATGCATACTTGCCGAAAACGACATGATGCAACTCTCATTTGGTTCGATGTAATACAGGAGCAAATCGCGCTCATCAAACTTTCTAAAAACTTTTATTACACCATCAATCACATAAGGAATCACTTTTACATATTGACCCTCACGCAATATTTCTGTGCCTTCCGGTATTTGGGTTAGCATCCCGTTTTCTTTGATATACTGCACTAATTCGGGACTGAAATAAAATGGAAGTTTAGACTTGATTTCGTTAAACTCGTTTGGAGAAATCATGGTGCGAATTTTTTGGTTTTGATTGAAGGGCTAAAGTACAAAAAGCGAATAAATTAATTACGTGTAATCACGTAATTCTGGTGTTCACCAAGCGGTTTACCAGTAATTTTCTGTGCCCATTTCTTGAACCGCTCTTTTCTTGAAAATGAGTTTCGAGATATATCATGGTCAAAATCCCATCCCTTTTCTTGAATGCGTTTTTGCATCACAGATGGGTGTTTGCCTTCAAATTTCCAAAGCGCTTTCACTTCAGAATAGTCAAATTCTTCGGCTTTTGCCACGTTTTGTTCTACCCAAGAGTCGCTGTGCCACAATTTGTGAAATGACTCCTGTTTGCGCTGCATGGCATCCGGACTTTTTACCCATCCGTAATGATGAATGTAGGCATCAATGTCGGCTACATTTAGCTTCTCTCCAGCTCCTTTTTTAAATCCCTGCGCATCGCCAAATGAATAAATTTCGGGGTTGTTTTTGATAATCCGAATTTCTTTTGGATACCATTTTATGGCATCTCCAATGTAATCGTATGAACCATAAAAATGGCGGTAATTAAAAAGGAGTCCATCCACTTTGGGGTCGTTCTCAAAATCATGCATGGCTTGACGAATATTACCGTAATAATCTTCGTGCATCACTTCATCTCCCTGAATGTAAATAGCCCAATCACTGTCTTTCGAAATGGCTTTGAAGGCTTTAGCCGTTTCTACCGCTAACACCCGTCCACCCTCGCGTAAGGAGTCATCCCAAACCGTTTCAATGACCCTGATTTTAGGGTCAATGGCCCGAACCAATTGAAGCGTTTCATCTTCCGAATTACCCACGGCCACCACCACTTCATCGCATAGCGGTAAAATAGACTGAATGGCTTCCAAAATGGGATAATCCAATTTTATGGCATTCCGTATAAATGTGAATCCGCTTACTTTCATTAATCTGTTATCAGCGTTTTTTCGACTTTTTTGTTTAATTACTTAACTAATCTAAACATTTTGTCCCATCTAAATTTCCCGTCAGATGAACTCAATTCAGGGTCGATACTTAACCATACAAATGAAGCCTTACCTACCACGTGATCTGCCGGAACAAATCCCCAAAAGCGTGAATCGGCTGAGTTATGACGGTTATCGCCCATTAACCAGTAGTAATTCATTTTGAAGGTATAGGAATGTGCTTCTTCGCCATTAATAAATATTTTACCGTCTTTTACCGCTAAAGTATTTCCTTCGTAAACTGCAATTGGTCGGCTGAATAATGGCAGGTTTTTTAATGTTAAATCAATCGTCATTCCTTCAGCTGGAATAACAAGCGGTCCAAAGTTATCTTCAGTCCAATTGTATTCACGCACATTTGGATAATACGGATATCGCGGACTAAAAATATGGTTGTCTTCCAAGTATTTCGTAAACGCTGGCCCGTAAGTGTTTTTGGTAACTAATTTGTCAATAAAACTAAATCCATCTTTTTTGTTTATCGAACGTTTAATCGATACCACATTCGCGGTTGCCTTTAGTTTGTCGCGATTGGCTGCCGTAAGCGAAATGCGGAATAGCGTACTTTCTTGATTAAGCTGAATGGCTTCCGTAAGATTTACTTCGTATTCTTTTTTGAAAAGCATCCTCGTTTTATTATTCATCACCACCGGTTTTTTGAATTGAATAAAATAAGCATATTGCATTTCATCTGCCATAAAAGCTTTCTTACCATCTATATGTAAGATTCCATCAATAACTTCAATCTCGTCTCCAGGTATTCCTACACATCTTTTAATGTAGTTTTCACGTTTATCTACCGGACGAATAGTCAAATTTCGTTGTGCTAAAATTCGCTTACGCGCAATGGCCTTGTATTGTTCATCCGTTTTTAGTTCTTTATTGCTAGAAAAATCGTTGTACAACATATTAAAAGCGTCTTCTCTAATCATAGAGTTAAAACTTTTATTGGCTTGGTACTCCACATCCACGGTATCTCCCTCTGGGAAATTAAATACCACCACATCATTTCTTTCAATGTGGCTATATCCAGGAATTCTGTAAAATGGTAATTCCAACCACGTTAAATAGGCAGGAATGGTGTTGTTCGTGAGCGGTAAAGAATGATGCGCAAATGGAAATGCTAAAGGAGTCAACGGAACTTTTGGTCCATAGGCTAGTTTGTCTACAAAAAGGTAATCTCCAATGAGCAACGATTTTTCCATCGAACCGGTTGGAATTGTAAATGCTTCAAACGTATACGTACGGATAATACTGGCCGCTACTACGGCAAACAAAATAGCATCACGCCATTCCATTGCCGTGGTTTTTGGATGCTTTACTCGGTCAATTTGACCAATGTATTTTGGATTGTCTGTAAACGCCCAATAAGGCAAATAAATGAATGGAACAATTCCACCTAACAGCACATCTTTCGCATCGCGGTAACCAAAAACGGTTCCCATATTCACCGTCATTATCATTAACAAAAGCACATTTGGCCCAGGAATGAGTAGTAAAATTAACCACCACCATGGCTTCTCAATAATTTTCAACCAAATGTAGAGGTTATAAAATGGAATAAATGCATGCCAATTCGTGTATCCAGCTTTTGGAAATAGTTGGTAAAGCCCAACAAAAATGGCAGTTAACAGTATGAATGTGATTATTATAGACATGTAATAATTTTTGTGTTATTGGGCGCTAAAGTAGTGTAAATATTGGATTGTGAGTAAAATCGATTATGGGATATTTTTCTAACAAATGTTAAGCCTCGTATGAATGGAAAATGATAGGTATAATCGGGTGGAACGGGCTATTAAATGGCCATTAAATTTTCGTTTAATTAACCTAATAAATCTTCCATTCCGTAAATTCCAGATTTTCCCAACATAAATTCAGCCGCTAATATGGAGCCCATTGCAAAACCTTCTCTCCCTTTTGCTTCGTGACTAATTTGAAGCGTGTCAATTTGGTTTTCGTAGGTCACAATGTGGGTACCCGGAGTATCTGCTATTCTTTTCGCCTCAATTCCAATTTCAGCATTACTCGGATTTTCCGATTCAATCCATCCCGTTTTACGCGAAACGTTTTCAATAATTTGATGGGCAATTGTGAGCGCTGTACCACTTGGAGAATCTAACTTTTGGGTATGATGAATTTCTTCCATCCGTACCTCGTAGCTCGGTTGGCCATCCATTAATTTGGCTAGCAATTGATTTACCTTAAAGAAAATGTTGACCCCAATACTAAAATTGGACGCATAGAAAAGTCCGCCATTTACGGCATTGCACTGTTGGGTTACCGCATCTAATTGGTCCATCCATCCGGTGGTGCCTACTACCACCGGAATACCAGCGGCAAAACATTTTTGGATATTGGATACTGCTGCTTTTGGTACGGAAAACTCAATGGCTACATCTGCTTTTTTAAGCACTTCAGGAGCAAAATCAGCTTCTTGAGAAGTAATCTTCACGGTAACTTGATGACCTCTTTCTACGGCAATTTTCTCAATTACCTTTCCCATTTTACCGTAACCAATTATCGCAATATTCATTTGTGCTTTTTTATTACTCGTATTTAAATACTTACTTCAGTTTTAAGCAAAGTGTTACTCCGTAGGTAGGCGCTGGGTTAGATAGGTTTGGAATAGCATTGGGGTTGAGGTTTAAACTCAAATCATCCGATACATCAAAACTCATTAATTGGGCATCTACATTGGCGTCCAGAATTTGAAGTAAATAGATAACCCCTGCTGCAATGTAGGCGGTTTCCATCGATTGCTTATACGAACTTTTAATGTCTTCCAAACTCTGTACGGTAGCCGAAGGAAAATCATCCTCTAGGTCGGGATCTAGCCTCCTTAAATATTGGTCTTTCCAAAAATGGTATTTATCTCGATTAACTTGACTTACCACAATGGCGGTACCAACTCCCACCCAAATAACAGGGATTTTCCAGTATTTTTTGTTGTAGAACTGACCTGCACCAGGCAAAAATGTGGACATTAAGGTAGCTTTTTTAGGCGAATGTTCCAACGCCAAATCTTCATGTTTTATCACATGTTGTTCCCCCTCCAAAATATGAGCCGAATCGGATAATACCTTTTGCGCATGCCCCATAAATGGCGCAACAAAAAATATAACAATCACGATAATAAAACTACGTATCCACATGAACGCGAAAGTACTAGAATAAGTTAGATGACGAAAAAAAGAAATATTTTGTTTTGGTTTTTTAAGACTTTAAAAAGTAACCGTTAAGGCATCAATAAATCCAAAACCCGTGATAAATCAGAATTATTCTTGAAGTTTATCGTGATTTTGCCTTTACCCGAAGAATCTTTTTTAATATCCACCGGATTTCTAACAATGCGTTTAAGCTCCAAAAAGTTACTTTGTTGTTCAAAAGTAAGGTCTGCTTTTTTAAGTGAATCAGTCGTTTTTTTAGAAACCTTATCCGCTTTGACTAATTGCTCTACCTGGCGAACATTTAAACCTAATTTGAGAATTCGATTAAAAATTCCTAATTGTATTTCTTCTGTTTTGGCAGAAAGTAGGGCACGTGCATGCCCCATACTTATAGCGCCACTGCGTACGGCCAATTGAATTTCGGCAGGTAGGTTTAATAGTCGTAAGAAATTGGTTACCGTAGATCTATTCTTACTCACTTTTTGTGCTAACACTTCTTGGGTAATGGAAAGTTCGTCTAGCATACGTTGGTATGAAATTGCTATTTCCATCGCATCTAAATCTTCCCGTTGAATGTTTTCAATAAGGGCTAATTCAAGTACCTCCTCATCGTTAACATTTCTAATATATACCGGAATAGTCTGAAGTCCTGCTTGTGAACTTGCACGCCATCTTCGTTCTCCAGAAATAATTTGATATTCGCTAGGATTTATTTTTCTAACCGTAATGGGTTGAACCAATCCGTGTTGTTTTATCGAATTAGCTAATTCAAGTAATGCATCTTCCTCAAAGTTTCTACGTGGTTGATTCGGATTTGGTTTTATTTGAGAAAGAGAAATTTCAGAAATTCCTGTGCTTGTACTACGAATGGATAAACTACTTGGAGCCTCCATTTCTGCATCGCTTAACAAAGCGCTTAAACCTCTTCCTAGTGCTTGTTTCTTAGCCATTTACCGCAATTATTTTGTCTTCTTGCTTAATTTGGGTTAGATTGTTTTTTTGTAAAATTTCTCTAGCCAAATTTAAATAGTTTACCGCTCCTTTTGAACTTGCATCATGTGAAATAATACTTTCTCCGTGACTTGGTGCTTCGCCTAGTCGGGTGTTGCGGTGAATTACCGTGTCAAAAACCAATTGGTGAAAATGGGTTTTTAACTCATCGGCCACTTGATTCGCTAATCTTAATCGTTGATCATACATCGTCAAGAGCATTCCTTCGATGCTCAAATCTGGATTTAAGCGCGTTTGTACAATCTTGATGGTATTTAATAGTTTTCCTAACCCTTCCAATGCAAAATACTCACATTGAATAGGTACAATTACACTATCTGCCGCGGTTAATGAGTTTACCGTAATTAATCCTAATGATGGGGAACAATCAATGATAATAAACTCATAATCATCCACGATATCAGCCAATGCTTTTTTCATCATGTGCTCACGCTGGGGCAGGTTGATTAACTCAATTTCAGCTCCAACCAAATCAATGTGTGCAGGAATAATATCTAAGTTTGGGCTTTGGGTAGTTAAAATAATATCTTTCGCACTTACCCCATTCACGATACATTCGTAAATACTTGTTTTAATATTTCGTGGATCAAACCCAAGGCCTGATGTAGTATTTGCTTGTGGATCGGCATCAATAATCAAAGTCTTTTTATCTAAGGCACCAAAACTTGCTCCTAAGTTGATGGCAGTGGTTGTTTTTCCAACTCCACCCTTTTGATTTGCTATCGCTATTATTTTTCCCATTAATTTTTTCTAAACTATTTATTCCAAAATGTCATCCATAAAATCGTTAATAATTTGATTTTATGACCTTTCTTTGAATTTTGAATACATAAACGTAATTGTTGTAAAAGTAGTGTGATTTTTTACAAGTTTTGGGGGGAGTATTCATCAAATTTTAAACAATTTTAAAAGCATCACATGATTACAGTAATTTCCGGTACAATTCGTCCAAATAATAAAACAAGTTTGGTCGCCAAACATTATGTAAATGTATTGAAAAGTAAAGGTCAAGAAGTTGAATTTCTGAACATAGAAGACTTACCCAAAGACTTCGTTTTTAACAATGATACTATGGGAACTAAGAACCCTGAGTTTTCTCATTTTGTTGAAAAATATATTATTCCAGCAGATAAATACGTAATATTAACACCCGAATATAATGGGAGCTTTCCGGGAGCACTCAAAGCCTTTTTTGATGGCGTATCGCCCGATGATTTTAGAGAGAAAAAGGTTGCCTTAGTGGGTGTAGCAGCTGGTAGGTCGGGTAATGCTCGTGGAATGGACCAATTGGTCAGCATTTATAATTACACCAATATGCCCGTTCTTCCGTATAAAGTGACAATGCCAGCCATTTATGCTTTAATGAATGAGGAAGGAGTGATTACCGATGAAAAAATGGCGGAAACCATTGAAAAGCAAATCGACCAATTTATAGCATTTTAAATTTTTTTGTATCAAGGAGCGTTGGTGTGAAAATGGCAAATTTGCTCCTTGATATATTCTAATTGTCAAGTACCGTACATTGTTTAAATCCATTACCCCTTATTTTTGTATCAAATCAATGATATGAAATCAAAACTTACATTACTATTTTCAGTATTTATTATCGGACTATCTCAGGCGCAAGAGGTGCCTCGAAAAATTGTGGTCGAACATTTTACAAATTCTCGGTGTTCCACCTGTGCATCTAGAAACCCCGGTTTTTATGCTAATTACTTGATGCAAAACAAAGGAAATATGATGCATTTAGCCATTCACCCTAGTTCGCCTTATGCTACCTGTGTTTTTAACAAGCACGATGTGGCCGCTAATGATGGAAGAACACGCTATTATCAAGTATATGGATCCACCCCTAAATTGGTTATTAATGGAAAACTAGTTTCCAGTAGTGTCAGTTTTACTTCTCCCAGTATTTTTACTCCGTACCTGGGATTGACTTCACCTATTAAGTTAGAAATGAGTCAGCAAAAATTTGGCAATGACTCCATACGATTAAGAGTGGTTATCAAAACGGTGGCTACGCATTCATTAGCTACGCAAAATCTGTATTTAGTATTAGCCGAAGACACCATTTTTTACAATGCGCCAAATGGCGAAAATGAACATTACGATGTGTTTAGACGTTCGTTAAGTGGCAACGCGGGGATGAATGTTACCGTGTCTCCAACCGTAGGCGATTCGGTGGTAATTACACGTACTACCGCAACGCATTCTGCTTGGGATTTTAATCGAATTTATGGAATGGCAATTTTAGAAGACGCAAATACCAAAGAGGTTACCCAATCGGAACGATTAAATGCCTCCGATAATATGAGTGTAGTGACCGGTATAACCAATGTTCAGACAAATGTGTCGGTTAGGATTTTTCCTAATCCAGTGACGAATAAATTAACTATTCAAACGGATTATAAAGGTTCGTCAACCTATAAAATTATTTCTTTAGCAGGCAATGTCGTGCTAAATGGAACATTTACCAATGCCGAAATATTAGATGTTTCCAACCTTACACATGGGGTCTATTTTGTGCAAGTATCCAATCAAAATGGAACACAAATACAGAAAATGGTCAAAACAGAATAAAATCGAATAAGTTTGATTGAAAATCGGGTTAAAGAGAATTTAAAAAGCTCTTTCTCCCGATTTTTTTTGTGATAAAATCTTTCCATCATCCATTTGGTCGCAATTAAAAAACCTTCCCAAAGTTAAAAGCAGAGCCGAAAGAAACTTCACCAAAGTTAAAATCAGAGCTTAACGAAACTTTGCCAAAGTTAAACGCAGAGCCGAAAGAAACTTTGCCAAAGTTAAGCGCGGAGCTTAACGTACTTTGGCAAAGTTGACCCGAGTTTTAAAATTGAATTTCCATTTCCAGAAATCGATTAGGTTAAAAGAAAGAAAACTTCACCAAAGTTAAAAGCAAAGCTTAACGTACTTTCCCAAAGTTCCCCTGAAAACCAGCCAAATTGAATCCAATTTTCAAAAACCAAACCCCTCATCATTTATCCAATAACAATAATTAAAAAAGAGAGCAAAAAGGCATGAGATTAGCCAAAATGATTGCTCCAATTTGAAAAACCTATCGAGCGGATAGGTTTTGATTTTTTTATTTTAAAATGATGACAACCAATGGTTGAAATATGAAAAATACGTTTACATTTGGTGCTTACTTAAATAATAACCAATATTAAAACAATGTACTATGAAGTTCAAAAAACTCATTTTGATGGGAGGGCTAGTGGCTCTTTTCACACACACACACACACAGGCGCAGGAGCCTAAATGGGGATTACAAAATAGTG
>CAXBCR010000027.1:0-42590 GCA_963974475.1 uncultured Flavobacteriales bacterium
CCCATGGTGTAACTGGCAACACGTCTGTTTTTGGTACAGAAGAGTCTAGGTTCGAGCCCTAGTGGGACAACAAAAAGCCGATACGAAAGTATCGGCTTTTTTTATGTCCTGCTGGGGAGAGAAGTTTATGTGGAGCGAGCACAGCGAATCGAAACTTTCCCTAAAGAAAGTGTTTTTTACTACGCATAATAAAATGACCTACTTTTGATAACTGTAAGTTGCTGGACTATATCCCGGATTTACAATTCTGAACGTCATAAAGTTAAAAGGCGCTATGGTCTTTACCATCGTAAGTGTTCTTTGTAATGTTTACCATTAGAGCGCATCGGACTGTATCCTTTAGCCAACTCTATTGAACTACCATTTTATTATGGTATTACTTTTAAAGGGTAATTGGTAAATACGCCCCTACTATGTCGGGGGAAACGCTTTATTGATTACCCTTATTTGCTTAAACTTTCATGCGTTGAGGTTGGCTATAGGTTTCCTGTTAACTTTACTAAGTTAAAATAATTTTTTCCCAAAACTAACCCACTCATTTTATGAGAAAATCAAACTATTAATTCTACCTTAGTTTTCGCTTAAAACAGACTCATTAATGAACCGGTTTATCACAGTTGTAAAAGAAAAAAAGTTAACCCAAACCTGGCTATCAGATGAGCTAGGTAAGCGCTTTAATATGGTTAATTCTTATGTCCAAAACAGACGTCAACCCAGTTTAAGCAACTTATATAAGATGGCTAAAATCTTAAAAGTGAGCGCGAAAGAATTATTAGTAGAACAAGACTAGAAAGAAAACAAATGAATAAAAAATTAACGCTATCATGGCTAGAAGGTTTCCTAATGGATGCCTGCGATATATTAAGAGGTAACATGGATGCCTCTGAGTTTAAAGAATACATTTTTGGAATGTTATTTTTAAAACGACTAAGCGATAAGTTTGAACAAGATCGTGCTTCTCGTTTAAGTTTTCATGGGCAAGAACTAAGCGGTACTACGTGGTCTTTGTGTAAAATGAATATGTTGTTTCATGATATTTTTGATGCCGAAATTTTACAAGGCGATACCGTTGCCAATCCATTGCATGTAGAAAATGGAGAGTTGAAACGCTTTGATATCGTCATTGCTAATCCTCCGTTTTCGGCTAATTATAGCGACATTAAAAACTTTCGTGACCGCTTTCATTACTGGATGCCTAAAAAGAAAAAAGCCGACTTTATGTTTGTGCAACACATGGTGTCTGTTCTGAAAGACAACGGGCGTATGGCCGTAGTTATGCCTCATGGCGTACTCTTCCGCGGTAGCGAAGAAAAAAGTATGCGCCAATGGTTGGTAGAACGGGGCTATTTAGAGGCTGTGGTGGGCTTGCCTTCGGGTTTGTTTTATGGTACGGGCATTCCTGCTTCCGTGTTAATCATCAACAAAAAAGGGGCTGCCCAGCGTAAACAGGTATTGTTTATTAATGCCGATAGAGAATACAAAGAGGGCAAGAACCAAAACAAATTGCGCCCAGAGGATATTGCAAAAATTAGCTACATCTATAAAAATAAAGAAGACTTAAAAGGGTACGCTAAAAATATTAGAAAAGCCGATTTAGAAAAAGAAGATTACAATTTCAATATCCGTAGGTATGTAGATAACAGTCCGCCTGCCGAGCCCCAAGATGTAAATGCCCATTTGCATGGTGGTATTCCGAGTATGGAGGTAGAGGAGTTACAGGCTTACTGGAATAACTATACGGGTTTAAAAGATGCCATTTTTGAGGCATCAGATAAAGAAGGATATCACCAATTTAAAACCAATTTTAAAGGGAAAGAGGATGTAAAAACCTTTGTGCTAGCGCACGATGACATCACCGGTAAAAGAGCAGAATACATTCAAGGCATTAACCATTGGTGGACCACTAATGTACCTAAGCTGGAAGCCTTGCCCGAAAAGCAAAATGTATTTGATGTGTATAATGACTTTGCGGTAAGCATTGCCCATGATTTTAGCCAATTGGGTATTTTAGATGTACACAAAAGCAGAGGGGCATTTGCGGCCTATTGGGATAGCTTAGAAACCGATATTAAATCTATTTCTGCCAGTGGGTGGAATGCCGATTTAATTCCTGCCGATGACATATTAAAATCTCAGTTTCCTGAGGTACTGGATGAACTAGCTACGAATGAAGCCAGACGAGACGAACTAGAGGCTTTGTTTAATGAAGTGAATGAAATGTATGAGGGCGATCCCGATAGCTATCGGGATGATGAAGACAATTACGAAGTCTTTCCTAAAGAGGTTTTGAAAGAAATTAAAGCCAACGAAAAAACGCATAAGGCTACCATAACCCAGTTAAATAAAGAAATTAAAGCTTTAGGCATTAGAATTAAAACCAATGATATTACTGATGCTTTAACCACTGAGCTACACCAAAAACAAAAAGCTAAAAAAGACACCGAAGCTAAAAAAACGGTAATAGAGCAGCAATTAGCCAAACATACGGAGCTTACCAATGAACTAAAAACCTGCAAAGCGACCATTGGCGAAATAAAAGCTAAAAAAGACGACTTAGTAGCCAAGGCTCGTGAAAAAATTACAGCCAATGAAGCGCAAGTTTTAATATTGGCACGTTTTAAAGAAACGTTGCATCACACCGTAATGGATTACGTAAACCGATACGAACGGGAACTAATTACCGAGCTAGAAACCCGCTTTACCAAATACCAAAACACCTTAGTGAGTATTTTAGAAAGCAGAGAACAAGCCGCTACCCAATTAAACAACTTTTTAACGGAATTGGGGTATGAGGGATAATTGGAAAGAAATAAGGCTTGTAGATTTAGCATTGTTTCGTAGAGGAAGTTTTCCTCAGCCCTATGGGTTGAATAAATGGTATGATGATAATAATGGAATGCCCTTTATTCAGGTTTATGATGTTGGTGATAACATGAAACTTAAGCGTATTACTAAGCGTAAAATAAGTAAGCTGGGTGCACAAATGAGTGTTTTTATTCCTAGAGGCTCATTAATTTTAACTATTCAAGGGTCGATTGGTAGGGTTGCTATAACAGATTATGAAGCCTATATGGATAGGACTCTTTTAGTTTTTCAAAAATTCCATGAGAAAGTTGATTTGAAGTTTATAATGTACATCATTAGAGAACTTTTTAATGAAGCTAAAGAAAATGCAAATGGTAGCACAATAAAAACCATAACAAAGGAGGAACTAAGTGAATACACGATAAACCTTCCACCACTCCCCCAACAACAAACAATAGCCAAAATCCTAACTACGGTAGATAACGTTATAGAAAAAACCGAAAACGCTATTGCCAAGTACCAAGCTATTAAACAAGGCTTAATGCATGATTTATTTACTCGTGGCATTGATGTACACACAGGGCAGTTGCGCCCAACACCACAAGAAGCACCAGAGTTGTATTATGAGAGTGCTTTGGGGTTGATACCGTTGGAGTGGGTGGTTGAAGAGTTAAGGGAGTTGACAATTAAAATTGGAAGCGGTTCAACACCAACTGGAGGTAGTGAGGTCTATCAAACCGCAGGTATTCTGTTCATTAGAAGTCAGAATGTTCTGAATGGTAAATTATCAATTAAAGATGCTGCTTTTATTAGCCCAGAAATAGATGAAAAAATGTCAGGTTCCAGAGTTAGCCATTTTGATGTCTTGTTAAATATTACAGGTGCTTCGATAGGTCGTTGCGCATATTTTCCGACTGAATTAAGCTGCGCTAACGTAAATCAACATGTATGCATAATTAGACTTAATGAAGTCTTTGAAGAAAACTCAATTTTTACTGTGGCATTTTTGAACAGTGAATTTGGTCAAACTCAAATTAAAGCGCTTAATGCAGGAGGTAATCGTGAAGGACTCAACTTCCAACAAATTGGAAGTTTTAATTTCCCTAGATTAAGTAACGATGAAATCATAAGAATATCATTAGCATTACAAACTTTTTATCAAAAAATCCAAACCGAGCAAGAATCCTTAGCCAAGTACCAACAAGTAAAAGCAGGTTTACTGCAAGATTTGTTAACGGGTAAGGTGGAGGTTGTTGTTTAATGTCTTGAACTATGATTTTAAAATGATGAAATGACCACTATGATAAATGAACAGTATAAATATTCCGAGTTAACAGGTAAGATTATAGGTTGTGCCATGGAAGTGCATCGGTATTTGGGCAATGGGTTTCAAGAAGTGGTTTATCAACGAGCCTTGTCTATTGAGCTTAATATGAATAACCTAAACCATATAAGAGAACAAGAAATGGATTTGTCTTATAAGGGTTTTCCTATTGGTAAAAGACGAGTTGATTTTTTTATAGAAGATAGAGTAATGCTAGAAATAAAAGCCGTAAAAACCCTTGAAGATGTACACTTAGCACAAGCCATAAATTATTTAGAAGCTTATAAATTAGATATAGGTCTGTTAATCAACTTTGGTAATACATTTTTACAATTTAAACGAGTAATGAAACCCAATCAAAGTCCATCAAAAAATCAGAATAAATCATAGTTCGAGACAGGAGGAAGAAGTATTAAAAGAAATTGAATTTACATGGAATATAATAAAAGCTTACCGTTAAAACATCTTTCCATTCGTGTACCTTGGCACGATAGCCAATGGAATGGTACAATTTGTAATGCCCCTAAAAATAATGGTGCATGTTTAATTTTAAAGAATTGTGCGCAAAACCGTAATGATGAAAAAGAGAGCCGTTTATGCGGTAACTCCATTGAAAACCTACCTGAAAAAGATTACCCAGTTTGTGTTGGTGAACGAGCAACATTCATGGCGCCTTTTGACTTTCAGAAAACCCTAAATCATCCGTATGTAAAAAGTTCTGCTGAAACGCACGGAAGGTTGAGGCCAACCAAGGTTACATTTCCAAAATTCTCTGCAGCAGCCGTTCCATATAATTGGATGCTCAAAACGAACACCGAAAGTTTTACAGAGAACTATGATTTAGATTATGAGGAATCGCGCGAGCCATTAATGAAATGGAATGATGCGTGGGTACAAGAAAGTAATAATCAAAAAGCGTTATTGAATACCTTTTTTGGACATTTAAAAGAGGAAACCTCACTCGTGTTTTTTTACGCAAAAGAGGTCCCGTTTGTGGAATCAAGGGGGCGTGTTTTAGTTGGAGTTGGACGTATTAATAAAATTGTAGATAGTAAGAACTACGATGGCTCAGATGATGAGTTTGGCGCTGCATATTGGGAACATATGGTGTTACATTCCATACGAACAGATAATAAGAATGGTTTTTTATTGCCATATCATGAGGCTGTAGAGTATCAAAAGGAACATCCAGAATTTAATCCAGAAGACATTGCGGTTGTTGTACCTCATGATAAACAATTTGAATTTTCGTATGCTGCAGAACATGTTAGTAATGATGCTGCCATTAGAGTTCTTTCAGATTGTATAAAGTCGTTAGAGAATAGTCAAGAACTTCAAATAGGTAAGAATTTGAATGCAGCCATCAGCTGGATACAGGATGAAATTGCAAATTTAGAAGAATTGCGAGGGTTGTATCCTGGAATGGGTTCTGCACTGCAAGCATTTGGTTCAGAAAAAGGACATTTTGCAGCTTCTGCCGTTATCAATAAACTAAATGATAGCGTAAAAAACCCATGGCATTTATTAGAAAAATGTTTTGAAGATAACGATGATTTTTCTCTCGGAATTCAAAGGTTAATTCCAAAAAGTATCCGCGATTTATACATGGATTTAAAGCAGCGGAAAAGTGAGCGGTTAGATTTATTATATTTATTAGCACGCTTAGATGTAACCAAAGACCAGGCTATTAAAATTTTTGTTCAAGAGGAAAGAGCGGCAATAAATAAAGAACGAAAGGATGACGACTATATAAAAAACCCGTACCTCATCTACGAAGATTTACGCTTACGAAATGATGAAGTGGCATTGAATACAATAGATTTGGGCTTGTATTCGAAAATTAAAGGGGAAGATATTCTTCCGAATGGTTTAAAGTATGATGACCCATTTGAAGCCGGAAGGGTTAGAGCTATCATTGTAAATCAGCTTGAAAACGCAGCTTTATTTGGGCATACACTCCAATCACGCAAAAACTTAGTTAATGAAATAAGAGAATTGCCACTAGTACCTAAATGCCCAATTAATGGTGACTATTTACAAATGGCTGAAAAATCATTTGAGGATAAAATTAGAGTTGTTTCCATGGCAGATGAAAGTTCAGCGTATCAACTAGATAAATTTGCGGAGAGTAAACGCATTATATCTTCTAAAATTATTGCCAGGATAAAGGCAACAAGATTAACTATCTCTTGTGATTGGAAAAGTATACTTAATCAAGAGTTAGATAAGAATAAAGAAGTCAAAATTGATGCTGAAGAAAAAAAGGCTAGAGATGAAAAAGTAGCAAGTTTACAAGAATTATCCGCTTCTCGATTTTCAGTGCTTATTGGACCCGCAGGTACAGGAAAAACTACTTTACTTTCGATACTAGCCGGACAGCCCGAAATTTTAAGCAATGGCGTTTTATTATTAGCGCCAACCGGAAAGGCTAGAGTGCGAATGCAAGAAGTTGCAAAAGATATTGATGTTACAACTAAAACGCTAGCACAATTTCTTTCTAAATATAACCGGTATAATGGGGCAACATTTCAGTACACTTTTAGTGAACGAAAATGCGAGTCAAAATACGAAACCGTAATTTTAGATGAAGCTTCAATGCTTACTGAAATGATGCTTGCAACTACGATAGATTGTTTAAAAGGAGCCAAACGAATTATATTAGTTGGTGACCATAGACAATTGCCACCCATAGGAGCAGGAAGACCGTTTATTGATATAATAAATCACTTAAGAACCGAAGATATAGCAAATTCATTTCCAAAGATAACTACGGGATATGCGGAGCTAACAATCAAAAGAAGGCAAGGAGGGGCAAACAGAGAAGATTTGCAACTTGCAGAATGGTTTGGTGATGGGGAAATGGAACCTGGGGCAGATAGCGTACTTAATAAAATAATTTCAGAGCCAGACGGAAAATATCTAAGAGTTGAAAAATGGAAAAATGAATCAGACTTTGAAAATTTGCTTGAGAAGGTAATTGTAGAAGAATTAAATATAAATGATATTACGGATATTAAAGGTTTTAATAGAACCATTGGAGCAAACGAAAAGGGATATTTTAATAGAGAAGATGCCGCTAAGAGAATAGAAGCCTGGCAATTACTAACGCCAATCAATGATAAAATATTTGGTCGGGTAATGCTAAATAGACGCATTCATGAATGGTTTAGGTCTAAAACGGTTAAAAGTGTTAACGAACCATGGTCTAAATTACCTGGTTCACTAGGCACTAATCAATTAGTTTATGGTGATAAAGTAATAAACAGTTCGAATACAAAAAGGTACCATAAATCTGTTTATCCTCAAGATGATGGAGCTCTTAATTACATTGCCAATGGTGAAATCGGAATCATTACTGGGCAATGGAAAACAAAGTATGTTAAGGGAAAACCAAAAAATGTGACAGTTGAATTTAGTACACAGCTAGGCTATCAATATACCTTTAGAAAAAGTGAATTTGGTGAGGAAAATCTACCACCATTAGACTTAGCTTACGCCCTTACAATTCATAAATCGCAGGGAAGCCAATTTGGTAAAGTGATTCTTGTAATTCCCAACCCTTGTTTATTATTATCAAAAGAGCTTCTTTACACGGCTTTAACAAGACAAAAGGATAAAGTGATTGTGTTGTTTCAAGGTGATGTTTTTGATATTAAGGATTTAGCTTCTCCAATAAACTCTGATGCCCTTAGAAGAATTACTAATCTGTTTAAAAACCCTGAAATTGTTGAGGTTAAAGGGAATTATTTAGAAAAGAATTTAATTCATCAAGCCTCTGATGGAACACTTGTAAGGTCAAAAAGCGAGTTGGTAATCTACCAAAGACTTTTGGATAAAGGTCTAGAAGTTAGATATGAAGAGAAATTGGTAATTAATGACGTAGAAAAATTACCGGATTTTACCATTGAAAATGATGATACCGGAGAAGTCTTTTATTGGGAGCATTGCGGAATGCTACATGTTCCAGAGTATTTAGCCAGGTGGGAAGAGAAGAAACAATGGTATATTGAGAATGATATTAAACCTTTGGAAGATGGGGGAGGATCTAATGGGACTTTAATCATAAGTCAGGATAATTTACAATCACTAAGTGATGGTTCATTACGAGGTAGTATTTCGGTACAAGAAATTGACGAATTAATCAAAAAAGCATTTTAAATTTCATACTTGAACAACCATCAAAAAAAACAGTCCATTATCAAACTAAGAACTAAGAACTAAAACAAACAAATTCATGAATAGTCCAACCGAATCAGATTACAAAAACTGGTTGCTAAGCCTTAAAATAAAAATACAAGGATCTCAGCAAAAGGCAGTCACTTCTGTGAATAAAGAACTAATTAGGCTTTATTATTCTATTGGTAAAGAATTATTTGCGAAACAACAAGTAGCAAATTGGGGAGATAAGGTATTGCAAGATGTTTCTAATGACCTAAAAAGGGAGTTTTCTGGTTTAAAAGGTTTTTCGCTTACCAACTTAAAATACATGCGTAGCTTTTATGCTTTTTACAGTGATAGGTCAATTGGTCAACAACCTGTTGACCAATTACAAAAAGAGAGTAAAAGCTTTGAAAATGAATTACCTATATTTAGTCAACAACCTGTTGACCAAATTCCTTGGGGACATAATATTTTAATTTTTACAAAAAGTAAATCAATAGAAGAAGCTACTTTCTATATTCAAAAAACGATTACGAATGGTTGGAGTAGAGATACTTTAGCGCTTCAAGTGAAATCAAACCTATACAAAAGACTAGGGAGTGCTATTACAAACTTTGAGCACACATTACCAGAACCACAATCTGAGTTAGCAACTCAAACCATAAAAGACCCTTATGTATTTGATTTTTTATCCTTAACAGAAGATTTTAAAGAAAAGGATTTAGAAAATCAATTGATTGAGCATGTATCCAAATTTTTGTTAGAACTCGGTAAAGGATTCGCCTTTTTAGGAAAGCAATATCCCGTAGAAGTTGCAGATCAAGATTATTACATCGATTTATTATTCTATCACACCATTTTAAAATGCTATGTGGTGATAGAGTTGAAAAACACCAAGTTTATGCCAGAGTATGCGGGCAAGCTTAACTTTTACCTATCGGTGGTAGATGATACCATAAAACATGAAAGTGACAAACCATCCATAGGTATATTATTGTGTAGAGATAAAAATAATGTGGAGGTAGAATTTGCATTAAGAGGCATGAGCCAACCCATTGGGGTAAGCGAGTTTAATTTAACAGGTGTGATACCAGATGATTTAAAGAGCAGCTTACCCACCATTGAAGAAATAGAAAAAGGATTAGAAAAATAAACCCCATGGCAGAATATAGCAACGTAGAAAAACCGTTTTTAGAGAAGTTAAGAGCACTTTACTGGCGGGTTATTGACCAAGGAGCTTTTGGCATTCCACAAGACCCAGCTAAAAGTTTACGTACGAGCTTTAAAGAAGTCACGCTCAAGCAAGAGTTTATAAACGCGGTTAAAAAAATCAATGTAGTTGATGGTGTAGAATGGTTGACCGATAAGCAATTGGATGACCTATACAATGAAACCATTGCCACCGAAAAAGCCAACTTATCGCTTCTAGAAGCCAATAAACAAGTATTTGAAAAGCTTATAGGGGTAACTAAAACAACCGTTGCAAAAAACGAAATTACAAGTGAAGAAAATCCATTAGTAAAACTCATCGATTTTAAAAACTGGAACGATAATGCCTTTGTTGCTATCAACCAGTTTAGGGTAGTAACACCAGGAGCATCAAGAGAAGGTATTATACCAGATATCGTATTATTTGTAAATGGGTTACCGTTTTCGGTAATAGAGTGCAAAGATGTAGATGTAGCAGATCCCATATCTAATGCGGTAGAACAAATAATGCGATATGCCAATACCCGTGGAGACGATTTTGGCTTTACAGATGGGGAAGAACGCCTATTTCACTACAATTTATTTAGTATAGCCACGCATGGTGAGGAAGCCCGTGTGGGTTCTATTTCGGGTGACTTTGAATATTACCTCAACTGGAAAGACATATTTCCAGAAATATATAAAGATTTAGACCTTGCCAATTACGCAGCCGAAGAAACAGTAAGGTATCAAAACAACGGTTTACATAACGACCCAAGAGTGCGCCAAGAAGTACTCATTAAAGGTTTGTTAAACAAAGAAATTCTACTGGATGTATTGCAGCACTTCACTTTATTTATGGAAATAAAAGAAGGTGTGGAGATAAAGATTGTTTGTCGCTATCAGCAATACCGAGCAGTTGGCAAAATTATTGATCGGTTACGTAATGAAACAACGGGCAAAACACGATCAGGTGTGGTTTGGCATACCCAAGGCTCAGGTAAGTCTTTAACCATGGTGTTTTTTGTTCGTAAATTACGCTCACAAGCCGATTTAAAAGATTATAAAGTTATAATGATGGTAGATCGTAAAGATTTAGAAAAGCAACTTTCTGCTACCGCTCGTTTGACTAATGAATTTAAAGAAGCCAATATTGTAAGTTCACGTAAAGATTTAGTACCTAAATTAAGTGGAAATGCCTCTAACTTAAACATGGTGATGGTTCACAAGTTTGTGCAAGAAGAATTAAAACATTCAAAAGCATTAATGAAAGCCTTTGTTACCGAAGGCAAAGTACCCGAATTCAAACCTTTTGATGTGGTGAACACATCAGATAGAATTGTAATACTTATTGATGAAGCGCATAGAACTCAAGGGGGAGATATGGGTGATAATATTTTCACCGCCTTTCCGAATGCTACCAAAATTGCCTTTACAGGTACGCCTTTATTAACCGATAGACACAAGCAAAAAACACACGAACGTTTTGGCGGTACCGGTGAATTTATTGATACCTATAAAATCCGGGAAGCGGTAGATGACCGAGCTACTTTAGACATTATTTATATAGGTAAAACAACCAACGATAAAATTAAATCTAAAGATGCCTTTGATGCCGAATTTGAAGACGTCTTTAAAAAGCAAAGTAAAGAAGAGCGAGAGTATATTCAGAAGAATTACGGCACCATGCAAGCCTATTTGGAAAACATGGATCGTTTGCGAAAAATTGCAAGGAACATAGTCAAACACTATGTAGATGCTATTATGCCCAATGGTTTTAAAGCTATGGTGGTGGGTAGTTCTATTATGGCAGCAGCTAGGTATCAGTTTTTAATTGATGAAGCCTTAAAAGAGCGTGTAGCACTAGAAAAAGAGAAAGCTAATCCAGATTTGGATTTAATAAAAAAGATTGAATTTATAAAAATTGGAACCGTAGTTACCAAGCAAGATAATAATGAACAGGAATTTATTAGTGCAGCAAGTAAAAATGCGAAAGAAATCAAGGCAGTTGATAATTTCAAAAAAGACTTTGATTACAGTACCGATGAGGAAGGAAACTATTTAAAACCTGAAACAGGGGTCGCTTTTCTATGTGTTTGTGATAAATTGCTTACCGGATTTGATGCGCCCATAGCACAAGTCATGTATTTAGATAAAAGCATTAGAGAACATGATTTGTTGCAAGCCATCGCACGTGTTAATCGAACTAAAAAGGACAAGTCTCATGGAATTCTAGTAGATTATTATGGCGTATCCAATCATTTGAAAGATGCCTTAAATATTTGGGGAGCAGAAGATGAAGAAGATATCAAAGAATTGCTAGAGTACTTTAGAGATATTAATAAAGAAATACCTGTATTAGAAGCCCGTTACAATAGAATGCTTCAGCTATTTACAGATAGAGGAATTACTGATTTTGAAAGTTTTGCACAGCAACGCATGACCGATAAAGAGGCAGAGTTTCAATTAGCCGAAGACTGTATTGAGATGGCGAAATCCATTCCTTTTAGGGCGCAGTTTGATACCTACATAAAAGCCTTTTTTGACAGTTTAGATTTGTTGTTTAACTCAGAAGCAGCTAGGAAATATTACATTCCTGCAAAGCGATTTGGCTATTTACTAGTTCGGATTAAGAACCGTTACAAAGATCCAAGTATGGATTTAAAATGGGCAAAACCTAAAGTGCGTAAAATGATAGATGCACATTTAGAAACACTAGGTATTGATAGCCGTGTAGCACCTATTAGTTTGTTATCTAAAGATTTTGCAAAAGAAGTAAATAAACTAGGAAAAAACTCCAAGTCAAAAGCTTCAGAAATGGAACACGCTATCAGGCGGCATATTAAGGTAAATATCAATAAAGATCCTGCATTATACAAACGCTTTTTAAAACGAATGGAAGAGATTATTGAACGTTACCAAGGTAATTGGGATGCCATAGTAGAGGAATTTGAAAAAGTAAGAGAAGATTTAGCAAAAGGGAGAAAAGGCGAGAATGAAGAGGAAGGATTAGACGAACAAGAATTACCATTCTACGATTTTGTTCTTTTTAGCGCATTTAAAGACGAGTCTATTGCCTCGGAAGAAAAAGAAGTGTTAAAAGCCTTAACAATTGAATTAGTACATCTCTTACAAGACGCCATAAACAAACCTAATTTTTGGGGCGGAAGACCAGCGGAGATTAGAAAATTACAAGGGGAAGTAGAAGATTTAATCTCTTTTACGGAAGTAACGCAAGTATCTAAACTTCATGCAAAATTAAGTGTTGAATTAATGAGCTTAGCGAAGCGCAGACATCAAGAACTAACAAGGTAAATGAAAGTATCAGGAATAGATATAGCCATTGAAAAAAGTGAGCGAAAAACGGTTAGTATTTTTGTAGAAAGAGATGGCTCAGTATCGGCACGCGTGCCCGAAAAACTAAATGATGTTGAAATTAGAGATATTCTAAAAGCCAAAGAATACCAAATCTTTAAAAACTTGGCAGAATGGACGCAACTGAATGAAAACGCAGTAGAAAGAGAATATGTAAATGGTCAGTCATTTTTATATTTAGGACGTAATTATCGTTTAAAACTAATAGATGAAAATTGGGGTGAAATTCAATTTGTAAAAAACACGTTTCTTCTATGTAAGAAGGACAAACATAAAGCGAAGGAGTTGTTTATTCAATTTTATAAGGCTAAATTGAATAGCAAAATCCACCCAATAATTGAAAGGTATAAGGCTCAATTAGGTGTAGAACCCAATCACATAAAAATAATGGAACTACAAAACCGCTGGGCATCATGTACAAGTGGTGGTAATGTTAATTTTCACTGGAAATGTGCCATGGCACCAATAGACGTACTGCATTATATAGTAGTGCATGAATTAGCACATTTAATTCATAACAACCACACAAAAGCCTTTTGGAACGAAGTAGATAAAATACTACCCAACTATGCCCAGTATGTCCACTGGCTAAAAATTAATGGTGCAGGTATGGATTTGTAAATTGAATTAGTTATGCAAAAAATAAACAACATCAAACGCTTTTCAATGCTTATTGAAATACTAGTATAAAATCCATACCCTCCCATATCTAATGCATTTTTAGTTCTCAATTCTCAATTCAACAATTCCAAAATATTTTAGAAATACAAAATTGCACCCCACCACCCTCCATTGGCAAGGTTTTTGAACCCCATCAAATCATGAAAAACCTAATTTTTAGTGCCGTACTATTATTTTCTTTCCCTGTGTTTTCTCAAACTAATTTTGAATGGGATGTTATTATTAACACGCCAGATTTAACGCAAGAAGAAATCTACGCGAGAACGAAATTGTTTATTGGGAAATCCTGGAAATCTGCGGAGGATGTTATTCAAAGTGACGAGCGTGATGCGGGGCAAGTGCTGGTAAAGGTTAAAATTTTGGAGCACGTTAGCCATTACCGATATGGTTTTAAGTACAATATTGTTTTTCTGATGAAAGACCAAAAGGCTAGGATTCTTATTTCTGATGTGGAGTGTGTGTATGCTAAATCGTATGATGATTTATGGATTTTTCCGCCTTTATTAGATCAGTATCCACAACGTAATGCAAAACAAATAACCGGTTTAAACGAAGAAAGATATCTTACCCTTATCATAAAACTCAAGCTTGATCTTCAGCAAATAGTAAATAATTACAAAGTGGCGGTGCTCAAATATTCGCCAGAATGGTAGTGATTTTCAATTTGACTTCTACCTCACTTAACCAACTCTTCTCCGTTCAAATTAGTCGTCAGCATTTCGGTCATTACCTCCAAAAAGGGTTGCATGGCTTTAAAGGTTTGTTCCACTTTTTTACTGAAATCCTGACTCAAAACCTCTTCATCTGTAATTGACTCCATGCATAGAAACTGCTTGTAACGCAACAAGTCGATAGCTGGATGCTCTTTATCAAAACCTTTGGGAGCTGTTTTTAACTGCTCACCGCGCATGGATTTGAAGTGTTTTTTGAAGGTAGGAGAGGCTAACACCTTTCGTAAATAAGAATCGTCCTGAGCCAAATGTTTTCTAATGAGTAGTAAATCATCTTTTTCAGGACCCCAAAACCCACCGCCCAAAAAGCTTTCTCCGGGTTGAATGTGAATGTAGTATCCACCTCGTCTGGCAGCAGTGGCACGGGCATACATCAGTCCAAAATGCTGTTTGTAGGGCGCTTTGTTTTTAGAAAAACGCACATCTCTATAAATGCGTTTAAGCGCTTTTTTACCCGATGGCGTTTCAATTTTATCAAATCCATTCATTTTTCCAAGCACGTCCTCGGCAAACTCAATCATGTTTTCATGCGCAGCGGTGTACTTATCTTTATTCTCTGCAAACCAATCGCGATTGTTGTTGCGTGAAAGGTCTTGTAAAAATGAAAATGCTTTTTTTGAAATAGCCATATTGATTTGATTTTTGGTGATTCAAATGTACTAAAATCTGTAGTTCAAATAAGGGTTAGAAATGCCGAGTTAAATGTGAATATTTTTCCAAGTCCTACGTTAACCGAAAGCATCAGTACATCTATTTTTGTGAAAAATCTGAATTAATGAAAAATCTTGTTTTATTTCTTTTTGTAACCGTAAGCGCATTGGGCTATGCGCAAGACTCTCAGCATTACATTACCTATTATGATTCTGCACATCTCACCAAGCAAAGTGAAGGCGACCGGTTAGACGGAAAAGAGCAAGGACTTTGGAAGTATTGGTATAGAAGCGGGAAATTGATGGAAGAAACAGAATACCGAAGAGGATTTATCAACGGAAAGCAAATCGTTTATTTTGAAAATGGCACCAAAGAATTTGAAAGTTATTACAAACGCGGTTTTAGAGATAGCGTGTATTTAGCTTGGTTTGAAAACGGTAAGCAGAAAGAAACGGGTTATTTCAAAAAGGACCAATGCGATAGCACCTGGATGTTTTGGAAAGAAAATGGCGCTATTTGGAAACAAGAACGATGTGAGGAAGGACAACGAAGAATCATTCAATTTTTTGATACCAACGGGGTGCAAACCGTTACCGATGGCTCCGGATTCATAAACTATTACTACGATTCGGGCCAATTGATGGAAAAGTCGAGTATGCAAGACGGGTTGCGAAATGGAAGCACCGTAAAATACTTAGCCGATGGCACAAAGAAATATGAAGGTGCTTTTAAAAACGGTGTACCTAATGGCGAATGGCAATATTGGTATGAAACAGGTGCGATTTGGAAAAAAATGGGCTTTGTAAATGGTAAAATCAATGGGAGTTATATGTTGTATCACCCAAATGGGCAAATAAGTCACCAAGGGCAATATTTGAATGGTAACCGTAACGGCAAATGGGAAGCATATTTTGAAAACGGAGATAAAGATTGGGTAGGAGAATATGCCCAAGGAAAAGAAAGTGGTCATTGGAAAGTGTATTTTAGAAATGGAAACATTGAATCGGAAGGAGATTATACTCTTGGAGCGAAAAACGGGATTTGGACGTATTATTTCGAGTCTGGAAAAAAATTCAGATCGGGTAATTATGTAAATAACCTGGAAGAAGGCGAGTGGAATAGCTGGTGGGAAAACGGACAAGTTTTTACCAACGGACACTTTAGCAAAGGACTTGAACAAGGTGCTTGGGTATCGTATTATGAAACCGGTAAAATAAAGGATCAAGGAAGTTTTTCAAACGGTAAAATGGATAAAGAATGGAGCGGTTGGTTTGAAAAATCAAGTACCCCTGGCGCGACCAAAACGGGCGATAAAAAATACCATGGCTATTGGGAAAACGGAGAAAGAACTGGCGAATGGACTTTTTGGTTCCCTAGGTCTATCACAAGAGAACACGGTTCGTATAAGGCCAATTTAAAAGTAGGTAAATGGGAATATTTTACCGAATATGGGAAACTAGAATCTGCTGGTTCCTACCAAAATGGCTCTAAATCCGGAAAGTGGATTTTCAATTATCCGCAAGGTCAAATTAAGCGTGAGCAAACTTATAAAGGAGACCGACCTAATGGTGCATGTGTGGTGTATAACGAACGTGGAATTGTGGTTAACAAAAGCAATTTTAAGGAAGGAATTTTAGACGGAAAATGGCAAGTATTTGATGAGAAAGGAAATTTAAAACAAACTCAAGTATTTAAAAACGGACGTAAAGTAAAATAAATTTCAGAGGTTAATTACTTGATAATAAAAAAGATATCGTAAAATGAAATTTTGAACGCTCTAAATTGAAACTTTTTTAGAGTCAATATCGTATATGCTCGTGTTGTGAGTTAGGGATAATTAATTTGGACACCTTTGGTGTTACACTTTTCTGCTTACAACGAATGGGTGAAAGTAGTGAAAGAGGAGTTGAGGAGCTCCTCTTTCTTTTTGTTGATTATTTTTTTATCGGTAAAATGTCCTTGGTCATTTCACGGTAATTCCGTCTATTTCGGTAAATATCGGAAGCCAAATAAATGGCGTTTCTAAAACTGGTTGGATCGGCTTGATTTTGTCCGGCAATGTCAAATGCAGTTCCATGATCAGGCGATGTACGCACAATAGGTAATCCAGCGGTAAAGTTGACCCCTTCGTTATTTGAAATGGTTTTAAATGGAATTAACCCTTGGTCATGATACATCGCTAACACGCCATCAAAGTTTTTAAACTGTCCGGAGCCAAAGAAACCATCGCTTGGAAACGGGCCAATTGCAATATTTCCATTTGCGTTAAACTCATCTATAGCCGGATTAATAATGTCCATTTCTTCTTTGCCAATCACTCCGTTATCGCCCGCATGTGGATTTAAACCTAACACTGCAATTTTGGGTTGATGAATATTAAAATCCTGAACCAAACTCTTTTTAAATACCTCTAGCGTAGTAATAATTTTTTCTTTGGTAAGTACATTAGCAACTTCTTTAATCGGTACATGCCCCGTTACCACCCCAATTCTAAGGTTATTATGCACCATCATCATTAAAGGATTGTCCTCATTGGCGTAATGCGCTAAATATTCGGTATGCCCTTTAATGTCTTCGTGTTCCCATTTAATGTTTTGCTTCTGAATGGGTGCGGTTACTAACACGTCTGCATGGTTTGATGCCAAAGCATCGGTAGCGGTAGTAATCGATTTATAAGCTAATTCGCCAGCTTTTTCGGTAATGGACCCAAATGCAATTTCAAATTCTTCTAAACCCAAATCAATTAAATTGACTTTTTTAACATTGCTTTTGGTATGGTCCGAAATCATATTGAAACTAAAATCTTGTGTTCCTAATAGTTTACGGTATGCTTTTGAGACGGCCGAACTGCCGTACACCACAGGAGTGCAGAGCTCAAACATTCTGGGGTCTATAAATGATTTTATGATTACTTCTAGTCCAACTCCATTCGCATCGCCACATGAAATGGCCACTTTTATTTTGCTATTGTTTCGTTTCATCGTTTTATATCTTGTCTGTATCTTCAGAAAAGTTTTCTGAATAAGCAAAAATAGCCATTGCCATAATATTGGAACGGTTTAGGGCAACCAAAATTTAGGAATATCCGTCTTTAACTTACCTTTAAGGATTTGCGAAAAAAACATTGGAAAAGAAACTGTACTTTTGCTGTCCATTCTACGTTATTCAGGGAAAGAACACTTTTATGAAAAGATTTTTACTCGCCATTTTTATTTTGTTCGCGGCTCTGCCCAATGAGGTATTTGCTACGCACAATAGGGCGGGAGAAATTACCTACGAATACGTTTCTGGTTTTACCTACCGAATTACGATAACTACTTATACCGATGCAAGTTCGGTTACCGCAGATCGATGTGAGTTAGATAAAGTTAGTTTTGGCGATGGCGTTACCGCTACTGTGCCCCGAATAAACGGTACCGGTTGTGGCGCAACAAATCAGGGTTGCCAGCATTGTGGGGTTGATTTAGGCCGTAATATTAAGAAAAATGTGTACGTTACCGAACATACCTATCCCGGAACAGGTACCTATCGAATCACCATGGAAGACCCGAATAGAAATGCTGGAATTATTAATATTCCGAACTCTGTGCAAGTGGTGTTTTACCTGTATTCTGAGTTAAATATTATCTCGGCAGGAGTTCCTAATTCTTCACCCGTTTTGACTAATCCACCCGTTGATAATGCTTGTTTAAACCTTCCGTACAAACACAATCCAGGTGCGGTGGATAAAGATATTTCTAAATTTGGCACAAGTGATAGTTTGTCGTATCGGTTGGTTTCTTGCTATGGTAACGGAGGAGTTCAAATTCCCAATTACACCTTACCTGATCAATGGCCTATTAGTTCG
This sequence comes from uncultured Flavobacteriales bacterium, assembly GCA_963974475.1. GTDB lineage: Bacteria > Bacteroidota > Bacteroidia > Flavobacteriales_G > Salibacteraceae > CAJXZP01. The sequence continues at coordinate 18,764 of CAXBCR010000027.1, forward strand.
CAAAACACCATTTCCATCGATTCGGTCACTGGAACTTTGCTTTGGGATAGTCCCAAATTATCGGGCGAATATAATGTAGCCATACTTATTGAAGAATGGCGAAAAATTGGTAATCAATCCGTTAAAATTGGAAGTATTTTAAGAGATTTACAAATTACGGTGGCCGCATGTCCGGCTAACACTCCACCTCGCATATTGCCTGTTTCAGATACTTGTGTGACAGCTACTCAGGTGTTGCGAAAAATGGTTACTGCTGTGGATGACGACTTTATGCCCAACGGGCAAGATTACCAAACCGTAGAATTGTCGGCAACCGGTGATCCGTTTTTTGTGCAAGGAAATAAAGCGCAATTTCCTACCGATTCCAAAGAACAAAAAGTAACGATCCCTTTTACGTGGTCCACGCAATGTAATCACATTAGACAATATCCCTATTTTGTGGTGTTCCGAGCCGAAGATAATTATCCAATTTTGCATTTAGCCGATTATCGCGATTGGCGAATAAACGTTGTTGCTCCTGCGCCAACAGATATTCGAACCGAACCAGTGGGTGCCGGAATCAGTGTGTCGTGGAATTATAGTACCTGTACCAATGCCGTAGGATACAAAATTTACAGAAAAATTGACTCCATCGGATACCAAGCTCCTGCTTGCTTAACTGGAATCCCGGCTTCCACAGGATACAAACTCGTAGGTACTACTACGGATGGTAGTAGCACCTTGTTTTTTGATGATGATCAAGGCACAGGTCTGGTAGCGGGTCAAACATATTGCTACATGGTATATGCCTACTTTTTGGATGGAGCAGAAAGTTATCCATCGGTAGAAAGTTGCGCTATTTTAAGAAAAGAAGTGCCTATAATAACCAGAGTAAGTGTGAATTCTACCGATATTTCTACTGGAAGCGATACCATTAAATGGTCCAAACCCGTAGATATTGATGTTCAAAATTTTCCTGGACCATACCAGTATAAAATACTTCGAAAAGAGCCAGGAGGAGTTTTTGCAGAGGTAGCCTCATCTATAGTCAGTTCAGACTTTAGCTTAATTGATACGTTGTATGTGGATTCAGCTCTTAACACCAAAGAGGTGCAATACACGTACCGAATTGCTGTGTATAGCAAAGATTCTCTAATTGGTCCGTCTAGGCCAGCTACGTCTCCGCAGTTAAAAGCAAAACCGTTAGATAATAGATTGGAATTGAGTCTAAACATTAACGTGCCGTGGACCAATAGTACAATGTATGTATATCGCAAGAATGCAGCCGGCAATTTTGTGTATTTAGATTCGGCTAATTCGTTGGTTTATACCGATAGTAATTTAATTAATGGAAAGGAATACTGTTATTACATTACTACCAAAGGTTCGTATTCGGATGCGTCACTTGAATCACGTTTGCTTAATAACTCTCAAATAGTGTGTGCCACTCCAATCGATAAACAAGCGCCTTGCCCTCCACAACAGTTAAAAGTGGACAGTAAATGTGAGTTGTTTTACAATGATTTAAGTTGGTTGAATCCAAACGAGATTTGTGATACAACGGACGATGTGGTGAGTTACAATGTGTATTTTCGTCCTACTTCGGAAGGTGATTTGGTGAAAATAGCATCCGTTTTAGGCGCTAAAAATACCACACTGCTTTTCCCAGATTTGGAGTCTGTGGCTGGTTGTTATGCTATTACTGCGGTGGATTCGTTCAATAATGAAAGCGAATTTAGCAATGTCGTTTGTGTAGATAATTGTCCGTATTATGAGCTTCCTAATATTTTTACCCCGGGAGACGATGGACTGAATGATTACTACATTCCGCTACCTAGTTGGCGTTATGTTACGGATGTGGATATGCATATTTACAACCGTTGGGGAGAAGAAGTATATACTACCACCGAACCCGCTTTAGGCTGGGCTGGAAATGGTAAAAATGGAGAATTAATTACAGATGGCGTATATTTTTATGTGTGTACTGTTCATGAAATAAGATTGGAAGGAATTGTAGAGAGAGTTCTGAAAGGAACCATAACTTTGCTTCGTGAAGAATCGGGGAAACCCAGCAATTAGAATATTATGTTTACAGGAATTATTGAAGAATTAGCAACCGTAGTTAATCTTCAGAGGGAGCAAGAAAACCTTCATATTACATTAAAATCAAAAATTACTTCTGAACTTAAAATTGACCAAAGTGTGGCGCATAATGGAGTGTGTTTAACGGTGGTTAAAATAGCAGGAGATGAATATACAGTTACTGCAATCAAAGAAACATTAGATCGTTCCAATATTGGCGATTTTGCCATTGGTGATGAGGTGAACTTAGAGCGTAGTATGATGATGCAAGGACGTATTGACGGACATATTGTGCAAGGTCATGTGGATCAAACCGCCAAAGTGGTAAGTATTACCGATGAAAACGGAAGTACCATTTATGGGTTTGATTATGACAAAAGTGAAGGAAATTTAACGGTGTCAAAAGGGTCTATTACTGTCAATGGGGTGAGTCTTACCGTGGTGGCATCTCAACCAGGTCACTTTAGCGTGGCCATTATTCCATATACTATTGAACATACTAATTTTCACAATTTTAAAATTGGAAGCAAAATCAATTTAGAATTTGATGTAATTGGTAAATATGTAGCCACTTATATGGCAAACATTAATGCGTAGCTAAAAATTCCTTAACAGGACAAAGATTTTTAATGAAGAAACTTTTAAGTTTATTAAGCCTGATTAAAGGCTATAAAATGCCTGCGTTTCTAAACGTAGTTTTCAATCTATTTTCGGTTGTATTTGGATTAGTTTCCCTTGGGATGCTGGCTCCGTTTTTGAATCTAATATTTTTAAAGTCAAATAAAGAATACGCAGTTTATTTAGAAACGGTACCCAAAGCATTGACTTTTTCTAAAGAGTCCCTAAGCTTGGATTTAATAGCTGATCATTTCAACTACTTCATGGCAGATCTTATTGTATCTAATCCTGAGGATGGTAAAATGAATGCCTTAATTCTTATTTGTGCATTGATATTGGTGTTCATTCTATTAAAAAATGTAACCCGATACCTGTCTTATTTTTTCTTGGCTAATGTACGAACAGGTGTAATGAAAGACCTGCGTAATAAGGTGTATGAAAAGGTAGTGAGTTTGCCCATCGCTTATTTTAATGAAGAGAAAAAAGGTGACATCATGTCGCGGATGACGAATGATGTGCAAGAGGTGGAATGGACCATCATGACTTCATTAGAAATGCTGTTTCGGGATCCTTTTACCATCATTGTGTATTTGGTTACCTTGGTAAACCTGAGTATGGAACTCACTCTTTTTGTGGTGTTGATTCTTCCCATTTCGGGATATATTGTAGGAAGTATAGGAAAATCACTCAAAAAAACTTCCGAAGACGGTCAGTCGCAAATGGGTGGATTGGTAGCCATGATGGATGAGACCATTACCGGACTTCGAATTATAAAAGCATTTACGGCCGAGAAATTAACTATTTCCAAATTTTTTAGGGTGAATAATGATTACACCAAATTGATGTTAAAAATGTATCGAAAACGTGATTTAGCTTCTCCGGTAAGTGAGGTGTTGGGCGTTTTGATTATGGTGTTCGTAATTTGGTATGGTGGTCGTTTAATTTTAATGGATGAAAGTGGTGCGTTAGATGCGTCTACCTTCATCGTGTATATCGTTATTTTTACCCAAGTTATTCCTCCTATTAAATCGTTTACAGTTGCCATTTATAATGTGCAAAAAGGTAGAGCATCCTTAGATCGTATTGATAAAATATTATTGGCAGAAGAGGTTATTATGGATCCCGTAAAACCAATTACCAAAACATCCTTCGAATCGGATGTTGCTTATTCTAATGTGCGTTTTAAATACCAAAAAGAGGAAGTCTTGAAAGGCATTTCTTTACGCATTAAAAAAGGGGAGACCATTGCCTTAGTTGGTCCATCTGGAAGTGGTAAATCTACTATTGCCGATTTATTGCCTCGTTTTTACGATGTAAATGAAGGTGAAATATCTATAGATGGGGTGGCTATTACTGATATGAAAATCAGGCAATTGAGAGAGCTTATTGGAATGGTAACTCAACAAAGTATTTTATTTAATGATACCGTAAAAGGAAACATCCTATTTGGCAATCCTGAAGCTACGCAACAGGAAATAGAAGATGCAGCTAAGGTAGCCAATGCCCATGAGTTTATATTAACCCTACCTGGTGGATACGATTATAACATTGGAGACGGTGGCGCAAAACTTTCGGGCGGTCAAAAACAACGCTTAAGCATTGCACGTGCTATTCTAAATAATCCGCCTATTTTAGTGTTGGATGAAGCCACTTCTTCATTGGATACCGAAAGCGAAAAACTAGTGCAAGAAGCATTGGATGAGTTGATGAAATCAAGGACTTCTATTGTGATTGCGCATCGCTTATCCACTATTGTAAACGCCAACAGAATTTACGTGATTGAGAAGGGAGAGATAGTGGAAGAAGGCTCACATACCGAATTAATTGCTGCAAATAAAACATATAAAAAACTGTATGAGCTACAGTCATTTAGCTAAACTATTACGATGAAATATATCAACACCTTACTTTTTGCCTTGGGAATCACCACGGCTTCTTATGCGCAAATAACCATTGATTCGGCCGATTTTGGTCAAATTGGAGATAATGTGATTATGGTTTCCGATTCCAGTGTATATGGTAAAACTGTGGCTGCTGCTTCTAATGTGGCGCAAACATTTGATTATACCTCGATGAGTTTTGAGGCTACAAGTAATTATCAATTTTTAAATCCTACGGGTACCATTGCGGGCAATGCATTTCCTGCCGCCAATTTAGCGATAGCTATGGGTGCAAATATGTACTACACTATCAAATCAGCCAATGCGGTGATTGTTGACGGAGTGTATGGCGATTTGTATAATGTAGGCACCAATGCGCCATTAAACTTCAATCCAAATGTAACGATGATGAGTTTTCCAACTACGTTCAATACCACCGGAACAACTACGCGGGTTTTTGACACCGTGTTGGTTGATACTGTCACCGGATTATTTGATTCTTTACGCTTAAAAAGCACCACAATTATTACCCGTCATGCGGATGCTTTTGGGACGCTAGTCTTGCCAAATGTGAGCGAGACGGTAATTCGCATGTATGACGTGGAGGTAACGAGAGATTCTGTTTGGGGAAAGATTTTTGGCAATTGGACTTCTGTGCAACAATCGAATGCGACTCAATATTTTTACCGATTTATGGCTAAGAACAGATCTTATTATATGCTAGAGGCTGAAACCGACCCATCTGGAACGGTTACCGCTGTGAGCTATCAAACGGGTAATTCGCTATTTGCTGGAATATCTACCAAACAACGGACTTCCTGTTACGGGAGTGCAGATGGTAGCGCTACCGTATTGGCTGTAGGCGGAACAGCTCCTTATAGTTATTTATGGAGTAATGGGGCAACAACGAATGTAGCGACCAATCTTGCCGCTGGTAATTATAATGTGTCGGTAACCGACAATACGGGAGTCATGTACACCGTACAGACTGTTATTTCTCAGCCAGATTCCATTTCTATTACCGCAACCCAAATTGGACCTGATCATGGGCTTACCAATGGGTTTGTGCACATTGAAACTACGGGAGGAACGCCTTCATACCGCTATGTGTGGTCTAACGGAGAAACGACTAAGAACATTGATAATCTAACTTTTGGTACCTATACTGTAACCGCAACAGATAATAAAGGTTGTACAGGAACAGGTTCCTTTGTGGTAGATGATATCACCTCAGTAAAAGAGGTGAGAGAAAGCGCTAAAATCGCAGTATATCCAAATCCAAGTACCGGTTTTGTGATTGTGGAAAGTACCTCCAAATGGGAATTGGTGATTTTTGACCTTTCAGGAAAGACACTCAAAAAAGCACAAGGAAACGGACGACAAACCGTGGATTTATCCAAGTTGAATAGTGGTTTCTATGGAATTTTAATCACCGTAGATGGCGAACTATTTCAGTCGAAGTTTTCGCTAGTCAAATAGCGCTAGTACGATAAAAATAAGGCACAAAAAAATGGGATTAAAAATTAATTTAACCCCATTTTTCATATTCACCCATTTTAAAGACTCTTCTACCGGTGATAGGTAGCTGCTTTTTAAGCAGAATATTTTTTTGTTAAGCATTTCTGTCTGGGACAAATGTACTATCGCTATAAGGAAATGGGCAATGTAGTGAATTTAAAACTTAGTATTATAAATTTAATTTACTACCGTAACTAACCGAAAGACAAGTAGTTGTTTTAAATAAATTAATTTTTAAAATTATCTAAATACAGTTTTTCAGCAACTTTAAGAACCGGTTTCCCCAACTGATTTGCATACGCCCATAGGTAATATGGGTAATAATTTTCGGTATAGGAAACACCTGTGCTTAAGGATGGAACTATTTTCTGGTATGAAGAAATCAAGGCGGAATATAGCTGTGACTTATTAAGTTTATCTACCGCAAAATCTGAGAAAATAGCAAACATTTCTTTTTCAAATTTGTATTGAGGCATATTTAATTGGCAATTGATTTTTATAGTATGGAGGGTAGCTTCCATTTCGTCCACATTATTTTCATCGGTACACAATAGGAGGTTAAAGAAAAAAACATCCTGAGAAATGTCTTGGCGAACTTGATGTTTGGCGTTGACTCGAATGTGTTCAATCGCTTTTTTTGCCCTTTTTACATTTCCTGAAAAATAGTAGGCCATTTTAAGGGCCGAACTAATCACAAGTTTCATTTCTACCGATAGGCTATCTGTTAATTTTTTTAGTCCCATTTCCACTTCTCTAATTTTAATAAGTAGATTAGGTTGATCGCCCATATAAGTGTAAGTCATTAGTTCATAGTTGGCTGCATAATAAAAAAGCTTTACTCGTATATCTGAAGTAGTGCCAAATTTCCCTTTCTTAATGTCCGATTTTAACTTGGATAAGGTAGAAAGAAGCTCTTCAAATTTGCCAATGCAAATACAACTGGTAAGATGCTCCAAATAGGCGTGCATACATTCATTTGCTTCAATAATTACTTCCGCGTCTTTTACAATTAGTTTGGTAACTTCATATTGACCCTGAATATCCTGCATCAAACAGGAGCGAATAGCTTCCGCCATTCGTTGGTAATAAAGAGTTCTTTTGGGTACCTGTTCGGTAGATGTAATGTTTTGGAAACCAGATAAGTCTGGCAGTTTTTCTTGATCACGTATATACCCTTGTTTCTTTTTACGTATTTGAAGCTCATTATATACATCTGCCGCTTCCAAATAGTTTAAATACTGTTTTATGGTTTGTTTTTCCTTTTTTGATATTTGTTTATAGTCCTTGGTAGTAAAGGATTTTAGGCGTATTCCAATAATTTTTTTCCACTCTAAAATTTGAATAGTGTAACCGAATCTCTCATGGAGAGCAGCAATTTTTTCAACCCGTTCAATTTCCTTCCAGGCTTCCGAATCTAATTGCCTGTTGTGCAATACTTCCGCGTGTTTTAACCCTTTGGCTATTTGAGAATCAATAGTTTTCGACCCTTTAATAATGGATTCTAAAATATGATTGTACAGATATTTACGCAATTGGGTTTCGTTATTGCTTTTTCGCCCGGTGTTGCTTGGTTTTCCTGATCTAATTTCGTTAAATAACTTGTAGTAATTTGGATTACTGTTTCCTTTTATGGATAGGCTAAATGCGCGGAGTTCTCCTTGTGATAGTGATTCTATAAGCTTTTCGAGTGATAGTTTTGCCATTATAGGATGATATTGAACGCTTATCTACATAAACGAATAGTACAAAATGAAGAGGCTAATGTAAGGCTTCTTTTAATGTTTCGCCAATTTCATTTTTGTTTATTTTTGAAGGAATTTCCGTCTCGTAAAAAATAATTGAGAATCAAAAAAGGATGAATATAGCAGAAATTAGAGCAATCTACGACACTTTGATTTCCTCGTTTCCGGAGGTGGAATTAAAAGGAAAAACAATGCATTATACCGCCATGAATGGAAACATGTTTTCGTTTGTGTCTAAAGATGGTGAAATGGGTTTTAGATTGGCTAAGGAAGAAAAAGAGCGGTATATTGAAATGGAAGGAGCCAGCGTTATGATGCAATATAATTGTGTTATGAATGGATATATTCATGTGTCGGATGCCATGCTGGAGAATACGGATAAATTGCGAGAGATATTTAGAAAAAGCATTGATTTTGCAAAAACTTTGCCTGCTAAACCTACCAAAAAGAAAAAGTAATGGATAAGCGCGTACAACAATATTTTCTGAAACATAGTCAATGGATCAAGGAGCTTGAATTGCTCAGAGAAGTATTGATAGGGATAGGAATGGTAGAGAATTATAAGTGGGGTACACCAGTGTATGAGGTAGCCGGTAAAAACGTAATAGGATTGGCCGCATTTAAAAACTATGCCGGAATTTGGTTTTTTCATGGTTCGTTATTGAAAGACACCACACAAAAACTTTACAATGCCCAGGAGGGTAAAACTACAGCGATGCGTCAATGGCGTTTTACCGATTTTGAGGATTTGGCCGAGAATATTGAGTTGGTGGAACAATACGCTATAGAAGCCTCGGAGAATATGAAGAATGGAATAGTTGTGAAACCAAAACCAAAGAAGCCGCTCGTTATTCCAGAAGAATTAATTGGAGCTTTTAAAAAAGACAAGGCGTTGGCAACAGAATTTGAAAAGTTAAACTTGACGAAAAAAAGAGAATTTGCGCAACATATTCTTTCCGCTAAAAGAGCACAGACTAAACTTTCGCGTTTAGAGAAAATTATTCCGATGATTATGGATGGTAAAGGGCTGAATGATAAGTATAGAAATTGTTAGTTCGTAGCTAGGTAATTTTTCTAAGAGGGTAAAAACAGAACAAAAAAAAGACCGCAATTGCGGTCTTTTTCATTTTAATTCTTTTTACAAAGGAATGTTTCCGTGTTTCTTTTTAGGCAAAACCGCTACTTTGTTTTCCAAACTTTCAAAAGCAATAATTAGCTTTTCACGGGTGGTTTCAGGTAGAATCACATCATCTACATAACCACGTGATGCAGCTCTATACGGATGTGCAAACTCCTCGGCATATTCGGCTTCTTTTTGTTTCCACATTTCTTCTGGATCCTCCGCGTTTTTTATATCGTTTCTGAAAATAATTTCAGCAGCTCCTTTCGCACCCATTACGGCAATTTCAGCTCCCGGCCAGGCAAAATTCATGTCGGCTCCAATGTGTTTAGAGTTCATTACATCATACGCGCCACCATAGGCCTTACGCGTAATTACCGTGATTCTAGGTACGGTAGCTTCGCTAAATGCATATAATAACTTAGCGCCATTGGTAATAATGGCATTCCATTCTTGGTCTGTTCCGGGTAAGAAACCTGGTACATCTTCCAATACTAATAACGGAATGTTGAAGGCGTCACAAAAGCGTACAAAACGAGCGGCTTTTTTGGAGGAATTGATATCCAAAACACCAGCTAAAACAGCAGGTTGATTGGCTACAATACCAATAGATTTACCACCTAAACGAGCAAACCCAACCACAATATTATCAGCATACTCTTTATGAATTTCGTAAAACGAATCATAATCTATAATGCCCTGAATTACTTCGTGAATATCGTAAGGTTGATTTGGGTTTTCTGGAACAATAGTATTTAACTCTTCTCGTTTTTCGTTTCCAAAAGTATACGGATACGAAGGGGCTTTTTCTTCACAGTTTTGTGGAATATACGACAGCAAATTTCGAAGTTTCTCAAATGCTTCCACTTCATTAGAAGCCGTGATTTGATTAACCCCAGATTTTACAGAATGCGCGGATGCGCCTCCTAAATCTTCGGAAGAAATAATTTCATGTGTCACTGTTTTTACCACGTTCGGACCGGTAACAAACATATATGAGGTGTTTTCAACCATCATAATAAAATCCGTTAAAGCTGGAGAATATACCGCGCCACCGGCACATGGACCCATGATAGCAGATAATTGTGGTATCACCCCACTAGCCAACGTGTTTTTGTAAAATATGTCGGCATAACCACCTAGTGAAACTACCCCCTCTTGAATACGGGCACCTCCCGAATCGTTTAAACCAATAATTGGAGCGCCATTTTTCATGGCTAGATCCATTACGCGAACTATTTTTTCGGCATGTGCCTCTGCTAAAGACCCACCTAAAACAGTGAAATCTTGCGAGAAAACGTAGGTTAAACGACCATTTATTTTACCAAAACCTGTTACTACCCCATCGCCTAGAAATTTGTGTTTATCTAACCCAAAAAGAGTCGACCGGTGGGTGACTAATTGCCCTAATTCTTGAAAAGTTCCTTCGTCCAAAAGGAACAAGATTCGTTCTCTAGCGGTTAGTTTTCCTTTTTTATGTTGGGCATCAATCCGTTTCTGACCTCCGCCAAGTTTTGCTGCTTCGCGTAGTTCTAGTAATGCTTTTGATTTTTTGTCCATGTATCGTAGTATCAAAAATGTTTAATCGAAAGATTTATCTACCTCTTCTAATTACAGTTTTCAAAGATAAATAAGGGAGTGAAACTGGCTCGGCTTTATTTCTTAAAAGTGCGAGCGATTGTGTTTTGAATTAAATGTATTGATTTTCAGGGAGATGAATTCCTTTTTTTGCTTCGTTTGAAGGGTGAAGATGCAAGGTTTTCAATTAAAAATCCGACAAGCCAATCTGAAATTAATTAGGTATAACCCCAAAACACTACATTTGCGATAATTAAAACGAAGGGTAAATGAGTTCAGATAGAATAAATGCATCAAAAGCACCTAAACCAGTAGGCGCATATCCACATGCACGTCAGGTGGGCAATTTGTTATTTTTATCCGGTGTAGGTCCACGTACCGCTGGGTCGGATGGGTCGGATTCAAAAGTGCCCGGATTAGAAGTGAATGCAAATGGGCATTTTGTGAAATTTGATTTTGAAGCCCAATGTCATGCCGTTTTTCAAAATGTGCGTGCCGTTTTAGAAGCCTCGGGTTCCAAATGGGAAAACTTAGTGGATGTAACCGTGTTTTTGGTAGATATGAAACGTGATTTCTTGACGTTTAACAAAATTTATGCGGAGTATTTTTCGGAGGTGCAACCGTGTCGGACGACCGTAGAAATTAACGCGCTTCCTACTCCAATAGCCATTGAATTGAAATGTATTGCCACCATTTAGAATTGGATTAATTGTCTTTCCCCTTCCATTTTAAATCGACTCAATAATGCAGCTTTGTGTCAAATATTTTTTCAATGAAGCAGTTTGTATTCGTAGTATTTTCAGTGTTCCATTTTTTTGGATTTTCCCAAGATTATCAGTTTACTATTCAAGGTAGTTTCCCTGCCAACGCGAATCAATCCGGTTCGGTTAGTCATTGGGATGTGGATCATCGCAAAACCGTTTTTAGTGACTCCATCCATATCGATAAAGAGGGTGAATTGCATGCCATTATTCATCAAGAACCAGGTTTATATGTGGTAAAATTTAATGGTTTGGGTGCTGTAAATATTGCGGTCGATAATCTTCAAACAATTACCATAGAAAAAGCGGAAAAGGGTTTGACAGCCCATGGAACCCATGATTTAGAGCTGCTGGCAGCCTACGAAACATTTCGAAAAGCCTCGTTAGCCAAATGGTTGAATCAGGTTAGAGCGGAAATACGAATCGCTAAAAAAGAGCAGGACACGAATGAAGTGAAATCTTTGTCGCTTCTTGAAAACAAGAATTACCTCGCACATCGAAATGAATTGACCCACTGGGTAGAGCAAAACATGGGGACTTCCATCGCAGTATACGCCACGAGCACCCGGTGGACGGTGACTGATTTGGCATATATGAATGCCATGTTACCTCAGTTTAAACAGGCACACCCAAACCTTAAAATCACCGAAGCGTTAGTTCAAAAGGTAGACCGATTCAACCAAATTTCTGTAGGAGCAGAGGCGGTAGAAATTACAGCTAAAGACACTGCAGGTCAATCCATTTCCTTGTCTTCGTTTCGAGGAAACTATGTGCTAATTGATTTTTGGGCATCCTGGTGTGGACCTTGTCGAAGAGAAAATGGTGAGCTCCGAAAAATTTATAAAGCGTATGCCTCGCTAGGGTTTGAGATTTTTGGTGTGTCGTTAGACAAAAAACCTGCGCGTTGGAAACAGGCGATTCGGCAAGATGGGCTACCGTGGACGCAGGTTTCTGAATTGGACGGATACCTAGGAGAGGCACCTTTTACGTATAACATTACGGCCATTCCATCTAATGTTTTAATCAATCCACAGGGAGTGATTATCGGCTATAATTTATTTGGAACCGAACTCCATGATAAATTACAAGAGTTGTTGGGAAACGCCCATTAATTGGTTTTCATTCCACCAGAATGGATTCATTCGAATTAATAGGTTCTTGATTATTATATTCTTAATTTCGTTCTATGAGCGAGCTACACATAAGTTTGATACAAGCCAATTTGGTTTGGGAAAATCCGGATGAGAATCTTAAAATGTTTTCAGAGAAATTGAATGCCATTCCCGCTCATACGGATGTGGTTATTTTACCCGAAATGTTTACTACTGGTTTCTCAATGCAACCTGAAAAATTCGCAGAAACAGAATTGGGTAGGAGCGTGGCTTGGATGAAAGAAATGGCCGCTAAAAATGACTGTGTGATTACAGGTAGTTTAATTATTAAAGAGGCTAATTCCTATTTCAACCGGTTATTTTGGATGCAACCTGATGGGAATTATAAAACATACGATAAGCGCCATTTGTTCTCGTTGGCGGGTGAGGAAAAGCATTATTCTCCTGGAAAAGAGCGGATAATTGTGACATGGAAAGGATTTAAGATTATGCCTTTGGTTTGTTACGATTTGCGTTTCCCGGTGTGGAGTAGAAACGATTTGGATTACGATCTCTTATTTTATGTAGCCAATTGGCCCGAGAGAAGGGCTTTTTATTGGACACAATTGCTTATTGCCCGTGCTATAGAAAACCAAGCGTATGTGATTGGCGTAAATAGAGTAGGTAACGATGGTAACAATATTTATCATTCGGGAGATAGTGTTTGCTTAGATCCATTGGGAGCGAAAGTGGGTACTACCGCTTCCGGAAAGGAGGATACCATTAATGTTACTTTATCCCAAGGAAGTATTTCTCGGGTACGTGAAACGTTCCATTTTTTAAATGATAAGGATGTTTTTGCTATTGATGCGTAAGAAATTGATTTAGTGAGAATACGAGTAACTTAACGAAGCTTTACATTCCACGTTTCTTCCATATCCCAATTGGGTCTAATTTCTAATTCCCCATTGTAATAAATAATTTCTTCGGGTTGAATTTGTTTTTCCAATTCTCCCGTATCCCACTTATGGTTATTATTTCTATCTAGGATTAAACGCAATTTAAATTTACCTGGAATGGCTAACGGATGATGAATTACATCGCCCGATTTAATGTAATAACTCCGAATATATTTACCGTCCGTATCGAGTAGTTCCAATAATAAGGGTTCAGAATAATTAGGCACATTTACCTTGAATAAAAAGCTACCATAATCCTCAAAATGGAGTGTTTTAAATCGCATTACCGTAGTGTCGTTGGTTTGATTTTCAATATCGGTAAATGCTCCCGGATAACAAATCAGTGCATAATCCTGACTTATTTCCCACTTATAGGAAATGTCCATCGAGCGCAATTCTCGTGAAGTACCCTTCGGGCGGGTAGGGAGTTTCATTTGCAACAAATTTTTGGTCATTAAGGTAGAAACCGGAAGGGTGTCTGATCCCTGAACCAAAAGCATACTATCTAGCTTCCAAGATTTTACGGGTCGGTCAAAATTTAAACGGAGCGTGTCAAAATAATGATGCACTTTGCTTTTGGTGTTGAGCCCCAAAGTCAATGGATAGGTTGTTTGCTTTTTCCTTTTTAGTTTTTTGAAAAACTTATCTTTTTCAAAAAGGGTGATGGCAATAGTATCTTTGTAACCCGTATCATCTGAAATTTGGACAGTTACCGAATCAATATCTTTTTCATTGGCTATCCAAAACTTAAAACTATCGGCTTGTAATTCTTCAATAACAAATGTGGCTTCATTGGGTTTTAAATCAAAAACAGGATGGCGTAAAACGTCTTTGAACCCCAAAACAAAGGAAAAATATTCTCGCGAAAAATCTTTTGAAATGTACTGCGCAGGATCCTTTTCTTTAAAGAGAAAGAAATCAATGGTGTCGGTTTGTGATGGAGAAAATTCTGCAGGATAAAAACCCACATTTCCAAAAGGCTGGTAGATGTAATCTTGTCCCGGATGCTCGATGGCAAAGATTTGGTATTTTTTCTCTGCTAAATAATTGATTTCATAAGCGCCATTTGCGTCTGTTTTCCCAATATATGCAGGGTTTCCTTTATACACGGCTGAGTCAATTGTGGCATCATACAAAACAACAGATGCATTTTTTATGGGCTGTAAAGTGTAGGCATCTTTTACTATTCCTTTCACAAATCCAGAATCAATGACCTCACCAGTTGAAAAGACAAATAGATTACTATCTAAAGGATTTCCTTCATTCAAATCAACGATTGCGTTTCCAAAGTTGAAATTATAGGTAGTATTATCCTCTAATTTTTCTTGAATCTCAATAAAAAGTCGTTTACCTTTAATTTGGTATTCCACCGGTCTATCCAATGGAGGCGAAACAACCATTTCTGCAGCAAGCCCCTTCACTTGGATGTATTCATCAAATTCGAACGCTATAGTGGAGCCTGTAAATCCGGTGGTTAAATTTTGCGGACTACTATGCACAATTTGAGGGGGAGTAACATCTTTTGTCCCGCCTGTGATAGGGCGAGGTTGTGCACATTGAATAAGTAATACACCCATACAAATAGCGAGCAAAAGGTTCCAAGTTTTCATCTTAGTGGATTGTTTTTGAGATGATTTTGAGTAAATCTTCGAGGTGTTTTTGGTCTGTTTCATCAAATTCACCCTCGTTTACACTGTCGATATCCAACACACCTATAAATTCATTATTTGAATTATGTAAAGGCACTACTATTTCTGAAACACTTTCGGAGCTACAGGCAATGTGTCCGGCAAATTCATTGACGTTCTGTACCAAAATGGTTTGGTTTTGTTCCCACGCGGTGCCGCATACTCCTCGGCCCTTTTTAATACGCGTACATGCAATTGGTCCTTGAAACGGGCCCAACACTAAAGAGTCGTTTTCGAGTAAGTAAAAACCCACCCACAACGGATTAAACGTCATTTTAAGGGCGCTGGCCACGTTGGCCAAATTGGCAATTAAATTGGTTTCACCCGAAGTAAGTGCATCAATTTGTGAATTCAAAGTGGTGTACATCTCTTGTTTGGTTTCACCCGAAATATGGAGCGTTTCTGCCATGATGCAAATATAGGAATTGCAACCTCCTGAAAAAGAAATTTAAGATTACTTAAGCGTTCTTATCCGGTGGCTATTGCCAATGAAATAATGCTGACTTTTGCATCCGGAACTTGTAATATTTGCCTAGCGCAGGCCTCTATGGTTGAGCCAGAAGTAATCACATCATCCACTAGCAAAACATGTTTTCCTTTTAACTCTTCGGGATTGGCAAGTTCAAAAATGGTTTTCACATTGGTCCATCGACTAAACAATCCTTTTTTTGTTTGGGTTGGATTGTGTTTGGAGCGTACTATGGCAGTAGTATTAACTGGTCTATTTAGTACCGGTGTCATGCCCAAAGCAATTTGTTCGGCCTGGTTATAACCTCTTTTTTGAAGTTTATTGGGATGCAATGGTACAGGAACAATAAGATCAATGGTTTTGAATCTGCCAGAATCTTTGACCATATGCCCAAGCCTTTCGCCTAAGAAAAGAGCTGCTTGCACATTTCCTTTATACTTGAATGCATGAATCATGTTTTGAATTCTACTCTTTTTGGTAAAGAAATATCCTGCCGCTGCTTCTTCAATAGCCGCTTTAAACCAAAATAATCGTTCCACCGGATTGTCGGCATGTTTTTCAAAATGCGTTACCGGCATATCCAAATTACATTCCATGCAAATCATCCCATCATGACGAAGTAAGGCCTCCCCACATCCAATGCAAACTTCGGGGTACATTAATGCTATAAAATCCGTTAAAAGAGTAGAGTAATTTGGGATATTAAAATACTTTTGAGCCATAATTGCGTTAAATTTATGGAAAATCAAGCAGATAGCCAAAAGTCTCCAATAGTTCAATATGTATTAATTGCATTATTAGTCATCCTTTCAGGGATTGGGATTTTTTTATTAAGTGAGAATAATCGATTAAAAGAAGACTTGGCAGCGTGTGATTCTTCGTATGCTAACACCGAATCCGAAAAGGTGGAAGTGATGCATGATTTGCAGATTATGGCGGGTGAATATGATTCACTGATGACCGATAATGACTCTATTAATAGTGAGCTGTTTTCTCAAAAAGAGAAAGTGGATAAGCTCATGGCTGACGCTAAAAAATACAATTGGTCTATTTATAAATTAAAGAAAGAAGCTTCTACACTTCGTGAAATTATGAAAGGCTATGTGCGTACCATTGATTCGTTAAACACCGAGAATGTGGAGCTAAGAGCCGAAAACATGAGCGTGAAAGATGAGCTTGGTGCAAAAGTTAATGAGAATTCTAAGTTGAAGCAAAATAACAACGATTTAGCATCAAAGGTTCGTTTAGGAGCAAAATTGGCCGCTTTAAATTTTACGGTAATGGCACAACGCGTAAAACGAAACAATGTGCATAAGGAAACCACAAGAGCAAGCACAGCTCAAAAAATTAAAGCGTGCTTTACCATTGATGAAAATGAGGTGACCGAACCGGGAAAGAAAATGGTGTTTTTGCGAATAATGACTCCACAAGGAACTGTGTTGGCGGAGCGTTCTGATAATTCAAACACATTTATGCTTAATGGAGCGCGTGCTTTGTATAGCGTGAAAAAGGAAGTTAATTACGAAAACAAAACGTTAGACCTGTGCATGTATTGGGATGTGATAGATATGCTAACTCCAGGAGAGTATTTTATCAAAGCCTATATTTCAGGAGATGAGGTGGGTTCTGCCACACTTACATTGAAATAGTGGCTACTTATTATTGAACTGGGTCATGGTTTGACCTAAACCAAGGGTAGCAAAACTTTTCACCAGGTCGCCACAAACAGATAATCGTTCTTTTAGTGCAAGGTTTTCCTCCTTACTCCATTCGCCAAGTACATAATTTACTTGCGAACCAGGGTTGAAATCACTGCCTACTCCAAATCGAAGACGAGCATAATTGGATTGACCCAAAATAAGGTTGATGTTTTTTAACCCATTATGGCCTCCATCACTTCCTTTACCACGTAGTCTTAATTTTCCAAATGGAAGCGCAATATCGTCTGCCAAAATAAGCACTCTTTCGAGTGGTACTTTTTCTTTTTGCATCCAATAATTCACGGCTTTACCACTCAAATTCATGTAGGTAGAGGGTTTTAACAAAATAATTTGTCGTCCTTTGTGCTTCAGGGTTGCTTTTGAGGCTAGTTTATCGGATTCAAAAAAAATACTCGATGAACTAGCTAGCTCATCGAGTATCTTAAATCCAATATTATGTCTAGTTTCCGAATACTCTGAACCAATGTTCCCTAATCCAAAAACTAAATATTTCATTTGTATTATGCTTCAGCACCTTCTGCAGGAGCAGCTTCTTCAGCAACTTCTTCTTCATCGTCTGCTACTGCACCACGTGAAGTTTTCACTGCTACAACAACATTAGAAGCTGGGTCTAAAAATTCAACACCTGCCACTTTCATGGTACCCACTTTAATAGATTGGCCAATACGTAAATTGGTAATATCAACCTCTACGTTTTCTGGGATGTCTTTTAGAGCAGCTTTTACTTTCACTTTTCTCATTGGAGTTTGCAATTTACCACCATTTTTAACACCAATTGAGGCGCCAACAAATGAAACAGGCATTGCTACAGTAACTGGTTTGCCTTCTTCCAAAATAACGAAATCAGCATGCACTGGTGCATCAGTTACAGGGTGAAATTGAGATGCTTTTAATAAAGTACTATACTCTGTTCCATCTACAGTGATTAGCACATTGTATACATCTGCAGTATAAATGATTTTATCAAATGACTTGTTTTCCATAGTGAAATGAACTTGCTTTCCAGCTCCGTACATTACGCATGGTACTAAATCATTTTTTCTAGCTTCTTTAGCTCCAGTTTTTCCTAAGTCCTCTCTTAATGAACCGGTAATTGATATTGTTTTCATTCTACGTGTTTGTTATCTATACTATAAAGTTATCGCTAATTGACTCATGGTTTTCTAAACTTTCAATCACTTTAGCGAATAAATTAGCAACTGTTAAAACTTTTATTTTATCTGATTTCTTTTTTAGAGGAATGGTATCGGTAACAATTAATTCCTTTATGGCGGATTGCTCAATTCTATCGTATGCAGGACCCGATAAAATAGCATGTGTACACATGGCACTTACGCTATTGGCTCCTTGTTCCATCATCAACTCAGCAGCTTTGCAAATAGTACCTGCAGTGTCAATAATATCATCTACTATTAATACATCTTTTCCTTTTACATCACCAATTACCATCATGCTGTCAATTTGATTGGCAACACTTCTTTGCTTGTAACAAATAGCCATTTCTAATCCTAAAAACTTAGAATATGCATTTGCTCTTTTGGTTCCTCCAGTATCTGGAGCAGCCATAATCAAGTTGTTTAAATCGTAATTTTCTTTAATAAACGGTAAGAAAATACTAGATGCATATAAATGATCTACCGGAACTTCAAAAAATCCTTGGATTTGATCTGCATGTAAATCCATGGTTATAACACGGGTCACGCCTGCAGCACTTAGTAAGTTAGCTACCAGTTTAGAACCAATAGCCACACGTGGCTTATCCTTTCTGTCTTGACGAGCAAAACCAAAGTATGGAAGTACCGCAATAATTTGACGAGCGGAAGCACGTTTCGCAGCATCAATCATTAATAGGAGTTCCATTAAATTATCTACCGGAGGAAATGTAGATTGTAAGATAAATACATCCTGCCCACGAACGGTTTCGTTGAAATAGGTAGTGTATTCACCATCACTAAACTTAGGGATGCTAACATCACCTAATTTAGATCCATACGCTTTTGCAATTTGGCTTGCCAAATTGAGATCTGCGTTTCCTGTAAAAAATTTTATTCTATCGCTCACGTTACTCCTGCTTGAAAAAGGGCTGCAAATTTAATTAAATAATGTACACTTATCCAAATATTTAGGGGTTGTTGTTTTTTGTTTCATTTTTGTCTTAAATGATTGATTTCATTGGTTTTTTTGAAGATTTTTGATTTTTGTGTTGTTGGATTTAAAAATTTATTACTTTCGCGCAGTCTTTTTGAAGGAATCCAAAAGCTAGAAAACTTCTAAAAATTTATTTTGAAAGACATAGAATTGCCTCGGTGGCGGAACTGGTAGACGCGCTGGATTCAAAATCCAGTTCCTTCCGGGAGTGGGGGTTCGATTCCCCCCCGAGGTACCATACCAAAAAGGTCTTTAAGCATTTGCTTAAAGACCTTTTTTTATGCCTTTAAATTTGAAACATTGGGAATCAATGCTTACTTAATAATTTAGTTATCGCTTTTTAAGGCGGCTCCGTTTTTGTTGGCTAATTGACCACAAGCGGCATCAATATCGTCTCCTCTACTTTGGCGAACTTGGGAGGTTACGCCTTTGTATTTCAAGAAATCTTGAAATTCTTGAGTGGTTTTTGCCGAACTTCCAGAAAACTCGGAGTCATCAATCGAATTATATTCAATGATATTCACCTTGGCAGGTACCTTAGCGCAGATATTGGCTAATGCCCGTACATCTTCGTTGGTATCGTTAAATCCTTTGAATAGAATGTACTCAAAAGTGATTTTGTTACCCGTTTTTTTATAGAAATACTGTAATGCTTCAATTAGAACTTCCAAATTATTGGACTCATTGATAGCCATAATTTTATCACGCTTACTATCTATAGCGGCATGTAGCGATACAGCCAAATTGAATTTTACTTCATCATCGCCAAGTCGTTTAATGGCTTTTGCAATTCCAGCTGTAGAAACCGTGATTCTGCGGGGCGACATGCCCAAACCTTCGGGCGAAGTGATTTTATTGATAGATTCTACCACATTTCGGTAATTAAGAAGAGGTTCCCCCATTCCCATATACACAATATTGGTTAGCCCTTTGCCGTAGTGCTTTTTAGACTCTTGGTCAATGATGGCTACTTGGTCGTATATTTCGGCAGCATCAATGTTTCGAATCATTTTTAGCTTACCGGTGGCGCAAAATGTACAGGCCAAACTACATCCTACTTGGGCAGAAACACAAGCTGTATTTCTAGTTTTGGTAGGAATTAGAACGCCTTCAATAATCTTTTTATCAAATAGTTGGAGGGCGTATTTAAAAGTACCATCCACACTTTTTTGAGACTCGGCAATGGTTACCGGGTTAATCATAAAGTGTGTATCTAGCAAAGCGCGATGCTTTACAGATAGGTTTAACATTTCGTCAAACGATTTGGCAGATTTTTTCCATAACCAATCATGGATTTGACGTGCGCGGAATTTCTCAAAACCAAAATCGCTCGTATGAGATATAATCTCATCGAGCGATAGTTTTCTTATATCTGTTTTAGACATCTGTTTTTTTGAAACGGTATAACCTGCTTAAATAATAAGCATGGCGTCACCGTATACTTGAAATCTGTATTTTTCTTTCACCGCTACATCATACGCATGACGTACTTCATCGTAACCTCCAAATGCAGCAACCGCCATCATTAAAGTAGAATGCGATTCATGAAAGTTGGTAATCAATGAATTAGGTACAGAAAAATTATGAGGTGGGAATAAAAATTTATTTGACCAACCATCAAATGGTTTTAAAAATCCTTCGGTAGAAACCGTGGTTTCTAAACTTCTAAGTACAGATGTACCTACCGCACAAATTTTCTTTCTATTCTTTTTAGCTTCGTTTGCACGATTAGCGGTAATTTCTGGTACCACTAATTTTTCGCTATCCATTTTATGTTTCGTTAAGTCTTCCACCTCTACTTGGCGGAAACTACCCAAACTGGTATTGATGGTAAGATACGAGTAATCTACCCCTTGCAATTCTAAACGTTTCATTAAGTTACGGCTAAAATGCAAACCTGCAGATGAAGGCGCAACCGCTCCCTCGGTTTTAGCAAAAATGGTTTGGTAACGCTCAATGTCTTCTGGCTCTACCGGACGATCAATGTATCCTGGAAGAGGCGTTTCACCCATTTCGTAAATAAGATTTTTGAAATCGGTGTAATCACCGTCAAATAAGAAACGAAGTGTTCTACCACGAGAAGTGGTGTTGTCAATTACCTCGGCAACTAAATCATCGTTTTCGCCAAAATATAGTTTGTTACCGATACGGATTTTACGTGCTGGATCTACTAACACATCCCATAAACGACTTTCGGTGTTTAGTTCTCTCAACAAGAAAACCTCAATTCTAGCACCTGTTTTTTCTTTGTTTCCGTATAATCTTGCTGGAAATACCTTAGAATCGTTCATGATCATTAAATCACCTTCGCCAAAATAATTCACCACATCTTTAAAGATTTTATGCTCTATTTCTCCGGTTTCTCTGTGTAAAACCATTAATCTAGATTCGTCTCTTTCTGGGGCTGGGTATTGAGCGATTAACTCATCAGGAATATCAATCTTGAACTTTGTTAATTTCATGTGTGTCTAATTTTATAAATCCAATACTTATTCACAATTATTGTAATAATTGTGCAAAAGTCCGCAAAAGTATGAAATAACCTTTAATTAGCGTGTGAAACGGTTGGTTTTGTTACGGGTAAATTCCTTGGCTTAATTGCCAACTAAATAGCATTTAAATTATACTTTAGGTCCTTCATTTATTGTTCAAAAAATGTGACCATAGCTTCTTTATTAATGAACTCGATTAAAACCAAAGACACGCATAATTTTGCAACCGGCCAATATTTTATGTTAATTTACCAAGGTAAAACCATTGTACAAAAACAAACGATAGAAATAATAAAGTAATGAGAGTAATAGTTCTTCTTACACTATTGATAAACTTAAGTGGGTGGGCTCAGGCCCAACCCACTTATTTTAATATGAGGTATCCTATTGCTAATCAATGGGGCGGAGGGACAAGGTCTATTGCATACGCAAATAATAAATTATTTGTTAATATGGGAGGTAATTTTGATGGATGGACAAACAAAAACCAATTATTCACCTCAATCAACCTTACAACAGGTAGCAAAACAGATGGAGTTCTTATATATAATGATAGTTCCGAATTTTTTTCTGGCTCATTAATCAGCCATTCTAACGGAGGAATATATGATATATTTACCATTCCTTCCTTAAATCAACCTATCAAGTATGGGGTAATTAAATATGCTACCAACGGAGACACCATATTTTTTAAGCAAACCTTAGAGAACTCACTTTTTATATCGGTGTTAGATGTTAAAGAATCTCATAGTTCAGGATTAATTTTCACCGGTATTGTTAGAACCATTCCTATTTCTCAAAATGGAACACATGATATTATTTTAGTACACACCGATAGTTTAGGAAATGAGCAATGGCGCAAAACTTTGGGAGATTCTATTCATTATGAGGAAGGTCATTCAGTTGCTCCCACCCCAGATGGGGGGTATATTATTGGTGGAATACAAAGTGATACCGCTCGGTTTGGTGTATGGGATTCTAGAAGACCTTGGTTGATAAAAACAAACGCTTTGGGCGAAGTAGAATGGGATAAATTGTATGGACCCCAAGACACCTTTAGCTTACCTATTTATGGGGTAACCCCAACGCTAGATGGCGGCTATGCCTTTGTGGGTGGAATTGGGGTGGAGCAATATACCTATGAAGCAGATTATTTGCCTTGGATTGTTAAAGTAAACGCCCTAGGCGACACTATTTGGACACGTACCATTTATGGAAATGGGCCAAGTGGGTATTTTGCTAAGTACAATGACATTTTAGAATTACCCGATGGTAGTTTAGTGGTGTGTGGTCAGCAAATTATTCCAAATCCAGATAGCATAAACTTTGATGGGCCAAGAAGAATTACTGGTGTAATCACTAAATACTCTGCTAATGGAGATTTAATTTGGAGTAGAAATTACTCCCATCCCGGGAACAATTTGAGTAACAATTCTGAACACAATTTAAATAGTATTGTAGCCACCCCCGATGGTGGTTTTGCTGCCGCAGGTTGGTTGTTTCCATATCCACCAGACACAGGAACACAAGATACGTGGGTAATAAAAGTAGATAGTTTTGGGTGCCTAACCCCGGGCTGTGAGGTAACCAGTGTACCCAAAATAGAAGGTGCTATGGCGCAATTAAAAATATACCCCAACCCTGCTAGCGATGTGTTGAATATTGAAATCACGCCCTCCGCCTTCGAGCATCGGGCGCACCCGGAAGAATTTGAGTTGAAGTTGTATGATATTTTAGGGAAACTGGTGCTAACTAAAAAGCTGTTTCCAAGTACCAATACCATTGATGTTTCGAATCTAAAAACTGGAGTGTATAGTTACCGTATTGGGGAGGTCTCGGGGTTTATTGTAGTGCAGTGAAAATGAATATCGAATTTCCAACAAGGAATGAGGAATGTTGAAGTGAAAAAAAATAAACTATAGTATCTATGCCAAAGCATGGTTAAAATTTACCCATCTCCAGCTAATAGTTACATTACCAT
>CAXBCR010000028.1:0-42299 GCA_963974475.1 uncultured Flavobacteriales bacterium
ATGCTTTAAATTAAAGAACTGAACTGAAGTGCAACGAAAGAAAACCATTCCTTTTAAAATAAATCAATTATGGTTAAAGCCATTCACCCTTCGACAAAAGCTCAGGGACCGAATCGCTTCCACAAAAAAAAGTCACGAACCGACCAGCGGAAGGAAAAAGCTACCTTCATCTAAAATAATGCTTTAAATTAAAGAACTGAGCTGAAGTGCAACGTAAGAAAACCATTCCTTTTAAAAAAATCAATTACTGTTTCATTTGTAAAAATGTTCTGTGACCGAAAGCCTTCTAAAACAAGTCACGACCCAACCATTTGAAATTGCCAAGCCAATCTTCCAAAATGAACAACCTCAAATACCCCACAAAAAAAAGCGGCCAAAAGCCGCTTTTTAAAATAATGTAGTTTCTTATTAATTCACCAAGGTACCTACGTTTTCGCCTTTGGCAAGTTTCATTAAATTACCACCCGAGTCCATATCAAAAACCATGATTGGGAGTCCGTTTTCTTTACATAAAGCAAAAGCGGTAAGGTCCATTACGTTTAAGCCTTTGTCGATACATTCTTGGTAAGATACTTTATCGTATTTCGTTGCTGTGGGGTCTTTTTCTGGGTCGGCTGTATAAATGCCATCCACGCGTGTTCCTTTTAGCATTACATCGGCACTAATTTCACTGGCACGAAGAGCGGCAGCGGTGTCGGTAGTAAAGTAAGGATTTCCGGTTCCCGCACCAAAGATAACTACACGTCCTTTTTCGAGGTGTCGAGTAGCGCGTCTTTTAATGAACGATTCGGCAATTTGTTCCATTTTGATAGCCGATAGCAAACGGGTTTTCACTCCTTCGGCTTCTAACGAAGATTGCAGAGCCATACTATTTATCATGGTAGCTAGCATTCCCATATAATCACCTTGTACGCGATCTATGGCGCCATCTTCTTCTTGGATTCCTCTAAAAATGTTTCCTCCTCCTATCACGATAGCCACTTCCACACCGGCTTGGCTCAAAGCTTTAATTTCACGAGAATAGGTAGATAACCGCTGATGGTCAATACCAAACTGCTTATCGCCTAGGAGCGATTCGCCACTTAATTTAAGAAGAACTCTTTTAAATTTCATTCGATTTTATTTAGATGATACGATTTGCGAAAATTAGGACAAAAAAAAGAGAGATTGTAAACACAATCTCTCTTTTTTTAATTCAATTATCATTACGCTAAAGACACGCGATAAAACTCAGTAACGGTTAGCCCTTTACTTACGCTTTCTAAATATTTAGAAACGCTTGTTTTGTTGTCTTTAATGAAAGCTTGGTCTAACAATGTAGCTTCTTTGAAGAATTTACCTAAACGACCTTGAGCAATTTTGTCTGCCATGGCTTCTGGTTTACCTTCTTGGATAGCTAAATCTCTACCAATCTCTAATTCTTTGTCGATTACTGATTGAGGAATAGACTCTTTATTCAAAGCTACTGGATTCATAGCAGCAACTTGCATTGCTACGTTTCTTCCTGCTTCGTTTGCTTCGTCTGTACCAGCAGTCATACCTACTAAAGTAGCTACTTGGTTTCCTGGGTGATTGTAAGCAATCACACTTGCAGCACTAATAAAGTGAACAGCAGATAAATCTAATTTTTCACCAATTTTACCAACTTGGTTGGTAATTTCGTCTGCAACAGTCAAACTTCCCATTGGTTGAGCTTTCAACTCATCAATTGTTTTAGATTTAGAATCTAAAGCAATTTGAGTTAACTCAGTTACCAAAGCGCTATAGTTTTCATTTTTTGCAACGAAATCAGTTTCACAATTTAAACGGATAACGACCCCTTCGGTACCGTTACTCATTGCCATTGCTAAACCCTCTTTAGCTTCGTTGTCACCTCTCTTGGCAGCAACTTTTTGTCCTTTTTTACGAAGGATATCGATGGCCATGTCTTTATCACCTTCAGCTTCCACCAAGGCTCTTTTACAATCCATCATGCCAGCGCCAGTTTGTTTACGCAAAGCATTTACTTCTGCAGCAGTTATTTTAACCATTATAGAAATTTTTCGAATTATTTAGCAGCTTCAGCTTCTGGAGCTGGAGCTTTTGTTTCTTTTTTTGCTTCAACCGGAGCAGCTTCTTTTACTTCTTTAGCAGGAGCGGCATCTTTAGAAGAAGCTTTAGCAGAAGTACGTTCTTTCAAACCTTCAATAACTGCATCAGCCAATACACTTACGATAGCATCAATAGAAGAAGATGCATCATCGTTAGATGGAATTGGAAAATCAATTTTAGTTGGGTCTGTGTTGGTATCTACCATAGCGAAAGTAGGAATTCCTAATTTGATTGCTTCAGAGGTAGCGATATTTTCACGGTTGATATCAACGATGAAAATTGCTGCTGGTAAGCGAGTCAATTCTTTAATAGGACCTAAATTTCGGTCTAACTTTTCACGTTGACGACTCATCATCAAGCGCTCACGTTTCGCAATATTTTTAGAATTTGGATCAGCCAACAATTTGTCGATATGGTCCATTTTTCTAATCGCTTTACGAATAGTAGCAAAGTTAGTTAACATACCCCCTGGCCAGCGCTCAGTAACGTAAGGCATTCCTGCACGTTCAGCATGTTTAGTAACGATAGCTTTAGCTTGTTTTTTAGTTGCAACAAACATGATCTTACGACCAGATTTAGCCATTTGTTTCATGGCAGCAGCAGCTTCTTCAAGTTTCGCTTGCGTTTTATTTAAATCAATAATATGGATCCCGTTTTTCTTCATGAAAATGTATGGAGCCATTCTTGGGTTCCATTTACGAGAAAGGTGTCCGAAGTGTACACCTGCATCCATAAGTTCTTTATATGATACTTTTGACATTGTCTTTTTTTTAAATATTGTTCACTTTCTTTTTACCAAGCGGCAACAAACAAGTTTTGCAAAAAGCAGTCTTGAATGTTTAGATTCTGAACTCGAAACGGATTAACGTTTTGAGAATTGGAATTGTTTACGCGCTTTTGGTTGACCGAATTTCTTACGTTCTACCATTCTTGGATCTCTAGTCATTAAGCTTTCCGCTTTCAATAGAGGTTTGTACTCTGCATCAATTTTCACTAATGCTCTAGCCACACCTAATCTAATTGCTTCAACTTGACCGGTTGTACCACCACCTTTTACATTAACTTTTACATCGTATTTTTCAACGGTTTCAGTTAATTCGAATGGTCTGTATAACTTAGCTCTTTGGGTAGCTAATGGAAAGAAGTTTTCAGGTGTACGTCCGTTGATTACTACAACTCCAGTTCCTGGTGTCAAGTAAACACGAGCTACAGAGCTCTTTCTTCTTCCTAATGCGTTAATCGTTTCCATATTATAATTTTACTATTGTCGGTTTTTGTGCTTCATGCGCATGTTCCGTTCCGGCATATACGTGCATGTTTTTGAAAACGGCTCTTCCCAACTTTCCTTTTGGCAACATACCTTTTACGGCAGCTTCAAAAACTCTTGTTGGCCCTTTTCCCATTACTTCGTCAGCTGTCAAAGTTCTTTGACCGCCCGGGTAACCGGTGTGACGCATGTAAATTTTAGTTGTAGCCTTTGTTCCAGATAGTTTGATTTTCTCAGCATTTAAAATGATGACGTAATCTCCTGCGTCTGAATGAGGTGTAAAAGCTGGCTTATGCTTACCTCGTAGCAATTTTGCTACCTCTGATGCAGCACGACCTAAGATCATGTTTTCTACATCAATAATCAACCACTTTTTGTCGGCTGATTCTTTGTTGACCGATTTGGTCTTGTAACTTAAAGTATCCAATGTGTTACGCTTTAATTCAATTCATTAATCCAATTCCCCGAAATTTCGGGCTGCGAAGATAGATTTTTAATTTTGACCTACAATAGGTTATTAACATTGAATTTAAAACAAATTTAAATTCGCCTGTATTTCTTGCAATATTGTGGGTTTCAAGCCCTTTAATTCTCCTTTTTGAAAGTTGTTCTTTTTAGGAGTTTCGTTTTTCGGGTCGTTATAAACAATTTTAAAAGGGTTTTGAACCGAAAAAAACAACCGTTGCTGCGTTAAACAACCTTTTTAATGCCTAATCGTCTTTTTAACGCATCCGTATGTGCATAAATTTTGACAGCATCGTTCACTATGTTCACCTGAAATTGTTGTTAATCATTATAAATTCAATATTTTGCAACAGCATTTATTACCATAAAGAGTTAAATTGGACCGAATGAAAATATCCTTTTCCACAGACATTATTTCACCCATAGGTGCCACCTCCATTTCTACCTTATATAAAGGTATAGTTTTTCTTATTTCCTTTCTTATTTTATTCCCCCTTACCTCCACTGCGCAGTTTTGGATGCAAAGTGCCGGTGGACTCACCATCGATGAAGCTTACGATATTGCCATTGATGCACAAGGAAATAGTTACACTACCGGCTATTTTTCGGGAACTAGTACTTTTGGCGCTACCTCTTTAGTGGCATCAGGTTCTACCGATATTTTTATTACAAAAACTAATAATCAAGGGGTTTTTCAATGGGCCGTTAAGGCAGGTGGAACCGGTTCCGAACGAGCCAACGCCATTGCCGTGGATGCATCAGGAAACGTGTATATAACCGGATATTTCAATGGCACAGCCACTTTCGGCACGGTTAGCCTTACTTCTAGTGGGGTACAAGATGCATTTATCGCTAAATACAATAGCTCCGGAACCGTGCAATGGGCCAAAAAAGCAGGTGGAATAGCGAGCGATATTGGATTTGGCATTTGCGTAAATTCTACTAACGAGGTTTTTGTTACTGGTTCTTTCAAGGCAACGGCAACTTTTGGAAGCACTACACTAACAGGTGCAAATTCTACCAGCGACATTTTTATTACCAAATTGAATAGCACGGGCGTTTTTCAATGGAGCAAAAAAGGAACGGGAAATTTTGCCAACACCGGTAAATCCATTGGATGCGACAATGCCGGTAACGTTTATGTGGTAGGTCAATTTAGCGACACCCTTACCTTTGACACCCAACACAATAACCAAATGCAAAACATTAGTTTTATTGTGAAATATAATAATACTGGCTCAGAACAATGGTTTACCAAACTAACCGGAAGTTCATCGAGTACCATTAACGATATTTCAGTAGATGGATCGGGGAATATTTACCTTACCGGTGATTTTTCAGGAACACTAACCTATTACAACATCAACAACACGGTTAATACCAGCACCATTCCTACTTTGACTTACAATTTTTTCTACACCTCCATGAATGCAAGCGGGGCATGGCAAAGCTTTGGCTCTAGCGGTTCATCTAACGCGGTTTCTGCACAAACAGTTACTCATGATGCATCCGGAACCATGTATATTGGAGGATATTACAATTGTACCTTGGATGGATATAATATCCAATATGGGGCATCTACGTTTAATGCAGTGGGTGGTACCGATGTGTTTGTTTCTAAACTAAATTTAACAAGCGGCACTTGGAGTCGTAGTATGGGCGGAAGAGGTAACGATGCCTGCTACGGAATTGCGGTAAATTCGAGCGGAGAAGTGCATGTAGCAGGTAGCTATGAAAACGCTCTAAATGTTCCGGTTTCATCTCGGTTTTTAGCAACTAATTTATCGTTATGGTCTTCCAATACCTGCGCTACGAATGCAAACTTTTGTAGCGATCCGGATTATGGAAATTTTTATCAGATGACCTCCAGCGGGAATAAAGATATATTTATGGCCAATAGCATGGACCCACTCCGAAAAATTTATGATTATTTCGAGCGCTCGGGTACAGGTTGCGATTTAACCATTCCCGGAGTATGTATCGATAGTTTATGTACCGACACCATTTATGCCTGCGATTCTACCACCCTCCGTATTCATTCCAAAGTCTGCTCATCGGTTGGCCCTGATGCCACTTACCTTTGGTCAACTGGGAGTACAGATTCTACTATTCATGTAGGTACCTCAGGTATTTACACGGTTACAGAAACTTTAGGCGGTTGCCTTAGCACGGTCGACTCGGTATATGTTTCCTTGTCTGTTTCACCACCGGTACCCTTCATTACCGACTCCAAAATGGTGAATAATCAATCTCAGGTTACCACAGCCATTAATCTTTGTTTGCCAGACACCGTAACGGTTACGGCAAGTAATTTTAATACGAGTTTGTCGTATTGGTGGGACGGTCCTGGGCTAGGTGCAGGTCTATTTGATTCAACTTTTACTACCTCTATTTCCGGTGTTTTTAACTTTCATGTAATGGGTGTTAATGGATGTGAGGTGATCAATACGGTAACCGTTAGAGACAATCCGGTTTTGCCTCAATTCCAACTCGCCATGAAAACTTCCGATACCTTTACTTTATGTTTTCCAGACCCATTTCGGGTACAATTGTATGATAGCATTAGTAATCCCAACGGAGGTCCAGGATGTTTTTTCGACCCTGATTATGCCATTTTTTCGAGTTTTACCGTAACTCCTACCATTCCATTTTTAACCACTTGCGAAACCTACGCAGACTTTAGCCCAACCACCACGGGTACCTACGTTATTTCGGCTACTGCCATTCGCTTTAATGCGTGCTATCGCGATACGTTTACGGTTTCTCGCACCATTTATGTTACCGTAAACCCTACCCCTATTCTCACGCCTTTTCCAATTAGTATTAGCGGACCTAGCATTTTATGCCCTGGTGATTCTATTTCTTTGGCCGTTACTGGCGGACCTAATTATGTATGGAGCGGACCGGGTGTGTATGGCGCTACCGATAGCGTAGTTACCATTAATCAGGCGGGACAATTTTCGGTAAGGTCAACTAAAAGAGACACGAATGCATTTGGCTGTACGGCCGAATTGTTTGTCACCACTTCGGCTACGGTTACTTTAAAACCACAGCCCGTTATAACTGCATCTGCCACTGTTATTTGTCCAAATAGCTCCATTTTACTTACTTCCAACCAAGCGGCTGGAAATTCTTGGGAAGGTCCCAATGGGCCTATTGCCGGAGGCTCCAGCATTTCGGTTACCGACCCGGGCCAATATTTCACTGTAGTTAGCGATGCCGATAGTTGCGGACTCGTATCCAATACCATCACGTTATTTCAATACACTACTCCTAGTTTAGTCGCGTCTGGCAATCCGTTTATTTGCGCTGGCGATTCCAGCATTATTTCGGTAAGCGCCTCCGATGGTAGCGTGATTGCTTGGCAAGCTCCTTTGAGCGGAAACGCACTC
The DNA here is from genome assembly GCA_963974475.1 of uncultured Flavobacteriales bacterium. Classification (GTDB taxonomy): domain Bacteria; phylum Bacteroidota; class Bacteroidia; order Flavobacteriales_G; family Salibacteraceae; genus CAJXZP01. The sequence goes on from CAXBCR010000028.1 coordinate 7,216, forward strand.
ACCCAAGTGGTGTATGCGGCAGGTACGTATACTTGCAAAATTACTTCCTGCGGCATTGAGACTTTCGCGAGTATCACCATTAATTCAGGCTCTCCTAAAGCCCAAATTGTAGGCGACACCACGCTTTGCGCCAATACCACCGCAATTTTATCCGGACTTCCGGGGTTAGCTAGTTACTTGTGGATGCCTGGTAACGATACTACTCCAAGTATCACCATAAATCAGGCAGGTACTTATACGCTTTCTATTGTAGATTCAAATGGCTGCTCAGGTACTGATAGTATTACGGTTGTTGAAACCAACGGCATCGCTTTTATCAACAGTAAATCCACCCAATTTTGCCAAGGCGATTCACTAAAATTAGCAGGAAACGCTGGCATGGCAACCTATCTATGGTCACCCACCAACGAAATCACTGCCGATATTGTGGTTACCCAACCGGGGACTTACAATTTGCAAACCACCGATAGCAATGGCTGTGTTGCCACCGCTACTCCCATTACGCTTACCCAAGCAGACACTTTTACAACCGTTACCCAAAACGGTCCGAGTTTAATTTGCCAAGGCGACACCGTGTTTTTGACCAGTTCGAGCACCCAAGCTGCCAGTTATAATTGGCTTCCCGATTCTATTACTACCGCTATTTTGCCGGTTACGGCTACTGGAAAATATTGGTTAGCTATCACAGATACTTCGGGTTGTATCGCTACATCCGACACTTTTAACATTTCGGTAAAACCAAACAATTTAACGGTTCAAATGCTATCCAACGACACCACTGTTTGTTCCGGAACAGCCTTAAACCTTACCGCAAAAGGAAATCCAGATTCCGTGTATTGGTACCAAGCATTGGGACAATCGGAAATTTATTTTGGCAACACCCTATCGACCGAAATAAATCAAACTACCACTTTTTATGTGCAAGTAGCCTCGGCTCCATGTTATTCTGCTTTTGACTCGGTAACGGTAACGACCGAAGATTGTAAAAACCCGGTAATTCCAAATGTTTTCACTCCAAATGGAGATGGCACCAACGACTATTTCCAAATCAGCATTTTGGATATTACGTGTTTTAATGTGAAGATTTTTAATCGATGGGGCGTGCTGATTTACGAGCTGATTTCGCCCGAACAATCATGGGATGGCAGAATAATAAACTCTCCAAAAGAAGCCGCTGACGGAGTGTATTATTACATTTTAGATTACTGTACCCTTACGGGAGAAGGCATTCGAAAAAATGGGTACATCACGCTAAGAAGGTAACTTGGATTAGACCATAAATTTTTCTAAGAGCCCCGCCAAATCACGGTCATTCGCCAATCGAGGAATTTTATTTTGCCCGCCTAGTTTGCCTTTGGCTATAATTATGGTTAGGCACCTTTTGCAATCCATCTAAACCGATGTTGACCTAAATCTCACGGAAAACCGTTACCAAATTTTTTGATTCGTTCCCGTTTATTTGTGGTTATTCATGAAAGGTGACAAGCGCCTTTCCGTTATAAACTAAAACTATACTAAATGAAAAAGACATTGCTTATTTCAGGGCAACTTCTTTTTTGTGTTGCCACCACCTCGGCACAAGAAGTAGTTTCAACCCTAGGCGAAAGCTACTCCAACTCATCTGGAGGAATTGAATTTACGGTAGGCGAATTGATGATTTCCACTTATCAGAATGGCTCTAACGGTCTTACCCAAGGCTTTCATCAAACCAAACTAATTGTCTCAAGTACAGCAGATTTCACATCTTCTTTTGAGGTACGTATTTTTCCTAATCCGGTCATGTATCACCTAAACATTAATTTGACCGAGGCGCATAACGGTTATCGTGTAGAGATGCTCGACATTAACGGGAAATTGGTCAAATCTCAATCGCTTTTTGGATTGACACATGTTATAGATGTGAGCCCATTGGCCGCAGGAATATACATGCTAATTCTAAAAGATGAAGAAGGCGAATTATTAAAAACCTATCAAGTTCACAAACTAAACTAATTAAAATGAAAAATATAATACTATCAATCATAGCGATACTAACGATGAGCTTTGGTGCATTTGCCCAAACTCCATACACCTTTAATTACCAATCAGTGGTAAGAGATGCGAGCGGATTATTACTTGTAAATAAAAATGTGGGGGTGCAAATCACCCTTTTAAAAGGAAGTGCATCCGGTACCACAACCTATCAAGAAACCTTTAATATAAACACCAATGATTTTGCCTTGATTAACCTTCAAATAGGCTCAGGAACGGTGGTCTCGGGAAACATGAACACGATTGATTGGGCTAATGGGCCTTATTTTATGGAAGTGGCAATGGATTTTTCGGGTGGCAATACCTACGTAACTATGGGAGCTACCCAATTGGTGAGTGTACCGTATGCGCTGCACTCAAAAACGGCAGAAAACACTTTTAGCGGGGATTACAATGACCTAAATAATTCGCCAATCAATGTGAGTTACTTTAATAATGACCAAGGTTATTTAATGACCGAATTGGATGGAGATTCTACGAATGAAGTCCAAGCGCTGAGTCTAAGTAATGACACCATTTTTTTGAGTAACGGAGGATTTGTAAAACTACCTGTATTATCTGTTGGATTTAATGGTCAGTACGCGAATTTACTAGGTGCTCCTACCAATGTAAGTTTCTTTACCAATGATTCGGGTTATTTAACCTCAGAAATGGATGGTTCGATAACCAACGAAATTCAAACCATGACTTTTAGTAATGATTCTATTCACCTAACTAGTGGCGGAAATGTAGATTTAAGCGGGTATGATAATTCCGCAGCTATTGGCGTTAACGCGGCTAATATTGCGACTAACACCACCGGAATTTCTACCAACACAACAAATATTAGTACCAACACCGGAAATATTTCGACTAACGCTACAGGAGTATCTACCAACGCTGCTAGTATTGCAACCAATGCAACTGCAATCAGCACGAATACCACGGGAATTGCGACCAATGTATCTAGTATAAATACAAATACCACAGGCATCGCAACCAACGCCACAGGCATAGGTACAAATAGTAGTTCAATTTCTTCGAACACTTCAACTATCGCCACAAATGCAAGCAACATAGCCACAAACACTTCAGGTGTTGCCACCAATTCTACGGCCATTAGTTCCCATATAACAAATGATTTGGATACCGATAGTACCAATGAAATTCAAACGCTCAATTTAACAGGAACAACCCTTTCTTTATCCGGTGCAAACGCTGTAGATTTACAAGACGCATCCGTATGGGACACCAATTCTGTAGGCGCTTTTTATGATAAAAAAGTGAGTATCGGAGGGACTCCCTTAACCAATAGAGCCTTGACTTTACACACGGACAGTTTAAACAGTGCAGGTATAATTCAATATGCCCGGTCTAATCAATTTAATTATATCGAATTCCAAAACAGAACCAATGGGAAGAGAATATCTGTCGGCATGTCGGATACCGGAAGTTATCAAGGTGCCTTTTCGATTGGAACAAATTCGGGAAGTGCATGGACAGACCCAATTATTGTGGCAATGGGGGCACCTACCAATTCAATACGAGTAAACAGTAATGGTAACGTAGGTTTTGGCATGGCTAACCCAGAAAATAGAATCCATGCGGTAGGAGACTCCGTAGTAATTGCAGGCTATTCTAACGCTCAACACACTAATAATTGGAGAAATGCAGGTGTATTTGGCGAGTCAAATACGACTTCAAACGCGGGTAGAGGAGTGGTTGGTCATGTAATAGGAGCCAATTATGGTCATGCCGTACGTGGTGAAGCTGAAACGGATATGCAAAATCAAGGTCTATCCGGAATCGCACTTTCAAAACCTACTAATGGGAATAATCAATTTGGTGTTTATGGGGAGGCTCGTAAAGGCTGGGCTTCAACTAATTCAGGTACTGGAACGCATTGGGGTGGATACTTTTTATCTACGGGAGAAGGCGCCTTTAACGTAGGAGCATCCGGAGTTGCAAACACCCCTGGAACAGGAACCAACAGAGGTACTGCCGGATTGGCAAATAGTAATACCGCGTCCGATAATTTTGGAACTATTGGATTTGCTGTAGGAAGCATACCTGGAACTAACCGAGGAGCTTACGGTCAAGCTTCGAATAGTACAGGAACTAATTACGGGGTTCATGGGGTAGCTACAGGTACAACGGGTGTTAACTCTACCGGTGTTTACGGTTTTACCGAAGGAAACACCGCGTACAATACAGGTGTAGATGGAACTGCACAAAGCACCGGGGCCACAAATATTGGGGTTGGCGGTTACGCTTACGGAACCAATACCGGTGCAAACAAAAATTATGGTTTATATGCGTATGCGCAAAATGCAGACACCAATTATGGCGTCTACTCCACCGTGACAGCTGCCAATAATGTAAATTATGGCGTTTATTCTACCGTAAGTGGCGGCACACTAAATAGCTACGCAATGTATGGCGAGAACACTTCTACCGAAGGAACCGCAAACACCGACAACCACTACGGAGTGAGAGGAATTGCTAATGGAGTGAATACAAACGCACGGAATTGGGGAGTGAGTGGTTTAGCATCTGGTTCGGGACTTCAAAATACAGCGGTTACTGGATACACCAATGGAACTGCCACCCATAGCTTAGGAATTCAAGGTACTGCAAATGGGACTGGAACCAATAATTATGCAGTGTATGGTAGTGCTGCGAACGGCACAAATAACTACGCAGGTTTTTTTGCTGGTAATGTTACTATTACCGGAAATCTGAATGTTACAGGTAGTATTGCCAAGGGTAGTGGTACTTTTAAAATAGATCACCCAATTGACCCTGAAAACAAATATTTGGTGCATAGTTTTATGGAATCGCCCGATATGATGAATGTATATAGTGGCAATATTACTACCGATGCGTACGGGTTTGCTACCGTTGATTTACCAACCTATTTTGAAGCCGCAAATAAAGATTACAGGTATCAACTTACAGTTATTGGTTCTTTTGCGCAAGCCATAATCAAACAAGAAATAGCGGGCAATAAGTTTGTAATTCAAACCAACGACCCCAACATAAAAGTGAGCTGGCAAGTTTCTGGAGTTCGTTCAGATAAATATGCAAATGCACATCGAGTAATTCCAGAATTGGAGAAAACAAAAAAAGGAACATACCTACATCCTACCCTTTACGGCAAAAGCGAAGACAAGGGTGAAAATGCAGAAGCTAAAAAGCTAGGTACTACAGACGATAAATCCACAAATAACGATGGTTCTTCGTCTTCTAACACTGGCGAAGTGGAGAAACAAATAATTCTAAAGAAAAAGGCAAAACAAGTAAAAACGAATCCTCAAATTGAATCGAATACGACACAAACCACTCAACATACAAAAATTAAAAAGGTGGAGAAAAAACCGGTAGTTGATACTAGAAGATAAAACGTTTCTATTTGAAAGTATTAAGGTGGAGTTCTAACGAGCTTCACCTTTTTAATGGTTTTGGTTTACTCAATAATCAGCAAATCAGCCAAATCACGGTCATTCGCCAATCGAGGAATTTTATTTTGCCCGCCTAGTTTGCCTTTGGCTTTCATCATGTTTTTAAACCCATCTTTGGGTACGGATGTCACCACCAAAGGTTTTAATACCGACCCGGTTATGAGATCTTTGTAATACGGGTTTTTAGATTGCAACACCGCATCCAATTTAAGTCGAAACGCATCCATATTTGCCGGAGGACTATCAAACTCAATAAACCATTCATGATACGGAAGTCCAGCTTTTGGGGCAATTTGCGGAGCTAGATGAAACTCTCTCACCTCCACATCAAACAACGGCATGATTTCTTTTAACGAGGATTCTACTTCTTCGGCAATTACATGTTCGCCAAAAGCAGAGGTAAAATGTTTGATTCGACCCGTTACCACAATCCGGTACGGATTATCATTTACAAATTTCACGGTATCGCCAATATTGTACCCCCAAAGTCCGGCATTGGTAGATAAAATCAATACGTAATTCACTCCCAATTCCACCTCATCCAACATGATACGTGACGGATTTTCATCATGAAATTCAGACACCGGAATAAATTCAAAAAAGATGCCCGCATTCACATTCAGTAATAATCCCTCTTCGGTTTGAGAATCTTGAAAAGCAATAAATCCTTCGCTAGCAGGATAGGTTTCAACACTCGGAATTTCTTTTCCAATAAGTCGCTTAAAAATGGCTTCGTAGGGTTGAAAATTGACTCCTCCGTGCACAAACAGACTAAAATTAGGGAATATTTCTGCGACCGTTTTTTTGTCCGATTTTTCGATTAACCGCTCAAAATACATTTGCACCCAAGATGGAATTCCGCTGATTAAGCGCATGTCTTCCGCGGTGGTTTCATCCACAATGGCGTCTACCTTGGTTTCCCAATCTTCTATCCTATTGGTTTCCCAACTTGGCAAGCGATTTTTTTGCAAGTAACCCGGCACCCAATGTGCGGTAATTCCTGATAAGCGACCTAGCGGCACCCCATTCAAATCGGTTAATTCTGGACTTCCCTGAAGGAAAATCATTTTGCCATTTATAAAATCAGATTTACCCGTTTCATCCACGTAGCAGAGCAAAGCCAATTTGGCTGCATCCACATGATGACGCACAGATTCTTTAGAAATGGGGATGTATTTTGCCCCGGAGGTAGTACCTGAAGTTTTGCAAAAATAGGCTGGTCGACCAGGCCAAGTAATATTCTCCGCTCCTGCTACCACTTGGTCTATATACGAACGCATACCCTCGTAATCACGAATAGGCACATGTTTTTTAAAATCTTCGTAAGTCGAAATTTCTGTAAAATTATGTGCTTTTCCAAAAACAGTATTTTGCGCTTGGGCTACTAAATCTGTCCGTGTTTTGTGCTGCCAAAGCAAGGGTTCAGAAACGGTTTTACGTAACTTATCCACTAATAATTTGGCATATATTTTTCCTGCGGCAGATTTTAAGCTCATAGCGACAAATCTACAACAGTTATTGATTCAATAACACCGGAATATTACTAGCAAATAGTTTTACGGCTATGGCTAAAAGCACCACCCCAAACACCTTTCTAATAATGGTAATTCCGTTAGGGCCGATAAGCTTTTCAATTTTTTCGGACAGTTTTAATACGATATAAACAATTAGAATGTTTAACATGATAGCCACCACAATGTTTACTGGTGCATATTCCGAACGCAGGGATAAGATGGTGGTTAACGAGCCTGCGCCTGCAATTAATGGAAACGCAAGTGGAAAAACAGCTGCCGATGCGGGCACATCATCTTTAAAAATCTCCACCCCGAGCACCATTTCTAGAGCTAAAGCGAACAATACAAAAGCGCCCGCTACCGCAAATGAGTACACGTCAATACCAATGATATGTAGAATACTTTCACCTACAAATACGAAGGCAATCATAATAATAGCCGACACTATACTCGCTTTAGCGGATTGAATATGGCCTACTTTTTTACGTAAATCAATGATTAATGGAATGGAACCGGTGATATCTACTACCGCAAACAAAATCATGGCGGCTGGTAATATTTCTTTAAAATCTAATCCCCACATAGCGGAATACTTAAAAATTTAAACTGATTGATTGAAAGTGATTGGCTGGTGAAATTACGCTTTTAAAACGTTTTCAATTACCGATGGAAAATATTTGTGTTCAAGTACATGAATATTTGACGCCAATGAATCGGCTGTATCCGTACTAGAAATGGCACATTTATATTGCGCAATAATAGCTCCGTCATCATACTGTTCATTCACATAATGAATGGTGATTCCGCTTTCGGTATCTCCTGCGGCAATAACGGCTTGATGAACGCGGTCGCCATACATTCCTTTGCCTCCGTAATTGGGCAAAAGCGCTGGGTGAATATTGATGATTTTATTAGGAAATGCGTGCACCATGTTTTGAGGCACCAACCAAAGAAACCCTGCCAAAACGACTAAATCAATGGCATTCTCTTTCAAAATAGTCACAATCACATCGGATTTTGAAAATTCCTCCCGATTAAAAACACGAACCGGAACATTAAAGTTTTTGGTTCGATTAATCACTCCAGCTTCGGCATTATTAACCAAAACCAAACTTACATGTACATCTGTGCTAGCTTCAAAATGCTCCATTATTTTTTGCGCGTTTGTACCCGAACCGGAAGCGAATATTGCTATGTTTTTCATAAATCAATTCCTTTATTAGCGGCTGCAAAATTAGGCATATTAGGTGTTTGGCAATCAATTATTCAATATTGTTAGAATAATTTTAGTCCCCCGAACAATTTATTTTGAAACATGGTAAAGCCTTGAAAACAGGATATTGACTAGCCTACCAAATTAATCTTCTTGCATAAGACCTTTTAACTCTTCAGCAGTTGGTAAAGCGTTTTTAAACTCCTCTGGTAATACCGTTGATGTTTTAAACACAGATACACCCATTGGCTTATTAAAATCTCTAAAACTATATTCAACTTTGTTATCGTCCTTTTCCTTACACAGAATAATTCCAATGGATGGATTTTCGTGAGGCTGTTTAACTAAATCATCTAATGCAGAAAGATAGAAATTCATTTTCCCAACATATTCCGGTTTAAACTTCCCTTTCTTTAGTTCGAATGCGACAAGTGATTGTAAGCCCCTATGAAAAAACAATAAATCTATAAAATATTCATCTTCAATGATTTTTAATCTGTATTGATTCCCCATAAAAGTGAAATCGTTACCCAACGACATCAAAAATTTTTTTATGTTTTGTACAATTTCAAGTTCCAATACTCTTTCATCCATTTCTTCATCACCATCTTCTACATTAACAAAATCTAATAGATACTGATCCTTGAAAGCGTGCATGGCTTTGTTTGATAAAGAATTGTTTAGCGTATTCTTGAAATTGTTTGGTAATTTCTCCTCCTGTAAATGACTTTGATTCTTCAGCTCAATTCTGAGCTGTTTTACCGTCCAGAATTGTTGTGATGTTTGTTTGATGTAATACCATTGATGTTCTTCTGCTTTAATTTTCTGAATAATTTCATAATGATGGGTAAATGACACAGATATAAAACTATCAACATCGACACTATTCATTTTGCTGGTTCCTGTCGATCTAACTAAACCATGGTCACTTTCTAAATTTCTCGTTGCTGACGAGAAATTTAGTTCCCAATGCTTCCAATTATTATAAAACTGCCTCATTTTGTAAATATTCTTACCCGAAAAGCCCCTTAGACCAGGAAGTTCTTGTTGTAACTGATTTGATATGACATCCATTACATTAGTCCCCCATTTCTTTTTGGTAAATTGGTCATCTACCATTTTCCCAATATTAAAATAGAGTTTCAACGACTCTGCATTAGCAACCTTTGCAACAATGTACCTACTCGCAATTATTTGTTGCTTTAATTCTTTAATAAAACTTGATGAAATTTTTAAATCGGTCATGTTTATAGTCTGTTAACCCGGTTGTGTATGGGATAAAATAAATTCAGCACAATATTGCTGATTAGTTGCTCAAATTTAGGTCTTTCGGAAGTAATTTAAAAGTTGCTTCGCCCTAAAACTGCAAATAATTAGAATCCCCGTAGCTCAAAAACCGAAAGTATATCAGCAATCTCCATAAAGGCAAATTAATTAATTTACTGATATCAGGCACTTTAATGGTTTTAGAATGAAATCACTTTAATGTATTTGCAATATATATCACAAAAAATTTGCACAATTCATTTTTTTTTTTTGATTTGCCTAGAACTTGAAAATAAATGCTAGCTTTTTTCTTTTCCGCGACAACCGAAAAGCGTACGAGTAGGTAACAATTCTAAATACCCATCAAATGAACAACATTAAAAATATAATCTTAATTACTGTAGCAGTTACACTTTTCGCCTCATGTGAAAAGGTAAATACAAATAATACTTCAACTCCAATAAAAAATAATACGTTAGATTTATCCCTTTTTGAAACCAAAATACAATCTTCTGACGATTATATCTCATTGATCAATAATTTAAAATACTTGCCTAATCAAGGTAACAGTAGATCGGATTCAATTTCCTTATTCTTAAATAACGAAGTTAATTGGTCTTCGCCTCTTTTACAAACAAATGCGGATGGCAGTTATATTGTATTATATAATGTGTACTCAGGAGATGGTTCTTTGAAAGGGAATTTGGTTTCTGTTAATGCTAATGGTTTGACGAGAACCTTTTATGAATCTTTTAACGAATTAGATGTCACGGTTGGGGGTAATATTAACCTATATTATAAAAACATGGAAAGCAAATTTACAATGAAAATAAGTGTTGTGGAGGGGAAATTCCTTGAGGGTGATGTAGATGTCCCTATTGGGGTTGCTCAAACATGGTGGGGTTGCACGACCGATTGTTATAAAACGGCTAAAGATGCTTGCGATGGGAATGGGGAATGTAAATTTCTGTGTGATATGCTTGGCAACATCTGTGTTGTTGAAATATTTGTTGCTTGCGGAGTCAATTGTATTTAATATCTTTGAGAACTATGAACGAGATTATTGGAATATTATTTATAGGTTTAATACTAATGTTATGGTTAATTGTAATTATTGATTTAATAATAAATTTCAAGACGCTAAACTTACGACCAGTTTATAGGTTCATCTTAATAATAATCCCAGTATTTGGTCCAATAATTTATTTATCAACAAAGAAAAGGGAGGGTAACTCTTCCCTTTATTAACTTATGACTAAAAGATCAATAATATACGGCTTTTTAACTGGACTATTAGCTTTTATTATTTTATCAGGAATAATATTGTACTTCTCTATACAGCAGATCAACAATTTAATGGCTAACACAAATAAGAGTACCGAAAGGAATAAGTTTATAGGTGTTATTACAAAAACAGAATTAGCTAACATAGAAAGTATTGAAAATAATGAAATACAAAGATTGAACTGGACATCTGAAAACCCTATATTCATCAATTTTTGGGCAACATGGTGCGTGCCTTGTGTTAAAGAATTAGAGAGTATTAACAAATTGTATAAAGCTGAGAAAGATAATGTCGACTTTTATTTAATTACCGATGAAAGTAGAGAGGTTGTTGAAGCATTTTTACTAGAAAAGGATTGGGAATTTCCAGTTTATTTATCCCATGACACCACTGGATTATTGATAGGTTCTGTGTTACCACGCTCTTATGTAGTAAAAAACAGAATCCTATATCTATCACACACCGGAAAAGAAAACTGGAATGATAGTTTAGTTATTTCTTTTATTAATGGATTAGTTGAAGAACCTAAAACCGTAAATAATTAGAATCACCGTAGCTCAAAAATCGAAAATCGTGGTCCAAAGCATATTGGTACACGGTTTTCCAGTGGTCACCAATCACGGCAGATACCAGCAGCAACAAAGTGCTTCCTGGTTGGTGAAAGTTTGTGATTAGCGCACCAGCAACTTTGGGCTGATAACCGGGAGCAATGATTAAGCGTGATTTGGCCATTAGTTTTTCCACCCCTTTTTCTTGCAGGTGGGTGGCTAGCGCCAACAAAGCCTCTTGTTTCGTGTAATTCTGGGGTAAATCATACGCATCCCATTGCATTAGCTCTTGCAATTCAGGGTTTTCGGGAGTAGTCAAAACCTTCACTCCAAACCAATACAAACTTTCAATGGTCCGCATAGAGGTGGTTCCTACAGGCGTAATTCGTTTGGTAGAATGGGCTAATTCCAAAATGGTGGAGACATCTACATCTATCCATTCGGCATGCATCGGGTGGTCTTTCATGGTGTTGGACGATACCGGTTTGAAAGTCCCTGCACCTACATGCAATGTAATTTGAGAAGATGTAATTCCTTTTGCTGCTAGTTCATTCACAAGCGCATCGGTAAAATGCAAGCCCGCAGTTGGCGCTGCTACCGACCCTTCTTCTTTGGCAAAAACGGTTTGGTACCTTTCCTTATCGCTATTGGTTACTTCTCGTTTTATGTAGGGCGGCAACGGAATGCGACCCACATTTTCTAATACTTCCGAAAACGTTAAATCTTGAGGAGTCCATGAAAACGTGATTAGAAATTCGCCCTCCAATCGCTCGGTTAATTGTGCTTTAAGTTCAAAGCCCTTGTCATCGGTAATGGTTAGAAATTCTTCTTTCCATTTCTTCACTCCTCCCACCAAGCAAATCCATTGCGAAGTTTGCTGAGCACCCATGGCTAAACTCAAGTCTATATTCTTCCCAGCGGGTTCCAGACAGAAAATTTCAATGTCACGTTGGTTACGGTTTTGAAAAATAATGCGTGCTTGAACCACGCGAGTATTATTAAAAACCAAATGCGTGTTTGGGTCCAGAACGGTTGAAATATGCTCAAAAATCGTTTCCGAAATTTCTTGATTTTCATACACCAACAATTTAGATTCCGCTCTGTTTTCAGCTGGTTTTACCGCGATTCGCTCATTCGGTAAATCGTAAGTGAAATCTGAAATAGATAGATTTTGAACTTGCTCTTTCATTGCCGCAAAAATAGAACTCACGTTTGTTTAGGCAATACTATTTTTCTAAAAGGGAGGTGAGGTAACTTATCGTTGACTCTTCGCTTACATGGTATTTGTTCTTCACTACATCCCCATTTTTATCAATCAGCACGCTATGGGGCAAAGCACTAATATCAAAATCAAGTTTTAGTTGTTTCGTAACTTTAGGATTTGCAAACAAATTGTAGGTTTTGAGCGGATACCGTTCGGTATAATATGTAAAAATACCCCAATCTGTTTCAATACATATATTAATGATTTTTATGGGTTTACCCTTAAAGTGTTCCACCAATTGATTCTCAAACGGAAACTTTCTAATGCATGGAGAGCAGTAGGAAGCCCAAAAATTTATTAGAATAATACTATCCTTAAGTACCGAAGGATTGAAAAGGCTGCTATCCGTATTTACGGCCAAAATTTTCGGTATCGGTGCTCCATTGGGTAACACATCTTCCTTTTCAAATTCAGCGTGTAGAAAATTTTTATATGCCGTATCGGAAATTAATTCCATCCACTCGGGTTTAAAACTAGATTTCGCAACTCTTAATGAAAGAAACATAAAGGAAGTTAGCGCGTAATCGTTAAATGGATGTGGTATAAAGGCTTTTGTGTGCGCCAATAAACTATCGGTATAATGGTTTTTAAACCGGTAAGCAGAACTTTCGTTTAGCGGATTAAAACTTTGAACCCGATAGTCTCGCATAAAATTCTGATATGCACCAAACCCCAATAGATGTTCATCCAAATAGGGAACATCTTTCATAATGGATTCAACGTAATTTAGTGGGAGTTCATCGTCAATTTGTAACATACTCGCTCGGTAAGAAAGAGAATTCAATTTAAACCCCGCGCCCATAACTGCAAGTCGCTTATGCTCCAATAGCACGTACCAATCGGGCAAATACTGTCTGTCATTAATTAACTTCCGTTGCGCTTTTTGAACCACCTCATCATTTTTAGCAACTAGTTTTTGATAGGTAAAATCTTCTCTTCGGGTAATGTTAATCAAATTCATCAATACTTCATGATTCCAATAATACGAACCAGAAGATTTTTGGAGATAGTTGTTTATGCTATCTAGGTCATTTGAATAATAGCTAGAATCACTTTTAAAATTAAAAACAACGGCTGCATTAGGCGCACTAAAAACTTTGTAGTCAACCTCATTTATATCAAAATCATAATAGCAAAAACCTTGCGTAGTTAAGTCCAAATGGACCGTATCATACGGTGCGATTGTATTTTCAAATTCTTGCACACCAACTGGGAAACGATACCAATTTGTCAAACTAAAGTTTAGACTATCGGCTGTGTAATTAATAAAAGTAAACTGACTTTTTCCATGCACGTCAAGGGTGGTGTTTTGAAGTTGATTTTCTGCAGGCGTTTCCGCACATGAAGAAATCAAAGCAATTAAGAAAACTAAGAATAAAAGGTTTTTCATAAAATAAAGCCTTGATTCAATTTGTATCCATAAAACTGGTACACTAACTAATTTATGAAGCCTTTATTATCCTCATAATTTTCAATTAGCAAGGCCAATATCTCCGCCTCATCCCCCTCTTTTGTATTGCTAGGAGCATGGAAAATCTGCTCAAAACGCTTTAACCCATTTTGGTAATCTTCTTCTGTTTTTATCACTTTAATTTCCATACCTAAATATTTTCTGCATCAATTTTATCATAGTCAGAATGTGTACCCACAAACCGAACGAAACACCAATTCATTCGGTAATTTATATCAACAATTAATCGATACCTATTTCCACAAACATTAAAGACTACTCTCCCATTCTTTTAAATACTAGCCCATCCTACCATCAAGCAACATCCGAAAAGTAAAAAGATTCTAAATATTTTTTAGAGCCCACCTCTTCGTTTTCGTTGGCTTTTAATTCTTTTAAAATTCCAGCTACCATAATCTTTTTTGCAGGTAATTTAAGACCTCCTTTAGCGTGTGCTATCAGAAAGTTAATATCCGTTTGCTCATCGCGAATTTCATACACATCATATTCATCCATAATAGGAATCATTGCAAAGGTCATTACCTTACCAGCCATAATTGGAACCATCACAAAACCCACAAACTCAGATTTTGAATCAATCATTTTCGGGATTCCGGTGACAATGGTATTCGAAGCAATTTGACCTATTTCCGTAGCTTGCACAACGGTTAAATAGTGCGACTTATACTTTTCGTAGGCCATTTTTAATCCATCGGATAACGCGGATAAGATTACTTTTTTATCGGATGCATTCAACTTAGAAATTGCCAAATCCAAGAACAAAATCATTTTTTGTTTTTCACCAAATACGCCTGCGATTTTTCCTAATTCAGAAATTGAAATCTCCCCATCATTAGCATTGGTAAATAAATTAAAAAAGCGCCCACCATTATCTAAATCCAAATTGGCTTCGGTGCTATTTCTGTATGGTTCAATTTTTTTCATGTTATTGCTTTATAAATTCCAAACAAGTTACCATTACGGTTTCGCCTACCATGCAAATACTTGCCGATTTAACCAATCGATATTCCACTTTCACTGATACACCTGTGGTTCGCGGAATATTATTTTCTTCAAAAAAACTTTCAATATTTAATGGTTCCAAACGCTTACCGTCTGGTAATTCTAGCACCCAATTACACCCATCCAAATTTAGCACTTTTAGCGTGGCTTGCACTCCATGTTCGCATCCAGCGGCACTGTCAGCAAGTAGGGAATCTGATGTTATAGGAATTGGTGTGGTATTAAATATTCTAAAATTTCCTTTGCCGTGTACTTTCGTTCTTCGGGTACTGAAATAATACAACACCAATCCAGAACCCACCGTGATGGCGGCAGGAGCCCATACCGAATTGCTAAACACATATCCTCTAGCGCCATAATTCAGAATATTATTGACGGCATCTATTGAAAAATAAAAAGCACCCGAAACCATCATCGCTCCTCCAATAAATCGCATTACAGGTCGCGTACTATAAACAGTGGCTACCTCCGACAACAGGATTTTTCGGCCATCAATAACAAAACTGGAATCGTAAATGGCAAAAATTCTACCCGATACTCGCTCCTTATCTATCAATTTTATTTTGATACGACTTCCTTCATAAAAATGGAGGCGCTTTACCTTCCCCTTTTTATCTAACCCAATCGACCTTTGGCTCATTCCGTTTAGAGACACCAACACCAAAAAAACTGTTAGCAAGCTTAAGATAAATGTGTTATTTGAAATTCGGTTCTCTTTCATTTTGTAAAGATATACATCACAACCTAATACGATTCAATGCTGATAGAAATCATGTTTTTTTGCAGCCATATCGCGCATATTTGCCGCATACGTAAAAACACAGACAAATATGCCATTTTATCAAAAACTAGGGAAACTTCCCTTAAAAAGACATACCGTTAATCGTAAGGCAAATGGAGAGTTATTGAGCGAACAAGTTTTTGGAACTGCAGGTTTTACAGGAATAGCTTCTATTTTATATCATTTGGAGCCCCCAACAAAGGTTTTAAGATATGGTAAAGAGTATTCAGTTGCACCAGAAATTGCCATAGAACGTAATTTAAAAATGACACTTCTGAAGGGAATGGAAATTAAACCCGAAGATGATTTTTTAGATAGTAGAAAGACCGTTCTTACCAATGCCACAGTCAATATTACTTTAGCTTCTCCTCGTAAATCTCTAACCGAATATTTTTACAAAAATGGAGATTCTGACGAGGTTATTTTTATTCATAAGGGATCCGGTACGTTACGAACCTTAATGGGTAACATTCCATTTGAATATGGCGACTACTTGGTTATTCCAAGAGGCATGGTATATCAAATAAGCTTTGACACCGAAGACAATCGTTTATTCATTGTAGAAAGCACCGACCCAGTGTTTACTCCAAAAGGGTATAGAAATAATTTTGGTCAATTATTAGAACATTCTCCATTTTGCGAACGTGATATTCACGGTCCATCAGAGTTAGAAACCCATGAGGAAAAGGGTGAGTTTTTAATGAAGATTCGTAAGCAAGATGTAATCCATGAGGTTTATTACGGGAATCACCCGTTTGATGTAACCGGATGGGATGGATATAATTATCCTTACAAGTTCTCAATTCACGATTTTGAACCCATTACAGGTAGAATCCATTTACCGCCACCAATTCACCAAACTTTTGAGGCAGCTTCGTTTGTAATCTGCTCATTTGTACCTCGTTTATACGATTATCACCCAGAATCAATGCCTGCGCCATACAATCACAGCAACATTGATTCTGATGAATTACTGTATTATGTTGATGGAGATTTCATGAGCCGTAACAATATTGAGAAAGGTCATATATCTTTGCACCCAGCTGGATTAGTTCACGGACCTCATCCTGGTGCTGCAGAACGTAGTATTGGTAAAAAAGGGACCGAAGAACTAGCCGTAATGGTAGACACTTTCTCTCCGTTAATGGTGACTAAAGTTGGAGTTGAAATATCAGAACCAGATTACTATAAATCTTGGGCAAATCATTAATATTGCGCAGACAAAAAACAATACATGGCAGATAAAAAAAATGTAAAAGACATACAAAACGTTGAATACGGATTAGAAAAAATATTTGAAGGAGCGCAAGATTTCTTACCTCTTTTAGGAACTGATTACGTAGAATTTTACGTAGGAAACGCAAAACAAGCCGCGCACTTTTACAAAACCGCTTTTGGATTTCAATCTCACGCTTACCGTGGATTAGAAACAGGATCTAAGGACGAAGTGAGTTATGTTTTAAAACAAGAAAAAATTCGATTGGTTTTAACTACCCCATTAAATAGCGCAAGCCCAATTAATGCGCATTTAGCGAAACATGGTGATGGCGTAAAAGTGATTGCTTTATGGGTGGAAGATGCCACTTCTGCATACGAAGAAACAACCAAACGGGGTGCAAAATCGTTTATGGAACCTACCGTTGAAAAAGACGAGCATGGTGAAGTAGTACGTTCAGGTATTTATACTTACGGAGAAACCGTTCACATATTTGTGGAACGTAAAAATTACAATGGGGTGTTTTTACCAGGTTTCAAAGAGTGGAAATCTGATTACAATCCAACATCAACCGGACTAAAATTTATTGACCACATGGTAGGTAACGTAGGTTGGGGAGAAATGAACCAATGGGTTGCTTGGTACGAATCTGTTATGGGCTTTGTCAACTTCTTATCTTTTGACGACAAGCAAATTACCACCGAATATTCCTCTTTAATGAGTAAGGTGATGAGTAACGGAAATGGTCGTATTAAATTTCCAATTAACGAGCCCGCCAAGGGAATGAAAAAATCACAGATTGAAGAATATCTTGATTTTTACGAAAGCCCAGGTGTGCAACATATTGCGGTAGCTACGGATGATATTATCAAAACGGTAAGCGAGTTAAAAGCAAGAGGTATTGAATTTTTACCACCTCCACCGCAAGCTTATTATGATGCAATTCCTACCCGTTTAGGTTCGCATATGGACTTTATGCACGAAGATATTGCAGAGCTTCAAAAACTTTCCATTTTAGTGGATGCAGATGAAGAAGGATACTTACTTCAAATTTTCACTAAACCAATTGAAGACCGTCCTACATTATTCTTTGAAATCATTCAAAGAATGGGTGCCAAAGGTTTTGGTGCAGGTAACTTCAAAGCGCTTTTCGAATCGATAGAAAGAGAACAAGCAAATAGAGGAACGCTGTAAGAATACGCACTTCGCCTGTGCTCAGTGAGCAGATTGTTAGGAGCGGAGATTAAATAAAATTAGGAAGCCATTCACTTTTATAGTGAGTGGCTTTTTTCTTGGTTTTAACTTGTTTCGGGTAGTTGGATTTTGGCATCCTACCTTGTGGGCAGTCGATTGAGTTGGTGTTTTTTATACCTAACGTTTTAGCTTAGCACATAGAAATATATGGCTACAAAATGACAGGCTGTTCCTAAAAGCACAAACAGGTGAAAAGTAGCATGCATGTATTTAATGGTATCAAACAGATACAATACCGCACCAACAGAATAAATAATACCACCAATTAGTAACCATAAGAAACCCGCTACTCCAATGGCATCCATTAGCGGATAGATAGCGAAAACGATGTTCCAACCCATTACCACATACATGATGGTAGACAATAAATTATACCGGCCAGTATAGAATATTTTCAATACAATTCCTCCTATTGCTAAGCTCCATGTAATTCCAAACAACACCCAACCAATGGTGCCGTGGAGGGTAACTAAAGTAAAAGGCGTATACGTACCTGCAATCAAAACATATATGGAGGAGTGGTCAAAAACACGTAGTTTTCTGCGTTGGCTTTCTTGAGTGGCTCTATGATAAAAGGTGGATGCAGCATAGAGTGTAATCATAGAAGCCCCAAAAACAAGACTTCCAACAATAGCCCAAACATTGTGTAAGGGGATCGCTTTAAAAAGTAATAACCCTGTACCCAAAATAGCCAAAACCAAACCTACTCCATGCGAAATAACATTTAGTTTTTCTTCTAACGGATGATATTCTGCTTTGGGAGCTTTCATAAACTAACGGTGCTATTGTGTTTGCAAAACTACGTTATCAAAGTCGGATATGCCTGTTTCATTTGTTCACAAAAAGTGAATAACAAACCACTTCTTCTGTATGCTAAAATAATTCCTGAATCTACATTTGGAGGCTAAAAGTTAGTAGCAGTTTTGAATAAATACGCATCATTTAGAGAAGGCAAAATAAAATACACCGACACCGGGAAAGGTAGAGTTGTGGTTTTTTTACATGGTTTTTTAGAAGATAAATCGATGTGGCGTTACTACCCCACTCATTTACCTGCGCGCATTCGCTCTATATGCATAGACCTTCCCGGTCATGGAAATTCCGATAATTTTGGATATGTCCATTCCATGGAGTTAATGGCCGAAAGTGTACGCGCAGTACTAAAGCAAGAAGGAATTCGAAAAGTTATTTTGGTAGGCCATTCGCTAGGCGGATACGTAGCTTTAGCATTTGCTGAATTGTATCCTGATATGATGAAGGGACTTATTATGTATTTTTCATCGGCAGCGGCAGACACACTCGAAAAAAAGAAAAACCGAAATCGGGCCATCAAATTAGTGGAAAAAAACAAAACTTCTTTTGTGCGCGCTTCTATCCCGTTATTATTTGCGGAGCATAATCGAACTAAACATTTGAAACGTATTTCCAGCCTGGTAGGGAACGCAAATAAAATGGGTGTGCAAAGTATCATTGCCGCTTTAGGGGGAATGCGAGATCGCTCTGATAGAGAAATTGTACTGAAATTCGCTCCTTTCCCAATTACCTTTGTTTCAGGAGATTTGGACCCTGTTTTACCAATCAAAATGTTAGAAAAGCAATCTCAACTTCCTCGAAATTCTTCCATTACCATTTTAAAAAACACGGGACACATGGGATATATCGAAAATAAAAAAGAAACGTTTTTAGCGGTAAAACGGTTTATTGACACCATTTACCCTCACTAAAAATTACTATTTTCTTCCATAATTTCATCAAATTCGAAGGCAAATTTGCGCTTTAAAAAAGAGGAGATGAAACATTCAAAAAAACGATTAGCAACAGATCAAATACGTTATTTTTGAATTCATTAGGTATTATTCCAGCCTAATCTGTTTAACCCTCCAAAAAGTATTGTCTAAACCAATACTTTAATTAATTTTGCAGCCCCATATTTGGGATAGTTAAATTAAACACTAGAAGAATGTACGCAATCGTAGAGATGGCAGGGCAACAATTCAAAGTTGAAAAAGATCAGCAAGTATTTGTTCACCGTTTAGACAGTAAAGAAGGATCAAAAGTTACTTTTGATAACGTTTTATTGATTGACAACGGAGGAAAAGTAAATGTTGGCGCCCCAGCTATAACAGGTGCTACCGTAGTAGCAACCGTTCTTGAACACGTAAAAGGCGATAAAGTTATCGTTTTCAAGAAAAAAAGAAGAAAAGGGTATAAAGTAAAAAACGGTCACCGTCAATACTTAACCTCAATCAAAATTGAAGCTATAAACGAGAAAGGTGCTAAAGCTGCTGCTAAACCAGCTGCTAAGAAAGAAGCCGCTCCTAAGGCTGCCGCTAAAAAAGAGACTGCTCCAAAAGCAGAAACTAAAAAAGCTGCTCCTAAAGCTGCTGCTAAGAAAGAAGCCGCTCCTAAAGCTGAGACTAAAAAAGCCGCTCCTAAAAAGGCTGCTAAAAAAGAAGATAAATAAACTTTAAAACTATAAGACATGGCTCATAAGAAAGGTGTAGGTAGTTCTAATAACGGACGGGAATCAGCAAGTAAACGTTTAGGCGTGAAAATTTTTGGTGGACAAGCTGCAATTGCAGGTAACATTATTGTTCGTCAAAGAGGTACAAAACATCACCCAGGAGATAACGTAGGTATTGGCAAAGACGATACTTTATATTCTCTAGTTGACGGAACAGTACAATTTAGAAAAAAAGCAAACAATAGATCATTTGTATCGGTAGTTCCAGTGGAGAATAACTAGTCGAATGATATTATTACGATAATTAAATCCTCGACTTCGGTCGGGGATTTTTTGGTTGTAACCGTTCCCCTTGATTGAAGTGAGCGACCGTTCGCCTCAATCAAGGCGAAAAAACAGAAAACGAATAAAACAAAAAAATGCTTCAAGTACCATATATCCGCGAAAACAAAGATTTGATAATCGAACGTTTTAAAGTTAGAAATTTAGACGCTACAGAAACGATTGAAAAAATCATTGAAACCGATAAAAATCGTAGAGAGACTCAACAAAAATTAGATGCTGTTTTAGCTTCCGCTAATGCAAAGGCTAAAGAGATTGGGATACTTTTTAAGCAAGGTAAAGGCACTGAAGCAAACGCATTGAAGCAAGAAACTTCTCAACTTAAAGAAGATTCAAAAACGCTTCAAGAAGCACATAACCAGTATGCCGAAGAATTAACCCAACTGTTGTATTTGATTCCGAATGTACCCAATGCACTCGTGCCTAGCGGAAAAACGGACGAAGACAATGTGGAAATTTTTAGTGAAGGAACCATGCCTACATTATATGATGGCGCAGTACCCCATTGGGAATTAATCAAAAAATACAATTTGATTGATTTTGAATTGGGCGTAAAAATATCGGGCGCTGGATTTCCTGTATATACCGGTAAAGGAGCACGTATTCAACGAGCTATGGTCAATTTCTTTTTGGATAACGCCACCGAAAAAGGGTACCGAGAAGTGCAACCCCCTTTATTAATTAATGAAGCAAGTGGCTACGGAACGGGTCAACTTCCAGATAAGGAAGGTCAAATGTATGAAGCTACCGTGGATGGGTTATTCCTAATTCCAACGGCAGAAGTTCCGGTGACCAACATCTATAGAGACACCATTGTAAGTACCGATGATTTACCGATTAAAAACACCGCATATTCTCAGTGTTTCAGACGCGAAGCAGGTTCTTACGGTAGCGATGTAAAAGGATTAAATCGTTTGCATCAATTTGATAAGGTGGAGATTGTTCGCATTGAGCATCCATCAAAATCATACGAGGCATTGGACGAAATGGTGGAATATGTAAAAACCTTACTTCAAAAACTGGAGTTACCTTACCGCATTGTACGTTTATGCGGAGGCGATTTAGGTTTTACATCAGCTCTTACTTACGACTTTGAGGTTTATTCTGCCGCACAAGAAAAATGGCTGGAAGTAAGTTCTGTATCCAACTTTGAATCTTTTCAAGCCAACCGATTGAAATGTAGGTATCGGGATGAAAACGGCAAACCACAATTGGTACACACCTTAAATGGTTCTGCTTTAGCATTCCCAAGAATATTAGCGGCATTGCTAGAAAATAACCAAACTGCCGAAGGCATTAAAATTCCAAAGGCACTTGCAGCTTACACTGGTTTTGACATGATTAATTAGTCGTTGGTAAGCTAACCAACTCCGAATTTATTGCGTCATTACTCACACCTACAGATACATTGATTGGGTAGTAAAATTTTGAAGTATGAAAAAATTTGTTGTCATTCTAAGTTTGATTATTGCAATAGTTTCTTGTAAAAGTGAACTCACTCAAACTCGATTAGGAGCCATTAAATCGCTTCAAGCGCAAGTGGATTCATCTGCCATTATGTTTCAAACCATTGATATTGCTAAAATCAAAGATTATAAAACCAATGCCAAAACGCAATTAGATTTTTTGGAGAAAAACAACCACGACACCATTTTTGACCATTTAAAATACATTGACGTGTATTACGCTAATTTTAAATTGATGCGAAAATTAGTGAAAGGGCATGAACGGTTAGCTGCGGAAATTGAATTCTCTACCTCTCAACTTACGCATTTATACAACGATGTTGAAAATGGATTTTCGGGTGATTCTAACTACGTGAAACACTTTGATTCCGAGTCGAAAGCGGTTTCAAAAATTGTAAATTCTACTGCGGTATTAAAAGATTGGGAAGAAAGAACAGTGAAACGCTATAACGGAATGGTGGCGCCTATTGATTCTATTATTCTAGTGCAACAAAACCTGGGATATCGGTAAAGGCTTGCGATAAATGAAAATAAAAAAGAAAAAGGTACTACCCACTTTGGCATTTCTATTCGCTGAAATAGTGCTCCTTTTTTATTTCAACCAACATTGGGTTCAGTGCCCTCCTAATGAATCACACCAAATGGGCATTTGTTTAAGTGCCCCCCAAATCTATTCTATATGGAGCGCAGCAATCATTTGCGCCACCTATCTTATTTACTTAATCTTCCGTAAATAGAACAAAACGTCCACTTAAAAATCGGTTATATACTTATGGGTCACAGCGTAAATAAATCCTCATTTTAAAGTTACATTTGCAAGGAATGAGTCTATCAAAACACTTTATTTTAGGTATTACCATTTTCCTTTTAGTTGGAATATCCGTAGGTGCAACTGCACAAAATCGGGGCGACTACCAATTGGCAGAACAGTATTTTAAACAAGGTGAATTTGAAAAAGCTGCCGAGTACTATTTAAAGGTTTATAAACAGAATAATTCAACCGGTTATTTTGATAAGTATATTGTTTCGCTAGTTAGTGCAGCAGATTACAAATCGGCTGAAAAAGCGCTGAAAAAAGAAATTAAAAAGCGTCCCGACCGACTTGCCAATAGGGTTACCCTAGGAGACGTTTACTTTCAAGCGAAGGATACCGAAAGCGCCCATAAAACGTGGGATGAAGTCATTCATTTACTTAAAAATAATAGCAATGAAATTGTACCTGTAGCCTATTTATTTACCAAAATAAACCAACCCAGTTATGCTGTTCAGGCGTATGAATTGGGCGACAAAAACATTCCTGGGTTTTACTCGTACTACCCACAAATGGCTGAACTATATGGACTTTCGGGTGATTACGATAAAATGATTGACACCTATTTGAAACTTATTGGAATTAATTCCGGATATGTTCAAACCGTACAAAACTTACTCAATCGAAACTTTGATTTTACGGATGACAATGCCAATACGCGTTTGCTAAAACAAAAGTTACTTCAAAAAAGCAATCAGAATCCGGATAATTACATTTATGCGGAAATGCTAATATGGCTCAACCTGCAACAATCTAATTTTAACGGTGCTTTCACGCAGGTAAAAAGTCTGGATAGGCGATTGAAAGAAAACGGAAGTCGTCTCATTAATTTTGCCCGTTTGGCTACCAAAAACGAAGCCTATACTGTGGCCATTGAAGCCTATCAAACCGTGATTACTAAAGGCTCTAACCAACCGTATTACGAAGTAGCCGAAGTGGAAATTTTAACTACTAAAAAAGAAATTCTAGACCGTAACCTATTGGCTACCGAAGGTGATTATTCCAACCTGCTGGCCGAATACCAAGCCACGATAACGCTAATTGGAGTGAGCGATTTTACCACTGTTTCTATCCGCGAATTGGGGCAGATTTATGCCATCAACCTACACCAACCCCAAAAGGCGATTACATGGATTGAAAATACGTTAGAAAACGGTTCGGTGAGTAAGATGGAAATAGCTCTGCTTAAAATTGATTTGGGAGATTACTTATTGATGCAAAATGAAATTTGGCCTGCCGTATTGTATTACATGCAAGCTGAGAAAGCTTTTAAATATGACGAATTGGGCGATGAAGCAAAACTCAAAGCCGCTAAAGTATATTACTATAATGGTGACTTTACGTGGGCTGCCACCAAATTGAATATTTTGAAAGGATCCACTTCCAAGTTGATTAGCAATGATGCGCTCTATCTATCTAATTTAATTACCGACAACACCACCATCGTTACCAATTTACACCCCATGCAAATTTATGCGCGTGCAGACCTGTTATTTGTACAGCAAAACTACGCGGAGGCACTTTTGACTTTGGATAAGTTGCAAGAGTTTTATCCTGCGCATGCATTGGCAGATGAAGTGCTTTTACAGAAATATAAAATTCAAATGGCGCTGCGTAATTTCCCACAAGCAGCGAAAGAATTGCAATTGCTTATTGATGCCTACAGCTACGATATTTTAGCGGATGACGCCTTTTTCTTGCTCGCTGAATTGTACGAAACGCACCTTAATGACCCGGAAAAAGCCATGGAATTGTACCTGGTTTTAATGACTGATTATTCGGATTCTGTATTTGTGACCGAGGCAAGAAAAAGGTATCGAAAACTACGGGGCGATTCCGTCTAAATCTCGTTTATCGTTTCATTTTTCTAGGAAGTGTATCTTGACCTAAAAGATTGCAGGTAGCTTTATACAACATGGGGTTGTACTCATAAAACTGAACCGTTTGCTCAAAGAAAACTTCTACCGAAACTGCCAAAAACTCTTCAATATTGGTGGCGGCATATTTTCTAAAAATAGAATTGTTGGTCGTTCTTATTATGTTCATTTCGGTAACGGCCAATTTATGCCAAACGCGATATGCCGAAGGATTAATGAAATTAGAAACGCCATTGCTTGCAAAACTATTTTCTAAACTCATGGCATGGGTCATTTCATGCAGCCCTAAATTTATTCCGTCTGAAGGATTTTCGAAACCTTTCAAAAAATTGTTCCACGATAGTTTTATCACCCGTCCCATGGGATGCACTTCTCCTTTGTGTTTCTTTTTGGTAATTCGAGAATAATATTCCTCCGGAAAAATAAATATTTTGGTGAATCGCGGTAATTGAAAAAACTTAAACCCAAACGTTATTTGCACTCCCGTTGCAGCAATTAAAACCCGCATTTCATCGGTCACCTCTAGTCCGTGTTGCCCATAAAAATCTTTGGCCCGAACAAATAAAGACACCCTCCTTTCAAAAACACCTTTTAATGCCGGGGTGAGATTATTGTAATACACAAAATACTTTTCAAGAACGCGTTTGTATTGCGGCTCAATGGGCTTTATATTGTACCAATAAAAATACCGAACGGTCACATATATCAGGTAACTTAACCCAAAAAGAAAAGGCACCAATAGGATTAAAGCTCCCAAACTTGCGAAAATAGAATTTGGAGACATAAAGATGGTTGCGATCATATATGGTTTACTATTTGTCCTACTTTATGGTATGAACTCACCAAATAGGTTTTGCCCAAATTTAAAATAATTACTTACAAAAATCTCGAAATATCACGGAATACCATTAGAAAAAAACCAAACCCGTTGCTTCATCTTTGTGGAGTAAATGAGAACAATGAAAAACAAAGAATACAAATTTAGATGCCTCCCATTAAACGACTTTCAGTTGATTACCGTTACTGCCGTGGCGCTAATTATTCTTATTTCCACTGAACTTCTTTTGAGCCTATAACCAACAACTATACAAAAAAAGCCCTGATTTCAAAATTGAAATCAGGGCTTTTGCTTTAATACTAATCTTGTAACTAACCTTGCGCTATTTTCAAGTAGCTTCTAAAATCGGTTTTTTCTTTAATAATTCCGGCTACTTCCGTAATCGCCACACGAATCTGCTCCATGGTATCTCTATCACGAATCGTCACGGTGTCGTCTTCTAGCGTTTGGTGATCCACCATAATACTAAATGGCGTTCCTATTGCATCCTGACGTCTGTAACGTTTTCCTGGAGAATCTTTTTCATCGTATTGACAATTGAAATCGAATTTCAATTCGTTCAATATTTCACGTGCTTTTTCTGGTAAGCCATCCTTACGCGTAAGTGGCATAATAGCCGCTTTGTAGGGTGCCAACATAGCCGGAAGCTTTAATACCACACGCTCGGTTCCGTTTTCTAATTTCTCTTCCGTATAAGCAGACGACATAATAGCTAAGAAAGTACGGTCCAAACCTACCGATGTTTCAATAACGTAAGGCACGTAATTTTTATTGATTTCTGGATCAAAATACTGTAATTTCTTACCCGAAAACTCCTCGTGTTGTTTCAAATCAAAATCCGTACGTGAGTGAATTCCTTCTAGCTCTTTAAAGCCCATTGGAAAATCAAACTCAATATCGCTCGCAGCATTTGCATAATGCGCTAATTTAAGATGGTCGTGGTAACGGTATTTTTCTTGCGGAATGCCTAGCGATTTGTGCCAGTTAATACGTTGCTCTTTCCAGTACTCATACCATTTCATTTCTTCGCCCGGACGTACAAAAAATTGCATTTCCATTTGCTCAAACTCGCGCATTCTAAAAATAAACTGACGTGCCACAATCTCGTTACGGAATGCTTTACCAATTTGTGCAATGCCAAACGGAATTTTCATTCTACCCGTTTTCTGCACGTTCAAGAAATTCACAAAAATACCCTGAGCTGTTTCCGGACGTAGGTAAATCGTGTTAGCCGATTCAGCAACCGACCCTATTTCGGTGGCAAACATCAAGTTGAATTGCTTCACATCCGTCCAGTTTTTTGAACCACTGATCGGACAAGCAATACCCAAATCTTCAATAAGTGTTTTTATGGCCGGCAAATCATCGGCATCCATCGCATCCTTAAACTTACCATTGATTTCATCAATTTTTGCTTGATTACGTAACACGTTTGGATTCGTTTTTAAAAACTCTTCTTCATTAAAATCATCGCCAAATCGCTTCACTCCTTTCGCTACATCCTTGGCAATTTTAACGCGGTATTTCTCCACATAATCCTCAATCAGCACATCCGCACGGTAGCGTTTTTTAGAATCTTTATTGTCTATCAACGGGTCGTTAAACGCATCCACATGACCCGAAGCCTTCCAAGTGGTAGGATGCATAAAAATAGACGCATCTAGCCCCACAATGTTTTCATTCATCTGCACCATGGCCGTCCACCAATAATCCTTGATATTGCGCTTTAACTCCGCTCCCATTTGGCCGTAATCATACACCGCGCTAAGTCCATCATATATTTCACTACTCTGAAACACAAAACCATACTCCTTAGAGTGGCCAATTATTTTTTTCAGATTATCTTCTTTTGGTGCTGCCATTTTACTTGTTTTTTTGAGCTTGCAAAAATAGTTACATCCTGCAATTTTACACGGATTTTCAAAGGTTTGTTTTGTCCTCCTCTTTGGGCATTTCCCAACGCGCGAAAAGCTCCTTGGGCCACGCTTTCCGCTAAATCTTTTTTTCGTACCTCTAAAAAGGATACCGCTGCAATCGTTAATGCGAAAAAAACGAATTATCAATTCATCAAAACAATTTTTATGCTAGCCACGCCCCATTTTAGCCGAAAAACCATGTTTTTTTGGTCGTTTTATAAAAAAAAGTAAAAAAACTTCCAAAAACCTATCCGCACGATAGGTTGGGTCTGAGGGCTTTATATATACATTTGAGAATTATCTAAAAAAATAGTTATGAAAATGTTAATTAAAGCACTGCTAACACTACTAATGTTGATCCAGATTTCTATTCATCAAACGCAGGCACAAACGGCTTTGCCAGATTTCAAAACAATGATGAGCCAAGGTGTACCTTATGACAGTATTAAAGTGAAAACGGAAGCGGCTATAAAATCATCAACTGTTCTTGATACAACAGAAGGAGGTGAATTAAATAAATACAAACGATGGTTGAATTATTGGGAACCTAGAATATCTAGTCAAAATAATACAAATGGAAATACGGATACTTATGCTGCAGAAATCAACAAGTATTACAATTTATATCAGTGTAATTCAATTAACACTCCTAAATGGAAATTTAGAGGCCCCACTGATATTCGAGATGATTTAAATAATCCAATTTGTGTTATGGGGCGAGTAAACGCTGTTGCTATGCATCCAGATAATTTAAATATTATGTACGCAGGAACATCTAGCGGTGGAATTTGGAAAACTACAAATGCCCAAGATGCAATGCCAAATTGGATAAATATTAGCGATGGTTATGGTTTCGATAATATTGGGGTTACAGATATAGCAATAAACCCTCAAAATCCAAACAGAATTTATGTTTCAACCGCACATGTTAGCTATGGCTATGGAATTGGAATATTGATATCAAATGATGGAGGAAATACTTGGGAAAAAAGCACACTAGAATATTTTAATGATAATCCCAAAAACTACAACTATGTCTCTCAACTACGTGTAAATTATGCGGACACGAATATTATTCATGGATTATATAACGATTCGGTAATTGTTAGTACAGATGCTGGTCAAAGCTGGCAAAACATGGGGTTGCCATTTTCGGTAACTGGATTGAATCTCAAAGATATTGAGCTTAATAAAAGTGATCCAAGTATAGTATATGTTGCTGGGAAACAAATTTGGAGAAAACAAGGCGCGAACAGTTGGACTAGATTGGATAACCTACCATCCTTTAATATTGTACTACCTCCAGGAGTCCAAGTACTAGATCGTTCATTTCACATCTCGGCAGATAGTGTGGGATTGTATTGTTTAGTTCAAACTTTAACAAATGACACGGCTCAATATGGAGACAATAGGAAACATTGGTTTAAATACCATGAAAGTCAAAATAAATGGGTGTATAAAAGAGGCGCTACTCATTTTTGTGAAGGAATTGCGGTGTCTTCAGTTGACACCAACATTATATATTACTGGGATTTAGAGTGGCGTAGAAGGGTAGGTAAATCAGTCGATGAAGGTGCTTCATTCGAAAACCAATCAGAAAGACAGGCTTATACTTTATACAATAATTCGGTTTCTGAGCATATGGACATTCGTGATTTTCAATTGGTAAAAGGTACCAATGGTGGATTCAGTGATGTAATTATTTTCGGAACCGATGGGGGTATTACTTTTTCCAAACAAAGCAAAATTAATATGAATGAGGTAATTCGAGAAAATAAAACGGGAGAGGGATTAAATATTACCGAGTTGTATGGCATTACAAGTGTGAAGTATGAGCCTGAATTAGTTTCTCTTGGTGCACAAGACAATAGTACGTTTACACTTGTGAATAGTAGTTGGAATCATTTTTTAGCAGGAGATGCATATGATGGTTTTATTACTCCAAATCACATAATATATGCACAAAGAGAATACCCCTATAGTGTTTTATCATTGGATACTGGAAAAAGTTATGTAGACAGAGGTATTACTTTTACTGGGATAAAGAATAACTCAATTCATGGGAATGGGTTTGTGAAAAACCCCAGTTTCTTTAACGCTAGGAAAAGACCCACCTTTATAACGAAAAATGAAGATGTTTATATTGGCAGGTATGATTTAGCGAAAAAAGTAAAAGGTGATTCCAACTATATTTTCATTTCAGATTTTCACGCTTTAAATGTAATACACAATTTTGCATTAATTGATGTTTCTGTTTACGAGCAAAATGACAATATTATTTTTGCTGCCTTCCCAGTTGCTACTTTTGATTCTACTACTATTCCTAACAAAAAACTTTTCAGAACCGTGGATGGCGGTGTAAACTGGACAGACATTTCAAATTCATCCTATATTTGTGATTCTGTTTTAAAATGGCAGGGTGTTAAAAGCCTAATCGTTCACCCTAGGAATCCCAATATTTTATGGGTGACATTTGATGGTATTGGAAGAGACACTACAGGGTCAATTATAGGAAAGAACCGTGTGGTATGGACTGAAAATGCGCTTGCTCCGGTTCCAACTTGGAAAGATTATTCGGAGGGGCTTCCTGTATTTCCAATGGAAGAAATTTTATTTGATGAAAGTTCAAATGGCAGGTTGTATGTAGCATCAGATGTAGGTGTATTCTACCGTGATTCGGATGTTGCTAATTCAAAGTGGGAATGTTTTAATAATGGTATTCCTGATATCACCGTTTCTGATATTGACATCAATTATTGCAACCGTACTATTTATGCCGCCACCCATGGCCGTGGATTGTGGAGTGCAGATCTATTGACATCCGAAGTTTTTTCTGTCAATGTGGGCTCCGTTAACGGGGTTATATGGAACTCTGATACCGTGTTAAGACAGTCTATTACTATAAAGCCAGCACACAAACTCACAATTAATAATGCTACAGTAAAAATGATGGCTGGCGCAAAAATTATAGTAGACCAAGGAGCCGAGTTGGTACTCAATGGGGTTACCATTACCAACGAATGCGGTGCTTTTTGGGGTGGTATTGAAGTTTGGGGAGATAGTGAATTTTCTTCAAGCACTCAGTTTTGTCCATCGGGTTCTTCTTGTCTTACGGGTAAATTAACCATGAATAACTCCACACTATCTAATGCCGATAATGCCGTTTCTTTATGGAATCCAAAAGACTGGACAATGCGTGGTGGAATGGTTTACGCTTATAACTCTAATTTTCTTAACAACCGAAGAGATGTAGCATTCATGGCGTATGAAAACCATACGAATTCTGGATCAACTCGCATTAGACCTTACCGAAGTGAGTTCACTAATTGCACCTTCAAGATTGACAATAATTTCCGTTTTGATAGAAAACAACCCTTCCCCGCACGGGTCACTATGTGGCAAGTACGGGGTGTCCCTTTTAATGGCTGTACGTTTATTAATGAAACCGACAACAAGCAACAATATGCGGGCATCTATTCTTGGGATGCCAATTATATTGTGAAAGAAACGGTATCTGGATTAACAACCATACCTACTTCCTTCGAAGGATTTAGCGCAGGTATTGATGCCACAAGTACGGGTTTAGGTTATAGTTTTGTGGTAGACACTACTCATTTTACTAACTGCTTAGTTGGTATAGCTGCTATGGGTGTTAACAATCCTGTAATTACCCGTAATGTAATTAAACAAGATGGATCCAGACCCACTTTTAACATTGGGTCTCAATTGGGTATAGCTCTTGTAGGAGCAGATCAATTCTTGATTCAAGAAAACAATATTGATAACTGTTACTTTGGCGTTATGGTGGCTCAATCTGGTGGAGCTATAAACAACATTTATAACAATGGCATTGAAAACTCCTTTTACGGCAATTCAGCTTACGGTGATAATAATGATCCAAGTGCAACTGAAAACGGATTGAAATATTCATGTAACATTCATAAAAATCCTGGTATTTTTGACATCCTTGTGTACGGTGGCTCTGGTATTTCAGCATATCAAGGGTCTATGAGTAAGGCGGCAGATAATAGCTTTACCGCTGTTGTTTCTCCTTCGGTAGCTCCGTTCCAGTCTATTGCTAACCCCAACCCAAATGCCGCCATTATTAACTATTATCATCATCAAAATTCTTTAGGTTATACGCTAGACCCACCTGCTGTTAACCCTAATAACGTGGTTAAGCATGGTGTAGTGACTATATTTAACCCAAATAACAACTGTCTTTCAAAAATTAGTCATTTCAAAAATGGAGGATTACCTAGGGGGAGAATGACCGGAGAAGAAAGTAGTGAAAAACGTGCTGAGTTTAACACGGCTAAAACCAACTTTAATCAAGCAAAATATGTATATACCAGTACTATAGATGGGGGTGATACCTATGCCTTATTACACACCGTGCAAACTACTGATGCGCAAGGGGCATGGCAATTAAGAACAGACTTAATAAATAATTCTCCGTTAAGCGATGATGTTATTATTGAGATTATTGAACAAGATGTTTTGTCGAATGCTCTGCTATTAGATGTGCTAATGGTAAATGGAGACGCTTCTCGTAACGCGTATATCATAAACCTGTTAGAAACTAAGGCTACACCCATGCCAGCATATATGTTGAATACCTTTTTAGGGTTATTTGGGAGTCAATCACAAAAAGATATTTTACTCTCGCAAATGACGTACGAAAACGGGTTAATGCATGGATTGGCACGTATTTTAACCACGCATTGGTATGCTGATTCTACCGGTAATGATTTGGATAGTATTGCACCTTTATTGGCTGAGTTAGCTAATCCTTTAGCCGATTTACAAAGTGCTGCTTTTTTAAGAGGAACAAATAATACGGGTAGTGCCAATGAGCTTTTAGGTACAATTCCAGCTAATTATACGCTTACCCCTTGGCAGCAGAGCACCCTTGCAGGAGTCCAAAACATTTATGGATTGTATGATACCACTACAGCAAATGGATTGCAAAATGTACTCACATTACCTACAGGTGTTCAAAGTAATTTAGAACAATTAAGCGTTACGGATAATACCCGAGAAACCATTTATGCCAAAGCATGGTTGAAATTTAGCAAAAACGAGCTATATTTACCCGAGATTGTAGCATACACACCAATGTCAAACAAAAAAGAATCGGCTAGTATTTTTAAATTACGAGAAGTAAAAGAAAATGCCATTTTTAAGGTATATCCAAATCCTGTAAAAGAGGTGTTAACGGTGGCTGTAGAAACGTATGAGCCGACAGGCATTTTAAAAGTGCAACTCCTAAATAGTTTAGGTACGGTGGTTTTGCAACAACGCATTTTGGTAGGAATAACGAATATAAATACATCTTCATTAGCCACAGGCATTTACATTCTTAGAATTATGGATGGTGATAAAGACGTTCAAAATCAAACAATAGAGATTATTAAGTAATGAGAGCATGCATTTTCCTTATTTTTTTAGTAAACTTAAGTGGGTTGGCGTATGCCCAACCCACTTATTTTAATATGCGTTATCCCCAATCTTCACCTGAACCAAGTGCAGCAAAATCTATATGCTTAAAAGGCAATAACTTATACTTCAATGAGACCTCTATTAATTCAATAACTGGGTTATATACCCAAACATTTTCAAAAATTTCGCTGCTTACTTCAGCTAAGAAAACACTATTTCCTTTAAGTCATGATAGTTTAGATTTATTTGGAGCAAGTGCAATTTCCATGTCTAATGGTGGGTTTTGTGATGTTATAAATATTGGGGAATTAGGCGTTTCTGGTGCGCCATGGCAACCCTGGTTGGTGAAATACAATAATTTAGGTGATACCACATTGTTCAAAAAAGTACTAGATCTCACCTTATTTTTATCGGTATTAGATGTAAAAGAAACCCAAGATTCAGGGCTAATTTTTACGGGTACAATTCAAGAAAAAACTAATACCCAGGGTGGCAGTGAAGATTTAATACTAGCCAAGCTCGATAGTTTAGGAAATGAGCAATGGCGCAAAACTTTGGGAGATTCTATTCACTATGAGGAGGGTCATTCAGTTGCTCCCACCCCAGATGGGGGCTATATAGTGGGAGGAATACAAAGTGATACTGCTCGTTTTGGCGTATGGGATTCTAGAAGACCATGGCTTATTAAAACAAACGCTTTGGGAGAGGTAGAATGGGATAAGTTGTACGGACCTCAAGATACCTTTAGCTTACCTATTTATGGGGTAACCCCAACGCTAGATGGCGGCTATGCCTTTGTGGGTGGAATTGGGGTGGAGCAATATACCTATGATGCGAAATATTTACCTTGGATTGTTAAAGTAAACGCCTTTGGCGATACCCTTTGGACACGCACTATTTACGGAAATGGCCCAAGTGTGTATTTTGCCAAATTCAATGATATTTTAGAATTAACAGATGGTAGCTTAGTGGCTTGTGGTCAACAAATAATTCCAAATCCAGATACCATAAACTTTGATGGTCCAAGAAGAATTACTGGGGTGATTACTAAATTCTCTGCCAATGGTGATTTACTTTGGAGTAGAAATTACTCTCACCCTGAAAACAATTTGAGTAACTCATCTGAACACACTTTAAATAGTATTGTAGCCACCCCCGATGGTGGTTTTGCTGCCGCTGGTTGGTTGTTTCCATATCCGCCAGACACAGGAACACAAGACACTTGGGTGATTAAAGTAGATAGTTTTGGCTGCCTAACCCCCGGCTGTGAGGTAACCAGTGTACCCAAAATAGAAGGTGCTATTGCGCAATTAAAAATATACCCCAACCCTGCTAGTGATGTGTTGAATATTGAAATCACGCCCTCCGCCTTCGAGCATCGGGCGCACCCGGAAGAATTTGAGTTGAAGTTGTATGATATTTTAGGGAAACTGGTGCTAACTAAAAAGCTGTTTCCAAGTACCAATACCATTGATGTTTCGAATCTAAAAACAGGAGTGTATAGCTATCGTATTGGCGAAGTCTCGGGGTTTATTGTAGTGCAGTGAAAATGAAAGTTAGCTCGCTGGAATCTGACTTGTTGTGGTTAAGTGAAATTGAATTTCGAATTTCCAACAAGGAATGAGGAAGTGATGAGTGATGAG
>CAXBCR010000029.1:0-40766 GCA_963974475.1 uncultured Flavobacteriales bacterium
TTTGATGGTAGATAACAAACGTAGCAAGCTGGTGGTTCAGTAAAAAAAGTTTGAAGGGTAAATTAATCGGGTAAAGGAGAATTCAAAAGGCTCTTTAACCCGATTTTTTATTGCGATAATGAATTCACCATTTTTCGAATTCGATTAAGCCGGAACACGGAGTTTTAGCAATAGTTAATCTGAAATTATTGGAAATACCTAATAGTTAGGCTAAACACGTTTAAACAACCGCAAAGCATTCTCAGTAGTCACCCTTGCTACTTCTTCAATTTTAATCCCTTTCATTTGCGCAACTTTATCGGCAAACGCAATGTTTTTTTTGGTAATGTGGCTAGAAAGCAATCAGTTGCATTACTAATAATTATTACCTACATTTGAGTCTTACTAATTCAATAACCAATTTAAATTCTATGTACTATGAAGTTAAAACAACTCGTACTTATGGGAGGGCTAGTGGCTCTCTTTACACACACACACAGGCGCAGGAGCCTAAATGGGGCTTACACAATAGTGTAATTGATTACAACCAAAACCAAACCTCAGCACTACCCAATATTCCAAATACGGAATACACCCAAAATGCCGTTTGGGATCCTAATGGGAATATCCTTATTTATGAAGCTGATGGGATTGTTTACAATAAAATGGGAGGAGTAATTTTGGACATGACTAGTGAAGGAATCGCGCTTTATGGGGATGGAAATCTTAAATTGAGGGGGTTCACAGAATTCATATTTATTCCCGTACCCGAAAGCTGTACTGAATATTACGGAATTACCACGTATTCTAATGGAGTGGTTTACAATAATTATATTTCGGATGTAGTTTGGTGTAGAATTGATATCAATTCTAGTACAGCTCAAATCATACCTCAAACCGGTCTAAAAGTAGCCAAAGAGAGTATTAGCTGCACGCGCAGAGGAACGGAAGGTGTGCAAAAGCTAGATTACCAAATGCATATTGAAACAACAAAAGACCTCGGTAGCTATAGGTATTTATTTGCCAGTAATGCTACGTGCATAAGTGTTTTAAATATAAACCCAGATGGGATTTCGTTTATTGATGGGTATCAAAATGGAGGGAACTTTTCACCTAACTTTAGGTCTGAAATGGAAGTTTATCAAAACGGAAGTGTATTTGATGTAGCCATGAATTATTTCAACGATGGTAGCCAATCAACCTCAAGTAATTTGACGATGTTTGAATTTAATATGGGAGGTGCAAGCCCTATTATAAGTCATTATCATGTGGCTTTGCCAGGAGAACCAAATCAAAAACGGTTAATTAAAGGGTTAGAGTTTTCAAAAGATGGGTTGACTTTGTATGCTACAATTACAACAACTAACTCTCCCATAACAGGTATAATTGCAGGAAAAAATATAGTGTATTTTTCTAGGGCAAGTCTAGCCAATCCATTTGTTTATGTAGGTGATATTACTTCTGGTAGTAGTACTGAAGATTTTGGATTAGGAATGATTGAAAAAGGAATAGATGGACAACTTTGGATTGTTGGTAATAATAGATTAGCCACATTGGCTGATTTTGACAATCCACAATCCACGTTTACTACTTCAGCTATGAATATAACAAATGTTTTAACTCAGGCACCATTGTATAACCATCATCCATACGGAGGGACACCAACGGCAGAGGATGTAATCTACCGTAAAATGTATTTAATGGTTGACCAAGTGGATGGAGATAATTACCAGCAATGGGCTTTTGGGAACAATTTGTACCCTTCTGTAATTTCTTCGTGTTCATTTCCATTTAATTTATCTATTCCATTAAATGCTATAGTAAATTTCTTTCCGCCACCTGCGGGGATGTATGGAGGAGGAATAGTTACTATAGGAAACCCTGTTACATTAGAACTAATTTACAATAAAGGCACTCCTTGTGAAAGCGTTGAAATTGTTAAAATTAATGATGACGAGACCCTATATTGTTCTGCCGAATTTTCGTATTCTTTTATAGCGACTAAGGTGGTAGCAAACACCATTCAGGTAACATCAGTTTGTACTGAAAATCAACCAAATATTATGCATACCTATTATTTATACGAAAAGGATAGTCAGGGTAATTGGGTTTTTGTGGATTTATGTTACAACCATACATGTATTCTAGAACCCATTAGTGCAGGCAATCAGTATAAGGTGACGCATGTGGTTCAAAACTTAAACTCGGTGTGCCAAGGAATAGTGGTGTCAAATCAATTTTTCACGTATTAAAATTTGAATTATGAAAAAATCAGGATTATTACTCGCCTTTATTGCAGTTTATACTACAATTTTTGGGTTAACCACCGTAACCTTTACCAATCAAGCTGATCTGGATGCCTACAGTTTTGTAGTAGGTGAAGATTACAATATCATTCTTAAGAATGATACTGCTTTACCAAAAAGTAGTCAAATAGCCAATATGCACGCTTTGTTGACTATAACAGGTACGTTAGATTTGAGTATCGAACATACATTACTAACAAGTTTGGATGGGGTTCAAAACAGTTCCGCTTTATCATTTTACATGGAAGGAAATAAGTTATGGGACACCTTATATATTCCAGATTATGTGGAGTTTCTTTATGGATTTACGTGTGAACGAACATTATTGAAACGTATTTATGGAGCGGAAAAAGTAAAGCTTTTGAATAGAGTTAATCTGATTGATAACGACAGGCTAAAGGATGTTTATTTAGGGTTGCAATTACTGGACTCTACAACTATCTCATTACAGTTAGAGGTTGGATTAAACGATAGTTTAAAAACCTTTTTCTGGGGAGGTAGTAAAAAGCATTTATCAGCAATTAATTTCTTTGAAAACAGGCAACTAAGGCATGTTCATTTAGAGACAGTAAATAGTAAATTGTCACCCATCCCTGGTTCCCAAGGAGGGTTTGTTTTTAACGTTGAATTAGATTCTATTACTGGTTTAAATGGTGTTGATACTATATTTTCTCTAAATTTTAAGCAAAATTATGCTTTGGAGAATGCCTGTGTTTTTCAGAAAGCAATTGATAATCAATTAATAGATAACCCTTCGTGGACAAACCTATTTGTAATTCAATCCAACGGCTCCAATCTGCAAAGTCTTAACGATTTACTTACTGAAGATTGCAGCTGGTTGCCTAATGGTATACGAGAACCCGCATGGAGCAAATTAGAAATTTACCCCAATCCAACGTATAGTGAGGTATTTGTAACTCCACCTACGCAGCCCACTGCGTATTTTATATACGATATAAGCGGTAAGCTAGTGAACCAAGGCACTGTAACATCAAGTGGTAGAATAGGGTTAAAAACCATCTCAAACGGAATGTATGTATTAATGGTGGGTAATAAGCGGAGTAAGCTTATTGTTCAGTAAACAAGCCAACTAAAGTTGTATAACGAATAGCCGTAATTTTGCTTGAAAGAGAAATTACGGCTATTTTATACTCAAACCATTTAGGTTTTCGGTTTTTGAACAAAGTAATTTTTTCTTTTAGCAAGGCAAATTTGTTCCGCATAGCACCGCTATGGTTAACAAATTTAACGCAGATAAAAGGAAAAAGAACGAAGTACAAATTCGGATAGCTAAATGATTTGAGTATATTTTCGTAAACAACCCCAAAGCATTCTCCGTAGTAACTTCAGCTACTTCTTCAATCTTAATCCCTTTCATTTGCGCAATTTTATTTGCAAAGGCAATGTTTTTTTTTGGTAATGTAACTAGTAAGCAATCAGTTGCATTTCTAATAATTATCACCTACATTTGAGCCTTACAAAATTAATAACCAATATTAAAACAATGTACTATGAAGTTAAAACAACTCGTACTTATGGGAGGGCTAGTGGCTCTCTTCACACACACACACACACACACACAGGCGCAGGAGCCTAAATGGGGCTTACACAATAGTGTAATTGATTACACCCAAAACCAAACCTCACCACTACCCAATATTCTAAATACGGAATACACCCAAAATGCCGTTTGGGATCCTAACGGTAATATCCTTATTTATGAAGCTGATGGGATTGTTTACAATAAAATGGGTGGGGTTATTTTGGATATGACTATAGCAGCTTCAGCACCCTCTTTTTATGATGCAAATTTTGGGATTTTAAAAGGTTTCACCGAATTCATTTTTGTACCCGTACCTAAAAGTTGCAATGAGTATTATGGAATTACCACGTATTCTAATGGAGTGGTTTACAATAATTACATCTCAGATGTAGTTTGGTGTAAAATTAATGTAAGCTCTGGCACGGCAATAACGTTACCTCAAACAGGTCTAAAATTAGCAAAAGAAAGCATAAGCTGTACGACTAGGGGTGTTGAAGCAAATAATCTCTTAGATTACCAAATGCATATTGAGATATCGCAAGACCAAGGAGGTTTTAGGTATTTGTTTGCAAGCAATAGTTCTTGTGTAAGCGTATTAAATGTGGATGCCGATAAAATTTCATTTATTGACGGATATCAAACAGGAGGATCGTTTATTCCAAATTTTAGGTCTGAAATGGAAGTATACCAAGATGGAGATATTTTTGAAGTTGCGATGCACTCATTTAAAAACTCGGGTCAAAACCCCACAAACTCACTTAGTATTTTCACTTTTAATATGGGAGGAAGTACCCCTGTTATAAGTCATTATAAAGTTGCCATATCAGGAGAGTCCAATCAAAAACGGTTTATAAAAGGGCTTGAGTTCTCTAAAGATGGATTGACCTTGTATGCTACAATTACTACGGTAAATTCCACACCGAGCATTATAGCAGGAAAGAGTATTGTTTATTTTAGCAGAACTACTTTGGGTAATCCATTTACCTATGGAAGCCATATTACTTCTGGAACAAGTACCATGGATTTCGGGCTTGGGATGCTAGAAAAAGGAAAAGATGGGAAACTATGGATTGTTGGGGATAATAGATTAGCCACATTAGCCGATTTTGATAATCCGCTATCAGCATTTATACCTAATGCGATGCCTTTTTCAAATACGCTAACTTTAGCTCACTTATATAATCATCGTGGACCAAATTCAACCATTCCACCAACTACAACAGATATTATTAATAGAAAAATATATTTAATGATAGACCAAGTGGATGGAGAGGATTATTCTCAATGGATATTTGGCAATAACTTGTATCCTTCGGTAGTATCTAGCTGTACGTTTCCTTTTAACTTTTCAATTCCACTGAATACAGGCGTTAATTTCTATCCACCACCAGCTGGTATGTATGGCGGAGGAACAGTATCCATACCTCACCCAGGTTCATTAGAGTTAATTTACAATCAAGGAACAGCGTGTGAAAGTGTGGAGATTGTTAAATTTATTGAGACGGAAGAAAGGTATTGTCCTGCTGATTTCACGTATTCTTTTACCGTTGCAAAAACAACCTCAAATGCAGTGAATGTAACCTCAATTTGTGAAGAGGATCAAAGTAATGTATTACATTCTTTTTATTTGTATGAAATGGATGGTCAAGGAAACTGGGTTTACATTGATAATTGCGGAAGTCCGTCCTGTGTTTTAAGTCCTATTAATCTAGGTAATCAATATAAAATAGTCCACATTGTACAGAACTTAAATTCAATATGTCATGCCGTGGAAACCGATACGCAATATTTTAACTATTAAAATTAGAAAATATGAAAGATATTTTATTTATAATTTGTGGAATTCTAATTAGCCTTCAAGGTTTAGGACAAGTCACATTAACCTTCACCAATCAAGCCGATTTAGATGCGTATAGTTTTCAATCAGGAGTGTATTATGATGTGACCTTAAACAACGATACGACTAACACCGTTAGTTTGCAAATCAATAATCTGCAATCAATGAGCGCTATAGATTCGGTCCTTTTATTAGATGTTAAGAATACCCTTATTTCAGATTTATCTGGGTTGGAAAACTTACCGTGGTTGGGTTATCTTAGCATGGAAGGAAACAAGAATATGGATACTTTACACTTAGCAAATACCATAAAGAAAATGGGAGGCTTATTGTTAGAAAGAACCTATTTACAATACGTATATGGATTAGATAGTTTGACTGGACTGGGAAGAGTATTTATTAATGATAACGATAACCTGAAATCGGTTAGATTAGGGTTGTATGATTTAGAAAATGACCCTGTTGGTTCGAAATTAGAGGTCAAACAAAACGATAGTTTAAAAACTTTTTATTGGGGAGATACGCATCATCAATTATCTGCATTTTCATTTTTTGAAAACAGGCAATTAAAACATGTGCACTTAGAAACGGTGAGGGAGCTTGTGACGGCAATTTATAAACCCGAAGGGGGGTTTGTTTTTAACCCTGAGTTAGATTCTATCAGTGGGTTTAAAGGCTTAAAAAGATCAAGAATGGGTTATATAAATTCAAATTATAAATTAGCCCAGGCTTGTGTTTTGCAAAAACCAATTCAAAATGAAATAAATGCTACTCCTGGTATCGATACAATTTTTCAGGTTTTCAACAACGCAGCGGAATTAAGTAGTTTAAACGACTTATTAACAATGGATTGCAGTTGGTTGCCAAACGGAATCAAAGAACCATTCTGGAGCAAACTAGAA
Organism: uncultured Flavobacteriales bacterium; assembly: GCA_963974475.1. Classification (GTDB taxonomy): domain Bacteria; phylum Bacteroidota; class Bacteroidia; order Flavobacteriales_G; family Salibacteraceae; genus CAJXZP01. Next base: position 6,568 of record CAXBCR010000029.1, read on the forward strand.
ATTTACCCCAATCCAGCGCATAGTGAGGTATTTGTAACTCCACCTACGCAGCCCACAGCGTATTTTATATACGATATAAGCGGTAAGCTATTGAACCAAGGCACGGTAACATCAAGCGGTAGAATAGCGTTAGAAACCATCTCAAACGGAATGTATGTATTAATGGTGGGTAATAAGCGGAGTAAGCTTATTGTTCAGTAAACAAGCCAACTAAAGTTGTATAACGAATAGCCGTAATTTTGCTTGAAAGAGAAATTACGGCTATTTTATTTTTGTAAACAATCCCAAAGCATTCTCCGTAGTAACTTCAGCTACTTCTTCAATCTTGATCCCTTTCATTTGCGCAATTTTATCGGCAATAATTGGAATGTATTGGCTTTCGTTTCGCTTTCCTCTATAAGGGGTAGGAGCTAAAAATGGAGAGTCGGTTTCTAACACTAAATGGGCTAAATCAATATGAGGAATAACCTTGTCTAAACCGCCATTTTTAAAAGTAGCTACGCCTCCAATACCCAATTTAAAACCGCCATAATCAATCACCCGATTGGCTTGGGCTAGGTTGCCGGTAAAACAATGTAAAACCCCCATTAGCGAGTCATCATTGTGGTGATCTAGGATTTCAAAAATTTCATTGAAAGAATCTCTAGCGTGTATTGCCACTGGAATTTCTAATGACTTAGCCAGTTCTAATTGGAAGGCAAAAACCTCTTGTTGCTGCGCTAAAAAAGTTTTGTCCCAATACAAATCAATGCCTATTTCCCCGATAGCAATGTATTTATTTGACTCGGATTCCCTTTTTACAATAGCTAATTCTTCTTGGTAATTTTCTTTCACATCGCTTGGATGTAAACCAATCATCGGGTAACAAATACCCGGGAATTTTTCACTCAAAGCATTCATGGATGCCAGGGTGTGGCTATCAATATTGGGAAGCAGCAATTTGGATACTCCGCTGTCCAATGCGTTTTGAACAACTTGGTCAATATCCTCCTTGAACTGGTCTAGATACAGATGCGTATGCGTGTCAATAAAATTCAAAATTTATGATTTTAGATAAACTTCGTTGGTGTTTTCTATAAAATCTAAGACCTCTTCGGTTCCTGATTTATTTATAGATGAAGTGTAGAACCGTTGGGGTAAATCTTCCCAAGTTTCTAGCATGATAGCTTCATACTTTTTCATGTTTTTGAGAAACGTATGGTTATTCAGCTTGTCGGTTTTGGTAAACACCATCACGAAGGGAATTTGATGCTCGCCCATCCATTCCATAAATGCCACATCCACTTTTTGGGGCTCCAATCGAGAATCTAGTAGAACGAAAGTGCAGATGAGGTTTTCTCGTTTGGCTAAATAATCACGTAAAAATGCTTGAAACTCGGCTCGCATGGTCTTGGAAACAGAGGCATAGCCATACCCTGGTAAATCCACCAAATACCACTCCTTGTTGATTTTGAAGTGATTGATTAATTGTGTTTTACCTGGTTTTCCCGAGGTTTTAGCCAATTTCTTGTGATTGGTAAGCGCGTTTATGAGAGAAGATTTTCCCACATTTGACCTTCCAATGAAAGCGTACTCCGGTAAATTTGGAGGTGGACACAGTGTGTAATCTGTGTTGCTCATGATGAATTTGGCTTCTTTGATTGTCATTTTATTGTTGCTTAATTTAGAACCTATTGGGAAAAATTTCTAATGTGAATAGCCAAAAGATGGATGAAAAATCAAAAACGGCTATAAAATAGGGTCCTAATTATCCTATCGTTTTTTTCAACCAAGATTCATAAATGGCATTAAACTCCTCTGGTTTTTCCATCATAGCGGCATGGCCACATTTGTCCATCCAAAATAGCTCCGAGTTGGGCATTAATTTATTGAATTCTTCCCCCACTTCGGGTGGTGTAATGTTGTCTTGTTTTCCCCAAATAAGGCAAGTTGGCATGTTCATTTTTGGAAGCTCATCAGCCATGTTGTGTCGAATGGCCGATTTGGCTAACGATAAGATTTTGAGCGTCTTCATGCGGTCGTTGACAATTGCAAAACATTCGTTTACTAATTCATCTGTAGCCGTTTTCGGGTCGTAAAAAGTATATTGAACCCGTTCGCGGACATAGTCAATGTTTCCTTTGCGCGGATATGATTGACCCATGGAGTTTTCATACAGCCCAGAGCTGCCAGTGAGTGTTAGGGTTTCCACTTTTTCGGGATACTTGGAAGCATACACCAATGCCACATGTCCGCCCAATGAATTTCCTAATAAGTTGACCTTATCAAAACCCTTAAAATCGATAAAATCTCTTACGAATTTCATTAGATTTTTGACGTTGGTATTCAATACAGGAAGGGTATAAAGTGGCATCAAAGGGATTACTACTCGGTAGTTGGATTTAAAATGGTCCAACACTTCTTTGAAGTTGCTCAAAGCACCAAATAAACCATGAAGAACCACCAAAACAGGACCGTTTCCTACCTCTACGTACTCAAATTTCCCGTCTTTTCGAATATTTTCTTCCATATCAATGTAACGAATTTAGAACTCCAAAATTAACTTATTCTGACAGATAAATACCTTTTTTTATTAGCGCTATTCACAATTGGATGTTAGGAATAATACATGTTTCAAGCGGTTTTCATAGCGCTAAATTTCTTCTTTGTCTCCGGAGTTAACCTGAAATAGATCAGCGCATAAAAGCATCTAAAAGCACCTAAAAACGATAAAGTTTTCAACAAAGTGGTAAGAAGTGGTAAAAAGTGGGAAATTTTGAGATATTTTTACGGCTTGAAATTAAAGTGTGCTGATGTCAAGCTTATTAGGTGAATATCAATGTAAAGTGGATGCCAAGGGAAGATTTATGCTTCCTGCTGGGTTGAAACGGCAGTTGGATCCAGCGGCCAAAGATCAATTCGTGATAAATCGCGGGTTTGAAGGCTGCTTGGTGCTTTACCCTATGAATGAGTGGGAGGTGGAGACGGCTAAATTTCAAAAGCTGAATCTGTATAACATGAAAAACCGGAAGTTCATTCGCCAATTTAATAATGGGGCAACTCAATTAGGATTGGATGGAACGGGTAGGGTTTTACTGCCAAAACCATTAATGGCTGCAGTGGAAATCAAAAAAGAGATTGTGCTTTTTGCGTATGCCAACCGAATTGAGGTTTGGGATAAAGCAAAATATGACCAAGTAATGAATGACGACATCGATGACTTCGCGCAATTAGCCGAAGACGTGATGGGCGAAATAGATAGTACCGAGGAATGATGTACCACAAACCTGTTTTATTAAGTGAGTCTGTAGACGGATTGGCAATTAAACCAAACGGAGATTATGTGGACGTGACTTTTGGGGGAGGAGGGCATTCCAGGAAAATTTTGGAAACTATGGAAGGCGGTCGGTTGTTTGGGTTTGATCAAGATGCCGATGCCGAAGCGAATGTATTGGATGATGAGCGATTTACCCTCATTAAGCAAAATTTTCGGTATGTATCCAATTTCTTAAAAATGTATAACGCCCGCCAAGTGGATGGGTTGTTGGCAGATTTGGGAGTTTCATCGCATCAATTTGATGAGGTAGAACGCGGTTTTTCTTTTAGAGGCGATGCTGATTTGGATATGCGGATGAACCAAAGTGCGGATCTGGATGCCAAGAAGGTGCTCAATACTTATGAGGAAGCTGAGCTGACTCGTGTTTTTAGAGATTTTGGAGAATTAAGAAATGCACGAAAGATAGCCATGGAAATAGTGCGTGCTAGATCGGTAAAGCCATTGGAAAGAATAAACGATTTACTGGATGCGGCTGATGCAGCAAAGGTGGGGAAAATCGGAAAAAATTATATGGCGCAGGTGTTTCAGGCGCTACGAATAGAGGTGAATGATGAAATGGCTGCATTGAAAGAGATGTTGCTGGCTACCCAAAAAGTGATTAAAGAAGGTGGGCGGTTATCGGTCATTACCTATCACTCACTAGAGGATCGGTTGGTAAAAAACTACTTGCGAACCGGAAATTTTGAAGGGAAACAGGAAAAAGATTTCTACGGAAATTTAATCCGACCATTTGAGCCGCTCAACCGAAAAGTGATTGTGCCAACAGATGAAGAAATTAAGGAAAATCAACGCGCCAGAAGCGCAAAATTAAGAGTGGCGGTTCGCCTTGCATAACGAAAATGGAACAAGATATTGAAGATGTAAAAATCAAAACTCCGAAAGTGGCTGGAATGGGTCGCGCAGTAATGGGAGTGATGAGCGGTGAAGTGTTCGGTAGCGAGCAACTCATTAAGCATCTTCCATACGTGGGCTTTTTGGTTTTTCTCGGTCTTATTTATATCGGAATAGGGTTTTCGGCAGAGGGTTCTGTTCGGCAAATTAATAAAGACAAATCCGCATTAAAAGAGATGCGCTCAGAGTATATCACCATCAAATCGGATTTGATGTATGCCACTAAACAATCGGAATTGATAAAAATATTGCATCAAAAAGGGCTGACTTTGGAAGAGTCCTTTCAGCCACCCAAGAAAATTGAGATTACCGAAGATCAATTAGAAGAATATAAAGAAGAAGCACTCATTGGAAAATAAGAGTATCATATTAAGACGAAGTTTTTTCATGTTTGTCCTAGTCGGGATAGGTATGCTGGCTGTGCTTGCTCGGGTTTTTCAAATTCAAGTAATTGAAGGAGATGAATGGCGGCAAAAGTCGGATAATCTAACCATTGATTATCGGACTATTGAGGCGGTGCGCGGAAATATTTACGCTTTGGATGGCAGTTTATTAGCGACATCTGTTCCTAAATATGAGGTGCGATTTGACCCAAATGCCGATGCCGTTACGGATGCGATTTTTAATGAGAACATTGATAGTTTGTCATGGTATTTAGCCGATTTATTTAAAGATCGTTCGGCCGCATCCTATAAATCAGAATTGATTAATGCGCGCTTAAAAAACAAACGCTATTACCTTATTCGTAGAAATGTAAAATTCACGGATTTAAAGGCGATGCGTGAATTCCCAATCTTTAATAGAGGTCGTTATAAGGGTGGGTTTATCTACCTACAGCAAAATATGCGGCAAAAACCATTTCGAATACTGGCGGCTCGTACCATTGGATATGACCGAGAGAATGGTGCAAGAGTTGGCTTAGAAGCAGCATACCGAAAAGAGCTTAGGGGAATTAGTGGCAAGCGTTTAGAGCAAAAAATAGCCGGTGGTACATGGATGCCATTGAGCGATGCAGATGATATTGAGCCGCAAGATGGGTATGATTTGGTGACAACCATTGATATTAATATTCAAGATGTAGCCGAAGCTGCTTTGAAACGTCAGTTGGAAGAGCAGCAAGCCGCCTATGGGTGTGTGGTTTTGATGGAAGTAGGAACCGGTGAAATCCGGGCAATTGCAAATCTTTCTCGAGGTGGAGATGGCAGTTATCAAGAACGTTACAACTATGCGATTGGCGCAGCTACCGAACCAGGTTCTACTATAAAACTAGCTTCATGGATGTCGCTTCTGGAAGATGGGTATGTGGATTTGGATGATAAAATTCAGACCGGAAATGGAGAGCATGTATTTTATAAAACCACTATGTATGATTCGCATGAAGGTGGGTTTGGTGAGATTACGGTGCTGGAAGCTTTTGCGAAATCATCCAACATTGCAGTAGCCAAAACGGTAGAGAAATATTATAAATCTGACCCGCAAAAATTTATTAATCATCTGTATCAGATGCGATTGAATAAACCACTTGGTGTGGAGGTGAGTGGTGAAGGAATGCCTTATATCAAATCGGCCAATGATTCTACTTGGTCAGGCTTATCGCTTCCTTGGATTTCTCACGGGTATGAGTTGAAATTAACTCCGATGCAGTTATTGACTTTTTATAATGCAGTGGCTAATGATGGTAAAATGATGAAACCCATGTTTGCTAAATCCATTACCAATTACGGAGATGTAGTCAAACAATTTCATCCTGTAATTTTAAAAGAGTCTATAGCTAGTCCGGAAACCATAAAGAAAGCCAAAATCATGTTGGAATCTGTAGTGACCGAAGGAACGGCTAGAAATTTACAAAATGCTAGTTTCTCTATAGCAGGTAAAACCGGTACGGCTCAAATTTCGAATGGTGCGGCAGGGTATAAAGGAAAAAAATCATATCAAGCCTCGTTTTGCGGCTATTTCCCAGCCGATAAGCCGCTGTACACCTGTATTGTGGTAGTAAATGCACCGAGTAAAAACGTGTATTATGGGAATTTGGTGGCAGGTCCAATCTTTAAAGAAATAGCCAATAAAGTGTATTCAACCAGTCTTAATGCGCAAGATGGATTGAAGAAAAGTCAATTAGCAACCGCTACCAAAAGGCCTCGGATTCCAATTTCTAAAAATGGCGATTACGATGATTTAGCTAGTGTATATACCGAATTGAATGTGCCGTTTACCAATCGCGAAAATGCGCATTGGGTATCGGTGAGTACCGGAATGGATACCGTATCGGTGTATGCCAAAAGGCATGTAGATAACCTCGTGCCCAATGTGGTGGGAATGGACGTGGAAGATGCGATTTACCTACTAGAAAATCAAGGAATTAAAGTGGAGGTAGAAGGACGTGGAGTGGTTAAGTATCAGTCTGTTGCTCCGGGTTATACTATTCCAAGTCGTGGTTTCAAAATTAAACTCAGTTTGGCATGAAGCTCTTAAAAGACATATTGTATCGGTCACGGATTAAGGAAGTTATTGGTACCACCAATCTAGCTATTGAGCGGGTATGCTTTGATTCTAGAGAGGTGAAACAGTTTTCGGTATTTGTGGCGGTTAGTGGTACTACGGTTAACGGGCATAAATTTATTGAAAAAGCAATTGAATTAGGTGCTATTGCCATTGTGTGTGAATCGTTTCCTGAAAAAATGCACGAGCATATTAGTTATGTTAAAGTGAGTGATAGTGCGGAGTCACTAGGATATATCGCGTCTAATTTTTATGATGTGCCGTCCGAAAAATTGAAAGTTATTGGTATCACTGGTACAAATGGTAAAACCAGTATTGTTACCATGTTGTTTGAGTTGTTTACCAACCTCGGATATAATTGCGGATTGCTGTCTACGGTGGTAAATCGAATTGGTTCAAAAGAGATTAAATCTACTCATACCACTTCTGATGCGGTGAAAGTAAATCAAATGTTGTCCGAAATGGTGGCCGATGGTTGCGATTTCTGTTTTATGGAAGTCAGTTCTCATGCATTAGAACAGCACCGAGTAGAGGGAATTCATTTTAGTCAAGCGGTATTTACCAATATTACCCATGATCATCTCGATTACCACTTAACGTTCAATAATTACATCTCTGCTAAGAAAAAATTATTCGACTCATTGGGTTCGGATTCGGTGGCTGTTATTAATAAAGATGATCGGCACTGGATGGATATGGTGAAAAATTCATCGGCTAAAGTGCGCACTTTTTCGGTACGCGCAATGGCTGATTTTAAAGCTAAAATTATTGAGAATCAATTTGATGGTTTACAGCTGAATATCAATGGGCATGATGTGTGGACGCAACTAATTGGAGCCTTCAATGCATCCAATCTTTTGGCATTATATGGCGTAGCTATTTCTGCAGGAGAAGATGAAATGGAGGTGCTAACGCAAATCTCTAAGCTAAAACCAGCTCCGGGAAGGTTTCAACAAATCAAATCGGGTAATGGTTTGATAGGAATTGTGGATTACGCGCATACTCCAGATGCCTTGAGTAACGTATTGGATACTATTTCAAAAATCCGTACCGGTAATGAAAAAGTTATTACGGTAGTAGGATGTGGTGGAGATAGAGATAAAACCAAGCGTCCGAAAATGGCTCAAATCGCAACTCAAATGAGTGATCAAGCCATTATTACATCCGATAACCCACGTACGGAAGACCCGCAGCTTATCATAAATGATATGCTGAACGGATTGTCTCCAAACGAAAAACGGAAATCATTAAGCATTTTAAATCGTGAAGAGGCTATTAAAACCGCAGCTGCACTGGCTAAACCAGGTGATATTATTCTGGTAGCGGGCAAGGGTCACGAAACATATCAAGACATTCAGGGAGTGAAACATCATTTTGATGATGTAGAAATTCTCACAAATCTTCTAAATCCAAATAAAGAATAATGCTGTACTATTTATTTGAATATCTGCAAGAAATGAATATCCCCGGAGCTGGGGTGTTCCAATACATCTCGTTTAGAGCGGCCATGGCTATCGTGGTGTCGTTACTAATTTCTATGGTGTTTGGTGGTAAAATCATCAACCTTATTCGGGCGCAGCAAGCGGGCGAATCTATCCGTGATTTGGGATTGGAAGGTCAAATGGAAAAAGCGGGTACACCTACCATGGGTGGACTCATTATTCTGGCGTCAATTCTAATACCCACTTTGCTTTTTGCGAAGCTAGATAATATCTATATCATATTGCTTTTAGTTTCCACCGTTTGGTTGGGAGCTATTGGTTTTATTGATGATTACATTAAAGTGTTCAAGAAAAACAAAGAGGGTTTAAGTGGTAAGTTCAAAATTGTAGGTCAGGTAGGAATCGGAATAATTGTGGGTTCGGTGCTTTATTTTAATGATGATGTAACGGTACGAACCAAGGTAGCCAATGGAGCGACTAATGTGGCGCAAGTTGAAGTTGGGAATTTAACCAAAAATCAAGAAGCCAAATCTTTTGTTTGGGAAGAAGTACAATCCACTAAAACAACCATACCATTTATAAAAAACAACGAATTTGATTACAAATGGTTTTTGTCTTGGTTGAGTAAAGATTTATTGGCCTATACCTGGCTAATCTACATTCCTATTGTAATTCTTGTAATCACAGCCATGAGTAATGGCGCCAATATGACCGATGGAATTGATGGATTGGCGGCAGGAACCTCCGCCATCATTGGGGTAGCGATTGCGGTTTTTGCATTCGTGTCGGGTAACCAGTTTTTTGCCGATTACCTCAATGTTATGTACATCCCCGATAGTGGCGAAATCGTAATATTTTCAGCCGCTTTTGTTGGGGCAAGTGTCGGTTTCTTGTGGTATAACTCTTATCCCGCGCAAGTGTTTATGGGCGATACAGGTTCATTAGCATTGGGTGGAATCATCGCGGTAATGTCTTTAGCCGTACGAAAAGAATTAATACTTCCATTATTGGCCGGAATCTTTTTGGCCGAGAATTTATCAGTAATGCTGCAAGTAGCTTACTTCAAATACACCAAGAAAAAATTTGGCGAAGGCCGAAGAATATTCCTAATGGCACCCCTGCATCATCATTATCAAAAAATGGGATTCCATGAATCTAAAATCGTTTCTCGATTCTGGATTGTTGGTTTGATGCTCATGGTACTCAGTATTGTAACGCTCAAAATTAGATAGCAGAGTGGGCGAGATTGTAATACTAGGAGGAGGTGAAAGTGGAACAGGGGCAGCGCTTCTGGCACAAGCCAAAGGATTGAAGGTTTTTGTATCAGACCTGGGTAAAATCAAAGATGAATACGCGAAAGTTCTTTCAAATGCAAAAATTCCGTTTGAGCAAAACGGTCACACCAAAGAGCGGGTTTTAGCTGCACAAGAGGTGATTAAGAGTCCCGGAATTCCGGATACCGTGGCGATGATTAAACAACTCGACCAGCAAGGTACTTCGGTGATTGATGAGATTGAGTTTGCAGCTAGGTACACTAGCGGAAAACTTATTGGAATCACAGGAAGTAATGGGAAAACCACTACGACTTTACTCACCTACGAAACGCTGAAAAAAGCCAAACTCAAGGTAGGCTTGGCAGGGAATATTGGCAAAAGCATGGCTGCACAATTAGTGAGTACCGATTTTGATTATTGGGTACTTGAATTGAGCAGTTTTCAATTGGATAGGATGTATAAAACAGCCATTCACATTGCCGCTATTATCAATATCACACCAGATCATTTGGACCGGTACAACTACGAATTTGATAATTATATAAAATCAAAATTCCGAATTGTACAAAATCAAACAAGCCAAGATCACTTGGTGTTTTTTGATGACGATGAGGTCATTAAAAAGGAATTAACAGAATTAAAATTTCCAGCACAGAAACATGGGTTTTCATTGAAAACACCGCAGGTTTCAGGGGGTTGGTTAGACAACGAGACAATTAATATTAACATAAAGGGTAATTTAAAAATGAGCATTCAAAAACTAGCGCTTCAAGGCAAGCACAACATTAACAATTCGATGGCAGCATCCATTATTTCTCAGGTAATGGATATCCGTAAAGACGTAGTGCGTGAGAGCATGTCGGATTTTCAAAATGTGGAGCATCGCCTAGAGAAATTCATGACGATTTCACATGTAGAATACATAAACGATTCTAAAGCCACAAACGTAAATTCTGCGTGGTACGCATTAGAATCTATGTCGCAACCTACCGCATGGATTGTGGGTGGTGTGGACAAAGGAAATGATTACACGCAGCTTACTGAGTTAGTGAAAGAGAAAGTGAAATTCATCATTGCGCTAGGTAAGGATAATGAAAAAATTCATGCGGCTTTTGACGATTTAGTGGAAGTATATAACGCTGCGGATATGGGTGAAGCTGTAGGCATTGCCTATCGATTTACCGATAAAGGAGATGCGGTATTATTATCTCCATGTTGCGCAAGTTTCGATTTGTTCGAAAACTACGAAGACCGTGGAAACACATTCAAAAATATTGTTAGAAGTTTATAACATTTAACGGGAATATTGTGGTAGATAAAGTGTTTAAATATCTTGGTGGGGATCGTGCCATTTGGGTGGTAGTAATGTTTAAAGCGTTGCTGTCATTGCTTTTGGTATATAGTTCCATTGTTACGCTTGCGTATAAATACCAAGGTGGAAACACGTTTTATTACATGGTAAAACACGGCACATTTGTGTTGTCGGGTTTTGTTATTATTTACCTCGTTCATCGCATCAATTACCGTTATTTTTCCAGAATCGCACAGCTTGCGGTTTGGTTGGTTATTCCGTTGCTTTTGCTCACTTTGGTGACGGGAAACAACATTAATAACGCGAGTAGATGGTTGACTATTCCGATAATAAATCAGAGTTTTCAAACCTCCGATTTAGCAAAAATCGCCCTTATTATGTTTATTGCTAGGTTTTTGGCTATTAAGAATAATGAACTCAATGATTTTCAAGGCACTTTTTTACCAGTCATGGGTGTCGTGGTTTTGGTGGTTGGATTAATTCTACCTGCCAACCTTTCTACCGCATTGGTTTTGCTAATGATTAGCATGATGCTCATGTTTATGGCAGGGGTAAGTGTCAAAAATTTATTAAGTGTAATCCCAGTAGGATTAATAGGATTGTTGTTTGTGGTAGCCGTGTATAAGGTGAGTCCAGAAACCTTTCCAAGGTTTCAAACTTGGGAGGCACGAATTGAACGATTTTTTACTGGAGTAGAAGATACTAATGGGAATTACCAAGCAGAGCAGGCTAAAATTGCTATTGCTACCGGAGGTGTATTTGGCAAAGGACCTGGAAATAGTACGCAACGTAACTTTTTACCCAGTTCATTTTCCGATTTCATTTACGCTATTGTAATTGAAGAATATGGATTTATTGGCGGGGCAGGAGTGGTATTTCTTTACCTGATTTTGCTTTATCGATCCATCAAGATTGTCAAAAAAGCCAAAGGAAGTTTTGCCGCTAATTTGGTGCTGGGCTTAAGTTTTAGTTTAGTCATACAAGGTTTAATTAATATGATGGTAAACGTAAACTTGCTTCCGGTTACGGGGCAAACATTGCCTATGGTCAGCATGGGAGGAACGTCTATGTGGTTTACCTCCATCGCAGTGGGTATCATATTAAGTGTAAGCCGAACGGTAGAATTAGAATACGAGAAAGAAAAAGAAAATGAAACACCAAAACAAGGAGGTAAGTATGCAAAAGCTTAAGATTTTGGTGAGTGGCGGTGGCACAGGTGGTCACATTTTTCCGGCTATAGCTATAGCAAATGCCATAAAAGAAAAGCATCACGATGCCGAATTCCTATTTGTAGGCGCTGAGGGAAAAATGGAAATGGAAAAGGTACCTGCCGAGGGTTTTGATATTGAAGGTCTTTGGATCAGCGGTTTTAGTCGTAGTTTGAGTGTTAGCAATTTAGTTTTTCCTTTCAAGCTCATTTCTAGTATGTGGAAAGCTGCTAAAATTGTGAAACGCTTTCAACCCGATGTGGCCATTGGTACTGGTGGTTTTGCAAGTGGTCCTACGTTACGCGTAGCTTCGCAAAAAGGAGTGCCTTGTTTAATTCAAGAGCAAAATTCATTTCCTGGAGTAACTAACAGAATCTTGAGCGGTAAAGCCAAAAAGATTTGCGTGGCGTATGACGGAATGGAAAAATATTTTGGTGCTGAAAAGACTATTTTAACCGGAAATCCAGTTCGAAAAGAAGTGGTGAAGATTGAAGGGAAACGCGATGAAGCGATTCAGTTTTTCGGACTAGATGCCAATAAGAGAACACTATTGATTGTAGGGGGAAGCCTTGGAGCACAATCAGTAAATAATGCCATATTGGCCAATATTGCCGCTTTATTGGAACTAGGAATTCAAATAGTATGGCAAACCGGAAAAACCAACTATAAAGAGATTAGTGCAGCTACCCAATCCTTTGTAGGAAAGGGAGTACACGTAAAAGAATTTATTTTTAAAATGGACTTAGGTTATGCCGCTGCCGATATAGTAGTGTCACGTGCGGGAGCCATTGCCGTTTCAGAATTGAGCATTGTAGCAAAGCCGACTATCTTAGTTCCGTTTCCGTATGCAGCCGAAGACCATCAAACCAAAAATGCCATGTCGTTGGTAGAAAAAGGAGCGGCTGTTTTGGTGAAAGATGCCGATGTGCAAACCGGCTTGTTGCAACAAATTACAAAAATGGTGAATGACCCCGTAATTGGAGATTCATTGACCAAAAACATAAAAGAATTAGGAAAGCCCAATGCGGCTAACCAAATAGCAGACGAAGTTTTGAGTTTGATTAAATGATGCGACTAAACAACATATCGACCGTTTATTTTCTCGGTATTGGGGGGATTGGAATGAGTGCTTTGGCGCGTTACTTCCAACTTAATGGATGCGCTGTGTCTGGTTACGACCGAACCAAAACGCCATTAACCACTGCGCTCGAAAACGAAGGTGTTTCCATTCATTATACGCCCGATGTGAATTTAATTCCTGCCACTGTGGATGTGGTGGTTTACACTCCCGCAGTGTCGCATGAAAATCCGGAATGGAAGGCGATTTTGGACAGGGATTTGCCTAAAATGAAACGCGCTGAAGTACTTGGTTTGATTGGTAACTCAGGGCAATGTTTGGCTGTAGCGGGTACGCATGGTAAAACAACCACCAGTGCTATTTTAGCGCATATTTTCAAATCTGCTTTTGGTGAGGTTACCGCATTTGTAGGTGGTATTTTGAGTAATTACACTACCAATTTTTTGTATGCGGATAGCAACGATTATTTCGTGGTAGAAGCAGATGAATTTGACCGTTCATTTTTGCATTTGCATCCTCAAATTGCAGTGATAAATTCGGTTGATGCGGACCATTTAGATATTTACGGAAAGAAAGATGCGTTACTAGAAAGTTTCCATGATTTTGCGAATAACATAAAACCGGGAGGCACTTTAATTGTGAATGCTGATATTTCAGAATTGTTTGAAATTACAGACGTAAAAACCACTTCATTTGGAATAGAAACGGAAGCTGATTTTGTCGCTAAAAACATTCAAATAGCGGAAGGGAAATATGTGTTCGATTTTCATCATCCCAAAGGAGTGATAAAAGAAATGTCGTTAGCACTTCCGGGTAAACATAATATTGAAAACACTATTGCAGCAGCTGCCATTGCAACTCTTTGTGGGGTTGCTGATGCCGATATTGCAAAGGCTATAAGTAGTTTTAAAGGCGTGAAAAGACGTTTTGAAATTACGCGAAATAAGAATGGAGTGATTTACGTGGATGATTATGCGCACCATCCTACCGAGATTTCAAAAGTATTGGAATCGGCTAGAGAAATGTATGCAGGTAAAAAGCTTTCGGTAATTTTTCAACCGCATCTGTACTCCAGAACTCGAGATTTTGAATTGGAATTTGCAGCAGTCCTTTCAGGGTTTGATGAAGTTATTTTATTGGATATTTATCCAGCCCGTGAATTGCCAATTGAAGGGGTGACCTCCGAACGATTATTGGAGAAAATCACCGCGTCAAACAAAAAAATATTAGCTAAGACCGATGTGGTGAGCTACCTAAACGAAAACCGTTTTGAGGTGTTGTTTACACTCGGAGCAGGCGACATTGATACATTAGTAGAACCAATTAGAGCATTAGTTACCGCGTGAAAAAGTTTAAGAACATAGCGATTGTCACGGTGTCAGTAATGGCATTAATAGCGGTTTTGGGCTTGGCAGAAACTACACGCAGAGACGTGAAGTTTGCCGAACTCAAAGTGGATATTGATGTAAGCGATGGAAATTACTTTGTGGATGAATTAGATATTGAAAGCCAGGTGTTTGCTCATGGTTATCAAACGGGTATTGAGCCCATTGTGAATCTGGATTTGAAAACTTTAGAAGCACAATTTGATGCCATGCCATCTGTAAAAAAAGCGGAGGTCTACACTTCATTGAGTGGCTTATTGAAAGTGGATATTAAACAACGCACTCCATTGGTTCGCGTATTTACAAGAACCAGTAGTTTTTACATTGACCAAGCTGGATTTGTAATGCCATTGTCGGATAAATATACCGCAAAAGTACCGGTGGTAAATGGGGATTTAAACATTGATTACACGGTGGTAGCCGGACAAAATTTTGCGACAAAAAACAAATTAATGCAAACCAATTTTGAAGCGCGTAAGTTATATGAAGCTTACGGATTGGCTAAAAAATTTAAAGAAGTGCCATTTTGGGATGCGCAATTCAAACAAATATATTTTAAAGAAGACGGAGACATAGAGCTTATTCCGGCTGTAGGAAATCATGTGATACTCATTGATGGAGTGGAACATATTGACGAATCGTTAACCAAGTTAATGATTCTCTACAAAGAGGGATTAAGCAAAACCGGCTGGAACAATTACAAGGAAATAAACCTCAAGTATAAAGATCAAATTGTGTGTAAAAAACGATAACTATGGAAGCAAAAGGGCATAACGAAATCGTAGCAGGGCTAGACATTGGAACCACCAAAATCGTAGCCATTATTGGTACTATTAATGAACATGGAAAACTCGATATATTGGGTATGGCCAGAACCGAATCATTGGGCGTGAGCCGTGGTGTGGTGACGCATATTACCCAAACCATTGACGCTATTCAAAAGGTGATGAAAGAAGCCGAAGAAATAGCCGGCTATGAAATTGGGAAAGTAAATGTAGGAATTGCTGGTCAGCATATTCGTAGTATTCAGCACAGTGGTAGTAGAATGCGTGAGGATATTGAAACCGAAATTACGCAAAAAGATATCAATCAGCTTATCAAAGAAATGTATAAGTTGGTAATGCTACCTGGCGAGAAAGTAATTGATGTTTTACCACAAGATTTTTCGGTAGATAATGAAAAAGGAATTCACGATCCAATAGGAATGGCGGGCGTGCGGTTAGAAGCCAATTTCCATATTATAACTGGAAATATTGCTGCAGCCAAAAACATTGTGAAATGTGTAGCTGGAGCCAATATGGAGGTGGAGAATTTAATTTTAGAGCCACTCGCTTCATCCGATGCTGTTTTGAGTAAGGAAGAAAAAGAGGCAGGGGTTGTTTTAGTAGATATAGGTGGTGGTACTACGGATGTCGCAATTTTTAAAGAAGGTATGATCCGTCACACAGCGGTTATTCCTTTTGGAGGTAACATTATTACAGAGGATATTAAACACGGTTGTTCAATTATAAAAAGTCAAGCAGAGCAGCTAAAGGTTAAATTTGGTAGTGCATTGTCTGAGTCGGCTTCTAGTAATGAAATCGTTTCAATTCCTGGACTTAGAGGACGTGAGCCAAAAGAAATTTCTTTGTTCAATTTAGCTAGTATTATTCAGTCTAGAGTTGAAGAAATTATTGAGCAGGTGTATTACGAAATTCGTAATTCGGGTCTTGAAAAACAATTAATTGCAGGTATTGTAGTAACTGGTGGTGGTTCACAGTTAAAAAATATCACACAATTGTTTGAATTTTTAACAGGTATGGATACCCGTATTGGCTACCCAACTGAGCATTTGGCAAATGGGGTAGAGGATATTACAAGTCCAATGTATTCTACCGGTGTTGGTCTGATTTTGAAAGGGTTTGAGCGTATTAAAATTAATACCGACCCCGAAAAACCATCGGAAAACAAGGTGAAAGAAATGGACGAAGAGCCGAAAAAAGCTTCCGGAATGCATAACTTTTTGGATATGATAAAACGCACTTCCGATTCGTTTTTTAGTGATTTAACAGACTAATCTTAATAAACTAAGAAGCTTTATTGAAAAACGCGTTGCTAAAATCACCATTTTTGTTACAGTACATCAATAAAGCAGCAATACATTAACAACAAACAAGTACACTATGGAATTTAATTTGCCAAAAGGAAAGCCATCAATTATCAAGGTAATCGGAGTAGGTGGAGGCGGTAGTAATGCCGTTAACCATATGTTTTCGCAAGGAATAAAAGGCGTAGACTTTTTAATCTGTAATACCGACCAACAAGCATTAGACGTTAGCCCAGTAGGTGAAAAGTTGCAATTGGGTGGAACTTTGACCGAAGGTATGGGCGCAGGCTCAATTCCTGATGTAGGTAGGAATGCTGCAATTGAATCTGCCGATGATATTACTAAAATATTCAATCCAGAAACCAAAATGGTTTTTATCACTGCAGGAATGGGTGGAGGTACCGGTACGGGTGCAGCTCCAATCATTGCACAAGCGGCTAAAGAATTGGGTATTTTAACTGTAGGAATCGTTACTTTACCATTTATTTTTGAAGGAAGAAAAAGAAAGCAACAAGCCGAAAAAGGGATTGAAGAATTACGTTCGGTTGTAGATACCTTATTGATTATTAATAACGATAAGCTACGCCAAATGTTTGGAAACCTTAAAATGAGTGAGGTTTTTGCACAAGCTGATGGTGTTTTAACAACTGCGGCTAAAGGAATTGCTGAAATCATTACACGAACTGGTCATATCAACGTTGATTTTCAAGATGTGTCTACCGTGATGAGTAATAGTGGCGTTGCCGTAATGGGAGCAGCTATTGCTGAAGGTGAAAACAGAGCGGTGAAAGCCGTTGAAAATGCTTTGTCATCTCCATTATTGAATGATAATGACATTAAAGGCGCACGTTTCATCTTGTTGAATATGGAATTTGGTAATGATGAAATTACCATGGATGAAATTGCTGATATAACCGATTACATTCAAGATGAAGCCGGATCTACTGCCGATATTATTTGGGGATACGGAAGAAATGAGGATATGGATGCCGGTTTATCCGTTACGCTTATAGCGACTGGGTTTGAATTATCAGGGACCCAGGGTGAGGATGTACTAACTACCAATACAGGTAAAAAAGTTCACTCATTAGAAGATGTTGAACCAAAGGTTTTAACCAATCCATTAACACCGAAACCAGCACCAAATGCTACACCAATTGCGAAAGGACCAATTGTTTCGGAAATGGGCGTAAAATCGGAGGAAGCTCAAGGTAAAATTGAGTTTAAACTGGAAATGCCGGAAGAAGAAAAACCAGCACCACAAAAAGCACCATTAGAGCCTTTTATTAGACCGGTAAATCAACAACCAGAGGCACCAAAAATGGAAGAGCCAAAGCCATTTGTTCCAAAACCAATGGCTCAAGCACCAATTCCAGAAATGCCTATACCAGCGCCTGCCACACCAGAAGAACCAGTATTTAAATATGCTGCAAACGATGTGGAAGGAACTCCCTCTAACGATGAAGGCCAACAAGAACGTGTTAAAAATAGAATGGGACGTTTAAAAGAACTAAGCCGTAGACTAAGAACAGCTTCGGGTTTAAGCGAATTAGAAGACGTACCAGCCTACCAACGTAGAGCAGTAAGTTTGGAAGATGTGCCTCACTCATCAGAATCACAGGTATCTAGATATTCGTTAGACGGTTCAGAAAACGAAGAAGGGAAAAAAACAGGAATAAGCAACAACAATTCATTTCTACATGACAATGTAGATTAAGCATACTATAAATTTAAGGAAGCCTTGACAGCGAGAGTTGTCAGGGCTTTTTTATGAAAAAAAATTAGAGCAAAGCCAACCTCCACTTTGCCAAAGTTTATTCAACTCAACCCGCAACTTTGCCAAAGTTCAGCAAAGAAAACATCCAATAAAATCAACCCCAGTAAAGCAGAGCAAACAAAGTAAAGCAAACAAAGCAAAGCCAACCTCCACTTTGCCAAAGTTCGCTGAGCCTAGAATTTGATTTTTCGATTTTTCTGGTTGAGAAGGAGGGTTGCATTGCAAAACTTTTGCAAAGTTGCTTTTTGCTTTGAATAGGCTTTGCCAAAGTTTAGTTGAGCCTAGAATCCATTCACCTCAAAACCCTCTCCAATATTTCTCCCTTTCAAACGTTTATCGCGGAGCGATAAAAATTACTTTCGCTACCGAGAATGAGAAAATTACTTTTTGCCATAAGCATGCTTTTGTGGTCGCCAATTATTTTGGGGCAGGTGGAGAGTAATATCCGTACAAAAAGGATTGCTACCCAAACGGATACGGTGGTTTTAGATTCTCTTTCCTTAGCGCCAAATTCGTTTCAACTTCCGGGTATTGATACCAATGATTATGAGGTGGATTATCCTAAAGGAATCCTAATTTGGTACACTAAACCTGCTGCCGACAGCGTAAATGTGAGTTACAGAACTTGGCCGGTAAATATTACGCAGTCGGTTTCGCATAAAAATACGGGTGTTTTTATGCCAGATGCTACCGGAAAAGTAAATCCATTTAAATACCATGGAGACAAACCTCAAAATGTGCAATTTAGTACCGGTAAGCTGGATAAATCGGGTAGTATTTCACGAGGTATGCTATTTGGGAATAACCAAAACTTAGGAATCAATTCTAATCTGAACCTTCAGTTGGCGGGTGAGTTGACGAACAATATCAAGATAAAAGCGGTAATTTCCGATAATAATATTCCAGTTCAACCCGATGGAAACACTCAACTGCTACAAGATTTTGACCAAGTATATATTCAATTGTATAATGATAATTGGAAGTTGGTGGCGGGTGATTATAGGATTAGTAAACCTAAAAGTCACTTCATGGTTTTTGATAAACGATTGCGAGGTGGGAGTATTTCTACTCGATTCGGACTAAACGAAAAAACAGAGAATTATTTGAGCGTAAATGCCGCCCTGAGTCGCGGTAAGTTTTCTAGAAACATCATTAACGGAGTGGAGGGTAATCAAGGCCCATATCGCTTAAAAGGGAGCGAAAACGAGGCGTATATCATCATTCTATCAGGAACGGAAGTGGTGTATGTGGATGGAAAAAAACTCACACGTGGGCAAGAAAACGATTATGTGATTGATTACAATAAAGCCGAGGTTACCTTCACGGCCAAGCAACCCATTACGAAAGATAAAAGGATAATTGTAGAGTTTCAATACAGTGCACAAGCCTATAGCCGGTCGCTAATTCAGGTCACGGATGAGATAAAAACGGAGAAACTGAAATTGAATTTCAATTTTTATTCCGAGCAAGATTCTAAAAATCAACCTTTGCTGCAAGATTTAACCAATGCGAACAAATTGCTTCTTGAAAATATTGGGGATGACATAAATAACGCCATTGTGCCTTCTGCTCGTACCGTTGATTTTTCGAACGACCGAGTGCTGTATAAATTAGTGCAAGATTCCATTACAGGCGATTCCATTTATGTGTATTCCACGCATCCTGATTCGGCTAGGTATCAATTAACGTTTAGTAATATAGGGCTAGGAAATGGTGATTATATTGAAATTCCAAGTACCGCCAACGGGCGTGTTTTTGAATACGTTGCTCCTATTTTGGGAGTGAAGCAAGGTAGTTATTTGCCGGTGGTTTTATTAATTACCCCTAAGCGCAAGCAAATGTTTACGGTAGGTGGAGATTATACGGTTAACCAGCAAACCAAAGTGTTGTTTGAAGGTGTGGTAACCAATAATGATGTGAATACATTTTCGGGTATCGGTAATCAAAACAATACAGGTGGTGGTTTTTTAGTTGGAGTACAAAATCGTAAAAAAATAAGTAACGACACCATTGCGCCTTGGTTTATGCAGACCAAAGTGAGTTACGAAAACCGTACCGATAACTTCAAAGAGATTCAGCGGTATCGCTCGGTTGAGTTTGATAGGAATTGGAATATTCGCGACCAACAACTCACCGGAATGCAGCATGTTCCATCTGCCGAAATAGGGTTGACACGTAAAAACTTAGGCCAATTAAGTTACCAATTCAAGTCCTTTATAGCAGGCGATTCGTATCAAGGTTTTCGACATCAATTAATGAGTGATTTGGATAATAAGGAATTTACCGCCCAATTCACTGGTAGTTTATTGGCCTCAAAAGGTACTCTGGGCTCATCCGATTTTAACCGCCACAAAGCCTTGATACAGAAAAAATATGAACATATCAATATTGGATTTCGAGATGATTTTGAGCATAATCTTAAAAGAACTGCCGCTTCTGATACCTTGGCTACCACCAGCTATAGTTTTTTTGAATGGGAGGCCTTTATTACCAACGGGGATAGTGCAAAAAACAAGTATAAATTAGCATATATAAACCGGGTGAATGACAATGTGAAAAACAATGCGCTTTCTCGTTCTACCTTGGGTCAAAGCATTTTGGGTCAATTAAAATTAGTGTCCAATCCCAAAGCGCAGTTGCAACTAAGTTCGCAATACCGCGTATTAGATATCAAAGATTCAAGTATTTATAATGGGAAACCAGAGCAAACGCTAACCAATCGAATTGATTACAGTGTGCGAATGGTAAAAGGGGTGATTTCTTTGTCCTCGTTTTACGAAATTGGTTCGGGGCTAACCGAAGAGCAGGCCTATATATACGTGGAAGTGCCACCGGGAACAGGAGTGTACACTTGGGTGGATTACAACGGCAACGGAGTGGCAGAGCAAAATGAATTTGAAATAGCCCAATTTCACGATCAAGCCAATTACGTCCGCGTATTGACCCAAACCAATAATTTTCAAAAAATTTACCGTACCCAATTCAATCAATCCGTGTTTTTGCGCCCTTCAATGGTATGGAAAAATAAGCAAGGGGTGAGGAAATTGGCTAGTAAGTTCTCTAATCAATTTGCATATCGAATAGACCGTAAAACAGATGACAACACATTGGAAACATGGATAGACCCCTTTGCGGCAAATGTGGCCGATAGTAGCATTAGAGCATTAAACTCATCGTTTAGAAATACCGTTTATTTGAATCGTTCCAACCGGTTGTGGTCTATGGATTACACGTATCAGGAAGTAAGCACAAAGATTTTGCAAACGAATGGACTGTTGGGTACCGATGATTATTTTCATCAAATAAATTTTAGATACAATATGAGTAAGGTATACCAAATTAACTTGGAAGGAAAATTGGGCCAAAAAAGGTCGGGTGCGGAATTCTATTCTAACCGAAACTACCAAATGGCCTATTCTGGGTTTAAACCTACCATTACATATCAGCAAGGTTCAGGAGTGAAAATCAAGTTGTTTTTTGAGCAAACGGATAAGCGTAACCAAAAGGAATTGGGTGGTGAAACAAACTTGAGTAAAAAATTCGGCTCCGAAATAAACATTCGTAAAGTAGGGAAGGGCAGCATGATACTATCGGCTAGTTATTTGATAAACACGTATGAAGGCGATGTGAACTCCCCTATTTCGTATCAAATGCTGGAAGGTTTGCAACCCGGAAAAAATGGACTATGGGAAGCCAATTACCAACGAACCATCGCCAAGTACCTCCAACTCAATCTGCGTTACAACGGTAGGGTAAGTGAGGGAAATCCCGTTATTCATACCGGAAGTGTGCAAGTGAGAGCTTTCTTTTAAGGGGCCGTGATCCAAACCTTGCAGTCTCTTCAAGAGAATCGCCAAATTAAAAATCCTACCATTCATTTTTTAGAAAAAGAACACCGTAATTGGGTTAATCCGTACCACCTTTTTAATTTTTTTACGTCCTAATAGAATAGGTTATATTTGGATAAAATATCAAAAAATGAGAAGACTAGTACTATTGCTTTCATTCACCCTTTTTTCTGCGCTAGGTTATAGTCAGTGTACTACTAATTTTCTGGATTTAGGGCCCGATACAACAGTATGTTTAGGCGAGTATCATTTGTTTAGTGCGCCTTATGGTCTTGTTAGTTATAGTTGGAGTACCGGTGGAGTTACCCGATATCTCAGTACTAATGTGCCGGGCACATATACTTGCACGGTTGGAATTGCAGATACAGCCAACTTGGTTACTAACGGTGATTTCTCATCAGGAAACACTGGCTTTACAAGTTCGTATGTTTATGGTACAGGTGGCTCGTGGGGGTTACTTTCCAATCCGGGTCAATATGCTGTTAGTACCAATGCCAATTTAACCCATAATAATTTTCCTTCATGTACGGATCACACTTCTGGAACAGGCAATTACATGATTATGAATGGTTCATCGGTAGCAAATACCAATGTGTGGTGTCAAACAATTACCGTTTTACCTAATACCAGTTATATTTTTTCGGGGTGGTTTACCTCTGTGGATCCCGCCAGTCCTGCGCAACTTAATTTTACCGTTGGTGGTGTGGCTGTGGGTTCGGTGTTTAATTTGAGCGCTTCCACTTGTAGTTGGACAAAATATTCTCGGTCTTGGACTTCGGGTGCTACCCAAACTTCGGCTACTATTTGTATACGTAGTCAAAGTATCGCCAGTGGTGGAAATGATTTTGCCGTAGACGACATTATGTTTACAAAGATGTGTACTTCCACCGATACAGTAGTTTTAAGTGCGGATACGATGCCTATCGCAAATTTGGGGTCGGATACCGTGATTTGTGGCGGTAATTCGTATGTGCTTGATGCTACCGATAATCCTTTATTTGATTACCAATGGAGTAATGGAACTGCGGTTGCTACCTCCACTATAACGAGTACGGATAGTAATTTAATGGTAACGGTAACCAATGGACATTGTGAAGCTATCGACACCGTAATTGTAACGGTTTCCTCACAACCTATTATTGATTTAGGCGCAGATACTACGCTTTGTCCGGGTAATAATTTTGACTTAGCGGTTTCTTGGCCCGGTGCCGCTTATTTATGGAGTGATAATTCGGTAGGAAATACCTTAAACGTGTCTTCTGCAGGGCAGTATTGGGTACGCGTAACAGATAACTGTGGAGTGACTTACGACACCATAAATGTGTCTTATGTCGTCTATCCGCTGGTCGATTTAGGAAACGATACCACTATTTGTGATGGAGAAACAATATCGCTAAATGCGGGATACCCAAATGCTACTTATGGTTGGAATACGGGAAGTACCGATTCGGTAATAAATGTAACCCAAACAGGGCCTTATTCTGTGTTGGTTCAAGTAGGAAATTGTGTGGATAGAGATACGGTTCAAGTTACGGTCGACCCATTCCCAACGGTTAATTTAGGGCAGGATACTACTTTATGTACGGGGCAATCATTGTTGTTGGATGTAACCAATTCTGGAGCTACTTATCTTTGGAATGATGGTGCCGCAACGGCTACCAAATCGGTAACTACAGCAGGCACGTTTTGGGCGAATGTGAGTATTGGAAATTGCGCGAGTTCAGACACCGTGGTGGTGGATTACATGGATTATCCGGTAGTTGATTTAGGAAACGATACCATTGTGTGTCAAGGTGATGTAGTGGTATATGACGTGAGCCAACCGAATGTGTCCTATCTATGGAACAACAATTCAACAGGGTCTTCTCTTTCGGTAACCCAAAGAACGAAAGTATGGGTGGAAATCAGTAACTTTTGTGGGGTGGTAAGCGATACCGTAAATGTGTTTTTTAATGCCTACCCTACGGTAGATTTAGGGGGCGACACCGCAATATGTGAAGGAGAGTCGTTTTCTAAAGATGTAACTAATCCGGGTGCCGTTTATGTTTGGAATGACGGGAGCTCAGCTGCTACACGCATTTTTAGTAGTGCGGGAGTGTATGCGGTTACAGTTACGTCTAAACAATGTGCGTCTGTGGATACGCTTAATCTTCAGGTACATGCCGTACCGGTGGTTTATTTGGGCGAAGACACGGTTATATGTAACAAAGCAAAAATGAAATTGACTATTCCGAATACTTACGATTCAGTTCTTTGGTCGGATGGAACCACCGAAAACCAGATTGTAATTGAAGAAGCAGACGTGTATTGGGTGGAAGTAACTAATGCCATCTGTAAAAGTTCGGATTCTATTTTAGTAGCTAAAGAAAACTGTGAAGTGTATGTAGAAATGCCGAATATTTTTACACCAAATGGCGATGGGGTAAACGACTTGTTTTTGCCGGTATATTCGTTGGGAATTGCTGAAATTCAAACCAAAATTTTTGACCGTTGGGGAAAGCTAGTTTTTGAAACCACTACGGTAGATATTAAATGGGATGGAAACAATACCAAAGGAGTCCAAGTGCCAGATGGCGTGTACTATTGGATAGTTAATATCGTAGGATTTGATACCAAAAACTATGAGCAAAAAGGAAATGTAACCTTGTTGCGTCAATAGCCATTACTCCGGAATGGGTAATTAAGTTAGCGGTTGTATTTTTAACGTAACCTAAAAAATGGAAGTATCCGTTTCGGTGGTAAACCGTTCTAAAAATTGCATTCCGATATACGAATTTCCCTTTTTATTTAATTTCGGACTCCAAAGCGCTATGCTGTATTGATTGGGTAGAATAGCTATAATTCCACCTCCTACACCACTTTTTCCGGGCAACCCCACACGAAAGGCGAATTCTCCCGCCTCGTCATAAAAGCCACACAATTGCATGATAGCTAGAATCCGTTTCGATTGGCTTGCGGTAATGATTTGTTCTTGGGTACATGGATTTTTGCCATGAGCGGCAAGAAAAATAAAGGCACGCGACAATTCCTTACACGTCATTTCAATGGCGCATAAGTGGATGTATACATCCATAACCTCATCTATTGCATTATGAATATTCCCAAACGATTTCATGAGGTTGACCAAGGCGCTGTTGGTATAACTTGTTTCTTTTTCCGATGCAACAATTACCGAATTATAAGTGATTGCGGGGTTACCGGAGGCGCTATGAATAAAATCTAAAAGTGCCTGTTTAGGATTTTCGAATATACTGATAAGAATATCACAAATCACGATGGCACCCGCGTTAATAAGTGGATTCCGAGGAATTCCCTCATTGGTTTCCAATTGCACGATAGAGCTAAAAGAAGCGCCCGATGGCTCCACGCCTACACGTGTCCAAATGCTTTCACCCAATTCGCGATAGGCTAGGGCTAGACCAAATACTTTCGCAACCGATTGAATAGAAAATTTCTCACACGAATGGCCATAATAATAGTGTGTATCGCCCAACGTAGTGAGGTGTACTCCGAATTTATTGGGGTCAACTTTTCCTAACTCCGGAATGTAGGTAGCTACCTTACCCGGATTTTCTGCACTTAAAAGCTCTTCGGCAATTTGCGTAATTCGTTCTTGAAATTTCATGGTTAATCTTCTTCTTCGTTTAAATTTATTTCACAACGTTCATCCCGAATCAATTCAATTAATGCTTCCTTGGAGATATCTAATTTGTTTTGCGCCATTTTTTCGTTTCGGTAGTTCTTTAATTCTTTTCGAAAAAGTGCCTCTCCAAAACGGACCACATCCGTAAAAGTTTCTAGCATTAAAGGCGGAACCTGAGCCGGTTTGCCATCATCTCCTTTAGCCACCATGGTAAAATAACACGTGTTGGTGTGTTTCATGGTTTGTGTTTTTACATTCTCGGTGGTTACTTTTATGCCTACCACAATAGAAGTTCTTCCTACATAATTTACACGTGCCATCATGCACACTAATTCGCCCACTTCCACAGGTTCTATAAAATCTACTCCATCTACCGAAACCGTTACGCAGTAATTTCCTGCATGCTTGGTGCTGCATGCGTAAGCTACCTTATCCATTAATCCTAGTAGAATGCCACCATGTATTTTGCCTCCAAAATTGGCATAAGCAGGTATCATTAATTCAGTAATGGTGGTGTCACTTTGTTTGGGTGTTCTTGCTGTCATGGTGTTTGGTTTTTTTGTGATAAAGCAGGTAGAAATTCCAATAAAAATGTGGCAATACTACAAGCTGTAATGTTTTTTGCCGCTGGATATTTGTCTCCCGATGGGGTGATTATAAAATTCTGTTCTGTATGTAAATCTTCAATTCCGTTGCGTAAGCTTTTTGTTATTTTGGGAGTACCTGTGTATTTTACCTCGATGCATGCTACCGGTGTAATTCCTCTAGTGAGCACTATATCCACTTCCGTTCCAGCGTGGGTGCGATAGAAATAAACCGCTAAATCTTCGTCTTTTTCGGCTGTTATTTGCTGAAGTACGTAGGCCTCAAAAGAGGCTCCTAACATGGGCATTCCTAATAATTGGTCAAACGATTGTATCCGAAGTAAGCGGTGTAACACTCCCGTATCTGAAATATAAATTTTAGGCGATTTTACAATCCGTTTTTTTACGTTTACCGAAAATGGTTGCAACCGAATCACCATAAATGCGCCTTCCAGGTAATTGATGTAGGAGTTTATGGTGTGGTTTGTTAATCCCAACGATTTTCCAATGGCGCTATTGTTTAGTAAATTGCCGTTTTGCCATGCAAGCATTTCCCATAATCTTCTTACTAATAAAGGCGAAGCACTCAATCCTAATAATGGTAAATCTCTTTCTAGGTAGGTTTTTATGAAGTCGTCAAGCCATCGTAAAGATTGTTTTTCGCTGGTGCTAAGAATACTATTTGGAAACCCTCCCCGAAACTGGTGCTGTTGAACCGATATTTCAGGTATGGAATTTAATTCGGAATATGAAAATGGTTTTAAATCAATGTATCCAATTCTTTCGGCTAATGATTCGAATGAACCTCGAATAATATCGGGGCTAGCTGAACCTAGAACAATGAACCGTAATGGAATTCTGTTTTCATCTACCAAAGCCCTAATTATCGGGAATAAAGTCGGCATTATTTGTACTTTATCTAGAATGATGCATTGGTTTTCGTTGGCTTTAAAAAACAATTCTGCTTCTTGTAGTTTTTGAGCGTCCGAAGGTTTCTCTAGGTCCAAGTATATACTTGGTTTTTTTAGGGTAGAAATAAATTGTTTAATCATCGTGGTTTTACCCACCTGACGGGGACCCAAAACCCCAATAACAGGATAGAATTCTGCCAATTCAATTAACGCTGCTATTTGTTTTCTGGTAACATTCATTTTTATACTCCTTGAAAAATGGAATTGCAATTTCCAAATTTCTAGGACGAATTTACGGAAAATTAATGAAAATTTTGACTTGTAACCAAAATTTTGTTTGTGGAATTAATTCGCGATTTTCACAAATTCTCTAAAATTTGTGGTGTCAATAATTGCCGATTTAGCTTGGTAGCCTTCCGTAAATGTTTTGGGTAAACGTGCATTTGGTTTGGCTTTCCATTTAAATTCATAACCCGTTAGCTCACCATTTACTTCTTCTACCAAATCTACTTCTTGTTTTTGTTTAGTGCGCCAGAAATGCATTTTGGCATACGTGTTTTTATATGCGTTTTGTTTTAGCCTTTCTGAGATTAAGAAATTCTCCCATAAAGCTCCTTTGTCTTGACGTAAATTAAGACTATTGAAATTCCCAATTACCGCATTTCTAATTCCGTTGTCGTAAAAGTACACCTTCTTGCTTCGTTTAATCTCATTACGGATGTTTCTACTGAAACTGGGAAGTTTGAAAATTACGTAAGCTTGTTGAAGTACATCTATATATTTAGCGATGGTTTTAGCATCGATTCCTATTAATTTGGAGAGCTCATTATTGCTTACTTGATTACCAACTTGCAGCGCTAATGCTTGAACTAATTTTTCGAGAACTTCGGGTTTCCTAATTTCAGAAAACGCTAAAATATCTTTAAATAAATAACTCGTTGTTAGTTGGTTTAGAATTGCTTTTTCTTGCCCCTGGTTATTCAAAACATCAGGATAGAAGCCATAAATGAGCCTATTTTCAAATTGTTGTTGCGCATTTAGGTAACCATGAAAATTTTCAAATTCCTCCCAGCTAATCGGGTATAATTGATATTCCCATTTACGGCCAGTTAATGGCTCATTTACTGCTTGGGTTAGTTCAAAGGATGATGAACCACTAACGAGTAGTTGAACGTGTTTAAATTGGTCGGTTATTATTTTGAGGGTAACACCAATTCCTGGAATTCGTTGCGCTTCATCAATAAATAGCGTTTTATTTTCGCCAATAAGACTTCTAAGTTGCTCGGTACTTGGTGAGGTCAAAATGTTTTGGGTAACGGGGTCGTCCGCATCCAGAAATAAAAATGACTGATTATGGAGTAGCTCCTTTATGAGTGTTGTTTTTCCAACTTGCCTGGGACCAATGATAATTATGGCCTTTCCAGTATGCAGTTTATTTGCTATTTCTTGAGAGAGCGTACGTTGAAACATAACCTGGTTTTTATGCAAATATAATGCATGTGGCAAACAATATTCCCTAAAAGTTATAACTATTTTGGATTACGTTCCCTATAAGTTATAACTTTCAGGGATTACATCTATCCGTAAGACAACCATGTATGGCTAAATTAAGGTTTAGAATGACGTATTAAAACACATTGAAAAATCACTTACTCTTCTCTGATTTAATAATATGATAGCCGTAATAAATTAATAATAAGCCTAATAATTCCGTTACAAAAAGCACATTTACGTAGCCCATTCGAGTCATTGAGCCTCCAATACCAGGGAGTAATCCTCCTATGGCAATAAATACATTACCCTTAAACCGAACTTCCTTATTTTTTAATCTGTAGTACCTATATGCCGAATAAAATGCTCCTCCTACTAAAAAAATGAACGCGTAGATATTAATAATGGGAGAAAAGTACCTTACCCATTTCCATTCAAAAACCGCTCCAGTTAGTTTATAATTGAACCCTTCAGGGATAGCAATAGGAGTTAGAATTACGCAAATGGATGCCAAGCCAATAAGTGCAATAAAGAACCATGATGAGTACTTAGCGTAGGTTTTATTCATTAGCAAATAAACGGTTCCTTGCGCAAGTGGATAGCCACCTAAAAGAGCTCCAACGATGTACCAATATTTCAAATTCACCTCGTTCCAACCAAAAATAACATGGTAACTTTCGGATAGCGTTCCTAATCCAAAAGTGATTACCCCAATGGTCCACCATAGTAAATAGGGTGATTTTTTGGTTTTGTAATGTGCGTAAATTTCTTTAGAGAAATAGACGGAAAATATAGTGGTGATTATTGGTATGTATTCTACTAATGGATTCATGAAATATTATTTACAACTCAGAAGACTCAAAACTAGCCGTCCCTTTTTCGCCTTTGTCATTATACCAATCTAAAAAATGGATTTTGAACAAAGATAATTATTCAATAACTACCATTCTGGAATAGCTAAAATTAGCTCCGGTAAGGGTTAAAAAATAAGTGCCGCTTTTGAGTGTGGTTACATCAAACTGAGCGCTTGGTTGACTATTTAAGTTTTTGGATAACACGGTTTTACCCGTAATATCAACAATTTGAGCTAACACATGGTTTGCTAATACGGGAACAGAAAAATTTAGAATAGTAGAAGCCGGAATGGGATAGGCATCAATAGTCGTACTCTTAATTTCGTTAACCGACACCATAATATCTAGTTTTACTACCCAAGCATCATATACGCCTTGGTTTGCAATTGTTTTGTTTCCAGAAACGCCCGATTCTGAAGCACCAACCACCATTAAAGCACCCGTGGAAGTTTCAATAATATCCATCGCAATATCTTCTTGTAATCCACCAAGAGAAATTTCCATTACCTTGTTTCCTTGATTATCTACTCCAATTATCCAAAAATCAAACCCGCCAAAGTTCTCACTGGTTTTGTTGCCAATTTTAGGTGATTCAGAAGCGCCACAAATAATGGATATATTTTGGCTAGTGGAATACATACCACCTCCAAATTCTACAGATTCATCGAGCAAGCCTCCAAAGGTTTTATCCCAAATTATATTTAGGTTAGTATCTAATTTAACCAGCCATAAATCTTTTCCTGCAATTTTGGCGGCCGTTTTGTTACCCGAAACCGGTGATTCCGATTCGCTTATTATAATAATGTTACCTTGATTATCCATGATAGACCCACGGGCTACATCATTTCTGTTTCCACCAATGGTTTTGTCAGTGCTGATGTTTCCATTGGTGTCTGTTTTTAAAACCCATATATCATTTTCACCATACGAAGGTTCACTTTTATCTAAGGTGTCGGAAGAAGATGATGCCCCAATGAATATTTGTGAATTTGCCGATAATCGGTGTGAACCTTTTCCGAAATCCTCCAAATTGCCTCCGAAACAAAATTCTTTTTTTAGGTTTCCAGCCGAGTCTAACTGTAAAACCCAATAGGAGGCAGTGCCTTTAAGAGGGGCTTGCCTGGTTCCCGTTGCTGCTAAGGAACTAGTACTACCAGTGCTGTATATATCGCCATTGGGTCGTTCCGCTATTTTGGGTACAAATTCCCATGCATTTCCACCGTAAGATTTTTGCCAAAGAATGTTTCCCAGTTCATCAATTTTAATAAGCCAAAGGTCGGCTGAGCCATAGCCAGGAACACTTTTGTTGCCGGATATTGTAGAGGTTGATACGCACGACAAGAGGAAATTCCCATCCATGGTTTGGAGAAGTTGATAACCAGCATCATTCGAACTCCCACCATACGATTTTTGCCATAAAATGGTTCCAGTGCTATTGGTTTTAACTAACCAGATATCTAGTTCGCCAAAGTTGGCGGAGGTTTTATCGCCCGAAATACCGCTACCGGTTCGTGCACAAAATAAAAAACCTCCATCCGTTGTTTCAACGACAGAATAAAGGTAATCCCATTCTGGAGTTCCAAATCCAAATTGATTTTGAATTTGAAAATGTTGCGCCCCAACAAGGAGGGGCGCAACAAATAGGATGGATATAAATACGTGTTTTAATTTCATATTTAATGTGGTGCAATGATGGATTGAATGACCAAAGTAGATCCATCTTCAAAAATAAATTTATTTACTATGATACTATTTATGAAGGCTATATTTGGATCGTAATCATTAAAGAATTTAACTACTTCTCCATTTGCTACTTCAAATTGTTTTTCAGTGTAAATATTTCCATTCATATCAAGCATTTGGTAGGTATAGACTAAGTTTTTACTTGCCGTCATGCTTAGCGTGAAATTATTATTTATTACTGGTACTGGATAAATGGTAACATTTAAGAAATTAGATAATCCGTTACTTGCTGTTTGAGAGTTGTCTCCTTCAAAATAAAACGGAATGGTTTGCATATTGTTTTGATACATAATATTGGCTCTATACAATCCACCAGTAAATGAATAATTGGCTAACGATAATTTACCATTGGCATCTTCAATGGTAGATGGATCAATAACCGTTCTAGTATTGGTCGCAAGATCTAGAATATCAAATAGTACAATGTCGGAAGCCGTTAATCTATACGTGTTTGAGGTGTTTAATGCTGAACTTTGTTCTAATACCAGGTTGAAATCCGAAGATTTTGGAATTACTGGACCCTCCAATGTACTTCCTCCATTCATTAACATGGTTAATCCTTGTATAAATTCTACACCTGGGTTTCCAACGGGGAAACCTGGACCACCGCCAGTTCCACCGCCACCGCCAGAACTTCCGGTTTTATTGTAATCCGCAAATGCTTGGTTTGGGTCAGCGGTACATTCCAAATGTTGAAAGGTTCCACTAAATGGCCATGTCACCGGATTTGCTACCGTTGTGTTAACAGACAATTGATACGTTGCATAATCAAATTGGATAGGTGCCGCTAATTGTCCAATGGGCTTGTTTTTGTAATTTTCATAATTTTGATTTAAAGCTGGAGTACCTTTCATTTTTTTCTGAATACCTACCACTTGGGTATTGGTAGTCCCAGGATTTAAAAAACCGCCCAAAGGACCCTTGATTTTCATTCCTGTAGGCAAAACGGAGGTATTGAATTCAATGATGTGGTAATCCGTTGGAGTATATTGTCCAATACCACCATTGGTGTAATAATTATTCGCTGTCATAAACCAATAAAAATAGGTTGCCGTATTATTAGTAATATCAAATTGTGAAATTGTTTCATCCATTACTAAATTATGATAACTTGGTGTAACTCCGGTATTATTGTACTGCTGTATTTCATAGGCGTAATCGGGGGCATTACATTTTTGAGGATCCCCAATAGCCGTAAGGTTACACCCTGAACAAGTTCGTGCAGAATTAGTTGTTCCAATAGAATTACCGTTGGCATCTATTCCAGTTATTTTATAAAAATAATTTGGGTTATTAACATATTCATCTGCTAATTTCAAATAATTTTTAGATTGAAAAAACTGCAATACGGGTTCATACGTCATGGTGCCGTTGACTTCTGTTCCATAAGAAATGTCTATTTGCCAAGTAGATACTTGGTTGGTAGTGTTGTTTTCCCATGCTAAAATACGCTGAGAATAATATGGGTTTAGAAAAACAGAGATATCATCATTCTGTGCTAAAAGTTGATGAGAAAATGGGAGAATGGTCATAACAAAAAGGAGTATTCCAAATTTGTTAATTAGGTAATTGAAAATTACCTTGGTCGTACTTGGTCGTACTTGGTCGTACGGGGAGGCACTTAACGTGCCGTTTTTAATGTTGGTTAACATAAATTTAATTTAAATTGTTAAATAATAATTAGAGGCCGAAACTAGGTATTTTATTTCAACTGGAAATGTTTTTTTTCATTTTTAACATTACATCAAAATTTAAAGGGTATGAATTTATGATACTAAAACCAGCGCCACCCTACAACTCAGAAGACTCAAAACTAGCCGTCCCTTTTTCGCCTTTGTCATTATACCAATCTAGAAAATGGATTTTGAACATTTTACCGGATTGCGCTCGTAGAATATAGTTTTTGCTCGGTTTAGTAACATAATATCCGGCATCAAAATCATACATTTTCCAATTGTAGCCAATATTATCTATGCGATTACTGGATGGATATTTAAGAATGTCGGCACTCGAAATATCAGCAAATGGTTTGTCCCACACCTGAAAGCTGAATGGAGTGTTTCGGTTTAACTGAACTCCCGTTACCAAGTAAGCTACCATTGGGTTTAAGTCGTAATAGATGTAAGTGTATTGCGTAAAGCAAAAATCCCATTCGGTTTTGGGAGGAGCCACCATCACAGTTTTTCCGCCTTTGTCAAAACTGAAATAACGGTGGGTGTACGCATTGTCTTTTATTACCGAAGCGTTGGTCCATTGGGTGTCCTTAAAATCGGAAAATCGGAAATAATAAGTAGAGTCAATTAAGCTATCAAAAATAACTTTAGCCAATCCAAGCGATTTTCCATATTCATCTCTACCACGGTCGATAATGTATAAATTGGTGGTGTTTTGCCATATTCCAATAGCCGTACTATCCAGATTCCCGGTGTGAGAATCCCAAGTAAAATCTAATCCTAAAGTATCGGTAACGCTAGCTAAATTTGAATCTAACGTCAATACCGATTGCATTCTATTGGCTGAATTTAGCAGGATATGGAATCCATTATCCGAACAATCAAATGCCAAATCCCAAATTGTTCTGTTATTACGAGCCACCTCTGTTTTGGTTTCAATGTTATACCAAATCTGGTCGGCATATAAAGTTCCCATCACCATAGTGTTCGCAGTGATGTCGCCCGGTGCATGCGGAGCTACGGGTGTTTCTGCTTTCTCACATGAAGCAAAAAACAAAACCAATAAAAATCCAATTAAATTTTTCATCACAAGTCCTTTTAAAACCAATTTTTTTTTAAAATTTCAACATTCAACATTCAACATTCAACATTCAACATTCAACATTCAACATTCAACATTCAAC
>CAXBCR010000030.1:0-38519 GCA_963974475.1 uncultured Flavobacteriales bacterium
CGTACTTTGGCAAAGTTGACCCGAGTTTTAAAATTGAATTACCATTTCCAGAAATGGATTGGGTCAGCAGATAAGAAAACTTCACCAAAGTTAACCGCAGAGCTTAACGTACTTTGGCAAAGTTCCCCCGAAAACCAGCCAAATTGAATACAATTTTTAAAAACCAAACCCCTCATCATTTATCCAATAACAATAATTAAAAAAGAGAGCAAAAAGGCATGAGATTAGCCAAAATGATTGCTCCAATCTGAAAAACCTATCGAGCGGATAGGTTTTGATTTTTTTATTTTAAAATGTTTCTAATCAATGGTTGAAATATGAAAAATACGTTTACATTTGGTGCTCACTTAAATAATAACCAATATTAAAACAATGTACTATGAAGTTGAAAAAACTCATTTTGATGGGGGGGCTAGTGGCTCTCTTCACACACACACACACACACACACACAGGCGCAGCAGCCTAGTTGGGTAGTCAACAATTCGATTGTAAACTTGACCACAAAGCAAGTCACCTCAAACCCTCTTGCTTCAACTCCCGACAATACCCAAAATGCAGTTTGGGATGTAAATGGAAACCTACAATTTTATGAGGAAGATGGTTTTATATACAATGCCGTTGGGCAAGTTATGTCTCCTGATGTAGGGATTGGTTATATGGACCCACCAACAACTGGTCATAGTGAATTTATTTTTGTGCCTATTCCTGGTGAATGTGACCGGTGGTATGGAATGACGATGGATAGGATTGATGAAAATTCCTCGTATTACTATAAAAGGGATTTAATCTTATCCTACTCAGTATTGGATGGAAGCTTAAATCAAGGAAATGGAGGGGTGGTGCAAACCTTAAATCAAAATTCGGGATATGGTTATTTAATGAATGCTAATTGGATAGTTATTAACGAGAAGCGTGATGTCTTGGGATGTAATGATAAGTATCATATCGGAGTATCTCAGTTGCAAAACAATGGGAATAAAAGATATTTGTTTGCAACAGCTTGTGCGGATTTAATAGTTTTTGAAATTACCCAAAATGGGATTCAAGAGGTGCATACAGGAGAGTTCTCCTATCAAGGGGCAACACCTTTTAGAAGTGAATTGGAGATTTCGGAGGATGATTCTAAAATAAGAGTGTCATTTGGCACTATAACCAAAGTTACACGTAATGATGGTACACTTGTGGATGTAGGAGGAATTGATATTTTTACATTTTCGCGACATTATAGTGGTGATTTACAGTTTTTGCAACATCAGGAAGTAGAGTTGGGTGATCGTTATGGTGATATTTATGTAGTGAAAGGATTAGAATTTTCTTCCAATGGTAAAGAGCTATACGCCACTTATGTTAAATATAATCGAAATGGAGTTTACTATAATCCTAATGATATGACAATGGGTTCAAAAATTATTCATTTATCACGAACATTTCTTCCTTTTGGGTTGTTTCCAGAGATTGATTTGGGGGTAGGTAATGAAGGTTTTTCATTGGGAATGATTGAAAAGGGAATAGGTGATGAAATGTTGTTTATACGCGACAGCTCTATTGGTAGATTTGCAAACGGAAATGATCCGAATAGCTCGTTTAATAATAATTACATTTCTCTTGAAACACCAACAACCAACCATACGCCTCTGTGGCCAACTTCCTTTAATGTTTTTAATAGAATAAGGTTGTTGCCTGATCAGGTAGATGGAGAGGATTTCAATATAACTACCTATAATTCTGATCAGTTTCCAGAAACACTTTATGTATGCGATTTTACAGTACCAGTACACTCTAATTTTCAAACCATTTGGTCTTTTACCGCCAGAGGAAGTTTTGAAGATGTAATAATAGCAAGTGGAAAAGATGCTCAAATACCAGGGGAAGGGCAGGTAACAGCAAGTTATATAAATGACAAAGGATGCGAAATAAACGAAACTTTTTACGTGTTATTATTTCCTGTAGTTCAATTTGGAGCTGATTTCGCGTATGCTACTTCTACCTATGTAAACAGTAATGGATCTGTTGTTTTAAGTATTGGTGCGAGCCCGTATGCTAATGTTTTAACAGGACATACTTGGATTCTTCAAAAATCTATTTCTAACAGCTGGGTTACTGTGAGTACAGTTAACAATACGTATCCAGTATTCACGAACTTAAGTGTAACGGCAACGTATAGGTTGGTTCATGAAGTTTTACCGATACACCAACCATTTGAATGTATGTTTAATCAATCAACTAGTCAAATAATAAACCAATAGCCATGAAAAATTTAATCATTAGTATAAGTCTGTTATTTAGCTTGAATACCGTAATGGCAAGTTATACGATAACCAGACAAGGACAACTAAACAATTTTCAATTTAATAAAGTAATATATGGAGATTTAATACTCACAACGAGTGTAGGTCAAGATAGTTCAAAAATGATTTATGATTTGAGTCCCTTACTTCACGTGGATACCATATTTGGAAGTTTAGGAATTCATCATTCAGCACTCACAAATTTTTCTGGATTGCGAAATTTGGTAGTAACCGGAGGGTTATATATTTATGAAAATGAAGGGTTGAAAGACTTATCGACTCTAGATGGGCCAAAAGAAGTGGATGTAATACAGATTTTTCAGAACCCCGAGTTAGAGCAGTGTTCGGATTTTTCGATGAGTATTAAGTTTAATAATCTAAAAATACATTTAAACCCTAAGCTAACCAATGTTAACTTAAGTTTAGCGCAATTGAAACCAACTTTTACAAATACATTTTTCTTTCAATGTACTGAAAATGCTGTGCTCCAATCCATCAGAATAGAGGATTCACATAGTTTGGTAAATGATTTTTCGATTGAGTCAAATCCTAGCCTGAAAAATATTCATATGAATTTATCTAAGGATTCATTGTCTGGTTTTAGATTGTTGGATCTACCCGAATTGGATTCGGTAACGGGTTTCCAAAATGTTCGGTTTGTTCAATTAGTGGATATTAGAAATAATCCCAAAATGTCAAAATTGTGTTTTATAAAGCAGATTTTGGAAAAAGATGGTATTGGATTTATAAGGTTAAAGAACAATGGTCAAGGAGCCAATACCGAAGCGGAAGTTTTGAATACCAATTGCACCGATTTTAACACCGGAATAGGCGAGGTGAATGGATTTGAAGCCTTAGCACTTTACCCCAACCCCGCACAAAACGAAGTGTACATAACCGCACCGAGTCAGCGCACGAGCTATTATATTTATGATGTAAGTGGCAAATTAGTACGTCAAGGACTAGTAGAAACGAGCGGTAGAATTGGGTTAGCCACCATATCAAACGGAATGTATGTTTTGATGGTAGATAACAAACGTAGCAAGCTGGTGGTTCAGTAAAAAAAGTTTGAATTAATAATGGGATAGCCGTGTTCTTGCTTCATGCAAATTCACGGCTATTTTTTGGCAGAGCCCAACGCAACCTTCCTAAAGTTAAAACCAGAGCAAACGTACTTTGGCAAAGTTGCCCCGAGTTTTAAAATTGAATTACCATTTCCAGAAATGGATTAGGTTAGCAGATAAGAAAACTTCACCAAAGT
This sequence comes from uncultured Flavobacteriales bacterium, assembly GCA_963974475.1. GTDB lineage: Bacteria > Bacteroidota > Bacteroidia > Flavobacteriales_G > Salibacteraceae > CAJXZP01. Next base: position 3,551 of record CAXBCR010000030.1, read on the forward strand.
TAAACGCAAAGCTTAACGTACTTTGGCAAAGTTCCTCCGAAAACCAGCCAAATTGAATCCAATTTTTCGAAACCAAATCCCTCATTATTTACCCAATAGCAATAATTAAAAAAGAGAGTAAAAAAGCACGAGATTAGCCAAAAAGATTGCTCCAATCTGAAAAACCTATCGAGCGGATAGGTTTTGATTTTTTATTTTAAAATGTTTCTAATCAATGGTTGAAATATGAAAAATACGTTTACATTTGGTGCTCACTTAAATAATAACCAATATTAAAACAATGTACTATGAAGTTGAAAAAACTCATTTTGATGGGGGGGCTAGTGGCTCTCTTCACACACACACACACACACACACACAGGCGCAGCAGCCTAGTTGGGTAGTCAACAATTCGATTGTAAACTTGACCACAAAGCAAGTCACCTCAAACCCTCTTGCTTCAACTCCCGACAATACCCAAAATGCAGTTTGGGATGTAAATGGAAACCTACAATTTTATGAGGAAGATGGTTTTATATACAATGCCGTTGGGCAAGTTATGTCTCCTGATGTAGGGATTGGTTATATGGACCCACCAACAACTGGTCATAGTGAATTTATTTTTGTGCCTATTCCTGGTGAATGTGACCGGTGGTATGGGATTACCTTGGATAGAAATTATCATGATGCAGGATATTTGCAAAAAGGGACGTTAATTCTTTCATATTCAGTATTGGATGGTAGTTTAAATCAGGGGTCGGGGGGAGTTATTCCAACTCCCAATTATAATAGTTTACATCATGGCTTTCTTCGAAATGCTAATTGGATAGTCATTAACGAGAAGCGTGATGTCTTGGGATGTAATGATAAGTATCATATCGGTGTATCTCAGTTGCAAACCAATGGGAATAAAAGATATTTGTTTGCCACAGCTTGTTCGGATTTAATAGTTTTTGAAATTACCCAAAATGGGATTCAAGAGGTGCATACAGGAGAGTTCTCCTATCAAGGGGCAACACCTTTTAGAAGTGAATTGGAGATTTCGGAGGATGATTCTAAAATAAGAGTGTCATTTGGCACTATAACCAAAGTTACACGTAATGATGGTACACTTGTGGATGTAGGAGGAATTGATATTTTTACATTTTCGCGACATTATAGTGGTGATTTACAGTTTTTGCAACATCAGGAAGTAGAGTTGGGTGATCGTTATGGTGATATTTATGTAGTGAAAGGATTAGAATTTTCTTCCAATGGTAAAGAGCTATACGCCACTTATGTTAAATATAATCGAAATGGAGTTTACTATAATCCTAATGATATGACAATGGGTTCAAAAATTATTCATTTATCACGAACATTTCTTCCTTTTGGGTTGTTTCCAGAGATTGATTTGGGGGTAGGTAATGAAGGTTTTTCATTGGGAATGATTGAAAAGGGAATAGGTGATGAAATGTTGTTTATACGCGACAGCTCTATTGGTAGATTTGCAAACGGAAATGATCCGAATAGCTCGTTTAATAATAATTACATTTCTCTTGAAACACCAACAACCAACCATACGCCTCTGTGGCCAACTTCCTTTAATGTTTTTAATAGAATAAGGTTGTTGCCTGATCAGGTAGATGGAGAGGATTTCAATATAACTACCTATAATTCTGATCAGTTTCCAGAAACACTTTATGTATGCGATTTTACAGTACCAGTACACTCTAATTTTCAAACCATTTGGTCTTTTACCGCCAGAGGAAGTTTTGAAGATGTAATAATAGCAAGTGGAAAAGATGCTCAAATACCAGGGGAAGGGCAGGTAACAGCAAGTTATATAAATGACAAAGGATGCGAAATAAACGAAACTTTTTACGTGTTATTATTTCCTGTAGTTCAATTTGGAGCTGATTTCGCGTATGCTACTTCTACCTATGTAAACAGTAATGGATCTGTTGTTTTAAGTATTGGTGCGAGCCCGTATGCTAATGTTTTAACAGGACATACTTGGATTCTTCAAAAATCTATTTCTAACAGCTGGGTTACTGTGAGTACAGTTAACAATACGTATCCAGTATTCACGAACTTAAGTGTAACGGCAACGTATAGGTTGGTTCATGAAGTTTTACCGATACACCAACCATTTGAATGTATGTTTAATCAATCAACTAGTCAAATAATAAACCAATAGCCATGAAAAATTTAATCATTAGTATAAGTCTGTTATTTAGCTTGAATACCGTAATGGCAAGTTATACGATAACCAGACAAGGACAACTAAACAATTTTCAATTTAATAAAGTAATATATGGAGATTTAATACTCACAACGAGTGTAGGTCAAGATAGTTCAAAAATGATTTATGATTTGAGTCCCTTACTTCACGTGGATACCATATTTGGAAGTTTAGGAATTCATCATTCAGCACTCACAAATTTTTCTGGATTGCGAAATTTGGTAGTAACCGGAGGGCTATATATTTATGAAAATGAAGGGTTGAAAGACTTATCTACTCTAGATGGGCCAAAAGAAGTGGAATCAATTAAAATATATCAAAACCCTAAATTGAAGACATGCTCCACTTTTTCATATAAATTAACTTGCGACTATATAAGGATTTACGAGAACCAAAGTTTGGAATTGGTGGATTTGAAGTTGGATTCATTCACAGTTACTTGGAGAGGTACCTATTCAATTACTGTTAGTAAAAATACAATATTGAAAAATATTAGGGTCTCAGAATATACTGGTAAACTAAGGTCTCTTACCATTTTGGAAAATGATAGTTTAACTAGTATTCATGTAAATACCATAAGTGATTCTTTAGCGGGAATTTTTATTTGGCTGTCACCATTGCTAAAAAATGTAACAGGTTTTTCAAATGTGAAATATGTTTATAGAGTTGACGTGAACTCAAACCCAAGTTTGAAAAAGTTATGTTTTTTAAAACAAATTTTGGAAAAAGAAGGAATTGGTTATTTGAGCCTATTTGCAAATGGTCAAGGAGCCAATACCGAAGCGGAAGTTTTGAATACCAATTGCACCGATTTTAACACCGGAATAGGCGAGGTGAATGGATTTGAAGCCTTAGCACTTTACCCCAACCCCGCACAAAACGAAGTGTACATAACCGCACCGAGTCAGCGCACGAGCTATTATATTTATGATGTAAGTGGCAAATTAGTACGTCAAGGACTAGTAGAAACGAGCGGTAGAATTGGGTTAGCCACCATATCAAACGGAATGTATGTTTTGATGGTAGATAACAAACGTAGCAAGCTGGTGGTTCAGTAAAAAAAGTTTGAATTAATAATGGGATAGCCGTGTTCTTGCTTCATGCAAATTCACGGCTATTTTTTGGCAGAGCCCAACGAAACTTTGCCAAAGTTAAAAGCCGAAGGAAACCTTCACCAAAGTTAAACGCAAAGCTTAACGTACTTTGGCAAAGTTAAAAGCAGAGCAAACGTACTTTGGCAAAGTTGACCCGAGTTACCATTATACCTATTTATAGGTATTTTAAAAAGCGAATGCGCTGCTTAATTTTGCATCTGTTATTTAAAATCAATCTAAATAAGGATGAAAAAATTAGTACTACTGAGCGGATTAATATTCGGAACAATGGCGGTAAACGCACAAACAGTTTATACGATGCAAGATACCGGAGCGGCTATTAACTCGGCTACTCGAATTTTGCAAACCTCAAAACAAAGAGGTGTTACCCTAGGTGGATATGCACAAATAGATTATAACCAGCCATTTGGTGGCGGGGTGAAGCATAACGGAACCATGGATGTGCACCGATTGATTTTGTTATTTGGATATAAATTCAGTGAAAAAACCTCGTTTGTAACAGAGTTAGAAGCCGAGCACGTGAAAGAATTTACGATTGAGCAGGCGTTTTTGAATCACAACATAAATTCGAAATTAAATATTCGTGCAGGTTTGATGCTTATCCCCATGGGTATTGTGAATGAGTATCACGAACCGGTGACTTACAATGGGGTAGAGCGACCTAATTTAGATAAATTTATTGTTCCAACCACTTGGAGAGAAATGGGGATTGGAATTACGGGTAAATTTAATGCCGCAGCTATTCGGTACCAACTCTATGTGTTTAATGGTTTTAAAGGGTATGATACTGGTGCAAAATTTAGAGGTACAGATGGATATAGAAAAGGACGCCAAAAGGGAGCTGAGTCTGTATTTAGTTCGCCTACTTTTTCTGGTAAATTGGATTATTACGGAATTTTAGGGTTGAAACTCGGGCTTTCGGGTTACTACGGTAAATCTCAAACCACGTTAAAAGATGGTGTAAACCCAACCGATAATTTAGCGATGAGTGTACTGGATAGCTCTGTGATAACTATGAGTATGGTGGGTTTTGATGCCCGTTATCAGCGAAAAGGGTTTACGGCTCGCGGGCAAGTAATATATTCTCATAACCAAAATACGGAGGCCTATAATATTAAAGGTCAAACAGATTTAGGAGAGGCTTTATTTGGGTATTATGTGGAAGCGGGATATGATGTTTTACGATTTTTGAATAAGGATACCGATAAAAAATTAGTGGCTTTTGCGCGCTATGAAATGTACAATACGCACTTTAAAATGTATAACGAATCTTTGGCGAATAATGCCTATAATCGCACGGATATTACCTCGGGTTTAAGTTTTCATATTGCACCGGGAGCCGTGTTTAAAATGGATTATCAATATATGATAAATCAAAGTGCCAATGCCACCGCCACCCATATGTTTAACATGGGCGTGGGCTGGTGGTATTAATACCAATAGAATGAAAAAAGCAACAATTCAATTTATTTCGGGAGCTAGCGTTTTTGTAACGCTGGCTTTTGCCGTTTTATGTTTAATGTCGTGGGTTACCGTAGAAACGCTACCAAAGGCATTTGCTAAGAAGATTAATAAATCGGTAGAAACCCTTTGGGGAGAAGGGGCAGGGCTGAAAAATTATCCTATTCAGGAAAATCAGAAAAAAACCTTGGATAGATTGGGTATTGCATCTGTATTTGAAATTCATCAAAATAATACGCAAGTAGGATTCGCGGTTTTAGCCCAAGCGCGAAGCAAGTTTGAGTATTTTGATTACATCGTGTATTACGATTCCAATAAACGAATAAAAGCGGTGCGAGTGCTGCTTTACCGTGAAGATTATGGCGGTGAAATTGCCTCCAAACGATGGTTGAACCAATTTGATGGGAAGGATGTGAATTCGCCATTAAAAATTGATGAAGATATTCAAGGAATTTCTGGCGCTACCATTTCCTACCGAGCCATTACAAAAGGAGTGAAGGATATAACCCAAATTATAAACGAACTATAAGGGACTGATTAAGGATGGAAAAAGAAATTCAAATTGAGAATGTTTTGGCTACACTACCCACTACCGTAAAACGGTTTTTATTGGTGTTTATAGGTGTGTTGTCGTTTGGGTATGGCACAGGGTTGGTTTATTTAAATAGCTCAACAGGAGTGTCGCCTCAAGGAATTGAGGAACAATATGTGGGGAATGAAGCGGATGAAAATGCGCTTGAAATGAAATTTAAAAAACCAGAGAAAGCCATTTTAACGCTAGTGCATGGACATGTTATTTCGTTTGGATTAATATTTTTTGTACTAGGAGGGATGTTTTTGTTTTCATCCTACCCGCTACCGCTCAAAAAGTTTTTGGCAATAGAACCACTCATCTCTACGGTAACCACCTTTGCAGGTATTTGGCTGGTATGGAGTGGGGTAGTATGGTTCAAATACATCATACTGGTTTCCGGTAGTTTAATGCATCTTTCGTTTGGTGTTATGGTGGTGTTGTTGGTGCGCGACCTGCTTAAAAAAGAGGCGTAATAAAGTAAACTTAACCCCGCATAAAATGGGTTCCCATTTATTAAAATGAGGCTAGTTTCGCTAAAAGCGATGCACTCAAAATGCTACTAAATTGCGTTTAGCTAATATTTCGTTCGTTCACAAACGACATCATTTGATGGTAATCTTTTTGTTTTAAAGCCTCAATTTGTATGAAGATAGGATTTGCCATTTGCGTATAGCTGATGGTAAACGCTAGGTGGTCTTCTACTTTCACACAATTTCTATTTTTATCGTAAATCGCGTGAGTCGCTAAATCAATATTGGGTAATTCATAATGCTGAATAAGCGACCGTGTTATTTCAGTTTTTTCACCTGGAGTGGCCTGCGGAAATCGGAATTGATAAAAGAATAATTTGTTTTTGTAAAAATGCATTTCAATCTTAGCAGGGTGTTTTCCTAAATGAATGCTATATGCTAAAATCTTAGTTTTAATACCGCTAGTCGAATTGATTATTTGAAGCTTACGTTGGGGCATGTTTCTTTTAATATGGCCAATAGTTTCGCCAAACTGAATGTGTTTTGCGTATGCTAAGTCCACTTTGGTATTGATTTTTTGCCTAGAAAAATGTTGGTCGTATAATTTAGAGTAGGTCGCTAAGTCTTCATATTTAGAAAGATGGGCGGCACATTGTTTTTGTGCGATACTCAAGGGACGCTTGAAACTAAACCAGTGTAGGAGGGCGTCAATTGCGGTATAGTGTTTTAGAGGATGAAACATTTTATCAGTTTTAAGGAACGAGAAAAATCTAAAGGTGATTTAACGTGGTTTTCCTAGAATTACCTACGAACGTACAACTAGATTTCGGTTAAACAAAGGAGGTAATCTATGTTTAAAATATTTGAATTTTGAGTTAATATTAAGCATGAAAAAGGGTGCAGTCGCTGGTTATGGATTGGCAATAAAAAGGAAAACGGGTATCTCCCACCACAAGAGACCCCCGTTATTTTCACTAACCATCATTATGAAGTTTGAAAATCAAACTCAAAAACCTTTCAAGCGTTCACTTGCGTAGAGTAGGTATGATTAGTAAATATGAAATGAGGTGTAAAATACCGCGAAGCATACACTTCGCGGCACAATTAACACACACATACGAAGCGTACTATCGCTTCATAATTTTGTTTTGATAGATTCTTTCGTTGTCATTTCTAAGCTCTAGGATATACATCCCTGCGCTTACATGGCTTAAATCAATCATTATTTGTAAGTCGTTATTTATATTGGTTTTACTCCAGATAACTTTTCCAGTTACATCTACAATTACGATGTCGCCAGTAATGCCTTCGTTGCGAGATAAAACATAACCGTTCGGAGTAGTCGCCAATCTAAATTGGTCTTGGATGAATGAATCATCGATACCCGTAACGGTCGTTGCCGTATCTCCATTTCCAGTTCCTCCCTTAGTTCCGTTACCTCCGTTGTCTTTGGAGATGTTGTGTTCAAAAATTAGTTCGAATCTGTTTTTGTATTCTTGGTTACCCAATAAATACACTTGATAATCACCGGTAGATAAATTATGCACGGTTCCAGTTTCTAAATCTCTCACATAAATAATCATGTTAGCTGGAAGATTCTCTGTTTTGTATTTCGCAATGGTATGGATGCCGGTAGTATCGGTAAATAATACCAATGGAACTACTTTTTCCGTTCCTACGGCAATGTTTGCAAAACCTTGGATAGCAAATTCTTGGTCGTTTATCAGGGAAGCAAAACGTACGTGAGAACTACCTGCCAATTTATGGGCGTCATACAGTGGGTCGATACCATCTGTAGCATCATCAGCATAACCTACCAACAAGTTATTTTGAAAACCGGATGGAGTAGCTAAGCTTACCCAAGCTAAATGCTTGTCAGTCACTGCGCGTTGTTTAAAGAATTGGTTGTTGGTAGCACTTCTCATACTGTTATTGAAAACAAGATTAGAAGTGTTGGCTGCTACAACCCAAAATCCTTGACCACTTGCCACGTTTCCGTTTGGAATGGTAGCAGAGTTACCAGAATTAACACCACCTAGCGCATTCCATGAAGCGTAATCCGCATTTTGATTGTATCCAGAACCGGCACCGTTATCATCCCAGTAGTAAATAGCATCGGTAATACGGTTGTTGTTCACTGCATTTTCTGTCCAGAATGCTGCTGCATTAAGTCCACTTGGGTAAGGATTTCCAACTAGATTCCAGTCGTCATCATTCCAAAATGGTTGGTTACCTAAAGTAGTAGACGTAATTGGAATAGTGATATCCCCATTGTTTACTGTTCCTTGAAATTGTTTTAATGAAATAGTGGCACCCGGCACAAAATAGCCTCGGCCTTTATCCATTATTCCATCTCCGCCTGCAATTACATCAGCTGCGCTAAATGTTACGCTGTTTCCATTACATGTAGCAGAATAACCCGCAGTGAAATCATGACTCCAACCTTGTGAAGTTCCGTCAAACACCCACATATCGCAAGGGTTTGAGCCGGTAAATACCGAAGTTACTGCTGCGCTTTTTAATGGCGAAGACCAAATGTTGTAACTCACCGTGTTACTGTTTCCTTGTCTTTTTACAATGTAATCTCCACTTCCAGTATTTTCATCGCTACCCACAGAGGTTTGAATTAATGAACCGTTGTTTTCGATTATAATCTCTCCTTTATTGTCAATAAGACCACTTACGATAACTGCAATGCCTGAGTTGATGGTTAATCTACCGGTTGGCGTTACAATAATTTTATCTAAATCAGCATCAATAGAAGCCACTGCTCCCGGAGCAAATACTTTTAAAATTCTACCAGCATCGGCAGTACTTGGTGCACCAGCTGTTCCGCTACCACCATCGTAAGCTGTTCCGTCCCAGGTAATGTAGTTACTATCTGTAGCTAACGTTAAAGGATAGTCGTTTACCCAAGTGGTGATTTTTGTTGGAGTTGCACAGTTTTCAGAAGTTCCTGTGGTTACTGTTCCTGCAGTTGTATTTCCAGTAGCACCGCCATTTCCATCATTTAACCATTTAGTACCGTTCCATCTTGTTACTCTAGTATCGCAAATAGTTCCAGAACCAATGCTTCCGCTACGTGTATTGTTCCATCCTAAAGTGGCATACACAGTACTGCTACTTGCAATTCTATTCAAGTGCCAGTATTCTGTATCAGAAACATGGTCAATTCCAGAAGAAATTGCGGTAGAATCATAGCCATCGGTATGCGGTGACTTGTGAAAATATTCTGCTTCAAAACGAGCAGAACCTGAATTTGGAGCCGACATCGTAATAGGAGCGTAAAAGCCAGCATCACCTACCGGAAATGCAAAGGCATCGTTTCCAATTTTAGTGATTGGGCCATCTACATAAGCGTTGTTTGACGCAGAAGATGCAATGGCATTATCATTTACATAAATCATGTTAGTGCTAGTAGAGATGAGGTTACCCTGATCTAAATCTAAATCGGTCAAAATGGTGATTGGCGTATTTAACGTAATCTCATTGGAAGCATTGATGGTTTGCAAATCTCTAAATTCTGGACCTGGAGTTGCTGCCACTGTATTAATGCTTTGTGCTGTAGTACCATCTAAAATTACACGACCGCCACCAGCTCTACCAAAACGAATGATTGAACCTGAGTTTACCGTAATATCTCCAGCAAAGGTGCTAGAAGTATTGTAAGCAGGGTCTAAAGTACCGGTAGAAGATTGATTAAAAGTGGTATTGCCATTGTAATCGTTTCCTACATTGTAAGCAATTCTCCATCTACCTGCACCTTGATTGGTATAAGAAGCTGTGCCCGCAAAAATGTTAGCGCCATACATGTTGTCATCCAATCCGCCTGTTTTGGTAAGCGATACATTTCCATTAAATGTAGATGAACGTGTGTAAAAACGTGGTCCTTTTACGGTTAATGCCCCGTTCCAAGTAGAACTGTAACTTTGAAAGTAAGAGGCGTTGGCACCTAATTCTAACGTTTGAGCAGTAGCGCCTAATTGGGCGAAGTTTCTGAAATACAATTGACCTCCGGTATAGTTAGCCGCATCTACTCCAGGAATAGAAATGGTTTTACCCGAAGCTAATGTTCCGTATCCACCACCTGCACCGAAAAGTATTCCATCGGAAGTAATGCTGTAAGTAGCTACGGTAATATTTTGATTGTATGCTACATTACTTGGTGATCCATAGTTACAATAGATTTCTGATTCGTTGGTACCTGCGTTGTTGACCAAGTTAAGCGCACCATTAAACGTAATGTCTCCGTAGTATCCTACATAAATTCGGTTAGAATTACTTGCCGTATTATTGTTTGTCATGGTAGACGTTCCAGCTACGGTCAATGAACTTGCGGTTCCGTTGGCTAAATATATTTGAGAAGTAGTTCCTGTTCCAGAGTTGTTGGCTGTTAACGTACCACCAATAGTAATGTCACCAGAGTTTCCAAAATAAGTACGAAGCGTTTTACCCGAACCGTTATGGTTTAAGGTAGTATTGCCGCCAATACTTAATGTTGAATTACTTCCTTCCGCAATATAGATTCTGTAATCACCTGTTCCGGTGGCAGAATTAGTAGAAGTTAAATTACCCGAAATTGAATGTCCAGCACCTCTGTAAGCAATGTAAAGATGATGAGAACCGTTGTTTTGAAGGTCTAGGTTTCCTTGAAAAACATCTGCTGTACCGTTACCGAATAACAGGTATCTATTTCCAGAATTAATGATAGTAGTATTTCCTACGAAGGTATTTCCACCCGGTAAGTTGTCATCCGAACCACCTGTTTTTTCAAGTAAAGTCGTACCGTTATAAGTAGTGCTTTTCGTGTAGATTCTTGGAGCTTTAAAAGTGATGTTTCCACCCCAGTTACAATCACGATTGTAAATATAATTAGCGGTTGCAGCTAATTCTAAAGATTGCGATGTAGCTCCTGTTTGGGTGAAGTTTCTAAATAATAAGTCTCCACCAATAAAGTTGGTTACATCTACTCCCGGAATGGTAATGGTTTTGGTAGCTGCTAATGTACCAGCACCCCCATTGTTGCCAAAACGAATACCATCATTTGAGGTATGCGTTGTTTTTACTGTGATGTTTCCGTTGTATGTGTTTACACTTCCTGTTTGGTCGTTCAAATAAATTTCAGAGCTGGTAGCAGATGAGTTATTCACCATATCCAAATTGCCATTAAAAGTAACATCACCATAGTTTCCTAGGTAACATCTTTTGTATGCGCCTGTTCCGTTGTTAGATAATGTAGTATTTCCGCCTACCGATGCTGTTGATTCTGCGTAGTTGGCCATAATAACTTCTCCTGTATTTGCAGTAGTGCTATTAGTGATAGCTAGGTTACCCGTCACGAAGAAATCGCCTCGGTTTCCTAAATAAATTCTTTTGTAGGTACCATTTGCACCGGTATTGTTTGCGGTAGCGTTTCCGCTAACAGAAAGTGAACCATTATTACCTATTACAATGTTGTGTGTGCCACTAGTTCCTGTAGCGCTATTGGTAACATTAAAGTTTCCGGTAACAGTAAAGGCAGATGCAGCATTATTTCCTAAATACACGGTTTGGTTTCCCGTACCTGTGGTAGAATTGATAACCGTTAAATCACCATTAATTGGATAAGCACCAGCTAAATTCCCGTACAATAGGTCACTAAATGAACCTTTGTTTTCTAATAATAAGCTTCCACCAATGCTGCTGGCTGCGTTATTAGAGAAATAGATAGTTCCAGTTCCCACATTGTTGTTTAGAATCATTTCGGTATTTCCACCAAATGTATTTCCACCATAACTGTAATCATTACCTGCGCCTGTTTTTTCAAGGTGAGTTGTTCCAGCAAAAGTCGTAGAGCGCATTAATATTCTTGGTGCAATCCAAGAAGTATTTCCACCCCAAGAAGAGTTTTGATTGTATAAATAATTTGCGGTAGCACCTAGCTCAAAAGAGTGAGGAGTGTTTCCTACTTGTGTAAAATTTTGAAAACGTAATTGGCCGCCTATAAAGTTAGCCGCATCCACACCAGGAATGGTAATGGTTTTTGTAGCCGCAAGTGTTCCTTGTCCACCACTTTGACCAAATCGTATTCCGTCTGAACTAGCATGGGTAGATGAAACGGTAATGTTTTGATTGTAAAAATTAGTACTGTACGTTCCGTTGTTGCAAAAAACTTCAGCGTTTATTGCGCTAGCGTTATTCACAATGTCTAAGGTACCGTTGAAAGTTACATCTCCTTGATTTCCTAAATAAATTCTTTTAGTAGTATTAGCTCCTTGATTTAAAACTGAAGTGTTTCCTGCTATGCTAACGGCCGAGTTACTGTTTTGTGCTAACAAGATTTGTCCGTTTGTACCGGTAGCGTTATTAGTTAACACAAGGTTGCCATTAAATGTAATGTCACCGTTTTCTCCAATGTAAATGTTTCCATTTGAACCTGTAGTTGCATTAGTAATGCTGGTGTTTCCTGAAACAGCTAAAGTTGAAGCAGCATAGTTACATAAGTAAATAGTAGGAGAGGAGCCCGTTGCGTTATTGTTCACCGTTAAATCTCCACTAATAGTATTTCCAGCGCTATTATATCCAAGATACATGTTGTACGAACCGGTATTAGTTAAGGTAAGATTTCCTAAAAATGAATCTGCATATCCATTTCCCATAAGCAGGTATTGCGTGCCACTATTTTTTAATTCGGTATTTCCTTTGAAAGTGTTTCCACCAATAGAAGCATCGTTACCCGTTCCCGTTTTTTCCAAGTAGGCTGTACCGTTATAGATGGTTCTGTTGGTAATAATTCTTGGTGCAGTAAAGTTTACATTTCCACCCCAATTTGAACTATAATTGTAGAAGTAGGTTGCAGTAGCGCCCAATTCAAAAGAATGTGCGGTATTACCTAATTGCGTGAAATTTTGAAAACGTAATTCACCTCCAATATAGTTGGTAGCGTCTACTCCAGGAATAGTAATGGTTTTGGTCGCAGCAAGTGTTCCCTGCCCACCATATTGTCCAAAACGAATTCCATCAGATGATGCAGAGGTAGAGGATACTAAAATGTCACCATTATAAGCGTTCACACTATTTGCACTATTGTTACAGTAAATTTCAGAATTTGATGCGGTAGCGCTATTCACAATGGTTAATGAACCATTAAAAGTAACATCGCCATTATTTCCTAAATACACTCTTTTAGTACTTCCAGCACCCGTATTGGTTACTGTTGTGTTTCCTGCAATGGTTACCGCTGAGTTACTGTTGGATGCTAAAATTATCTGACCGTAAGCTCCCGAAGCATTATTGGTTAATGCTAATGAGCTATTGAAAGTAATGTCTCCGTTATCACCAATATTAATGGCTCCATTTGTTCCTGTTGCATTATTATTGAAAGTAGCGGTACCTGTTACCGTTAAAGTGGAAGCAGAGTTTCCAGATATAGAAATAGTAGACCCATTTCCTGTACTTGTATTGTTGGCCAATAAATTACCTCCTACCGTGTTTCCAGCACTATTGTAGGCTAGATATATGTGGCTTGCGCCTAAATTGGTCAATGTTAAATCACCATCAAATGTGTCTGCGGTTCCATTTCCCATTAGGATATAATTGGCTCCGGTATTTTTTAATTCGGTGTTACCTACAAAGTGATTTCCACCTACTGAAGCATCATTACCCGTTCCCGTTTTTTGTATTAAAGCGGTACCATTATACGTAGTTCCTCGGGTAGAAACTCGAGGTGAAATAAACTGTACATTTCCACCCCAATTTGAATTGTAATTGTAAATGTATGTAGCCGTACTTCCCAATTCTAATGATTGAGGAGTAGCACCCACTTGGGTGAAATTACGGAAAGTAACTTGTCCACCAACAAAATTTAAAGCGTCCACTCCAGGAATGGTTACTGTTTTGGTAGCGGCTAAAGTAGCTGCTCCTCCACCTTCACCAAATCTAATTCCGTCACCCGATACAGCGTTCGATGCGATGGTAATGTCTCCATTATAGGTGTTTAAACTGTTGGAAGTATGGTTACAATAAATCTCAGAATTGGTTGCGGTTGAATTGTTGGTGATTGCTACCGTACCATTGAAAGTAATGTCTCCGTTGTTACCTAAATAAACTCGTTTAGTAGTAGAACCACCGTTGTTGGTTACAATGGTGTTTCCGCCTACATTAATGGTTGAGGTTGTATTGTTACCCACGATTATTTGACTTGAAGTAGTCGTTGGGTTGTTGTTTACCGTTAGGTTTCCACCAACAGTTACGTCTCCGTAATCTCCAAAATTTAGGTGACCGTTAGTACCCGATGGAGTATTGTTTAAAACCACGTTTCCGCCTACGTTTAAAGTAGATGCGGTTGCATTAGAAATATAAACATAAGAATTTGCAGCAGATGCCGCGTTGGTTACCGTTAAATCACCACTCACCGTATTTCCAGCACTATTGTGTGCTAAATACATGTAATGCGATCCGGTGTTATTTATGGTTAGGTTAGCGTCAAAAGCATCGGCAACACCATTTCCCATTAAAAAGTAACGACTACCGCTATTTTTTAATTCGGTATTTCCTACAAAGTGATTTCCACCTACAGAGGCATCATCAGATGCACCATTTTTTTCTAAGTAAGTCGTTCCGCTATACGTTGTTCCTCTAGTGTTAATTCTTGGAGCAACTACTGAAACGTTACCACCCCAATTGGAATCGTAATTATAAAAATCACTGGTTCCGGTAAGCGTAAAGCTATGTGGTGTTGCACCTGTTTGAGTAAAGTTTCTAAATTGTAATTGACCGGCCACAAAACCGCCAGCGCCAATGGTAATGGTTTTTCCAGCAGCTAAGGTTCCTGCTCCGCCATTTTGACCAAATCTAATTCCATCTGTTAATGCATTGCTAGAAGAAATAGTAACATTATCAGCGTAGGTATTTAAACTGTTGGCGTTGTAATTCAAAAATACTTCAGAATTATTAGCTGAAGAAGCATTGGCTATGTCAAGTGTACTGTTGAAACTAACATCACCGCTACCTCCTAAATAAACTCGTTTGGTAGTTCCAGAACCTGTGTTAGAAACCGTAGTAGCTCCAGCAATGGTAACCGATGAATTGGTTTGGTTTGCAAGAAGTACATGACCATTTAAACCTGTAGCAGCATTTGTGATAGCTACGGTACCATTAAAAGTAATGTCGCCATATTCACCAATATAAATTGTTCCATTAGATGAACTTGGACTATTATTAAAAACAGCATTTCCGTCTACTGTAAGGGTAGAAGCGGATTGGTTTGCTAAATAAACATACGTATTCGTTCCTGTGGCGTTGTTGTTGACTGTTAAATCTCCACCAATCGTATTTCCGGCAACGTTGTTAGCTACATAAATATTACTTGTTCCGTTGTTGTTTACGGTAAGGTTAGCCAAAAAACTATCAAAACCTCCGCTACCTAATACTAAATATCCAGAACCACTATTTGTAAAAAATGCGTTTCCGGTAAATGTATTGCCTCCTGAAGAGTAGTCGTTTCCAGACCCTGTTTTTTCAATGGTAGTTGTACCTGCAAAATTAGTTCCGGTTATCTCTATTCGTGGGGCAGTAAAAGTAACGTCTCCGTTAAATGTGGTACCTGTTTGTGCTCTTAAATAAGCTGTTCCTGTAAGTGTAAGGTTTTGGGTAGTTGCGCCAGTTTGGGTAAAATTTTTGAAACGAAGTTCACCTGCAGAAAAACCGGCTACATCTAATTGAATGGTTTTGGTAGCTGCTAAGCTGGTTGTTCCACCATTTTCGCCAAACCAAATACCGCTACCTGCAGTACTTGCTACATAAACGTTAGCGTTCAATGCATTTGCGGCAGAGCGGTAAGCCATTCTAATACGGCTTGTACTAGTGTTGATTAGCGTAACGTCTCCGTTAAATACATCTGGGTAAGTGTATCCCATTAAAAAATAACTAGAACCAGAGTTGGTTACTTTTAGTGTTGAATTAAAAGTACACCCACCGTTTCCGTTTGTACTTGAACCACCATTATCTTCTACAATTACGGGGTTGTTAAATGTTCCACCATTAAATTGGATTCTTCCGGCAACTCCTGTTATTGGCGTATTGAATGTTGTTCCGCTAAATAGAATTAATCCAGAAGTGTTAAAGTTTACTTCCGAGGTTCCAGATGCATCTTTTATAGTTCCGTTTTCAAATGTGCAACTAGCGGTATTGCTAACGGTAGCATTAAAAGCAAATCCGGCAAGGTCTATTTGTCCGGTATAGCCTGTGGTTCTGATTCCGTCTATTGCTACGGGGATATCAAATGTGCAATCTCCTGTGCCTGAGGCATTGAAATATACAAAGTCACCTGTCGTTGGAACGGTAGCACCAGATGCGCCACCACTTGAAGTGGACCAGTTGGCTGTATTGTTCCAATTACTTGAAACATTGGAAACCCAATAGCGATTTGCTGCGTTTAAACTAAAAGACAGGGAGGAGAAAATTGCGGTAACTATAAGTAATGCTGTTTTCATTTTGTGGTGTATTTATTAGAATATAGTGCTGCACGATATGTGCTATTACAATTTATATTACCAAGCAATAGTAGGAGTTAGATTTCAGATTTTGACGTTTTAACCGTATATTGAAACAGGTTGAAATTCCTGTGAAAACCGAGGTTTTACGGTGGGTTCAGGCTTAAAGGAATTGCGTTTCTATTTAAAATGGCTGGATATTGGTCAAGTAGGAATGAGGTCGAAATTCGCCTGAATAGGAGGTGTGTTTGGTGTTTTTTGGGTGTCAAAAATCCTATCCAATTTACCTATACCAACAAATGGAAAGGCGAAATAGGATGAAGGTAAAACCGTATTTAGTTGAGATGTTTTTTTATTACTCGGCCTTGCTTTCGTTTTGCGATAAATAATGATACACCAATTTATTGAATTCTTGCTTGTCAATTGGTTTTGAAATAAAATCATCGCACCCAGCCAGGTGAGCTGCCTCTCTTTCCTTGTCGGTAGAGTAAGCGGTTTGTGCAATGATAGGCAAGGTAGGATTTAGCTGTTTTAATCGCTTGGTAGCTTCAAAACCATCTAAAACAGGCATTTTTAAGTCCATTAATATTAAATCTATTTCTGGATGAACGTTATACATTTCGATGGCTTCTTGCCCGTCTTTGGCATGTAGAATAATGGGTTGGTATAGCGAATTGCTACGTAAAATAATTTCTAGATATAAGAAATTGATTTCCTCATCTTCTGCTACCAGTATGGTGTATTTATGCGCTAAAGGGGTTTTTGGAGTTGAGATCTCCACCGGTGCTTCAATTTTTTTCATTCTTTTAAATGGAAGGGTGACGAAGAATGTGGATCCTTCATTTAGTACAGATTCTACTTTTATGTCGCCTCCCAAAAGTAAGGCGTTCTCTTTGGCGATGCATAAACCAAGACCTAAACCGCCTACATTTCGAGATAGGGTTTTCTCGGCCTGTGAAAACCGGTCAAAAATGGTTTCGAAATTTTGTTTCTCAATACCAATTCCGGTATCCTTTACATAAAGGACTATTTGGGAGTTTTTGAGTAGATACCCAAACTCAATAAACCCTTCCCGAGTAAATTTCAAAGCATTCTCAATCAAGTTTTCTATTATCTTGTTAAGCTTGGTTTTGTCGGTAAAGATGGTGCTTTCCATATCCGATAATTCCTTTTTAAGGTAAAGAGGTGTGCCGTTTTCTTTCGCCTTAATATTGAATACCGAAAATTGTTCTATAAGCACGGTGTTTAAACATACTTCGGTATTAATTACTTTCACCTGTTTGGTGCCTAGTTTAGATATTTCCAAAATGTCATCTATTACATGGAGCAATTGAGTAGCGCTGTTTTGAATTATACTGATGTATTGTTTTCGTTCGTTTTCGCTGAGGTTATTTTCTGCTAAAAACTGAGTGAAACCAAGAATGCCATTCATTGGGGTTCTGATTTCATGCGACATGTTATTCAAAAACTCTGTTTTTAATCGGCTGCTTTCCTCTGCTTTATCTGTTTGTTGTTGCAGTTCGGTGTTCATTTGAATAAGGCGAGCCTCCGCTTTCTTTTGTTCGGTAATATCGGTCATGGTTACAATGCCATTGTAATCATCATCTGTAATTACCATTTTTAAAATAGTGTGGATGAGGGTGCCATCGGCTTGTACAAATTCAGCCTCTGTTATATGTTCTTTTTCTCCATTTAATATGGAAATGATTTCTTCTTTAAAAACCGCAATAGAATTAGTGGTGAAGTTGGATGCTAAATTAGTTTTAAGTTCGGTCTCATCTTTTGCGCCCAATAATTCTAAGGTAGCGTTGTTGACTCCTTTTATTCGAATGCTTTGTATTAATTGATTTACAAATTCAGGGTTTTCATCCAGATAAGCCCGAATATCTTCTGTTTCTTGCGTTTTTTCTTCGATAAGGCTTTTGGTTTTTTTAAAGTTTTCTTCCCAAATAGAAATCGGACTTTGATTGAGTAGGCTACGGTATTTTGTTTCGCTCCGTTCTAGCATTTTATTTTTTAACGTAACGGTATCACTAAGAATTTCCAATTTGCTATTTTGATGCAGTAACTCTTGTTCATTATTTTTGATAACCGTCATGTCACGCCATATCGAATGAATAATTTGTTCGCCCGGTTGGTTAAAAATGGTGGTCATCGAAACTTCAATCGGAAGTTCTTGTTTATTTGGATTAACGTGTGTCCACTCAAATCGATGGCTTCCGTTTTTAAGACATAGTTGCATCATGTCTTCCATTTTCGATACCGCAGCCTCCTTGTCTAGTTGGAATTCTAATGAGATTTTTCCTAATGGTAATTGGAGTAATTCTCGCTTGTTGGAAAGTCCCATCAATTTGATTGCCGCTTCGTTGCATTCAGATATTATTCCGTTAGTTACAAGTACCACTGCATCAATTGATTTTTCAAATAAGGAACGAAATTTCTTTTCCCGTTCCATAAGTTTTTTATGGGCAATTTTAAGTTGGTTATCTAGTACTTTTCTTTGGGTAATGTTTTCTTTAATTGCTAAAAAATGAGTGATGCCTCCGGCATTATCTTTTATCGGATTCATTATCACACGTTCCCAATATAACTTTCCATTTTTTGCTTTGTTATGAAATTCGCCTTCCCATGTTTTACCTGATAATATGGTATCCCACATGATTTGATAATATTCTCTAGGATGACGTCCAGAACTAAGGATTCTAGGGTTTTTGCCTAGTGCTTCTTCTAGTGTGTATCCCGAATCTTTGGTGAATTGAGGGTTGACATATTCTATTGTTCCCTCCGTATCTGTGATCACGATGGTGTTG
Source organism: uncultured Flavobacteriales bacterium (assembly GCA_963974475.1). Taxonomy (GTDB): domain Bacteria; phylum Bacteroidota; class Bacteroidia; order Flavobacteriales_G; family Salibacteraceae; genus CAJXZP01. The sequence continues at coordinate 22,656 of CAXBCR010000030.1, forward strand.
GAACTTTGGTTCACAGCAGCAGCCAATGTTCTGGTTTGTTGCCGGTTTTTTATTCGTTCTGTAATATCTCTGGCGGCCACCACCCGTCTATTTTCTCCATTTACGGATGGGAGACTTCGGGCTTCAATTTCAATCGGTAGTAATTCTCCATTTTTTTTGCGAAACTCTATTTCATAGCTATCTACAGTTGGCACTTTTAGGTTGGCAATCAACAAAGGTTTGTATTTGTCGGGAATCATGAATTCAATAATATTTTGACCTATTATTTCGGCTGGAGAATACCCGCTTATCTTGCTGAAAGTTTGATTGACTTCCATCACAATTCCATTGTTATGAACCACAATACCTTCGAAACTTAAATTGGAAAGATTTTTGAATTTTGCCTCACTTTCTTTTAGTTCCATCATCATCTTTTTCCGGTCGGTGATGTCGGTAATAGAAATCTTTCCAATTAATCTTGGTTTCTTTCCTGTTTCGTATTCTAACTGGACTTTCACCAATCCATGTATGACATTATTCTCAAAACTTAATAGCTCAATTTCACCTTCTACTTGTGTCTCTTCATTTAGTATTGCAGAAATTACTTGCGAAAAATGCGTTAGTGTGGCTTCCGTAAATGTATCCGTAATATGATTTAGGACCTGAGTTTTGTTGGTAGCTTGTAAAAATGATACAGCCGCTTTATTTACATTCAAAACGCGAATTTGACCAACCAATTCATGTAAAAGTTGAGGATGTTTAAAAAGATGCGTTTTAATGTCGGTAACCCCAGCCTCTTTTAATGCGATGTACTTTTGATAGGCGAAGGAAAGGTCTTCCTCTAAAATCACCACCGGGCTATTATCAAATAGCTCTTGGTATTTTGCTTCGTTTTTCTTTAATTTTCTTTGGGTTCGCATAATAGATGATACGTCTCGAAGTATACCCGTATAAAAGGTGTTACCAGCCCACTCCCACGAAGAAATGGTTAAAATAATGGGTAATTCTGACCCGTCTTTTCGTACACAGTGAAGCTGGCTCGAGGTAGCATCTTTGTTTTTGCTACTAAGTGTCTTAAAATATTCTAAAGGGTCGATACCTTCCTTAAAATACCGTTCAGGAATTAACTTGGATAGGTCTGTTTTTAATACCTCTTGGGCAGTATATCCGAAAATGGACTCTGAAGCCTTATTCCAAAAAAGAATTTCTAATTTTTCGTTTATGGTTATAATAGCATCTGCTGCCGTTTCTGTAATGCTTCGGTTAAATTCCTCGCTCTTTTGCAGTTCTTTTTTATGCTTGTTTTTTTCTGTAATATCTTTGGTAGTAATGGTAAGTTGATGATTTTGAGAATTCTCAGAACTTCTTAATACACTTACTTCTAATTGTTGTGTGTTACCATCAGGTAGTTCATATTCAGCTTCATAGGTGGCGGGAACGCCTGTGTTTAGTACAGATTGATAAATTGATATAGCTTCTTTTTTGAAATCTTCGGGTACAAAATTCAGTAAACTGCTTCCAATGGCATCTTCTTTTTTTGTGCCGGGATAGGCCTTGTTTACATATAAAATATTAAAATCTGCATCAACAATTAGCACGAAATCTTGTGTTGCATCTGCTATGGTTTTATAGTGTATTAGTTCATTAGTGAATGAGTTTAAATTAGGGTCTGCCTCATTTTTATTTGTATCTAGTCGATGAAGCCGTTCTTTTAAAAGAATATTTTCATTAATTAAATCTTCGTAAGTCGGTTTTGATGTCATCCTTGCTCGTATTACAAATTCATTAATACTTACCGCCCCTTCAAAGTAGTATAAGAAAAGGTTTAATCCTCCTTGACAAGTAAGTTTAAAATCAATCTATTTGACGATATCAAATATAAACAACTGATTTGATAAAGGTTGTGCTAAAAATCATGTTAAAACCCATAAAATGACCTTATGGTTATAGGTGCTGACGCACAGTTTAAAAATTACGATTTTCTGTAAAAACAGGAAGGCATATTTTAGAAGTCGATTGAAAAAAAACAACAACGCACTAATAATAATTCAATTTGGTGGGATAAAGATCATGCAAAAGCGAGTTGGAACATAAAAAAAACAACAACTATTTCGAAATTTAGAATGTCATAACTATATGGTCATTCTATGAAAGGAGGGTCAATGTGTTGCACTAAAACGCCAAAATTTAAAGGCCTTTATTAGATGTGTTAACCTTTGTAAAAGTTAGTTTTAAATTAATTGTCCACCAATTTATGAAACAGTTCCTCCATAATCTAAGTATTCTAGTATTCGTGCTTTTTGGCTATGTGGGTTCTTCTTATGGTCAATTGGTAGCTAATTTTTCAGCCAATCAAAACATAGGTTGCGCTCCCTTATTGGTGGGTTTTACAGACCTGTCTTCGGGTTCAACTATTATTTACCGGAAATGGGATTTTGGTAATGGACGCATAGTGACTGGAAACAACAATGTTCCTTCTATTATTTATAATACCCCAGGTGCTTATTCGGTTACATTAACGGTTTCTGATGGAGTGGATACGGTAACGATAAATAAATCTGGGTTTATTCAAGTAGCGTCACCTCCTGTGCCTAGAATTTCTTTACCATTTAACGATGGATGCGTTCCGGTAACCATTACAGCGGTAGATAGTTCATTGCCGTCTTTGGCGCCTATCGTTTCTTGGGAATGGGATTTTAACGATGGTTCGCTCATTGATACCAATCAAGTGGTGAGTCACACCTTTAGTTTTGTGGGTGATTATTACATATCTCTTAAAGTTACAGATAGCCTTGGCTGTTCTAATATCGCATCTATTTCACAACCTTTTAGAGCACATAAACCTGTTGCTCGGTTAAATCAAAATGGCAATCTTTTCGGTTGTCTTGCGCCATTTAATTTAAATATCACTAATCTATCTCAAGGTATTCAACCGTTAGATTCGTGGTGGGTGGTAAATAATCAAACCATTCATTCGTCCGATTTAAATACGGTAATTAGCAATTCGGGCAAATTTGATGTGTTTTTAAAAGTAGAAGATTCTTTAGGTTGTTTTGATTCTATACTTATTCCGGATTTAGTGGAGGTGGGCAATTTGGTAACTACCTGGAATGTGCCCGATACCTTATGCAAGAATGCACCGGTAGATTTCATGGCAACGGCTGCCGGAACATCTTCATTTAATTGGGATTTTGGTGATAACACCACCGGTTTAGGTAGTACTGTTTCGCATACGTATACGAATGGAGGTTGGAGAACCGTAGAGTTGCTTTCTGTTAATTCAACAGGATGTATGGACACGCTTAGTAAATTGGTGTTTATTGAATCGGTGCAAGCGGGTTTTACTTCTTCACCGCATTATTCATGTATTCTACCTATGGCGGTTGCCTTTCAAGATAACTCATCTAGTAATGTGGTTAAATGGAATTGGCGGTTTGGCGGAGACGCGATGGGTTCTACTCTTAAAAACCCAAATATATCTATTACAACTCCGGGTATTTATAACGATACGTTGGTGGTAGAAACCGCTGCAGGTTGTAAAAGTGCTGCTGTTGTAGTAGGCAATGATTCGTTGCTAGTTACCCAAGCCGAATTTACAGCAAGTGATACCGAGGGTTGCGCTCCTTTAGTGGTGAACTTTCAAAATATTACTAATCCAATGAGTTCGGTCAATAATGTAATGTGGGATTTTGGTGTGTCTCCTACTACAAAAAGCACTTCTCTTTCTCCAAGTTATACCTTTCAGTTTCCGGGGATTTATTTTGTTAAGCTGACTATTTTTACAAAATCAGGTTGTCAATCTACCCAGGTTATGAAAATTAGAGTAGGGACGCCCCAAACCCCGAATTTTTATTTAGACACCAATGATGCCTGTGCGTCTTATTTGGTTTCTTGTTTTAATACATCTACCAATACTTCTTTAATTAACGATGTGGTGTGGGATTTTGGAGATAATAATGTATCAAACGCCTACCAGCCGCAACATCATTTTCAAGATACTGGATATTTAGATGTCACCTTAAGTGTGGGTTATAACGGGTGTTATGCTTCTAAAACCATCGATTCAGCCATTTACATAAAAGGACCCATTTTGGGGTATACCTATCAAGTAAATTGTGATACGCCAAATCAGGTTTCTTTTGTGCCGTATATTATTGGTGGAACAGATTACCAATGGAATTTTGGTGATAAATCAGCTCTATCTTTTGTGGGTGCCAATCAATTGCATGCGTATCCTGCCGTTCGAGCGGATTATATTGCTGTTTTTTCTGGTAGTGATTCGGTAACTGGTTGTACGTATCACAACAGTCAAACCATTTCTATTCGGTATTTACAAGGCGATTTGGTTGCAACCGATTCTATTGGATGTAAAGGCGATTTGGTTACTTTTTCCACCTCTGGGTCGGTAGATGCATTTGGTTTTACGGATTGGGCAAAAGACAATTGGAACACCTTAAATACGTTGACGGATACTGCTATGTTTGCGTTGGATAATAAAGGCGTAAACACCGTTTATGCGGTAGTGCATGATGTTAACCAATGTGCAGATACCATGGAAGTCAATGTAAAAGCCTATCAACCGTTGGTAGATTTTGGGGTGGATACCACGCAAGGCTGTGCACCGGTGGCTACCCAGTTTACGGATCAGTCGGTTAGTGATACCCTTATATCTTCTTGGAGTTGGGATTTTGGAGATGGGACTAATTCCAATTCAACAATTGTTTCGCATATGTATACGGCTGTAGGTAGCCAATTATACAGCGTGAGCCTTACCGTTCGAGATACACTAGGTTGTACTAACACACGTGTAAAAAGTGACTTGATAACCGTGAATAATCCAACGGCTTTTTTTGGAGTAAATTATCGAACTGCCTGCACTTTTGATACGATTAAGTATGCAAATGTTTCTACTGGAAATTATACCTACTTATGGCATTTTGGAGATGGTGATTCAAGTCAATTAGCCATTCCAGATCATCTGTATTTGAATTCGGGAAATTATACTACCACTTTAAAAATTCGAGATAATCTAGGGTGTGAAAGCTCATTTTCGGCCACTCATCCTATTCAGATTTTTGCAACTCCCGACCCGCTTTTTGTGGCCGATACCATGATTTCAAATTGCTATCCATTTAGTGTGGTTTTTACTAATACTAATAGCTCTTCCAACACCTTGAGTTGGGAGTGGGATTTTGGAGATGGCTCCACAAATGTTTTTACACGCAACAGTAGTGCGCAACACATGTACACCTCACCAGGCGCTTATTTCCCAAAATTGAAAGTGTCCTCTCTTCAAGGATGTCAAGATTCATTAGTGTTAGCTCATTTTATTGATATAAAAGGTCCGTTGGCTAATTTAAATGTGGTAAACGATCAAGGGTGTACGGGCCAAGCAGTTGTTTTTGATGTGACCGGTACAAATCCTGCGGCACAAATGTTGGCCTTGGATTTTGGTGATGGAGTGGTGTCTACATTGAGCAACTTGACTAATATTAAGCATTCATATACTAATCCAGACGATTACTTTATTACTTTAATGGTATCTGATTCTTTAAAAAAATGTGTAAAAACAAAACAGGATCAAGTTACAGTGAAACAATTGCTAGCCGCCTTTGATTTTGAAGCTCCTTCCGGTTGTACTCCATTAGATTTGGTCACCATTAATCAATCTATTGGAGAAAGTGGCCAGTTTTGGTTTTTTGATAACTTACCACAAACTCCGCAGTATAATTTCAGTTCTACCGTTTATGTAGAAGGAATGCATGAAGTGAAATTAGTGGTTAGAAACGACTCCTTAAATTGTACGGATACACTAAGAAAGCAAATCGAGGTATTTCCGCTTCCAAAAATTGGGTCAACCAACGATACGGTGATTTGCGCTGGAGATAGTGTGCAATTAAATGCTTGGGGAGGAGAGAATTACATTTGGACTGCTGAGGTTTCATTGCAAGATGTGGATGTGGCTAATCCTTGGGTGTTCACTTCCGATGATCAGTTGTTTACCGTTTCTGGTACGGATTCAAATGGATGCGTAAACGAAGCCACCACTTTTATTACCTTACTTCATCCTCCACAATTGTATTATTTCCCATCCGATACCATGGTGCATAATGGCGAAGAATTTAGATTGTCTATTGATATTGATGAAGGAGTAGATTTATTATGGGAATCTCAAAGCTTTTTGAGTTGCAATACTTGTCCAGACCCAAGAGTGGCCCCAGACCAAGATGCAAGATTTACTTTGTTTTATACCGATACATTAGGTTGTTTTCCTTCCGATACCTCATTTCATATTTCGGTAACTGGTTTTTCTGTTTTTATTCCAAATGCTTTTACTCCAAACGGAGATGGACTAAACGATGTTTTTATTCCAATTACCGAGGGCGTAGACCGACTCATGTATATGTACATTTATGACCCATGGGGAGGGCTGGTTTTTGAAACCACTAACCTAGAATTAGGATGGGACGGAACGGATGTTAATGGTCAAATATATGATAATGGAGCATTTGCCTATAAACTCCGAGTAATTGGATTGGACGGAAAAACAGGAGAATTCTCGGGTTTGGTTAATCTCATAAAGTAACCTAATACTTGTAGCCAGTCGCTAATACCTGATTGCTGCTTTATCCTTATTTACCAAATTTTATTTTGTGTTAGATTTTCTTTCCAAAAGCTCTTGGATGGAAATGTGATAATTTACAAATGAAATATTAGCGGAATTTAAAATCAAAAAATCGACCATTTAATTTACGAATCACACACGTGTTTCAAAGGAAACAGTAACCCGCTCTTAGTGTTCGCTATAATTTTATTGTCTTGATTTATAACTAATGACTATCCATGATTACCGCGATAGAATCCTTGCTAATTTTTTGGTTTTTAAAAAATGTGATTTATCACTATTCCTTTGTTAATAGGTGTTTAATGATAAAATTGGTTTGGCGTGAATCAATCTCGTGTAAACTCTGAAGTTTCTTTCTTGGCCGCAGGTTTGTGCTTGATGGATGAAATGGAAGAGCTGAGGTATCTTTAAAACATGTATTTAATCACCGGGACCAGCAAATTAATAATGGAATTAATTAGCATAGGCAATGAGCAGGAACAACAAGAACCAAAGGAATGATGCGCCCAATTAAAGGCCGGATTTAGGATGGGTTTAGATGTAAGGTCAATAAAAATCAATTTTAACTAAAAAGTCATGTAGTGAATTTTTGGTCAATGTTATTCGTTACAATGTTGAATTTGGAAGTTATAGTTAAAGCGTTTGTACTTTAGCTTGGAACAATATAAACACATACATTATGAAACGGATAACTACCTTCGCACTAAGCTGCATTCTGTGGATGATCTCTCCAGTATCGCAAGCGCAACATTACGATTACCTTCTTACAGCTACCGATACAGGTAGTGGGGTAACAACCAACAATTCTAAAGCTTGGTCTGATATAACATCGGTAACCATAGACGTTACGAATATCAACAGTTTGTTTTTGACTGCCAATATTAATATGCATCCAGACGGGTTCAATACTAATGGTAGAGAAGCTAATTACAATATTTATCAAAGTGATAATCCATCCAACAATAGTGGGGTTATTAAACGACAAATAATCAATAATAATGAAGCGGGAGTTGAAAGTTGGGGAATTGGAACCCTCATTCACGTTTTCGATGTGAGTGGATTATCGGGAAATAAAACCTTTATTTTAGAACAGCGTAATAATGGAAATTCTCAAAACGGACGAAATGTATTTTCATTCGCTCGATTAGTTGCTATTGCACTTAATACCAATGTATATGGCCACGCTTTGAGTAATGGAAGCAAGTCGTTAAATACGTATGTTACGACTTCTTCTAGCACTTATTCAGCAATTCCAGGCTTAACAACCGATACTGTTTCCTTACCTTTTAAAGGAGACATTTATGTTGCACTTTCCATTAATAGTAAAGCATCCGCTGGAAATACGGTTGCACAATACAAATTGCAATATTCTACAGATAACGGAGTGACATATGCCGATTTGGGAAAACCCGTGAAACGATCTATGTATAATTCTTGGGATGACGGTATTGTATCAATGACAGCAATGCTAAGAGGGCAGGAACCAGGAAATGGGTATAAATTTAGAGTCATGCACCAACGGGTGTCTGGGTCTGCTACCGTGTCTTCTGGAAATGCTAATTTAGTCGCTATATCATTATCACATACTGGAGGAGGTTATTTTCAAACCATGTACAGTCATATAGAAACCGGTGGTTCTATAACAGGGGTAAGCACACCTTCGCAATCGGTATTGTCAAATGCGTTAACAACCAGTTCATTTATTGGCAGTGTAAAACCAAGAGTATTTGTGAGTACACAATACCTAGTAGAAGCCACTGGGTTAGATGCCACTAGTAATCCGGTGCAAAGAATGCGCGCGCAAAATCAATTATTCTTTTCAACAGGTGGTTTTACCATTTTTGCAGAACCTTATTACCGTTTTATTGGCAGTAACTCTGCGTTTGGAGCGGGTGGTTTCATTGGTTTAACTAGGGAATTAGGAGCAAACACCACTTATACTGGAGGAATGAATCACAGCATCGCCTATATTTCAAATCCCGATAGTGTGGAAGATGAGGTGTTAACGACATCGGAAGTGATTCTATGCGCATTTGAAACTTTTGATAAACAACACTTTCTATGGACGGGAAATGTATCTAATGCCTGGGAACTTGATGCAAACTGGGCCTATGGAAAAGCTCCTACCTCAGCAGATAATGATGTGACTATTCCAAATGTGATAAATAGTCCTGTTATCAGTGGAACAACCACAAGAGAATGTGGTTTGTTAACCATTGAATCAGGTGCTACTCTTCAAATAAATGATAATGCGGTATTAAAACCATCTTCAGATATTGTTAATAATGGAACCATTATTATAGGTAATAATTCATCTTTATTGCAAACCGCAGCGGGAGCTGATAACAATTCAGGACAAGGTACTTATGAGGTGAAAAGAACGGGTAATGTTACTGATTTTGTATACAATATCTGGTCTTCACCAATGCAGTCTGCCAGTGTTAGTTCAACATTTATTAATGCTAACCCATGTGATTTGTGGGTGTTTGAAGGCGCTACTCAACGATGGAATCATGATTATGCAGTTGGGTTTTCAACTTCTTGTTACGGTAATAATGTTGTTTTCACTTCCAATGATGTAATTTCTGGTGGAGATGGTATGATGGATGCAGGACGTGGATATTTTGCTCCGGGCAATGCTACACCTACTCGTACTTTTACCGGAAAAGTAAATAACGGTCCGATTTCTATTCCTATTCAAGCCACTACACTAGGTAATCCTGGTGGCACAGGATGGGGTGACGATGATTGGAATTTAATAGGAAATCCGTATCCAAGTGCTATTAGTGCAACCGCTTTTTGGAATGAAAACTCGGTAAACAACGCACGTATCATTACTGGGTTATATTTCTGGGATGAAGCAGACACAACAGGTGGTTACAATCAAAATTCGGATTACGCTTCTTGGAATTTAGCAGGAGGAGTTAATTCAGGTAACTCTGCCAAAATTCCAACCGGACAAATTGCAAGTGGTCAAGGATTCTGGGTAGTAGCTAATTCTTCTACCAGTGTAGTTTTTGACAACTCCATGCGCACCGGTTTAAATGATCAGTTCTTTAAAAATGGCGTGGACGATAACCATAATTTATGGGTAAGCTGTACTTCTCCATCTGGATATCAAAACAATATTCTTGTTGGGTTTAATCCGAACAGTACCGATGGTGTAGACGCTGATTTTGATGCGCACAAATTAATTGGTAATGCACATATTAAATTTGCTTCTGTCATTGATTCTAAGGAATATGTAATTCAATCATTGGCAATGGTTCCTTTGCAACAAACCAAAGTTATTCCTCTTACCGTAAGCTCTGATGAGTATGGTGATCATGTATTTGCAAACTACAAAATGCAAAACATGTCGGCTAATTATCAAATCTATTTGAGAGATAATTACTTAGGAATTACCAAAGATTTGCGTGTTGATTCAATGGTGGTTTCGTTAGATCCAAATGTAAATTACACCCATAGATTTGAATTAGTGGTGGTAAATGAAATGCTTGTAGACAATAGCGGAGGTCAAACCTCTTTGGCAACATCCATTGACGAAATGAATTTATCAACAATGCGTGTAATTCAAAATGAATCTGAATTAATCGTGTCCAATGAAAAAGGATTCTCTGGGTTTGTGAAAGTAGTTGATATTACAGGAAAAGTAATCTGGTCAAAATCACAAAATACAGAAGTGAATGCACTAACCATTGATATTAGTAATTGGAACAATGGCGTGTACATTCTTCATGTTACCAACCAAGAAAATCAAGTGTATCGCACTAAATTCATGAAAATAAAATAATGTTTATTCAGAGACCGTGAGGGTCGGTTTCTATTTCACAAAGAAAAAGGGTCCATTTCGTTTATTCGAAATGGACCCTTTTTATGATGGAGGAGTTCGGTAGTTAGTAGAGTTGTTATAAGTGAAAACCCTTTAATGGTAGATGCCAAACCTGCTTCCGTTTAGCGCTAAGCGATAACCTGAGTACGATTAATTCTAACCTTACAGATGGTATGATAAAAGAATAATTATTGGCCGATTGGTCTTAAGACTATCGGGTAGTGCTTTTGGAGGATAAACCTCTTAAATCAACCCGTTAGCACTTCATTTTGGCGGTTCAGATACTATAACTCGAACTCAGGTGAATAAGTAATGGCATGACAATTTTCAAGATTGCTGCCATGCCGTGAGATGATGGTGTGCGTTCGAATGGAGAATGATGTACGCAGGATTGAATCCATAAAAAAAGGGCAGCAATAATGCTACCCCCTAGTTCTTTCAGTGTTCGGCTTGGACGCTGGTAATTATGTTTTCATTAGCACAATGAGCTCCTGCTCAAAGACTCGATTATGATAATCGAAAATCAGCTTTCATTTGCTGTAATAACGAGATGGCACGACTCGCATTCATATCCATTCTTTTGGATTTATCAAACTTGCTAACATGTGCATGCTGAATTTCATCAATTATCTTTTTTTGTTTGATGCCTAGGTGCCAAGTCGCATGATTCATGTAGCTTAATTCAGGGCTTTCCGCTATTTCCATTTCGTAGTCAATCTCATAAGATGATACATATTTTAATAGCTTACTTGCGTTTAAACCAAATTTGCCATTAATAAAACACCGTGGATATTCCGTTTTTAGGAAATTAGTTACCTCCATCACAGGTCGGTCTATGGCTGCTGCAATAGAATGAGGGGATTTCCGAATGTAATAATCCGTTTGGTAATTTTGAATAAAGCTTTTGTTCTGGAGTAGGAACCGTACTAAATTGTGCTGAACCACTGCATCTTTGCCCATTTGGTAGCCAATGGTCTGGTCGTAAATTTCAATGCCTAAGTATTTGCAGATTCTAACTAAAACGCCTTCATTGACATGTAATTCCGCTGTTAATTGTTCAATTGTTGCATTCATTTTAATAAACGTTAATGCTCTAATTGAATTGAACTTTTATTCTAGTCAAGAAATTTACACTTTGAAGGATGAAAATAGATTTTGTAAAATCTTCCGCCAGCAAAATAATATTTCTAACATGAACCCAAGTCCAATGTCAATAGAGCGTATTAGGTTAATACGTGACTTTTTTGTGTGGCGGAAATATAAAATCAAATATTAACACAAAAAATTATCTGGCTCAAATTTAAGGTTTTATACCGATTTAAAAAAGAATATTTGCAGATAATACGTGCTGAACTCGACTAATTTTTAGTTAAAATTTGATCTTTGGCTAAAATGGGGCGTATTTCCTCATTTGTAGTGGTAAATCTGGGGAGATTCGTTGCTGAAAAATCAAAAAAGAAGCCTCTTGAATTTATTGTTGAATTTTTTGTAACGGTAATGTATTGCTGGATATAAAAAGGAAGGCGACTTTGGCCTTATGATCCTTGGCGGCCTCATTTCTACCGAGTAATTTCCGTTAGATTTAAACTGACATAAGTCATGTGTTTACGAGCTTTAAAAGCCTGATTTTGAGCAGGTAACCATCTCTATTGTTTAATTATTTGGTCATCATATGAATTTAGATTCAATGTTATTCGTTACGATTCTATTTTAAGAGAAAATAGTTAAAGCCCGGTAACTTTGTTTGGAATAATTAAAACAAATGCTTTATGAAACAGATAACTACCTTCGCACTAAGCTGTATCCTGTGGATAACCTCTTTAGGACTACAAGCGCAAAATTATGACTACTTAGCTTCCGTGAGCGATACAGGAAGTGGAGTTACAACAAACAATTCTCAGAATTGGACCGATTTGGTTTCCGTAACCATTGATGTGACAAATATTAATCAGGTTTTTCTATCTGCCGGTATCAATATGCGGACTGATGGTTCCTCCAATAACGGTAGAGAGGCTAATTACAACATTTACCGAAGTGATGACGCAACTCAAAATAGTGGCGTTATTAAACGTCAAATGCGAGCAAACTCAGAACCAGGGGTAGAAAGCTGGGGAGTGGGTACATTGGTGCACATTTTTGATGTAAGTAATGTTTCGGGAAACAAAACCTTTGTTTTGGAACATAGTAATAAAGGTGGTACAGATAATGGACGAAATGTATTTTCATACGCTCGTTTAACAGCTATTGCAATGACTACTCAAATTAATCATAACGATTTAAATACCGATGTGAAACGGTTGAGTACGTATGATAATACCACATCGTCTAGCTATTCTGCTATTTCCGGATTGGTTACCGATTCATTGACATTACCTGTGGAAGGCGATATTTATGTGGCCGCTTCTATTGACAGTAAATCTAATACCGGGAATACTGAAGGGGAATATAGATTAGAGTATTCTACAGATAATGGTGCAACCTATACAAGTATGGGGAAATCCGTAAAAAGAACAATGGTTAATACGTGGGATGATGGAATTATTACCCTTGTGGGGTTGTTACAAGAACCTGGAGTACTAAATTCTTATAAATTTAGAGTAGCACACAGACGTAACAGCGGTTCAGGAACCATTAGTTCTGGAAATGCTAATTTGATTGCCATTGCTTTATCTCACCCAGGGGGTGGTTATTTTCCAACGTTTTATTCCGAAAATGATGCAACCGGTGCTTCGGTAACGGGTGCTGGAAATAAAGTTACAGGTATTGTAACCAACTCATTTACTACCGAACCGAATATTGGCGCCAATAAAGTGGATATGTTTGTAAGTACTCAGTATTTAGTTTCTGCGTCTAATTTGAATCAAACAGCCAATCCTCCCCAACGATTGAGAGGTGAAAACCAATTGTATATTACTTCTGCCTTGGGTACTGTTGAAGCAGAGCCCTATTACCGGTACATTGCCGATAACAGTATGTTTGGTGCAGGTGGCTTTATGGGCCTTGCAGAAAATTTAGATGGCTCTACTAATTATACGCTAGGAATGGAGCATGAAATTGAACATGTTTCAAATCCGGATGGCGTAGCAGATGAAACGTTGACTACTTCGCAAGTGCTGATGATAGGTTTTAGAACTTTTGACAAAGCACGTAATTTATGGAGCGGTGGTGTAAGTGGTTCATGGGAAAATGCATCCAATTGGGCGTATGGCGTGGTGCCATCAGCTAATACCGATGCAGTAATTGCTTCAGGAGCATTCTCTCCTGTATTAATCAGCGGACATACTTATGAATGTAGAAATCTAATTTTAGAAACAGGAGCAGTTTTGGATATTTCTGCGGGTGCTTCCCTAACAGTTGGGACAGCCATTCAAAATGATGGCACCATTACCATAGAAAATAATGGGTCGTTAGTTCAAACCAATTCAGGAGCAAATACCAATACAGGTCAAGGAACATTTGAAATGAAAAGAACAGGTAATAATTCAGGTTTTGTTTACAATATCTGGTCTTCACCGATGCAAGAAGCAAGCGTAACTTCTACCTTCTCTAATGCCAATCCATGTGATATTTGGGTGTTTGAAGGAGCAGGTCAAAGATGGAATCACGATTATGCAGTGGGTTATTCCACAAGCTGTTACGGTAACAATGTGGTATTTACTGCCAACGATGTGATTTCTGGTGGCGATGGTGTAATGGATGCCGGACGAGGTTATTTTGTACCTGGAGACGTAGCGCCAACACGTAGTTTTAATGGTCAAGTAAATAATGGTACCATCACGGTTCCTATTCAAGCTACAACTTTAGGTAATCCTGGTGGCACGGATTGGGGAGACGATGATTGGAATTTAATAGGAAATCCATATCCAAGTGCAATAAGCGCAGCTTCTTTTTGGAGTGAAAACTCATTAAACAACGCACGAATTATTACCGGATTATATTTCTGGGATGAAGCTGACACAGCTGGAGGATATAACCAAAATTCAGATTACGCATCTTGGAATTTAGCAGGTGGCGTCAATTCAGGTAATTCATCAAAAATTCCTACCGGGCAAATTGCAAGCGGTCAAGGATTTTGGGTGGTAGCCAATACATCAAGCAATGTGGTTTTTACCAATTCCATGCGAACCGGTTTAAACGACCAGTTCTTTAAAAATGGAGTGACCGATAATCATAATTTGTGGGTAAGCTGTACTTCACCTTCGGGTTATCAAAACAATATTCTTGTGGGATTCAATCCTAACAGTACCGATGGGGAAGATGCGAATTACGATGCACATAAATTAATAGGTAATGCGCATATTAAGTTGTCATCTGTCATTGATAACAAGGAATACGTTATTCAATCATTGGCTATGATTCCTATTCAACAAACCAAAATTATTCCTCTTACCGTAAGTTCTGATGAATACGGAGACCATGTTTTTGCCAACTACAAAATGCAGAATATTTCTGATAACTATCAAATCTATATTAGAGATAATTACTTGGGAATTACAAAAGATTTACGAAAAGAGTCAATGGTGGTATCGTTAGATCCAAATGTAAATTATACTCACAGATTTGAACTAGTGGTAGTCAATGAAATGTTGGTAGATAATGGTGGAAGTCAAACTACTCATGTTACATCCATTAATGAGGTAGATTTATCTGCAACCAGAGTAATTCAAAATGAATCAGAATTAATCGTTACCAACACGAATGGATTCTCCGGATTGGTAGAAGTGGTAGATATTACTGGAAAAGTAATCTGGTCAAAATCACAAAAAACCGAAGTGAATTCACTAAGTATAGATATCAGTAGTTTTAATAATGGAGTGTACATTCTTCATGTTACCAACCAAGAAAATCAAGTGTATCGTACTAAATTCATGAAAGTAAAATAGACGTTACTTAGAAACCGTGAGGGTCGGTTTCTTTTCACAAAGTAAAAGGTCCATTTCGTTTATTCGATTTGGGCCTTTTTGTGTGGGGTGATTTGGTGAAGTGGTGAAATGGTGAAGGGGTGAAATGGTGAAATGGTGATGATTTGAGGATGTATTGATTTGATGATTTGATGATGTGTTGATTTTGTAATGAGATGAAGTGGTGTGGAGTCTACTTTGGAGTAAGTTAACATAATACTAAAGCACTCAACCAAGCTTAAAAGCCCTGAAAGGGCGTGATTTATGAGGAGCGGACAAAGTCCATCGTGAAATAGCGGGTTAACGGTAAGTCTTGGAAGGAAGGGATTTGGTATAGGCTCAACCAACCACTGGTATAATTCTAAGCTCTAAGGTTTGAATAGGTTTAATGGGTGTCTGTTTTCCCGAATTTAGGTAATAATAAAAACAATGTTGAATATCGAATAATGAATTTTGAATTTTGAATTTTGAATGGTGAAATGGTGAAATGGTGAAATGGTGAAATGGTGAAATGGTGAAATGGTGAA
>CAXBCR010000031.1:0-36423 GCA_963974475.1 uncultured Flavobacteriales bacterium
CCAAACAGCCAAACAGCCAAACAGCCAAACAGCCAAACAGCCAAACAGCCAAACAGCCAAACAATTTAGAATTATTATTCTAACACTTTTTGTTTTGATTACACCTATTCTATTATTTAGTCAAAATATTCATGATCCATATATTGATATGGTCAACCAACCATTCTTCGACCCCAACATAACTACGACAGGAGCATATAAAGGAGAATATCAATTCTACTTACCACAAAATCACCCTTGGGTTAATCTCGGCCTATATGTAAGAGTAAAAACTGAATGTATTTCATTTCCATTTCTTCCCGTTTTTAGATATTATGAAAAAGTAGATAACAACTCAAATAGCATTAGAGTCTTGGGCATCCCGAGTAGCACACAACTAAATTTTGAGTTTAACCGTTATTGGAGTCAAAACCAATATTACAACCCCAATAAAGACAAAGACACAGATACTTTTAAAAGCCTTTCATTTCTTCAAAACGGAGATAACTTATACATGGATTATCATGGTAATCAATGGCATCGATTATCTGGTTCTGGTATCATAGGAAATGATAATAACCCAGAGTTTAACACTCTCGTTTCAAAACTATTTTCAGAAGGAGTTACTCAGGGTGGTGCAACATTAAATTTAACTGGAATACGCAACCATTTCCCGCATTCCATTTTAAAGCACACCATACTTATAGCTGAACGTTGCGCTCCAAATAGTTACAATATTATTGACTCCTTAACCTATATTATTGACCTAACTCGTGGAAGAATGAATTACTATCCCTTTGAGCCTAATACCTTTGATCCATCAGGAGAAGGCGAGCATGATATTATTGTGAAATTAGAAGCTCAAGCGCAAAATAACTATGGTTCAAAACCAAACTCCGGTACTGAACCCACTAAACATTATTCTGAAAATTCAAATACATCTTATTTTACCTATAATTATTTTGATGAAGATGCCGTAATAAACACTAAACTAAAATGTGTATCGAATAAGTTCTTTGTTCCGAGTAGCTATCCCACAGAGGCATTTAATTCAGTAGAAAATATTCATTTACCCCAATATTCAACTACTGGTATTTTTTTGTGTAATTATAGAGGGGTTGCCCCAGCCGGATACTTAAAAGACGAAACCACAAATATACTTAGTTATCAAAACAATGGGGCATCTGTTAAACACACTTACAAAATTGACCGCTATTTTGACATCAACCTCATCAACCCTTCCGAAAAAATAGTATACAACCCATCGGAAGTTGAAATTGACTTAGACAACACCAACAATACAGGCTCTCATACCCTAACATTTCCGAGTGGGTACACCTTTAAAACTGTGTTGGGAAATTATCCTAAAAAATCTGATGTTGAGGCTGCTGACCCAAATAACTATTATGGTAAAAACCCATTTAACATTCCAGTTCCCAATACAGCCGAAACTGGTCCAGGACTTCTAGGCTACCAAAGCAAGTACATCATAAAAAGCGGCAGTAAATTGGTTATTGAAGATTGTGTGACTATTATAGATGCCGAAATTGTAATAGAAACTGGTGGCATTTTAGAATACAACAGTAATGCAGTTTATGGTAATTACACAATAACCAATTCTGGAGGTACTATTACTAATGGAACAAGTACGACTAGTTGCCTCCAAGAATGTCTTTCAACCTCAATAACAATCAATGATTGGAACAACAAAACCATAACAACCGATGTAATAATTTCTGCTAACACTACAAAAAGAGTGTTTGGAACATTAACCATTGCCGCAGGTGTAAAACTCACCCTTGAAGAAGGCGTTCGGTTAGAGTTTGCACCTAATAGTAGAGTAATCATAGAAAATGGTGCTCGACTTATTACCAATGGCGTAAGCGGAAACGAAGTTCAGCTAACATCCATGTGTAAAAATATGTGGGATGGTATTGAATTAAGAGGTAAAACATCCTCTACCCCAGCGTATGCTGTTCTTAATAATACCACCTTAGAAAATGCACTTACAGGTATAAAAAGCCATAGTTCTCGTTATATTGATGACTATTTTGGTGTAGTAAAAATAACTAACTCCATTGTAAAAAACTGTATTACGGGTGTTGACATTAAAACACCAATAAACTCAGGGTGTTGTAATCACTCAAATGAGTTTTTATACAGTTCTTTTATCACGGATGATGATATTCCAGATACACGCTTCTCAGAAAACGTATTTAACAAACCCACTATTACACACGTACAATTAAATGGCATTGGTAATAAATCAGGATTTGTATCCTGTATCTTTGAAAACCAAAACACATGGTTAAAACCCCACGAACGCGGTATTGGTATCTCGGTTGTGGATGCATGGTTACGCTTAGGCCGTCATTTACTTACCGATGTAAATACTTTTACAAACCTTTCTGTAGGGGTTAAAATGAGTGATAATCTTCAATTTGCTGTTACCCAAATTGATGATGCCGTTTTTACCGATAATATTTATGGTATAATTGTACAAAATAGAGATTACGTTGATTTACATAACAATACATTCCATATCCCCGAAAGTACGGGTAATGCAATTAACGCAATGTATAACCGACCTACCGGGGTTTATGTAACGGCCTCTAACGGGTTTGTTATTTATGACAATTATTTTGACGGTAATAGTGCTAACACCGCTGCTGATTGTGGAAACTGTAACCAAGCCATTATTGTAGAAGATACTGATAACGAACTAGATTATCAGGGAAACGGTCTTATTCTAAACAATGATTTTGATGGTTTGGATGTAGGCTTAATTGCCCAAGGTGATAACAGAGGTTATTACTCCCCCAATTATAACGGCACCGACTATGTAGATGGTGTAGGCGTTTCTGCGGTTTGTAATACTTTTAATGGTTTGGGTAGTTATGACATGGCCTTTACCAAACTTGAGTACAACACCTCATGGCCAACATTCGGCTCACCAATACGTGACCAAGGGTATTGTTATCAAGACCCTAATTTATCAATTCAATACCCCGCTCTTAACACCTTTAACGCGTGCATAGGGCAAACACGTAATGTGCATAATTACTATCAAAATCAAGATTTTATTTATTATCACGCTCAAAATAATGTACCAGGCTGTAACCAACAAGTTAATATGAATGAATGTTCAAACTACGACTACAATAACGCTGATATAGCAAGTACATGTAATGATTACTATGATAATTTTAATCCAATTTCACTACCGTTATCAAACAAACGTGAGCAGTATATAGATAAGGCGGATGAATTCGCAGAACGAATCAATACTTTTGAATTATTACTTGATGGTGGCAATACCGCCAACTTACTAGATGTAGTTCACAACGGAACCATAGCAAATGCCGTGGCCCAGCTAGAAGCAGCAGGCACATTTATTAGCGATACCGTATTAGAGGCTGCCATAACCCGTTTGGGAGTAGCAGAAACCCAAAAACTAATATTAATACTTCAAAATAACTCTAAACTTTCACCCACGGTGAGGGATGCCGTGATAGCACATACCAATACCTACAATAGTGGTTTAGTTGAAGCACTTACCACCTACCAAGAAGGTATTTCTGCACGTGACTCATATATTAAATGGATAGATTATACCTCGTATGAGCGTAATACTATTTTTGATGGACTGTATTTTGCCGATATGATGGACGATAGCATACTAACCGAAGCATTAGAAGTATTACGAAATAATACAGACCCATATATTCAAAAAAAGCTATTACCACTTTTAATATCGGAAGGCGAATATGCCGAAGCGGAAGCCTTATTAAATACAATTAAAAAAACCGACAATAGCTCCCTGTATATTCTAGAACAAGAAGCAAAACTACTAATGGGTCGTGGTGCAATAGGTTTTTATGAAATACCTGAGAATTTAAGGGATGGACTTGCCCAATACTGGATAGATGCCCCACAACAAAGTTCATGGAGTGCTATACAAGCAGGCATTCATTCATGGCAATACTACATCAACCCCCAATTAATAAACACAGCTACCGAAAACAATAAATGGAGTGGAACTCAAAATAATTCCTCAACAGAAGAATTAAATAATTCTACTTTTTTAAACTGCTATCCAAATCCTACATCCTCAGGAGGGACTATTGAAGGATTTGCTCCAATTCTAAAAAATGATAAAAATCAAATTAAAATTTACAATAGTATAGGGCAATTAATTTTATCAAAAACCTTAACGAAAGAACAATTTCAAATTACAGTTCAATTACCTACAAATGGGTTATATTTTATTGCTCTTTATCAAAAAAATAAATTAATACAATATCAAAAATGGGTAGTTCAATAACGAAAACAATTACGCTTTTATTTGTTTTGAGTATAGCCAAAATTGGCTATACTCAAAACGTTTTTAATGAGGCTTTTGATGAAGGAAATATTTCTAACCATTCAGCTAATGCTTTAGAACATAATGGGGATTTTATATTCACTCAAAAAATATTTAAAAATACTAATACACACATAGAAGCGGTTAAGCTTGATTCTTTAGGCAATTTGTTACAAAAAGAATCGGTCATTGTAGATTCTAATTTAAATATTAATTATGGTTATGCAGGCTCTTTTCAGGATCTATCATCTAATGAGTTTTGTCAACTATATCATGTCGCATTAGATAGTGGAATAAACCTAGTATTTTTTGATAGTGATTTAATTGTAATTAGAAATGAGTATTTTGATTTCAATTTCTTTCTCAATGCAAGTATTGTTAAACAAATTAATGACTCAACACTGTTGATATTAGGTCGAATCCAAAACTCTTCTACATTTGATTTATTTCTCATCAACACCGACCTCCAGGGCAACGAACGGTGGAGAACCATTTTTGGGGAATCAGGTAAAAATGACTATGGATTTGCTATTGAGTATGTAAACAATAAAATATTAGTAGGTGGGCAAACCTACTATACAGGACAAATTGCGCATCCCCATATTTTTGAGTTCAGTAATTCTGGCCAACTTTTATTTGATACAACTTATTTACAATTTGATAATGGGGGGCAAATTATTTATCATAACACCTATGGAATCTTTCTTTATTCAACCAGAAATAATTACCCAATCAGTGTCTATCCCATTATTCATAGAATAAATAGTGATTACTCTATTTCATGGTCCAACGAATACTTCATGGATGCAAAATTGGTTACTAGTGGGGCTATGACAATTAATGATAATGGTATTATATCATTAGTCGGAAATAAATTGGAGAATAACGTAATTACTGGTTTGTTCTTTCAAATCAACAATAATGGCGATAGCCTTGGAGCGAAACTCATTGACCATATTTCAGGAGAAACCGCTTACCTCTTTAATATCCGTCCCACCTCAGATGGAGGTTACATTTTGGCTGGTGAAACAGATGCCCCCACCCAAGACAGTTGGATAGTAAAAGTAAATGCTTGGGGATGTGATAGTTTACCATGCGTAGTGGGTATCAATGAGCAGCCTAGAAATGAAGATAATGAGTTAAACTGCTACCCCAACCCAAGTAATGGTTGGGGTACTTTAAAAGGTAGTTTTGAAAATGGCCATTCCGCTAATGAAATCAAGATATTTAATAGTTTGGGGCAATTGGTGTTTTCAAAGACCATTGTTGCTAAAGAGTTTGAAATGGAGGTAAACTTGCCTAGTAGTGGGTTGTATTTGGTTAATTTGTATCAGCGTGATA
This sequence comes from uncultured Flavobacteriales bacterium, assembly GCA_963974475.1. Taxonomy (GTDB): domain Bacteria; phylum Bacteroidota; class Bacteroidia; order Flavobacteriales_G; family Salibacteraceae; genus CAJXZP01. The sequence continues at coordinate 5,684 of CAXBCR010000031.1, forward strand.
TGGTAGTTAAAAGTTTAAAATGGGTGGTGAAATAGAATTGAGTCAAGGGGTGACTCCTATTCAAATGCAACTAGTCACCCTTTGACTATTATTTGATATTTTTACAATTCATGAAACAAACCGATAATAGTTCGCTTTATATTTTAGAGCAAGAAGCTAAGTTACTAATGGGTCGTGACGGCATTGGTTTTTATGAGCTTCCCGAAAGTTTAAAAGATGCATTGGCACAGTATTGGGAAACTGCTCCGCAACAAAGCTCTTGGAGCGCCATGCAGGCAGGTGTTCATTCTTGGCAGTACTATATTAACCCTCATTTAATTAGTACCGCTATCGAAAACAATAAATGGGATGGAGTACAAGATACACCTACAAAAAAAGAAGTGAAAGAAACCTATTTCTTGGTTTGTTACCCTAATCCTACAACCAATAATAGCGGGATTATAAAAGGCTTTTACGATTCTGATAAAAATTCTAAAATTATCATTTACAATAGTTTGGGGCAATTAATTACTCAATATGAAATAACAAATAAAAGCTTTGAACTCAACATCACACTTCCTGCTAAAGGAATGTATATGATTGTTTTACAAAATGATGGAACCGTAATAACTCAGCAAAAATGGGTAGTACAATAAGTAAAAAACTAACACTATTATTTCTTTTGAGTATATCACAATTGGGATATTCTCAAAATATATTTAATATTTCTTTTGATATTAATAGTGCTCCAAACGTTAGTGATAATGTAGTAGAAACTCAAGATGGTTACATTTTCACACAAAGAGCAGATTATAACGGTTTCTCGCATATTCAAGCATTTAAAATAGATTCTTTGGGTAATTTTTTAGATTCCAATTCCATAGTTCAAAGTACCAAAGCACTATTTTATGGTTATGCAGGTTCATTACAAAGATTAACAAATAATGAGTTTTGCCAATTATATAATATTGGTCCAGATAGTGTGTTAAACTTAGTTTTTTTTAATGAAAACCTAGGTGTGATTCGAGAAAAGAAAATTAATCTAGGGCTGTTTCCTGCCCCAGGATTAATTAACCAAATAAATGACTCTACCATCTTAGTTTTGGGTCAAGTGATAAATTCAGGTAAATGGGATTTAATTCTCATTAACACCGACCTCCAGGGAAACGAACGGTGGCGTACCATTTTTGGTGTGGCAGGAAAAGATGATAAGGGGTTTGCTATTGAGTATATAAATAATAAAATATTGGTTAGCGGAAACTCGACAGATTTAGGGGCTCACTTATTTGAGTTTGATATCACTGGAAGTTTAACATTCGATACTATCTACACCAACTATGACTTTGGAAGAAATGTGAAATACCACCCAAATTATGGTTTATACTTTTTGGTTGACCGTAAGAATGTAGGGGTTTCACAAAGGTTTCCTGTTTTATTGAAGCTTAATACTAATTACACTATTGAATGGCAAAAAGAATACTTTACAGATGTTGTTTACACCTATTTTCAGCAATTAACAATTAGCAATCAAGGCACCATTACCTTTGGTGGTGGCACTATAGCTAATAATCTACTTACTGGTCTCTTTTTTCAAGTTAATCAAAACGGAGATAGCATAGGGGTGAAACTTATTGACCACCTTGCTAATGAGAAGTCTCAATTTCATGAGATACGCCCCACCTCAGATGGCGGTTACATTTTGGCTGGAGAAACCAAAGCCCCAACTCAAGACAGCTGGATAGTAAAAGTAAACTCTTGGGGTTGTGATGAATTACCATGTACGGTTAGTATGCTAGAGCAAGCTAAAACTGAAGATGGTAATTTGAATTGCTACCCTAACCCAAGTAATGGTTTAGGTACCGTAAAAGGCAGTTTTAATAATGCCAACTCCAATAATAAAATCAAAATCTTTAACAGTTTAGGGCAATTGGTGTTTTCAAAGACCATTGTTGCTAAAGAGTTTGAAATGGAGGTAAACTTGCCTAGTAGTGGGTTGTATTTGGTTAATTTGTATCAGCGTGATATGGTAGTTAAAAGTTTAAAATGGGTGGTGAAATAGAATTGAGTCAAGGGGTGACTCCTATTCAAATGCAACTAGTCACCCTTTGACTATTATTTGATATTTTTACAATTCATGAAACAAACCGATGATACCTCACTTTTTATTTTAGAACAAGAGGCCAAACTGATTATGAATAAAGACAACATTGGTTTTTATGAATTACCCGCAAACCTTATGGATGCCATTGCCGCATATTGGGTTAGTGCCCCTCAACAAAGCTCATGGAGTGCTATGCAAGCAGGTGTTCATAACTGGCAATACTATATTCACCCAGAGTTAATAAGTGCCTCCACTGAAAATAATAAATGGGGAGGAACTCAAAATAATTCCTCAACAGAAGAATTAAATAATTCTACTTTTTTAAACTGCTATCCAAATCCTACATCCTCAGGAGGGACTATTGAAGGATTTACGCCAATTCTAAAAAATGGTAACAATCAAATTAGGATTTATAATAGCATTGGTCAATTAATTTTATCTAAAGCCATCGTGAAAGAACAATTTGAGTTTAATGTTCAATTACCTGCAAAAGGACTGTACCTTGTTGCTTTATATCAAAATAACCAGTTAACAAAATATCAAAAATGGGTAGTTCAATAATTAAATATATTTTATTAATGCTTATTTTGTGTATAGCCAAATTTAGCTGCGCTCAAAACATTTTTAATAAAGCTTTTGATGAGGGTGATATTTCTAACACTACTCCAAATGCACTTGAAGCTTTTGGTAAATATTATTTTGTTCAAAAAATATTTAAAAATGGGAACACGCATCTTGAAGCTGTTATAATCGATACGGTTGGGGCTGTTTTACTAAAAGATGAAATAGTAACAAACTCTACTTTAAATATATATTATGGATATCCTGGCTCTCTACAAATACTTTCTAGCCAAGAATTATGTCAATTATATCATACAGCTCTTGACAGCGCAGTTAATTTGATTTTTTTTGATGAAAATCTAAATGTTATAAGGGATGTTCAATATGATTTTGGATACTTTCTTAATGCTGCGGTTATCAGGCAAATAAATGACTCAACCCTGATTACTTTAGGGCGTATTCAAAATTCAAGTACTTTTGATCTCTTCCTCATCAACACCGACCTACAAGGAAACGAACGTTGGCGTACCATTTTCGGAGAAGCGGGTAAAGATGATTATGGATTTGCCATTGAAAATATTAATAATAAAATATTGGTGAGTGGAAATTCAAAAGATTTAGGACCTCATCTTTATGAGTTTAATATGAATGGTAATTTAACGTTTGATACTATTTATTCAAATTATGATTTTGGTATCTGTATCAAGTACCATCCTTTACATGGGTTATTTTTTTTAGTTGATAATAAAATCACAGGAAGTTCTGTTAGCAATCCAGCCATATTGAAACTAAATTCCAATTATGGTATAGAATGGAGTAAAAACTATTTTAAAGATGAACAATTTGTTTACTTACAACAATTAACGATTAATGATTTTGGAATAATCTCATTAGCAGGTGGAAAGTATGTTAACAATGAATTTGTTGGTCTTTTTTTCCAAACCAATCAATACGGAGATAGTCTCGGTTCCAAACTGATTGACCACATTCCAGGAAAACGCGCCCAATTTCACGATATCCGACCTACCTCTGATGGGGGTTACATTATGGCAGGAGAAACACATATACCCTCGCAAGACAGTTGGATAGTAAAAGTAAATGCTTGGGGATGTGATAATATACCATGCGTAGTGGGTATCAATGAGCAGCCTACAACTAATGATGGCACATTAAACTGCTACCCTAACCCGAGTAATGGTACTGGGGTTATTAAGGGCAGTTTTAAATATGCTAACTACGCTAATGAAATCAAGATATTTAATAGTTTGGGGCAATTGGTGTTTTCAAAGACCATTGTTGCTAAAGAGTTTGAAATGGAGGTAAACTTGCCTAGTAGTGGGTTGTATTTGGTTAATTTGTATCAGCGTGATATGGTAGTTAAAAGTTTAAAATGGGTGGTGAAATAGAATTGAGTCAAGGGGTGACTCCTATTCAAATGCAACTAGTCACCCTTTGACTATTATTTGATATTTTTACAATTCATGAAACAAACCGACAACAGCTCCCTGTATATTCTAGAACAAGAAGCAAAACTATTGATGAACCGTGATGCAATAAGTTTTTATGAATTACCTGAGAATTTAAGGGATGGACTTGCCCAATACTGGATAGATGCCCCTCAACAAAGCTCATGGAGTGCTATGCAAGCAGGTGTTCATAACTGGCAATACTATATTCACCCAGAGTTAATAAGTGCCTCCACTGAAAATAATAAATGGGGAGGGATACAAAATGAACCTTCAAAAAAAGATGTAAATGGCTATGCCTTTTTAACCTGCTACCCCAATCCCACTAACTCTGGAGGCATCATTAAAGGATTTACGCCAATTCTGAAAAATGGTAATAATCAAATTAAGATTTATAATAGTATAGGGCAATTAATTTCATCAGAAGTCATAGCGAAAAAACAATTTCAAATTACAGTTCAATTACCTGCAAAAGGACTGTACTTTGTTGCTTTATATCAAAATAACCAGTTAACAAAATATCAAAAATGGGTAGTTCAATAAGCAAATATTTAACATTAATATTATTTTGGAGTATTGCCCATTTGGGTCACTCACAAAACGTTTTTAATAAAGCTTTTGATGAAAGTAATACTGCCAATCATACGGCAAATGTTTTAGAATATTCAACTCAGTTTTATTTTACGCAAAAATCGTTTATTAATGGTGACGCTGTTATTCAAGGGCTGATTCTCGACACCAACGGTCTATTGGTTTTAAAAAAACCTTTGGTTGTTAATAGTAACTTTAATCTTTATTACGGGTATGCGGGGGCTCTTCAATATTTATCAAATAATGAGTTTTGCCAGTTGTACAATGTAGGCCTAGACAGCATCCTTCAACTAGTGTTTTTTGATGATAGCCTTAATGTTATTAAAAATACGGAGTATGTTTTTAATAATTATGTTAATGCTGGAGTAATTAAACAAATTAATGATAGCTCCTTATTGGTACTAGGTAGAGTAAAAGTAGCTAATGACTATAATTTAGTTCTCATCAACACGGATCTACAAGGCAATGAACGTTGGCGCACCATTTTTGGAGAGTCTGGGAAAGATGATTATGGGTTTGCTATTGAGTATGTAAACAATAAAATATTAGTTAGCGGAAACTCGACAGATTTAGGGGCTCACTTATTTGAGTTTGATATCACTGGAAGTTTAACATTCGATACTATCTACACCAACTATGACTTTGGAAGAAATGTGAAATACCACCCAAATTATGGTTTATACTTTTTGGTTGACCGTAAGAATGTAGGGGTTTCACAAAGGTTTCCTGTTTTATTGAAGCTTAATACTAATTACACTATTGAATGGCAAAAAGAATACTTTACAGATGTTGTTTACACCTATTTTCAGCAATTAACAATTAGCAATCAAGGCACCATTACCTTTGGTGGTGGCACTATAGCTAATAATCTACTTACTGGTCTCTTTTTTCAAGTTAATCAAAACGGAGATAGCATAGGGGTGAAACTTATTGACCACTTGGCTAATGAGAATTCCCAATTTCACGATATTCGCCCCACCTCAGATGGAGGTTACATTTTGGCTGGTGAAACAGATGCCCCAACCCAAGACAGTTGGATAGTAAAAGTAAATGCTTGGGGGTGTGATAATATACCATGCGTGGTGGGTATCAATGAGCAGCCTAGAAATGAAGATAATGAGTTAAATTGCTACCCCAACCCAAGTAATGGTTGGGGTACTTTAAAAGGTAGTTTTGAAAATGGCCATTCCGCTAATGAAATCAAGATATTTAATAGTTTGGGGCAATTGGTGTTTTCAAAGACCATTGTTGCTAAAGAGTTTGAAATGGAGGTAAACTTGCCTAGTAGTGGGTTGTATTTGGTTAATTTGTATCAGCGTGATATGGTAGTTAAAAGTTTAAAATGGGTGGTAAGATAACAAATGATGCAGCATCATTAAACGAAAAAAGCCCAATCCACTTTCGTGAATTGAGCTTTTATAAATTGTTTTGAAGTTTAAACTACTTCAAACATTTCAGTCAAAGGTTTTCTTACCTTTTTAGCATTTTGCGTATTATCCTCTGTCGAGCGGTAACCAATTGGTAACACAACTGCAGCAGATAATCCTTTTGCATCTAAGCCTAAAATCTCACCATATTTCACGGCATCAAAACCTTCCATCGGACAAGAATCAATTTTCAATTCGGCACAAGCAGCCAAAGCAGTTCCTAAAGCGATATAGGTTTGACTTTTAGACCAAGCTTGTGTGGCCTCAGCAGGAAATCCACCAATAGTAGATTTCATAAACTCTCCGTATCCAGCTAAATTTTCCAAATCAATTCCTTGAACTTCTGACTTCAGTTTCAAATAGGTATCAATATTTTCAGGAGTAACTTTTGTGTTACTGCAAAAAACCAACAAATGTGAAGCTTGGGTAATTTGCACTTGTCCCCATGACGCTGGAAGCAATTGCTCTCTTACCGCAGGGTTTTCAACGATTAACACCTTGTAGGTTTGTAATCCGTAAGATGTAGCCGTCAAGTTAATGGCCTCTTTAATTAATTCTAAATCCGACCCACTTACTTTTTTAGTGGTATCAAATTGTTTGGTGGCGTAGCGCCAATTTAAATTCTCAATTAATTTCATTCTGTAATTATTTTGAAGTTACTATCGTAACATTTAAGTTAAACTCATCGCTGATTGCTTTATCTCCTAAATCGTCAAAAAAGCTAGAAGAACCGTAACGTACATCGTATTTCGTACGATTAATATTTACATTGGCAGTAACAATGTAGTTACTTCCATTTTCAACTACAGTAGCGGTAAATGATTCTGAATTGGTATTTCCTTTTATGGTTAAATCGGCCACTACATTATAGGTATTGGCAACTTTTCCTTTGCTGATTTTTGTGATTTTAATCGTTGAGGTCGGGTGCTTAGCGGTAGAGAAAAAATCATCTGAATTTAGGTGACCTACCAATTTCGTATTCCATTCTCCTTCTAAATCAGTATCGGTAATACTGGTCATATCAGCTACAATATTGCCGCCTTTTAATTCTCCTTTACTAAATTCAAGGTTGGTTTGTTTTACCAGAATCGTTCCGGTGTGCTCACCTCCTACCACTTTTGAACCGGTCCAGTGGATAATGCTTTTTGTAGCTCCGTCATTAGCATCATTATTCGATACACTTGTGAATGCGCTAAACCCTAAGGCCGCTACTGCTAAACTTAAAATTAATGTTGACTTTTTCATTTTTCTTGTTTTTATTATTAATTATTATTTGTTTGTACTTTATTTGTATATACAATTGTAATGGTAATTTTTTTTAACCTCTTATTTTATCTAACAATTTAGCCAATTGCGCAGCCTCATCATCGGTCATACTAGATGCCATATCCGCATTATTATTTGAAATTTCCACTGCCACAGTTTCAATCATTTTCAATCCTGAAGGAGTGATAGAAATCTGGACTTTTCTTCTATTCTCTTCACAAATATGACGTTCTACGAATCCTTTTAATCGCAATTTTTCTACCAATCTAGTGGTGTTACTCATTTTGTGAATCATTCTGCTAGAAATATCCTGCAGATTTAAAGAAGCTCCTTTTTGCCCTTTAAGAATTCTCAAAATATTATACTGTTGTTCAGAAATACCGAATGGTTTTAAAAGCGAATTCATCCGGTCGCCCAGCCACGCTCCAGTAAAAATAATATTCAATGATGCGCGATGATGCGGATTTTGAATAGTACTCATCTTTAATTCGTCTTCTAATTTCATTCTTTCAATAACCTTTATTGTATAGACAACAATAGTACAAACATTTATTGTAATTCACACTACTTTCTTCAAATTAACAATTCCGAAACAAATTTACCTCCGAATTATTACCGTAGTTTTGAGCAGAACAAAATTCAATTCGAATAATTATGCAGTCTATCAAGCACACATTTCATATCGACTCTCCTATCACGAAGGTGTATCAAACGTTAACCACCATAGAAGGGCTTTCAAGTTGGTGGACCACAGACACGATTGGCTCGACCCATCTGGGTGATTCGCTCTATTTTACCTTTGGAGAATTTGCTACTTTTGAGATGCAGGTTGCACTACTCAACCCAAATCAATTGGTAAGTTGGAAGTTTTTAGGCGGGAATCCTGATTGGGATGGCACCTACCTCACCTTTATACTATCAGAAAATGAGGGGAAAACGAAACTTGAATTTGTACATGAAGAATTCCAAGATGATTATGACCACATTGGCAATATTAATTTTAGTTGGGGTCAGTATCTCAACAGCTTAAGATTATATTGTGAAACTGGAAAGGGAAGTCCGTTTGGGCAATAGTGTGAACTAATTTAACTTACAGATTCAGCTAGCTAAATTAATCGTATGCAATATGGTTAGGTACCATCCTAAATTTACCGCTAATGAGTCTTGATTTAGCCTTCATTCTATTTAAATTTGTCGCTCATAAAATTTAAAACAAACTAATTGCGCTATTTTTTAGGAGTCCTCTTCTTTCTACTATTTTCTGCAGGAAATACTGTTATTGCTCAAAAAGTCACGGGAATAATAACCAATTCTCAAAACGAGAAATTAGCCTTTGTGAATGTGCTATGGGCAAATACCAACCAAGGCACAAGCACAAATGAAAAAGGACAATTTAAAATCGCACAACCCGTAAACTATCCTGCCTATTTAGTTATTTCTTATGTGGGTTACCAAACCGACACTATCAAGGTTTGGGAAAACATGAAAAAGCTAACTATTGTACTAAAAAGCAGTCAAGATTTAGCCACATTCGAAGTAACCTCTCGCCAAACCGCAACCAGTATTGGAACCATTTCCACCGATTTAGTGGAAACCCTCAACTCCGCAGAATTACGAAAAGCGGCATGTTGTAGCGTATCCGAAAGTTTTGGAACTAATGCTTCGGTTGATGTAAATGTTACGGATGCGGTGTCGGGTTCTCGAAAAATTAAAATGTTAGGATTGGATGGAATTTACACTCAAATTCAATTCGAAAACTTCCCATTGGTAAGAGGGTTATCCGCTTCTAACGGACTTGAATTTATACCGGGAACATGGGTTGAATCTATCCAAATAAAAAAAGGAGCCGGATCGGTAGTGAATGGCTACGAGTCTATCGCAGGCCAAATAAATGTGGAATTTCTTAAACCAGAATTGGCCGATAAATTTTTTGTCAACGTGTACGCGAATGAAATGGGCCGCTTGGAATTGAATACCCATTTCTCAAAAAAAATCAACCAGAAATGGAGCACCATTCTCTTCTTACATGGCGCTAATCAAAGTTTTGAAAATGATAGAAATGGCGACTCATTTTTAGACATTCCATTAAAAAACACGGCAATCCTTTTTAACCGATGGAAGTATGTGGGAACAAACGTTCGATTACAATTTGGAGTGAGAGGCGTATTTAACGATGTGAAATCTGGTCAACTCAAAACGGTAACCAATCCCTATCAAGTAAATATTAAAACCAATCAACTCTATGGTTTTATGAAAATTGGGTTTTTGTTTGATAATGAAAATAGTTTTGGGATCATTACAAAAGCCAAATTGCACCAACTCAATTCCAATTACGGATTAACGACCTACAATGCATCTCAAAAAAACATGTACATAAATACGGTGTATTCGGATGAAATAATAAACCATAAAAACAGTATAAAAACAGGGGTAAGCTTAAATTACGATTCGTACGACCACGTTTTTAATGATTCCAATTTCACTAACTTGGAAATCGTTCCTGGGGCATATTTTGAATATGCTTATGTAGATTCAAACCTATCTATTGTGGCAGGAATTAGAGGCGACCACCATAATCAATTTGGTGGTTTTGTTTCGCCTAGAATTCATGTTAAATATAACCTAACCCCACGTTCTGCTTTACGAATTTCTGTAGGAAAGGGATTTCGTACCGCAAATGCACTTATCGAAAATTCATCCTATTTAGTAAGTTCTCGTCAAGTTCGATTCACTCCATTTTTACTTCCAGAACAGGCTTGGAATTATGGTGCTAGTTATTCGCAAAAACTAACCCTAGGAAACACAGAATTAGCTTTAAATGCGGATTATTATTTTACCAACTTCATTAATCAAATGGTGGTGGATATTGAGAATGTAAACCAGGTTTCATTTTATAATTTAGATGGAAAATCATATTCGCACGCTCTTCAACTAGAGGCATCGCTTACCTACAAACAGTTTGAAATTAAAACGGCCTACAAGTACTTAGATGTGAAAACACAATTTGATTCTGGGTTGAAGCGTAAACCATATACGGCAAAAGACCGGGTTTTACTTAATCTAGGCTACCATACTCGATTTGATAAATGGACTTTCGATTTAACTACTCTTTGGACAGGTTTGAGCCGGGTGCCTTCTACTCATGGCAATGTTGACGAGCATTTGCGTAGCACTCAATCGGAAACGTATTTTGTGCTAAACGGACAAATCACCAAAAAATTCAAGACATTTGAACTTTACCTTGGAGGAGAAAATTTGTTAAATTACAAACAAAAGAACCCAATCATTGACAGTGAAAACCCATTTGGAAATAACTTTGACGCTTCCATGATTTGGGGACCTGTAGCAGGGAGAATAATGTACCTAGGATTTAGGTACTCCATTAAATAAAAAAGAATGAAAAATTTAGGATTATTTTTAGCTTTCATAGTATTCACATTCATTTCGCTATCCAGTTTTGTGAAAGGCGAATTTGTAACCATCAAAATCAAAACCTCATCGCAATGCGAGATGTGTAAAGAAACCATTGAGAAAAAAATGGCTTTTGAAAAAGGCGTGAAATCCGCAGTTTTGGATGTAGAAAGCAGCGTACTTACAGTAGTTTACAATCCTAAAAAAACCAACCCTGATTTAATTAAAAAGGCAGTTAACATGGCTGGATATGATGCGGATGAAATGCCCGCAGACCCAAAATCTTATGATAAATTACATAGCTGCTGTAAAAAGGGAACGCATAAATAATTGATTATTGAAATCACTATTTATCTCCGTAATACGCGTATTTCAGTAACACACTCATCGGCACAATTTCTAATGTTTTTTCGTTGGTAGCTTCTAAATAAACTAATGGAGCCGCATTATTTTGATGCGCTTGCAAAAATCTAGCTGCACATAAACACCATTTATCCCCTGCCTTTACCCCCGCAAAATGGTATTGAGGCATGGGTGTTGACAAATCATTACCCGCTAATTTTGAGAAGGTTAAAAACTCTTCGGCAGCAACAATACAAACGGTATGAACACCTGTATCCGAATCATCTGTATTACAGCAACCATCTCTAAAAAAACCAGTCAATGGCTGATTACTACATGGGGTGATTGAATCCCCGAAAACATTAGTTGATTGCATACTTTTTTTTGCTAAAATAAAGGATTAAACCTTTCAAATAAAACCATTCAAAACTTACAACGGAATAATTAGTTTTGCCGACCCAATAAAAACAGGATGATTTCAGTAGATAACATAGGTGTAGAATTTAGTGGTCACACACTTTTTAGTGAGGTTTCGTTTGTGGTAAACGATAGCGATAAAATTGCCTTGATGGGTAAGAATGGTGCCGGAAAATCTACTATCATGAAGATTATGGCTGGTGTTCAAAAACCTACTACCGGGAATATTCGTTCGCCAAAGGATGCCGTTATTGCCTACCTACCACAACATTTGCTTACCAATGATGATTCTACTGTTTTTGAAGAAGCTTCTAAAGCATTCATGCATGTATTTGAGATGCGCGATGAAATGGCCCGACTCAATAAAGAACTTGAAACCCGTACGGATTACGAGTCGGATGCATACATGAAAATCATAGAGAAAGTAACCGAATTGGGCGAAAAATTTTACGCCATTGAGGATACTAATTACGATGCAGAGGTAGAAAAAGCGTTGCAAGGACTAGGTTTTGAACGGACTGATTTTACACGACCCACAAGCGAATTTAGTGGTGGTTGGCGAATGCGAATTGAACTCGCTAAAATCCTGTTACAAAAGCCGGATTTGATTTTACTAGATGAGCCTACCAATCACATTGATATCGAGTCGGTGGTTTGGTTGGAAGATTTCTTAATGAATAAAGCCAAGGCCGTAGTCGTTATCTCGCACGATAGAGCTTTTATTGATAACATTACCAATCGTACCATTGAGGTTACCATGGGTAAGATTTACGATTACAAAGCCAAATACACGCATTACCTAACTTTGAGAGAAGAAAGACGGTCGCATCAAATAAAAGCATACGAAGAACAACGTAAATTTATTGCGGATAATCAAGCATTTATTGACCGTTTTAAAGGAACCTATTCGAAAACCAATCAGGTTAATTCTCGCGAAAAAATGCTTTCAAAACTCAAAATTATTGAGATTGACGAAGTGGACAATTCCTCACTTAAACTACGCTTTCCTCCTGCGCAACGTTCAGGTGATTACCCCGTTGTGGCAGAAAACCTAAGCAAAAGTTACGGAGATACCGTGGTTTTCAAGGATGCAAACATGAGTATTGAGCGTGGTCAAAAAGTATCTTTTGTAGGTCGAAATGGTGAAGGTAAATCTACCATGATTAAAGCAATTATGGGTGAAATAGATTACGAAGGAAAATGTGAACTTGGGCACAATGCTAAAGTGGGTTATTTTGCTCAAAATCAAGCTTCGCTATTAGATGAAACGCTTACCGTATTCCAAACTGTAGATGAAATTGCGAAAGGAGAAATTCGGAAGCAAATCAAAAACATCTTAGGTCGCTTTATGTTTAGCGGTGAGGATATTGATAAGAAAGTGAGCGTACTTTCTGGAGGAGAAAAAACGCGGTTGGCAATGGTAAAATTATTACTAGAACCGGTAAACGTATTGATTCTGGATGAGCCTACCAATCACTTAGATTTAAAATCAAAAGATGTATTAAAAGAGGCTTTGCAAAATTTTGATGGTACGCTAATCCTTGTTTCTCACGATAGAGATTTCTTACAGGGATTATCTCAAAAAGTGTTTGAGTTTAAACATCACCGAGTAATTGAACATTTTGAAAGCATTGATGATTTCTTAGAGCGCAACCGATTGGAACATCTGAGAGAATTGGATTTGTAGACCTAAACTAGTATTTAGAAAACCTTCCTTTTTTAGGGACGCTTCCTGCAAGTTGGCATCCGTTTACATCGCATCTATTACCGCTAAAAAGGTTTCAGGCTCTGGTCTTACTCGGTAGTTATCCGTCAAATCGGCAAAGGCAATCTTTCCGGTGCGATCCGTAATAATTACGGTGGGCATCACCGTGTCGCTATCATAGCCCAATGCTTGGAAACCAGCTGGAATTCCATTTTTTGAAAACAGACCTAATTGCTTAGCCACTTCGTTATTGGTATCTTGCAAATAATGAAAGCCAAGGTCATATTTTTTACCTAACTTTTCGGTATGCGTGTGGGGTTGCGGACTCACAAAAACCATGTTTACCCCTCTATTTTCTAATTCTTTGTATTGCCCTGCTATTTCTTTGATTTGCGCCATACAAAGCGGACACCAATTACCCCGATAGAAAAGATAGATAGTAGGATTTCCTAGAAAAGTGGTGGAGGATACTTTTTCGTTTTTCGTGTTTTCCAAAACGAGCTCAGGTAGCATTTTACCTACTTTCAATATTGCAGAATCTCGCTCTTCAAATACAGAATACCACTTAATATATAATATCCAACCAATGGTTAAAAGAACATTAAGCGCAACCCCGTTCAAATCAAAATCTCGTAAAAAGGCTGTAGCTAAAATACTGGTCAAAAACCCAATTAAAATTGCAATGGTATTTCCACTTAGCCCTGCGCTGGTACGTGGAGTAGAAACCAAAAAGAGTCTCGCAAAAAACACCACGATGACAATGCTAGTAAGAAACTGACCTAAAATATCGATTGTAATTCCAAATTCGGCCAAATGCATCCCGCTAATGACGGCACTATATACAGCTATAGCAGGAAATAGTGATATAAAAATTGATTTTGAGAGACTTTTCATTTTGGAAATATTGATTTGGGTAAAGGTAAAATTTTACAGAAGAGATTAAGTATCCCTTCTAGTTTCCTGATGTTAATCTATCGTTATTCTATTTTTTGTGCTTTTAACCCCGTTCAATTCATATTCAAAATCTTGAATATCATTACATTTATCTCTTACGTAGGCTACCTGAGATATAGTATCCACACTTCGACCATCGGATGTGAAAAGAATGTGATTGTAGCGTGATTCATCAAATTCTACTACCAATGTGTATTTGTTAATGCTATTAAACTCTCCCACTTTAACGGTATCAACCACTTTTGATAAATCGCTTTTTTGGGAGCGCGCATCATACAAAACAGTGAAATCTGAAACCGCAGAATAGGTAAGTGAAATCCCCGCTACTGGGTAAGCGGTTTGTTTACAACAGGAATGAAAGCCAAGGGATAGAATAATAATAGAGGTGAAAATAATTGATTTCATGCTTTTGAATTTGGTCTTATAGTTAACATCTCTTAACAACAACTATACCATTCGCCTTCTGCCCCAAATATGGCATACTTCTTTGAACGATTGGGTACACTGGTTATATTCGCTTCCGTAATTTAGGGGCATGAAAACAATTGGGAATTTAATTTGGGTGGTATTTGGAGGTTTTATTATTGCGCTAGAATACTTTGTAGCAAGCCTAGTTTTAATGCTTACTATTATCGGAATTCCGTTCGGTATCCAAACAATGAAACTTGCCGTTGTTGCGCTTTGTCCATTCGGCACAGAAGTGCGTCAATCGGAGCAGCATACAGGATGCCTCTCCACCTTCATGAATATTTTATGGATTCTAACCGGTGGAATTTGGATTGCCCTTTCTCACTTGATTTTTGGAATTCTATTTTTTATCACCATCATAGGGATACCATTTGGCAAACAACATTTTAAATTGGCTGGATTAGCCCTTACCCCGTTTGGAAAAGTGATTGATTAACACCTTAATTTATTGTACGCGTAAATCCCTATCGGTTTTATAGGCTCCATTCCATCGGTATTCTAAATTTTCAATTGCATCACATTTACCACGACCAAAAGTAGCGCTAGTTACCGTGTCCACGCGACTACTATCAAAAGGCATTAGGAAAAAATTGTTGTTGTTTTCAGATAAACTAATTACAATTTTAAATCCATCATTTGTGAAGGTACCGGGAACTATAGCCGTATCTAAAATGGTGTTCATATCGTTTCCGTCCGTCCTAATTTGATATGCATTAGGGGTGGTAAATTCACCCACATATTCTACGGTTATTACGGCTGCTGGATATCCATGTTGGTTACAACAAGAATTTAAAGAAACAGCTATTAAAACGAGCGATAAGTGTACTAAATATTTCATAGTTAAAGATTTTAGGTTCCCAAAGGTAAAAAAAAAGCGAACGCTTCTATTTATATTTATTTACATTTAACTCGGGCTCATGGTCTGCTTTATTTAAGCTTTTTTCAAAGTATACATCCATAGCTACAATGATGGCCACAAAGGCCCAAAATGGAACTGCCGCTTTATCGGTATCTAAAAAGTTATTCAAAGTACCATGAATTAAGTAAGTAGTTAATCCCAAAATAGCGCCCATTAATAACGCCTTATTTTTCGAATCTTTCAATCGATAATAGGTAATTATCCCTCGATAGAAAATAAAGAAAATCAAAACCAGCCAAATCGCTAGACCAGGCACACCCTGCTCTGCCAAAGGACCAAAGTATTCTGAATGTGCATTCCCAAGGTTACCAAAATTGGTAGAAATTACCGTTAAATTAGAGCTTAACTGATAGGGAGCATATAAAAAAGCATAGGTTCCGGGACCCGTACCCACAATCGGACTTTCGCCAAACATTTTGAAGGCTGCACTCCATCTATTTAATCGCTCTAAGTTACTCGCATCGGTCGCTACATTACTCATAGACTCCACATGTTCTGCTAAATCGCCCGAAGAATCTTGCCTGTTCTTCTCTAGCTTTTGCAACACGGTAACCCAAAACATAAATACCATTGCCACAACGGTTAGGCCGGATAAAGCCACCACCCACCATCTAATTTTTAATTTGATTAGGCTATAAAGTGCAATGGCAACCACTAAACTAACCCATGCAGCTCTCGTGTATGACAAAACGGTACCTAGGATAAATATTCCGAGTAACACACCGGCTAATATTTTGGTGTTGATTTCCCATTTCATGTAATTAATTTGAGCAAACATAGCCGGAATAAAAAAGGCCATCATCGCTCCATAAGAAGTGTGATCGCTAAAAAAAGGTTGCATCACCCAATGTGCAGCCTGAATATCAAACCCTCTTGCGTATTGTCGAATCATGGTATAAATGATAACTCCGGACATGGGTATCACGAAAAACCATGTGATTTTTATAATGTTTTGTCGGTTTTTAAACAACAGTACACCAGCAAAAAAGAAGGGAATAATAAACCACAATTTCGCCATAAAAAACTTTAGCGAAACCATAGGTAATCGACTAAATAACACGCTAAAAAACATCCATACCAGCATGGCTATAACCGATAAAGTAATTGGGTTTTTTATGATTTTAATATCATAATCGCCATTAAACAAGGTTTTAAGAATAAAAACCATCATCGCTCCAAAAAGCAATGGGTCAGTTGGCAGGGTCAATCCCAATCCTCCTCCCACGTCAGATATGGTAAGCGAGGCGGGCACCAAAAACATAATAAATAACAGAAGCCAATCTAGTCTAAACAAGGCAATGGCTACGATGGCTAACGCCAACGGAATCAGCATAAAGTAATACACTTCCATATAAATGAAAAGTGCATTTAACGCGATAAACAAACCAACCGCTTGGTAAAATATTTTGTATGAGACCTTGTTCTCCAAACTAATTGTGGGCTATTAGTTTTTCAGTTGGGTGGTGTATTTGCTGTAATTTTCTACCGCAATAATCACCAATACAGCTAATAATAATGAAGCTAAAGTTGAAACCAATACAATTAACCAACGAATAGGATATGCTTTTTTCTCTGCTGCAACAGCTCTATTCACCACAAATTTCCAGGTTAAATCTTTGGTTGCATCCACTTTAATTTCATCGTGCTTACCACGAAGCAATACCAACCGCTCACGTAAAAACTCTAAGTTTTCGGTCATAGATTTAGAAGCCGAACCGTATTTTGCCAAAGTGTCTAATTGCATTTGAAGTTCCCTTACAGCTCTTCCATTTCCTTCTGCAACAGCTTGGTAATATACTCCAGTAATCATTTCAATTTGCTTCTCATAATCCTGTACCCCTTTCTTACGCAAAACGGTTAATGAATCATCTAATTCGCCCATATAATTCACCAAGTCATTATATTCTTCATCCATAATTTCAAACGCAGCCTGCGCTCTTGCATGAATCATATCATTTCGCATGGTATCTACCAAAGCCGCTATTTCATTAGCTAATAGAGCAGCTGTATCTGGACTAATATCCATCACATCTACCCGAATGGAGTTAAATTCTGTTCGTCTAAAACTAACGTTGTCTTCCCATGTTTTGGCTAATTTGGTTTGCGCATATTTTTCAGATGGGTCGATATCATAATGGGCCATCATGTTATATTTACCCCATAAACGCCATCTAATTTCATCACTATTAAGAATTTGAAGCATGGCTTCCGCTTGTTCTTCCTCTCCAAATTTTGAAAGGTCATTTTTACCTTGCGCATCCTCGGTCATTAATCCTTTAGATAAGGAAGAGTTGTTTGCCGGAAAGAAAATGGCAGTCGATAAATACTTTGGAGTAATTAATAAAGCCACCACCGAAGAGGCAATAGCCATTACAACCATTACAATAAGTAATGGTTTACGCCATTTTAGGATGAAAAAAAATAAGCTAGCTGATGAAAAATCGCTCAATTGCGTGCTGTTGTTGTCGGACATTTAATGGTATTTATTATCTCAAATATAAGTTGCCAAATGTAACTAAAACCGAACAACGAACGATAGATAGAATTATTTTGAAGGGTGACAATATTATTTGGCCTACGAGATAAATAGTTTTACGGTTTACTCATCATTTCCGAATACATTACAATCTCTTTCATTACCTCTTCTCTTTCGTCTTTCAAAGATTCATACACATTCCTATTTCGTTTAAACAACCTTTTCAATTTACCTTGTTGCTGTATGTTTTTTAGTAGCGACATGTATTGCAAAGTAACTCTACCCGACAGGTAAACCACGATTAACACGCTCATGCCAAACCACCAAGTATGCGCTAATTGGGAAAGGAATACTCCCCAACCGATGTACCAAGCCAAATAAAATATTACCCCAATGGAAAGTCCGATAGACCCACTAAAAGAGGTTTCTACCTTTAACTTTCTAAATACCCAAATGGAGCTAAAATATGGAATCGCATTGGTAGCGTATCCAAATACAAAAATGGGAACTCCAAAAAGGATTCGGCAGTAATCCCACCAACTTACCTGCGTACCCTTAGAAAGAGAAGCATCGGTAATTCCATAAAAGGAGGCTCGTTTTATATAATTATCCAATTTTCTGGAAATTATATCCAATACTTCAGGATGTTTTTTAGCGTAAAAAGATAGCCCTTCGGTAATTTCTTGGCTCAATTTAAATATTTCTATTAAGTCGGGTTTTTCACCAATTACAGATTGTAACTCATGATTAGATACTTTTCGTACCTTTTCAAACAAGGCATCCATCCGTTCATCCTCTAAGTGAATTAAGTTGTCCTTTAACTTTTCGCTAATAATATCCGTTAGCATCCTTGCCTTTTCAAATTCATCTTCTACCGCATTTAACGCAACTGAACCTGTGGTGATAGGTTTCCCGATATTCACAAACAACTCAGACTGGAAAGAATGCGGGTCGCTGTAATTAAGTCCAATAGGAATTATTTGCACCTTTACATCAGTGTTTTTTTCTGCCCCGTAGGCTATTCTTGCTGCTCCCGTTTTTAATGGACGCAACCGTTTTTCGGTAATTGAACTCCCTTCAGGAAAAATTAAAATGCTCCCTTTATTACCCAAATGGTTGAAACATTTTTCAAAAATTCCGCTATTCTTGGCCGATTTTTCGGGTAGCGTATCAGGCCGGTAAACGGGAATCATATTAAACAAACTTCCCATGAGCCATGTCTGTAAACCACCACCCATGAATTCTGCCGCAGCCAAAAAGTAAATTTGAGGTTTTACAATCGCCCCAATTACTACCGGATCCATTAATGTACTTGGGTGATTGGCTACAAAAATAATTGGACCTTCTTTTGGAATATTTTCAATCCCCGAAACCTTTAATTTTTTAAAGTACGAATTAAGCGCCAACCGCATGAGGTATTTCAAAAATGTGTACACCATAGTTCACAAAGAAACTCATTATTTTAGGTAATCCATGGTAACCTAATGAAAATAGGCTGTTTGGAATGATTTATTAACAAAGGTTCATTTAGGCACTCAAAATTTAACCCGATTGAAACAGCAAAAAGCCACCTTAATCTGTGATATTCTCGTATTTTTACCCCCAATATTTTCAATCAAAAAAGTATGCTACACATTAAGAATTACATCAACGGAGAACTAATTGAACCTTTATCAGGCAAGTATTTAGATAATATTGAGCCCGCTACGGGAAAGGTGTATTCCTATATTCCGGATTCAGACGAAAGTGATATTGCCAAAGCGGTAGAAGCGGCTAAAAATGCATTTGAATCTTGGGGAGGTGCACCTAAAGAATTCCGTTCAAAGGTGATGATGCGTGTAGCTGAATTGATTGACCAAAAATTACCAGAATTAGCCGCGGCCGAAAGTAAGGATAACGGGAAACCGTTGAAATTGGCAACCGCTGTGGATATTCCAAGAGCACGGGATAATTTTCATTTTTTCGCTACCGGTATTTTACATTTTGCTTCCGAAAGTCACGAAATGGAAGGGTTAGCTATTAATTACACCACCCGCCATCCTTTGGGTGTGGTAGGATGTATTTCACCTTGGAATTTACCGTTGTATTTATTTTCATGGAAAATTGCCCCCGCATTAGCCGCAGGAAACTGTGTGGTGGCCAAGCCTTCAGAAATTACACCGATGACTGCCTATTTGCTTTCGGAGATTTGTATTGAAGCAGGAATGCCTCCTGGTGTGCTCAATATTGTACACGGGTTAGGTCATAAAGTAGGTGAAGCCATTTCACAAAGTAAGGATGTAAAAGCTATTAGCTTTACAGGCGGAACTGCAACAGGAGCGCACATTGCATCCGTAGCTGCGCCAAAATTCAAGAAACTATCCTTAGAGTTGGGTGGCAAAAACCCGAATATCATTTTTGCAGATGCCGATTTTGGCGATGCGCTTAAAACCACGGTAATTTCATCCTTCGCAAATCAAGGTCAGATTTGCCTCTGTGGGTCCCGAATTTTTGTGGAAAGACCTATTTACGAGAAATTTCGCGATGAATTTGTGAAAATTGTGGCAAATCAAAAAGTGAGTTACCCAACCGACCCAGAAGGTAAGTTAGGTGCGGTAGTTTCAAAATCTCACATGGAAAAAGTACTGAGTTACGTGGAATTGGCCAAAGAAGAAGGCGGGACCGTTTTAACAGGTGGACACCAAATTCATTTAGAAGGAGAGTATTCCGGTGGCTATTATTTAGCTCCTACCATTATTGAGGGACTAGCATATACCTGTCGCACAAATCAAGAAGAAATATTTGGACCTGTAGTTACCATCACCCCATTTGATACCGAAGAAGAAGTGCTAATGATGGCCAATAGTGTGGAATATGGACTTTCATCTACTATTTGGACCGAAAACTTGAAACGTGCCCACCGCATGGCCGATAAAATTGAAGCTGGAATTGTATGGATAAACTGTTGGCTAGTTCGAGATTTACGCACGCCTTTTGGTGGAGTAAAAAGCTCAGGAGTTGGCCGTGAAGGTGGTTTTGAAGCCTTGAAGTTTTTTACAGAACCTAAGAATGTGTGTATTAAGTTTTAAAATACTAAGACATTAAAAAGCCCAATGATTTTCATTGGGCTTTTTCGTATCCTATTTTCCTGCTATTATTTATGTGAATTAAGTATTTTATAAAAACGTTTTTCGTCATTCACCTCAACGCTCAATACATAAAATCCATTTTCGTAAATGGACATATCTATATTTAAAACCTGACTATTTGGGTTTGCATTTCCTTGATAGACCTCCCGACCATTTACATCAACGATTCTAATATTCCCACCGTTTAAATTCTTCAAATCAATCGTTAAAATATGAGTCACTGGGTTTGGATAAATAGCAATCGAGCTTTCATCTATTGGATTAATTCCTAAGGCAAAATCGTACTTATTTCCACTTGCTAACGTATCCGTATACAATTGAGCTATTTGAGAAATAGTAGGTATTACCGAAACAGAAACATCGTTAGACCCCATTACATTATGCGCAATGGTCACAAACGAAATATCAAATGGCTCCATCCAATTTAATGAATACGGCCCCGTGGATTGTATATAACGTCTATCTCCAGGCGCATTACCAACGCTAACTTCCGACCAAGCAGGAGAGGGTGAAGCAGGATTGCTGAAATACATAAAAGAAGTCGGAATAGTACCGCCAAAGCCAGTTCCACCAATTGTTTTTGCCGTTCCATCTCGCCAAAACCCTTTCAAGTAATTTCTATAATGCACAGGTGAAACAGCGTCACCTGTTGCGTTTGGTGCGTATGTAGGACTAGAAAAAGAGTTCATTGTTTTGTTCAAGAAAGTAGTCGAAATTATTGGTGTGTTTTGCCCATACCCAGGTCTTCCTGATTGATCGTCATCAAACGCATCCCCGTTATACGCAAAGCCAGAATTAGTCAACGTATCACATCCAATAAAATCATCTGCTGGGTTACCTAAATCTGGATCAACAAACAGTCCCATGTAAAAATCGGAGGCATTACCCGTTGTTTTCTTAATCACCTTAATATCATAAAAAGTGGCATCATTTAACGCGCTTGAAGGATTATAATACGCATAGGCCAAAAAATGAACTTCCACTCCAATTGGGTCTCCATTGGTAATGCCATGTACGCCTCCAATATCGTTAATTACCCAAAATATGGCTTGATCACCTTTAATATCTGGATAATCTCCATTTTCAGGATCATATATTCCGTTGTTATTAAAATCCTTGAACGGGGCTAAATCATCTTGGATTACATAATTATTAAAATGCGTATTTCCTTTAGCTGGCCATTGTAAAATAGCATCATCTATTTGAGATAAAGGAACAGGCATACCCAAGGTCACGTTATTTAAATGATTTTGAATTTCAATCCTGTGAATTTCCCAAAACCTATCAAAAACAATACAACTGTTACTTGAAACCGTACCTGTAGTTGAATTAATGGGTCCAGGATAAAATTCATAACCTGTGTTTCTATATTTCATAGCGGAAGTCAGTAATTTTCCATTATCATCTAACGCTGACAGCCATATTGCGCCCGCAAACAAAGCCAGACGCCCGGAGTATTTGGGATATTCGTATTTAGGTAAACCTATCCCATCCCACCAAAGGTCTCCACCATTCATTAAACCTGCGCTAACATTATTAATGTCCAATTCTGAAAAAGCACTAGGCGGAGCACATTGCGAAAAAACTGATTTAGAGGTGATATTTACAAATAGGAGTGTCAGGATTATTAGCGTCTTTCTCATGTTATTTTTTTTGTAAAACTAGTAGATTTTCACAGTATTATTTACTCAAATTTTATTTATTTTAAATTCTTCATGAATTCATGCCTTAAAACCGTTTTTATTATTTGAAAGATGGACTACATTTGCGCCCTAAATTTTGAAGTCCGTTTTGCGGTGTTTTAAACGGTAATTCACCCCTTATTAAATTGCAATAATGAAAGGAAATATTTTAGTTGTTGGCGCTTTAGGTCAAGTAGGTAGAGAACTTCTCGAAAATCTTAGAGCAAAATACGGTGAGAAAAACGTTATCGCATCCGATATAAAAGAGGAAGCTTATGGTGGTGTTTATGAAAAACTAGATATCTTGGATAAAGATGCCTTAAGAGCTGTTGTGCTGAAACACGATATCAAAATAGTTTTCAATTTGGTGGCTATGCTATCTGCAACTGCAGAAAAGCACATGGATTACGCATGGAAACTAAGTGTGGAAGGACATTTTAATATTCTAAACTTAGCTAAAGAAGGAATTATTAAGCAAATATTTTGGCCTAGTTCGATTGCTGTTTTTGGTCCTACCACCCCCAAACAAAATACACCTCAAGACACCATTATGGACCCAAGTACGGTTTATGGAATTGGTAAACAAACCGGAGAACGATGGAATGAATATTACTTCAACAAATTTGGGGTAGATGTGAGAAGTATCCGGTATCCTGGGTTAATTGGCTGGAAGTCTCTTCCAGGAGGCGGAACTACAGATTACGCGGTAGATATTTTTCACCAAGCAAGGAAAACTAATAATTATGAGTGTTTCTTAGGTCCAAATGCCACCTTACCTATGATGATGATGGAAGATGCCATAAGAGCTACTATCAATATTATGGAGGCTCCCGCAGAATCTATTAAAATTCGTTCTAGTTATAACCTGGCTGCCGAATCTTTTTCTCCTGCCCAATTGGCCGAAGAAATTGCCAAGCAACAAGAGGGTTTTACCATTACTTATAAACCCGATGAAAGAGATGCAATTGCCGCTTCATGGCCTCAAAGCATTGATGACAGCAGAGCTAGAGAAGATTGGGGATGGCACCATAAATACGGTACCGTTGAGTTGGTTAAAGAAATGCTAGACCATATTTAGTCATCCCATTAATTTTATGAAAAGCATCTTTTCTTCTTTGAATGGATGCTTTTTTTTGGGGTCATACTTGCGATTTGGGGTCATCAAATTTTGCGACTTTGTAACAGAATGACCTCTAACTAAATATCAATATCAAATAGCACATAGTTGTTGGTGTTTAAGACCCGCCCTCCATCCAAGAATAATAGCAAGGTGTCATTCCAAAAGTACTTTTCCTACATGCCAAATGACTCTTTTTTAACAAGCCAATAATACCCCGCAAAAACATGAATTTTAACGCGATTACAGGGTCACGAACCGTAATGCATTTCAAAATTATCTGTTCATCGGTACAAAAACCTTACAGCATGATAATCTATCCCAAGTAAGTAATTTGCTAAAAATTAATGATTAAAATCAGTTTTCACAACAAAAAAAGCTGATTCATAACAAATATTTTTTGATACGAATTTTATTATTCTTTTTTGAAAAAACTAAATCAATATAAAAAATTCCTCTATGAAAAATGTGAACCTAATGGTGATTCTCTGTTTGTTCGTTCAAAGCAGTTTATTCGCCCAAACAACAACTTTTACGGTCAGTGAATGTGATAGTTATGCTTGGCAAAGCATGACCTTAACGCAATCCGGAACCTACTATGATACTATTCCAAATTCTGTGGGAGGGGATAGTATACTAACCTTAAATTTAACCATTAACAGTTCACCAACGGTAAGCATAGCTTCAGACGCTACCAATGATGAAATCTGTGAAGGTGAAAACATCACCTTTACAGCAACAGGCACAGGCTCTGCTAATAGTGTCAACAATGCGCTTAATTTTACCGTAAATAATTACGTGACTATGGGTAATGTTTTGTCTAAAGATAGAACAGATGCTTTTACAATGGAAGCGTGGATAAAGACTTCACAGTCCGGAGAAGGTCAAATCATTAGTAAATTATTAGCCTCTGCCCCATACTCTGGATATGAGTTTAAAGTGGATGGAGGTAAACTCTCCTTCGAATTGTACAGTGGAGTTTCTTATAATGGTATTCAAGTTAGAACTACTTCAACTTATAATAATGGAGCATGGAGACATGTCGCTTTAACTTATGATGGATCTTCTAGCGCTTCGGGTTTCAAGTTTTATGTAGACGGCACTCTAGTACCATCTGGCGCACTTCAAAACAACCTAACTGCCACTACTATAAGTTCTGCCCCTTTGAACATTGGCACAAGAAGTAATGGCGCTTGGGGTGATTTTATAGGTTCTATGGATGAAGTACGAATGTGGAACTATGCTCGTTCTGCTTCTCAAATAAGCAATAACAAAGACAATGAACTTACTGGAAATGAAACAGGATTAGATGCGTACTACAGTTTCAATCAAGGTGTTGCAGGTTCTTCTAATACGGGTATTACCACTCTTACTGATAAAACCAGTAACAGTTATGATGGTACGCTTACTAACTTTTCTTTAACAGGAAGTGCTTCTAATTGGATTACTGGACCAACATCTGTGACTTCTAGCGGTGGAGCGGGAACCTATGAGTTCTTCGTAAATGGAACTTCCCAAGGGGCAACCTCCACTACAAGCACATTCTCTTCTTCATCACTAACAGATGGTGCTTTAGTAAATACAGTGATAACTAATAGTAATGGTTGTTCAGCAATCTCAGCTAATATTACGGTAACGGTAAACCCATCAGTGACGGCAAGTATGATATCAGACGCAACAAATAATGCTATTTGTGCTGGAGATACGATAACAATTACCGCAAGTGGCGCAGGTGGAACTGGAGGAACAGGTTCTTCATTAGATTTATTAGGTTCTCCCGTAGATAATGTAACAGGTTCTAATACAAGTTTACCTCAAGGTAATTCACCAATGTCTATTGAAACATGGTTCAAAGATGATGGTTCAACTGGATGGACAAGTCTTGTGGCTTGGGGAACTCATGGTAACCGTACCAGAGCTTTATTAGGAATTAATAATTACGGTCAGTTATGGCATACCGGAAATGGTGGCGCTTCTGATTTAACGGCAACAGGAACAAATGTTCGAGATGGTCAATGGCACCATTGTGCCGTGACTTATACCGGGACTACCATGAAATTATACCTAGACGGTACACAAGTTGCTTCCGGAAATGTGTCCATAAATGTCTCGGGAACGAATTTCTTTATAGGAAGATACACGGCAGGAAGCACACCATATACTGTAAAAGGTTCTTTTGATGAAGTAAGAATTTGGAATGATGTGAGAACAGCCACAGAGATATCGACATATAAAGATGTTGAGTTAGTCGGTACAGAATCTGGATTAGTTGCTTATTTCAACTTTAATGATGGAACACCTGATGGTAATAACACCGGTGTAACATTAACAGATTTAACAGGTTCATCTACCGGAATTTCTCTTAACAACGTGTCTTTAAACGGAACAACTTCAAACTTTGTAAGTGATGTTCCTTTTTCACAAACAGGAGGCGGAACGTATGAGTTCTTTGTAAATGGTACTACACAAGGTGCAGCTTCTGCATCAAACACCCTTGCTTCTTCCTTATTATCAACTAGCGATGTGGTAAAGGTAAACGCAACAAATGGCGCAGGTTGTTCAGCGACTGATTCTATAACCATTACCATAAATTCTCCAACTTCTGGTAGCCTTACCGCTTCTGCTTGTAGTAGCTATGATTGGTTGGGAACAACATTTACGCAAACTGGAATCTATGTAGATACCATTGCTAATACTGCAGGTTGTGATTCTGTTATTACCTTAAATTTAACCATTAACAGCTCACCAACAGTAACCATAGCTTCAGACGCCACCAATGATGAAATCTGTGAAGGTGAAAACATCACCTTTACAGCAACAGGCACAGGCTCTGCTAATAGTGTCAACAATGCGCTTAATTTTACCGTAAATAATTACGTGACTATGGGTAATGTTTTGTCTAAAGATAGAACAGATGCTTTTACAATGGAAGCGTGGATAAAGACTTCACAGTCCGGAGAAGGTCAAATCATTAGTAAATTATTAGCCTCTGCCCCATACTCTGGATATGAGTTTAAAGTGGATGGAGGTAAACTCTCCTTCGAATTGTACAGTGGAGTTTCTTATAATGGTATTCAAGTTAGAACTACTTCAACTTATAATAATGGAGCATGGAGACATGTCGCTTTAACTTATGATGGATCTTCTAGCGCTTCGGGTTTCAAGTTTTATGTAGACGGCACTCTAGTACCATCTGGCGCACTTCAAAACAACCTAACTGCCACTACTATAAGTTCTGCCCCTTTGAACATTGGCACAAGAAGTAATGGCGCTTGGGGTGATTTTATAGGTTCTATGGATGAAGTACGAATGTGGAACTATGCTCGTTCTGCTTCTCAAATAAGCAATAACAAAGACAATGAACTTACTGGAAATGAAACAGGATTAGATGCGTACTACAGTTTCAATCAAGGTGTTGCAGGTTCTTCTAATACGGGTATTACCACTCTTACTGATAAAACCAGTAACAGTTATGATGGTACGCTTACTAACTTTTCTTTAACAGGAAGTGCTTCTAATTGGATTACTGGACCAACATCTGTTACTTCTAGTGGTGGAGCAGGAACTTATGAGTTCTACGTAAATGGAACTTCCCAAGGTACAGCTTCGGTAGTAAACACCTTCTCTTCATCGTCATTAGCAAATGGTGATATTGTAACTGCAGGAGTAACTAATGGTAATGGTTGTTCAGCTGCTGATTCCATTACAATTACAGTAAATTCTCCAACATATGGAAGCGTTACTGCTTCTGCTTGTGATAGCTACACTTGGGCTCAAAATGGTATGACTTATACTTCCACTGGAATGTATAATGATACTATTCAAAATGCCATAGGTTGTGATTCAGTAATTACCTTAGATTTGACTATTAATAGTTTGCCAACGGTTAGTATTAGTTCAGATGCAACAAACAATGCGAGCTGCTTAGGTGAAACGGTTAGGTTTATCACAAATGTAGCAGGTTCTACCAGTGCTGTAAACAATGCTCTTGATCTTGCATTAAATAATTATGTCGGTATGGGTAATGTTTTGTCTAAGGATAGATCAAACGCTTTTACTATAGAGGCATGGATTAAGACTTCTTTCACTGGAGAAGGGCAAATCATCAGTAAGTTAAATGATTCATATCCCTACACTGGATATGAATTCAAAATGGTTGGAGGAAAAATTTCATTTGAATTATACAATATTTATAGTTATAATGGTATTAAGGTTGTGTCAACAGGCACTTATAATAATGGTGCATGGACACATGTAGCAATGACCTATAATGGCACCTCAAATGCTTCAGGAGTTAAGCTTTATGTAAATGGAAGCATTGTAGCATCAAGTGTGCTTCAAAATAATTTATCAGCCTCAACAATAAGCTCAGCGCCATTGTGTATTGGCACGAGAAATAATGGGAGTTGGGGTGATTTCATAGGCTCCATTGACGAAGTCCGAATCTGGAATTATGCTCGTTCTAGTACGGAATTAGGTAATAGTAAGGACAGTGAACTTATCGGGTCAGAAACAGGCTTAGAAGCTTATTACGATTTCAATCAAGGTATTCCAGGTGCAACAAATACTGGTGTAACAACACTTACAGACAAAACCAGTAACAATAATGATGGCGCACTAACTAATTTTTCACTAACAGGAAGTACTTCCAACTGGGTTACAGGGTCTACATCAGTAGTTGGGAATAATGGAACTTCTGAATTCTTTGTAAATGGAACTTCTCAAGGTGCCG
Source organism: uncultured Flavobacteriales bacterium (assembly GCA_963974475.1). Classification (GTDB taxonomy): domain Bacteria; phylum Bacteroidota; class Bacteroidia; order Flavobacteriales_G; family Salibacteraceae; genus CAJXZP01. Next base: position 34,426 of record CAXBCR010000031.1, read on the forward strand.
CTTCTGGTGTAAACACGTTTTCTTCTTCTTCACTAGCAGATGGCGATACAGTAACAGTAAAAGTCACTAATGGCAATGGTTGTTCCACCTCTGATTCTATCACTATTACTGTAAATACTCCAACAACAGCAACAGTTACACAATCATCATGTGACAGTTACACTTGGTCTCAAAATGGAATGACTTATAATTCTACTGGAATGTATAACGATACTATTCTAAATGCCGCAGGTTGTGATTCGGTAATAACGTTAGATTTGACGATAAATCAATCTACCGCATCAACAGTATCACAAACATCATGTGACAGTTACACTTGGGCTCAAAATGGAATGACTTATACTTCTACTGGAATGTATAACGATACCATTTTAAATGCTGCCGGTTGTGATTCCGTTATTACGTTAGACTTGACGATAAATCAATCTACCGCATCAACAGTTTCACAAACATCATGTGACAGTTACACTTGGTCTCAAAACGGAATGACTTATAGTGCAACAGGAATGTATAACGATACTATTCTAAATACCGCAGGTTGTGATTCCGTAATAACGTTAGATTTGATTATTAATCAGTCTACCGCATCAACAGTTGCACAAACATCATGTGACAGTTACACTTGGTCTCAAAACGGAATGACTTATACTTCTACTGGAATGTATAACGATACCATTTTAAATGCAGCAGGTTGTGATTCGGTAATTACGTTAGATTTGACGATAAATCAATCTACCGCATCAACAGTATCACAAACATCATGTGACAGTTACACTTGGGCTCAAAATGGAATGACTTATACTTCTACTGGAATGTATAACGATACTATTCTAAATGCCGCAGGTTGTGATTCGGTTATTACATTAAGTTTGACTATTAATAGTTTACCAATTGCAACGCTAACTTCAAACGCAACAAATGATGAAATCTGTGCAGGTGAAAACATCACCTTTACCGCTATAGATTCAAGTTCCGTTAATGGTTTAAATTTTGCCGGAACAAATGATGAAATTGTGGTTACTGGTGCAACTCAGTTTAATATTGGAACTTCAAATGACTTATTAGTGGAAGCATTGATTAACACAAGTAATACAACTTCAGCAACAACTATTTTTTCTAAAATGACCGCGGGTACAAATGTAGTCGGTAGTGGCTATCAAATTTGGTTAAGCGGATCTGGAGTTCTGACCCTTGAATGGGGTGTTAATGGTGGCGGAAGTCTCGCCAACCGATTAATTGTTTCTGGAAACACCATTATTAACGATGGTCTTTGTCACCTTATAAAAGTAGAAGTATTAAGATCTGATTCAATGGTTAACCTTTATGTAGATGGTGTAATTGATACAACAGTTATTGACGCAAAAGTTATTGGTAACGCAGACAATACTGCAAATGTTTTGATTGGGGCAGAAAGGTCTAATAACTCAATCTACAACTTCATTGGTGATATGTACAACGTTAAGGTGACTGTTGGTAGCAATGTTGTGGGATCATACAATTTCAATCAAGGTATTGCTGGAGGTTCTAATCAAGGAATAACTACTTTACTTGATAATACTAATAATAGTAATAATGGTACGTTGCAAGGGTTTGGTTTAACTGGAAACAGCTCAAACTGGGTTTCTTCTTCATGTAATAATCAATCTACATCGGGTAGCTTTGAGTTCTTTGTAAATGGAACTTCCCAAGGTGCCGCTTCTGGTGTAAACACGTTTTCTTCGCCATCACTAGCAGATGGCAATACAGTAACGGTACAATTCACTAATGGCAATGGTTGTTCAGCCGTTGATTCTATAACCGTAACTGTGAACTCGCCAACAACAGCAACAGTTTCACAAACATCATGTGACAGTTACACTTGGTCTCAAAATGGAATGACTTATACTTCTACTGGAATGTATAACGATACCATTCTAAATGCTGCAGGTTGTGATTCGGTAATAACGTTAGATTTGACGATAAATCAATCTACCGCATCAACAGTATCACAAACATCAT
>CAXBCR010000032.1:0-33848 GCA_963974475.1 uncultured Flavobacteriales bacterium
AGTGGTTCAATTTGAAAAAATATAGAATGAGTAAAATTTTTATAGTTGTTTTATTTCTAAAGTTTCTAGCAGCTTCGGGTTTGTCTTTTGCGATATAACGAACTTGTTGCGCTAATTTATTAATAAACTCAGAAGTGTAATTAAGCTTCATAAGAGGTGATAATGTTCTCCATTGCAGTATCTACCTCAGCTACGGAGTGCAGTTTTGTTTTGTGAGAAATCATGGCTTGGTAATCTGCTTGAGCTTGCTTTTTAACATCCTCAAATTTCAAATTGGTATCGACAACTTCTAATTCTGCAGATGAAAAACGACTCAAAAACCAAATCACATGTTTATAAATAGTATGATCCTTGAAGTTAATGGTAATACTTTGCATGTTGTTATTCTTTAGACAAATGTAATTAATTTTTTTAATGGAGTTAAATGTTTTACTGCTCCTCAAGAGAGGTAAGAAGGTTAAAAAAAAACAAGTAAAAAAGGTTGTTCCTTCCGACACAGCCTTTCCTTATAAATGTTATTAAGACTAACGTTGTTGGTCTAATTCTGACGAAATTTCGATGGTAATATCGTGACTATAAATTTTTAGGTTTGCAGAAAATCTATTGGCCGTAAATGAATATGAGTACATGACCTTTTAAATTTCATCCTTTTTCGCTAATAAAATTGCAATTCCAACTTGAATAATTTTTGGTTGGGTTGATGCCAAGTGCTATGAATACATTCTGATTATTTCCAATCACCTGAAGCTTGTAAAGGTTATATCCTAAAAGTTATACGCATTTGTGCAATGGGCATTTTGTAAGAATTTATTAAAATGTTTAACTAAATTAATAAAACGTTAAACAAAACGTATATTTGTCATCTAAAATGGTAATTATGTTTTTTACATTTAAAACGAAAAAAGAAAAGCTTCAAAAAAGGCGAAAAAATTTATTGGAGCAAGCGTATCAATGGTCGTCAATTGACCGTAAAAAAAGTGATGCATATTATGCTGAAGCTGATGCTATTGATGAGCAATTAAAAGAGGTTTAAGCAAAATTTTAAAGAGAAATTATATGGCATTTTACCAGCTAATAAAAAAGCAAAAAGTGAACGCTACCATAGATGAGGTTTGGGATTTTATTTCTTCACCCGCTAATTTGAAAGAAATCACTCCAGATTATATGGGGTTTGATATTACCTCAAAAGAGTTGCAAGAAAAAATGTATCCAGGTATGATTATTACCTATGCGGTTACGCCTGTTTTAGGTATAAAAACCGACTGGATGACGGAGATTACCCAAGTACGCGATAAACAGTTTTTTGTGGATGAACAGCGTATTGGGCCGTATTCACTTTGGCATCATCAACATCATATTGAGCCAATTGAAAATGGCGTACTCATGACCGATATTGTGACCTATTCACCTCCTTTTGGGTTTCTAGGAGCAATAGCAAATACCCTGATGATTAAGGGGAAGTTAAAGGAAATTTTTGATTACCGTTTTAAAGCGGTTATACGTAAGTATGGAGAATATGCATCTAACTAAAAGAGATATAGCGGATGCCGCGCACGTGTTTCGGTTGAACTTAATTAATTCTATTACGGGAATTAAGCCGGGTAATATGATTGGTACGGTAGGTGAAGATGGCAGAACTAATTTGGCTGTTTTTAGTTCGGTGGTGCATTTAGGTAGCCACCCGCCATTAATAGGTTTTATATTACGCCCAGAACAAGAAGTGCGCAGGCACACGTGGGAAAACATAAAAAAAACAGGATGTTATACCATTAACCATATTCATTCCGGCTTCATTAAAAACGCGCATTATACATCTGTCAAGTTTGATGATACAGTTTCTGAGTTTGATGCATGTAATCTTACGGAAGAATATATAAACGGGTTTATTGCTCCGTTTGTGGCGGAAAGCACCATTAAAATAGGATTGAAATTTAAAGAGATAATTCCCATTGCGCTCAATAACACTTCTTTGGTTATAGGTGAGGTTGCGCATATAATTCTTCCAAAAGAAGTAGTTTCACCCAATGGACGTGTGGATTTAAGCGCTGCTGAAAGTATTGGTATTTCAGGATTGAATAGATATTATTCCGTGGAACAGAAGCATGAGGTACCGTATGCACGGATAAACGAAGTTCCGAAGTTTTTATAATTTCCATTGGGAATTAGCGTAATCGTTTGAACTCGTTGTTTTTTTACAAGAATAAATGCAATAGCCCAATCGAAACCAACTTTAGCAAACCGGTGAATTAGAAAGTGAGCAACCCCCAAATGATGTTGAAGTGGATACTTAGGCGGTGCATAAAATGATTCCAAACCATTGTATGAGTAAAAAAAAGCAATAAAAAAAGGCTGTTTCGAAAGAAACAGCCTTTTTTTATAAATGTTATTAAGACTAACGTTGTTGGTCTAATTCTGACGAAATTTCGATAGTAATGTCATCTCCTAAAACGCCTAACATATAATCCATTCCGTAATCAGAACGAAGAATAGTTAATTCGCCTACAAATGATGTTACAAATAAACCTTCTTTGAAAGGAGATTCTTGAACTCCTAAATAGGTAAAAGGAAGAACAACATCTTTCGTTACACCGTGCATGGTTAATTGTCCTGCAGCTTCATAATGATCGTCTACCTTAGTAATGGTAGAAGAAACGAAGTCAATGGTTTTGAAATTAGCAGTATCTAAGAAATCAGAGCTTAATACGTGCTCATCTCTATCCGCATTCGATGTGTTTAATGAAGCCACATCAATAGCGATAGTCATAGTTCCAGAAGTGTAATCTGTACCCAGGTCAATGGTACCATGTACCTTATTCATGTTTCCTTTCGAAGTAGCTAACATGTGACGGATTTTAAAATCCACGTAGGTATGTGACTCATCAATTCCCCACATTCCAGAAATTTCTGAAAGCTCAGGAGCAGCTACGGTTTCAACGGTGGTTTCATTTCCTTCAGAATGACCTTCATCATTCAACATAGGAGCAATCACCAAACCAATCAAACAGGTTAGTTTAATTAAGATGTTCATAGAAGGACCAGAAGTATCTTTAAATGGATCACCAACAGTGTCACCAGTTACCGCTGCTTTATGCGCTTCAGAACCTTTGTAGGTCATTTCACCGTTGATCATAACACCAGCTTCAAATGATTTTTTAGCGTTATCCCAAGCACCACCAGCGTTGTTTTGGAAGATAGCCCAAAGAACACCTGATACAGTAACACCAGCCATATAACCACCCAACATCTCAGCAATAGCTGATTTGTCCATTCCTATTAACATAGGAACAACAGCAATTAGAATAGGAAAGCCGATAGTTAATAAACCTGGTAGCATCATTTCTTTCAAAGAAGCTTTGGTAGAAATAGCCACACATTTATCGTATTCTGGTTTGCCAGTTCCTTCCATAATTCCTGGAATTTCTTTGAACTGACGTCTTACTTCGTATACCATTTCCATGGCTGCTTTACCTACCGCATTCATTGCAAGTGCAGAGAATACAACTGGTACCATACCACCTACAAATAACATTGCTAATACTGGTGCTTTAAAGATGTTAATACCATCAATACCAGTAAACGTTACATAAGCAGCAAATAATGCTAATGAAGTTAATGCTGCAGAAGCAATAGCAAAACCTTTACCAGTAGCAGCAGTAGTATTACCTACAGAATCTAAAATATCAGTACGTTCACGAACGATAGGGTCTTGTTCACTCATTTCAGCAATACCACCTGCGTTATCTGCAATAGGACCGAAAGCATCAATTGCTAATTGCATAGCTGTAGTAGCCATCATTGCAGAAGCAGCTAAAGCTACACCGTAAAATCCAGCAAGTGCATAAGAAGCCCAAATGGCAGCAGCAAATAATAATACAGAAGGGAATGTAGAAATCATTCCGGTAGCTAAACCAGCAATAATATTTGTTCCTGCTCCAGTACTTGATTTTTCAACAATCTCTAAAATTGGTTTTTTACCTAATCCAGTATAGTACTCCGTAATAGATGAAATAACACCACCTACAAATAGACCTACTAAAGTTGCGTAGAATACACGCATTGAAGAAATTTCAATTTTTCCTTCTCCAAAGAATTCCATGGTTAAGGTTTCTGGCAACATCCAAGTCACTAAGAAATAAGAAGAGATAGCCACTAATGCAATAGATACCCAGTTACCAATGTTTAAAGCTCCCATTACTTGAGATTCTTTCGCATCGTTACTAGAAATCTTAACTAGCATAGTACCAATCAATGAAATAATAATTCCGAAACCAGCAATTGCCATTGGTAATAAGATTGGTCCAATTCCACCGAATCCTTCCGAAACGATATCGCCACCCATATCTTTAATGATGTAATTACCTAAAACCATTGCAGCTAAAACAGTTGCTACATAAGAACCAAATAAATCAGCTCCCATACCTGCAACATCACCTACATTATCACCCACGTTATCTGCAATTGTAGCAGGGTTACGAGGATCATCTTCTGGAATACCTGCTTCAACTTTACCTACTAAATCAGCACCCACATCAGCAGCTTTGGTATAAATACCACCACCCACACGTGCAAACAAAGCAATAGACTCAGCTCCTAAAGAGAAACCAGCTAATGTTTCTAAAACGATGGTCATCATTTCAGTTGCAGATTTCATTTCACCATCTAATTCAACTGGAGCCCAAACACCATTCATGAACATTTGGAAGAATACAATGAAAAAAGTTGTTAAACCTAAAACGGCTAACCCAGCAACTCCAAGTCCCATTACGGTACCACCACCAAAAGACACTTTCAATGCGTCTGGTAAAGAGGTACGTGCAGCTTGGGTAGTTCTAACGTTGGTTTTAGTAGCAATTTTCATTCCCATGTTTCCTGCTAAAGCAGAGAAAAATGCACCGAAAATAAATGCCACTACAATTAGTATGTGTGTAGTAGGTACCAAAAATGATACACCTGCTAAGGCAATACTCACCACTACAACGAATACAGCTAATAATCTGTACTCTGCATTTAAAAATGCCAAAGCACCTTCATAAATGTGGTCAGAAATTTCTTTCATTTTACCATCACCTGCATCTTGTTTTATTACCCAAGATTTTTTAATCATCATGTAGGCTAGTCCCACTAGTGCCATTAGGATTGGCACGTAAATCATCATTGATTCCATTCTGTTGTTTTTGTTTTTCTATAATTAAAACGCCCCCTAAAAAGGGGGCGCAAATATATTATTTAAACTTTATAAATAATAGGTTTTTGAGAGCCCTATTAAATTATTGGTTTTAAAGCTTGTACATAGCTGCCTTCACGGCCTTCATTAAATCGTCTACTCCTGGAAGTGCCTCTGCAATAAGTGTTTTTGCAAATGCAAACGATGTGTCCGATTGTGTTAATCTTCTTACCGGAGCATCCAAGAAGTCAAATGCCTTACTTTGAATCTGATAAGTTACTTCTGAAGAAATAGATGCAAATGGCCAGGATTCTTCCAATACAATTACTCGGTTGGTTTTCTTTACCGAGGTAAGGATGGTATCCATATCTAAAGGACGAATGGTTCTTAAATCAATAATTTCTACATTGATTCCTTCTTTGGCTAATTCATCTGCCGCTGCATAGGCGGTTTTAATTATTTTACCGAAAGATACGATAGTACAATCTGTACCTACCCGTTTTACATCGGCTTTGCCAATTGGTAGTACATATTCTCCTTCGGGAACTTCTCCTTTATCGCCATACATGGATTCACTTTCCATGAAAACAACTGGGTTGTCATCACGAATTGCTGCTTTTAACAATCCTTTGGCATCATACGGATTTGAAGGTGTAATTACTTTTAATCCTGGAACCATTGCGTACATGGCTTCAAAACTTTGCGAATGGGTAGCTCCTAATTGTCCTGCGGTACCGTTTGGTCCACGAAATACTATTGGATTTCCAAATTGACCACCCGACATTTGGCGCATTTTTGCTGCGCTATTTATAATTTGGTCGGCTGCTAGGATGGCAAAATTCCATGTCATAAACTCAACAATGGGACGTAAACCGTTCATAGCTGACCCTACCGCGATACCTGCAAAACCTAACTCAGCAATGGGCGTATCGATAACTCGTTTTGCTCCGAATTCATCCAACATGCCTTTACTCGCTTTATAAGCTCCGTTGTATTGCGCTACTTCCTCGCCTAAGAGATAAACATTTTCGTCCCTTCGCATTTCTTCGGTCATCGCCTCTTGAATTGCTTCTCTAAATTGTATTACTCGCATTGATTTGGTTTTATTTCTAGCGTGCAAAAATACGATGTTTCTTATTGATTTGATTGTATGGTGTTGAGAAAATTATTTGGGTCTATTCCAAAATTTTGCAATGGCACTTGTAAATAGCTTCAAGGTCCCGTTTGGAATTTACTGATAATTGAAAAGTTAATGTTTTTTTTCGCATATTTAGCAGCTTGCACTGTTGCCTATCCGTAGCAGTGTAATTTGTGCCTTGGTCATCCCGTCCTTTTAAATGGAGATAAAAGCAAAGAGACTATTGTTAAAGAGAATCAAAGATTCTTTTGTTCGAATAATTCCATTTCTAAATTTGTAAATGGAGCCTTTTGTTGTGGGTATGGAATAATAAAAAACGCTGCTCAATGCCTACACGACAACAGTTGCTGTCACGATAAACACTTCTAAAGCAAATGTTGATTTGAGTCCGTTACCCAAAGGAATGTACCTTATTAAAGGTTAAATCAGAGTTGGGAAGTAAAACGGTAAAGGTGATGAAGGAGTAGGGAGATTTCTTAAATAAATTATAATCATAACCCTTTTGAATTTCGTACCTTCGCGCGATAGGGATAAATGACTTGTTTTTATTATGCAAGCATAACTATTTAGCGATTAATTGGTTATTTTTGTGAACCGATTTTTAATAAAAGAATAAATATGAAGATATTAGTTGCCATAAGTAAAGCGCCTGATACAACTTCCAAAATCACTTTCACTGATGGTGATACGAAGTTTAATGAAGCAGGTGTGCAGTTTATTATCAATCCGTACGATGAATGGTACGCATTGGTAAGAGGACTAGAATTAAAAGAAGCAAATGGCGGAAGCGTAACTACCATTACGGTAGGTGCTGCTGATGCAGACCCAATTATTAGAAAAGCCTTGGCTATTGGTGCAGACGATGCAGTACGTATTGATGCAGCTCCAACCGATGCGTTTTTTGTAGCTACGCAAATAGCGGAGTATGCGAAAGACAAAGGGTATGATTTAATCATGACTGGAAAAGAAACCGTTGATTACAATGGTTCTCAAGTAGGCGGATTAATTGCAGGGTTAATGGATTTGCCCTATTTACCAAACACTTCCAAATTGGATGTGGCGGGTAGTATAGCAACCGTTGAACGTGATGTAAAAGCAGGCGAAGAGGTGTTAGAAGCACAATTGCCTATTGTGCTTAGTGCATCTAAAGGAATGGCTGAACAAAGAATTCCGAACATGAGAGGAATTATGGCGGCTCGTTCTAAAAAATTAGAAGTTATACCTGCAGTTGCAGTAGAGGCATTAACAGAAATCTTAGATTATACCTTACCAGCAGCAAAATCTGCGGTAAAATTAATCGACCCTGAAAATGCAGGAGAATTAATCGAATTGTTACACTCAGAAGCTAAAGTTATATAATTATGTCAGTATTAGTTTTTGCCGAGAGTTCAGAAAACAAACTTGTTAAAGCTTCTTTTGAAGCAGTGTCGTATGGCGCTAAACTAGCATCAGATGCTGGGACTGAACTACACGTTATTTCTTATGGTGGTGCGTCTGATGAAGAATTTGCCAAATTAGGAAACTACGGAGCTGGAAAAATCATGGTGGAAAGAAGCATTAATAATGTGCAACCATTCCAATTAGCTACCATTGTTGCGGAAGCAGCAGGAAGAGTAGGTGCGGATACCATTATATTTTCTTATGACGTAACTGGTAAAGCAGTTGCACCCATCGTTTCTGCCAAAATGAAAGCAGGATTAGTAGCCGGAGTATTAGATTACCCGGAATTATCTGATGGTTTTGTTGTAAAAAGAGCAGTGTTTGCTGGAAAAGCATTTGCACGCGTTAAAATAAACAGTGATGTAAAAATTATTGGTCTTACCCCAAATGCAGTTGGAGCTAAAGAAATAGCTGGAAACGCAGTGGTAGAAGATTTTAACGGAAACGCAGGTGATGCACGCATTACCTTAAAAGAAACCAAAAAAGAAGATTTAGGCGGACAAGTTCCTCTTCCTGAAGCGGAATTAGTTGTTTCAGCAGGTCGTGGATTGAAAGGTCCTGAAAACTGGGGTATGATTGAAGAGTTGGCATCCGTTCTCGGAGCCACTACGGCATGTTCTCGTCCGGTTGCTGATTTAGATTGGCGCCCTCACCACGAACACGTGGGTCAAACAGGGTTGGCTATTCGTCCAAACTTATATATTGCTATCGGAATTTCTGGTGCAATTCAGCACTTGGCTGGAGTGAATGGTAGTAAAGTGATTGTGGTAATCAATACCGATCCAGAAGCACCATTCTTTAAAGCTGCTGATTACGGAATAGTGGGAGATGCCTTTGAGGTAGTTCCTAAACTAATTGAAGCTGCCAAAGCTTTTAAAGCGAATAACTAATTAATTCATTTAGGTTGTGGCTATAAAAATTGAGCTTATTCTTCAAGGCCTGGAGTACGGAAAGACTTCAGCGGGTGCATATCTTCTTTTATTGAAAGAAAAGGAAGGCAGACGTAGAATGCCAATTGTTATTGGAGGTCCGGAAGCGCAAGCAATTGCGGTGGTTTTAGAAAACATGAAACCCCAACGGCCTTTTACGCACGACACTTTTAAATCGGTATTGGATAGTTTCCACTTACGATTAAAAGAGGTATTGGTTTACAACTTAGTGGATGGTATATTTTATGCCAAATTATTGGTCACTGATGGTATTACAGAGCACGAGATTGATTCTCGTAGCTCTGATGCTATCGCCATGGCCGTGAGATATGATGCACCTATTTATGTCTATAATTTTATTTTAGACAAAGCAAGTATGCCTATTGAACCCATTGACGATGAGTTTATGGAAGAGGAAGTGGAAGAGCTTGCAGCATCCAACGACTTATCTAAACTGTCGGTTGATGACCTTACCGAAAAATTGAATCACGCCCTAGAAACCGAAGATTACGAATCTGCTTCTAAGTTTAGAGACGAGATTAATAATAGAGGGTAGTCATTATTTTTTTATTTTCTATTGCTAAGCCATAGCCACTTGAGTGTTGCGTATTGCCTGTTGAATATTGAGTATTTATTCAACTAAATAAGCAACACTCCATATTCAATAAACAATAATCATTGTGTCTACTTGAACAATTGTACTTGAAATTAGCAACCAATTTGTCCATTACACCTAATTTGTAAGAAACCTTCAAACTTTTGATTTACTTTGGCTACTCAAAAAAACAAATATGAAATCAGCGTACACTATTTTATTATCCATCCTAATTTCCGGTTTAAGTTACGGACAGGCTAACCTTAAGTCAGAAACAAATGAATTAGCTACTCAGTTAACCGATAAAGAAGTATTCAAACAGATTTTTGATACCGAAATGACGTCAGGTAAATGCTACGGTGTATTAGAAAAATTATGTGCCGAAATGCCGCATAGATTGAGCGGCTCAGAAAATGCAGGAAAGGCAGTGGCTTATATGAAAAAGGTAATGGAGTCGTATAAATTTGATACGGTATATCTTCAACCTGTCATGGTGCCTCATTGGGTAAGAGGTGAAAAAGAAACTGCATTTTTTAGTAGTGGAACGGACCAGATTTCGGTTAATATTTGTGCCTTGGGTGGTTCAGTAGGAACCCGTGAAAAAGGGTTGACTGCTAACGTGATAGAAGTAAAGTCTGTAGAAGAATTGAAAGCCCTCGAAGATACTGATGTGAAGGGTAAAATTGTGTTTTTGAATGGCGAAATGAATCCGAAATACATCCGAACTTTTCAAGCCTATAGCGAAACAGGTGAGCAACGATGGACCGGCCCATGGGTAGCCCAAGAAAAAGGTGCGATAGGAGTAATTGTTCGGTCGTTAACTACCATCGTGGATAAAAACCCGCATACCGGAAGTAAAGGCACGCGAGAAGGAAACAATGGTATTCCATCTGCGGCTATTAGTACGTATCATGCTAATCAGTTATCCAAGACTTTAAAAGTAAATCCAGATGTTAAATTTTCCATGACAATGCACTGTGAAACCTTGCCGGATAGGCTTTCTTACAATGTGATTGGCGAAATTGGGGGCTCTGAAAAACCAGAAGAAATTGTGGTTGTGGGTGGTCATTTAGATGCTTGGGACAATGGTGAAGGAGCACATGATGATGGTGCAGGGTGTGTACAATCTGTAGAAGTTTTACGTCTGTTCAAAAAATTGAATTTAACCCCTAAAAGAACGGTTAGAGTAGTGCTTTTTATGAATGAAGAAAACGGTTTGAAGGGTGGAAAAGCATTTGCTGATTCGGTAAAGAATCAAAATCAAAATATTATTGCCGCCATAGAAAGTGATGCGGGTGGTTTTACACCGAGATATTTTGTGTGTCAAACGCATGACGCAAGACTGGAAAAGGTAACGAGTTGGTTACCGCTTTTTGAGCCTTACAGTGTGTATGCGGTAGAATATGGACATGCTGGGGCAGATATAAGTCCGCTAGACCCAGAAAAGACGTTACTTATTGGTTATCGTCCAGATTCGCAACGCTATTTTGATTACCACCATGCAGCTACCGATAAATTTGAAGCTGTAAACCAACGAGAATTAGAGTTGGGAGCAGCAAATATGACTGCATTGGTTTGGATGTTGAGTAACTACGGATTGTAAACATCTGAAGAAAGCGTGAACTCAATTTTAATTTTGAATAGCAATATAAAATCGATGAGAAATATAATTTCAACCACTTTAATTCTAACTCTATTTGGCACCTTGGCGTATGGACAAGTTACCCGGGTTTTATTTATTGGAAATAGTTATACTGGAGTAAATAACCTTCCCCAAATGACGTATGATGCAGCCATTTCTACTAGTGATACGCTGATAATTGATAGTCATACGCCTGGAGGAACACGATTGCTGAATCACGCAACAGACCCGCAAGCACTGGCTAAAATAAATTCTCAATCTTGGAATTACGTGGTATTGCAAGCGCAAAGCCAAGAGCCTTCATGGCCCATTAGTCAGGTACAAACCGATGTGTTTCCATACGCAACTCAGCTATGCAATGCTATTCGCGCAAATAACAAATGTTCTATGCCCGTGTTTTATATGACTTGGGGAAGAAAAACCGGAGATGCATCTAATTGTGCAAGTTGGCCACCTGTGTGCACCTATATCGGAATGGATAGTTTGCTTCACAAAAGATATCAAACTATGGGCAATGATAACAATGCATTGGTGTCACCGGTTGGGGCGGTGTGGCATTACGTTAGAGATACCTACCCATCCATTGACCTATACGCATCCGACAATTCGCATCCATCTATGGCGGGTTCGTATGCTGCAGCGTGTACGTTTTATACCGTTTTTTTACGCAAAGACCCAACGCTTATTACCTACACCGCAGGACTACCTGCTGCCACGGCAGAAAAAATTAGACTAGCCGCAAAGACCATAGTTTTTGATGATTTATTGGAATGGAATATTGGTAAATACGACCCGGTTTCTAAATTTTCGTGGACTAAAAGTCAGCAAACAGCATTTTTTTTAAATCAGTCCAAAAATGCGGATTCCTACCTTTGGAATTTTGGGGATGGCGATACTTCTTCATTGGAAAGTCCGCAACATACGTATAACCTTTTGGGGCAATACGAGGTTGAATTGAAAGTTCAGTTATGCAACCGAGAGTCGGTAAAATTGGACACGGTAGCATTTTACATGGGCGTGAATGATCAGGATAATGCGAACAAGATTAGCTTATATCCTAACCCTTCATGTAGTGCCATTGTGGTTACCATTGATTCGCCCAATAGCATTAAACCAAGCTACATAGAAATCTATGATATTATGGGAAAAATGGTGTTTGGAAAAACCATTCAGGATAATGAAATCGTGATTAGCGTAGCTAATTTCACTACCGGTATGTACTCGTATAAAGTAGGAGAACAAACAGGAACTTTTTTGGTGGAGTAGATGAAATTAAATTCCAATCTCCAGCGCCTTAAGTGAAGTTTTTTGTGGATTCCATGGATCCTTATACGACTCTTTGAAGAAGAATTCTTTGATGTAAGCGATAGTTCTTACCACCCGTAAATAGTATCCATGGTAAAATACCATGAGCGGTACGTATAGAATAAAATAAGAAAATGGCGAATTGGTTCGTTCTCTAAAAAGATTGAAAACCATCAATTTAAACATGTTTGCTCCCGTGTAAAGAAAAATATTCATGAGTACGATAAAGGGTAATAGACTCGCAAAATTGAAAAGCATGTCGGAGGCATAAACGTACCATTTTATATTTAAAATAAGCGTGTAGGTAATGTTTTCAACAAATGAAATAAAGTTGGTTAGGCTAAAGTTTTGTTGTGGAAAAAATACATCCGAGTGTTTTCTAAGTCGAAATCGAATTAAAGATTTATCCCAGCGCAACCGTTGTTTAGTTAATTTTTGAAACGTATTTGGTACGCTAGTTAAGCAAACGGCTCGGTCCTCAAATTTTATTTTGTAACCTAGTTTCCTGAATTTCACGGTAATGTCACCATCTAGTCCAGGACCAATATCCCACCCTTGTACGCGTTGCAACAAATCCATTCTAAAAGCACCAAAGGCACCAGAAACCACTCGGTAAATACCGAGGTAACTAGATACCATCCGTCCAATACTTATGGCATCGGTATATTCAAATCCTTGCAAAGTAGTTGCAATAGATTCCTTGTAATTTCTCACCATCACATTTCCACCTACCGCACCCACTTGTGGGTCTAGGTAAAATGGAATGATAATATTTTCTACGGCATCAAAATCGTAGGAACAATCTGCATCGAGGTGAATAACATATTTCCCTTTGGCAATTCGTAAGGCCGTGTTAGCTCCTGAGGCTTTCCCTCCACGTACTTCATTTCTAATGAAATAGTCAATAAGCCCATTTTTTTTCAAGCTTTTGCAAATAATTTCCGAATCATCATCCGAACCATCATCCACAATAATTAATTCGAAGTTGGTGTACGTTTGTTCTCTGAGCGAAGTGGTTAGTTTATAAATATGTTTTCCTTCGTTCTTACCCGGCACTATAATAGAAACCAAGGGTAATTCAAGCCACATTCTTCGTTTGGCATCCTCGTATTTGTATTTGTTTCGGTATCTATCCCATTTCACAAAAATGAGAGAGATGAGGTCGACTACGACATATCTAAAAAATTCGAAAAAGAAGAAAAACCAGAATACACGTAGTAGTTTACTGAACCCCACCGTTTGGAGGTACATTATAAAATCATGTATTTCTGACCCAATAACGTCCATAAAATACTTACAGTTTAGAAAGTGGAAATACCATGGAGTTCACGGTTTGTTCTACTTCGTTACCTAAAGTAAGGGGTTCTAAATCCATTTTTAAATCGATTTTCACCTTCTCAAAAGTTTTTGAAATTAAGCGATTCGATAAATCCATCATTTCATCGATAACGATTTTTGCATCATCATAGTTTTTGTCGACATACGAAAAGATGATGGTAGAGGAGTTATAAAAACTTACGAAATCGGACGGATTGATGTTGCTTCGTAGCATTTGCACCAAATCGCTCATTAATTCTTTTTGTTTCTCTAACCCTAAAATTCCACTAACTTGAGCTGCTCTTTCTACGTGCAAATAGCCAATGTTAGAGTGGTATCCTGCGGTATGTAATCGTTGTAATTCGTATTGTAATAACACCTTGAAAATTTCCATGGTTACGGTTCCAGGAATGGTTTCTAGCTGTTTTTCAATATTGATATATCCATTAATAGCTACACTTTCTCCTTTCTTGGTCATGATAAACCGCTTGATGGAATGAGCTACTAAATGCTCAACATCATTCTCAGTTCCACAGGTAGTGCATTTTGCTTTTGTGTAGTAATCTTGAAAACGATGATGACAACTATTACAAGTGTATAAAACAGAAGGTTTATCGTAATCTACCCCAATATGACGCAAGGTTTTATTACACTTCGGACAGTCTAATTGGTCGTCAATGCTATTTCTAAAATCGTCAATAGGGCCCACATAGGCACAAGGAAAGTGGTGCACTAAATCTTGAGATTTTGAATCGGAAGAATTACATTTAGGACATACTTCTCGATAGTTTAAATACCCTCCATTACAATTATTGCATAAGTATACGCGCTCATAAAATTCAGACTGAAACAATCCTTCATTTTCTGCAATATCTAGAATTTTTAATGCCGCACTTTCATCTCTATGATGAAAATTTATAGAAAGCTCTGGGTAGTAATAACCAATACCAGAATGAAAATAAGGTAGCGGCTCCAAGTTCTTTTTACCACGCGTGTACATTAAGTTTAAAGTTCTATTAATCATTTGAGAATCAAATCCTAAAACTTTTGGGTGATTGATTCGTTCAATTTTGGATAGAATAGAAATAATTTTGGACTCAATACTCGGAATATGACTAATAGAAGAAACTACTCCGTCTGATAAATTACTTATAATTACCTCTTTATATTCTGTTGTGTTTAGAATAAATATAGGTTTTAAATATATTCGAGGATTTACATGTGTTCTAATTTCGGAAATCGCAAAATGGAGTAAGCTTTCATCTTGGATATCCAATAGAATCACATCATATTTATCAAATTCGTCCGGTCTAAATTTATCGTTAATTTCTACGATGAAATACGATAAACTACGATAGGTGACAATATTGTCTTCTACTATAATTTGGTCTGTATCGAAATCACTTACCATTGGAAACGACTTTTTTTAATTTGAACTGATATTTTATAAAACTTTTGCCATTCGGCTAATTCGGCCTCATCTTCCGGATAGATATCTGCTGCGATAGATCGCGTAGTGGACTCATACTTTTTCTGGAATTCTGGTGGGAGTCGATAGGTAGCCGAATAAAATCTTTTTATTATTCCGTGGCTACTGGTGCCATTTGGAAATTTTAAGTTGACCCGATCGCCTACTTTAATAGACTCTAAATCTTCTTGCAAGAAAAATGTTTTGATGAATACACTTTCCTGTTGGTGTACGTTTAAAATGTCTTCCGTTTTCAAGGCAACCTCGTTGGGGCGTTTGTAAATTCGGGTAATTACTCCACTCATCGGACTTATATACAATCGTTTCATCGACATATACCCAGCGCCTCCACCAGAGTAGGGTGTAGATTTAGAAACTTCTGCATCGTCTGTTAGTTCAGGTGCTTGTCCGCCCAATTCTTGAATCATTCCTCTGAAAACATAGATTTCACTATTGTATTTTTTGTTTTCAATGGTGAGTTTTTCCAATTGGCTTTTGTAGGTGTCTAATTTTGTTTTGGTAGAAACTTCTAAAATTACTTGATTTTCAAGTTTTTGAATTTCCGATTTATACCAAGCTATAAGATTAATGTTTTCACCAATCCGTAATCGATTTAAGCGAATGTTTTTATTCAAGTTATAAATTTCACGTTGTTGCCAAGAAGAGGAACCTGAGTTTTCATCATCCTTTATTTGAAAAGCAAATGCACCACGGCTTTGCTCATCTCTGGCCGAAGTGTACGCAAAAAGAGTGTCGCCATACAATACCGTATCTCCCTCTTTCACTTTAAAATAGTGAATGGTGATATCATCTGGCACGCGTACCTTAACACTATTGAACATCACCTGTCCTTCAGCATGCACGTAAAAAACACGATTAATGAAATACCTAAAAATGAAAAAGCTGATTAAACCAAGAACAACATAGTAGACAATCTTGTCCCAGTTTTTTTTGGTTTTTGAAGTCACCTTATCCTCTTCCATGTTTCTAAGCATAGAGGCCTTCCTGTTGAAGTTTAATGATTTCATAGTACTAATAAAATGGTGGAATTATTTGTTAATGGAGCTGTTATCAAATTGTAACAATGACTCAAAATCATGAATTACGAATCCAGCAACTTTCATAGACGTATTCAGCTCAATGGCTTTATTTTCTAATTCTAGTCTATTGTTAAAGTCGTTCGTTCGTAAAGCGATATATGTTTTTTCCGTTGGGTAAATACTTGTTTTACGAATAATATAGTCTGTTTTGACATTTTCATAGCACATAAAATATACCCGATCCACAACATCAAATATTTTGCGTATATCTGCTTCTGGATAATGTGTTGGAATACTTACTCCCAAAGCAATGTTGTGCGCTTGGCAATAAGTGGAGGCTTCCGCTAATAATGCGTGGTATTTAGTAAGATACGAGGATTTGTTTTCATGCCAATCCTTATTCGTATGCGGCTCTACATCCAAGTGCAAAGCAGAAATCTTACTCCAATCAATGCCTTTACCTAAGGTGTTCATATAGTCAGTAAATCCTCCATTTATCAATGTGTTTTTACCAATCATTAATTCCACTTCCACGTTTTTTTCGTTAAGCACATCTATAAGCGTATTCAACTTAGTTCTTGCTTCTGGATTTTGGTTCAAGCTAACGGTTACTCGGTTAAATGGATTTAATTCTATGTAATGAGAAATAACTTTGCTGTCATACTTTTTCAGGCTACTACTCCAAATATAGATACTGTTTTTATGATTGAGTGCGATTTCTTGTTTAACATCATTGTTCATGGTGATTGGTTTAACCAAATGATTGGCTTCACTGTAGGGCAAGTCGGTATAAATATTTAAAATTTTAAGATACATCTGTTGCTTAAGGTCAATAAGTTCAATATCTATTTTCATAATATTATCCAAAGTAGTAAGTGCTGAAATAGGATTGAATGTTAGTGGTGAAATATCACGTCTCACCTGTTCTTTTCGTAATAACTCTTGATACATTCTACGCTTGTGATAAAGGCTAGAAAATTGTTTTAGCTTATACCGAAACTCATAAAACTGACTTAAAATATCTTCTTGAATTTCGGTGTTTTTGGTCGATGGATTTAATAGGGCTTGGGTCTTAGCTTCTCTTAAATTTGATTTGTTGCCACCATTAAAGTTTAATGGTGCAGCTAAAGTTACTCCTACGGAAACATAACTTCGGTAATCTGGGTTAGTTGAAACCAAATCGAAAAAATTGTAGGCTACGTATGGTCTAAGTCTGAAATCATGAACTGCTTTATCTTGCAATTCTAAGTTCTCAATCATTAGTTGAGTGATTGAGTCAGGCTCTACCATCGACATTAATTTATACGAATACGAATAATCAATATCGAGCAAAGGGTAGTCGGTTTGAGTTTCTGCTTGCACCGATAATTCGGATGAAAGTTGCTCATTATACGACTCATAAATTTGGAGCATACTCGTTACTTCTGCATGACTAGAAATAGTGGTAATCAAATCTTCTTGGGACACATATTTAAGGTGATTTAGTTTCGATGCAATGTCTACACGCGTGGCAGCTAGGGCTTCGCGTGTTTTTAAAACTTCAATTTTTTTGAGGTTAAACTGATAGATAATATTGTGCCATTTTAAGTACCGTTGCAATTGCTTTTGGTCTTGTGGCGCTTGACTTCGACTAATTTCTAGCTCGTTATATTTTACTTGGGCTTTGTTTCGATTTGAGAAATAGCCGTTTTTCAACACATCCATTCCTACTCCAACGCGTAGTTTTTGGTCGTAAAAAAGGTTGTCGTTATAACCAATTCCTGGATCCAAGTTATAAGCGTAAGCAGCGGTAACACCCAATCCAATATTTCCTTTCAACACATTTGCTTCCTCCAATAAAATGCGTTGATCCATACTCAATTCTTCATTACTGCTATTCTCATTAGGCACACCTTGAATGGTAGAAGGGGTGTTAGCAATTAGATTTACACCCGAAGCAGAATCACCCTGGGTATGAGAAATCGAGTAATTACTATAAGCCGAATCCCATGTATCATACAAGGTTTGAATGTAGGAGGAAACTTCTTGGGTAGAACTATTCTGAGAAAATAGGTTGTGACTCAATAATTGTAATAGAAAGAATAGTGTGGTGTATTTTCTCATGGTCTAGCGGTTACCTTACGACTGTTGAAATAACATGTTCTTTAAAATTAGCAGATAAAGGCGTGGATTTGCCTCCGTTTAGGCAAACTTCTCCATCTCCAACACTTTCAATTTTATGAATATTTACGATATAAGAACGATGAACTTGAATGAACATGGTTTCGGGTAATAAATCGGAAAAGTTCTTTAAAGTACTTCGAACTAGGTGTTTTTTATTTTCTAGAAAAACCTCTACGTAATTACTATCAGATTTAACGTAAATAATATCCGCAAGTTTGATTTTATAAAAAATCTTATCCACTTTTAAATAAATGGTTTGATTATTTCCCACTGATACATCGGACGAACTTGTTGGAGTAGGTGCTTCCTCTTCCTGCACTTGTAACCTCTCATTAGGTTTTTCTTTGTTGGCATGGTTGAAATTATTCAACGCTACTTCAATCGCTGTATAAATGTCTACTTCATTAAATGGTTTTAATAAATAGCCATTTGGTTGTGTTTTTACCGCAGTATTTATGGTGGCTTTATCGCCATAAGCGGTTAAGAAGATAAATGGAATTCCTAATTGAGCTCTTACTTGTTTTGCAAGCCAAATGCCGTCTTTTTCGCCCGCCAAATTAATGTCTAAAAGAGCTAAATCAACATCCATTTTTTGCAAATCCTCCCAAGCTTGTTCCGCAGAATCCGCCATTCCAACTACGGTATAACCTATTTCCTCTACGTTGTTTTTTAAAACTGCTTGAGTAATATATTCATCTTCAACAATATATATTTTTATTTTATAGCTCATTCTACTTGGTTTTGAATGCTAAATTTAATAGAAAATTCTGCACCTCCATCATTTTTATAAGTGAAATTACTTTTCATTTGCTTGGTAAGCATAGATACTAACTGAAGCCCAAGAGATGACGCGGAATTAATATCAATTCCATCCGGTAGACCTATTCCATCATCTTTAACAATTAGGTTAAATTCATTTTTAGAATCATGTTTCAACCAAATAACAATATTACCATTTTGACCCTCTGGATAGGCATGTTTAAAAGCATTTGAAAGTAGTTCATTGACAATTAAGCCTAATGGAATAGCCGTTTCCACATCAAATTTAATTTCCTCTATAAGTACATCTACCTTAATATGGTTGGTATCAACCATATAGGTGCTAGCTATTTGGTGGGTAAGTTTTTCTAAATATCCTTTAAATGGAATGTATCGAATATCTTCATTTTGATACAACATTTGGTGAATCAAAGCCATCGATTGGATTCTATTTTGACTTTGCTGCATGATATCTTTAAACTCCTTATTCTTACTATGTACGGATTGAAGTTTTAAGATTCCGGAAATAATTTGCAGGTTGTTTTTTACCCGGTGGTGAATTTCTTTCAGTAAATACTCTTTTTCTTCTAATGATTTTTCAACCAATTTAGTTTTGTGTTCGTAATCAATAATTAGATTTTGAAGTTTCGTTTTCTGAGAAGTCTTTTTCTGTAATAAGAATAAAACGAGTAAAAATAAAATGGCTAAAAATCCCGAAGCACCTATAATCCACTCGAGTGTTAGTTTACTGTTTTGGGCATTCAATTTTTCTTTATGTACCTGAAGAAGTGCCTTTTGCATTATCTGTTCCTTGTGCTTAAGTTCTACGGAAACAGCTAATTGAGCTGATTTTTCGATGCTTCTATTAGAGGCAATAGAATCTGTTAAGTAAATGTATTTTTTAGCATAATAATAAGCCGAATCAAATTGAGAAAGGGAACTAAATGCTTGACTCAAATATAGAGTGTTCGTATAATATAAATCCGGAGCGTCATTTGGCGAAATAAGGTCTCTAACTCCTTGTAAATGACGAAGCGCATTATCAATTTCACCCGTTTTAAATTCACAATAGGCTAGGATGTTTAAGTCTTTGGTGGAGTTTATAAAATCTTTGGCACGTAAACTCGCCACATAATCTTCTTTTAATAGCGGGATAGCTTCCTCGTATTTATGTTGTTGAATAAAGGCTTCTGCAATGTTTCCTTTTATTAATCCAAGGAAGTAATCTTTGTTTTCAAAATTAGAACTTTCTACAATGTTTCGAGCAATATTATAATAGTGCAATGCGCTATCTGGTTGAAGGTTGGCCTTAAAATAACGCGCTAAATCAAATAAATCAACAGCGTATTGGTAAGGTTTAGCTTTGGACAGGTTTTCTCCTCTTGCCTGTTTTTGTCGAAATACACGAATGGCATCATTATACATACCAAGATTGAAATATAACCCATCTAATGAAGAAATATTTGTAGCTAGAGTGGCGTATTCTTTTGGGTTTTTATTAATGAGGTATTCCAAAGTTCCTACATATTGCACCGCAGAGTTGAACGCTTTTATTTCTGTAAAAGAAATGGTGATGTCATTGTATAGCATTAAACTATCTGAATACGTTAAATTGGGAATGTTTTCCAATGCACTTTGCAATGTAGGGATTGCCTTTATGTACTTTTCAGAGCCGAAATAAATAAGTCCTAAATTGAAATTTACATTTGCTAAAACATAAGGGTTTTCCTCATTAATGGCATTAATTTTATACTCTTGTAGCCTTGATTCATAGGTGTATAAAGAATCGGGAGTGGTCTTTAATATTTCATTCCTATAGGATAATAATTGAGCAATAACCTCCTGCTCATTTGTTGGGTCATTAACAAAATCTTGTGCACTTACAGATGGACTAAAAAGTATGAGCCCAAAGAGCAAAACCAAAAAACAGAAAAATTGAGAAATTATTTTTTGCATAAAACAAATGGAGGAAACCGTAATGGTGGTATTTTTTTAATCGTAATAATTTTCAAATTAACACTTTGAAATTGACATTTTGCCAAACTTGTGATGTAATGGTTTATGGAAGTGACGAAATGAAAAATCAAGCTATGATTGACATTATAATGAAAAAAGATTGCTTCAATTTTGCAAATCTTGGATAAGGTTTCGTAGATTGCATTGGGTCCGTTGTTTACTAATTGAGATGAATTATTGGTCTGTTAAGGTAAAAGGAAGCGTGATAATTTATAGTTAAAAATTATCACGCTGCTTTGGAATCGTTTAAAGATTCCGGTTCAGGGGTCTGAAAATTTATTGACGTTGGGCTGCGTATAAAGCAAACGTTTCGTCTAAATATTTTTGAAGTACTTCAAGTACGGCCTGTTTGTACAATTCCGGATTTACTGTTATTTCAACGGTTCCAATACTGTTTTCAGCAGAAAGGAATCTTCCCTTGGAGAATTTTGGTATGCAACCGCTACAGTTTTCTATGTTGGTAGCAAATTGTATATCCGAGCTAATTTCCGATGGATGCATATCTAATTGGAGATTGTTCATTTTTCCTTTAGGAGACAACGTGTAACTAAAGGTGTTGTCTTCAATGAAGTTTAATCCTTGGTCTGGATAGGTGTAGCCGGCAATATATACAACGGGAACAACAGAAGATTTTCCTTGCGTATAGATAGTAGGTTGTTGAAATATGGTGCCTTTATCTGAGGTAGTAGAAATATCAATTCCAATAGCTGCAAATTCAACGGTGACCTGTGAGTTGAATAAAAGCGTATTTAACTCTTTGACCACTTTAGAAACAGGACCGAAAGGAGTATTCCCCCAACGAATAAATGGATGGTTGTCATAGTTTACGACAGTCGCAACTCCCCAAGATTTTTTTAATTGGAAGTCTTCTCGCTTTTCCTTTTCTACCAACTTCGCATAGTTTTTAGTCGCCTCAATATTCGCATAAGGCACTACATTCATACCTAAGGCTTTAAACTTAGCCACAATCATGTTGTGATAGGTATTAGCAATTTCTTTTAGCAAATCTGCTTCAACTCCTTTTATGGTGGCATAGGCGCCAAATTTGGTGGAGCCTCCAGCATCCTTCCAGGAAGAGCTTTCTGATTGGTGACTGGCAAGTTTAAACCGGACATTACTTCCAAGAATAGCAACGTTTTCTGCTTTTTTTAATGCTCCATTATCGTACTCAGAATATTTTTTCGAAAGCTTTTTGAGTGCTTTTTTGTCTTGTGAATTTGCGCTAAAGGCAATAAATAAAAGCGCAATTATCAATGTGTAGTTTTTCATGTTGCTTGTTTTTGTGTGTTTTATTTTCTTAAAATTTCCAACCGATACGTAAATCATTTCGCGAAAACTTGTTGGCGTTAATTCCTCTGTCTATGGCCATTGTTCTGTTAAATGAAATGAAAAAACCGGAATCGTGGTTTGCGGTAATGTCTACATACAAAAAATGAGGCGAAGGATATCCTTCTATTTTGTTGATGGCATCTTCATACTCCTTTTCTCTAATGGGTGGTCGCCAATAGGAAAAAGAATAATTGGAGGTGACCGAGAATAAGAGTGACTTATATACAGCATCTAAGTACAACGTTGGGCCAATTGCCCAGTACCAACCTGTGGGTTCTTGATAGTTAACGGCCAATTGTTGTCCGGCAGCATTAATGTTTCCGGTTGAATCCCAATCTGGAATCTCAATTAGGTAATCGGCAAAATGAGCCCCAACTCCAATATTAAAATATTCGGTGTTATACACGTTTGTCCCTGCATTTGTCCACCAGAGCCCGGTTAACATAGGCACTTTTCCACGGTCTAAATAATCGGTTCTCCATAAAGAGTATATCTCTGGAAAGATATCAGTGGTCCATTTAAAATCCATTCCCCATCTAAACCCCCATTGGTCAAAATTGTAATGAGTCAAGCTAACACCTGGAGCCAAATAGGGACCGTACTTTTGTCCGTCTTTGTATGCTAAAGATGGGTTTTTCAGGGTAACCACATTTAAGCTAAATTCTATTAATGTTTCATCTGAATTTAAATAATTATCTAATTGCGCTTGGGCTGAAAACGAAATAATAATGAATAGAAGTGTAGAATATAATCCTTTCATAACCGATGTATTGTTAGTTACAAAAGTTCAATAATGTCCGTGTCTGTTCAATAGGGCAGATGTACCAAATTTGGAGTTTGAAGTCCGAAAACCGAAGTTTGGAGGTGGGAAATCGAAGGTTTAGGATAAGCGGTTTGTGCTTATACCAGATTGAACTTATAGGCTAATTGTTGCGCTTCCGACTTGTTGTTAACTTCTAATTTTTTGTAGATATTTTCAATGTGTCGTCTTACGGTGTTTGGACTTATGATGAGGTTGCTTGCTATTTGATTGTAGTTTAATCCCTTGCATAAATGCTTAAGCACTTGCGACTCACGGTCAGATAATCCGAAATCTTTGGATTCGGTTTCTATTACGTTTGGGTTTTGAATAATCTTCATTGCTTTACGCGTCACCGAGGGGGACATAGGTGCACCGCCATCTAAAATTTCTAGGATACTATCGTATATATCCTGTGGCGAACTTTCTTTTACCAAATACCCGATGGCTCCAGCCTTAATAGCTTCGTAAATTGATTGTTCGGTGTCTAGCACCGTAAGCATAATTACTTTTATGTGAGGGTATAGTTTGGCTACCTGTTGCGTGGCCAAAATGCCGTCCATGTTTGGCATTTGGATATCCATTAAAATCACATCAATATTCGAATCTGAGTTCAAGGTGTGTAGTAATTCCTCTCCATCTAAGGCATGGAATTTCACCTTGAATTCATCAAATAGACCGAGCTTATTAACAAGTGAATGCGCTAAAAAGTTGTTGTCTTCGGCTAATGCAATTTTTATCATGATACAAAAGTTGGTCGAAGATACAGATTTTTCAATAGGGCATTTTGCCTATTATGCCTGTAAGATAATTGAGATTTGAGTTCCTTCATTTAGTGATGATTGTATATTTAATTGAACTCCTACATCTTGGGCTCGCGATTTCATTCCCTTTATACCCGTACCCATTCGTGTGGAATTAATATCAAAACCTTTTCCATTATCCGTAATGTGGATGGTTATTATATTTCCATTTTGCGCAATGCTAACATTTATATATTTTGCTTCTGCATATTTTACAGCGTTGTTAATTGCTTCTTGTACAATACGATAGTAGTTGATAGTTTGAACAGGGTTTAATTCAAAATCGGTGATTGGGCCTTGTTCAAAAGATATGGATTGCGCAGTTAGATCGTTCACTTGTTCTACATATTGTTCTACACGTGTGGCAAATTCCGAGAAGAAAATGGTCTTGTCACTCACTGCCCAAATGGTTTCTCTAAGTTGCGCCATGGTGTCTCGCGCAAAAGAGTTGATAGATTCGATGGATTTGTTTTCGCCCGAATTGCGATACAACTCCACATCTAACGAAGAAATAATATGTGTTAAACGTGCACCAATATTATCATGCAATTCTTTTGAAATTCGTAATCGCTCTTCATTGACTTGATTTTCTGCCTGTTCCAATCGCAGTTTCTTTTTGGTTTTAATAAATCCAATAAAACTAACAAACCCAATACCTAATAGTATAGTGACTAGAATGCTAAGAACAATAAACCAAGTTTTTTTCCAAAAAGGAATTTGACGGTATACCTCAAAATTTGTTTCGTTAGAAATGTTGTGAACTATGTCAGTAATTTTTAGGGTAAAGGTTGATTCACCAAATCCCATTTCAAGAGACTGTATTTCTGGTTGAGTGATAAGGTAGGTAGAATCAGGTGTGATAAGCTCTACTTTAAAGTAATTTTTATCGGTAATTATAACGGGATGGATGTGAACATTGATTTTAGCTTGGTCAAAAGGAAGTCCAATGATTTTTGATTCCTGCAAAATTCGGGTATCATGAGTGAGAATTACTTTTGGAAGTTCAGGAAATGCTTGCAAGCTGTCGGGGTGAAACTGAATTACGGCTCCGTTACCGCCATAAAACAATTCATTTTCGGCATTTTTGAATACCGACATTTGATTGTATTCGTCAATGAAAAAACCATTTTCTTTAGTGAAAGGTCGGATAAATGGAGGAGAAAATTCAAATATCCCGGTATTGGAACTCGTCCAAATAGATTGGTCTTTGTAAGCTTGAATGGATAGAAAATTTAAGCCAGTTTGATTGGGTAATACAACCTTCCCCGTACTCAAATCAACAAGTCCAGAATCAAAAGTAGATGCCCATATATCTCCCTGAAATGGTAGGGTCATTGAAATTATTTTTGCACTAAGAGGAGCGTATCTGGATTTTATGTTTAGCTTTTTATCGAGCAAATAAGCCCCGTTGGAGGTTGCAACTCGGTATCCATAATCAATAGGCGCTAGATGCATGGCGTAAGCATTGCTCGTGTTGAATTTATATTTTTTAGTGAATAGTAAATTACCCGTTTTATCCAGCTGGATAATCGATTTTTTGCTAATGGCTAGGTATCCCTTTTTGTTGGCTATTATTTGAATAATGGTATTGTCTAACGCTTCTTTTTTGTTGATATAAGGATGGGTTAAAATATTGTCTTGTAGTTTCAGTATACCGTTTTCACCGGTACCTATAAGGATGAAATTTGGGGTAGGGGTAACCGTCAAACAATTGTAGCCTTCAGTGAAATGTTTAAGGGCGTATTGGTCCGTGTTTTTTGAATTTAGTGGACGAACACCTTCACTAGTGCTAACAAATAAGGTAGTGTCTATTTCAAAAATATTCCAGCAGGTTAAGTTTTCGTTTTTATTGTTTTGGATAGGAAAGTAGGTGGATTTAATAGCGTTTCTATGAATAAGGAATGCGCCCATATCAGCAGTACCTACCCATAGGTTTTTATTATGGTCTAGCATCAATTTCTCAATTCGATGATTCGTGAAGTGATGATGAATTACAATCCGTCCGTTTTTGAGCTCGACTTCAATTAATCCTTTATGAGAAGAAATAAAAATGTGGTTTTCATCAAATTTCACCAACTGTGTGCAGTACTTTGATGTTATTTCATGGCTTTCTTTGATACGCTGAAAAACCATTCCGTCCGGGATAGAAATGTCTGAATAATTTTTGTAATAACTAATCCCATTTGGGCCGCCTTCTAAACTGAAATCACCGAGTTGTTCGCGACAGCTAAATCTACCAAATCTTGGATTTGGGACAGAATCAATAAATTGTAAGTTCACATCAAAATTAGCTGTTTTTAATCCATCGCTACTGGTAATTGAGATTTTGGAATTGGAAAAGGTATGGTAGTAATAATCCGTTTCCCTTAAATGCACCTTTTGGAATTGGAAGGAAGTTTCGTCTATTTTATACAGGTTACCAAGCGTAAGACAAAACATGGATGAATCTACATGATAGAGGGCAAAAATGGTTTCCTTTATATTCGGTATGGTGGTTAAGTTGTAGCCGTCATAAATTTGCAAGCCCTCTTGGCTACCAATCCAAATTCGATTTGCATAATCTTCTTCGAGTGCCCAAACCGTATTTTGAATTAATCCATTTTCCGTACTAAAATGCGCAAATTTGGGCAAGTCTTGCGAAGTACCTAAAATGCTTAGTAACAGAAAAAGTGAAAAAATGAAATACCGCATGGGTCACAAATGTATGAAACCCCAAGAAATGAAGGAGTGCGGTGTAAGGAACACTATCTAAAACATTGAACCTGCCATAGCGCCTATTCCACCAATAAACAAAAACATGAGCGCGTAAAATGCGAGTCCAATAATGAGTAGAATACCTAAGAATTTATAATGTGATTTCAAATTCTTGAAAGATTCGGCTAAATAGGCTTCATTGTTTTCTTGAATAGCCGATTTTAATTTAGATGAAAAATTAAATAAGTAATAAACAGGAAAGAAATAGATTCCTGCCATGATCACATACATTACTCCAAATACACCTCCAAACACACTCGGGTTAGGGGCTCCTTGAGGAAAATCGCTAGGTATCATTTCCGAAAACGCGGAGAAAATAGAACCGGCCAATACGCCAACAAGAACCATGATTCCAACCATAACGAATCCAACTATCGAAATGAATTTTGTCCATTTGGCGATTTCCTTTAAGTAGTTTACCGAAATGTAATTTAAGCTTAATTCTTTTCTAACGGGTATATCCAAAGTAGAACTTTCTTGGGGTTGAGAAGGTGTGGAATTAGCTGCCGCGCTTTGATTTTCTTCGTTTTGAATTGGGGTATGAGATTCCGACATTATTAAAGTTTTTTGATGTTGGTAATAAATAGCTGGTAAAGCTAATAAAATCTTGTTCAAATTAAGCTAGTTTGTGAGCTACTTTAGTACATTTGATTTAATGAAGGTAATGGACACACATATAGTACCAGAGGGTACTACTGAAATTAGATTATATGATTATGTGGAGGACGTATTTCCTGTTTTACCCTCGCGCAGTGCGGTAAAAAAAGCAATTACTCGAGGTAAGATTTTAGTTAATGGTGAGAAGTCCAAAACGGGGACCTGGCTCAAACCACACGATAAAATTGAAATGCTTGATTTAGGTGGAACTGCCCCAAAACCGTACAATATTGATATTGAGGTGGTTTTTGAGGATGAGTTTATGATGGTAATCAACAAACCTGGAGGAATTCCGGTAAGTGGAAACCAATTCAAGACCATTCAAAATGCCATTATTAATAACCATGTGCCTTCAAACCAGGAAGATGCTTTGGAATGGCCAAAACCAGTGCATCGCTTAGATGGCGCAACGAGTGGATTATTGATTATCGCTAAAACCGCAAAAGCGCTAATGTTATTGGGGCAAAAATTTGAAAATAAAGAGATTGATAAAAAGTATTGCGCCATCGTAATGGGAGAAATTCCAGAAGAAGGAACAATTGATTTCCCAATTGATGGCCATGATTCGGTGACCGATTATAAAAGAGTAGAAGTGGTACCCTCTTTACGAAGCGGGTTTTTATGCCTAGTGGATTTATATCCACAAACGGGTAGAACACACCAAATTCGCAAACATTTAGCCAAGCTAGGCAACCCAATTATGGGCGATGCATTGTATGGCGAAGAAGGAAAAATTTTCAAAGGAAAAGGATTGTTTTTGTGTGCTATTGGTTTACGCTTAAACCATCCAATTACAGGTGAAGAAATGGTTCTACAGATTGAAGAGCCTAATAAATACAACATTTTGTTGCAACGAGAAGAAAGACGTTTCAAGCAGTTTAAAGAAAAAAACGATTAAGAAGAATATTATGGGATTAACAAACAACGACATCATTAAAAAACTTCGCGTGGCTCTTAAGTTACGTGACGATGATATTATTACCATTTTGGGGTTGGTAGATTACAAAATTGGTAAAAGTGAATTGGGCGCTTTTTTTAGAGCAGAAGACCATGCCAAATACATGCCGTTACAAGACCAAATCTTACGAAATTTTTTGAATGGGTTGGTAATTTACAAACGAGGAGAAAGGCCTAAAAAGGAGTAGCCTCCCGTTTGGTTACACTTCTTGAACCCTAACTTTCTTTTTCTTAAGCTTCACGTTATTCAATTTTTGAACAACCTGTTTGGCTTTTGAAGTTGGAACAGATACAAAGGCACAATCATTTTTAAGTTCAATTGTTCCTAATTGGTTGGGTTTTAACTTTCCTTGTTTGAAAAAGAGACCGGCAATATCGCCTTTGGAAATTTTATCTTTTCTTCCTCCGGAAATAAAAATGGTAGTCCATGAAATAGTATCTTCAATGAATTTATCGCCTGAAATATCAATGGCTTCAGGATAAAGTGATTCGATAAATTCGGGTAATTTTTCTTCTTCCCAAGTAAGCACGTAAGCGGTACCATCACTATTCATTCTGGCAGTTCTACCATTTCGATGCGTAAACTCTTGACTACGAATGGGTAGGTGGTAATGAATGATGAATTTTATTTCTGGTACGTCAATACCTCGCGCAGCCAAATCGGTAGCAAGCAAAAGTTGATACGTTCCGTTTCTAAATTTTATTAGCGCACGTTCACGTTCTTTTTGTTCCATTCCGCCAAAAAAACAGCCGTGATTAATCCCATTTTCGGTCAGAGTCTCAGAGATTCTAGAAATGGACTCTTTAAAATTACAAAAGATGATTCCAGGTTGGTTACCTAGAAAGCGTAACGATTCTACCAATGTATCTAGCTTATCCTTTTTGGGCGAAGAAATAATTTTTACCGCTAATTGCGAATTGGCGTCTTTAGAATAATCGAGAATAGTTGGTTTTCGTAACCGAACAAATCCAGGAATCTCAATTTCATGCGTAGCCGAGGTCAAAATCCGTTTTGTAACTGCTGGAAGCATAGAAATAATTTCGCTCATTTCTCCTTCAAAACCCACTTCAAGCGATTTGTCAAATTCGTCTAAAACTAAGGTATGAATGTCATATACTGTAAAAGTATCTCTTCGCAAATGGTCGGCAATTCTACCGGGTGTTCCCACTAATATAGCTGGACGATGTTTTAAATCCGCCTTGTCTTTGGAAAATAAGCGACCACCATAAACCACGTTCGTTTTGAAGCCTGTGGCCATATCTCTAGCCACTTTTTCGATTTGCATGGCTAATTCTCTGGATGGGGCAATGATTATGGCTTGCACTTCTTCACAATCAGAACGAAGATTTGCGATTATGGGCAATAGAAAAGCCAGCGTTTTACCCGTTCCGGTAGGTGAAAGAATAACCACCTCAGGCTGGGAAGCGATGGTTTTTACCGCTTCCTTTTGCATAGGATTGAGTTCTTCAATACCTAGCTTGTTTAAAATTTTGGATGTGCTGATTTCGTTCTTTGACATGCGGCAAAGGTAAATCGGAAATCAATTACTTTAGCGCACTACGACTAAATCAAAATCTAATAATTTGATTATTTAAAAGTGTGTGGAATGGTGGTTGATTTTCAGGAATTAGTTTCCGTATTTGGCCAAGGCTTTAGAAGCAAGTTCATGCCCCATTGATTTGGCTTTTTCCCAATCCTTAACCGCATTTTTACGGCTTCCTCCATCATAGTAAGCTACACCTCTTTTAAAGTATGCCTCTGCATTTTGTGGGTCTAATTCTATGGATTTGGTTAAATCCTTTTTTGCTTGAGAATAGTTTCCTAGTCCCATTTCTGCAAGACCTTTTTGCAAATAAACAAAGGAAGATGGGTCGTATTTGATTACAATTTTAAAATCTCGATTAGCTTCTTCAAAATCGGTTGATTTTAATTTTGCTACTCCTCTTTGCAGGTATGCGTCCATAAAGAATCTATCCAATCGAGAAGCTGCAGTAAAGTCTTTAATAGCCTTTTTGTATTGCCCCAAAGCCATTTTGGTCATGCCTCTTTGAAAATAAGCCACCTTATCTGTAGGTTCTAACTCTATGACTGAAGAATAGTCAATTAATGCTAATTTGTGATTGTTTAAAGCAAAATGTGCATTTGCACGATTAAATAATGCGTTTACATTTTGAGGCTCTAATTTCAATGCCTTATTATATGCTTCCACAGCCCCTAAATAATCCTTTTGTCTAAATTTTTGGACTCCTTTATTACATAAGGAACTGGAGGATTCTTTGGTGGATTTTACCTCATTGGCTGTTTCGGTAGAGTTGGTATAACTTAATAAGTCATTATTAAATTTGTCAGATGCACCAGTTAAATGCTTTGGGTTTTGAGCAAAACTCGAAATGCTTAAAACAGAGAGTGCTATGGAACAGAAAATTGTAATATTTTTCATAATTAGTAAGTTGGTTCATGCAATTTAGGGTGTGGCGAGAGAACAATTGCAATTTTTTTACAGATTGAATTATAGGTTAAAGCAATTGAAAGGAAAGTTAAAATAATTAAGCTAAATCACAGATTTAAAGGGGTTAGTGGCAGTATTTATCGATAGTAGGAGCAGCGCTTTTATGTCCTAGTTGAAGGGCGGTATTCCAGTCAGCACAGGCTTTCTTTTTACTACCTGAATCATAATATGCCACTCCACGTTTGAAATAAGCGTTTTTGTTCTGCGGGTCTATTTCAATCACCTTGTTCAAGTCCTTTTTTGCAGCAGAGTAGAGGCCTTCGTATAGATTACATAAAGCATGGTAGTAATACGCATTTGGATTTTTGGGTTCATATTTAATAACAATTTTTAGGTTTCTAAATGCCCCTTCAATGTCATTCATTTCTAGCAATAAAATTCCTCTTTGAAGATACGCCTCCATATAATATCGGTCTAGACTTAGGGCTGCCGTATAGTCTTTTAGTGCTTTTTTATTATGTGAAAGCTTGGATTGCGCTAGACCTCGATGCAAAAAAGCCACCTTATCTGTGGGTTCTAGTTCGATTACTTTGGAATAATTTATAAGGGCCTCCTTATAATTCTGAGATTTCATGTAGGCTCCGCCTCGGTTAAAATAGGCGTTTACACTTAATGGTGATAATGAAATTGCGGTGGAATAATCGGAAATTGATTCGGTATATTTTTGAAGTTTAAGATAAGCATTTCCTCTGTTGAGGTAAAAAGAGGTTTGATTATTATCTAAAGCAATGGCAGTGGAGAAAGCGGTAATGGCTTCTTCAAATTTGTCGTTATTGTAATTTGATAAACCTATATTATTCCATTCCGTAGCGTTTTTTTGAGCATAAATTGACCCACTCAAAAAAAACAAAAAAATCAATATTACTTTTTTTACCAACACACGAATTTCTAGTGTAGAAAAGTAGCTAATTATTTGTACTTGAGCTTGTTTTATGCAGATGAATTAGGTTGGGATGAGATTATTGAGCATTACTCGAAAAAATTATGGATTGGCTGTATAATCTGTAACCAAAATTTCGACCCTTCTGTTTTTTTGTTGAAGTTCCTCGCTGCTGGTAATCGGATATAGCATTTTGGAGCATCCGTAGCCGACACTACTTATTCTGTTTTGTGCTATGCCACCATCTACTAAATAACTTTTCACGGTCACAGCTCGTTGTTTCGAAAGTTGTAGGGAGAATGCCGCTCCATTTGAACACCCGTTAGTATGCCCAGAAATTTCAATATGCATGGTCGGGTTTTTTTTCATCAATTTAAGTAATCGTTTCAAGCTTTTGTCTGATTGCGGTAGCGTTTTAGCAACATTTCCGTAAAATAGGATGGTATGTAACGCTATTTTTCGTCCTTTTTGTAAAGTAGGAATAACTAGGTTTATGGGTAAATTTGATTTGTGGGGAGATAATTTGATAGCTTGTTCGGTATAGAAGTAATCTTTCTTTTCAGCAATTATCACATACGATTTCACCAATTTATCCGCAGGCATTGGAACCTTCAAAGTATATTTACCGGTGGTGGAATGAGTCATTGTTTCGAGTATAATTTCGCCCGCTTCGTTTTCTATAGTGATTTTTGCATCGGTAACAGGTGCGCCTGTTTCGATATCGGTAAGAGTGCCTGAAATCGTGGAAGAACCATATTCTTTGGGAGCCAGTTTGTTTTTAAACTGGATTTTAAAAGGGGTTTGAATATCGTTAGATTCGTTGATTACTAAATAGTAGCGTTGTCCTTGTTTTAATTTGATAGAACTACTAAAATTTCTTCCTGGTCCCGCAGGAGCAAATTTTTGAGTTGCTTCATCGGCTAGTCCTGTGATGCTTTTTACCGAAGGATTAAATCTAGAAATGTTACTTCTGACAGGTTTGATTTTTTTCATTTTAACATCCGTACAAAAATTAGCATTGGTGTATTCGTAAAGTAAGAAATCTAGGTCAGCAAGCGTATCTTTAGGTTGAATGATAAATGTAAGAATGGAGGAAGATTGGGCGGTAAATGTGAACCATGCGGAGTTGTTTTCTTCGGTAAAATAGAAAATGGATGAAAACGGATTTTTGGTATATTCCAGTACGTTTCCATGACCCACAGGCGATTTTTTGAAAACGTATTTTCCGTTAGCCTCGATAGTAACGGCTTGATTGCAATCACCTTCGATAGCAGCTGTTTTGGATTGTGCGAAAGAGGGATATGCAAGGTTTAACGAAATTAGAAAAGCAAAAATATGTTTGAAGTACATCCGATTAGTTTGGAGTTAAACGAGAATAACGGGTCGCTTATTGTGTGGTTTGCCGCTAGGAATTTGCGGGTTTATCTGGAGTAGGAATAAATGAATTATAGTTCAATCGTTCGCTTTGTTAGTAAATGTGTTTTTACCGTGAAGGTGGTTTTTATGACTAATTACCCGTTAGTTGATATTGGTAGTGCTACTGTCATAAATGTTATTAGTGAGTCCGTTGGCTATCGGAGTACGTGTTGGTTACATAGAATCGACAAGGAGTTTTTTAATTAGTTCTGGATATTTTTTTAGATTTTGAATGAAAATGGCACTCTTTTTTTTCTTTATTAGCAATTCAATACGATTGGCCTGTGGGTAATTTGGAGTAGGAATAAAAAGAAATATAGTCCAATCGTTCGCTTTGGCAGTAAATGTGTTTTTACCATGATGGTGATTATTGTGGTTAATTAACCGTTGGTTAATATCGGTTGTGCTACCAATATAGAACCTGTTAAGCTTTATGCTGTGGATTATGTATGCGCCTATCATTAGGGAGGAAAGTTAATTAATTCGGCTGTAATACAAAAGCTACCATAATAGATGTTATTAGTGAGCCCGAAAGCCCCGATAGAAATCGGGAGAACCTTTGACCGCCTCTTCCGATAGCAATCGGAAAATGTAGGTGCTCTATCCACTCCGATAGCTATCGGATTACGAGCCAATTACCCATTTGGTATTAGGGGTAATAAAAATATATGCTACAAAAAAAGCCATCAGCTAAATAACTGATGGCTTAATGTTAGTGAGCCCGAAAGCCCCGATAGAAATCGGGAGAACCTTTGACCGCCTCTTCC
>CAXBCR010000033.1:0-26138 GCA_963974475.1 uncultured Flavobacteriales bacterium
AATGAGTTAATGATTTAATGAGGGAATGGGTTAATGATTTAATGAGTTAATGATTCAATGAGTTAATGGGTTTAAAAAAAGGCGAAAATGGAAATTAGGAAACTTTCAGAATCGGAATTTGAGCAGGTTAAGCTAGCTGCAAAAGGCATGGCTCTGGATACCACCAATTTGATTAATAATCAATTTATTGGAGCTTTCTCATCGTGTGGATTAGCGGGGTTTGTTCGGGTAAAAACTACCGGTAAATTTAGTGAATTAGCTACGTTAGGCGTTATCAAAGAATTTCGAAATCAAGGGGTGAGTAGCTTGATGGTAAACCATTTAAAAACTAAATATTCGGAAATTCATTTGGTTACGGTTATTCCTATGCATTTTGAAAAATTGGGTTTTAAAAAATTAGAAGAAGTGCCAAAAGAGATGGTGGCTAAGTTTGAAAATGCGGCTTATTGGCATGGTTACGGGGATCCCGTGGTTATGAAATGGGGGCAAACTCAGGTATCATAAAATATAGAAATACAAATTTGAAAATCACCACAAACCGGTCGTAAGCATCGGTAAAATAATACTATTATGGTAGATATCACACATAAAATAAACACATTACGCACTGCAACGGCTCAAGCTATTGTGCAGGTAAGTAAACCAGAAACCATTGAAGCCATTCAAAATAATACGGTTCCAAAAGGAAATGTATTCGAAATGGCCAAAGCAGCGGGTTTACTAGGTGTAAAAAACACCCCGCTAATGTTACCGGATTGCCATCCGCTTCCTATTGAATTTACAGGGATTGAGTACGAAATTGAGGGGTTAACTATTATCATTAAAATGACGGTTAAAACCATTTACAAAACGGGTGTTGAAGTGGAGGCGATGCACGGTGCAAGTGTGGTGGCTTTAACCATGTATGATATGCTCAAACCGATTGATAAAGGAGTGGAAATTCATAGCATTAAATTACTGCACAAAAAAGGTGGGAAATCTGATTTTAAAGACCGTTTCCGTACCGATTTAAAAGCAGCTGTAATAGTGTGTTCAGATACCATTTCTGCGGGTCAAAAAGAGGATAAGGCAGGGAAAGCCATCATGGCAAAACTGAAAGCAGATAATGTAGAAATCAAAGATTACATTGTTATCCCGGATGAAAAAGAAATCATTGCTCAAAAACTAAATGACTATGTGGATGTAGATATGGATTTGGTGATTTACACTGGAGGCACTGGTTTATCTAAGCGAGATGTAACTCCTGAAACATTGAAGCCGCTTTTAGACATGGAAATACCCGGAATTGCGGAAGCCATTCGAAGCTACGGACAAGAGCGGATGCCGTTTGCCATGTTATCCAGAAGTGTGGTGGGTATCAAAGGTCAAACGCTTGTTTTTGCATTACCTGGTTCCACGCGAGGCGCGGCCGAATCGATGGATGCGGTATTCCCATTCGTTTTGCACTTATTTAGGATAATGAAAGGAGCCAGACATGATAATTGATCAACACCAACGTATTCATAGCTATTTGCGTATTTCGCTAATAGAACGCTGCAATTTGCGCTGCACCTATTGCATGCCTGAAGAAGGAATTGAACTCCTTCCGAAGTCGCATATAATGCGCAATGAAGAAATAGTGGACATCGCCAAAGAATACGTGGACCTAGGAGTCAAGAAAATTAGATTGACTGGGGGTGAACCGTTGATGCGCAAAGGGTTGAATAATATTTTGGAAGGTCTACAAGGGCTGAATGTAGATTTAGGCATGACCACGAATGCCATTCTGTTGCACAAAAACTGGGACCTACTAAAACGGACTGGATGTGTAAACTTGAACATAAGTCTGGACTCGTTGCAAGCCGACCGAATGAACAAACTGTCGAGACGAGATAAGTTTGATATCATTATGGCAAACATCCTAGAAACCATCAAGCTAGGATTTAAGGTGAAAATCAATGTGGTTCTTTTAAAAGGAACGAATGACGATGAAATTGTAGACTTTATAGAATGGGGACGGCATTTACCGATTACCGTTCGGTTTATTGAGTTCATGCCATTTAGCGGTAATAAATGGGATTGGAAAAAAGAGGGAATTACCTTGGAAGATGTGTTGGAAAAGGCACGGAATCATTTTGGAAATGAAGCCATTGAAAAAGCAGATGACGCTCCCAACGACACTTCCAAAAACTATCGGGTAAAAGATTCCATTGGGAAATTTGCGGTAATTGCCACCGTTTCAAATCCATTTTGTGATACCTGCAACCGGATTCGGTTAACAGCCGATGGAAAGATGAAAAACTGTTTGTTCTCCAAATCCGAAACGGATATTCTAAGCGTTCACCGCCAAGGAAAGCCTTTAAAAGAGACCATTCTTAAAGGCGTTTGGGGCAAAAAAGCGGTAAGAGGAGGAATGGCCGATTTTGAAGATTTTTCGGATGCGGAGCAGAACCAAGAGAATAGAAGTATGATTAGAATTGGAGGTTAGGGAATAGGAATTGTTCCTTATTTTTTTCGTTCTTCGTTTTTCCATTTTATGCGGTAGCCAATATTCCATTCAATAAAATCGGACACATGAAAATCGTAATCTCTTAGGGTTATTCCGGCAAATAGGTTTTTGGTAAAATGGTATTTCAGCCCAATTCTTTGGTGAAAAACAGGTGTTTGATTTTTCATTTCTTTTCGATAAATGTAAAAGGCCGGTTGTAAAATCATGGAAATTCGATGCACCACCAATTCGTAGGAAGGGTAGATGCTGACTGAAATTTTGTCGGCAAAGGGTACGGAAACGGGTTCTAAATCACCATTATCTACTGCGGCTTGGGCATTTATGGCTCCGTTGTAGGTCATAGACACGCCAAACCCAATTTTCGATTTCCGGCTAACTTGCTTATTCAAGGTATTGGTAATTCCAAAAACAGGATAATTCACACCTTCGTATTTTTCTAATAAATCGATATTGATGGTATCAAATACCACGTTTTTTATACCGGTAAACGCAGCTATTAACCATTCATTTTCTGGCTCATATTTTTTAAGCGGGTGGTAAAAAAATGCTGGTCGGTCTTCAAAACTGTATTTTACACTCCTGATTTAAATACCTAAGGAATCCGCAATACTGTTTTATTTTCAAAAAACACACCATTTAAATAACCCGACCAAGACCCATCATGATAGGAAGAAGCGGAAGGAGAGTCGAATTGCATGGGGCATTTTTTGCATCCTACCGGTTCCTCAAAATAGTTAAATTGTAGATTTGAAATGGTGTCTATTTGTGTATTGTTTTTGGTGTGAATTGTAAACCAAGGTAAAGGAGGATAGTTGGCTTGAATAATATATTCATTCGGTAAAATGAGATAGATACCTAAAGAA
The DNA here is from genome assembly GCA_963974475.1 of uncultured Flavobacteriales bacterium. Classification (GTDB taxonomy): domain Bacteria; phylum Bacteroidota; class Bacteroidia; order Flavobacteriales_G; family Salibacteraceae; genus CAJXZP01. The sequence goes on from CAXBCR010000033.1 coordinate 3,352, forward strand.
TCTAAGAAAGTACTGTCTCCGTATAAAACTACATAGGTAGAATCATCCTTAAAATTGTTTTCAAATCGGATGTCGAGGCTGGAAGGGCTAAAGTCTTCACATCTATTTTTTCCGCAGCACCCAGTTATAATAAGAGATAAACTTAATAGGATAGGTAATAAGTGTCGTATCATTGGTAAATTGTTTTAACAGTTCAAATATACACCGACTCAATGATTTTAACTCAAATAGTTATTTAACTCTTTTCCAGAATACTAGTTCGTTTTGCATTAAAATTTCTTGAACCGCATAGCAACTTGGTGGTTGAAAATGAGGTGAGCCATAAGTAATGAATAAAAAGCCAACGGGAGCATTTTCTAATTGTTGAAATACGTGGGTTTCATAAGCTGTTAAAACGTCCATTCCAACTGTTAACGAATCATCAATTTGGCCAGAAATGGCTTCCTGCTCACAAAATGGATTGTAAAAATAAGCTGCGTTAAAAGGGGTGAATTCTATTTCTGTAATATTCTGGCATAGAAAATTTACCTGACTTAATCCAAGTTTATGGGCAACTTGATTTGAAATTTCCACTAGGTTTTTACGTATTTCTACACCTGTAAAAAGAAGGTCGGAAATAACACATCCATACAAACAAAATTTACCTACACCCGAACCAATATCGAGAATATGAACGGCATTTTTGGATTCCAACCATTTTACCGATTCTGCAATAACTTTAATGGGAGTCCAGTGAACGGCAGATATACTTCGGAAATACGAAGGATAATTGGCATCAAAAATAGCATCTTCTGGTGGTATGTTACCCGACATCATTTTGCATTGATTTGGTGATTATGGTTTGATTTCTAGTGATTCAAAACTACGACAGATATAGAAACCAATCGTAATATTAGAGAATAAAAATCATGTGAAAATTAGTGTAAATGGCAGGAAATAGCTTGGGATTAAATCATGAGAAGGAGCGTGAATTGTCATGAATTGGTTGGAATGCGACTGATAGATTTGGATTTCAAAACGGTTTACAAAAAATTAATAATATGAAAAAAGTACTACTATTTTTATTGGCTTTGGGTATTAGCCAAATTTCTATAGCGCAAGAAGGTTCCAATGGTCAGAGGTCAGATACGATTCACTTTCATAAAGCGCACCAAAGGTCTTTAGCGCATGAAATTACAGGTTTATATGGTTCGGTAATTTTCCCAGAGTTTGACGAGAATGGGAAAGAAGAAGGATACGCGTTTTTACCATCTGTAAGCTTGGATTATGATATGTGGTTTCATAAAAAAGTAGGTTTTCTAATCATGAATGAGTTTATCTTAAACAGTTTTGAAGTTCGCGATGCACAAGGGGAAACATTTGAAAGAGAAAGTATTATGATTAATGTGGTTGGCATTGGTTATCGTCCTGTTAAATCGCTTGATTTTTCTGTAGGAGTAGGAATAGAAACCGATTTAGTGAACAGTTCTAGCAATACTATTTTTAGATTAGGGGCAGAATATGCTATCCCAATCCGTAAACATTGGGCCACTGTTTTAGCCGTTTCTGCCGATTTTAGGAAACATTATAAATCTGGTGCATTTGAGATTGGTTTTGCTCGGTTTATGTAAACTAACTGGAAATTATTTTATTCAACCGCTATATCGCAATTTGAAACTGTAACGTAAACATTCCTTTTCGGGAGGTATTGGTAATATCTCCATTGGTTTGGGTTTCAAAAATGGGGTTTTGATTGTGTAGCGGTGTATGACCAGCACCTAAAAATAATATTCAAGTTTAAATGAGTTTTAACACCCTTAAACATTAAAGTGATTTACCTTCGATTTATTAAGTGTGTGAAATGGACGAAGAAATAGAAAACAGATTAAAAAGCTTTAGTATTAAGCCAACGGCAATGCGTTTGCTTGTGGCAAAAGAAATTTTAAAAAGTAAAAATGCCATCAACTTTTATGAGTTGGAGCAGAAATTTGACCAAGTAGAACGCTCTACCTTATACCGTACGCTTAAAATATTTGAAGACCAACATTTAATTCACCCTATTAGTGATGGTACAGGCTCTGTGAAATATGGAATTTGTAAGGATAATTGCTCATGTAAACCGGAGGAATTGCATGTCCATTTTTTTTGTACTAAATGTGAAAATACTTATTGTTTGAATGAGATTCCAATCCCCGAAGTGAGTTTGACAAACAATTATAAAATTGAAACTGCAACGTACCTATTAAAAGGAACTTGTCCATCTTGCGGGTAAGTTTGAGACAGTGTCGCACCTAATATCTTTCTACTATTGTAGCGCAATAAGGCAATACAATTTAAAAACGAAAGATATGAAAAAGACAGAAATTTTAACATCGATAGCGCAAAAATCAAGCTCTTTGGGAGCGTTGGTATCCATTTTTGGATGTTCTATGTGTTTCCCCGCATTGGCTAGTTTAGGAGCCGCTTTAGGTTTAGGCTTTTTGAGCCAATGGGAAGGCCTATTTATTAATACGCTTTTACCAATTTTTGCCGCTTTGGCACTTGTAATTAATGCGCTTGGATGGTTTTTACATCATCAATGGCAAAGAACTGCATTAGGAGTTATTGGACCGGTGATTCTTCTCCTTTCTCTTTATCCTTGGTTTAAATATGGATGGAGTACGTATGCCACTTATTCAGGAATAGGAATTATGTTGGCTGTTTCGGTTTGGGATATTTTTTCTCCAGCAAACAAACATTGTGATGACAACTCCTGTGAAACGGGTGGTAGTTGTGAAGTATAATAATATTAACCTTTAACTAATAGATATGAAAACTAAAATAATTGAATTAAAAATAAAGGGAATGACATGTGACCATTGTGCGCAGTCTATTTCTAAAAAGTTTACGGATAGTAAAGGAGTGCTAACAAAAGATATCAGTTTCGCGTCAGGTATAGGTAAATTTGAATTTGATACAGATAAAATAAGTGATACTGAAATTATTGAAATAATTAATAGTACTGCGTATAGTGTGGATGAGGTAGTTGAAGATAAACCTGAAATCAAGGAAAATTTTGACCTTATCATTATTGGCGGAGGTTCAGCTGCATTTTCGGCAGCCATAAAAGCAGAGAGCTTGGGGTTAACTACCTTAATGATTAATGCGGGTTTAGAATTTGGGGGTACTTGTGTCAATGTGGGTTGTGTGCCCTCAAAAAATCTAATAAGAGCTGCAGAAACGGCATATCACTCTCAACATTCTAATTTTCCTGGAATAAAGCCAAAAGGGGTTGACATTGATTTTAAGGAATTAATTAATGGCAAAAGGGCTTTGGTAAAAGAGTTGCAAGAGCAAAAATACATGAGTGTGGTTAGTGATTTTAAATACTTGACCATGCTTAAAGGTTGGGCTAAATTTATGGATGAAAAAACCATACAAGTAGATGGTAAAGATATCTATAAAGCGTTAAAAGTAATAATTGCGACCGGTGCAACCACTAATATTCCTACTATCGAAGGATTAAATGAAGTGGGGTTTTTAACCAATATATCTTTATTTGAATTGGACGAAAAACCAGAAAGCTTAACAATAATGGGTGCTGGTTATATTGGGTTAGAAATGGCGCAAGCCTATAGTAGATTAGGTGTGAAGGTAAGAATTATTGAATTTACCGATAGACCATTGAGAAGTCAAAATAAAGATATTACAGATGTGTTAGCCGCACAATACGAATCGGAGGGGATAGAAATTCTTCCCAATTATAGAGTGACTAAATTTGAGAAATCTGGTTCCGATACGCTCATCCACTGTAAACTTCCAGATGGTTCAATAACGCAACTGATTGAAAAAGGACATGTGGTGGTAGCTACTGGTACCCAACCAAACACGTCAAAATTAGGACTTGAAAATATTAAATTGGAGCTGACTAAATCGGGGCACGTAATAGTGAACGAGAAGATGGAAACAAATATGCCAAATATTTTTGCAGCTGGTGATGCAGCAAATACACCTCCATTTGTTTATACGGCAGCAAAAGAAGGAGCTACAGCAGTTTCAAATGCCTTTTCAGGCCATTATGAAAGAGTTGATTATTCTTCTTTACCATGGGTGGTTTTTACTGACCCACAAATTGCAGGAGCAGGGATGGATGAAAATGAAGCCGAAAAAGAAGGTATTCCTTTTGAAGTAAGTAAATTAGATTTAACGCACGTGCCTAGAGCACTTGCAGCCCAAGATACACGCGGATTCATTAAATTGCTGCGTAACACGAAAACCGATAAATTAATAGGTGCTAGAGTTATTGCTCCAGAGGGTGGCGAACTTATTCAACAATTAAGTATGGCCATTAAATATGGAATTACAGTCACCCAATTAGCGGAAAGTTTTTATCCGTATTTAACACTTGGAGAAGGAATAAAATTAGCGGCAATTACCTTTGGTAAAGATGTTTCTAAGTTAAGCTGTTGTGCAAATTAAAATGGGAGGATAATATCCTCCTATTCAATATTAAAATAGGATACATTAGTCGTTAAATTATATCAAAAACAAATTACCATGGGAATCGAAATCGAACAATATGACCTTGTAGTTATTGGTGCGGGTACTGGAGGAGTTGGGGTGGCAAGTCCTGCTGTTAAGGCGGGCTGGAAAGTAGCTATCATAGACGAACTTCCGTATGGAGGAACGTGTATGTTGCGTGGATGTGACCCTAAAAAAATGCTTATCGGGGTAACCGAAGGAGTGGATTGGAATGACCGAATGAAAAAAAATGGATTGGTAGGTGATGCGCCTGAAATTAATTGGTCAAAAATGATGGCGTTTAAACGAACATTTACCGAAGTAATGCCCAAAAAATTGGAGAAAGGGTTAGCTCATAGTGGAATTGAAACTATTCATGGTACCGCTAGTTTTAATGATGAGGGTGTACTGGAAGTAGGCGAAAGAAAATTGAAAGCTAAAAATTACCATATAGCTACCGGAGCTAGACCAATGTCTTTAAATATACCGGGAGAGGAATATGTTTCGTCCAGTACAGATTTTCTGGAATTGGAACATAAACCAGAGCGTATTGTTTTTATTGGCGGTGGATTTATTGGTTTTGAATTTAGTCATATTGCGAAACGAGCGAGCGCAAGTGAAGTAACTATTTTACAAAGAGGTAAAAATGCGTTAGTAAATTTCGACCAAGATTTGGTGGTTATGCAAGTTGAAAAAACAAAGCAAATGGGCATTGATATTCAATTTGAAACCAGTATATCAAAAGTGACTAAAGTTGAAAATGGCTATGAAGTAACTACAACATCCAATGGGAAAGAAGAAATTATAGCGTGCGATTTAGTCATTCATTCGGCTGGAAGGGTTCCAAATATTGATGGATTAAACTTAAGTGCAATTAACGTAGAAACAGGTAAGCGAGGGATAAAAGTGAATGAATTTTTACGAAGTGTCTCGAATCCAAATGTGTTTGCAGTGGGTGATTGTGCTGATACGGGAGCACCAAACCTCACTCCGGTTTCGGCTAATGAAGCACGAATTGCCGTTAAAAACTTATTGGCTGGCGAAGATGTGCGTGAAATTAAATATCCACCTATTCCAAGTGTGGTATTTACACTTCCTCCATTGGCCAGAGTGGGTTTAGACGAAAAACAAGCCCATGAAAAAGGACTTCAATTTGATGTAAAATTCAAGAAAACCAAAAACTGGTATTCTTCTATGCGCGTGGGAGAGGAGTTTTCTGGATTTAAAGTATTGATTGAAAAAGAAACGGGTCTAATTTTAGGAGCACATCTTATAGGAGCCGGAGCAGAAGAACAAATAAATGTATTTGCATTAGCGATGGGGCAGGGAATGACCGCCAATAAATTGAAAGGAGTCATTTTTGCTTATCCTAGTTATTCGTCAGATATTGCATCAATGGTATAATTTAAAGGAGAATTGTTTCCAATTCTCCTTAGCTCACTTATTTATAATTCAACTGCTATATTGCAATTTGAAACTGCAACGTAAACATCCCTTTTCGGGGGGCATTGGTAATATCTCCATTAGAGTGGGTTTCAAAAATGGGACGGTTTTGATATTTCAAAGCTGTTTTCCAGTTATAAGTTTGTTGAATTGTCACTATTTTTAGTGCCGGAATGACCACCGGAATATTACAGAAAATAACCATCGGAGTGATAGTTGTTTATTTAAGTTTAAATATTTAATAAATAGGTTTTTAACCTACGGAATAACCCTCGGAATATTTTGTGAATTAACCTCAGGAATTTTTAGGGTAATAAAAACGGAGGTTAAAATTCGATACTAAATTAAAGGAGAATTGTCCCCAATTCTCCTTTACTCACTTATTTCTAATTCAACTGCTATATCGCAATCTGAAACTGTAACGTAAACATTCCTTTTCGGGAGGTATTGGTAATATCTCCATTGGTTTGCGTTTCACGCAACCAAACCTGACTTAGGAAGTTGGCTTTCACCCAATGGGAGCCGTCTTGGTTTAAGTTAAATTTTAACGGATTGTTTTTCTTTTCTGTAGAGGATTGCGCAATGACGTTAGCGCTCATCAATACCGCGATGAAAAGTAATTTTATATTCATAATAGTTTGAATAACGATGTTTTAAAAAAGGCACAAATTCAAACATACGTATGAATTTGTGCCCGTTTCGAGTTTAAATTAAACCTTCTAATTATTGAAAAATTAACAACCTAAACATTTATAGGAAACGCATCAATGCGTTTCCAAATTCTACCATTGCAGTAATTTCTGCTGGTTTTAAAATTCCATCTCCATAGATAGCGATACTGTCTCCATCCGAATCAATGGCATATTTATCATAGGTTTCTAAAAACTGTAATAAATCATCGGTAAATAATTCACGTACTTCATTTTCAAATTCTCCTTTTAATATAAAGGAATCGGAAAACTTAGGATAATTAGGGAAATTGATATCATCCACAATTTTCACCAATAATTGGTCTAAGAAGCTTTCTTGCTGTAATGAAAATACTGGAATTTCTTTAGTTAATTCCATTCTCATCACCGTAATTTCATCGGTACTATCAGTAGTGTAAGCACCAGAGGTTACCTCTAAATCAGATACAGTAATGTTGTTTCTGTTTTTTTGGAAGTGGATAATGTTGCTTTCTTTTTCTACTCTTCTACCTAGTAAAATAGCGTAGCTAGACCATTTATCGGTAAATGCTCTTCCTGGAAAGAAATCCCATTTATTAGCCATAGCAAAGGCTTCTAAATCTCTGTCGCGTTGGCTAATTTCAATTTGTAGTTTTGGTGCGTTCACGTTTCTTTCAGCTAATGGATGTTCAGAAACTTGATTTAAATGGCCATCATTTTCAAAATAGAATTCTAATCCTTTTGCTTCTTGGTCGTGTACAAAATCATGTAAATGATGTACTACCGAATGGTCTAACATAGTAGCTTCACTTAAATCAAGTGCGATAGATTTATCGGCATGTTTTAAGATTTTACTTTTTAATCCTAAGTAATTAGAGAATGTAAATGCGCCTTTTAATTTTAAGGTCACTTTATCTTTTTCAATGACCTCTTCTACATTGGCTTTAAACAAACTTCCTATAGATGCGCCTTTAGTGATGTTTAAAATCATATTTACAATAATTCCAACACCAATACCAATCAATAAATCGGTAGCAAGTACTACAATCATAGTCACTACAAATATGAATAACTCCGATTTTCCAATTTCATATACATGTTTGAATTCTTTTGGAGCAGCTAATTTATATCCGGTAAAAACCAACATCGCGGCTAAAGCTGATAAGGGAATCAACTCAATTAAAGGACGTAAAAGAATAATGAAAATCAACAAGATAACCGCATGAAAGAAGTTAGCCCATTGCGTTTTGGCACCGTTACTTACGTTGGCAGAACTACGCACAATCTCAGTAATCATAGGTAAACCACCCATAAAACTAGAAATAGATGAACCAATACCCATGGCGCCTAAATCTTTATTCAAATTCGATTTACGTTTAAATGGGTCGAGCGTATCAATAGCCACCGCACTTAAAAGCGATTCTATGGCAGTCACCATAGCAATAGAAATCACGGCTATCCAAAAACCTGAGGTGGCAATCATACCGAAATCAGGCATTACGATACCATCTAGTAAGTTGGCAGGTAAATGTACTAATAATTGTGGCCCTACTTTATGATGCATCCCTAAAACGGCTACTTCATGTGCATGCTCCCAATCCATTCCTAATTCTAGCGGAATAGCCGATAACAATACCCACATTGGAGCAGGAATAAGCTGAACAAATTTGTATTTAATAAACGGATGAACAATCAATACAATGAGCGAAACTAGGGCTATCAAAGCCACTTCGGGGTTAGCATGTAAAAATCCAGAAGGCAGCTCTTCGGCTACTTCATACAATTCATGTCCGTGGGCAGAAACGCCAATGGCCACAAAAATTTGTTTGATAATAATAATGACCCCAATGGCAGCTAACATACCGTGAACGGCTGATGTAGGAAAGAAATCACCCAATTTCCCCGCCTTAATTAGTCCGAAAAGGAAAATGAAAATCCCAGCCATAAAAATGGCAGCTAACGTGTAATGGTATCCAGCTACATTGTCGCCTGCTCCAAGTACTTCAATGGCCGATAAGTTTACCACAATTAGTCCGGCTGCGGGGCCGGTTATGGTGGCAAATGAACCGTTGATTCGAGAGACCAAAAGCCCTCCGACAATGGCGGATAATAAACCTGCAATAGGTGGGAAACCAGAGGCTAAAGCAATTCCTAAAGAGAGTGGAAGAGCAATTAATGAAATACTGAACCCGGCTTTTAAATCGTCTTTCCAGTGTGCTTTTAAACCTGCAAACCCGGTTAATGGTGTTTGTAATTTATGCATGATAAAATGATTTAGATTGATTATTATCTTCTATATTTTGTTCGTGTTAATTCTAAAATTCCATTGATGATGGTAAGCGGATGAGGCGGATTGCCTGGGATGTATAAATCGATAGGTACTTCGTTTAAAAAGCTGCGATTCAAAGCCGGACTTCCGCTAAAAATTCCTCCGCTCAAGGCATCTACACCCGCCAGAATAACCATTTTCGGATTGGGTATGGCTTCGTAGGCTGTTTTTACGGCTTGTGCCATATTTGCTGAAATAGCACCGGTAATTACAATACCATCTGCATGACGTGGAGAAGCTACAAACTCAATTCCGTAGCGGCCCACATCAAAATTTACGTTTCCAGTAGCGCCCAATTCTTGTTCGGTACTATTATCGCCACCGGCCGAAACCTGACGTAGTTTTAAGGAACGACCAAATATGCTTTTGATTTCCTCTCTAATCAACGCTGGGTTGAGTACAATAGGAGCGGTAGCCCCTTCGGTAATTACCAAGCTTTTTAGGTCGTTGGTAGCAATTTTATGGTCGTTAGTAAACTTAACTTTACTAGGAAACGCCATCGCACATTCGCCACAAAACGTACATTTTGCCAAGTTGATGGCTACCGGTTTTGCGGTGATAGCATCGGTTGGGCAACAGTTTATTAAGGCTGCTTCATCTACCTTTTCGGTAGATATTTCTGGCCGCCCGCGAAAAGGAGCAGCCAAAGTTGCTTTCGTTACATCCGGAATAAATTGTTTTCCGTGATTAAAAAGTATTTTAATATCTTCTGTAAACATCTTCGTTCAATTTATAGGTCGTGCCCGCAATAAGACAGGTCGTAACTTTTGTTATTAATTGGGAAATCAGAAATTTCAAGGTCCCTCAGCGAAAGCTCTAATGATTTCCAGTTGTGCATGGATGGGTCTTTGATTTTGTAATGCATCAATTCTCCTTTAGTATCGGTCACCGCAACGTGGCAAATTTCTCCGCGCCAGCCTTCTGTTAAAGAAACGGTGAGCGAATCGGCTGCCATTTTTAAATCGGTGGAGGCAACTGGTTTTTCAGTTGTTTTGGAAAGGTCTAATTTTTCTACCCATTCTCTAATCATCGCTAAAGATTGAGATATTTCCTTTTTACGTACCGATGCTCTTGCCCAAACATCTCCTGTAACTTTTAGAATAGGCTCAAAATTCATGTCCTTGTACACTCCAAATGGTTGCCCATGGCGTGTATCACGTTTTAGGTTCGACATTTTGGCTACCATTCCTACGCTACCCATCATATTGACTTGTTTATTAGAAATTCTTCCAATTCCTTCAAATCGTTTTAGGATACTCGGTAGATTAAAAGTACGGTCTGCTATTTCATCAAAACGCCATTCAAAATCGGTAAGTACAGTCTGTAGTTTTTCCACCAATTCTTTAGTTAATGGAAAATGCGTGCCGCCCGGTCTAACCAAACCTTTTCCAAAACGGTTACCACACCAAGCCTGCGTCATGTTGATAATAGGCGTACGGAGCGCACCAAAACCTGCGCTACCCAGTTGGTAAGCTACATCGGTACACATAGCGCTTAAATCACCTACATGTATGGCAATTCGCTCTAATTCTAAAGCTATGGCACGTTCGAGTTCCAAGTTTTTACTAGCCGTAATCCCTCCCAAAGATTCTACGGTTTGACAAAAAGCCGTATTGTGTCCGATGGCAGTGTCACCGGTAATGCTTTCGGCTAAAACGGTGCGTTGAATAAGCTTGGTTTTGTTGACCATTAAAGCTTCCACACCGCGGTGTTGCCAACCGAGTTGAATTTCGAGGTGAAGCACCATTTCGCCAATACATAAAAAGCGGAAATGACCGGGTTCAATAATCCCGGCATGAATAGGACCCACGCCCACTTCATGCAACCCGTCTCCACTAATTTTGTAGAAAGGGTAGGTAGCAGGAGTCTTTTTTAAATCAGCTCTATTATGCGCGTACCGAACGGGTTTTGGCCAAGGATGATTTTCAAAAGTAACGCCCCAATTTTCTGAGATTTCACGTTCAAAAATGTGCAATGCAAAATGCTTTTCGGTAAGCGATGGAAGCGTGATTTTTCCATCTTTTAATTCATAAGAAAGTAAATGAATTTTATGTTGTTCGTCATCGCCAATGGCGCACACAAACTTTAATTGGCCGTTGTGCTGAAATCCGTAATAGGATACGCAATGGTTTTGAGGTTGTTCCAATAACGACAGCGACTCTTTGTAGAAAGTAGTGTAATCTACCACGGGAATGCTTTTTAAGGGAACCGTTTCTTGATTTGATATAGATATATAAGATGCCATATTCAATTTTTTAGTATCCGTTTACGATAAAAGTGCTACCGCTTCGTTAATTAAATCCATTAAAAAGTCGGGTTGTGCAAAACCTAAATACATGGTTAAACCAATGAGGAATAATTGACTTAAACTTTCCCATTTAGAGACCAATTTTGTAGCGTTGATATCCACTTGCGTCATGTTTTTGGGCGTGATAAAAATCAATCGCAATACGTTGTCAGCTAACGTGTACATAATAAGTGCAAGCATGAGCATTACCGTTATGACTAACCAAATATGGCCACCTACGATGAATGATTTAAAAATGAGGAACTCACTTACAAATAACCCAGATGGTGGAAAACCCACAATAGAAAGCAACCCGAGAATAAGTACCAATCCGCCCGCAGGGTTTAGGTAAAGATATCCTCCCGCTTGGTCTAACAGTTTAGTTTTAAATGTGTAAGCTACTTGGCCCAATTGGTAGAAAATACCTGCTTTCACAAAAGAGTGAAAAATAATGTGGAGAATTGCTGCAATGTATCCGGCTTTTGAGCCCATTGAAATAGCGAGGGTAATTAACCCGGCATGTTCCATACTGGAATACGCGAATATTCGTTTGTAATTTTTTACGCGTATTAAGTAGGACGCAGCAAAGAAGATAGAAGCGAATCCAACAATCATCAAAATGTGATTCATCCACGGTTGAATTTCAGCGTGCGAGAACGCAACGTAAAACCTAAAAATAGCTAGGAATCCAGCATTCATTAAAACACTTGAAAACATAGCCCCTACAGGCGATGGAGAAGTGTCTTTGGCATCAATATCTACCGAGAACATGGGGAATATGCCCATTTTCACACTAAAACCAGTCAAGATGAATAAGAAACTTGCTTTGAGCCAAATAGGGTCTAACAAACTCGCTACTTTTTGAATTTCTTCGAACGATAGTTCTACTTCACCTAATTCTTGTAATCCGATACTCAAAAACAAAATACCTGCAAAAGCAAGCGCAATAGATATGGAAGCCACAAAGATGTATTTCCATACGGCTTCTAATGCAAACTTGTTTCGGTCATGGTAAATTAATATAGAACCGGTGAGGGTAGTGGCTTCTACAAATGCCCACAATAATCCAAAATGGTTGGTTAGATTTAAACCTACCAAAGCGCCAAGAAACAGTACGTATGCCGCATTGTGGTTGGCTACATTACTTGGATATTCTTTCCGTTTGTAGGCGTAAAAGCGGTATTGACTAGCGGTAAAAAAGCCTAATAAACCTAAAATGAAAAGAAAAATTATGCCTAATGCATCTGGAGTGAAAAACACCAATTGTGTTTCGCCTAAGTGTTGGTATTCATATACCGAAAAGGCAGCCACCAGCAAACTATATACAATAGAAATGAGGTGATTATATTTGTTTATGCGCACTGTATAAGCTAATACCGCTGCAATAAATGTGATGATGATAAATGATATAAACATTGGTATCAGTCTTTAAGTTCTGTTAAATAATCAGTTTCCATGTTTTGAAAGAATTGCCCTACACGGTTTAAGAACACACCAATCATCAGTACAGATGAAAAAATATCCATCAAAATGGCAGCATTCACAATCATTGGCATTTCGCTACCCACGGCTAACGCCAGAAGGAAAATACCGTTTTCTATCACCAAGAAACTAATCAAGTGAATAATGGCGTTTTTGTTAACAATAATGTAAATCAACCCAATAATAATGGATGAAATAGCCGCTGCGAAATACTTGATTTCAAGATGCGTATCATGTAAATCAACCGATACCAAAAAGCTAAGTCCGATAACGGCCGTGGTGATAATCACCAAATTGAACCCTTTATTGATACGATGAGAGCTACTATTTTTTAATGTAAAAATTCGGTTTCTTTTACTGATTCTGTACAGCATAAAAGGAACAATGAGAGCTTTAAAAACCAAGGTTTCCAATAAGATAAAACCAAAATGGATAATGTCTAATTCATGCAATTCAATAATGGCAATTCCAAAAAGAACAAGCCCTTGAACGCCAATTAAATTGATGTAGTTTTTGATGTGTACCGATAACGCTAAATAGATGAGCGTTATCAGAAATATGATAATTAATAAAACGTCCATATTAAATAGTTTGAGTGATTATGATTACTACAAAAAATGCCAATAGTGCAATGCCCGATAAAGTGATGATAAACTGCGGATTGTACGTCATTTTTAGACGTGCTTTAAAACTTTCCATAAATCCTACGGTGATAGCGAAAAGCATCTGCACCACAACAAATAATAAAGCCGATAAAGGAATGCCTAATTCAATTGGCGAAATGAGTAAGTTGGCCATTAAGCCTCCAAATACCGCAAATTTTAAGGCTCCAGCCAAATGGATGATAGCCATATCAAACCCACTGTTGTCAAGCACCATAACTTCGTGAACCATGGTAAGCTCTAGGTGTGTTTTGGGGTCATCTACCGGTAGGCGACTATTTTCTATCAACGCTATTTGAATTAATACAAATACGGCAATGATGACAAACAACCACGCCACGTAATCATCTAAATGAAAATGCGTGAACATGTCGTGAAATGAAGTGAATCCACTGAGTAATGCGATGGCACTAATAATGATGAAAAACGCGGGCTCCACAAGTAGCGAATACAAGGCTTCTCTGTTGGCACCCATGCCTTCAAAACCACTACCGGTGTCGAGTGCACCAATAATCATGATGAATTTACCCATGGCTAACATGTACGCAAAAAATAGAAAGTCGCCTTGAAAAGAAATAAGTCCATTTTGGTAATTTCCAAACGGAATCATTAATGAAGCGCCAACAATAGAACCGAAATAAACGGTGGGCGCAATTTGAAAAATCCAACTTGTAGTGGTACTATACACACTTCCTTTTTTGAATAATCTAAAGATGTCGTAATACGGTTGAAAAACCGAAGCCCCTTTACGGCCACTCAGTTTAGACTTGGTCAATGAAACGAGACCAGGAAAAAGAATGGCGCTAATGATAATTAATAGAATACTAATCATGACTTATATAAATTTTAAATAAGTGAGTAGAAAAATGACCAAGATGAACACCAGCGGATACACTAAATAGTGCTGAATTTTCCCGGTCTGTAGCACGGCAAATCGCACCATGATACGTTGGGCGTATTTTCCAATTTTATTGATAAAACCAATCTCAAGTTTATCATAAGAGCTGCTTTTGAAACTACGTGCAGGTGGAAAAATGTCTTCTTCTTCAAAATGTTTGTAATGATTATCGGTTTTTACTACCGGGTGTGCTAATTGTTTGAAATTATCGGCAAATGAGGTAGCGGTATATTGATGTAAAGCCGGGTCGCCCGAAGGGTAGGCACATCCCCAAGTAGGTCCGTAAACTACCTCTGTTTTCTTTTGCTGCCAGTTTCGTATAATTAGCAACAGTCCAATAATGCCAATCATGATACCACTTGTAATACTTACGCTACTTAAAGTTTGGAAAGTATCGGTAACCAAAGCAGTATTTACAGGAGTGAATAATGCAACCACTTCTTGAATAGGTTGAAGCACTATAAAAGGAGCCAATCCAATACCAATAATAGCTGTAGCAATAAAGTATTGCGGAATGAGCATGGATGGTTCTACCTCGGTAGCATGAACGGCATGATTACTTCTAGGTGAACCTAAAAATACCATTCCATAAATGCGGGTGAAATTAAAAACCGCCAAACCACCAATGAGGGCCAAACCAACGATACTCGCTAAAATGGTCAACGAAAAATTCAAATCGGCAGCGGCTAAGCTTTTAAAGAGTCCGCTGTAAATCAAGAACTCAGAAATAAACCCGTTAAAAGGAGGGAGGCCGCTAATAGCCATGGCACCAATTAGAAAAAACACAGCCGATTTGGGCATCCGTTTTATCAATCCGCCCAAACTGTTGAGTTGACGCGTATGCGTGGACTTATAAATAGACCCTGCTCCGTAAAATAAAATTGATTTAAATAACGAGTGGTTTAAAATGTGAAGTAAACTTCCTGAGAATCCTAAGACAGCCAATAGAGGAATTTGCATTCCAATACCTAGCACGCCTAAGGCCATTCCAATACCTATAATACCAATGTTTTCAATACTAGAATAGGCCAATAGCTTTTTGGTGTCTTCTTGCACTATAGACATCATGATACCGAATATTCCGGTAGCTATGGAGATGATTAATAGGAAATAACCTACCCACATCAAATCGGTATGCAAACTGATGATGACGCGAAATATGCCGTAAATGCCCATTTTAATCATTACGCCACTCATCACTCCCGACACGTGCGAAGGTGCCGCAGGGTGGGCGTAAGGTAACCAAGTATGTAGCGGAATAAAACCTGCTTTTAACCCGAAACCAATAAAGAAGATAAGAAATAACCAAAAGTTACCGTGAACTCCTAGTATAGCGGTCAACCCTTCGGATGAAAACGCTTGGGCCATAGCGTTAAACGACATTTGGTTGGTAACCATACCTACGATTACGAATCCAAAAACAAGGAATAAAAACCCGATGTGCATTTGAATCATATAGTTCAAACCAATTTTTAGCACATCTTCTTTTTCGGCATCAAACATTACGAGTAAGAAAGACGAAAGACCCATTAATTCCCATACAATCAAGAAACCTAGTCCATCGCGCACCATCACCACTAATAGCATAGCGAAATAGAGCCATAAATAACTAAAGTAATGCACCGAAAACTGATGCACATTTTTGGTCTTGAGGTAAGGCCTTAGGTAACCTTTAGCGTAAACAATTCCGGTAAGAATCGTGAAATTCACCACCAAAATAAAAAAGGCACTCAGCTTGTCAATAATTAAGCTACCGGGGCTTTCCAGAAATTTAAGGGGTAAATCACCGGTTATTTCTTGGCCTAGAAATAAAACCTGAATTCCCCAATAACTGGTCATGGCCACTACGGCAGAAACCAACACAAGCGAGAATAATTGCTTATGATTTTTGGGGATAATAAACACAAAAAACGATAACGTTAATAGTGTCCAAAATGGTACGAAACTCTCCATTTGATAGATAATTTGTAAATAAGAAAATTGATGAAATAAATAATGTGGCGAACCACGGAAACTAAGGTCCCGAATCCCAATAATTAGTGGGACGGAAAGCAAACTAACGCATTAGTTTGGAAATAAAAGGGTATCAGATACGAAACGTTTCGATAAACGAATAAATATGTTGCGTTCGGATTTTTTTTCCGATAAAGGCATATTCGCCTGAAGGCAAAATGGACGTGAAATCTTTCCAAATAAAGGATTGAAAAAGGGCCACAAATAAAACCGCAGTTTGGATGTATTCCTCGTTGGTTTCGGTTTCCTCTTCGGCTAGCAAAAACTCTTTAGCCGGTACATTGTCATTTTGATTAGAATGAATTTGAGTACCTACTTCGATTTGTTGAGTCGTATATTCGGTTTCGTGAGCAGGAACAAAGGTAAAAGTTGCATTTCCATAAGCCAGCACCACGTTCAGCACGAACGCGAACAATATAAAGACTTTGAAAAAAACTTTCATTTGGTACTTTGATTTGGTGCGCAAATGTAGATAGATATTTGAAAGGGCAAGAAACTAATCTGTAAAATAATGTTATATTTTTATTAACGATTTTGAGTGGGTAAAAACCCGGTAATAGGTTTAATTTTTGGCGTACTAGCGTAAGTTTTTTAGAGGAAAAGGGGAGGGAATACCCTGTTTTTATTGGAAAAAACAAATAGCCTACTTATTTCAGTTTTGGAGGATAGAATAAATTCAGGACAAGGAATCGAAATAAGCCTAATAAATAGTACATTGCATTCACAAATAAAACAACTCCAAGCAACCAAAGAATGACTAGTGAAATAACCGATATTAAACGACTACAAACGGTTAGGGCTTTTGATTGCGCAGGTTTTGTGAGAGGTCTAAAACTACCGAAACGATGATGTATGTTGACGTAGATGGTAGGGAAGCGATAGAAAAAGGTTGAATTGAATTAATAAATTAGAAAAATATTTATAACGTGGATATACTTAATATTAACTATATCCGCATGTTGTGTGGCATACGAATAAAGAGCCATCGCACAAATAGCACATTTGGTTTTTGCCGATACGCAAAGACAACCCTGAAAAACCAAAAGAGCTATTTTTTGTCAACGCACGGTTGAGAATAATATGAAAGAATTAAATCAATACTATGACTAAAGCAAATAATATACAAGAACAACATACTGCTGGTCCAATTGCCATTGGATTTGATTATCAATTCTATTTGTTTATGTATTTAGCTCTTGAACTTGAACCAGGAGAAAAAATCGGTTTTGAGGTTAAAGACGATATTCATATTGATAAAGCAGATGGAACAACGATTTTATTTCAAGCTAAACACACAGTTCAACACTCAAAAAACCTAACAACATTAGATTCAGATTTATGGAAAACATTAAGTAATTGGGTTGATTTTATTAAAGCAGAAAAAGACAATCTTGATTTCCTAAATAAACACTGGTTTATTTTAACAACAAATAAAAGTGATAATAATAATGATTTTCTCAGTTCTCTTTTACTCTTTAAAATAGATAATGAAATTGATGCCATTTATAACAAATTAAGAGAGTTAAAAAACAGCACAACAGATAAAAAGCTGAAAAAGTATATTCAAAATGTAATTTCTATTGGCAAAAAAAAGCTGAAAATATTTTTAACAAAACTGACCATTGATACTGATGCTGATGGTATTATAGCAAAAATAAAAAATCAAATATTAAAAAATACTAGACAAGAAAAGGAAATAGTAGAAGTTGTATACAATAGTTTATACTCAAACCTACAATCAGCTAAGTACATTGATATCAAGGATAGGAAGAAGTTTGAAATTTCCTTTAAAGATTTTAATAAAAGATTTGGAGGATGTTTTAAAGTAGCTTTTGAAAACAGACCTTTACCCAAGAGAAAAATTTCTATTCCATTACCTGAAAATATAGAAAATCAAATATTCATAAAACAATTAATAGAGATTGGTGATATAAAAAAAGGTTCAAATAAAATTGTAGACTATACTTCTAAAATGCTACAAGTTTTGAATCACTTTTCATATTGGTTAAATGAAGGTTTTGTGTATCCAACAGAAATGGAGGAATTTGAACAAAATTCCATAGAAATTTGGGAAAATGCTTTTATTGCTAAATACAGGCAAATAGAAAGAAAGATTGATTCAGGTGATTCTATTGGTGATTTAGAAGATGACATACAATCTCTAGGAATTGATTTGATTGACTTTATTCGTGAAAAAGATTTATCCTTAATACAAGACCGCTCCTTGGGTATTGAGTTTAGCAATGGTCATTTTTACGCACTATCAGATGAATTGAAAATTGGCTGGCATTTTGACTGGGAAAACAAATACAAGAAATAATGAAAGAGATATACTATACCTACAATAATGAAGCAATTGCAAGCTGTATTTTTTTATCCTTATTAAGCAAGGTAGAAAAATTAGACATTGCCCATTCTTGCCTCATTTTACCTTTCTTATTGGATGATAGCACGATTAATTATTTATATCAAAACCAATACAGCGAATTGGATTTAAAACAAATAGTTTACGACAAATCTCGATTATTTGCTTCTTTCAATAAACGTTTTACCGCTCTATTACCTATCGCAATTAATTCTCTAATATTACTAAGTAAAACTAATCAAATAGAAATAGGTAAAGAAATATCTATGAATTCAGTGTTTAATATTGAGAATAATATGGGAGATAGATTTAATAAGATTGAAAGTGTTATGCCTTTCTTTTTATCCCTAATTGAAAAATACTCAACAACTCAGCTTTATCAAATTTTAAAAATACAATTATGATATTTATACTCCACGAAATCAAACTATGGTTCAAAGACGAAAATTCAGAACCTAAAAGCTATGATTTTTTACCAAATAAAATTAATGTCATTTCTGGTGATGCAACAACTGGTAAAACAAGTTTTTGGAGCATTATAGATTATTGTCTTTTATCAGGAAAGATGAATATTGTAAATGCTATTTCTGAGAAGGTAGATTGGTTTGGTATAAGGTTTACAATTAATAACAAAGAAATATCAATTGTAAGAAAATCACCAAATAAAGGACTTCCTGCTTCTGAAGTTTATTATGATTTTGGAGAATTTCCCAAAGCACCCAAAGGAAATAAAGAAATCGCTGAAATAAAATCTAAATTAGATGAAGAATTTGGCATAACAGATGCTTTAAGGTTTCCTTATGGTAAAGCATTAGGCAAAACAACTTTTAATCTTTCTTATCGTCATTTCCTTTTATTCAACTCTTTAACAGAATCAATTATTGGAACATCTGAAACTTTTTTTGACACAACTTTTTATGGGAAAGAGGAATACGATAAAGCCCTATCTCATATTTTTGATTTGGTTATTGGTGTAAATGATATGGAAAATATCAAAGCCAAAGAAAGAATAAAAGAATTAGATGCAGGAATCAAAAAAATCAATACTCAAGATAAACGAAATCAAACAATTAACGATAATTTCGAAAGAGATATTTTTAAACTAATAGAAAAGTCTAAAGAAAACAAATTTATAGAATACCAGCATTCTGTAGATTCTGTAAATGAAGCTGTTGAAATACTTCAAGATGTTATTGTAAACACCATAAAAGTTGCCGACAACTTTAAACTTTTTTCTGAAATTGATGAATTAAACAAGAAAAAATTTGAAATAAAAACTCAAATTGATGCAATCGATAAATACCGGAAAGAATATAGTATTTATAAAAAGAATCTATCAAAATCGGCTGATAGTTTACAACCAATTGAGATTTTAAATACTAAATTATCTGACCAATTAGTAGGTTCATATGAAACTCAAAAGTTTATAGAATCATTAGACTCTTCACTGAAAGAAATAAAAAATAATCTATCAAAAAAGATAAAAGAACCAATTATGGTTTCTGGTGAAATAAAAGATTTAAAAATACAATTACAAAATATTGAGAAGAGAATAAATCAACTGAATGAAATAAAACAGAATAGTTTATCTGAAGGAAAAAAGTATGTTGTTTTAGGGGAAATTAAATATGCTTTTGAGCAAATCATAGGCAGAAAACAAATAAAACCTATAGACACTGTAGAACTAAACAGTCTCACCGATGAAAAAGTAAGATTAGAAAAAGTGCCCCAAAACACAGAGCAAATAAAGTTTTCAATGAAATCATTATTGAATAAGAGTATTCAAAGGAACTATAATTTATATCCTTTGCCAAATTATCAAAATGGCAATCTTGAATTTAATGATGATGAAATGCGTTTAAAACTACGACCAGATGGAGAAATGTTCCCTTTAAATAATGTAGGAAGCAAATCGAACTTTATGTTTATGCACCTATATTTTTTCTTAGGTTTACACGAGCATATGATTGCGTTAGAACAGCCACACGTACCTCAGTTTTTATTTGTCGACCAACCAAGTATTCCTTATTACGGCAGTGAAGGAAATAATGATAAAATTAAGTTAGTAAATGCATTTTCGCTATTAAATTCTTTCATAGACTTTATCATAACAGAAAAACAAACAAGTTTTCAAATATTTATGGTAGAACACGCACCTAAAGAGTATTGGATTGACAATGGCTTAACATATTTTCATACTGTAGATGAATTTATTGGAGGAAATGGGTTAATTCCTGATAATATTTATAATAACTAATTTGTACGAAAAATGGTATTAGGTAATATAGAAAAATTTATTATCCATTTTGTAGGTAATAAAAATAATGAAGAAGGAGTTCGGTTTTCAAATGCTTTGGCAAACATTGATAAAACAGAAGAATATGTTCTAAATTTGATAAGTAATAACCTCAAAATAGAAGAATTATTTCAATTTTATTTTGTTCCTAATATTGAACTTAATCCTATGTTTCAATTTGTGAGTTCAATTTTCAATGAAAAATCTTCTTTTATTGAGCAATCGCAAAATTGTTCAAGATATTTATATGATAAAAGTACACATCCAAAAATTAAGGGAGGTGAATTATGCATAGTATATATTGAAGATTGTGTTCTTAATGGAGAAAAAACTGATGCAATAGGTTTATTCAAATCTGAAAATAAAGAAACCATACTAAAAGTGCTTTCAACAAAAGATAGTTTTGAATTGGAAAGTGAGCATGGAATAAATACGAATAAATTAGACAAAGGATGTTTGATTTTTAATATTCAAAAAGAAAATGGTTATTTGGTTTCAATTATTGATAATACTAATCGTAATTCAGAAGCTCAATATTGGAAAGATGATTTTCTTGGTGTTCAACCAATAAGGAACGAATTCCATCAGACAAATCAATTTTTAGGAATAGCGAAACAATTTGTAACGGAACAACTAAAAGAAGAATTTGAGGTAAATAAAGCTGACCAAATTGATTTATTAAATCGCTCTGTAGATTATTTCAAGACCAATGATAAATTTGAAAAAGAAGAATTTGAAAAATCAGTTTTTCAAAGTGAAGAATTAATTGAATCCTTCAGAAGTTTTGATAATTCATATAGGGATAATAACGAGATAGAACTTTCAGACAGTTTTGATATATCTTCACAAGCAGTGAAAAAGCAAGTTAGAGCTTTTAAAAAAGTGTTGAAACTAGATAAGAATTTTCACATATACATTCACGGAGATAAAGAACTAATAGAGCAGGGAGTGGAAAAAGATGGAAGGAAATATTATAAAATTTACTATAACGATGAAAGTTAATACCACTCCAAAAGCCATACACATTGCCAAGTCGCTCGAAAAATCAACCGCACAAGTCAAAACTTGTCAATAAGTATGTCTTTGCCCATGCTGACAGAAGAGAAAGTACGACCACACAACAAAGTGTGTAAATCATTGGGCAATAAGTGGCTATGATGAATTTTTGAGCTATTACTAAAATTTACGGTGAACTGAAAATGAACTGCTTCGAAATGCCCAACGCTTCATACACAAACCGTTAGGGCTAATTACCGAAAATGAAAAACAATCAAATTATTACGATAATAAATTCGATTTTAATTGTATCGGGAATTTCCATACTTGGTTCTTATTGGATTTTCTTGAGCGTTGAAAAATATAATCACGGACTTCTTTTTATCCTTGCACTAGTTTTTTCGGGAATAGTAACAGGTCTTTCTATCATTTCAATTATTAAACATTTTCGACCAAATCTACTAGCCATTAAAAACAAATCTGGATATGGGCTTACTCACACGGTATTATTAGTTTCGATAATTCTCATATCTAATTTAGGAACCATTATAAACGAATTAAACCCGAAAATAATCGAGGTTAAAACTTTTGAAATCAGCCATTTTGAAAAAGAAACTTTCGTTGGAAAAGGAAGTCATAGAGACACATATTACGCCTATGTTTTCGACCCAAATAATGACTTTGAAAAAGTTATTGTGCCAGGAAATTTTCAGGAATATAACCCAAATGTAGATTCAATTACAATAACCATTAATAAGGGTAAATTGGGATTTAAATATTATTGCCTTGCGAAGGAAACCGATTAAAAACTAGCCCTAATAACTAAGCATACGGTTTGCCCCCGATAGTGATCGGGGCAGGTCCGCAAA
>CAXBCR010000034.1:0-26024 GCA_963974475.1 uncultured Flavobacteriales bacterium
ATTAACTCATTAACTCATTAACTCATTAACTCATTAACTCATTAACTCATTAACTCATTAACTAATTAAGGAGGTCTCAAAAAAAAGTATACATTTGAATCTTAGGTATGAAAAGTAAAAATTACATCAAAGGGTTTTTGGAGGATATTGTGCTACAATTAATCCGTAAAAATGATAAAATGTACGGGTATGAAATTTCTCAGAAGGTAAAAGAAATCACGGCAGGTGAGATAAACCTTACAGAAGGAGCGCTTTATCCAGTATTGCATCGGTTGGAAAGCCAGAATTTACTTATTGTCACCTATAAAAAGGTAGACGGGCGGGTTCGAAAATATTACGAACTAACCCCCGAAGGCGGAGAAAGCATCAAAAATAATGTCGTTGAATTGCAAGCCTTTTTAGCAGGGCTTAATTCCTTGTTTAATCTAAAACCAATTTAATATGGAATCGCGAAAAGTTACCGAACAAGAAGCCAAAGATTTGATGGCGTTTTGCAAGAAAAAAGATGTCTATTACATTGATTTACGGCTAGAATTAGTTGATCATTTGGCGCATTCTATAGAGGAGCATTGGGTTGAAAATCCGAAAGCAACATTTTCTGAAGCATTGCAGGTGGTCTACAAGCGTTTTGGAATTTTTGGATTTTTAGATGTTGTGGGTGTACATCAGGATAGAATGACCAAGCGGTATTTAAAACAACTCTGGCAAACGGTGTTGGTTATTTTGGCTTGGCCTAGAGTGTTAGGTTTTCTACTTGGCTCACTGGTTCTATTTCAAAGTATGACACACTTTTTAATTATGCAACAAGTGGGAGTGTGGATATTTATTTTGATGGTACTGGTTGGATCCATAAGTAATACGCTCCAATATTTTAGAAACAAGAAAATTCTTGGTAAAGAAACTACCGTTTTGATGAAATCACCAGTTCAAGGATTGTTTTGGTTTGACTATTTTTTTGTTCAAATTATTATTCGCCCCCATTTCTGGAATGCCGAAAATTTATTCTCAGAATGGTCTCCGTTACTTTGGACCTTGTTAATAGCTGGTTCATTTTTGTTCTTTACTGCTAATTACTTAATCCAAGTAAAATCAAAAGACTTATTAATGGAGCTAAAATCACAATTGGCGTAAGAAATGGTAGCTGTTTTTTGGGTTGGGTACTGATGGAAAATATCCCATTGCTATAATTTCAAGAATGCTTAGGCAATAACTATTTTCAATACAATTAGGTCTAAAATTAATTAAACAAATGGTGAGTAATGTTTGGTTTTAAGCCTTTGTTTTTTGTATAAATTTGCGGGTTGAATTTTAGGTAACCACCTTTAAAAAATTAAGCTATGAAAATCAAGAAACAAGAAGCATTGGATTACCATTCAGAAGGTCGTCCAGGTAAAATTGCAGTAGTGCCTACTAAACCTTACAGTACACAAAGAGACCTGTCATTAGCTTATTCGCCTGGAGTTGCAGACCCATGTAAAGAAATTGAAGCCAATAAATCAGATGTATATAAATACACCGCAAAAGGAAATTTAGTTGGTGTAATTTCCAATGGAACTGCAGTATTAGGATTAGGAGATATTGGACCGGACGCATCTAAGCCAGTAATGGAAGGAAAAGGATTGTTGTTCAAGATTTTTTCTGATATTGATGTATTTGATATAGAAGTAGATACAAAAAAAATTGATGAATTTGTCAATACGGTAAAAAATATTGCGCCCACTTTTGGTGGAATTAACTTGGAAGATATCAAAGCGCCAGAAGCCTTTGAAATTGAAAAGCGACTTAAAGCTGAATTAGACATTCCGGTAATGCATGATGACCAACATGGTACGGCAATAATTTCATCTGCGGCATTATTAAACGCATTGGAACTATCGAATAAAAAGATAGAAGAAGTAAAAATTGTGGTGAATGGTGCTGGGGCTGCGGCCATTATGTGCGCTAGACTATATGTGAAATTAGGAGCCAAATTAGAAAACATCTACATGTTGGATAGTAAGGGGGTTATTAACTCGGATAGAGGACAGTTGCCAAAAACCAAAGAATATTTTAGGAGAGACACTAAAATAAGCTCTTTGACCGATGCTATTAAAGGAGCTGATGTTTTTCTAGGTTTATCCAAGGGTAACGTTCTTACCCAGGACATGGTTCGGTCTATGGCCAAAAACCCGATTGTTTTTGCTTTGGCAAACCCGGTAGCAGAAATCTCTTACGAAGATGGAATTAGCTCTAGAGATGATATTATTATGGCAACCGGCCGTAGTGATTATCCTAACCAAGTTAATAACGTACTAGGATTTCCTTACATTTTTAGAGGTGCGTTAGACGTTCGTGCTACTTCTATTAATGAAGAAATGAAACTTGCGGCTGTAAAAGCGTTGGCAGGTTTAGCAAAAGAGCCCGTGCCAGAAGAGGTGATTGAAGCGTATAATGAGAATAAGATATCGTTTTCAAAGACATATATTATCCCAAAACCATTAGATCACCGTTTAATTACAACTGTTTCACCTGCAGTAGCCAAAGCAGCTATGGATAGTGGGGTGGCTCAAAACCCAATAAAAGATTGGGAGAAATATAATAGAGAACTTCAAAACAGATTGGGGCTAGAAAACACCTTGATGAATGGCTTAGAACGAAGAGCGAAACGGGATCCGCAAAGAATCGTGTTTGCAGAGGCGCATGATTTTAAAGTGCTTAAGGCTGCTCAAACGGTTGCTGAACAAGGAATAGCCAAGCCTATATTACTTGGGTTGCCATCGAAAATTAAAGGAATAGCAAAAGACTACGCACTGGATTTATCGGGTTGCGAAATTCTGGATGCACGTTGCGAAGCTACCGAACCTTTGCGTAACCAGTTTGGTGAAGCCTTTTTTGAAAAACGTAAACGTAAAGGATTGACCTTGACTGAAGCTAAAAAATTGATGCGTGAGCGTAATTATTTTGCAGCAGGAATGTTGAAAGCAGGATTAGCAGATGCCGCTATTTCAGGATTGACTAGAAATTATCCAGATACTATTCGTCCGGCATTACAAGTCATTGGTAAGGATGAAGAAGCCTTGCGAATTGTAGGTATGTATGTGGTAATTACCAAAAGAGGGCCGTTGTTTTTTGCGGATACTACCATCAATTTTAATCCTACAGCAGAAGAGTTGGTAGATATTACTTTACAAGTAGATGAGGCGGTTAAACGAATGAAAATTAAACCAGCCATTGCCATGTTGTCTTATTCTAATTTTGGTTCTTCCTCTACAGATTGTGCAGGTGCGGTAACAAAGGCAGTTGATATTTTACACAAAAACCACCCTGAAATTTTAGTGGACGGAGAAATGCAAGCTAATTTTGCGTTAGATACTGATTTATTAGAAGAAATTTTCCCATTTTCGCGATTGGTAAACGAAAAGGTAAATACGCTCATTTTCCCTAACTTAGGTGCTGGAAATATTGCGTATAAATTGGTGCAACAATTAGCGTCTACAGATGCAATTGGTCCTATATTATTAGGAATGAAAAGACCATTTCATGTACTCCAATTAGGTAGTACCGTTCGTGAAATAATTAACATGGTAAAAGTGGCATCTATGGATGCCCAGGCGAAAAAATAAAAATGATAGAGTTTATTAAAGGCAGATTAGCCGAGAAAAACCCAAGTTTTGTTGTAATTGATTGTAATGGAGTGGGATATTATTTAAATATCTCCCTCCATACGTATGGAGCAATTGGAACTGGCGAAGCGGTTAGTTTGTACACCCATTTGGCTATTCGTGAAGATGCGCATGTGCTTTATGGATTTGCAGATAGAGAAGAACGAATGTTTTTCCGCCAACTTATTTCTGTGTCGGGGGTGGGAGCAAGTACCGCTCAAATGGTACTTTCATCTTTAGCTCCGGCTGAGGCTATGTCGGCCATCATAAATGGAGATGTTGCTACCCTGCAATCTGTAAAAGGAATTGGAGGAAAAACAGCGCAAAGAATCATCATTGATTTGAAGGATAAAATAGGTAAATTAGATGTCGCTTCAGAAATTTCTTTAACCCCACACAATACGAATAGACAAGAGGCGTTATCTGCATTATTCGCGTTAGGATTTGATAAGAATAAATCAACTAAAATGATTGATAACTTATTGAAATCCAATAGTGAATTACCGGTCGAGGGATTGGTAAAAGCAGCGCTGAAAAAACTTTAATTTCAGTCGAAAATTTACGTTTTGATTAAATACTACGGTATAAAAATTCTCTTTTTTGTTGCCGCCATGGTTTTTATTGGCAACTTTTCGGTGAAAGCTTCTGAGGTTGCTTATGAGAATTTTTATGCTATTATGCCAGCAGATTCGGGGGATACCATAGATTTAAAATACCCTCATGTTGACAACAGCGTAAGCCCGTTTAACACCACCAATAATCCCATAGATTTAGAAGACCCAAAAAACATTGAAGAAGAAATAGTGTATGATCCCGTTACCGGGAATTACTATGTGGTGTCTAAAATAGGAGACTCGTTGAGTTATCGTCCTGTAAACTACATGACTTTTGACGAGTATAAGAATTACAACTTAGAAAAAGCCCTTGCAGATTATTGGAAAGAAAAAAATGCCACGGAAAGTGAGTTTAATAAAGATGATTCCAAAAGTAAAGACTTAATCCCTTCATTGAATATCGATAGCAAAGGGTTTGATAATATTTTTGGTGGAAACACTATTGATATTCGTCCAAGTGGTTCTGCGTTAGTAAAATTTGGGCTTAAAAATTCGAAAACACAAAATCCTGCCTTAACCGAGCGACAGCGGAGCATTACAACCTTCGATTTTGATCAGCAAATTCAGGTGAATCTAATCGGTAATATTGGAGATAAGCTAAAGCTTTCTATTAATTATAATACCGAGGCCACCTTTGATTTCGAAAACCAGGTCAAGGTTGACTTTACAGGATACGATGATGATATCATCCAAAAAATTGAAGCGGGAAATGTGAGTTTACCGCTTTCTGGTTCTTTAATAACAGGTTCTCAAAGTCTATTTGGTATAAAAACTAAATTAAAATTTGGGCGGTTAGACGTAACCACGGTATTGTCGCAACAAAAAGGAAAAAAGCAAGAAATTGAAGTGAAGGGCGGAGCTCAGGTTAAGGAATTTGAGTTGAAAGCAGATGAATATGATCAAAACAGGCACTATTTTATCTCACAGTTTTTTCGGGATAATTATGAGCAAGCCATGTCTAGTCCCCCTTATGTTTCTTCACCAATTAATGTAACGCGTATTGAAGTTTGGGTGACCAATAATAACAACACTACCCAAAATACACGAAACTTAATAGCTTTTCAAGATTTAGGGGAAGCCAATCCCACCAAGGTTTTTAATCAGGGTGGTAATGGACCATTGAGTTTTCCTGGGGGAAACAATCAATTTCCAAATAATCAAGCAAATAGTTTGTATGAGGATGTGAGTGGAGATCCTATCATTAAAGGATATACTCAAGCCACCACCGCTTTGGCTGGAATGGGCTACATTTCGCAGGAAGATTATCAAAAAGTGGGTTTAGCTAGGTTACTCGCGCCTACCGATTATACGTTTAATGCGCTTCTTGGAACCATTTCGTTAAATATGGAAATGCAACCCAATCAAGTATTATCAGTTTCTTTTCAATACACCTACCAAAACCAAGTGTATCAGGTAGGTGAATTTTCTACAGATGTTGTGAATGATCAAGCCATTTACACGAAAATGTTGAAAAGTTCGAAAATCAACACTAATGCCCCTATTTGGGACTTGATGATGAAAAACGTGTATTCCATTGGGGCTTATCAAGTACAGCAAAACAATTTCAGATTTGATATTTGGTACCTAGATAGAAAAACGGGAGTACCTACTAATTACCTTCCTACAGGTCCATCCGAAATTACGGGTAAACCGCTAATTCAGGTAATGAACTTGGACAAGATGGATAGGAACATGATGGAACCTGCTGATGGTACTTTTGATTTTTTGACTGGCCCCAATAACCTGCCATATATTAATCCCAAAAACGGGAAAGTGTTTTTCCCGGTGCTAGAGCCTTTTGGTAGTCATATTCACAATATCGCAAATGGAGATGCGCAATTTATTGAAGATTACGCATTTGATTCTTTGTATACCAATACCAAACAGGATGCACAGGCGAAATTCCCGAATAAGAATAGATTTTATTTCAATGGGAAATATGAGTCTTCAGTAAGTGATGAAATTTCTGTGGGTGCGATGCAAATTCCGGAGGGGTCGGTAAAAGTCACTGCTGGAGGAAGAACATTGGCGGAGGGTTATGATTACCGAGTAGACTATAATTTGGGCCGGGTTAAAATTTTAAATCAAGGTTTGTTGGAATCGGGAATTCCTATTAAAATATCACTTGAAAGTAATTCGTTGTTTAATATTCAACAAAAAACCATGGTGGCATCTAGGTTTGACTACAAGGTGTCAAAAGATTTTGTTTTGGGTGGTACCATTATGAACTTATCAGAGCGACCATTAACTCAGAAAACAAGTTATGGTGACGAACCCATTTCCAATACCGTTTGGGGGGTGGATGGAGCGTATCGTTCAGAGTCTCAATTTTTAACTCGACTTATTGATAACCTCCCTGGGATTGATACCAAAGAGAAATCAAATTTTCAAATTACGGGTGAATTTGCTCAGTTCCTTCCTGGTCACTCCAAAGCGATTGGAAAAGCAGGGACTTCTTATATTGATGATTTCGAAGGCTCGCAATCCACCATTGATTTGCGCTCTATAACTTCGTGGACGCTAGCGGCTATTCCGCAAAACCAACCTAATGTATTCCCAGAAGCATCTTTAATTAATAATGTAGCATTAGGATTTAATCGGGCTCTGTTTTCGTGGTACACCATTGATCCATTGTTTTTTAGAGATGATTCTAGCACACCTGCGCATATTAAAAATGACCCGGCTATGCAGAGTAACCACTTTATGAGGATAATTCCGGTAAATGAGGTTTTTGAAAAACAACAAGTAAGTAATGTGCAAAATTCGAATATTCCAACGCTTGATTTAGCATTTTACCCGAAAGAAAAAGGACAAAACAATTACGATTTCAATGGGCGTGATTCCATTGGTGATGTTTATAGTGCAGGGATTGATTTACAAGATGGAACTTTGTTAGACCCAGAAACACGATGGGGTGGTATTCAACGTAAAATTGACCAACAAAACTTTGAAGCGCTAAATATTGAGTATATCCAAATTTGGGTTATGAATCCTTTTAATGAGGATTACCAATACGGAAACGATGATGGCGAAATGTATATCAACTTAGGATCTATATCGGAAGATGTGCAACGTGATGGGCAAAATTTCTTTGAAAATGGACTTTCTGTGCCTCCAACGGCCATTGCTACCGAACCGTACACTACTAAATGGGGTAGATATACGCCAGGAAATCAAATTGTAACAGGGTTTGACAATGATCCAGCTTCTCGTCAATATCAAGATGTAGGTCTAGATGGTTTACGCGATGTGGAAGAAAAAGAGTTTTTCAGTACCTATGCGGCTAATGTGGCTAATATTCCAAAATTGGCTAATGATATTTCGCAAGATAATTTCTCGTATTACCGTACGGATTCGTATGATGCACAAGAAGCAGATATTTTAACACGTTACAAAAAGTATAATGGATATGACGGAAATTCACCTTTATCTACCAGTGCAGGTGCTTCATCTGTAGGTTCTACTCGGCCAAATCAGGAAGATATTAATTTGGATAAAAACATTGAAGAAACAGAGTCGTATTGGCAATATAAAATTAAAGTGAGTCGATCAGATTTCAATAAAAACAATATTGGGAATAATTACATTACCGATGTGAGATCCACGCAAGTAACCACTAAAGATGGTAATACCAGAGATATTGAATGGTACCAATTAAAAATTCCTATCCGAGAGGGAGTGCCAATTGGCGGAATTCGTGATTTTAGATCTATTCGGTTTATGCGGGTGTTTATGCATGGCTTTAAAAACCCAGTAGTAATGAGAATGGCTCGTTTTGAGTTAGTACGTGGCGAATGGCGTAAATATGATGGGGCGTTACAAGATCCCGGAGATTATATTTTGGGCGATGATTTCACTAATTTTGATGTTTCTGCCGTAAATATTGAGGTCAACTCTTCCAAAAAACCCGTAAATTATGTGTTGCCTCCTTTTATTCAACGTGAAACTAATGTAGGGTCTACCAATCAAAACCAATTGAATGAACAGTCGCTTGCGGTAAATATATGTGAACTACCAGATGGGCAGGGTAGAGCGGTTTATCGTTCTTTCGACCTAGATGTACTTTCGTATAATACCCTGAAAATGTTTGTGCATGCAGAATCCTATGTATCTGAAGCCCCAGTAAAAAATGGAGATTTGGTAGCATTTATGCGGGTTGGAACAGATTTCGAAAATAACTATTACGAATATGAAATTCCTCTAAACGTGACCCTTCCTGGGCAGTATAATGGAGATGACGATCAGCAAAGATTATTTGTTTGGCCCGAAGCCAATAATATGGAGGTGAAGTTTGAGGATTTTAAAAGTTTAAAAATCAGAAGAAATAAAGAAGCTATTACCAATGGCCAATCAGGTGATTTCACTACTCCCTACTCCCTCCAAATTGGAAAGGCAAAAGTGTCCATTGTGGGTAATCCTTCTCTTAATGGAGTGAAAACAATTATGTTGGGTGTGCGCAATCCGCGTCAAGTAGTAGGCGATACCGAGGACGATGGTGAAGGTAAATGTGCGGAAATTTGGTTTAACGAATTGCGTTTGTCTGATTTTGATGACCAAAGCGGTTGGGCTTCAATTGTGACAGCTACCACAAAGTTGGCGGATTTTGCTAACATCTCTGTATCCGGTAGTATGAGTACACCAGGTTGGGGTAGTATTGATAAAAAAATTAGCGAGCGACAAAGAGAAACGCGTCAAGATTTGGATATTCAGGCCAATGTGGAACTAGGTAAGTTTTTGGGTAAAAAATCAGGTGTTAAAATTCCAATGTATGCCGGGTATACCGTAGGTATAGTGAAACCACAATATGCTCCTCTTGCTCCAGATATCAAGTTTGATAGATATGTGAAGGAAGCTTTCCCCGCAGGAAAACAACAAGACTCGGTAAGAAGTGTGCAACAAAAAGTGATTACACGCAAAAGTTTAAATTTCACCAATGTCCGTAAGGAACGGACCAATAATGAGAAAAAGAAAAAGGTCTATGATATTTCTAATTTTGCAGTAAACTATTCATATAGCTCCACAGAAATGCATGATTTCCAGACGGAATTTGATAATTTGAAATCCTATCGTGGTGGTCTGTCCTATAACTTTTCTGCTGCACCCAAAAATATTAAACCCTTCTCAAAAAGTAAGTTCTTTAATAGCACTGAGTGGTTAGGTTTAGTCAAGGATGCCAATTTCTATTTGTTTCCA
This sequence comes from uncultured Flavobacteriales bacterium, assembly GCA_963974475.1. Classification (GTDB taxonomy): domain Bacteria; phylum Bacteroidota; class Bacteroidia; order Flavobacteriales_G; family Salibacteraceae; genus CAJXZP01. The sequence continues at coordinate 9,449 of CAXBCR010000034.1, forward strand.
AAATCGTATAGTTTTTCTACCGATGTAAATCGTCAGTACCAAGAATCTAAAACTCGAAACAATAACCCAGAGCTTAAAAATACGATACCTGTTTATGTAAATAAAACCTTTAATTGGAATAGAAGTTATGCGTTGAGATGGGATTTAACTAGAGCGATTAAACTAGATTTTACTGCAAGAAATAAGTCTTTGATTCGAGAAACATTGGGTCAAAGAAGTGATTCAATAGCCGATTGGAATGAAACGGTGAAACGAAGTGTGATGGAATTTGGAACGAACCTAAAATATAATCACGCTTTTAATTTGACTTGGGCCATACCGGTAAATAAAATTCCAATATTAGATTGGACTACTTCCACCTTTAAATATGGGTCTACTTATAGTTGGTCGCGGGCACCTTTTATTGTGGAAAATTTAGGGAATACGATTCAAAATACGCAAACCATGCAGCTAAATGGAACCCTGAATTTTGTGAATTTGTATAACAAGTCTAAATATTTGAAAAAGGTAAATTCAAAGCGACCGGGTCAAAACAAAGCGAAAAGCAAGGTTAGCAAAAACCCAGCCGACACAACGAAATCAGGGAAACCTAAAAAAGATGGTCCGCCAGCCTTTGTTGATGGAATTGCGAGGGTCATTATGATGATTCGAAAAGGAAATGCAAGTTATTCAAGAACCAATGGGATTATGCTTCCAGGATATACCCAAGAAACGGAAGTGATTGGAATGAATAATGATTTTAGCGCACCAGGATTAGGTTTTGTATTTGGGCAACAAGATGGCTTTGGGGACAGTAAAGACTACTTGCAATACGCCCGACAGAATAATTGGTTGGTGACTGATACAAGTTTCAATAATCAGTATAGACAAACGAATGGCGAGAAATTAAATTTAAAATTATCGATAGAACCAATTCGTGATTTCAGGGTGGAATTAAATACTGCATGGAACGATGCAAAAAGTTATACTACATACAACCGCTATTATAACAATGTTGTTATTGACGGAACAACCTATGCCGATACATTTTTGCGTGACAGTCCGTTGGAACAAGGTACATTTACCTCTTCCTTCTTTATGATGCGTACCGCATTTGAGAAAGGTCAGCCTAATAATGTAAGTAGCGCATTTGAACAATTTTCTGAAAATAGAGCGATTATTTCTACCCGTATTGGGAAAGAATCGCAAGCACTTAATTATTCTGATGGAGAGTCGGCTAATGGATATTACGATGGGTATGGGCCAAATCATTCGGATGTGTTAATTCCGGCTTTAATCGCAGCGTATAGCGGTAAAAGTGCGGAGACGGTGAGCACCAACATATTCTCTAAAATGTATATTCCGAATCTTAGGTTAACATATAATGGATTGGGCAAACTACCTGCACTGAAAAAATATGTAAGAAGCATAAGCGTATCTTCCGGTTATAAATCATCTTATGTGGTAGGTAGTTACACTTCTAATATCCGTTTTGATGATGCTGATGAAAATGGGGATATGTATACTCCTGCGCGAGATACGAGTTCATTATATAATAATTTTGTGGCTAAGTATAATTACACTGGAGTTACGCTTCGCGAGTCATTTAGCCCATTAATTAATATAGATGTAACATTAAAAAACTCTGTGCAAGTTAGATTTGGAATAAAGAAGGATAGGACTATTAACCTAAGTACCCGAAGCTTGCAGGTTATGGAAGTTCGAGGTCAAGAACTAACCGTTGGTTTGGGCTATACCTTTAAGCAGTTACGTGCTCCTTTTCAAGCTAAAACAAATAGAAATGCGATAAAAAGTGATTTCAAAGTTCGCGCTGATTTTTCTATACGTAAAAACATAAGCATCACTCGTGAGTTGGATACTAAAATTAATCCAAACAACCCTACCAATGGACAAAACACGCTAACCCTTAAACTTACAGGTGATTACAAGTTGAATCGCAAGCTTACTTTACGGTTATTTTTCGACTACATTTCCAATACACCAGTCATCTCTTTATCGTATCCTAACTCTACTACAAATGGTGGTTTTAGTATTCGCTTTAACTTAAACGGATAAGAATAATTTATATCTTTGAACTCTTTAAAAACAAATAAAATTACATTACCATGGGAATACCTGCAGAATTAAAATACACCAAAGATCACGAATGGGTAAAAGTTGATGGGGACGTTGCAATCATAGGAATTACTGATTATGCGCAAGGTGAACTTGGAGACATCGTATATGTTGAGGTGGATACCGAAGGAGATAGCTTAGACAAAGAAGAAACATTTGGAACAGTGGAAGCTGTAAAAACGGTTTCTGATTTATTTATGCCGGTTTCTGGCGAAGTTATTGAGTTTAACGGAGGACTAGAAGATGCTCCAGAAACGGTAAATAAAGATGCCTACGGTGAAGGATGGATGATTAAAGTAAAAATGAGCAATCCATCAGAATTAAATGATTTGCTTGATGCAGAGGGGTACCAAGCACTTATAGCGGGATAAAAAATAAGCTTTGTATTTTTCAAAAAACAAAGTTACCATTTTCTGGGCACTGCTTATTGCAGTGCTCAGTTTTATGCCTGGCAGTAACTTCCCGAAAACGGAAATCACTAACATTGATTTAGCCGTTCACTTTACCTTTTATTGCGTTTTTAATTTCCTGTTAATCATAGGAAATGTTCGCCAATTTCAATTTTCTTTTTTGCGTAACTACCCTGTTGTAGGGGCTTTTCTAGTTTCCATTCCCTTTGGTGGTCTAGTGGAAATAATTCAGGGCACGGAATTTGTTTCACGGTCCTCAGAATTCTCTGATTTTATTGCTAATTCTATTGGTAGTGTGATAGGTTGGATTCTGTTTAGAATTATTTATGGATCTCCAAAAAACTTTACAACATGGAACAAAAAAAGTCCTCCCGAAAAGATTTCCGAAAACAATCACCGCAATTCTTCCTTATCGGATTAATTGTGGCATTGAGTGTTACGCTCCTTGCTTTCGAATACAGAATCCCAAATCCTAAGGTCATTCCTTTGCCGTTCGAATCGGATGAATACATGTTTAAAGATGAGGTAATTCCCCCATTGATTTTACCTAAGCCGCCATCTCCTCCCACACCACCATTGCCACCAGCTCCAAGTCCTGAGCCAAAACCAGAGCCGGTGATAGGGCCTATCGTGGATCCAGTAGTAGTTTCTGAGCCTTTACCTACCGATTCAGCCTTTTTTATTCCAGATGAAAAACCGGTGGAAGAGCATCTTCCTTTTCGAATAGTTGAAAAAATGCCAAGTTTTATGGGCGGTGAGAAAAGATTGTATGCCTATTTAGGGAAAAATACTAGGTATCCTGCTCTTGCACAAGAAAATGATTTAGAAGCAAAAATACACGTGCAATTTGTGGTAAATAAAGATGGGTCTATTTCAGATGCAAAGGTGCTAAACCCCACTGGCTATGGATTTGATACGGAAGCATTGCGTGTAATAAATGCAATGCCAAATTGGTCTCCAGGTCAGCAGGCAGGTCAAAATGTGAGGGTATTGATTGTAATTCCTATTATTTTTTCTTTAATGTAGGTAATCACCCATTATAATTATAAAAATGTTGCTATTTTAGCAAACTCAAAAATTGGATATAAATGGAACTGAAGAAAAATCCAGAAGTAGACGTAAATAAGAAGTCGGGTATGTATTTCATGATTGGAGCAGTTGTAGCGCTATCAGTGCTTTTACTGTCTTTTGAATGGAAGGTATATGAGACTCAATTAACGGAACTAGGCAAATTAGTTTTGGACGCAGAAGAGGATGAAATGATTCCTATTACGCAACAAGAACTACCACCACCACCTCCGCCACCTCCACAAACAACAATTATTGAAATTGTTGAGGATGACGAGGAGATTGAAGAAGAATTGGAAATTGAAGACACTGAAGCGGACGAAGATCAAGTCGTTGAAATTGTTGAAGTGGAAGAAGAAGCAGAAGTAGCGGAAGAAGAAATTTTCACTATCGTTGAAACTAACCCATCTTTTCCGGGTGGAGAAGCAAAAATGTATGAATACCTTGGTAAAAATATGGATTATCCCCCAATTGCGAGAGATAATAATATTCAAGGTAGAGTGTATGTTTCCTTTGTAGTCGAAAAAAATGGTAGTATTACCGATGTAAGAGTTCTTCGTGGAATTGGCGGAGGATGTGATGAAGAAGCGATGCGTGTAGTTAAATCTATGCCAGGATGGAGTCCAGGTAAACAACGGGGTAAAGCTGTTCGTGTGCGTTTTAACCTCCCAATCGTATTTAAATTACAATAATTATTTTGTGAGAAATTAAATGAAAGCCTTGGCAGTTATTGCCAAGGCTTTTTTATTTTTACCTACTTAAATAGTGGTTATGAATAAGGTGGAATTAGGCAACTGGGTGAGTGCTCAGTTGACGGAAAACAACGATTTTATATCGGAATTTGATAATGCTAACTTGCATCAACTTGTTTCAAGTATTGATCTAACAACTCTTAATGCCACCGATAGCCCTTCTTCTGTAAAGGAGTTTGTAACACAAGGCCAAAACGTATTGAAAAAACATAGCTTGCCTAATGTGGCCGCTTATTGCGTTTTTTCTAATTTCACTTCATTGGTAAAGGATCAATTAAAAAACACAAATGTTTCTACTGCATGTGTTGCTACCGCTTTTCCACACGGACAAGCCAGCGCATATGTTAAAGTAGCGGAAGTGGAGGATGCAGCTAAGCAGGGAGCAGACGAAATTGATGTTGTGATTAATAGAGGCTATGTTTTAGACGGAAATTATCAAGAGATGGAAAATGAAATTTCCTCCTTCAAAAAAGCCGCTGGAAATGCCCACATGAAAGTAATTCTAGAAGTGTGTGAATTAGATTTATCTCAGATTTATGAATCTTCCAAACGAGCAATTAATGCGGGGGCTAATTTTTTAAAGACTTCTACCGGAAAAGGAAGCTCTGGAGCTTCATTGGAAGCTACTTTAATAATGTGTCTCGCTATCAAAGAACATTATGAAACCACCGGAAAAATGGTTGGGTTTAAAGCAGCCGGAGGAATATCGACTTCAAAAAATGCGATGCAGTATCGGAATGCGGTGCAATTTATGTTGGGTGATAACTGGATGAATAATCAGTATTTTAGGATTGGTGCAAGTAGCCTATTAAAAAACATAATTAACGATTTGAAATAATCGAAGAGTCTTCAGTGAATGATTAAAAGAACACACATAATCGTTTTGGTTGGATTATTATTAATCGGCCATTTTGGATTTTCTCAAAAGGTTTTGCTCCCCTTTGATAGAGTTACTTCTCAAGATGCAATGCGACAATTGTATGAGAGCGATTCTATTATTCATCTTTCATTTAAGCCGCTTTTGTTGGATAAATCGGGTTACGATACTTTGATAAGTAGAACCAACTCAAGATTTACCCAAAAAAAGTATAATAGTTGGGCAAGTCGTAAATTGTTTCGTGAAAATCTTGCTGTTTTAAAAGCGGAAGACTTTTACATGAGTATTGATGTAGTAATGAATTTGGAAGGCGGGAAAGATTTATCAAACACCACTGGCAAAACATTGTCAACCAATACCAGAGGAGTGTTAATACAGGGTAATATTACGGATAAAATTTATTTCCGAACTGACTTTTACGAAACGCAATCCTATTTCCCTACCTATATGGACAGTATGATTGCATCTAGTGGAGTGGTTCCCGGGCAAGGCAAGGCTAAATCTTTTAAAACGGGTGGGTATGATTACCCAATGGTTACTGGGATTGTGAATTTTCAAGCCACTAAGAATGTAAATGTACAGTTTGGACAAGATAAAATGTTTATCGGTAATGGGTATCGCTCATTGTTACTATCGGACAATGCCGCTCCATTTTTATTTTTACAAGCAGGGGTGAATTTGTTTGAAAATAAACTGAATTATCATACCAATTGGGCATCTCTACAAACACTGAATAAGGTGCATGGTCCAAGTGGAGGCGATGATTTATTTGCAAAAAAGCAGGCTAATTTCAATTACTTGTCGTTTAAACCCAATGCTAAGTTTGAAGTAGGATTATTTGAAGGAGTGATGTGGGAACGTTGGAATGAGTATACCGGGTCGCAAAACTTTGATCCCGTATTTCTAAATCCAGTGCCATTTTTAACGACTGCCATTAAAAGTAATGATACTCTGGTTAACTCCTTGATTGGATTTAACTTGTTTTATAAACCGTTAATTCATACCGCATTTTACGGACAGTTTACCCACGGGGTGCAGGGCGGTGGCTCAGGGTTTCAAATGGGCACAAAACTATTTGATGTGCTAGGTGTGGAAGGACTTAATTTTCAATTAGAGTACAATCATGTGGGCGAAGGAGTGTATGGCACGAAGAATAATTACACCGATTATTTTCAATTCAATCAACCATTGGCCGTACAGCAAATGGAAAACTTTTCAGAAGTCATTTTTATTGGAAATTACCGATTTAAAAGAGTGTTAGTTCATTTTAAAGCTGCTTTGGCCAATGTAAATAATGATGCAATTGGAACCGCTAGTATTAATAATTATGATGCTAATGTGGGCTATTTATTCAACCCTATAACCAATTTGATGGTAAACATGGGAGTGCGTTACAGAGATCATTCTATTACCGGAAATACCAATTGGGTTTACTTTGGGGTAAAAACAAATTTACGTAACCTTTACTACGATTTTTAATGAGAAAGTTTCATTCATACTACGGGGTTTTGGTTGTGCTGTTGTGGGTAGCATCGATAGGCGTTAATGCGCAAAACAGGTTGTACGTACCCTTTCAGCGACAGGTAAATTTACCGCTTCAAAATAATTTGGATACCTTAGGTTCGAAATTTCATCCTGATATTTTTCCTTATCAATCTACGGATGTGGATAGTGCGCATTGGTTTAAAGAAGTGTATCAAGGGGATTTTGCGACAGATAAATTCTTGTTGAATTTGAATTTAAATCGTCAATCCAAAAAATATCCGGTGAAACTATCAGTGTCTCCGATAGGAGAAATTTTAACGGGTTTTGAGTCTGGGATAGATGCAAAATCATTTTTGCAAACGGGAATTGGGTTTAATTTTTCGGCCATGGTAGGCAATACCGTGGATGTGAATATTAATATCATGGGAAGTAATTCTAGCTTTCCAAGTTTTGTGGAGTCCTTCATTTTTGCCAATAAAGTAATTCCAGGACAAGGTTGGGGTTACAAATCAGATTTAGGTTATTACTACAACAATTCAAACGGATATGTGAGCTATACTCCTGGCAAATATTTCAATCTAACCCTGGGTAGAGGGAAAAATAAATTCGGAGACGGATACCGTTCTTTACTTCTTAGTGATATTGGTAATAACCAAAATTATTTCCGCATTGTTACCAATATTTGGAAATTCAAATATGTCAATTTGTTTACCCAAATGGATGATGTTTATGAAATCCCTGGCGCTCCTGATGTGAAAAATAAGAAATACGGTTCGTATCATTATTTATCCATCAATATTAAGAGAAGATGGAGTGTTGGTTTATTTGAAAGTATCCAATGGATGGGTCAAGATTCAATTGTAAATAGAGGGTTTGATCCCTACTATTTGAACCCAATTATATTTTTAAGACCCGTAGAATTCAGTTTGGGTTCTGCCGATAATGCGTTGATGGGTTTAAACCTGAGTTTCAAGGCTTCTAATAACGTGAAGTTTTATGGTCAAATAGTGTTGGATGAATTTAAACTAAGTGAGATGACTGCCGGTACCGGTTGGTGGGGGAATAAATACGGAACACAAATTGGCGTGAAGTATTACAATGCGTTCCATGTTGATCGCCTAACTCTTCAAGGAGAGTACAATCGCGTTAGACCATACACTTATAGTCATCGGGTGGCCGGACAAGCTTATGGAAACTATAATCAACCGCTCGCACATCCTAGTGGAGCCAATTTTAATGAAGGGGTTTTTCTAGCGAATTATTACGTAAATAAATTTTATGTAGAATTAAAAACAACCCTATTGCTACAAGGGGTAGATTCAGATTCCGTTAGTTATGGCGGAAACATTTTTAAATCCTACCAGTACAGACCATCAGACTATGGTATTGAAATAGGACAGGGAGTGAAAAGAACACTAACAACCGTAAATTTGAAGGCATCCTATTTATTAAGTTCTAAGGCGAACATTCGAATAGAAGCTAATTTATCCAGCTACAATGAGACCATTGGAGCAGTTTCAAATAGTATTTTTTGGGCAAGAATTGGTTTGCGTACTGGGATTTTTAATGAGGATTGGGACTTTTAAAGGCTATTTATAAGATAAAAAACACCGGGCTGATTTTCCAATATTTTAAAGGCAAAAAATAATAGAGAAAAAAATATAATCTTGGATTAAAGTTTTTGATAACGGATTTGTCTCCTTGCCTAATTCTTATAGATTTGCAAGAGTCAATCAAGTCGATTAATATGATGATTAAATCCAGTGAGGCAGTAGGTTCTTACGCATCCATAATTACCAGGGTAAAAATATATGCCGCATTTACAAAGATGCGTTTAGCCTCCTTGGTAGTGTTTTCTGCGGTAGTGTCTTATTTATATGCTGCTCCTAGCATTAATTTATTCAACCTAGCCATTCTTTCTATAGGTGGTTTTTTGATTACCGGTGCAGCAAATGGTATGAATCAAATCATTGAAAAAGATTACGATAAATTGATGACACGTACTGCAGACCGACCAATTCCTTCTGGGCAAATGTCTGTTTCCGAAGGTTTTTTGATTGTGGCCATTACCGGAACGCTTGGAATTATTTTATTGTGGTACTTTTTGAACCCGTTATCCGGATTACTAGGCGCATTTGCCATGTTGTTATACGCAGGAGTTTATACTCCTTTAAAAAGAATTACATCTTGGTCAGTTATTGTAGGGGCTATCCCAGGGGCAATTCCACCATTATTGGGTTACGTTGCCGAAACTGGTAAATTTGGATTAGTACCCGGAATATTATTTATTGTTCAGTTTGCATGGCAATTACCTCATTTTTGGAGTATTGCTTGGAAATTAGATGAAGACTACCGGAAAGGTGGTTTTAAAATGATGCCGATAAACGGAGTGAAAGATCGTGCTTCGGCAATTGTTATTTTAGTTACCGCTCTTTTGATGATTCCCGCAGGTTTGTTGCCTTATTATTTTGGCGAAACCACCATTTACTCTGGAATAATCATAACAGCTTTAGCATTGTGGATGGTTTATTATGCCGCAAAATTGGTGCAAACAAAAGATGATAAAATGGCGTTAAAAGTAATGTTTACTTCTTTTGCTTATTTACCGCTTACACAGTTGGCTTTAATGTTTGACAAAATATTCTTAATGTAATGACTACTGGAATTTCCATAGAAGAACAAGGTGTTATTCGTAAAAAAACGGCAAAGCCGTTATTATGGGTAGCCATGGCCGGGATGACCATGATTTTCGCTTCACTAACAAGCGCTTACGTGGTTAGACAAGCAGATTCAGATTGGTTAACTATAGAATTGCCAAATGCATTCTATATAAGTACAGCTATTATTATTTTAAGTAGTTTGACTTTAATTTTTGCGGATATGTCGGCAAAAAAAGATAGCCAATTAGGAATAAAAATAGGATTGTTAGCTACCTTGATTTTGAGTTTTGCTTTTGTTTTTTCACAATTTGAAGCCTATCAAATTTTGATGGAAAACGGAATGTTTTTTTCTGGATCGGGAATTTCATCCTCTTTTTTATATGTGCTCACATTCGTTCACTTGGCGCACGTGTTTGGAGGAAACATTACTTTATTTGTGACTACATTAAAAGGCTTTAGAGGAAAGTATTCTTCTGAAAATAAATTAGGAATTGAATTAGCATCTTGGTATTGGCATTACCTTACCGGAGTTTGGATGTTTTTACTACTATTTTTACTATACATCAAATAAATCAATCAACCAATAATACGCAATTAATATGGCGGGACAATCGACAGAACAATTAACAACAAAAGAACTTTGGGGCGGAAAACGCTCTCCATTCAGCATCAGTTATGGTAAAATGATGATGTGGTTCTTTTTAATTTCGGATGCATTAACCTTTACAGGTTTTTTAAGTGCATTGGCATTTATGCGCGTACACTATGCGGATGTTTGGCCTATTACTGAAAATATATTTTACCACTTTCCATTTTTTCATCATACAGAGTTGCCCCTTTTATATGTGGCTTTTATGACGTTTATTTTGATTATTAGTTCTGTAACAATGGTGCTAGCAGTAGAAGCTGGTCACAGAATGGATAAAAAAGGAGTTACAAAATGGTTGTTTCTAACCGTTATTGGTGGAGCAGTATTCTTAGGTTCTCAAGCTTGGGAATGGAGTACCTTCATTCAAGGTTCAGAATATGGCGCTTATGACATGGGTGATGGCACCATGGGTAGAATTATGAACGAAGAGGGCACAGTAATTCAATTGCGCGATCGTTCTTTGTTAGAAGGTGTTGAAGCAGAAAAAATTAAAGAGACCCAACGTGTGGTTTATGGAGCTAATTTGCATGAAAACGAATATGGTCTTCCATTATATGCGGATTTCTTTTTCTTTATTACAGGATTTCACGGAACACACGTTTTGTCAGGTGTAATTATCAATTTCTTAATTCTAATGAGAGTTAGAAAAGGTGAATTTGAAAAAACAGGGCATTACGAAATGGTAGAGAAAGTAGGTCTATATTGGCACTTTATCGATTTAGTATGGGTGTTTGTATTTACATTCTTCTATTTAGTTTAATCATTGTATAAATATTAATAAGATGAAAAGAGACGACATTATAGAATACTCATTATATACCCACCACGGGGAAGAAGAAGGAGTTAAAAAACGGAAAGAGATTTATAAGGTAACTTTGATCCTTTCGGTAATTACTTTTATTGAAGTAACAATGGGAATTGTGTTTGGAAAAGCACTATTTCTAGATAATCAAGCAGTTTGGGATTTGATTAAGATTGCATATATCGGATTAACTGTTGTAAAAGCTGCGTATATCGTATTAGTATTTATGCACCTTGGTGATGAGAAAAAACCAATTCGTTGGATTATTTTAGGACCTTATATGTTCTTCTTATTGTATTTATTATTCTTCATTTTAGTGGAAGCCGGAGCGGATACTGCTATTATTTAATTGAATAATTAAAAATTATTGATAACCGTTAGTTCTTATGGAGCTAGCGGTTATTTTTTTGGGTTACATTTGCGCAAATTGCTATGAAAAAAAGTAGATTATATTCCATTGTTATTGTTTCGGTGATATTGTTGTTCCCGTCTTTGCTCTACGTGATTTTTGCCACTGGTAAACATCATATTGATAAAATGGAAGTTTTCGGCCCTATGGAAGATTCTGTTATCTACAGCATTCCCGAGGCTAAGTTTTTAAATCACTTTGGTGATTCCATTTCAACCTCTTATTTTGATAGTAATATCGTTTTGTACAATTTTTTCTGTGCGCAGTGCAGTGACTCATCTGCCCGTAACCTATTGCTGGTAAAAGCGGTTACAGAGCGATTTTTTGATAAAAAAGATATTAAATACGTATCTATTAACCTCACGCCATCGGTTTGGAGTTCTGAGCTGATTAAGGAATATGTGGCTCCTTTTAACATTGAACCTAACCAGTGGTTTTTTGTGACAGCGGATTCCAATTACTTGGCCACTTTTGCGCATAATGGACTCTTGGTGAATTCTGTATACGATGAAATTAAAAAGCCATATAGCCCAGGAATGGCTACCGTGGTAATTGTAGATAAGCAACAGCATATACGCGGATATTTTGATGGAAATCAATACGTGGATCAATCCAGTATAATTGATGTAATTAAACGAATTCGATTGGAAGAATATCGGAATGCAAGTAAAAGAAGGGAGGACCAGTTTGAAAGGAGAAGGAATTAATACCAAGATAATAATTGCCATTGCAATTTTTCTACCCCTTGCGGTAGCTATTATGTATTTTTTACCAAAAAGTGAAGATGTAAATCATTTGGTAAAGGCTATTCCAAAATTTAATGCCATGTTAAATGGCACTTCATTTTTGGTTTTGATAAGTGGTTTGATAGCAATTAAATCCAAGAAAAAAGAATTGCATCGATTGTTAATGACGCTTGCCATTGTATTGAGCACCTTATTTTTGGTGGGTTACGTCACCTATCATTCACAAGTAGAAAGTACGCCATTTGGTGGAGAAGGAACTATTAGAGTGGTTTATTTCTTTATTTTGATTACCCACATTATTTTAGCGGCAAGTCTTGCTCCAATGGTCCTCTTAACGTTTAGAAAAGCTTTAAAAAAGGATTTTGAAGGTCATAAGAAACTAGCAAGATGGACTTATCCTATTTGGGTATATGTATCGTTAACTGGAATAATTGTCTATTTAATGATTTCACCGTATTACGTTTAGAATTGCAATATTAAAATGGAATAGTATGAAGTTTTCAAAAATATTTTCGGTCCTTTTAGTATTAGCATTTACACTAATATCCAATTTCTCTGTTGCTCAATGCAGCATGTGTCGTGCGGTTGTGGAGAGCGATATTTCAGGAAAGGGAACTGGTATTAATAACGGAATTGTCTATTTGATGGCCTTCCCTTATGCGCTAGTAGCCATTTTAGCGGTAGGGTTAATCTATAAAATGCGAAAAGATTCAACTATTGTTTAATCGTAGATTCCGGCTGTAAATCCTGTAATAGAGGAGGTAATTCAATTTTATCCTTTCGAACGAAAGCACTTGGGAAATCAGATTTTATTTCTTGAAGTAATTTTTCAGCTTCTAATTTTGTTCTGAAATCACCCACCCTAACTTCATAATTTGGACTTTTCCAAGCCAAATGAGTCGTGGTTTCTGGAAATTTTTGGTTAAATGATATTTGTTTATTTCGTGCGTTTAATTTGCTATTGGCCCCTGAGGTTGAAAAGATTAAAATGGTATACCCAGGAATTAAAGGGGCTTTTTTTGTGTATTCCGTTAATGCTTCATCCGCTTCCATAATTTGTTGGTTTGCTTCGAATGTAAAGGATCCAGGAATAATAACAGTAGAAGGATTTTGATGTAATACGGTGTCTATAGAAGTTGGCTTGATTTCATCAGTGGTCAGGGTATCTGAATGGGGAAATTTTTTCCATTTATCTCCAAATTGAGCATTGGCGAAACTCCATATAAATAAGCCGCAAATTATAAGTAGACCCCTTAAAAACATATTCTCTTTGATTATTATTACTTACAAATGTAAGCAAATTGATTGCCCTAAATAAAAAAGCAAGAAAAAAGGAAGGCTGTCCAAAACCTTCCTAATCCAACCTAAGAAATGCCTAAAATTTCTTAGGAATCATGAAAAACTATAAAAATTATGATTGATATCTTTTTTACCTCGTTTTGCGAAGTAGCATTTGCTTTTAGTAAATAATGAATTTTGCTGGATTTACTTTCGCTCCATCTTGCTCTACTTCATAATGCAAATGAAATCCTGTTGAAGCTCCAGTATTTCCAACCGTGCCGATAATGTCTTTTTGAGATACTTGTTGGCCAATGGTAACCTTTATTTCGTTGAGGTGGCAATAACTGGTCTTAATATTGTTTGCGTGTTTTATCGTAATGTTATTCCCTCGTCCGGTAATTGATTTTTCCACAAGAACCACTTTCCCATCCGCTGTAGCGAGTACATTAGTCCCTGAATTGGCGATGAAATCCATGCCAGTGTGTAGTTTTTTAATTTTGTAAATGGGATGCATTCGCATTCCATAACCGGATCCAGCCCGTGTCAGGTTCTTTTTTTGAATTGGTGATATATTCGGGGTTTCCGTATTAGTGGAAGTGGAACTAAGGAAAGCAAAACCTAATATTAAAATTGAAGTGGCTATAAATGAAATTTTTTTCATGGTGTTGGTTCTAATTGAAAATGATGAACAGTAATGTGAGGCACAAATGTATAGGGTAAAAAGACACCATTTGTTAAGCATAACTTAACGGATGTTAAATTTCGTTAAACCCGTTTAACAGTGGGCTGAAAGCTTATTTTTGTCAACGGATGCAAAATAAAATCATCAAGCTACTCATCTTTGCGATAGCCAGTGCGGTAATTGCATTAATTGCCATGCAATTTTATTGGGTGCAAAGTTCTGTAGACTTACGGAAAGATGAATTTAGCCGAAACTCTATCGAGGCGCTTCAGTCGGTTTCTGATTATTTAATGCGGCATGAGGCTGCCTCAAAAATAAAGGCCAAAGAGCAAAACAGGTACCTTTTTATTGATGATGCTGCCGAAGATAAAATTACTCATGCTGGTGGAGACACCAATTATGAGTATATGATGGTAGAGAGTTATGTTCAAAATGGCGATGAAATTGAATTTTCGATATCCGAAAAAAGGGATGGTGAAGATATTTCCAATCGGCAAGAAATTTTGCCTAAAGAAATTCCAAAGTTTGGAAAGGAAGGTGATAACGAAAACGCGTGGGCCTATGGATCTGCAGGCGGTTCCTATCGTGGTCTTTCACTAAATAAGGAAGTGCGAAGCCGAATTGCCCAAAACAAAGTTTTCATCGGTGAAATTGAAAAAAGTCTAGTAGAGGTAAATTACAATCAACAATTAGAAGAGCGAATTGATTCATTGTTTTTAGATTCATTGTTGCATTTAGCTTTTTACGAGCGCGGAATAAACACGCGTTTTGAATTTGGGGTGTTCGACCATTTTGGAGTGTTTAGGTTTGGAAATGTGCAACAATCAAATGGGAAATTAGAACAGTCGCCTTATAAAACGCGCCTATTTAAAAATGATTTGGTTGGCAAACCAGGATATTTAAAGGTCTATTTCCCAAAGGAAAAAGGATTTATTCTGAAGTCCACTATGTTTATGTTGCTAACTTCCATTTTGGTGGTACTGGCTATTATCTATATTTTTTACTGGACGGTAAAAGCCATCATTACGCAAAAGAAAAACTCGGAAATTAAAAACGACTTCATTAACAATATGACCCACGAGTTGAAAACACCCATTTCCACTATTTCCCTGGCGGTTGAAGTGCTAAACGACCCAATCATGGCTGAGAACAAGACGCTACTGTCACGTTATTTGGGAATGATTAATGAGGAAAATAAGCGTTTAGGGATGTTAGTGGAAGAGGTGCTTCAAAGTGCCGCTTTAGACCGAAGTGCGTTTAAATTAAAATCAGAAGTATTAAATATTGCCCATTTGGTGACAGAGGTTGTTGGTAAAATGGATATGAAATTGAAAGAACGTCAAGGAGTGGTAGAATTGGATATTGATTCTACTGGAGTATATGAATTTATTGGTGATAGAGTACATCTTACTAATGTGATGTATAACCTAATGGATAATGCGATAAAGTATTCTAGAGAAAATCCTGTGATTAAAATAGAAGTTTTAAACGTAGTTAATCAAATTGCGATAAAGGTTACCGATAACGGGATTGGAATTGGCAAAGAGCATATAAAAAAGGTTTTTGAAAAGCTATATAGGGTACCCACAGGTAATCTTCATGATGTAAAAGGATTTGGCTTAGGCTTAAATTATGTTAAAACCATAGCTAATAGACACGGTGGATCCGTGGATGTGAAGAGTGTTTTGGGAAAAGGATCTACTTTTATCATCTACCTACCAATGGAGGCTAAAAAAACGAATACTCCGGACCAAGAAAAATAAAGATTATGCAAAATTTCAGATTACTTGTTGTAGAAGACGACCCTAATTTAGGCACTATTTTGGACGAATATTTACGCGCTAAAGATTATGATGTAAAACTTTGTGTAGACGGAGACGAAGGTTTTAATTCTTTTACAAAGAGAGAATACGACTTGGTTATTTCGGATGTGATGATGCCCAAAAAAGATGGGTTTACCATGGCTGCTGAAATTAGAAAGCTAAACAGTAAAATCCCGATTATTTTTCTGACCGCAAAATCCATGAAAGAAGATACTATAGAGGGTTTTAAGTTAGGTGCCGATGATTATATTACTAAACCGTTTAGTATGGAAGAATTACTGCTAAGAATAGGTGCTATTCTACGCAGAACTAAAAGTGATATTATCGAAGATGAGAACATAAAGGATGTAGCGGTAGGTAAATTCTTGTTTAATCCAAATGAGCGTACCTTAATGAATGGAGAGGTTAGTGAAAAACTAACTTCCAAAGAATCGCAGCTTTTGAAATTGTTAGCTCAGAATAAAAATGAGGTTTTGGAGCGTGAATTTGCACTGAAAGCTATTTGGGGTGATGATAGTTATTTCAACTCGAGAAGTATGGATGTGTATATCACTAAATTACGGAAGTATTTACGGCCTGATGCTAATTTGGAAATCATTAATGTGCACGGAAAAGGGTTTAAACTAATCGTAAAAAAAGGATAAAAAATAGAATTGTTTAATTGAAAGCCAATAGGTATTGCCTATTGGCTTTTTTTGTGGTTTTAGGTTTTGGTTTATTGGTGCAAATGGCACAATTCTTGAAAAAGCGGATATATTTGTGATCATTAGTGTCCGGTAAAAGATTTAAAGAAGTTCAAACCTAAGTTTGAACTTCT
>CAXBCR010000035.1:0-24341 GCA_963974475.1 uncultured Flavobacteriales bacterium
ACAAAACCCGAAACATCAGACTCAACGTAATCAAGCAGTTTTTTAATTATCAAATAGAGCAAAACAAAAGAGAAGACAACCCAGTAAGTCACTTAAAAATCAGAGGAACAAAACATAAGAAACTCTACCCAATATTAGACAAACAGCAACTAGAAAAAATCTACAATGAATACCAGGTCCCAACCGAAAAAGATGAAAGAGCCAACCGAAACTGGTTTACGAGTTACCGATTAAGCAGGGCCAGGAACAAAGCAATTATTAGTTTAATGATACATCAAGGCTTAACCACTCCAGAAGTCAACAAACTACAATTAAACGACCTAAAACTTAAAGAAGGGAAAATCTACATTGCAGGAAGTAGAAAGAGCAATGAAGGAGTTCTAGAGCTGAAATCAAACCAAATCATGGAGTTAATGGAATACCAGTTTACCACAAGAATAGAATTATTGAAATACAGCAAAACCGAAACTCAAAACCTATTTATCAGCTCTCCGCCAGTTGGAAAGAATCAGAGTAGCAGAACAGACATAAAGGAAATCTGGAAACGATTAAGCCAAGAACTAAAAAGCCAAAACAAAGAATTTATCAACTTTAAGCAAGTACGAACAAGTATTATTACACATTGGTTAAAACAGTTCAATCTTAGGCAAGCTCAATACATGGCAGGCCATAGATACGTGAGCAGCACAGAAGGATATTTAGTAAATCAAACGGAAGACCTGCAGGCGGATATTGACGAGTTTTATCCGTTTTAGAGAATCGAAACGCAACACAAAAACTACAAATGAATACAAACGCTACAAAAACGTTAAATTTGCATCAAAGCACAGTTATGGATATACAAGCAGACATAAGTTGGATACGTTCAGAATTAACTAAGGTTCAAGACCCTGAGTTGATATCAGCTTTTAAAAGTTTATTAAAGTACCGTACAAAAAGAGTGAATCTTGAATCTGGTTTTGATTTATCAATGAATCGCGCATTACTTGACAAGAAAGAAGGGCGAACAAAAACGCATACAGAAATCAGAAAAAAGTACGAGAAATGGCTTTAGATGTTCATTGGACTTTAGAAGCAGAAACCCAGTTAGATTATATCATAGAATACCTTGAACAAAACTGGACTGAGCGTGAAATAGAAACCTTTTTCAAGAAGTTGGAACAAGGCATAGAAACAATAAGTACTAACCCGTTACAACAGAAGCAATCAGAAAGAAAAGAAGGAACGTATGAATACCAATTAGTTCCTCAAGTTACTTTGTTCTATGCTTTTGATGAAAGTACAGTAGATATTTTGTTGCTGTGGTCAAACCGAATGAATCCCGAGAATTTATAATTAATTACCGTCCGAAGGAGTACTAGGAAGAAAGGTGTTCCGCCTTCAATCGTCAGCAAAAAGCCACGCCAAACCGTCAAGCATTTGTTTTTGATTTATTGCCTTTAAAAGGCATAAAACAAAAGCTTGTCGCCCTAAAAAGGGTTTACTCCCGATAAAAATCGGGATCCAAGTTTGTCATGCCTTTTGCGTTCCTCAATCAGTTGTCACGGGTAGGCTACTTTGGGTTTTTAACCGCTTTCCTTCACTACGCAAAAGCTTCGTTACGTTAAGCAGTTAAAAACCCACCGCCTCCCAGAGTTATGCTCCCCTGCGGGTCTCCCAAGGCTACGGCTGACTTTGTTTGATTTGCTTCCCCCCGCCAACTGGCGGGGTCTAGCTAGAAAAAAGGGAGCCTTGCGATAGTCGCGAAAAGCTCCTACGTATGCGCGTCAAAGCGTTACACGCTATTTTTGCCGCCCACCTTTTGTTCCCATTCGCAGCGGCTCGCGATGCTTGTTAATGTCCGCAACCCGTTTCACTCATTGCAGCCATAAACAGCCTTATTACTCCGTTCCACATCGTAAAGCCACAGGCGTTTGTTCCTAATTAAAAAAAACAAAACAGACAGTTTACAGCTACCCTTCCGCACTTTGCTAAATCCTGTGCGTTTAATCGAAATCTTACTGCCGTTTGGATACTATGCGTTAAAATACAAGCAGAGCTTGCATCTTAACGCATAGTCGTAAACCTTTAAATCTCCTTTAAAATCAATGGTTTGCAGAGAAAATGAAAAATAAATTGGTCAAAATTGTCCCTTTTTCAAACGGTGGAATGGTTGATACAGAAGGTTGTTTTTTATAAGTGCTTGATTAGTAGTGAAAAGACCCTGTCCTTTTTTGAATAAGTCTAATAATAGATTTTTACAATCAGAAAATTATGGCGAGCTAAAGGGTCAAATCCTTGGTAGAAAACACAGAACAATGAATTATACAGTTTTAATATTTACGGTAGCATTTTTAACGGTTGTTATGTTGATAGCATTCTTACCCGAAGAAAGGTCGAAAAGAGTACACGGGTTTATAAAAATGGTTATGAATTTATTACCGATAAGTTCAATAATAAAGGCTTTTAAAAAGAATGATTAATAGATTATATTGCACTACCAAAAATGGGATGCCATAAACTTACATATCACGACAAGGAAAGAGCTCTAGAAGTAAATCCATTTTTTATAGAAAGGGGTCTAGAAAAAAAGAGTGGAGCGAAGAAAAATCGTGTAAGGGCGTACCGTTATGGCTTTAACGGACAAGAACGTGATGATGAGATTGCTGGGGCTGGAAACTCAATGACTGCAATGTTCTGGCAGTATGATACGAGATTAGGTAGACGCTGGAATTTAGACCCAAAGCCGAATCCTTCTATTAGTTCATATGCTACTTTTGCTAATAACCCTATTTGGTTCAATGACCCGTTTGGAGATACTACAAGTTATTATGACGTTGCAGATAACTCATATTTAGGGACAATAAATAATCCAGGTGAGCGAACCTCTGTAAAAATAACTTCAGAAAGGTTTCGTATAGCAACAACTCTTGCTACAAGTGACCCAAGTAGTAGTTTTTATGGATACAAGTCAAATCAAACAAAGGCTCAGGGATTAGTTAATGATATTGAGTGGAAAGCAAAACGTGATGAAATTATATCTGGTAATTCTAATATAATCGCTTTTGAAACAGGTGTACGAATGGAGTACTCAGGAACAATTAAGAGTAATCGAAATGGGAAATATGCAATGGGTAAGCTTAATACATATATTTCGTTTGATGACAATACAGAAGTCATGATTAATTCGATTTCAGCTAGTAGTGGTCCATTTGGAGATGGGTATATTCCTACAGGAAGCTGGGTAGTTGGAGGTCGTGAAGGGTTTTACACTTGGGGAAGAAGTGGAGCTGGTTTTACTAGGAATGGAGTATATTTTAAATTTGATATTGTTGACCCTGATGGGAGAGCCATACATCCAGATGGAAATGTATTCGGCACAAGAGGATGTATTGGTTTGATTGGGTCAGCTAATCAATTGTTGATATGGAAAAAAACGATTAAGGTAATGTATGACCGTCATGGGCCAAATATCGATTTAAATGTGAAAGATTATAAATAGTTGTGATATGACTCGAAATGGAATGATTGTGTTTTTTAGTCTTGTACTTTTAGTTGTAAGCCAATCTTTAGGGAAAAGTACTGGGGGTTTTGATTCGAAATCGGAATCAAATAGTAAGGGTGTTTTCTTATTATGTTGTAGTAATGCTAAATTGCATTTATTGAAAGAACAAAAAAAGAACTCAGCTATAAGCGAAACTATTGATAGTGGTTCACTATTTTGGGTTAAACGTATTGATGAAGGATGGTATTATGTGAAAAGAAAAAGTAGTGTGGGATTTATTGAGTTAAATCAAGATTTTCAGATAATTAGAGAGCTACCTTTGGGTAGTCAAAGAATAATTATAAGTTCAATTTTTGATAAAACTATTTTAGAATTAGAAAAAAAAGGTAATGGTTTAATTGAATTAGAATATGATTATTCAATGATTTTGGATGATGTGTTTGCGAGTTATATTTGTGCGAGTGAAGATACTAGTTTGTTTAATAGTTTTATTTTCATGATAGATAGAGGCGTTTTTAATTCTGCAGAATATAATGCAAATGCATTATGTGAAACATTTATTAACTGTCCTTCTTTTTTAATGAGTGTTATTGATACTCATGGTAAAAAAAATATTATTGATAATAATCTATATGAACTTGCTTTTTTTGCAAACGAGTATTTAAAGAAGGATACCGCGGAATATGATTTGGTAATTGGATATTATAATAAATATATTAAGTAAATTTTTATTCAAAATAAGGTGCTATTCCTGATGAGCACAGAGTAAAATAAAAATACGTTAGTCGTAGCACCCCGCACCTTGCCATCTGAATAAACCCCAAGATGCAGATTGAGCATTTTAGCTTTTCAAGGTGCGAAGCAACTTAGAAAAACTTAATGGCAATCGAGTGATAAAGATAAATAGGAAACCAACCGGAATACCCAACAACTCCAGCACACCAAAGTTTAACCCTAAAAAACAACCACCTAGCATTATTGCATATCAAAAATTACTAATTAAATCCACGATTAGTATAAATTTGAGAAATGAGTAAAGGCACAACCAGTTACAGGATTAAAGATGAAAATGCGCTATATTTTTTAACTTGTGCTACGGTTGAATGGATAGATGTTTTCACGAAAAGGAAATATAAAGAGGTGTTTTCGGATAGTGTGAATTATTGCATTGAGAATAAAGGATTAATAGTTCATGGATGGGTTTTAATGAGTAATCATTTTCATTTTATTGCACGAGCAGCGGAAGGGTTTGAACTATCGGGCATTTTGAGAGATATGAAAAAGCACATTACTAAAGAAATAGTGGAGTTGATAAACAACGAAGCTGAAAGTCGTAGCAACTGGCTTTTGGATGAAATGAAAAAAGCGGGAGGTGCCAATAGCAAAAAACAAACTTTTCAATTATGGCGAAACGATAATCATCCAATCGAATTGTTTAAAACCAAAACGATAGAACAAAAACTTAATTATATTCATAACAATCCTGTTGAAGAAGGTATTGTGGATTATCCAGAGGAATATAGCTATAGCAGTGCGAAAGATTATAAAGGTTGGAAAGGTTTAATAAAAGTGGAATCGATTTATAATTCGTAATTTGTGTCCGCTTGCCATAAAGAAAAGCTAATCTTGATAAATCAAGAACAGTTTATATATTACTGCGTTAGCCTACTGGCTGATGACAATCTGCAATTTTTTTAAATTTGGAAAATGGGAATGTGCTAGAGGCTTTCTCATTCATAAATATCTTTACGATGTCCTAAATCAATAACATCAATAATAAGTTCAGAATCCACTATCTCATAAATTACACGGTAATTAGCTACTCGGATACGGTAACCATCTCTACCTTTTAATTTTTTACAACCTGAGGGTCTGGGGTTATCGGCAAGTTGGTAGATCGCTTTTTTGATTCTAGAGAAGTAAGGTTCGTTTACATTTTTTAAAGCTTTTACCGCACGTTTTTTAATGGTGATTTGGTAAGCCATTACTTTTTGTTTTTACGTTCCTCTTCAATCATTTTAAATGCTTCATCAATCGGAATAGAAGGTTCGTTATCTGCTTTGACTTTGTCATAAAGCTTAACATCTTCTAGGTCTTCTAATTCCTCAATCATCCTGTTGTAGTCCTTAATTGGAAGAATTACAGCTAATTTTTGACCACTATTGTCTGTTATAAATTGTGTTTTCATTACATGTATGCTTTTTGTGCATTAGTATCACGAATTACCGTATCAATCAAGAAAAATAGCTTGTCTTTAATTTTAGGGCTTAACGCCTCAATCTCTTGTAAACGTTGAACTGTTCTTTTATCAAAACTTGCATTTTGCCCTTCACCTACTAAATAATCAAGAGAAACTTCAAAAGCATCAGCAATTTTCTTAGCAGCATCAATAGAAGGAGCTGCTTCATCTCTTTCATACTTGCCAATCATTACTCTTGAAACATTGCTTTTGTTGGCTAAATCGGTTTGAGACCAATTTGCTTTATCTCGTAACAATGCTATTATTTTACCTGTTTCCATATCTTAAAGGATACTTTTTTATACTAAAATGCTTGATTTAGGCAAAAGTATGTAATTAAAAGCGAAAAATAAACCTTATAATAATGCTCGCCCCGATACATCTTGCCATCTGAACAACCCCCAAGTCACAGATAAGTCACTTTAACTTTATCATGTACCATACACCCTTAAAAAAATTCGATACAAAAACCGGTTCAAAACCTGCGGTGGTTGGTGTATTTTTACGGCAATATTTATCGATAAAAAATTGCTATGGCATCAATCAATACCTATCTAACTTTCAACGGGCAATGCGAGGAAGCGTTCCTTTTTTATGCATCGGTTTTCGGTACAAAAATCGCGCATATTTCTAAATTTAGTGAAATGCCATCTGATCCGCGGTATCCTATGAATGAAGCTGATTTGAACAGGGTCATGCATGTTACTTTGCCTATTAGTGAGCATACGGTTTTGATGGGCAGCGATACGGGCGGAGAATGGTCTAGCGCCTATAAAATGGGAAATAATTTCTCTATTTCTATCAATGCAGATTCTAAGGAGGAAGCGGACCGTTTATTTAACCAACTAGCTACCGGAGGAAAAGTTATTATGCCAATGGAAACCACTTTTTGGAATTCTTATTTTGGAATGATGACTGACCCATTTGGAATTCAATGGATGGTTAGTTTTGATACGACCAAAGCATAGCCAAGGCTTCGTTTATGAGTTATAAATTAATTTCATCTCCGCTTCAAGGGTTTACCGATTACCGATTTCGGAATGCCTTTCATGAGATATTTGGAGGTGTAGATATTTACTATGCTCCGTATATTAAGTTTTTCAATAAATTGGAAATCAAAAGTTCTTATCAGCGTGATTTACAGTTGGAAAACAATAAGGTGCCCAAATTAATTCCGCAGGTGATGACTAACAGTGTGGAGGAGTTTCTTTTTACTGCCAATTATGTAGAAAGTCTGGGTTACACGGAGCTGAATTGGAATTTGGGTTGTCCTTATCCCATGGCAACTAAGCGCGGAATGGGAGCTGGACTGATTCATAATCCTGAATTAATTGACGCCATTTTAGATGAAGTGCATCGAAAGTCAAACATTACGGTTTCCATGAAAATGAGGCTAGGGCACGAGTCGCCTACCGAGATTTTGAATGTGATGCCTATTTTGGCTAAATATCCGATTAAAAGTATTGCCATTCATGCGCGTTTGGGAAAGCAATTGTATAAAGGAGGTGTGGATTTAGATTCGTTTCAAAATGCGCTAGATCACACGGAGCAAACGGTGTGTTATAATGGCGATATTACTTCTGTGGAACGGTTTACAATGATGAAAGAACGGTTTCCATCAGTGCATCATTTTTTGATTGGTAGAGGTTTAATTTCCGACCCGTTTCTACCTCAAATGATACAGCAAAATAGGACCGATTACCCAGAAAATAGGGTGGCTCTATTAGGTGAGTTTCACGATGTGCTGTTTCATCAATACGATGAGGCGCTTTCGGGTTCTAGTCACTTAGTATCTAAGATGTTGAATTTCTGGGAGTATTATTCAAATGCTTTTGAGAATCCTCAAAAGACATTTAAGAAGATTAAAAAAGCGAAGAATATTATTAAATACAAAGTTGCGGTTAAGGAGATTTTAAATGCCGAACAATAGTCATTTAATCAAATAATTATGGGAAAACAATTCGCATCGATAACGCCAAAATTGGCCACGTTTATTGCCGAGCAAAAAATGTTTTTTGTTGGAACTGCCATGCCTGAAGGACGTGTAAATATATCGCCCAAAGGAATGGATTCATTTCGCGTAATTAACGGTAACCAAGTGGTTTGGCAGAATCTTACCGGAAGCGGAAATGAAACCGCTACGCATTTGCGTACAAGTCCGCGAATGACCATTATGTTTGCAGCTTTTGAAGGTAACCCAATGATTTTAAGGTTGTATGGAACTGCAAAAGTGTATCATCCTAGAGATAAGTCGTTTGAAAAGTGGGCTACCTTATTTCCTGCCAATGCTGGATCCCGTCAGTTTATTGAAATGGAGGTAGATTTGGTGCAAACTTCGTGCGGGTATGCGGTTCCTTTAATGGATTTTAAAGAAGACCGACATTTGCTAACCGATTGGACGGGTCGAAAAGGCGAAGAAGGCGTGAAAGCCTATTGGGAAAAGAAAAATACGGTGAGTATAGATGGGCATAATACCCATATTTTAGAAGATTAGGTTATGGGTAATATTATGGGTAAAACAAGAATATTAATTGCCGGAATTGGTGGGGTTGGCGGTTATTTTGGAGGAATGCTGGCCAAAGCCAACGCGGAGGATTCGGAAGTCGAAATCTGTTTTTTAGCCAGAGGAAAACATTTAGCGGAAATTCAAAATAAGGGTTTGAAAGTGATTCATTTGGAAACCGAACAGATAGTTTATCCGCATATAGCCAGCGATGACCCGAAAGAAATAGGGAAGGTGGATTATTTGATTATGACCACCAAAAGCTATGATGTATTGGCTGCCGCAAAATCGTTAGCGCCTTGTGTGGGTGAAAATACACGAATCCTAACGTTATTAAATGGAGTGGATAGTTTGGATGTTTTGCAGGAGGTTTTCCCAAAGAATGAAATTCTGAATGGATGTGTGTATATTCTATCTAAAATTAAGTCGCCTGGTGTGATTGAGAATTTTGGAAATATTCAAAAACTGTTTTTTGGCTTGGACCAAGATCATGTTTCCCATTTAAAGCCTTTGGAACGTATTTTTAAAAATGCGGGGATTGAGGTGACTTTATCTTCCACTATTTCTGAAATTACGTGGGCTAAGTTTATTTTTATTTCGGCTGTGGCAACGGCTACCTCTTATTACGACAAACCATTGGGAGTCATTTTGTTGGATAAAGAAAAGCGGGCTGTTTTAGAAGCGCTTATCCGAGAGGTAAAGATGGTGGGTAGCGGTAAAGGGATAAGTATTGCGCCTAATATTTTGGAAAAAGTAATTCATAAATTGGAGGGCTTGCCTTTCGGTACAACCTCTTCCATGCAGCGAGATTTTAGTCAAAACAAAACCTCCGAATTGCAATCCTTGACCAAGTACGTTATAAATGAAGGAACGAAATTAGGGTTGAATACACCCGTTTATCAACAGTTGTTTGACGCGTTGATTGTGCGTTAGCTAGTTGAAAATAATCCAAACGGCAGGAGCAATATTTGGTATTCATTTTCAAACAAAAATGAAAAGGCTTAGGTGATTCTAGTTAGCAATGTAAGACGTTGGGCAAGCGGCAAACTTGTGTAATTGAATGCAAACGACTCTTTGGTATCCTATGTGATGATTATTATATAGCTATTACACTTCTTTTTAGTATGAGTTATCGTGCGTTAAATAGGATAAATACACTTAACGAATGATAATTCATACTTATTAAAAATTTGTAAAAACAAATAAAAGAAGTATCTTTGAGTGACTTATAATACGTTAAGTCATTAAATTAAGCTTTATGAATGGTTATTCATACAAAAACTGGCATGCAATGAGTGATTCTGCAATCGCTTCGCATGTTGGAAATTATGTCAAACACGAGCGAATGGTCCAAAAACGCACCCAAGAAGAGGTGTCCAAAGCTGCGGGTATAAGTCGTTCCACCTTAAGTTTATTGGAGCGAGGTGAGCCTGTAAATTTCATGACGATTATTCAGGTATTGCGTGTTTTAGATCGGTTGCATGTGTTTGATGATTTCTCGGTTACTCCGCTAGTAAGCCCCATACAATTGGCGCAAGAGGAGCAAAATGTGCGTTACCGTGTGCGTAAAAAACGTAAGTCCACTCCTCCAAAACCTGATTCCACATGGTAACTACTGCATTTGTACATATTTGGGGGGAGCGCGTGGGCGCAATTGCTTGGGATGAAAAACGAAAGTTGGCCAGTTTTCAATATGATTCCGATTATTTGATATGGGGTGCTGATTTGTCGCCTATTAAAATGCCTATTGAAAGAGAAGATTTAATTTATATTTTCCCTGAGTTACAGTCTAAAAGCGAGGAGTATAACACGTTTAAAGGTTTGCCGGGGCTTATTGCGGATGCACTTCCTGATAAATATGGAAATCAATTAATTAATGCGTATTTAGCGCAAAATGGTCGTCCGCCAAATAGTATGAACCCGGTAGAGCAATTGTGTTTTATTGGTACGAGAGGAATGGGGGCTTTGGAGTTTGAGCCTTCCGAATTAAAGGTGGTAAAACGTACTTTTAATATTGAGATGGATTGTTTGGTGGAGGCGGCTCAAAATATGCTAGGAAAACGCCAAAATTTTGAAACCAATCTGGCAAAAGATGAAAACCAAGCCATGATGGAAATCTTGAAAATTGGTACTTCGGCTGGAGGGGCGCGTCCGAAAGCTATTATTGCATATAATGAAAAAACGGGTCAGGTAAAATCGGGACAAACACTGGCGCCTAATGGTTTTGAGCATTGGTTGATTAAGTTAGATGGGGTTAGCGATGCGCAATTTGGTGAAAGTTTAGGTTACGGAAGGGTGGAAATGGCGTATTACCTCATGGCGAAAGAGGCGGGAATTGAGATGATGAAATCTCGATTATTGGAAGAAAATGGCAGGGCTCATTTTATGACCAAGCGTTTTGATAGAAAGGGAAATTCAGAAAAGTTTCATATCCAAACTTTCTGTGCGATGCAGCATTTTGATTTTAATGAGGTTGGTGCGTTTAGCTACGAGCAATTATTTCAAACCATGCGAATGTTGCGTTTGTCGTACCCAGATGCGGCACAAATGTATCGTAGAATGGTGTTTAATGTGCTGGCTAAAAATTGCGATGACCACACCAAAAATTTCGCTTTTAGATTACCACAAGATGGGCAGTGGGAGTTGGCTCCTGCGTATGATGTATGTTACGCTTACCGCGAAGATAGTCAGTGGGTGAGTCAGCATGCGTTAAGTGTGAATGGAAAACGAAAAGGTTTTAAATTATCTGATTTACTGACCGTTGCGAAAGAAATGAATATTAAGAAACCAATGCGAATCATACAAGAGGTGCAGCAAGCCATTGAAAAATGGCCGCAATTTGCCAAAGAAACAGGTGTAAACCCCAAATTGCAGCAGGTTATTCAAAGTAACTTTGTTTCCTTAAAATAAACTCCGTCCAAAAGCGGTTATTTATTCAAGCTGTAATCTGGATAAACCACTGTATTGTATCCTATTAAACGTTCGTAAATCTGTCCCGGTTCTTTGTAATACACAAAAAAACTATATTCATTGTCGGTTTCTACGTGACTTCCTTCTATTATGGCTACATCTCCTTTAACCGAATCTTGGGGTTTATATAGGTACAGATAGTTGTAATAGCCTTGTTTTAAATAGATGTTGGTTTCATACGATTTTTTTTCAGGGTTCCATTTCATTTTGTACGCATCGTCAAATGCCCATCCTGTAAGTTGTCCGTACAAGTAGATATCGGCTTTGTAGAGCTTGTTTGGGTAGAGTAGCGCAAGGTGTACGTTCATGTATTCACTTTCTAAATCGCTGTCAAATCGGATATCATCATTTTTCAGGTAAAAATGTCCGTTAATATCGGGAGTGGTGAGATAAACCATCGAGCTTCTCGGTTTATCCGGGAAAATGTAGGCGTTTAGCGAATCATTGATCGTTGCAATATGCGAGGTAGTGAGCGAATTGTAATTAATGTTTCGGATGTCAACGACTCTAAATTGATTTCCAGCTGGAAATATATTTTCTTCGTCATAGTCGTAAATTAATTTATTACCATTTATAAATTTTGGTTTCAGGTTGGTAATCGCATTATTCCAATTTTGATTTTGGGTAATCACTACCTTCATGGTAGAAAATGGCTGAATTAACTGGATCTGACTTTGAGAAATGGTAAAATCTACTTCATGACTGTTTTGACGGTAGCGCCCTTGGGTAGGTCGGTGTATGTTCGGTATTATAGAAGTAAAATATTCGGCTACAAAAAAACGTCTGGTCAAAATAGGCTGATCCTCGTTATCAAGGTCGTACACGACTAAAAGGTAATTTCCGGATTTGGTAAATTGCACATCTTGATTTGGAAACGTAAGTTCATATTTAATAAACGTTTGATACATGGTACTAGAAAACCCGTATTTGCTAAGGAGATTGTCTTCCAATCCATTTAAGTATTCCACTTTCATCATGTCTGAAGGGGTCCAATCGGAGGTGCAATGTATAAAGGTGTATCCTAAATTTTTTAGATTGTCGCTCAAGTCGTCAAAAGTGAGGTACAGGCTATGTGATTGGTTTAAGTTAATCACCGGAAAGGCTTCATTCCATCCACTTCTAAATAATTGAACTGTTTTTATGTTGTCGTTGTAAGTTTTGTTCTCGTAGCGTAAATGGTTTGGGTTGTAAAAATCATCTTCTTGAGAAAATGTTTGTACATGGATGAGGAAGAGCGAGAACATAAAGGTGTGTTTTATGAGTTTAGTCATTGTATATGTGTAATTAATTTCCATGTTTAATTTATAACAATTTTATCTTAACAATTCATTCTAAATTTGACCTTTCAAATAAACAATTATTTACATTTGCGCGGTCATAAAATGAACGATATATTCTGTGAATATTTTATCAAATATGATTTCTAATTTAAATTTCTCTGCAAATTCATTTGTGAGAGGGATATTCTTATGTACAAATTTCAAACCAGTTAGTTTATGTCAAAGCATATAAACATTAAACGAGGACTTGATATCAAGTTAGAAGGAGTAGCCGAAAAGGTGACTTCTGAATCCTCATCCGATGTTTTTGCATTAAAGCCTGCTGATTTTCATGGAGTTTCTCCCAAATTATTATTAAAAGAAGGTGCAACGGTAGAAGCCGGAACTGCAGTTTATTTTGATAAGAACAAGCCTGCGGTGCAGTTTTGTTCTCCAGTTAGTGGTGAAATCAAGGAAATCAAAAGAGGTGAAAAGCGAAAAATCCTAGAAATTATTATTTCTAGAGACCAGTCTTCTACTTCTAAGAAGTTTAGTCCAAAATCAGGTTCTCGTCAAGAGGTGATTGATTCACTTTGCGAAGGAGGTATGTGGCCATTTATTAAACAACGTCCATTTGATGTGATGGCAAATCCTACGGATTTACCAAAATCAATTTTTGTGACGGCTTTTAATACTGAGCCATTAACAGCTGATTTTGATTATTCTTTATACGGACAGGATACCGATTTTCAAAAAGGATTGGACGTATTGTCTTTATTAACTGAAGGAGCGGTTCATTTGAATTTACATTCAGAAAGAACCGCTTCAAACATGTTTAAAAACGCCAAAAACGTTACAAAAAACACTTTTTCAGGACCACACCCATCTGGGAATGTGGGGATTCAAATAAACAATATTGACCCGATTAATAAAGGTGAAATTGTGTGGACTTTGAATGCGTTGGGAGTGACTACCATTGGTAAATACTTTAATTCTGGTAAATATGATGTTTCCAGATTAGTGGCTGTAGCCGGAGGTAAAATCAACAAACCTAAGTATGTTAAAACCATTGCTGGAGCGCAAGTTTCAAGTATTGTAGGCGATAACATTAATAATGATAACACACGTGTTATTAGTGGTGGTGTTCTTACCGGTGTTAAAGTGGGAATGGAAGGATTTTTAGGATTTTCAGATTCTACTATCCTAGGAATTAAGGAAGGTAATCAAACCGAAATGTTGGGATGGTTATTACCGGGATTGAATAAATTCTCGATGTCTAGAACTTTCTTGAGCTATTTAATGCCAGGAAAATCATACGACTTGGATACCAATTTACATGGAGAGCATCGTTCATTCGTAATGACGAATCAATATGAGAAAGTTTTTCCAATGGATATTTATCCCGTACAGTTAATCAAAGAATGTTTAGCGTATGATTTGGAAAAAATGGAAGCTTTAGGAATCTATGAAGTAGCTCCTGAAGATTTTGCTTTATGTGAATTTGTGTGTACTTCAAAAACAGAAGTTCAAGATATAATAAGAACGACCTTGGATAAGGCATTAATTGATTTAGCATAAAATTTAAGAACTATGAGCGATTTCATGTCAAAATACAGGCCGTTGTTTCATAAAGGCGGGAAGTACGAAAAGTACAATCCTCTTTTTGAATCATTCGACACATTATTTTTCGTGCCTGATACAACTACTTCAAAAGGATCTCACATTCGTGATGGGATTGATTTGAAACGAACTATGATTACCGTGGTTTTAGCCTTGATACCTGCATTGATTTTTGGTATTTGGAATACCGGACATCAACATTTTGCTGCTATTGGTGAATTTACCGCTTTCGGTGACGGAATGATGGAAAAAATGCTTTTCGGATTAGAAAAAGTACTTCCTATCGTTATTGTTTCTTACGGAGTAGGTCTAGGAGTTGAGTTTATTTTCGGAATGAAAAACGGACACTCACTACAAGAAGGATTCTTGGTTTCAGGGATGTTAATTCCATTAATTGTACCGATTACCACTCCATTATGGATGGTTGCTATCGCTACTATTTTTGCCGTAGTTATCGGTAAAGAAGTTTTTGGAGGTACCGGAATGAACATTGTAAACGTAGCATTAACGGCTCGTGCATTCTTATTCTTTGCGTACCCTACAAAAATGTCGGGTGATAAAGTATGGATTGCTACTGACGGAGCGTCTACCGTAGATGGATTTTCTGGCGCAACTGCGTTAGGTGACCTAGCGAGTACGGTTCCATTGGATAAAGCAAGTGATGCCGCACATTCTACCATGGCAATGTTTGCTGATGGCGGAGTATATAGTTTATATAATTCTATCATGGGTTTTATTCCGGGTAGTATTGGTGAAACTTCGGTTGTTGCTATTGGTATAGGAGCGTTAATCTTATTGATTTCTGGAATTGGAAGTTGGAGAATCATGTTTGCTTCTATTGCAGGTGGTTTAACAATGGCATTGTTATTTAATTTATGGGGAGCCAATGCCTTTATGGATTTACCAGCTATACATCAATTAATGTTGGGAGGATTTATGTTCGGTATGGTATTCATGGCAACTGATCCTGTAACCGCAGCTCAAACAACGAAAGGGCAATGGATTTACGGATTTTTAGTTGGGTTTATCGCGATTTTAGTTCGTGTTTTCAACCCGGCCTATCCAGAAGGAGTAATGATGGCTATTTTGTTTATGAACGTAATGGCACCATTGGTTGATCATTATGTGATTGAAGGAAATATTTCGAAACGTTTAAAAAGAACAAAATTGGCTACTAGCCAATCTTAATAAGAGTTAATATGGCGTTAGATAAAAATAGTAACGGATTCACCTTTGGCTTTGCTGCCATTTTGGTGATAGTTGTAGGAACTATTCTTGCAACGTTAGCGGTGGTTTTAAAAGAACCCCAACAAGCTAACTTGAAGCAAGAAAAAATGAAAGCTATCTTGATGGCTACTGGAGTAATGACCGCAGATGATGATATGGCAACTGCTCCAGCAATTTTTGAGAAAGTGATTAAAAAGCGTTTGGTGGTTAGTGCCGTTGATGGTTCTATAAAATCAGAAAATTCGGGAGAGATTTCGAATGATAAAGGAGATGCTTTTAATATTGAGCTTCAAAAAATATATGCAGCTAAAGTAAAACCAATCAAAGGGAAATATAAAAAGGATCCAACGACCATGATTGCTAAAATCAAGGAATTGGATTTAGATTGGCCTTTATATGTTGCCGAAATTGACGGACAAACATTGTACGTAATTCCGATGGAAGGTACCGGACTTTGGGGCCCAATTTGGGGATATGTAACCTTTGAAGGTGATTTGAATACGATTAAAGGAGTAACATTAGCACATAAAGGAGAAACTCCTGGACTGGGTGCTGAAATTGCGACTACCCGTTTTCAAAAACAATACATTGGTAAAACAATTTTCAATGATGGTAAGTATTGTTCTATTCGTGTGCATAAAGGTGGAGGCGGAGCAGCCGACCCTCACGGTGTAGATGGAATTACAGGAGGAACTATTACATCGGTAGCTACAGGTGAGATGTTTTATCGCTCTCTTGATTTATACGTGCCATATTTTAATACCCTTAAATAGAATTAGATATGAGTGACACTCCAAAAATAGAAGTTAAGCAACTAAAGCCGAAAGAAGGCTTGTTCTCTAAAAAGAACATGAAACTTCTTACGAATCCGCTTAACGATGAAAATCCAATTACTATTCAAGTATTGGGTATTTGTTCGGCATTAGCCATTACGGTGCAGGTAAAACAAGCCATCGTGATGTCATTATCAGTAATATTTGTATTGATATTTTCTAATTTAATTATTTCATTGATTAGAAATATCATCCCGGGTCGTATCCGAATTATTGTACAATTAGTTATTGTGGCTGCCTTGGTAATTATCGTAGACCAAGTGTTAAAAGCATACGTTTTTGAAATATCTAAATCATTATCAGTGTTTGTTGGTTTGATTATAACCAACTGTATTATAATGGGGCGTTTAGAGGCATTTGCATTGGCAAATAAACCTTGGCCATCGGTATTAGATGCATTAGGAAACGGAATGGGATACGGAATCATATTGGTAACCATTTCCATTTTCCGTGAATTATTTGGTTCAGGTTCATTATTGGGTTTCCAAATTATGGGTGACGCTTCCGAAGGAACGGGAATGTATGCTATGGGATATATGAATAACAATATGTTTATTTTACCTCCAATGGCCTTAATTATTGTAGGAATTATTATTTGGGTTCAACGTTCGCGTAATCCTAAACTAATCGAAAACTAGAAAGTCATGCAAGAAATATTTAATATCGTTGTAAAGGGCATTTTCATGGAGAACATGATTTTTGCCTATTTCTTAGGCATGTGTTCTTATTTGGCGGTTTCTAAAACCGTTAAGACAGGTGTTGGCCTTGGGGCTGCTGTTATTTTCGTATTAGGAATTACCGTACCGGTAAATTACCTTTTAGAAAACTATGTATTGAAAGAAGGTGCATTAGCTTGGTTAGACCCTGAGTTTGCTGAGTTAGACTTGAGTTTCCTTGGTTTCATTTTATTCATTGCTGTAATTGCATCTATGGTGCAGTTGGTAGAAATGATTGTTGAAAAATTTGCTCCTGCACTTTACGGTGCTTTAGGTATATTTTTACCGCTTATCGCTGTAAACTGTGCCATTTTAGGTGGTTCATTATTCATGCAAGAAAGAGCTTATTCTACGGTAGGTCAAGCTACTGCATTTGGTATAGGTTCTGGAATTGGTTGGTTTTTGGCTATCGTTGCTATTGCAGCTATTCGTGAAAAACTTAAATACTCTAATGTTCCCGCTCCATTACGTGGATTAGGAATTACGTTCATCATCACTGGTTTGATGGGTATAGCGTTTATGAGTTTCATGGGAATTGAACTATAATAAGAAAAAGAATTAGTATGGAATTAAGTACAGTAATAAGCGTAACCTTAGCGGTATTCTTACCGTTATTGTTTCTATTGGTAGCGATTCTTTTATTCGCTAAAGCCAAGTTATTGCCTTCAGGATTGATGAAAATTGATGTGAATGGCGAAAAAGAATTAGAAGTAGAAGCCGGTGGCTCTGTTCTATCTATGTTGGGTGAAAATGGGATTTTCCTACCATCTGCATGTGGTGGTGGTGGTACCTGTATTCAGTGTAAATGTCAGGTAACTGAAGGGGGAGGCGAGATGCTTCCTACAGAAAAGCCTCATTTTTCACGTAAAGAAGCTGCTGAAGGATGGCGTTTGGGTTGTCAAGTAAAAGTGAAATCTGACATGAAAATTCAGGTACCGGAAGAAGTTTTTGGTATCAAGAAATGGGAAGCAGAAGTGGTTTCAAACTACAATGTAGCCTCTTTTATAAAGGAATTTATCGTGGAATTACCGGAAGACATGGATTACAAAGCGGGTGGTTACATCCAAATTGAAATTCCTCAGTGTACCATTAATTTTAAGGATATTGATATTACAGCTCACCCAGTAGAACATCCAGGAGAACCTGCTAAGTTTCAACCAGAATGGGATAACTTTAAGCTAT
Source organism: uncultured Flavobacteriales bacterium (assembly GCA_963974475.1). Taxonomy (GTDB): domain Bacteria; phylum Bacteroidota; class Bacteroidia; order Flavobacteriales_G; family Salibacteraceae; genus CAJXZP01. The sequence goes on from CAXBCR010000035.1 coordinate 18,034, forward strand.
GGCCATTGACTATGGTCAACGAAGAAACGGTGGAAAGAGCATATTCTATGGCTTCTTATCCTGCAGAGGGTAGAAGAATTATGTTGAATGTGCGTATTGCAACACCTCCTTTTGATCGCGCCAAAAATGGCTGGATGGATGTGAATCCTGGGGTTGCTTCATCTTATATTTTCTCTAGAAAACCAGGAGATAAAGTTACCGTTTCAGGACCTTACGGTGAATTCTTTATTCATGATACGGATTCAGAAATGCTTTACGTAGGTGGTGGTGCTGGTATGGCTCCAATGCGTTCGCACTTATATCATTTATTTAGAACCTTAAAAACAGGTCGTAAAGTATCTTATTGGTATGGTGGTCGTTCTAAACGTGAGTTGTTCTATACCGAACACTTTAGAGCACTAGAAAGAGATTTCCCAAATTTCAAATTCTATTTAGTTCTTTCTGAACCATTAGAAATTGACAATTGGAAAGTAAAAGAAAATATGGAAAGTGAAGGAGATGGATTTGTTGGTTTTGTGCATCAATCAGTGATTGATAATTACTTAGTCAATCATGATTCTCCAGAAGATATTGAATTTTACTTCTGTGGGCCTCCAATGATGAATAACGCAGTCGTTAAGATGTGTGATGATTGGGGTGTTCCTAAAGAAAACGTTTCGTTCGATGATTTCGGAGGGTAACGTTCAAAATAATACAAAAAGAAAGCTCCAAATTTGGGGCTTTTCTTTTTTAATGGTATTAGGTCTATTTCTTAGCGGATGCGAAGATGAGGCCCATGATACCAATAGCAAAGCTATGCTTCGTTATGAAATAGAAGGCGAAGCCCAAGGTACTACCTATCACATAGTATATTATACAGATAGTTTGGTGGTGGCAAAAAGTGCGATAGATTCTATTTTGGATGATGTTGATTTTGCGGCTTCTATTTGGGTTAAATCAGCCGTTATTTCTAGGGTAAACCAATCGAACGATTCGGTTATTGAAATTACGGATGACCAATTTGGGTATTTTGAAGATAATTTCAATTTATGTAAGCAAGTGTATCATACAACCGATGGCGCATATAACCCTACCGTGGGTGAGTTGGCTAATGCATGGGGATTTGGATTCAAAAACCGCGAACACATGGATTCGGTTCGGGTGGATTCTTTATTGCAATCCGTAGGGTTTGAGGATGACCAAATGTGGCTAACGCATACCAAAGAATTGAAAATTCATAAAACTAATCCCGCTACAAATCTTGATTTCAACGGCATTGCTCAAGGTTATTCGATAGATGTTTTGGCCCATTATTTTTTGAGTTTAGAACTTCCCAATTACATGATAGAAGTAGGAGGAGAGCTAATAGCTCACGGTATCAAGCCAAACGGAGACTTATGGAAAGTGGGAATTGATAAACCGATTGACCATAACTCTGAGCGAAATTTGGTAGCTACTTTAAAATTGAATAATGTAGCCGTGGCTACCTCTGGAAATTATAGGAAATACTATGAAGAGAATGGGGTTCGCTATGCGCATACCATAGACCCAAAAACGGGTTTTCCGGTGCAACATTCCTTGTTAAGCGCTACGTTAATCATGGAAAACTGTGGGTTAGCGGATGCGTATGCGACATCTTTTATGGTGATGGGATTTGAAAAAGCGAAAGAATTAGTAGAGAATCACCCAGAGTTAGGAATGGAAGCTTATCTGATTTATAGCGATGAAAATGGCGATATGCAAACCTATTATTCTCCCGGATTGAAAGGGATGATAGAAGAGTTGTAGCTATTTAGTATAATTATTATTGTATCCATACAAAATGAAGAGGTTTGAATAGTTTCCGCATTATTCATTCATCCATCGTAAATTCGTAGAAATGATTATTCAATTAAAAAACATAAATATTTCGTACGGCTCACAGGTGGTCATTGAAAATCTCAGTTTTGAGGTATCCAAGGGCGAAAAAGTGGCAATTACCGGAGAATCAGGAAAAGGAAAGTCTACGATTTTGAATGTGTTGGCTGGATTTACGCCATTTCAAGAAGGAGCCGTTTTGATGTTTGATAAGCCACTTTCACCCACCAATATTTCGTTTATTCGTCAGCAAATGGCTTGGTTACCCCAAGAAACGGCATTGCAATTTGATTCGGTACAAGAAATGATTGATGCGCCTTTTGAATTTGCGGCAAACGCAAAGAAAAAACCTACCGATGCGCAGGTACAAGAAGTTTTCGAAAACTTGAGTTTACCGTTAGATTTATTACAGAAAACCCCTGCAACTATTTCCGGAGGTCAAAGGCAACGCATACTGTTAGCGAGCAGTTTATTGCTCAAAAAGCCTTTATTGCTTACCGATGAACCCACTTCTGCTTTGGATGAGGCCAATCGGCAACGAATAACCGATTACGTACTTTCTCAAAAGGACCTGACCGTGGTAGCCTCCACCCACGATAATTACTGGATGGATAAATCAACTAAAATAATAGCGCTTTAATGGACGGTGTAACGGATATAGGATATTGGGATTTGATGATGGGCTATGCCTTACTCATTGTGCCTATTTATATATTATGGCATTACAAAACGGGTTTGGTTAAAGACGGAATCATTGCCATTGGAAGAATGACCATTCAATTACTGTTGGTGGGCTTTTATTTGGAGTTCATCTTTGAATTAAACAGCATTTGGATAAACATTTCTTGGGTGCTAGTAATGACTATCATAGCGGCTTATACTACCGTGAAACGAAGTGGGTTAAAGCACAAGCTCATGTTTTTTCCTGTATTCATTGCAGGGGTTTTGAGTATTGGCGTGACCGATGCTTATTTCTTAGGGTATGTCGTGAAATTGGACAACATGTTTGAAGCACGGTACTTTATACCCATAACGGGAATGCTATTAGGAAACACGCTTAAAACCATCATCATTGCGTTGGGTTATTATTTTAAACAATTGGATAAAGAAAGTGGACTGTTTAAGTGGTATCTAGCCAATGGGGCTACTCGTTCGGAGGCGTTGACACGATTTAAAAGAGAAGCGTTAAAAATTGCGTTTAATCCAGTAATAGCAGCTACCGCAATCGTAGGTTTAATTTCACTTCCGGGAATGATGACCGGGCAAATTCTGGGAGGGAGTTCACCCAATGTGGCGATTAAATATCAGATAATGTTGATGATAACCGTTTTTAGTTCTTCTATTATTAGTGTGATTATTACGCTTCTTATTTCCGACCGTCATGTGTTTGATGGGATGGATAATTTGAAAGATGTGTTTAGAAAGGATACGAAGTAACCTTTATTAAGCCTTCGTTTAGTAGCCATAAACTGATTTCTGCTACCCAAAAATCGGTAATTGTAATGTGATAAAAATTTACCCTTTCAAAAGGAGTGAATTGGCCTGTTCGTTATATCTTTGTGTGCATAACGAAATGAGTAAACAGTATTACATAAAATCACGATTTTGGATCGCTACGGAAGAGGGAACTTTTTTGGGGGATGGCAAGGTGAAGTTGCTGCAATCTATTCAAGATACCGGCTCTATTTCTGCGGCTGCGCGCGAATTGGAAATCTCGTACCGCAAGGCCTGGAAAATGATTGATGTAATGAATGCACAAGCAAAAGCGCCTTTGGTGGAACGCCAATCGGGAGGTAAAAAAGGCGGAGGCACTATTGTAACCTCCAACGGATTGAAAGCGATTGAGTCTTTTACCGCTTTAAAAAAGAAGTGTCAAAAGTTTATGGACTCCGAATTCTCAAAAATGGATTTTTAATGACGGCTTCTGCAACATATCACGATTTGACTTGTGTTATTCTAGCTGGTGGTCAAAGTAGCCGAATGGGCTCAGATAAAGGTCTGCTGACCATTGAAAACACCAGTTTCTCGAAACAATTAATCAATTTAGCGAAAACGCTAACTCCAAATGTAATGGTTTCGGTAGGGAAACATAATGAAGAAATGTATCAAAATATCGGTGTCGTTACTGTTCTGGATAAAGTGGCTGATAAAGGCCCAATGGGTGGAATTGTTTCGGTACTTCCTTACATAAAAACCAATTGGTTTCTGGTAATTTCGGTAGATACACCATTGGTTACTAGCGAAATGATTACGGATTTATGGGAGAATAAAACCAATTTTGATTCGGTGGTTTATAGTACAGATAATCGAATTCACCCCTTGGTGGGATTGTATCATATATCCACTAAAAACAAATGGCAAATGGCTTTGGAGCAGAACGAATTGAAAGTGACCAAAATGGTGAATTCCTTTGCTATAAATATCGTTTATCCGAGTCCAGAAGTAGCCCAAAAATTGAAAAACATAAATACTCCCAAAGAGTATCAAGAATGTATAAATCAAGCATGAAAGTAAACGCATTATATTTTGGAATGATTGCTGAAAAGCGCGGACTCACCAAGGAAGTTTTGGAGTTTTCGGATTCTGTGACCTTGGCTACGCTAAAAGAAAAAGCGCTTGAATTGATTCCAAACTTAAACGATATAAATTACGGAATTGCCGTAAATCAGGTTATGACCACTGATGACATGGATTTAAAAGACGGAGATGAAATTTCATTTTTCCCACCATTTGCGGGAGGTTGATTTTTGACGCTATAATTATGGAATTAACATCCCAAGAAATATCACGCTTTAAACGGCATTTGCTACTACCAGAAATTGGGGTAGAAGGTCAATTGGCCCTAAAAAAAGCACGCGTATTGGTTATTGGCGCTGGTGGTTTAGGAAATGCGGTATTACCGTATTTGGCTGCTGCTGGGGTGGGTAATATCACGGTGATAGATAATGATGTGGTGGATATTTCTAATCTACAACGGCAGGTATTATTTACAGAAAATGATTTGGGCAAACCAAAATCTGAATTGGCAGTGAAACGCCTACAAGCCATTAATAGTAACGGAAACTTCACAAGTCATCAAACATTTTTCACCGAAAGTAACGCGCTAGAATTAGCAAAAAATCAGGATGTTATTGTAGACTGTGTGGACCAGATTCATGTGCGCTACCTTATTAATGATGCGGCCGTGTATTATGAAATCCCGATGGTGTATGGTGCTATTCATAAGTTTGAAGGGCAAGTAGCGGTGTTTAACCATAAGGAAAGCGCTACGTATCGTTGTGCTTTTCCCGAGAATAAAACTAAAAAACCAGCACCTAATTGTGAGGAACTGGGCGTGGTAGGCGTATTGCCGGGTATTATTGGTATGTATCAAGCCATGGAGGTCATTAAGATTATTACCGGAGCAGGCACCGTTTTATCCAATAAAATTTGGATGATTGACCTACTGAATAATGCAAATCACACCATAGCAATTGAACGAAATAAAGAATCTATTGAGATAAGTAAACAACGTATGACAGAACTAGCATCATCACCACAGAATAATGAAATTATTGATATTACAGGGGCAGATATTGAACGTGTAATTGCTCAACATGCCAATTTAGTAATTATTGATATTCAGCCTCAAACCAATGTAGAAAGCTTGGCAGGGGTTGCCGTTACACATATTCCAGTGTTTGATTTAGAATCTCGTTTGATAGAACTAGACAAGTCGCAACCTATTTTACTGTATTGTGCGCATGGGATTAATAGCCAGTGGGCAACGCAATTATTAAAACAAGAAGAATTCAAAACAATCTATCATTTGGTGGGTGGAATCACGGCCGTTTAATTGGGTATTATGGAAAAAACTAAGAAAATAAAAAACGTATTCAGAGAAGGAGCAATCACTTCGGATATGATAGGGAAATCAATCGCTGCGCATCAACCAAAAACGGACATTGGAGCCCATGAAATATTCTTGGGTCAGGTAAGAGCTGATGTAATCAATGATAAAACGGTTGCCGCTATTGAATACACCGCGCACGAAGAAATGGCGAACAAAATTTTCCATGATATTCGAGAGGAAGCATTTGCTAAATTCGATTTAAGCTGCATGCATATTTACCACAGTTTAGGAACCGTTAAGACAGGCGAAATCTGCTTGTTTGTATTTGTATCCTCCGCGCATAGAGTCGCTGCACGTAAGGCATTGGAGTATTTGGTTGAAGAAATTAAAAGTAAATCGCCCATTTTTGGAAAGGAGATTTTTGAAGATGATTCTCATCAGTGGAAGGTGAATGTTTAAGGAGTTAATGGGGTAATGATTTAATGAGGGAATGAGTTAATGATTCAATGAGTTAATGATTCAATGATTTAATGAGTTAATGATTTAATGAGTTAATGATTCAATGAGTTAATGATTTAATGAGGGAATGAGTTAATGATTTAATGAGGGAATGGGTTAATGATTTAATGAGTTAATGATT
>CAXBCR010000036.1:0-23526 GCA_963974475.1 uncultured Flavobacteriales bacterium
TTAACAAAGTATGAGACAAACCAAACTTAGTGTCAACCATATTCATGAATGGACATGTATTTTTTTCATTTTTGAAAAATTTAAGTGTTAATATACAATTAAGGAATTAAAAGGCCTTCAATTCACTCCAAAAATAAGATTAATTACCTATATAACAAATTTTAACGGTTCTAATATTTTCCTTTTGTCAAGTATCTAAACAATTATGTTTCTCTAGTTCACCTTACTTATTTTCAACCCCCCAACAACTACGGCAAACACCACCATAAAAGGGTAAAAAATTGCAGACACCATTAAACTTAATGGATTATACCTTGTACCAGAAAAACGCTTCATTGGTAGTATTAAAGCGGAGTCCACAAGCATTTTTGCAAATACGAATCCAAAAGCTAAATAATAATTGGTTAGAAACAATCCATACAAAAAGCTGGAAACAACCACTAATGAAGTCGTTAAAATAATGACTCCTTTTAACTTTATACTCCAATCTGAATAAGCTGCCCCTTTAGAAGCCCAACGTACACGTTGTTGTATATATTTATTCCAACTCCTAACTGGTTTCGTATGAACCATTGCATCTGTATGCTGTGCGTAAACAATCCCATTAGAAAATTCATTATGGATAGCCATCATCAAGAACTGATCATCTCCGGTATTCAAATGGTAATTGTCTTCATACGGATTAACCTGTTCAAAAGCCTTCTTTTTAAATAGCATATTAGCCCCATTTGCCGAAATGGGAGAACTATTTCCAGCTGAGCCAGAGGTTGCGCCTTGTAGAGCTAAAAATTCAATGGTTTGCAGATCCGTAAGAAACCCGCTTCCATCCGCAATAAAAACAGGCCCAAGCACCATTTTTGTTTCCTCTGTAATAAAGCTAGTCATTGATTTAAGCCATGAACCCGATAGTTCACAATCTGCATCCGTAACAGCAATCCAATCACCCTTGGCTTTTTTTATTCCCAATTCTAAAGCTCTTTTTTTACCATTTTCAGCATTAGAATACACGGATATATTAGTACTATTTTTCAAGTGTGTTAAGGTATCATCGGTAGAATGATCATTTACCATTATTATTTCCAAATTCTCTTTGGGGTAATCAATCGACTTCAAACTAGCTACCAAGTTTTTCACGTTTTCAGCCTCATTTTTTAGCGCTACTACAATTGAAATATTGGGTAATTGAAGTTGGGTTTTAGGAACTAAATTCTTACCAATTCCTCCTCGAAATTGGAGAATAACGATAGTGTAAATCACCAAAACCAATCCTGATATGAGAACGAACCACATCATCAATTTTCTTTAAATAAACGTGCACGCAAAACAAAGAATACACCTAAAATGGCAGGAATAGCAAGGTTAATGATCCAAATAGCAAATGAGGTAGAAACCATTCCAATTTCATTCGTAGAAATAGCCGAAAACACCGTGATAGCGACCACTTCTCTCACTCCCAATTCTGCTAATGTAATAGTTGGAATAGCGGTGAGGGTGATAAAATATACCGGAATCAAAATAAGCGATTCAGTTAAGGAAATATCTACTTCAAAAAATTGAAGCAACAAGTAGTATTGCAACGAGAACACGGTATATCTCGCTAAACTGAGTAATAGAATAAGGAGTAAATCCAATTGCGAATAATATGAAAAAACTTCAATATACTTTTGGAACCTAGAGGCTAGAAATTTCACCCGAGATAATATTATGGTGAGTACCGATGTATTGATAAAGGTGAGTAGGATCAAAACAAAAAATACAATATATAACTGAACCGCAATATAAATGGATAGACTACCCATCGTCTCTGAATGGTAAGCTTGTAAATAAAATAGAAAAGCTAACGCTCCAACTAATAACGTTACCGTCAATTGTCCGAAACTACTGATAACGGTAATTAAGGCCGCTTTTATCCGATCCCCTTTATTTATGTAAACCACTCTTCCCGCATATTCGCCAATCCGGTTAGGAGTAAAGACGCTCACCGTAACCCCAGATAAAATAGCTTTTACAGAACGAAAAAATGAAATATTCTCAATCTTTAAAATAAGATACCGCCATTTATAGGTTTCAATTCCCCAATTCAAAGCCATTAAAAAAACAGCCAGTATTAACATCCAAATCTTGCCTCCATGGTTAAGATGACGTTCAAAATACTCAGAAATTTCTAGCAGGTCCTTCGTAGAGAAAATGCGATCATAAATAAACCAAAAAGTCAACAAAAGCATAACTGCTTTGAGGAACATGCCTAAATATCGATATAGTTTGTTTTTCTTTGTAGACTGCATGCGCTAGATTCACACAAATTTATTCATTTTGGGATTAGAAAAAATAATTTTAGGGATTGATCCTGGTACCACCATAATGGGCTACGGTATAATAAAAATCACCGGCAAGAAAGCCGAAATGGTTACCTTGGGTGTTATCCAATTAAGTAAATTACCTAGCCATGCTGCCAAGTTGAGACGGATTTTTGAGCGAACCCTTGGTCTCATTGATGAATTCAACCCCGATGAGGTAGCACTAGAAGCGCCTTTCTTTGGTAAAAACGTTCAATCTATGTTAAAATTAGGTCGAGCCCAAGGTGTAGCGATGGCCGCTGCGGTGTATCGTGACTTACCAATCTTTGAATATGCACCTCGAAAAATAAAACAATCCATTACGGGAACCGGAACAGCCTCCAAAGAACAAGTTGCTGCCATGCTCCAAAGCATATTAAAATTGAAACAGGAAGATATGCCAAAACATTTGGATGCAACAGATGGACTAGCGGCTGCCTTATGTCATTTTTTTCAAGGGAATTCCGTTAAAGCGGGTAAATCGTATTCCGGATGGGATTCGTACGTCAAAAACAACCCCAAAAAGGTTAAATAAGACCTTCAAAGGTAATCCGGATATTCTCCGATACTTCCTCAAATTCTTCGGGAGTCAATTTCAATTTTGGATTTGCAAAATTCATATCTCCCATTCCGTTAATTGGGATTAAATGAATGTGCGCATGCGGCACTTCCAATCCAATTACACTTACCCCGATGCGATTACATGACACCACCAATTCAATGGCTTTGGCCACTTTTTTACTAAAGGTCATCATCCGGCCTAAAACATCATCCTCGATATCAAAAATATAGTCTACCTCCAATTTTGGAACAACCAAGGTATGGCCAACTGACAAAGGAGAAATGTCTAAAAAAGCGAAGAATTCTTCATTCTCCGCTATTTTATACGAAGGAATATCCCCTTGAATGATTTTGGTAAAAATGCTTGCCATACCTATCTTGAAATTTCAAGAATTTCGAATTTTATTTTCCCTGTAGGTACATCTACTTCGGCAATATCTCCAACAGAACAGCCTAGTAGTCCTTTACCGATAGGTGACTTAACAGAAATTTTCTTGGAGGCTAAATCTGCTTCTTGCGGTGCAACTAGCGTATAGGTCATAACCGCACCGTTGGCTACATTTTTTATTTTCACAATAGAAAGAACCAACACTTTCGACAAATCTAGATTCGACTCATCTAGAATTCGAGCATTGCTCAGTTCATTTTTAAGATGCGAAATTTTTGCTTCCAGCATTCCTTGTGACTCTTTGGCCGCATGATACTCTGCATTTTCAGATAAGTCGCCTTTATCCCTTGCTTCTGCAATTTGTCGTGTAATAAAAGGTCTATCCACCTTTTCCATTTGCTTCAACTCGGCTCTTGCAGCTGCAAGGCCCTCTTCGGTAAAATATGAAATATTCGACATTTTCTAATTTTTATAATAACAAGACAGTCCCGCTTTATTCAAGCAGGACTGTTTTACAAAAATACAATACTTTTTTTTGCCTAGCGGCTTAAAACCTTAATTTATAGGTTCAATCGAAGCCCAATGGTATGAGTTCCAGAAAAATTTCTGGTTGCTCTAAAACCATAATCAATATCCAAGGTACTCCCTGTTTTATTGATAGGCATCGCTACAGTAAGTCCAGCGGTTGGACCAGTAAATGCTAGCGTTGATAAGGAAGCATCGGAAATTTTATCTTCATATAGATATCCAACCCTCGCCATAATGAATTCTTTGTACGCATATTCCGCCCCAACACTAATCTGGTCTTTACCAAATGAGTTAGACATAAAGTTTAAAGCTCCAGTGATACGGTGCATAGCTCGAACCCCAGTAGAATCAGAGTTTTCCATTGCTCCAATAAGGTAGTCATACGATAAACCAATATTTAAAACAGATGGTAATTCCACACCTTGGGTTCTTTGTTTAATTGTAAACTCTTTGCTATCAATACTAGTTTTGGTTGAGAAACCATCACCTTCAAATTTAATTTGCCCTCCAATATTCTTTAAAGCAATCCCAAATTTTATATTCTCATTCTCACCGGTTACATACCTAATTCCAAAATCGAATGCAATGGCTGAACCACTAGCGTTAGATAATCCTTCAGAAACCACCTTAGTAGTGAAGCCGGCATAAATACTATTGGAGAATTCACGCGCATACGACAAATAGAAAGTCCCATATTGCGCATTATACGTTCCCGCATCATCTGGCAAATCGGTTGTGGTTCTTTTGATATCACCAAAAGTCATCCCTTGGTATCCACCCGCAATTACACTATACTCTCCAATTCTTTGACCATATCCAAATGAACTGATTCCCACACCTGAACCACCTAACCAAGAGGAATAATTTAGGTTTAAATCCATTTTACGAGTCATTGCTAACCCGGAAACATTCAAAAATGTAGATTCAACACCCACCACACTTGCCGAATTTGCATTTGCAAAACTCGCACTTCGTGCCCATGGATTGATTTTTAATTGTTCTCCACCACTCGAACCAATTCTATCTTTATTACCCGCATAAACCGAAGTTGCCATAAGGACAAGCCCCAACGAGATAGACAACAATTTAAATCTATTATACTTTCTACTCATAATAACTATATTATAAATCTTTATATCTAACAATTCCTACTACTAAAATGAATCTAAATCAACAGGTCTCATGGCTCCAAACCATTTCAACACTACTTCTCCAACTCCAGGAACTTCGATATGTACTAAATACATACCACTTGCAACTGGAATTCTAGCATGATTTTTTAAATCCCATTCTAAATAAGTAACAGAATCATCATCTTTAGTAAACTCTCTCACTAATACACCATTCAACGTGTAAATACGAACTTTACATTTTCCTGGTAAATTGGTGATTCTAACTTTGAAATCATTTTTATCTTGTTCGTATTCCGAATAAGCATAGTATGGATTTGGTACCACACGAATATTATTTAAAGCTTCAGAAATCACTTCCGAAACCCCTGTACGAGCTTCCAAACCAGTTAATGAAAATCCAAAAGTTGGTCTTCCACCATTTACAGTTTCGGCCACATTACCCGTTTTATCATTACCTGTAGTGGATGTTGAATATAATTTCACGCCTCCTACACCCATAAAGTTTTGACCTCTAACATATTTGACACCTTGGTAAGAAATAGGCCCTTTTTCAACCAAATACTCTACACCGGCAACAGGTGTATCTCCAAGGTTCAGTTTATCTCCTGCAGAATATAAAGCGTGTTTTTTATTTACTCTTAATTGAACTACCGCCTTATTTGACAAAAGTTCTTCGTTAAATTCTAACATTGGGAAACCAATCCACATGGCCGCTCTAAATACATGATTAAAGCCCTCATAGGTGTTTGATGCTAACTTATCATACATAAATTTACCTTCGTCATACCCAGGCATTCTATTCGCTGGATCATTGTAATCCACCGGGTTAGTATGTGCACTTTCTTCCACATCATTATTTCTAAATACGTAGATATAATGTTTTCCTCCAAAACGAACTTGATTACTACCAATTCCTTCATACAATTTATCGGTTGGATTCCACAACATGTCATTTCCATTTTCAGACTTGATGTATGAATCTTCTCCAAATGCCATATTTAGTCTTTCACCGGTTTCGATATCAATTGCATATCCTGGGAACCAACCCATTCCAATTGGAGATATTAAATCACCTTCAGATGCATTATAACCGGCATCAGCCGAGGTAAGACCTGCTTTATCCACTGAAGCGTGCACACGTGGGTCCAATTTTATTGCCCCGCCTTCAGATAGGGTTGGATCATCTTGCATTTCCAAAACAACACAACGCGTCCATTTTGATTTATCGGTGGTAAATACAATATCCACACTATTTAAATAAGCTAATTGGTAGCCTTTATTTAATTTTTTGTCAATCAACTCAGGTAATCCGTAAAACATGGAATAAAAAGCATCTTTTTTCTCTGCCTCCGTTGTAGCTCCACGAGTACTCATCGGTCCATGAATATTCCAAGTAGCCAACCTTGCAGGAGCCCAACTACCTGTAAGCACTGTTTCATAGTATTCATCAGGATCTATTGAAAATCCAGATCTACTACCACTAGAACTTACGTCCATATCGTAATCCATAAACCCTTCTCGATTGGATTCTGCATTCACACCAGAACGAATCCAGTTTTGAGCAGAATTACCATCAGCGTTTGACACACCGGATAACCAAGGTTTATTAAAATCATCATACACCACTTTAGAACCAACTAAACCATTGGTAATATTATCATATCCCGGATTCTCAACATCCTTAATTGTGATTGAAATTCCCAATTGAGGAACTAATTCTTCAATTTGACTAGAAATGGTTGATTTTGAAAACACCGAATCCGTTCCTAAAGCACCACCAGTTAGTACCCAAAAGAATTTGTCAATTCCTTCTCCTATTGTATCCTTGAATGATACTACGTAATCGCCTCCTTGTACTTTTAATGGGTCTACAATCTTCACTTCAATTGGAGTGTTTGTAGTACCTGCTATTGTACCTACAGAATAAGTTGGATTCGCAATTTTATATGGAGCACCACTCATGATAGCATCCTGACTGGCTTGGTCCATTTCTAAGAAATGACCATTATTTCCCAAACCTTCAATTCTTGTAACAGGTACAAAATCACCAAATGATGAGTTTAACACTTGGCCATTATTTTGCATATCGGTCATGTGAGGAATACCTGAATACTTAATAATCGCACCAGTAGGTGACTTTCTACTTGGTAAATATGGGGCTTTTTGACCATCTAAACCATCCGCAGAAACTTGGTTATATGTTTTATAATTATTGTGCGCATATGCAATTGCCATGTAATAATAGGTACGATAGTTAACCAATACTCTATCTCCTGTTGCAAATAAATCAGATGTAACAGTGAATGTTTTAAAAATCCCTTCATTGGTTGCATTGTCCACTCTTAATTCCGGAACAACCGCTTGTAAATCTAAATCAAAACGATAATTAATTAAACGGGTAACATTATCTTTAATATCACATTGGAAAACCAATCTTGCTTTGCTATTATCATATAAATCAGCTGCGGAAACAGATGCGTCACTCAACTGGTATACTTGATACCCTTGAAATCTATAGCTTCTATATTCGGTAGCTAACGAATCAAACAATACTGGATCATCTGATTTTTTTATGTAATCTCCGTTTTCATCTTGAATAGAATCGGTAGGTGCTACAATAAATGGATCCACTTCAAAATAATCCTCATTTGCATTGTTACCCGCAACATTATCTAATTGGAAAATTAATTGTTTATCCATTTCTGTAATTTCTACCACTGGAGCATCTGGTCCATCTAATAGTTGGAAACAGTTATCAAATAAGGCTTGTGTTTTTGTATCCGCTTGTTTCATGGCACGAACAGACGCAGCTGCACCACCAGATGTAGCTTGAGCCCAAACCACACCAACGGTAATATTGTTTACTGCACCAGGAGCTAAACCAAATGGTCCAGCCGATTGTACAAATCGTCTATCGGCAGGAACATTTCCTGCAGTAACTTCCGTCCATGGAGCCTGCACATCTCCCCCAGTACCCCAACCTTTTGGATCAGTATCATTAGGAAACATAAAATCGGCCTCAACTAAAGGTTGAACTGCTCCTGAACTATTTTGATGACCGGTTCCACCGTACACCATTCTAGAGTTATCTCTCCATATACTTCTTAGGAAATTGTAATAATCAGATTGCACGCGTGGATCTCCAGTAGCGGTTGCATCATTGTTATGATATAAAAATGCACGCATTCCTAAACGTTCATTATCCACTTTACCATCTCCGTAGCCTACGCCACTACCGCTATATACAATTCCATCATCCGCAACCGCGTCAGCGAAATTCTCACATAAACAGTTATCTTTCCCATCGGCATCTTGAAATGGTCCTTGGAAAAAATCTACTCCTAATGCAGGAGGATTTGCTCCATAACCAGGGCGACCAGAATTATCATCATCAAATTCATCTCCATTATATACAAAACCTAAACCTCTTTCTACATCACAACCTACGTAATCATCTTGTGCATTTCCTAAATCAGGATCTACCCAAAAGCCGAAATATGTATCTCTTAAATCAAAAGAAGAGCGGTTATGTAATTCATAGTTATAAAAAGTCATGTTATTCACCTCATCATTGGTTGCAAAAGAAAACGCTTGCGCTCTAATTTCCATACCAATAGCTTGGCCACCTGATTCAGTGTGAATATTTCCTTTATCGTTAAAAACCCACCAAAGGTTTTCATCGCCATACACATTTAATAACTGACCTTGACAATCTACATTACCAGATAAATCGTATCCTGGGTAATCACCATCTTCGTAGTTATAAAATCCATCACCATTAACATCCATAAAGGGAGCCAAATAAGCTGCTTCATTTTTGGATGGATCACCATGAGCAGGCCATGTTTTAATGAATTCAGGAATGGTATAGTCAACTTCCCCTTGTCTAGTTACAAATTCGTCTACTGCAATTCGTGTACTTTTAAAATGTACATCCCATTGATCACATGTCGTTGGATCAATCTCAGCGGTTACCGTATTTAGCGGTCCAGTCCAGAAATCCATACCTACTTGACGGAAACGTAAAGCAGCAACTTTTAATTGACCAGAAGCATCTCTACCCCCTAACCAAAGTGAACCTGCAAACAAAGATGTTTTACCAGATTCTTTTGGAATTTCGTATTGAGGAACCCCTACTAAATCCCACCACATGTCTCCACCGGTTTGAATCAGCGCTCTCACGTTATTAATGGATAGTTCATTTGAACTCACGGGAGGAGCACAATTCGCTGCAGTAGCATCACCGGCTCCGCCTCCAGAACGTTTTCCTCCACCTTGGTATTCTCTAGCAAAAGAGAACGAGGAGATTAACACAGCCAATACGGCTAATATGGTAGCTTTAAATTTCATATTTTTTGTTTCTGTAACCATAATTAAATTGTACTAATTTCTTTAATCCGATTTATTAAAAAGTAACTAATACCCCGATACGTGTTCTTCTAGGTAAAGTATAATTACTTGGATTATTAATTTGCATTGAATATTGTTCTCTAAATGATTGTTCATCCAATTTAGATTGAATGTCGGTTTGGTATCTTGAATCCGTTAAATAACCATCATCATCAGCAACTCCTGTAAAACGGTATACTGAGCGAATATTTAAACTATTCAACACATTAAACATTTGTAAGTACACATTCATTCTCATTGGGTGCGCGCTTTCTTTGGCAAGAATTAAATCTTTATCGATACGTAAATCCATTTTGAATTGCCATGGAAGTCTAGATCCATTTACAGACCCTTGTAAGGTTGCTGAACCTACAGTAGATAAATAACCTTCTCCAGTCACGAAATTTTGACGTGAGTAAGGTGTTCCAGAACCTAAATTAAAGATAAAGTTTGCACCAGCACCTTTCAACCATTTTGCATTTTCTGGGCCTCCCCAATCTTTACCCATTCCAAAACGATAATCAAAATTAGCTACAATGTTGTGACGTTGATCATAATTCAATGGAGATGTATTTCTTAAGCTTTGTTTTCCTGAACGCACCAAGTTAGAAGCACTAAATGCATCGGAACCTGTACCCGCAGCAAATTGCAAAGTATAGGAAGCAGTAATTCTAATGTTTTTGGTTCTTCTCAAATCATACGATAAGATTAAACCCTTAACCGTACCGAAATCAATATTACCATAAGTCATATATGTTCTAGGATACGCATTTTGTAAACCCACCACTTGAACCATATCTCTTAACTCACGGTAAAACGCTTCTAAGGTAACCGAAGAGTTTCCGGTAATTACTTGTTTAAAACCAACAGCGTAATCTACTGTTTGAGATGGCTTCAAGTTTGGATTACTTAAAATACCGTTTGAAGAGGCATCCATGTAATAATAATCAATAATATTTAATCTGGCTGCGGTTACATTTCCACCGGCAGTTGGTCTTCTAGTCAGCACATCGTAATGCGCAAAGAATAACGCTTCATCGTTTATTGGAAAGGAGAATGCGATACGCGGCATAAAATTAACTTGCGGTGTGTAATCCTCAAACGAGTTCACGGTAATATCCGATGAACGAGTTTTATCTTTATCCACCAATAATGGTGCAATACCTGAAGAACCCACTAACGCATCCGAGCTAGCAATTTCAACACCTTCTTTATTATACCATGTGCCACCGTTACGATATCCTGTAATTGCCGTTGGATTTTTAACATTATCCACGTATACAACGTAATCAGAACCTACATTGCTTGGAATAGAATAATTACCTTCCATGTTTCCAGCTAAGTTTTGTGCTTCATTTTCACCCGCTTTAACAGTAGGGAATAAAACGTACTCATCTTTCAATACACTTTGGTTTAAATCCAATCTATCCACACGTAGACCTACATTAAATACCAAATCATCAAAAGCGTATTTATCTTGAATCCATCCAGAAACATAATTAGGTCTAAAGGCATCAACAGGACGAGTATAGTTTCCAAAATCATCTGTTTTTTCAAAGAAATCATTCAATGAAGAACTCGCATTCGTTTGATTTCCGTACGCATCATAACCGTAATAGCTAACTAAGTTATTACCATTATTTAATAATTCAGACGCGCTAAAGAAATCTAATCTTAATTCGCTTGGTTTTAAACTATTGAAATCTACGAAATCAACTCCATCTGTTCCTAATCCCAAATTTTGTCTTACGTTATAATCAAAGAACGATTGCGCATCTTCATTAATTTCTCCACGATATGCACCCGGAGCAGCATTCAACCTGTCATACGAAACTGTAGTTGCAGTTTGATCATTGGTTAAATACGGATTCATTACATCCAAATTCTGTAAGTGAGAATTCATTCTCAAGTTACCAATGGTCCATAACCCTCTTGGGGCAATTGAGTATCCACGAATAACACGTTGCTCATATTCAAACCCTACGGAAACTCCGTGTTTCTTAATATCGGCAGAACCCATTAAACTAACACGGTATTGTTGGTTCTTAGATTTACTTGCACTATTTGATACAGCCGCATGACTGTTCCAAATACCATACACTGTCTTGGCAGATGACCCATTAATATAACCTCCACCATTTAAAACGTTTTCTTGATTTCTTAAAAAGTAATTAGCCTCAGTTCCATTAATACGTCCATTCCCATCTTCATCACTAGAAGCCTTATTTCTATCATACACAGGGTTGCCTTGATCATCATAACCTTCCCATCCGAAAATGCTATAATAATTAGAAGTATATGCGGCCATATCTGGATTTAAATCGCTTGGATTAAAACCAATTAGAGTATCCTCAAAAGACTGTTGTACATTATATCTACCTTGAGTCACCCAACCTTGACCAGCACCCAAATAAAGGGAATCTCCATCTAAATTGGTTAATTGATATTGACGCTGTTGGAATCTTTTAAACTCACCAACATACCCATAATCAAAATAATTATCTCCATGGGTTGGATCCCCACTTTTGGAATTTGTTTCGTTATACCCCACTTGAATACTGTAAAACGCATTGCTAATACTTGATTTGTTTTCTTGGCTATTATTATTTCCAAAACGTTGCACAAAACGACCAAAAACACGCCAATCATTATTATTGAAATCCGCATTATTTGCTGAATTATACATAGAGTTGGCGTAGGAATATGCATTTCCAGCTGTGGCATTATATGAACCACCAAAAGTCAAGTTAGTTGTTTTTCCGGTATTGATATCCAATTTCCCATTTAGCACATAGGTACCTCTAGCTACATTTTGTTTCGTTCTTACTTTTTCAAATGAATCAGACCTAAGTAATTCTGCATTTTGAACGGTTTGACCAAACCCAGGAAGAATAGTTACTGGGTTTGCTTTCAAGATATCTAACTCAGCGTTCTTTACTTTCCAAATACCTACAGAAGAAGGCGTAGCATCTACAGAATGAGTATAGTTTCCTGAAACGAAGAAACCAATAATAGGCTCCACTTTTTTCCCTGTTGAATCTTTTCTCATTAACAAAGGACCCGATAATGAACCTTCAATAACATTATATCCGTAAGGATCCAACCCCACTACTTTATCTCCAATCTTCCACCCAGAAGACAAATACTCCGCAGCTCCATGATACTCTGCTGAAGGACCTTTAGTGGTAATACTAATTACCCCACCAGTTACATCACCATATTGTGCAGGAAGTCCACCAGAAATAACAGAAATTTCACCAATGGCACTTTTAGGTAGGTTAGAAGAACCTAATACTTTCATCCCATCGATGTAGTAGTAATTCGCATCTGAACGAGCACCACGAATATTTAAGTTTCCAGTACCATCATCTGCAGAATAAACACCTGCGGTGTTTTTAGCTGCCTCGGTAGCTGAACGAACCGCCATGTTTTTGAAATCC
The DNA here is from genome assembly GCA_963974475.1 of uncultured Flavobacteriales bacterium. Taxonomy (GTDB): domain Bacteria; phylum Bacteroidota; class Bacteroidia; order Flavobacteriales_G; family Salibacteraceae; genus CAJXZP01. The sequence goes on from CAXBCR010000036.1 coordinate 12,776, forward strand.
TCCTCCGATACGGTTTGCTTAACAGTAGTATTACCTTTATCAATTAGTTTGTTCTTGTATGTTTTCACCACAAATTCCTTCATTTCAATTGAAGTACTTTCCAATTTAACATCCACAAATTTCACCTCTTCAGAAGTTACTTTGATACCTGTTAACATCACTGGTTTAAAACCTACAGAAGAAGCTTTTAACGTGTATGTTCCGGGTGGAATTGGCTTAATCACATAATCTCCATCAAAATTACTTTGACCACCAGCTACCTGCACTCCATTTTTTTCTAAAATGATATTTACAAATGGTAATGGTTCACCTGTACTTGAATCAACAAGCTTTCCTTTAATCTCACTTTGTCCTGCTTGAGCAAAGGCTCCAACAGAAAAAACAACAGCTAGAAGAAATAACGATAGTAACTTTTTTAACATAATTTATTATTTAGTATCTCAAAATGTATTTTTCCCAATTTTAAAGGGCGTAAAGATATATATTTAACAAACTTTCGCAAATATATTTCACATCCTATAATGCAACTGAAAACCAATATTATAACTCGTCAGTAAAACTGATATTTAGCAGCTTTTCATCAATTTTATATTTATGAGTGTCAATTACCTTAAAATCACCTTTCAATTTCATTAGCAAAAATTAACATTCTCAAAATTTACCTTTTGAAACTGTTTTCATCCGTTTGTAAGAATTTTTCATTCGCTTAATTGGAATCGGAGGTGCTTTATAACTCTCACGAAATATTATCAAATGGGTTGGGTTTCAATTTGGTCAACTGTAGCTATAGCACATCATCCTTTCAGCTAATATTAAAGGTAATATATTGATTATCAACATAAAAACACTACGTCAGACTGATTAATAATTTCTAAAATTAATAAGTTGGTCGATCAAGAATGGCTTGATGAATAATCATTTCTCGAAGGTCCAATTCAGTTTTAATAGCAGAATCCTCTTGAATATCATACGGTTTTGCCTGGCTTGGTGATGTTGTTTTTGAGCTAGTGGAAAAGGATTCATCAACCACTTCTGGTTTTTCATCTACGACATTATCTGACACCGTTTCATTCGAGTAATCACTTATTACATCATAGTCATCCACAAATACAGGACTAGTTTTTGGAGTAGGGTTCATGCTATCTTGAAATTGTTTTAACAAATCAGCAAAACCGCTTGACGCGTTTGTTTTTCCAGTACCTGCCTCCTCTTCTTCTTGTTGATTTTTCTTTTTATACGCTCTGTATACATACGATATCAACATGAAAATTGCTGCCACCCAAATTTTACCATCTCCTGCCATTTGCTATCTTTTTCTAAACCATTTTTCCCAAAAAGGCGCTCCTTTTGAAGTGCGGTTCCGTTTTGATTTTTTCCTGTTTGCTTTACTTACTTTTTTAGTCTCTTTAGATTGTCGTTTGGCGTATTCCTTTTTTGCTTTTTTGTCCGCCTTTAAACCATTCTCTTCCATTTTAGCGGCTTTTTTCTCCTGCTCCTTACGAGATGGTGCTTTTGGCGTTTTCTTTTGTGCTTGCACAAAAACGGGCAAAACAAAAAGCATTAAAATGACAACAATTTTTCTAAACATTCACAAATTTTTCCATTATTTCACGCCTGCAACAATTCTCTAAAAAGAACGTTACCTTTGCAAAAATTGAGTCACAAAGATTACGCATTTAATTGAGGAATAAAAATAAAACAAACGGGATGAAGTTTAACATTTTCAAAATTGCACTTATTCTAATGGTCATACCGTTCTTTTCACATTGCTCAAAGAACAATCCTAATAATGTTATTCCAAATGTTTACGTAGAGGTAACCCTCAATATCAACGAACCTAGTTCTTTTGATTTAGTTCCTATTGGCGGATGGATTTATTATAATGGTGGTTCTAATGGGTTGGTTATTTACCATGCCGATGCCGAAGTATTTAACTGTTATGACCGCCAATCAACGTATAATGTAAACGATTGGTGTCAGGTAATTGTTGATTCATCTAATTTCAAATTGGTGGATACCTGTAGCGCTTCCGAATTTTCTATTTTTGATGGATCAGTTATTAAAGCACCAGCCACTATTCCTCTCAAACAATACCCCACCACATTTGATGGAACTTATATTACTATCCGAAATTAACACAGCAAAATAATTCACAAAAAAAATCCTGATGATAATTCATCAGGATTTTTTTATGCTTAATAAAAACGTTTGCTGTCAGATGCCACGATCCAACAAGTTCGTTTAATTAGTATCTATATTCGTGCGCTTTGTACGGACCTTCTACGGTCACTCCAATGTAAGATGCTTGTTCTTCACTTAGAATATCAAGCTCTACACCGATTTTAGCCAAATGTAATTTTGCTACTTTTTCATCTAAATGTTTTGGAAGCGTATATACTTTGTTCTCATATTTCTCTGGAGTACACCAAAGTTCAATTTGAGCCAACGTTTGATTTGTAAACGAATTCGACATTACAAATGACGGGTGACCTGTAGCTAGACCAAGGTTAACCAATCTTCCTTCAGCTAATAAGATAATATCTTTACCATTGATAGTATATTTATCTACTTGGGGTTTGATAACATCTTTACTCGCACCATGATTGGTGTTTAACCAAGCCACATCAATTTCATTATCAAAATGACCAATATTACAAACGATACATTTGTCTTTCATGGCTTCAAAATGACGACCAACGATAATATCTTTATTTCCAGTTGTAGTGATCACGATATCCGCTTCTAAAATGGCATTATCCATTTTTTTCACTTCAAAACCTTCCATTGCTGCTTGAAGCGCACAAATTGGGTCAATTTCAGTTACGATAACACGTGCCCCTGCACCGCTAAATGAAGCAGCGGTTCCTTTACCTACATCTCCGTAACCAGCAACAACTACCACTTTTCCAGCCAACATAATATCGGTTGCTCTACGAATTGCATCCACTGCAGATTCACGACATCCGTATTTGTTATCAAATTTTGATTTAGTAACTGAATCATTCACATTGATTGCTGGCATTACCAAAGTACCATTTTTTTGACGCTCAATCAAACGATGAACACCTGTCGTTGTTTCCTCTGATAATCCATTAATACCTTTCGCTAATTCAGGAAATTTATCAAAAACCATATTGGTTAAATCACCACCATCATCTAAAATCATATTTAAAGGTTGTCCACCTTCAAAACCTTTTAAAGTTTGTTCGATACACCATTCAAATTCCTCTTCATTCATACCTTTCCAAGCGTAAACAGGAACACCTGTGGCTGCAATTGCTGCAGCGGCTTGATCTTGGGTTGAGAAAATATTACATGATGACCATGTAACTTCTGCTCCAAGAGCGGTTAAAGTTTCAATTAAAACAGCAGTCTGAATAGTCATGTGCAAACACCCTGCAATTCGAGCTCCTTTTAAAGGTTGCTCATTTTTGTACTCCTCGCGAAGTGACATTAGGCCTGGCATTTCCGCTTCGGCTAATATTATTTCTTTTCTTCCCCAATCGGCAAGAGAAATATCCTTTACTTTGTATTTATCCGTCTGATCCATTCAATTTTGTTTTAAAAACGGGTGCAAAGATAGCTTTTCAATGAAGTTTATTAAAAATAAAACACTATCAAATGGTTCGCGTTTAATTATAGCGCGATTAGATCTGCATATTCTCAATCATATAAGCGACATTAACTTAAATCCGGAAGAGCTTAATAAATATCGTGCGATTACCAATGAAAAACGAAAATGTGAATTTTTAAGCATTCGCAAAACCATACAAACAGTGTATGATGAGAATGAATTTATTACCTATTCGTATCATGGAAAACCTAATTTAGCCATTTCGGGGCACAAAATTTCAATTTCTCATTCCAAGGGATTACTTGGGATTTTAGTTCATCCTACATTAGAGGTTGGTATTGACTTACAGCATGAATCGCCTAAAATAATAAAGATAAAAAATCGGTTTATGTCTCCTTCTGAATCAGAAGCCTGTAAAGACGAAGAATGGCAACTTCTTACGCATTGGTGTGCTAAAGAAGCCTTGTATAAATATTATTCTAAAGGAGAAGTGCTTTTCAATAAAAACCTATACCTCTACCCATTTGACCTCGCTCAAAGCGGCAAATTAACTGGAAAAATTTCTATGCCGGATATGTTAAAGGAACTTCCAATGGCCTACGAGATTATTGAAGATACTATGGTGGTTTATACCATGGAAGAAGTTTAAGCTAACCATTTGATAATTTGTGATAACTCACCCTATAGTTTTGATAAAGCGACAATCAAAAATCATTATACTTGCAACATGATTCTAACGAACATAGAACATAAATCAAAAAATAATCAAAAGCAATTAGCGGTACTCATAGACCCCGACAAGGGCAAACGTGAGCATTTAGCTAAAATTGCAGCTATTGCTAATGAAGCAAAAGTGGACTTATTTTTTGTGGGAGGTAGTTTAATGGTAGGTAACGAAATGGCAGAGACCATCGATACGCTAAAATCATTATCTAATATTCCTATTGTTTTATTTCCAGGAAGTCCTTCTCAAGTATGTGATAAAGCGGATGGAATTTTGTTTTTGTCCTTAATCTCAGGTAGAAACCCCGATTTACTTATTGGTCAGCAGGTAATTGCTGCGCCAGCTATAAAGAAATCCGGATTAGAGGTTTTACCTACTGGATATATGTTAATTGATGGAGGAAGACCAACCACCGCATCGTACATAAGTGCAAGTCAGCCGATACCAGCCAACAAACCCGAAATTGCAGCGGTTACTGCTATGGCAGGTGAAATGCTAGGTTTGAAACTGATTTATGCAGATGCCGGAAGTGGTGCGGATAATGCGGTAAGCCCTCAAATGATTGCTGCTATAAAAAAAGTGACTTCCACTCCACTAATTGTAGGTGGCGGTATGCGTACTGCGGATGCGGTTTCTAAAGCATTTCAGGCAGGTGCCGACATTGCGGTAGTTGGCAATGCATTTGAGAATAACCCAGATTTACTTTTTGAAATTGCCGAAACTCGATTTGCGGTTTAAATTTCTGTTTCACGCAAAGAACGCTAAGTTTATTACACGCTAAGGGCGCAAAGGACTTTGCATGGCTGTATTTGGAGATTTAATTTATTCTTCTGGTTACTTTTTGAAATTGCTGGAACTTGATTTGCGGTTTAAATTTCTTTTTCACACAAAGAACGCTAAGTTTAAAACACGCTAAGGGCGCAAAGGACTTTGCATGGCTGTATTTGGAGATTTAATTTATTCTTCTGGTTACTTTTTGAAATTGCTGGAACTTGATTTGCGGTTTAAATTTCTTTTTCACGCAAAGTGCGCTAAGTTTAATACACGCTATGAGCGCAAAGAATTTTCATGGTGAAAAGTCTTAATGTCTCTTAACTTCTTCATGTTTCTGTTATTTGTACATGCGTTTTATGAATAAACTAGAATTACTCTTGCTAACTAAAAACCGGGTTAGGTGAACCATTAAGGCATGAAGAAAATTAAGTCTTAATTTCTCATAACTTCTTCATGTTTCCATTCATGTTTCTATCAAAACAATGTCAAGTAACTGACAAAAACATTCTTTTCATTTTATCATTTACTTAAATGAGTTACATTTGCCTCGTACAAATAAATCTGAGAAGCATGAATCAAAAAACAACAATTCCGGTAAAAATACTAGACAACAAAACAGAAAATACTTGTATTCGTGCGCGTGCGGATGTTGAAATGATTAACTCTGGAAGGATTATTCTGGAGGAAAACTCAAACTCTATTTCAGCAATTGCTAAAACAATGAATTTAGCGGGTAATGAAACTCGGTTAAAAATTCTTTATCTCATTTACAAAAAGAATCAGATTTGTGTATGTGATTTAAGCGATATGCTCGACATCAGTATTTCGGCAATATCGCAGCAATTGAAAAAATTGAAACTTGGCGGATTAATTATTGATAACAAAGTGGGTAAAACCATCTACTACTCTATCAGCATGGAGAATCTTGAAAGTTTGGTAACCATATTTATTCAAATCAATAAAAATTAGAAATAATGAGCACAGAAAACAAAGGATTAATTGGCGCAGGTGTTTTATCAGCCATCGCAGCTTCATTATGCTGCATTACACCCGTATTAGCACTGGTAGCAGGCAGCAGCGGATTGGCATCTACTTTTGGATGGCTAGAACCATTTAGACCCTATTTGTTAGGAATTACGGTATTGGTTTTGGGTTATGCATGGTACCAAAAATTAAAGCCGAAGCAAGAAATACAATGTGCTTGCGAAGAAGATGAAGAGAAGAAATCGTTTATGCAATCGAAAAATTTCTTATTGCTAGTCACCATTTTTTCCGCAATTATGATGGCTTTTCCGTATTATTCTGGGGTCTTTTTTCCGGATAATACTCAGAAAGAAATTATCATCGTTCAACAAGAAAATTTAGAGACCAAAACCTACGATATAGAAGGTATGACTTGCGAAGCGTGCAACTATACGGTGACCAATGCGGCCAATGAAGTGGGAGGAGTGATAAGCGCGGAAGCCGATTTCGAAACGGGTAAAGCCACCATTACATTCGATAAATCAAAAACCAATGAGCAAGAGGTGATTAAATCTATCAACGAAACTCATTACAAAGTAAAAAACTAAAGTATGGCTATTCAAATAATTCAGTTACCCATCCAAGGCATGTCATGCAGCAGTTGTGCGCGTACATTGACCAAACATGTTGAAAACATGCCCGGTTTAGTCTCCCAAAATGTGAACGACAAAACCAATTCGGGTGAATTTACTATTGATGATTCTTTGGTTTCGGCAGAAGATTTAATTGCTAGAATAAATGAAACCCATTATAAGGTTGATTTACCAGAATCCGCAACCCATCTCGTACCAGGAAAAGAGAAAACTCCGTGCCCTACCTGTAACCAATCTACGGAATTGGTTCCAAATACGGTATTGCGGTCGAATGTAATTCCAGAAATTTACAAGACCTTAGATTTAGAAGCGGAACATAATTTATGCATCAATCCGACCTGCGAAGCGGCTTATTCTAGTAACGGGAAAGTGAAAGTAAAGGCTAACCAAATGAAACGCGAGTTGTATTTTAAGGATTCCAGTACCCGTAAAATAATTTGCTATTGTAATAATGTGGACCGAGATCAAGTAACCACTGCGGTGAATAAAAACGGACTTACCACTTGGGAAGATGTAATGGGTCATTACCGAAATAAAGTACAAGAAAAATGTGAGTTTTTACATCCTTTGGGTACGTGTTGTAGAGATGAGTTTGCCGAATTTGTGGAAGAATTAAAGCGTTAACCAAGCCCTCTCTTTCATTATTCATTCTCAATCCGTATTTTCGTCTCTTACTACATACCTTTTTACTATGAACGATTCTATCTTTTTAATTACTAATTACACCACTTTTTCAATAAAAAACACACGCATTGGTTTAATCGTTTTTGGACTTTTAGTGCTCACATTTTACGTACTCCTATTTTTAGAATCAAACGATGTCACTCATATTAATCCATTTTTAATCTTGGTGGGCTTATCTTCTATTATTACAGGAACAGTTGGACTTTCTAAAAAATCAAGATTTTCTCCTAAGGTGTTGTTTAATGATGAAATTATTTCAATAAGAGAAAAACTATGGAACGGTACCAAAAAATTTAATTGGAATGACATTACTGAAATCAAGTTGGGCTCGTACAGGATGACTATTCGGACTAAAAACTGCAGCCAAACATTTAACATCAACTCTAGCGCACAAATATCTATTGAGATTAAAAAAGCCGTCCGCGAAATTGGATTTCGTAAAAACATTTCAGTTATAGGTGGCTAAATCCTACACCTCACAATTTTCAACCCTTATTATGGTCAACTTCACATGCTTCGAAATGTGGCTGAAATGACTTCGGTAGAAGGAATTGCAAAGGGAGGAAGTTGGATGCAACTCGAATCTGAAGTGACCGTGGAAGGAAGCTTTCCTTATAAAAACTCGGAAAATTGGGTGGGTTTTAGATGTATTTGCGAAATAGAATTCACAGAAATTTAGCGTTATCCTATCGACCTATTTTACATATATTAAAACCCTAATATTTATTATCTTTGCGGTTACTTTTTTGAGCAAACGCTCATTCTCACTAAATTTATATCATTATGTCTGAAGGAGATTCATGCGATATTACCGCCAAAAATAGCTGTTGCTGTTCCAATCCTAATCCAGAAAAGGAAACAACCGATTTAAAAGCACATTGGGATAAAGCGTACACCAATAATCCGCATGAAAAACTAGGTTGGTTTGAAACCGATTTATCGCCTACGTTTAAATTATTGAACATTTCCAAAATTGCTAAAAATGCACGAATAATAAATATTGGCGCTGGAAGTACGGTGCTCATAGATGAATTATTGAAACTAAATTACACGCAATTAATTGCGACCGATATTAGCGCTGTTGCACTTGACATTCTAGAAAAACGAGTAGGTAATGAGCATGTCTCATTTATTACAGACGACCTGACTAACCCAACCGTTTTGAAAGATATGGATGCTGTGGATATGTGGATTGACCGGGCGGTATTGCATTTCTTTACCGAAGAAAAAGACCAACAAACGTATTTTGATTTGCTTCGTAGCAAAGTTTCCAAAGGTGGTTTTGTATTGTTAGCAGAATTTGCTTTGGATGGAGCCAAAAAATGCTCCGGACTAGATGTGTGTCGCTATGATACGGCTATGCTTTCAAAAAAACTAGGAAAGGATTTTGAATTACAAGATAGTTTTGAATACACCTACACCATGCCGAGTGGAGACTTAAGGCCTTATATTTACACCCTATTTCAAAAAATATAATGTTTAGTAAAGACGAAGAAAAAGCACTTCGCCTGCCTTTTGGGGGAGTTTGACAGAAAAAATTCAAAGATTTAGATCTGTTTCAGGACGTAGAATTAATTGGTTCAAGTACCCCACTGGATTAAATGAAATTTATATCCGCACAGAAGTTGACCACAATGGGTGTCGCATTTGTATTGATCTCCAATTCAAAAATGAAGGAATTCGCGAACTCTTTTACGAACAGTTTTTAGAAACCAAAACCGTATTTGAAAACACAATGAAAAGCCCAGTGACTTGGAATCCTCATTACGCACATTCGTATGGCACCGAAGTAGCGAGAATATCTGTAGAAAACAACACCACCAGCCTTTTTCGCCAAGAAGATTGGGTAGAAATGCAAGATTTTATTGTAACACACCTTCGAAGAGTAGACCATTACTGGGAAGATTTTGGAGAACTTTTTAAGACCTTAAAATAATTGGCTTTTAGCTTTTGGCAAAGTGTTTGGAGCGCTTCAACTGTCTTCATCCACCAAAAAGGCTTCTACCCAACAAAAACAAACTTTTATCATGTTTTGTGCGCATAGTCACATAGCCAACTCATTTCGCTCAGTACCTTTGCGCCCGCAATCAGTAAATTAAATGGACGTAGTCGTACTCATCGGATATATTTCAGCAATTCTCATTGGAGTTTCGCTTGGACTTATTGGTGGCGGTGGTAGCATTCTTGCAATTCCTATTTTAACCTACTTATTCGGCATATCCGACACGAATATCTCTACCACCTATTCATTATTTATAGTAGGCATCGCCAGTGTGATTGGTTCCATCAGTTATTTCAAAAAAGATTTAGTTGACTTAAGGACCGCCTTTACATTTGGAATTCCTGCGGTTATTGCCATTTATATTTCTCGTCAGGTACTGGTACCTATTATCCCGTCCGAGTTATTTACCATAGACTCATTCACATTTACCAAAGACATGGCAGTAATGATGCTTTTTGCTGTACTAATGATTTTGGCATCGGTATCTATGATAAAAGGGCGAAAGGGAATCCCGGTTATTAGCGAATCAAAATCATTAAATTATCCTATCATTCTAACTCAAGGAATGCTGGTAGGAATGTTGACAGGCTTTGTAGGCGCTGGTGGAGGTTTTTTAATTATTCCAGCATTAATTGCACTGTTCCATCTCCCAATGAAAAAGGCGGTTGGAACATCACTTGTGGTCATCTCCATAAACTCGATTTTAGGGTTTACCATGGAAATAGGTCATCGAGAAATAAATTGGATATTCTTACTTACATTCACTACTATTGCCGTGGTAGGAATATTTATAGGAAGTGCATTATCCAACAAAATATCAGGAGCAAAACTCAAACCCGCCTTTGGTTGGTTTGTCTTAATAATGGGGATATTTATCCTCGGGAAATCAATATTAAACTAGAAATTAAAATCAATCATTATGTTCGAAAATATTAATGCAGTAGTTTTTGAAAAGGAAATTGAAAATACACCAGATGCTATTGTACTTGACGTGAGAACCCCTTGGGAATTTGAGTCGGGACACCTAGAAAATGCATTGCATATCGATTTTTTCTCTTCCAATTTAGAAGCTGAGTTAAACAAATTAGACAAAAGTAAATACTACTTAATCTATTGCAGAAGTGGCGCTAGAAGTTATAGCGCTTGTAGCGTTATGGCAAGCAATGGTTTTGCTAAAGTGGCCAACATGATGGGAGGCATAATGGCGTGGCAAGGCAAAGTGGTTGTAGACGCTAAATAGAACAATTTAATACCCCATTTGAAGCCGGTTTTCTGTTAAGAAAGCTGGTTTTTTTTGTACTCTCTTTTTCCCTATCTTCGCGAGGAATTTAAAAAATACCTTATGAAATTACTTATAAAACAGCCAAACAGCCAAAC
>CAXBCR010000037.1:0-23299 GCA_963974475.1 uncultured Flavobacteriales bacterium
TTTGCCAAACTATTTCCAAAGTTGCAGGATTCTTTGAATAAACTTTGGCAAAGTTCGATAATTATAAACCTAGCTTTATCTGAAATCAATCTACTCCGCACTTGTGCATGATAATTGTTATACGGCACAAAACATCCATCCATGAATTCAAAGACATTTATTTTTATTCTCGCTATTTCTATGATTAGCCTTAGTTTTAGCCAATCTACTACCCCCATAAAATCCTCCAACTTCACGAACTTATATCAGGTAAATTCCGAAATTTATCGCTCTGATCAACCTACTAAAAAAGGAATGTTGGAAATTGATAGCCTTGGAATAAGAACGGTGCTTAACCTTCGAAATCATAGAAACGACAAAAGCGAAGCACGCCTAACCACACTGAATTTAAGACGAGTAAAAATCAACGCTTGGAAAATGGACTATCAAGATTTGGTGGATGCTTTGAAAAGCATAAAAAATTCAGAAAAACCTCTTTTAGTCCATTGTTTACATGGCTCGGATAGAACAGGTGCTGTAATTGCAGGGTATAGAATTGCATTTGAAAATTGGTCAAAATCAGACGCCATTAGTGAGTTTACAGAACCAAAATACGGGTTTCACAAAGATTTATTTCCAGAAATATTAACCCTACTAGAAGCAGTTCAACCCAATCAGTTAAAAAGCGATTTAGGGCTTATTCCTTAAATTCTCCTTTTCAAATGCAATGAATCCAACCATCCTATTCAAGGAATTAACGTTAATTGCTTCACTCTATTCAAGGAATTAACGTTAATTACTTTTGTATATTCAAGGAATTAACGTAATTTCGTTCAGTTAAAACTTTGAATATGTCTAAAATTTATACTAATAGAGCCATTTTAAAAGAATTCAAAAGGAAGTTACAACCCAATAAAGTATTGATTTTACTAGGCGCAAGAAGAGTTGGTAAAACTGCCTTAATAAAAAAGTACCTGGAAAACATTCCAGCATCAGAGTATTTACTATTAAATGGAGAAGACCAAAGAGCAATAAATCTTCTAGAAGAACGCTCGATAACAAATTTCAAAAGAGTTATTGGGAATGCTAAAATATTAATAATTGATGAAGCCCAAAAGGTACCTGATATTGGGGCGAAGTTAAAACTCATAGTGGATGAAATTGATGGAATCATGGTAATTGCCACGGGTTCATCCGTATTTGATTTAAGCAATAAATTAGGGGAGCCATTAGTGGGTAGAGAAAAAACCATTCACCTATTTCCTTTAGCGCAGATGGAGTTTTCAAAAAATGAAACCTACGTACAAACCACTGAAAAACTAGAAGAGCGATTAATTTTTGGCTCCTACCCAGAATTAGAAAAAATTCCAGATTGGAATGATAAGGCGGAATATTTAGAAGGATTGGTAAACTCTTATTTACTAAAAGATATTTTAGAATTTGAAGGAATAAAAAAAGCCGATAAAATCATGGATTTATTACGCTTAATTTCTTTTCAGATGGGCAAGGAAGTCAGTGTAGAAGAATTAGCTAAAAACCTTAAAGGCATTAGTAGAAATACAATTGAAAACTACTTAGACTTACTTTCAAAGGTTTTCATTTTGTATAAAGTAACTGGCTTTAGTAGAAATCTTCGCAAGGAAGTAACAAAGTCGAATAGGTGGTTTTTTTATGATAATGGAGTTCGAAATGCAATCATTCGAAATTTCAACCCCTTAAATTTACGAAATGATATTGGCGATTTATGGGAAAACTATCTCATGGCAGAACGTCAAAAATTCAATAGCTACACTCAAAAAAGAGTAAACCGATACTTTTGGAGAACTTATGATCAGCAAGAAATTGATTTAATAGAAGAAGAAGCCGACCATTTAAGCGCTTTTGAATTCAAATGGAGTCCATCGAAATCTCCTAAAATTCCAGGTGGGTGGAAAAATGCATATCCTGAAGCCTCGTTTAAGGTTATTAACACTAATAACTATCTGGATTTTATTGTTTAATAAGGGATTAGGATTCAAATAAGATAATGATTAAACCATCCTATCACTCCCCCTCATACCTATCGGTATACTTCCTATAGAGCTGTTTCTGGGTGTCATCCAATACAATTGGTCGTCCATTTACCCATGCTAAAACAACATGGTTTGTACGCATATCTAGCGCATCACCGGTAGAAATAAAGAAAGTAGCCATTTTGCCCGCGCTTAGTGTTCCTAGCAGATTATCTATCCCTAATATCTTAGCCGTATTGAGGGTAATACTTTGCAATGCTTCTTCTTTGGTGAGTCCAAATCCAGCGGCTTCTCCAGCCAAAAAAGGAAGGTTTCTCGCGTTCATAGCTTCCATATCTCCCGCCATACCTAAGCAATACAATACACCCGCATTTTGCAAAATGGATGGTAATTTATAAGGATAATACGGGTCTTCATCTGGTCTAACAGGAAGAGAATGAACTCTTCTTAAAATTACACCAATATTATTTTCCTTTAAATCGTTGGTTAACAAACCGGCATCATACCCACCTACTATAACTACTTTTTCAATTCCTAACTTCTTTTTAAATTGAATAACTTGCATGATTTCTTTCGACATATTGCAGTGCACATACAAGGTTTTTTGTCCTCTAAATAGGGGACGTAAACTCTCAAATTGTAGGTTTAAATCAGCATCACCGGTTTGAGAATACGCTTTGGCTTGTTTGAAATATTCGGTGATTTCCACAATTCTATCATCCGTATCCTTGTTCTTTTTTATAGGTTTAGCCGCATACCATGGTCCTCCTTGCACAAACCGCTTGGGCCAGTTTAAATGAAACCCATCCACCATGGTAATTGCTGCGTCCTCAAATCCCCACGCATCTAGTTTCATAATAGCAGAAGAGCCAGAAATCACCCCTCCTCTTGGGGTCACTTGGGTGGTTAATATGCCATTATTTCGAACAGTATAAATAATTTTCGACTCGGGATTAAAGGCTACAGCAGTTTTCAAATTCGGATTAAACCTACCAATATCGTCAAAATCTCTAGTTTGGCGCAACGCATCTATTTCCGTGATTCCTAACGTATTATCAGGTAAAATAAACCCGGGATAAATATGTTGACCATTCAAATAAATTACGGTATCGTAACTCGAAACATCCACCCGCTTTCTCATTTGATCCTTCACAAAAGTGAATCGCCCATTCTCTACCGCAATGGCAGAATTTTCAATCACTTCTCCGTTGCCAATATGCGCCACACCACCCAAAAGCAAAACCTTGTTGGGGTATGCTAACACGGGCCCCGGAACCTGAGCATAAACCGTTACCATACTTAATACCGCAAAAAACAGAACGCCAAATTTGATTTTAATTTCCTTTTTCATTCTTAAAAATTTACCTCATCCTCAAAACTATCACAGTGATACGCTTGCGGTGTTTTGTGTTTAACTTTTTGCATTTTAGCTCCTTTATTCTTCGCATTCATCATAGCCAAAATAAGCCGCTGCCGTTCTGCTTTGATTAATACTAACATGGCTTTATTTCTTTCGGTACTATAATAAATCGCCCCATCAATCATCACCATTTCTGGGTGCGAATACACCGATAATGGATGTCCAGACCAAAGCACCAAGTCAGCATCTTTACCCACGCTAATACTGCCTACCTTATCATCGATATGAAGCATTTTTGCTGGATTTATGGTAATCATTTTCATGGCTTCAATCTCTGAAACGCCTCCATATTTCACCACTTTCGCAGCTTCCTGATTTAAGCGCCTTCCCATTTCTGCATCATCCGAATTTATGGCGGTTACCACCCCTTGCTTCGTTAAAATAGCCGCATTATACGGAATGGCATCATTCACTTCAAATTTATACGCCCACCAATCAGAAAAAGTGGAAGCATACGCCCCATGCGCTTTTAATTGATTAGCAACCTTGTAACCCTCCAAAATATGCGTGAATGTGTTTATTCTAAAGTGTAAACTATCGGCCACATTCATCAGCATGCTAATCTCCGATTTGATGTACGAATGACAGGTAATATAGCGCTCATCATGCAATATCTCCACTAGCGCATCTAATTCCAAATCTCGCCTAGGTGGATTTGCTCCGTTTTTACGTTCCTTTTTGGTCGCATTAGTAAATGTGCTCCATGATTCCTCATACTTTTTTGCACGGGTAAAAGCATCCATATATAGCTGCTCCACACCCATTCTAGTTTGTGGAAACCGCGTGGTAGACCTAAAATCACCATTGGATTGGGTAACGTTTTCGCCCAAGGCAAATTTGATGGATTTCGCGTTCGATTTCAATTTCAATTCCTCGGCTCCAAGTCCCCACCTGAGCTTAATAATTTGCGCCTGACCACCAATTGGATTTGCCGACCCATGCAGCAATTGGGCACTGGTAACCCCTCCTGCTAATTGGCGATACATGTTGATGTCATCTGGATTAATCACATCGCCAATTCGTACTTCGGCTGAGTTGTTTTGACCCGATTCATTCACCCCTCTTTTTATGGCAATATGCGAGTGTTCGTCAATAATTCCAGGCGATAAATGCATTCCTTGGCCTTCTATTTCCTGGTAGCCCGGATTATCAATTCGCTTGCCTACAGCCTCAATTTTTCCGTTAGATATCGCTACCGAACCTTTAAAATTTCCGGTGGAATCGCTCGTCCAAATCATTACATTCTTTATGAAATAATTTTGTTGATTGGGTACCACTGTATCACCAAAAGCCATGTTTGGATAAAATACCTTTCCACGTTGTTCAAGCACCTTTAGGCTATCTCCGTAAGAGGCAATGGAAATACTTTTTTGCTTAATAGCTGTCCAATCCGCCCAATTTCCATTAGCATCTTGCGCTTTTCCATCCATTATCTTTCCTTTAAAATTCACCTTTCCAACCATTCTTAGTGGCCCCGGATTTTTGTGGTTTCCTTTCTCAAATTTGATGGTCAGCAAATCATTTTCAATGCTAATCGCTCCTTTTTGAGGGTCTTCTGCCGTTCCACCCATGGTAGTAGAAATGGCGTACCCTTTCTTGGTTTCAATAATATCCATTTGATACAACACCCCTCCTAAATTCATATTGTAATTTCCGGTTGGATTTAAAGTCAGCACATTCTCAATAATGTTTCGTTTTCCTAGCGTCCAATTTTCCAACACCTTTGATTTTGTTTTAAAAACGTCCTCATCGGTAATAAAAAAATTAGCTAGTTTTCCACTCTCCAACGTACCCATATCTGCTGTCATTTTTAACATTTTAGCCGGATTTTCAGTAAGCGAGGCCAATGCGGTGTTTTGCGGCAATCCGTAGCGAATAGCTAAGCGTAAATTGTCCCAAAATTCCGTTGGGTTAGCGGTAGCAGATAGCGCAAACGCTACTCCATTCTCACTCAAAATAGCCGGGTTGGATGGCGCTAATTCCCAATTTTTCATATCTCCCAAACTAACGTATTCCGCGTCCAATGGGTCGGATACATCATACGGTTTTGGAAAATCTAATGGGATAATTAATGATGCTCCTAAATTTTTAATCGCCTCTATTCTTTTGTATTCATCTCCGCCTCCAGTAATGATAAATGAGGTTTCAAACTCCTGTCCAATTTTAGCGGCTCTTAATATAGATTGGTACCCTTTGGCATCAAAAATTTGCGGCAAATCGGCATTTTCATTTATGGCTTGTAGGGAATAATTAACGGGTTTTTTATTGGAAGTTTCATACCACTGCGCATCATACCTAGCTTGTCTAAATAGCGCAATAGACCCCATTAACGAAGTTGGATAAGCTTGCGCGGAATTTCCTTTACCAAAACCGTAAAATGCGGCTCCCTTTTCGCGTAAAATAGCCGAGCCTTGCGTGTTTTCTCCCAGCGAAACTAACACACCCGTTCCACGCATTATTCCGTTAAATGGATGCGAAAGCGTTACGCCAAACCCCATGTTTCGGAGGGTTTCTGCTGTTTTTTTATCGTATTCAAATTGCGTAGCGGCCACCGTTTGTGGGTGAATTGCATCGTTCCAATAGGTTGTTCCATTGTTTTTAGCCACATATTCTGGCCTCATCATCTTTTTGCGCTTCGGCACTTCGGGCAATCCGTAATTACTCACCAATTCTATAAAAGAAGGGTAAATGTACTTCCCGTGTAAATCTAAAATAATGGCGTTGGGTGGAATCGTGATTTGACTTCCCACCCCAATAATTCGGTCGTCTTTTAGGAGTAACGTACCCGACTCAATTTCAGCGGTAGAAGAAATAACAATATGCGCATTCGTAAGCGCGTAAACCGAATGAATAGGTGTATTTACCCCATTTAACGGGATGGTGTTTTGCGCCCAACTATTTAGCACTAAAACACTCACAAAAAGTGTAATTAAAGATTTCAATCTCATGGTAACAAATGTATTTAAATTGAATGTTGTTAGTGACCTGTAACCACAGAGTTTTAAACATAAAAGCCACCATAAGTAGGGCTTATGATGGCTTTCTAAATTTAATTTTCTACTTTATGGAAGTACGATTCTTTGGGTGCGATTTGTACCATCTACTAAGGTATAGTTTACCAAATAAACTCCCGCATCCAAGGTGTTTATATCCATTTTAATGGTGCTGCCATGGCTAGCATTATTCGCAACCACTTGGCCGGTAATATTCATTAAGCGTACATTAATTATTTCATTTTCTACCGCTAAAGAGGAAACCACCACTTCATTATCGGCTACAAAAACCATCACTTCATTTTGGGTGATTTCATTTACCGAGTTCACCACTCCTGTGCCTGAAGTGCCGCTACTTTTTTGGTGAATTACATGTAAATAAAATCGGTTATTCCATTCTTTTGGCGGACTCGTAAAATGATACGGTTTAGCTTTTAAATCGTGAAACGTTTTCATGTATTTGTCCTCAAGCAAAACATCCTTATTCGCTAAATTACCCAATAACGAATCTATACTTATGGTGTAGTTTGACGTTTCATAGGTTTGAAAATATAACGGAATAATTTTGGTTTCGGTAGTGAGTTCAGCTAAGCCATTAAACACCATTTTTTCCGTGCCAATTCTAGATGCAAAGTTGAATCCCGAATTTTCCATTTTCACTGCATCATACGCCCGGTCTCTTCCATCCTTGGCATTGATATCAAAATACAATCGGGTGTTATCCGAAACATTTTTAGCATTGGTGGCCTTTAAATAAATGCCGGTAAACGAGTCAAATTTTCTAAAATTATTATTGGTGTTGGTTCGCATACTATTGGTAAAGGATGCCGTTCCTATTAGTCCATCTGTGGTAGTACTTGCATCCACATAAAAACCTTGACAAGAGGCTAAATGAGCACCATCTGTATTATTAATAGTGGTGTAAGAAGCAGACGCATCTATTCCTAAACCGGGGTTGTACAAATACACCGCATTGGTGATTATTCCCGAGTTGGTGGTTAAAAATGAATTTAAGCTTATCGCAGAAGGATACGGATTACTCAGTAAATTCCAATCGTTAGAACCAGAGGTTACAGCACCACTGCTTCCATAAATATTGGCGGTAATCGTTCCATTATTTAGCGAAGCGCCCGATGTTTTTCTAAAATCATATTTATTGCTCGTGTTACCTACAATAAAATACCCTCTGCCTACATCAAAATTTCCATCAGGCGTTCCTTCCGGACTTTCAATAACATTTCCAGAAGCAATTACAAAACTATTACCGTAACAAGTAATGGTAGACCCTACCAAGTAATCATGTTTCCAGGATTGGTCAGAGGCTTTAAATACAAAAAAATCACAATCATTATGGTTGGTGAAAACATCTTTTATTCCTATGGCAGTTGCAAACGGGCTACCCCATGCATTGTAATCTGAGCTAGCAGCATACCCTTCACGCTCCACGCTAATTATTCCGGTGCTGGTCAACGAGCCGGTTGACGTTATGGCTAAGGATGCATTATTTTCCACATACAAACCAGTATTTACCGTTACTGTTTCGGTAGAAATACTCACTCC
Source organism: uncultured Flavobacteriales bacterium (assembly GCA_963974475.1). GTDB lineage: Bacteria > Bacteroidota > Bacteroidia > Flavobacteriales_G > Salibacteraceae > CAJXZP01. The sequence continues at coordinate 7,965 of CAXBCR010000037.1, forward strand.
TGCATCAGGTAAAATTCGCAATACATCCAACACGGCTCCATCCACAAATGTGGCTTCACCTCGCACAACTACAGCTTCGGTGGAACCTGTGGCGGCCGAAGGTGCTGAATGCGCATATCCGGTTTCGGCATGCCAAGCCCCATCCGAATAAGCCATTTTAACTTTGGTTAAATCTTCATGGCTGGTATACGAACCCGGAGTGGCATTGGAGGCTGCATCATCAATGTTTCCTGTCCAATAGCCCGTTGGTAATTGAAAAACTCTTTTTCCGGTACTTCCCGTAAATTCTTTGGTTTCATCAATGATAGTTCCATCATCCGCCCCTTCGGTACCGCCTAATTTTAATACAAATTCCTTATTGTTTCCAAAATTATTAATGGCTGTTCGATTATAATTTACGGAATAGCCAGTATTAGCCAAATCTACTCCCCATGTAGATTCAAAATTAGCTTGCGAACGATTTCTATTCAATATTAAAAATCCATTTGCAGGCACCACGATTGTTCCACTTATATCCGTACTTAAATCCACTACTTCACTCAAAGAAGCCGCATTATTCACAATCATTTTAGCCCCAGCTAAACTGATATCCGATGCGGTAGTGTTATATAATTCGATATAACTGTAATCTGAAATGGACGCATGACGGGCGTATTCCGTAATTAAAACCTCACCTACTCCGGGAGGTGCAAATGCAATAGACCTTTCGTAGCCTTTACTCCAAGAGGTACCTTTTCGGGTAAAAACTTTCACATAATATGTGTTTCCAGAAGTCACTCCCGTAAAATTAGTCGTAGTCAATCCGCCTTTGTACAACACGGTTCCACCCAACAAACTAGTGCCACTTCCTAATGCTGAATTGGCGGTATAGGCCGTTCCATCTCCGGTAGGTAGCCCCGCTGAAATGGCGGAACCTGCATTTCCAACCACTAGTACTTCATCAAAATCGGAAACCGGGTTACTCCAATGCAAATTAATGGAGCTCACATCCGGCAAATCGTATAATCCTTGCACATTCGAAATGTTTTCGGTGACCGTTACATTATCAAAAAGGTGGGTTTTAGTTCCTGCATTATTATAGGTTCTAACTACAATTTGAACCGTAGAACCAAATAGCGAGTCGTGCGTGGCAACTGCAGCTGTAAAATCATCGGTATTATCTCCATTTGAACTGAAAAGCGTTTCCGTTCCTCCATCTAGTTTGTAATACACCCGGATGTATTCCGTTCCGGCTAAATTACCTGTTTCAGCTACATCCACACTTAAATCAACCGAGGCTACGGTGGATATATCTTTAATGGGAGAATACCAAACTGCTTCACCATCCACATCTTTAGATTCAAATTGGAGCGAGGCATTTACTTTAAAATAATCGGTTGATGCGGTTAGGCTAGTACTCGATACATCAATGGTCCACGTCATTCCAACCGTGTCGTACGTAAAAGGTGCAGGGCCAACCACTCCTTTGCCGCTTTGAGCCGTAAAGCTTTCATCGTAAATAGAAACTTGAGAATAACTGGTATTGCAAAAAATAACGAGTGTTATTAGCAGAATTTCTGGGATAATTTTATTCATTGTGCGGTGGTTATATGTTTGTAATCCACAAATATAACTTTTTTACTAAAACCTATTTTTCGAACGTTTTTTACCAAATGGTTACCATTTATCTTCTATTTTTGGAAGATAATACCCCAAATGTATGAAATCCACGTTTTTATCCGATTTAGAAAAAGAGCAAATTCTAACCAATTATCTTGATATAGTTTACCATACTCTTGGATATCATTTTCAAAGAATCACAGACTTATCGCGTCAATTAAAAGGCATGGATTTGGTAATTTCTCTAAATAATCAAGATTATATAATGGATGAAAAAGCCCAATTACATTACCTCAATAAAGACCTACCCACTTTTACATTTGAAATTTCTTACCTAAAAAATCGCACCCATAAAATAGGCTGGCTTTTGGATTCGCAAAAAGAAACAGATTACTACTTTTTAATTACCGGAATTATGCTTCACTCGTCTAATCTACACACCATTAAAGATTTAGCTTCCTGTAAAATAACGAGTGTGAACAGGCAAAAATTGATTTCCTACCTTTCCCAAATAAACCTAACCACTGAACGGCTTCAAGAGTATGATTTTGACATTCGAAATCGAGAAATTTTTGGGAAAACGAGCATTAAAGAAATTCCAAGAAATAAGGGATGTATTTACTTTTCTAATCAACTCAATGAGCAACCTATCAACCTTCAATTCCGATTAGCGCACTTGATAGAAATTGGCGTAGCCAAACAAATTTACCCTACGCGTTAATTTGTTTATACAATTGCTTCGCTACTTTTTCAATTACCCCTACCACCAAGGCGTTTCCCATAAAAAACGCACGTTTGGTATCGGTAATTCCATCCAATTTGGTGTGATTATCCGGAAACATATTTAATCGCTCCAGCTCTAAAGGTGTTAACCTTCGAAATCCTTTTTCAGTTTGTATTACATGCTTAAATCGAGATGCCGAAGCGCCTCCTTCTCCGGTAATTATGGTTCGGGAAGCATTGTCCAACGCATCTGGAAATATCATACCTCCTTCGCTGTAATTGTATGTAAATCCTTCTTTAGTGGTTCGGGTTTCCTTTTTTGCGCCTTTTAAATAGTTCCATTTAGAAAGGTCGCTTGCCTTAATTTCAAATTCGGCTGGCACCTTTTCTTCTTGCAACACATCCCCCAAAACAACTCGCTTGCCGCTGTATTTTGGTGTAGATTTTAAGGTGGCCACTTCTCCGTTAATTAGTAACCCAGTATTTAAAAATGGCGACTGTTTTCCTCCTAGATTAAACTCTTCCGTAATTTTCACTAAATCGCCATTCAATGCTACTTTTTGTATCGAATTGGATGACATAGCGTCTACCGGAAATGCTTGCGCCATTGTGCCTTCTTTGGTAAGCCAAGCCAAATTTCCAGCCTTTATAACGCGTTGATAAAGCGCGGTAGATTTATGATACGCTAAAAAGAAAACCCGTCTTCTTCGTTGCGGCATTCCGTATTCGGCTGCATTAATCACCCGCCATTCCACGGCATAACCCAACTCATCTAAGCTCTTTAACATCACCCCAAAATCACGACCTCTTTGTTTGGCAGGCGATTTTAACAACCGGTCCACGTTTTCTAAAAACAGGTATTTAGGCGGATTCTTTTTTTGCTGCAAAATGTGATGAATAGACCACCATAAAACCCCTTTTTTACCAATAAGCCCTTTCGAATTATGTAGCGTGGTAGCCACCGAATAATCCTGACAAGGAAACCCGCCTACCAACAGATCGTGCGTGGGAATAGTGGCTATATCCACGGTAGAAATATCTTGATTGGAATGATTTTCTGAACCAAATCGAGCCTCATACACCTGCGAAGCATGCTGGGTTTTGGTGGATGGCTCCCATTGATTACTCCAAACTATTTGAAAGGCTTTATTTGCGCGATTGAGCCCTAATCTAAAGCCTCCAACGCCTGCAAATAATTCAATCACCTTAATTTGTTTGTTTTTCATCTAGTTCAAAAAGTTGCACAACATTAACCATAAATACCAAAACAGCTCGCTATTATTTGCGGAAATCTCATTCGCATTCCGCTATTCCCCTCTTAATTTTTTCAGTTTACATTTGTTGCATATAATTTTAGTGCTGTGAACGAACGTCAAACAAATATTGAACTATTAAAAGTGCTCTTTTCTCATCGAAAACAAATTTTGCTTTCCAGCATTCTTTTTTTCGTGGTTTCCTTAGCAATCACTTTTTTCATTCCTAAACAATACGTTTCAACCGCCATTATTTACCCTACCAAATCCAATTCTATCAAGGATGTTTCTACCAATCCATCCATTGGGTTTGAAATGCAAACCAACCGACTCATTCAGCTTTTGGAATCGAATAAAATGAGAGATTTAATCGCTCAAAAATTTGATTTAGCTACCTATTATGGAATAGATACGTCTGCCTTAGGTTGGAAACATTCGCTAAACAAACAATACGCGAAAGATTTTTCATTTACACGCACCAAATACCTTTCAATAGAAATATCGGGTACCATGAAAAGTGCAGCGTTGGCCGCAAATTGTGTCAACGCAATGGTGACCTACATCGACACACTGCGCAAAGAAATTTTTCTAAAAAACACCGTGTTATGGGTTAATGACTTATCTCAAAAACTTTCGGGTCAGGAACATAAAGTAGATAGTCTCCTTTCTATTTTGTTTTTATCCAACGACCAAAACACCCCATTGGCATTAGCTGAAAACAAGCAGACTTTCATACGAAATAGAAAAGAAAATGCGACCATTTTACAAGGCGATGCCATTGTAGAAAACGTGATTAAAAACAACTACTCCGTGCGGACCGAAAAACTCATTAATGAATACTACATGGAATTGGGAATTTTGAATCGGTTTCAATCAGATTTAATTCAAGGAAGAAACCAATTATCACAGCCATTTCCAAAGGTGTATGTTTTTTCTAATGCCGAAATTGATGACGCCAAATCCTCCCCTTCCTATAAAATAAATGGCCTTATTGGAGGTATAGCAGGCTTCCTATTAAGCCTATTTTATGTGGTTGGAATTAATAAATGGAACCAACTTTCCTCTTACTTGAAAGATGCATAAAACCCCCAACAAACTTGGTGAGTTTAGGCTAATATTTTTAGCAATCTTAGGAGTTTTGTTCCTCTATTTTTCTTTGATGCAAGACCCCACAAAAGCGCCATTGGTAGTGTTAACAGGGGTTGCAAGTGTAGTGTTGCTACCCTATTTTATCCAAAATATTTCGTTTGCCTTACAGCTTATTATTTTTCTAGTTCCTTTGTCCATTGATGTGGCTTTGGTAGGCGAAACAAAGGTTTCTCTTCCCTCCGAATTATTACTTATCCTTCTTTCGATAACCATATTGGTGAAATGGCTTGGTGGAATGAAAATAGATTTCAGCCTGTTAAAACATCCGCTAACCCACCTGCTACTTTTAGATTTAGGATGGACTATTTGCACCTCCATATTTTCAGAAATTCCAGCGGTTTCCTTTAAAAGAACACTCATCAAAATTCTTTTTATTGCCGTTTTTTATGGGGGTATTTTACTGTTTTTCAAAAATCAAAAAACTTTTCAGCGCTTGTATTACGTCTACGGAATCGGGTTGATTATTCCTATTCTCTACACCACTTATAGACACGCTAGTTTAGGACTCAAACAAAAAAATTCGATATTAATTAGTCATCCATTTTTTGCGGAACACACCATTTATGCAGCGGTGGTAGCGTTTGTTTTACCATTTTTTATATTCAAATTATTCCAATCTAAAAAATCCTTTCCTTTCGTTTTCGGTGTGTTTTCATTGCTTGTTGTTGCCGTGACTTTATCCTACTCTCGAGCCGCATGGATTAGCTTGGTGGTGGCGCTTCTGTTTTACATTTTAACGCTTTTCAAAATAAAATTTTATCCGCTTTTAACTGGGATTGGAATCGTTCTGCTTATCGGGGTTTTTAATTTTAATTCGGTGTATGATGAAATGAAACGTACCAATGCTAAGTACGGTGATGAAATTTCTCAGCACCTAACTTCGGTGACTAATCTACAGAATGACGCCTCTAATTTAGAACGCATAAACCGATGGGTAAGTGCCGTAGAAATGTTTAAGGCTAAGCCCCTTACCGGTTTCGGTCCAGGCACCTATCAATTTGTGTATGACCGGTTTCAAGAAACCCGAAATATGACCCGAATTAGTACTCACTTTGGTGATAAAGGGAATGCGCATTCAGAGTATTTAATGTACCTGGCTGAAATGGGGATCATTGGGTTTTTGCTTTTTATTTCCACCCTTTTTTACAGCCTATTTCTTGCATTAAAACTTTTGCAAAAACCCTTAAATTCTGAATCCAGACAACTGGTATTTGCCGCCATTCTTGGATTGATTACTTTCTATATCCATGGGTTATTCAACTCCTTTATAGATTCCGAAAAAATTGCGGTTTTGTATTTTGGCAGTCTCGCCATTCTGGTTTGGGTAGATAAAAAAGGAAGCCTTAATAGGTATGAAAATGAGATGGATTCCGATACCTAAACCAACTCCATTTTATAGCAATAATCCAATTGGGATATTTAGTGTCCATTTCCTCATCCGAAAAATTTTTAGGGTAATTTAATGCCAAATTTGCCTTCTGCAATAGCGTATCTGCCTTCCCAATCGCTAGTAATTTTTGCGGAATTTGTTTCCTTTTTAATCGTGCTATATTATTTAATTTCCTTCCTCTCGAAACCTTTTTAATCTGATTATCTCCGGTAATGTTTTTATACGAATTAGGCTTTTCAAGTGCTGCCTTTTCATAAGTAATCCCCATGGTTTTACACATTTTAGCCAACTCCATTTCTGGAAAGTCGCAAAAGTTTTCATACTTGAAAATGGGGGCTTTTAACGCCACTAATTTCTTTGCAAATTTTAAATATCCGGTTGAAAAATTGGGTGGGCAATTTCTAGAAATCCACACATCATACGCATCCCTCACAAATGAAATAATGGTTAAGGGAATAACGCCTTCCAGTATTTTTACGGATGAAAATTCATATTCTGGCTCAAAATTATTTAATACATGAGGCGTGAAATCCGCAAAACTAAAATCTCTTATTACCAAAATTTTCTGGTTTTGCTGGCAATATTCATTAAGCTCAAGTACCATTTCTAGGTAGGTGCCCTTACGGATATCAATTCCATACCAATCCTTCACTTGTTTTTTAATGGATAACGAAGCGCTTGTATTAGGGTTCACCTCAGAAAGTAAAATCACCCCATCCAATTGAGATAAAACACTGGATAAAAGTGTACCTCCCGACCTCGAATAATTTAATAATAGAATTGCCAATTTTCAGATTGATTTTTTTGAACGTTACAAAGTAACTTTTTTTATAGAAATTGCGTCCTACACTTTATACAGTTATCAAAGCTAGACACCATAAATTTATGGTAGATTTGCTATCCACCATTTTAAATGAAAACAATCAATCATTCTAATCAAAATAGTATTCTAAAGGCTTTAGCTTACTACGATGTGTTCAATTTCCCCTTGAATGCAGACGAACTTTTTCGTTATTCTGATTTTACCAATAAAAACGATTTCACTACGGCACTTAGCCAATTAGTTAACGAGCACATAATATTTCAAATGGGTGCCTACTACACCCTACAGCCCAGCGAAAACATAAAACTAAACCGAATTGCTGGCGACCAAAGGGCCAAAGAATACACCTATCAAGCCTACAAGAAATCAAAGCTCATTGCCAAGTTTCCGTACGTGAAAAGCGTACTTATTTCGGGCTCTTTATCCAAAGGAACGATGGGGGAAGATGGCGATATCGACTATTTTATTGTGAGTAAGCCAAATCGGTTATGGATAGCTAGAACGCTTTTGATTTTATACAAAAAAGTGTTTTTACTAAATTCCAGAAAGTATTTCTGTATCAATTATTTAGTAGATGAAAACTCCTTAACCATCGAACAACAAAATAGATTCACGGCCACCGAACTAGTGACTTTAATACCGATGACCAACCCTGCTATTTACGATGAAATGATAGCAAAAAACGGTTGGATAAAGTCCTATTACACTTCCATTATTCCAAAATTCTTAAAACCCATTTCGGTTGGACGAAGCGGATTTCAAAAATTAATAGAGCCCATTTTTGACACCAAAATTGGCGATATATTGGACGATTTCTTTATGAAAATTACCCTCAAAAGATGGGTGCAAAAGTTTGGAGAAATGAGCCCCGAAGATTTTAAAATAGCGCTTCAAACCTCCAAAACGGTTTCCAAACATCATCCGAGTAATTTCCAAAAAAAGGTGTTGGCCGGTTTTGAAGAAAGAATGACTGTTTTAACCCAAAAATTGGCGGCTACTCAGCACATTTCGAATTTAAATGAAGACCAATGACCAAGATATTATTTAGTCATAGCTACTATTATAAATTAGATTCTAAACAATGGAAAATGGGGACGCCTTACCCGCCATTGGGAACTATTTATGCAGCTTCATTTATGCGAGAAAATGGCTATGAGGTCTCCTTATTTGACGTTTGCTTACGCGACCGACCCGATGAAATTGAAGCAATTCTAGTTCGAGAACGCCCGCAGTTTTTGGTGTTATATGATGACGGATTCAACTACCTCACCAAAATGTGCCTCACCACCATGCGAGAGGCTGCTTTTGAAATGATGGCAATCGCTAAAAAATATGATTGTACCATTTTAGTGAATAGCTCTGATTCTACCGACCATTTTGAAAAATACTTGTCGCATGGAGCAGATGTAATTCTGCTAGGCGAAGGTGAAATCTCGTTATTGGAAACCGTTCGGGCGTTGGAAAATAAAACGGATTTAACGGACGTAAAAGGGTTGTGCTATACCTCTGATTCTGCAATTATTCAAACCGGAAAACGAGCCGTATTAAAAGATTTGGATACACTTCCACAACCTGCTTGGGATTTGATTGACGTGGATTCTTACAAAAATATTTGGGCAGGTCGCGGGCATTCTTTTGCGCTAAACATAGCCACCACCCGTGGGTGTCCTTACCACTGCAATTGGTGCGCAAAACCTATTTACGGACAACGCTACAACACCCGCTCACCGCAACGCGTTGTGACCGAAATAAAAATGCTACAGCACAAATTTGGGGTTTCAACTTTCTGGATGTGCGATGATATTTTTGGACTCAAACCAGGCTGGGTACAATCATTTAACCAAGAATTAAAACGCGAACAGTTACAAATTCAATACAAAATTCAAAGCCGTGCTGATTTACTTTTAGTGGAAGACAATATTGATTCGCTAGTTGATTCCGGTTTATATGAAGTGTGGATTGGTGCGGAAAGCGGCTCTCAAAAAATATTAGATGCCATGAAAAAAGGCACTAAAATTTCTCAAATCCAAGAATCCACTCAACTGCTACAATCCAAAGGGGTGCGGGTTGCCTTTTTCTTGCAATTTGGGTACCTCAACGAAACCAAAGATGATATTGAGGCCACTATCAAAATGCTGCTCAATTTTATGCCCGATGATATCGGGGTAAGTGTTTCCTACCCTTTGCCCGGTACGGAGTTTTACGACATTGTAAAATCTCAATTAAGCGAAAAGGCCAATTGGACCGATTCGGATGATTTGGCCTTGATGTTTCAAAATACGTTTAATCAAAAATATTACAAAACATTGCATCGCTACGTGCATAAGGTTTTTAGAAACGCACAGGCCAAACAAGTGGTGGCTCAGCAAGGGTTTTCTTCCATTTATGGATTAAAAGCATGGGCCAAACAAGTATATTACTATCCCATAATTTCTCGGTTAGAAAAGGAATTGAAATCGTTAAGTAATTTAAATTAATGGCGGCCCATTTTGACCATACCGCTGGTAATTACGACCAAGATTTTACTGCTTCGCCTATTGGTAAAGTGCAACGTGAGCTGGTATTCAAATCGTTAGATAATTGTTTTTCTGCCACTTCCGCATCCAACATATTAGAAATTAATTGTGGCACGGGCGAAGACGCTTTGCATTTTGGGGAGTTAGGAGCGCAAGTTTTAGCTACCGATATTTCGAGCGAAATGGTAAAAGTAACCCAAGCCAAAACCCACCATTTGCCAAATGTAAGCTGCCAGGTTTTAGATATAAATAAACTGGATAATCTTTCAAATAGCGGACACAAAACACGCTATGATTTGATTTTTTCCAATTTCGGAGGATTGAATTGTTTAACAGAAAATGACCTTCGTGCATTTTTTAAAAACGCAACTAGTTTATTAAAGCAAAACGGTTTAATAGCGTTGGTAATTATGCCTAATTTCTGTTTATGGGAAACAGTATATTTTGCTACCAAACTGCAATTTTCAAAAGCATTTAGAAGACGCAAAAAATCGGGAGTACTCGCTAATGTAGCTGGGCAAAATGTACCTACTTTTTACTACTCCCCTTCCCAAATAAAAGATTTTGCAACAGGGTTTACCGTGCTAAAAACCACTCCTATCGGATTTTTTACTCCTCCTTCTTATTTGAATCCATTTTTTGCAAACCGACCTAAATCCTTAAAAAAATTGGCAAAACAGGATGAAATGCGATTAAACAAGGCATATTTAGCTTCGTTTTCGGACCATTTCTTAATTTGCCTTCAAAAAAATTAATGGACGTTTTTCTCACACACGGTTATTTCATCCAAGAAGATGAAGCGGAGCAAAAAATAATGCGTCCCTACCCACCTTTGGGGTTGCTGTATATTTCGGCTTACCTCAAACAAAACAACCTTTCGGTAACTGTTTTTGATGCCACTTTTTCTAGCTATAGCGAACTTCAAAAAGCATTGCTAACCCACCAACCCAAAGTGATTGGGGTGTATGCCAACCTAATGACGAAGGTGAACAATATCCGATTGATGCAATGGGTGAAAACACAACCCGAATTAGCGCATTCCAAAATAGTAATGGGCGGACCAGATGTAACCTACAATTATCAAAATTACCTGCGTTTTGGGGCTGATTTTATCGTTATTGGAGAAGGAGAACAAACCATGCTAGAGCTGAGCACTCGCATCATTCAAAACCTTCCTTTTACTGAAATTACGGGCATTGCCTACGCTTCGGATTCGGAATTTGTGAAAACGGCACCGCGCGAAAAACTGAAAGATTTAAGCCAACTTCCATCTCCCGATAGAGCCGCTATTGATTTGAATCTGTATTTGAAAGCGTGGAAAAAACACCATGGTACCAACACGCTCAATATTTCTACCCAACGCGGATGTCCCTATACCTGCAAATGGTGCAGCACCGCTGTGTATGGACAAAGTTACCGCAGGCAATCTCCAGTTTTGGTGGCCAATGAAATTGAAGAACTTATTGCCACTTATCAACCCGATTCTCTTTGGTTTGTAGACGATGTTTTTACGGTAAATCATCGTTGGTTAGGTGAGTTATATAGCGAGTTTAAAAGTCGAAAAATCAAAATTCCTTTCGAAATAATAACCCGTGCCGAACGGCTAAATGAAACCGTGTTGCAGCAGCTAAAAGAAATGGGTTGTAGCAAAATATGGATAGGCGCTGAAAGTGGCTCGCAACGCATTATCGACCTAATGGATAGGCGCGTAAATATCGATTTGGTACGCGACATGATTATCAAAACCCAAGAATTTGGAATAGATACCGGAACCTTCATTATGGTAGGTTATCCCACCGAAACTGAGGAAGATATAGCGCAAACGGTGCAATACCTCAAGGATGCTAACCCTACCAATTTTACCATTACGGTAGCTTACCCCATAAAAGGAACGGGCTTATATGAACAGGTTTTGAGTAAAATAACTACTCAATTAAATTGGCATGAATCTACCGATAGAAACATCGATTTTAAACGTACTTATTCTCGTAAATATTACGATTATGCGGTTCGCTATATTGTGAATGAAGTGGGAAGCTACCACGAGTTTCAAAAACCGAATTCCAATAAATTTCAAGCCACAAAAATGAAAATGAAATCGATTGTTTCATCCTTTTTAATGCGCGTAACCAAATGATCACTAAATCGTATTTTTATCGCATGCCAAAAGCCGCAACGGATAGCGCCAATTACAATTTAATAGCACCACAAAGTGAGTACTAAACTTATCATTTTCAATCCCCGAAGCGCGAATGAAAAACATCGTATTCCTAATTCCATATTGCAGGTAGGCGCCTCTATTCATGGCAAATTTGATTATGTATTTATAGATGGAAATCTTGAATCAGACCCCTTGGCCAAAATCCTTGACCTTCTATCTACCGGCACCTATCAATACTTTTGTTGCACCGTAATGCCCGGACCGCAATTGCGTCAAGCCATTCCTTTTACCAAAGAAATAAAACATCAATTTCCTAATGTTACCGTGATTTGGGGCGGCTATTTTGCCTCCAATCAGTACCAAGTTTGTCTAAATTCTGGCGTGGTAGATTACATTATAAATGGCCCGGGCGATGTAGCTTTTCCTTCTTTAATCACCGCATTAGAAGAGGTAAACCTTCGGGCTATTAAAGACATAAAAAACATTGCCTATTTAGATGAAGATGGGGCTATTGTAAAAACGGCTAAAGAAGCATTGTTAGACCAAAATGCCTTGCCACCGCTTCCGTACCGCTATTTGGACCAACATTATTCGTTGCCCAACTACCTCGCCAAAACTTTTATGGGAAGCACCACTTTTTCATACCATTCCAGTATGGGCTGCCCGTTTACTTGTTCGTTCTGTGCCATAGTGCCCATTTTTAATGCCTCTTGGAAAGGAAAATCGGCCGAAGGGATGTATCAGGATGTAAAATATTTTAAAGATACCTACGGAATCAACGCCATCGAATTTCACGATAACAACTTCTTTACCTCACGAAAACGGGTAGTCGATTTTTCAAAACTAATTCTCCATGACGGCATAAAATATTGGGGCGAAGGGCGTATCGATACCATTAATCAATACTCGGATGAAGATTTGATATTGATGAAAAAAGCGGGATGCACTATGATTTTTTTAGGAGCCGAAACCGGCAACGATGAAGTGCTCAAACAAATGAATAAAGGCGGTACCCAAACCGGGAAAATGATAAAAGATTTTGCTCGTAGAATGGGTAGAATTGGAATAATTCCTGAAATGTCGTTTGTACTCGGAATGCCCGGTGACACCGAAGAACAGGTGTATAAACAGATTTTATGGGATATTAATTTCATTAAAGAAATCAAAGAAATAAACCCCGCTACCGAAATCATTATTTACCTCTACAGCCCCACACCTACCGAAGGGTCTGACTTATATGCGCAAATTCTAAAGGCTGGGTTTTCATTTCCTAATACCTTAGAAGATTGGATTTCGCCAAGTTGGGAGAATTTTGATTTACGTAAAAACCCGCTTACCCCTTGGCTCAAACCGTATATGATTGACACTATCAAAGATTTTGAAACGGTGCTAAATGGTAAGTATCCTACCGTTTCTGACTTTAGAATTACAGGATATAAAAAAACCATTTTACATCTACTTTCTAATTGGCGCTATCAAACCAATTTTTACAAATATCCGTACGAAATTAAATTGCTTCACAAAATTTGGAAATACCGCCAACCCGAAATTCAGGGTTTTTATTCTGAATAAACCATGAAAAGACTGATTCAAAAGCTGCTGCATCCGTTTTACAAAAAATACCACTTTTGGTATCATCGGAAACCACGTAAATATGCATTTAAACAAGTGTATACCATCGTTCAACCGGGAGTGTTTTCCCCTAAAAATACCATTAGCACTCGCGTGTTTTTGAATTTTATGGATGCATTCAATGTCCGCAACAAATCTGTTTTAGAACTAGGGTGTGGTAGTGGTATCATTTCCCTTTATATGGCTTACAAAGGGGCTAAGGTAACTGCTTCCGATATAAACGAGGTGGCACTTACTTCGCTCCACAAGGTAAGTCTAGCGCAAGCATTAGCGATAAATACAGTGTGTTCCAATCTTTTTGAAAAGCTAACGATTTCTGATTTTGATTTTATTTGTATCAATCCCCCTTATTATCCTAAAAAACCTGAAAACATGGCTGAAAACGCCTGGTTTTGTGGCGAAAACTTTGAGTATTTTGATCGCCTATTTCTTCAATTAAAAACCGCAAACCTACCTGCGCAACAAGTATATATGATACTCTCCGATGGGTGTGAATTGGATAGAATTAAAAGCCTAGCTCATCAATACCAACTGGATTTAACGCTCTGTTTTTCAAAAAAAATGACATTCGAAATGGCGTATATTTTTAGGCTAACACGTTTGAAATAAAACCCAATAGTACCTCGTGTTTTCATTTGCCGAACTCACTATTTACAAGACTACCAAAAATTACGATTCATCCAACTTCGGTAATTGGCATGGTTTATAACCCAATTCGCTTGTACCATTCGCTCATGGTAAAATCTTCGTTCGTTTTTTTAGCATGCTTTTTTTCCGACTTAAATTCACGAACAAAAAATGTAATTATTCCAATTAAACCAATCAAAATAACCACAAACAAACTACTAATTATCGCTACCGAAACTAATCCCATATTCTATCATTCATCTTCCTCACAGATGTACGATGATTAGGAGAAAAGGTTGGAAAATAACTGGCTTTTATTAGAAAATAAAAAGCGTAGCTCAAATAGTACAAAAAGCTTCAAGAAAAGCTTTGATAAAAAAGAATATTACCCCACACATGTTACGCCATAGCTTTGCTACCCATCTTTTAGAAAACGGGACATACCTACGATATTCAGGTTCTTCTAGGACATAATAGTTCCAAAACAACAGAAACATATACGCACGTTGCCATTAATCATATCAAAATCATAAAAAGTCCTATTGAAATATTAAATTTGGAATAGATTTATAACGTGGTTATATCACATACCAAAAAAAAATCGTGATTTGAAAATAATTCAGTAATTTTATAGAAAATTAAATAAAATGGAAACTATCCGAATTGACATAATAAACCCAAAAGCTAAAAATCTTCTAAAAGGTTTAGCAGATTTGAACTTGATAAAGATTAATAAAGAAAAATATAAATCGGACTTCTCTACTTTGTTAAAAAAATTAAGAGCTAAATCTAATGATGAAATTTCGTTAGATGAAATAACAAAAGAAGTTGAGCAAGTGAGAAAATCACGATATGAAAAATAAGAAGATAATCCTTGATACAAATCTTTGGATTAGCTTTCTGATTTCGAAAAAATTTAGTCAAATTGATGAACTAATTGAAAATAGAAAAATCATACTAATTTTTTCCAACGAATTGCTTGAAGAATTTATTGATGTTGTAAGCCGACCGAAATTTAAAAAGTACTTCACAAAAAAGGATGTTGAGAAAATTCTTGAGTATTTTGTCAATTTTGGAGAATTAGCAAGAGTTACTTCTGACATAAAAATCTGTCGAGACGAAAAAGACAATTTTTTACTAAATCTATCAGTTGATTCAAAAGCAGATTACTTAATAACTGGAGATAAGGATTTATTGATTTTAGAAAAGATTGAAAATACAAAAATTTTGACATTTTCTAAATTTAATGAACGAACTGAATAAAAAGTAAGTGGTACAACACAGTATAAACTTTATTGCTGGCTTCTTGCGTACTTGCGAAAGTCCTCTCGGACTTTCTTGGTCGGTAAATATTTACTAAATTAGTTGCTTGAAACACACAACAAATCATATACAATCACGTTGGCTACAATTCTCCTCTTTTCCCAAAAAAAAATAATTACTTTAAGGTAACGTTTTTGTA
>CAXBCR010000038.1:0-21144 GCA_963974475.1 uncultured Flavobacteriales bacterium
ATTCAACATTCAACATTCAACATTCAACATTCAACATTCAACATTCAACATTCAAAACTCAACACTAAACACTAACCACTCAAAACTAATACCTAATACCTAAAAACTCAAAACCTGATACGTCAAAAAGCTCATTAAATAAGCCAGTCCGGTCATATAAAATAATTGCGCCATTGGAATTAACCAACTTTTAGTTTCGCGTTTCACAATAGCTAATGTACTCATACATTGCATGGCTAGCACGTAAAATATGAGCAGTGAAAAAGCAGTAGCCGAAGTATAGACCAACTCACCGGTATCGGCATGTCGTTCTACGCGCATTTGTTGAATTACCGATTCGGCATCCCCATCGCTTCCTACGCTGTAGATAGTTGCCATGGTACTGATAAACACTTCTCTAGCGGCAAATGAGGTAATTAATGCAATACCGATTTTCCAATCAAAACCCAATGGTTTAATAATGGGTTCAATTTGCTTTCCTAATAAGCCTGCGTATGAACCTTCAATTTTTTTAGACGCGATGAGGTTGTTCAAATCCTTAGTCGAAACCTGTTTGGAAGCTTTTTCGGTACGTACGCCATCCTCTATTTTTTGTAGTGAATCACCTGGTCCAAACGAAGCAAGCACCCATAAAACCATGGATATTATGAGTATGATTTTCCCTGCATTTTTAATGAATATACTTACTTTTTGGAATACGGTAATGCTAATATTTTTCCAATAGGGCATTTTGTACGTAGGTAATTCCATCATCAAAAACGAACGGTCTTTTGATTTAAGAATCTTTTTCATAACCCATGCAGAGCCTAATGCAGCGAATACGCCAAGCATGTAAAGTCCCATCATTACAAGTCCTTGAAGGTTGAAAAAACCACCCACTGTTTTATCCGGAACAGCAAAGGCTACTAATACCGCAAATACGGGAATACGCGCGGAGCAACTAATAAATGGAGTGACAAAAATGGTGATTAATCGTTCTTTCCAATTGCTAATAGTACGGGTAGCCATAATGGCTGGTACCGCACAAGCAGCGCCCGATATCAACGAAACGATGCTACGTCCATTCAATCCGAATTTACGCATTAAGGTGTCGGATAGAAATACGGCTCGCGACATATATCCCACTTCTTCCAATAAAGAAACGAGGATGAAAAGGATGGTTATTTGAGGAACAAAAATGATGATTCCGCCAATTCCAGAAAGAATACCATCGGTAATAAAATCGGAGAAAAGCCCTGGAGGAAGAATAGATTTTGTGCTATTAATCACCCAAGCCATGCCGCTATCAATCAAATCCATGGGGTAATTAGCCCACGCAAAAATGGCTTGAAAAATCACAAAAAGAGTGGTGATAAATATTAAACTCCCCCAAAAAGGATGCGTCAAGATTCTATCTGCTTTGGCCGATTGTGTTTCTGCATCCAATCCATTATCCACCACCATCGATTCCATAATGGGATGCAACTGATCGTAACGGGCCATGATTTCTTCAAACTGTAACCCAATACTTTTAAAATTCAATTCTGAAATTAATTCATCCAAAATTTTAGCGTCTTTCGGACTTATGAAATCCAATTTATGGTAATTATGAGCGGTTAATAGTGCGCGGTAATTGTTTTCAAAACCGAACATTTCTTTCACTTCATTTTCCAGCTCGAATGCGTAGGATTCTACATTTAAAAAAGGCTCACAATTCACCCCTTCCATTTGCATAATAACAGGCCCAATGTCTTTTGTGCCTTCTCCGGTTCGTCCATTTACGCGCACTACAGGAATGCCCAAGCTTTGCGCTAATTTAGCCTCGTTACACGATTTTCCTTCGCTATGTGCTACGTCTATCATGTTCAAAAGCAGTATGATAGGCATTCCGAAGTCCATGATTTGCGTAAGCAAAACTAGATGTCGTTCTAAGTTGTTGGCATCGGCAACGTAGAGTACTAAATCCGGAAAAGCAGCATCTTTATCGTTAAGTAAGGTCTCTAATACAATTTGTTCGTCTGATGAATTGGGGTATAAACTGTAGGTACCCGGTAAATCCGTAATCACCGCTTGAGTACCATTTGGAAGAGGGTAGGTACCCGACTTTTTATCGACCGTTACTCCCGGAAAATTCCCAACTGACTGGTGTAAACCCGTGAGGCGGTTAAATACCGATGTTTTGCCAGCGTTTGGATTCCCAATTAACGCAATTTTTAAAGTTTCTTCGCTGGTTCCCATCTCTTAAAACTTTAAAATGATTTGAGCCGCTTCTTCTTGTCGAAGCGCAAATGCATTGCCATTTATGCGTAAATACATGGTTTTACCTGCGGGCCCTTTTCTAATAAGTCGTATCGGAGACTTTGGAAGACAACCAATCTCCATAAACTTGGCAGAAATATGTTCGTTTTCAAATCCTTTAATTACACTTGATTCGCCTAGTTTTAAATCAGTTGCTTTTCGTATATGTGTCTTGGAGATGCTCAAAATGTAAGTCCTATAATTGAACCCCAAGTTTAAGAAATAAAACCCGACCAGGAGCTATGGGTCTTGTGCCATTTGGTCCGCCATGGGCGCCACCTTTTTCGGTGGTAGAAATGTTGGTTACATTCAATATGTTTTTCACGCCTAAGCCTAAAATCAAATGGTTTTTCCAAAGTTTTTTATTGGCAGTAAGGTCTAATAAAGTGTAACTGCCAATGAAATTTTGATTCAAATTATTTTCAGAATCCATTGTTACTTGCGCAATCTCTCCAGTGTATTTGTAGAAAATATTCAAGTCCATTTTAGCCTTTTTTAAAGAATAAGATACCGATGAGGTAACCTGCGGACTATACCAAATAGGAAGTGGAGTAATGCTTTCAATCGTGTTTTGCGTACCCGTTAATGAAAAACCTACATTCGCTTTTATATGTCCAATGGTGTATTGGCCTTCGGTATTAAAACCAAGCGATAAGGCTTCATCCACATTGGCATACGCATATTGAGTGGCATTCACTTGTGCTAACGTAATTTTGTTTTGAATTTGGTTATAGAATACGCCAAATTTCAGTTTTAACATACGCCCTTTAGCTAATCGGGTGTAGGTGTAATTTACCGAAGTGTGCAACGCGGTTTCAGCTTGTAAATCTGGGTTTCCATGAATATCGTGATTGATGTCCACAAAATCCATAAATAATTCTTTTACCGATGGAGCTCTAAATCCACGTGCTATCGAACCTCTAATCGACATGCTTGGTTTTAGCTGGTATTTGATGTACAACGATGGCACTACAGGTGCGCCATATTTGGTATTGTAACTCATCCGTATTCCAGGTCTAAATGTCCAGTTGAAAACAGGTTGCCATTCTAAACTTGCAAAGCCAGCAAAATCGCCAATAGCTTGTTTTTGGTTCAGAATACGCGCCCCCGAAACGGTTTCATAATTCAAGTCTGTTCCTAATTGATAACGCCAGTTTTGACCTTTTGGAGCACCAGAATAGGTGGCACGCATCAAACTCAAATCGGTTTTAGTGGTGTCGTTAGCTCCCGGAGTTTCATTCGGAACGGATGTAACCCCTGTTAAATCAGTGATAAAGGAAAGTTTTTGACGTTGGTAATAATTGTAAGCCGCAATCACCTGTAGGTTGTTTGTTGAATCAACTTTCAAGTTTAGTGTCAAACTATTATCTAATCTTTGGGTCAGGTATTTATCATCAAATGCAATTTCGTTATACGGTCCACGTGGGTTGCCTTTATTGGTTATTTTTTCGTCAAACCCATTGATGTTATACAGAATTGAACCATTTTTCAAATTGTATCCGTATTTCAATCCACCTAAATTTTGGGTTCTAGGTTTCCATAATTTAACCCGTGAAGAATCGGCAATGGATTCAGGGTTTCCAAAAACAGGGTCGCCAATGTTCCATCCATCAAAATAATTTCGAGTAAAAGTAACCGCCCCAAAATGTTTCCCTTTGCTAAATCCAAAACGGGTATTAATGTTATGTGTCCCAATGTTTTCGGTGTAATATTTAGCGCTTGCAGATAGGGGTTTTGCACTTCCTTTTTTAGTAATAAGATTAATGGTCCCAGCCAAAGCGTTGCTTCCGTACGAAACCGATAATGGACCTTCTACTACTTCAATTCTTTCAATGTCGTTTAAGTTTATTTGGCTTAAGTCAATACTTCCGTTTAATCTGCCTACCATCGGAACGCCATCTACAAGAATTTTTACGTTCTCGCCCGATAGCCCTTGAATACTAATGCTACTTCCCAACACACCGTCTTGTGAAATATTCATATTTAACTCTCTATTTAGCACTTGGTCAAGTGATACGGCATTTAATGCTTCAATTTTTTCTTTAGAAATGAGGGTTATTTTGTGGACTGCTTTTTCGGGACTTGAGGCTGAAAACTGACCGGTAACTACCATTTGTTTCAACATTTCAATTTGGTCAAAAAGCTTGATTTTTACCGTGCTTCCTTTGGTAATTGTTTGTTTGTGAGGTTTCATACCGATGAAGGTCACCAACACTTCTAATTTATTACCGAAATTCTCAGGTTCGGGTAAAATTGCTTTTCCATCCAAGTCGGTAATTACGTATTCAAACTCTTGGGTTTCAATATTCGTGAATTTCACATGGGCAGAAGGAATAGGGTCTCCAAAATTGCCATCCAGTACACTCACCATCGTTTGTTGACCCATAACATTAGAGCACAAAAAACTAATCCCGGTAAGGAAAGCGAAATGTAACAATATGGAGGATAAACGTTTCAAAACCACAGTGATTTAAAAAAGTCAGCTTCGAAAGTATTTCTTTCGAAGCTGACCAATTACTATTGAATAATTAATTGTTTTACAATTGCATTCGCATCGTTTCCTATTCGAACCAAATACATTCCTTTTTGCCAAGAGCTTACTGGAAACTCAACGTTGGTAGTACCAGCTACAGGAATAGTTCTGGCATACACAATCGAGCCTGTTAAGGAATATACCGTAACCGCTACGTTGTTTTGTGCTTGTTCTGTTTCTATCGAAATAGTTACATGGTCTACCGCTGGATTTGGGAATACGTTGACTGTTCTGTTTGCCATTGGAGTGTTATCTACGCTCAATACACCTACTTGAGAAGTATTGAATTTAGTCATTCCTGTTGCTCCACCTGCAAAATCAGTGAAAGTCAATTGCCATACCGTTGCATTGGTATCTACGAAAAAGTAAGTTAAACTATCTACGATATCATATTGGAAAGTAGTCATATTGAATTTTTTCCAATCACTACCAATAATGCCAATATTTGATTGGTAATCTTGACCAAACCAACCTACGGTGGTTAAATCAATTTCTCTAGCTTCTGCGGTAGAACGGTTTTCGTTTGCCAAAACTCCAGACACTTTATAGAAACCTCCTTGGGGTTGCAATTGGTTGTATTTGGTGAATACAATATCCCAATCTGTTTTTGCAGGTTCTAAATCCATGATAGAATCGGTAGTCATAGAATAATAAACGTTTTTCTTAGTGATATAAGAAGGCTTTTTAATCAAACCTTGCACTTCATTCGCGCCATCTACATCCGCATAATAAAAATTGAAATCGCCATTGCCTTGCATCATACCTAATTTCAATTTTTTGAATGAACCATCCGTTAGTTTGATAATGTAAATACTATCTCCCACCACATTATGTGTGGTTGAGTTGTAAATACCCCAACCATAATCAGGATGAACTGTATTGGGTGCTGCAAAAGCAGTGACGCTCCAAGAAGTGTCGCTATTAAAACGAGGAGTCCAAGAACTTAATCCGGTTGTGTCAATGGTATTCCAAGCAGCTGTATCTCCGTTTGGATATAAGTAAAGTTCCACACCAAATCCATCATTGATGCGTATATCTGTATTTCTTCCTCCTGTTCCAAAAGATAAATCCCAAGCGGTATTATCGGCAGTTTTTACTTCGCCATTGGCAAAACTGTACCAAACTTGATTTACATATCCTGGTCCGTACGAAATGGAATCTGCTTGCGAGAACCCAAATACAGGAACTAAAATTGTGAGGATAAAAGGTATAATTCGTTTCATTTTGTTGATTTTAAAATAAGTATTTTGTATTCATATTGATAAGGCAAAGGAAGGTCGAAAAGTCAATTTTCCTTGTCATAAAAAGGTCACAAAAAGGTCTGAAATTGTATGATTATTGTCACACATTAGGCTGAGGAATACCCACTTTTTGACCCATTCGTGTATTCTTTTCGTATTATTCAACTTGATTGGATGTGCTGGTATTTGGGGTAGTTTCACCGCGATGGTGATGATGATTTCGTTTTTTTTCTATGCTAGAACGAGGGTGCAAATTGAATACTATGAATAGGATTAGTAGGAAAAGTGTAATGGTCATTTCTAGCCAATGCTCCTGGGGGTAAATCCATATTTCTTTTAAGAAATTCCATCTACCCAGTATCTCAATAACATTCCAAAAAATTATCACCGTAGGCACAGCGTATCTTATGGCGTAATCTAAAGTTTTAATTTTTAGCAATTGTGCGATTAGGTATACTGACCAAAATAGGGATCCAACGGCTACCAAAAAAGTAATTATATGTTTGTCGCCAGCAATTTCTGGGTCGTATACAAGTAAAAGGACAATATAAAACGTCCAAAGAATCATAATTGTTTCCATAAAAGTAATTATGGCAATAGGTTTATAGGTTTGGATAGTTACTTTAATTAATGGTTTTAAATTAATGGTTCTTTGAAACCAATTAAAAAATTGACATCTATTTTGGGAGAATAAGTAGAATAGCAAAAAAGTGGATAATAAGCCAATGGATGATGGCATAATGAGGTATTCTGGTTTGGTGACCACTATTCTGTTTTCCATAAGACCTTCGACTTGCAATTTCTGCGCTACCCAAACAAATGAAAATTCAATCCACCCAGTCCAAATTAGTATTCCGGATGTTAGACCTAATAAAGTAGACACAATGGGGCGATTATGTTGCCGTAATCCAAAAACAAGGGAAACTACGCCAAGGAGACCTATAAAAAATGCCCCGGCAAATTTATGATCCGGAAGGATGCCTTCATTTAGAATCATTACGGAGTGACCAATAGGCATAAATAACAAGACGATAATAAATGCGGCCACTCCTTTTTTGATACTTGATACGTTCATAATGGTTTCGTTTTGTGCAAAACTAAATATCTTATTTAGAATGATTCTAAATAATCTAATTTTGAAGGGTAAAATACCTATTAGTAGGTAGGAATTATTTCTTCAGCATTGGCTTTCCATAGCCAATAGAATGTTCTTATGTGTAATCGATTGTTAGTTTTGCGTTCCAAATAAAAAAGAGTTGAAAGTATATTATGGCGTAGATGAATTTGTAGCTCCGGAGTTTCCGGTGGTTACCACGGGTACCTTTGATGGAGTTCATTCGGGCCACATGACTATTTTAAATAGACTCAAAACGCTAGCCAAATTGCATGGGGGCGAAACCGTGGTGGTTTCATTTAATCCGCACCCGCGTTCGGTTATTCAACCCGGAGCCGATATTAAACTGATTCACACCATTGATGAGAAGATTGAACGGTTAGAAAAAGCAGGGATTGACCATTTTGTGATCATTCCATTTACTAAAGAATTTTCACGAACCAGTTCTCTGGCTTTTGTACGAGATATTTTAATCAAGCAGTTAAATACTAAATTACTAGTGATTGGGTATGATCATCAGTTTGGTCGCGACCGAGAGGGTTCAATTGCTGATTTAGAAGAGTTTGCGGTGATTTATGGTTTCCAAATTGAGCAGATTGAAGCCCAAACTTTTGAGGACATAAATATAAGTAGTACCAAAATTAGAAAAGCGCTTGCGGAAGGAGATTTTGAAACGGCTAATCAGTTTTTAGGGTATGAATTTTCTCTTTCGGGCGAAGTGGTGCATGGCTTTAAAAGAGGGAAACAGATTGGGTTTCCCACGGCTAATATTTCTGTAAATAATCCCTTTAAACTTATTCCATCGCAAGGGGTTTATGCCGTTTCGGTCATGGTAGATGGTGCCCAATATGGTGGAATGTTGAACATTGGTTCTAAACCCACCGTTAGCAATGAGAATACGCTTAGTATAGAGGTGCATATCTTCGATTTTTCGTCCGATATTTATGGAAAAACCGTTTCGGTATATTTAAAAAAACGCATTCGTAACGAAAAAAAGTTTGACAATTTGGAAGAATTACGCCTTCAATTAGAAAAAGATAAGCAACAAACCGAAACTATTTTAGGCTAATGCGTTTCCTAGTTATCATATTCCTTTTTTGTGTAGGCCTCTCGGCCAATGCGCAAGCCGACAGTACATTTACCAATTTAAAAGAAGCGATAGCCGCTGGACTTGGCGTAAAGGTGTTGATTTTGAAAAAACAGAAATTGACCGAATTTCCAAAAGAAATTACCCAATTAACCAACTTGGTAATACTAGATTTAAGTAAAAATAAAATCACGCAGATACCCAAAGAAATTGGCAACTTAACGGCCTTAAAAGAGTTAAACCTAAGTAGAAATAAAGTAGATTCACTACCCGTAGAACTCGGTCAATTGCGTCAATTGGATAAGTTGATTTTGCATCATAATAGTTTTCGTAGTTTACCTGATAGTTTCGGTACATTAGTGAATCTAACTTATTTAGATGCCGATTTCACCAATATTTCTACCATACCTACCGCCATGGGAGGATGCCGTAAAATGGCTTTTTTTAACGCACAGCATTCCTACATAAGTAAAGACACGAGGTTAGAAATAAGAAAAATTCTACCGCACGATTGCATCCAGTTATTTCCACTCACATGCAAGTGTAATTAATAAAAACAAATCCCATGAAAGTATCCATCGACATAAGTATGTATCCGCTAAATCCGGATTATAAACCTTCTATTAAAGCGTTTATTGAAGCGCTAAACTCGCATGAAGAAATCACTATTCAAGAAAACAATATGAGTACCCAAGTTTTTGGCGAATACCGAGATGCCATGCGCATAGTGACCGATGAAATTGAAAAAGCATCGGGCGATGAACCCAAAGTGGTTTTTGTAATGAAGTTGATTCCATTTGACTTGAGTTAGGTGTTGGGAGTTGGGAGACGGAAGACCGAAGACGGGAGTTTGGATTTGAAAAAATGAATTAATCGATTTGTGCGAGTAAATTCATTAATTCTTTGTCGGTAATATTATCCTTGGTCGATTTATCAAAGATGGAAAGTAGGAACACAGTTTCCTCAATGACAACGAATTTTGTGATTATCCTGGCTCCACCAGATTTTCCTTTTCCTTTTGATTTGATGGCTAATCGAATTTTAAAACAATTTTTACCCAAGGGTGTGCCAGATTCAGGTTTCTTTTCTAACTGATCTATCAGAAAAGAAAATTCAGTTTTGAGTGATGGGAATTTTTTTGCTAATTTTTTTAATTCTTTTGCAAATTTTGGGGTGGCAATTACATTATAAATCACGTAATAATTCTTTTGCTGAAATCCCTTTTAATTTCCCCGAGCGGATAAGATTTAACTCTTCTACTGATTCTTTTATTTCAGTCATTAATTCCGCTTTAGAATTGGATAATGGCGTTGCTTCCGTAATGAAATCAAAATCCTGGATTACCTTCATAAAAAAGGACACCTTATCGTCATTTATGTTTAATAATAGCTTCATCTGGTAAAATATTAGGACAACAAAGATACATTATATAAATTTCAATCCAATGGAATAATATGAGGGGTAAAAGACCGAAGACGGAAGTTTTTTAATTTACCTCAAAACCTTCATGGAAATAGGAATTTCCGTGAGTGGCCATTCTCGGTTATCTACTTTCACCTTGTTGAGCGCTATGGCTACGTCCATTCCTGCTATTACTTCGCCTATTACCGTGTGCTGCTCGTCTAAATAGGGTGTGCCGCCAATGGTTTCATAAATTTTATATTGTGCTGGAGTGTATGATGTACCAAACTCGCGTTCGTGGGCTTTAATTTCTGTTTTGCTGTATTTCTGACCGAGCACGATATAAAATTCAAAGGGGGATGAACTCTTTTTTGGATTTTTGTCGTAACGCCTAGCCATCGCTACCGAACCGTATTTATGAATATTCGCTTTCCGAAATTCTGCAGGTAGCACGTAACCGCCTATTTTGGCACGCATCTCTTGGCACGGCCATTCATCGGAGTTGCCAGCTTGGTCCACAAAATTTTGCGATACCCGATAAAATTGAGTTAAGTCAAAATAACCTCTCTTAGTAAGGTAAATCATGTCGGCTCGGTGTAGCGGTGTGTTTTGGTATAGCCGAATGTCAATATCACCATACGGACAGGTAAGCCGAATAACCGTTTCGGGATTTTCTTTACCGTAAGCGGTTAAAAATGATTTTACATTCTTATTGGTAATTCGTGGGTAGGTTTTTTCTTTGGGCTTTGCTTTTTCTTTTGGTGTAATAGCTGGTTTTTCTGTCGTTGCTGCGGATACGGTTGTTTTAATTTGTTTTTTTGCTTTGTCGCTAGTGCAAGAGGAAAAGCTAATAATATGAATCAGAATGTAAATTAATGTATGTTTCATAATCTAAATCGCTGATTTAAAATCTTTGTAAATTAACGGGAATCGTCTTTCAAAGTATTCTGGGAGAAAATCAGCCATTAATTCAATTTTGCCGGCTTTAATTTTAAGTATGTTTTGATACAATAAACCAGTTTTTGAGTTGTCTATAAACTGAATTTCATCAAAATAGGGATAATGAAGATTAATATTTTTATACCCCGCTTTCCATTTTAGGTCAATAACTGCATCACTTACAAAATGGCCCTTAAATTCTGTGCGAATTTTAATTCTTTGTCTTGCAATTTCTTGATTGTCAATACAAAAAAAGAATATTTTCAATTTGTAGTTGTGTTTTTTGAATTTTTCAGGCCAGTAAATTGGATGCGAATCGAAATTGGTTTCGTAACAATAATCGATTCCATTATTTAATGCTGATTTAATGGAGCCTGTAAATGACTGGGTTGTTTTATTCTTTGCGAAGACTTCTCTTAAATCACTATCAGGTAGTGAGTTGTAATTTTTTAGATAAGTTTTATCATAATCAAAGGATTCCAGGTTATCGGGTAAAAGAGACTTGGCAAAAGTGGATTTACCAGCACCATTGCAGCCTGCAATAATGATTAGGCTAGGCATTTTGCTTCACAGAAACTTTAGTGTCCGTACTAAGCAATCCCATTTTTTGTCTTTTTGCGAAGGCGTCATTTCTAGGAATAATTACATGTTCCAGAATGAATTTGGCCTTTTTCATTTGTTCCTCAACGGTTAGTCCCGTGATAATTCTAACTGTATTCATGCGGCAAATTTACAATTTTAACCTGAGAAGTTAAAAAGCCTATTTTTCTTGCGGTAAAAGCGTAAAACTCATTCGGTGATGAGGTGTTGCACCAAATTTAGCAATTGCTGCTCGGTGGGCTTTAGTAGGATATCCTTTGTTTTTGTCCCAAGCGTAATTTGGATATTCTTGATGCAACTGTAACATGAGGTCATCGCGGTATGTTTTGGCTAAAATAGAGGCCGCGGCAATACTCAAAAAGCGGCCATCTCCTTTAATCATACACGTAAATGGAATTGCCAAATCAGATTTAAATCGGTTCCCATCTATAAGCAAATGCTCGGGTGTAACGCTTAGTTTTTCTACGGCTTGGCTCATGGCCATAAAGGAAGCGTTTAAAATGTTGATTTCATCAATTTTGGTGTGCGACACAATTCCAACCGCCCATGCAATGGCTTCTTTCTCAATGAGCGGACGCAATGCGTAGCGTTTCTTTTCGCTAAGTTGCTTCGAATCATTTAAAATTTCATTGCGAAAACTTTCTGGAAGTATCACCGCTGCGGCAACCACAGGACCCGACAAACAACCACGTCCGGCTTCGTCACAACCAGCTTCCAGTACTCCTTTTTGATAATAGGGACTAAGACTCATTCAAACATTTTTCAATAGAATCCCACAGTTTCTCGGCCGTTTGGTCCCAGCTAAATTTTTCACGCTGTATTTTTCCTGCTTCCACTAATTTGGTCACCAAAGCAGGGTCAAAAGCTATTTTTTCCATTCCTTCTTTAATAGAATGAATATCGAAGGGACTCACATAAACTGCTGCAGCCCCTGCTACTTCTGGCATAGAAGTAATATTGGAGGTAATCACCGGTACTTCGCAATTCATCGCTTCCACAATAGGAATACCGAAGCCTTCAAAAAATGAAACGTAAACTAATGCGAGTGAGGAGGCTAATGCTTGACTCAATTTTTCTTGCGGTAAGCGCCCAGAAAAAATCACGTCTTTTTGAAATTCCATACCTTCAAAAGAGCGCTTTATGGCTTTCGTCCACCATTTCTTTTCTCCTACAATCAGTAATTTAATATCGGTATTATTCTCTTTTTTGAATAAATCAAACGCCTTGAAAAGTAGCGCTAAATTTTTGCGAGGCTGGATAGAGCCTATAAATATAAAATAATCATGGCCTTGCGTAAACTTTTCACGGGTGGCATTTTTATTCTCTACACTATTAGGCTTGTATACATCGCTTACACCATTATATACCACATCAATTTTATCGGGTTCCGTTTCGTAATGACGAATAATGTCTTCCTTACTAAATTGAGAAACCGTAGCGATGCGAGTCGCTTTTTCTGCAAATTTCGGAAAGTAGTACCGGTAGTATTTACGCACCGCAAAGGGTAAATGACGCGGATAATATTCAAAATTGATATCGTGAATAACTGCCAATTGCTTTTTCTCCGAGTTTAAACTCAAGTACCCATCAGGTGATAAAAATAAGTCCACATCATGCTTTCTCAAAACAGGTGGAATCATCCATTCAAACCATAAGTGAAATAAAATAGGGTGTCGTGCCTGCACTGGAACCACAATAGGGGTAACGTTGTCACCAAAAATAAATTCTTCGCTATACTTCCGGTCAAACAAAAATAAAAATTCGTGCTCCGGATGGGCGCGGGTAATTCTTTTCAGAGTTTCGTACGTAAACCAGCCAATTCCTTCTAGTTTTCCTGGCAACAATAATCGTGTATTAACCGCTATTTTCAATCCCGTAGTTTTTAATTTTAGAGTAACGAAAGTACAATTTTCAAAATTCAAAATGCAACGAATTGGTAACCTAAGTGGATTGAGTATATTTGACGGCTTGAAACGAGCAAAATTATAATTTACTCTCATGGGTTTTGGGCATCTACATGCACGCCATTCGACATATTATAAAAAAGTAAAAAACAGGTGAAAGACAAGATTATATATGCACTTCAGAAAATTTTAGGATTTGAAAGATACCTATATATCTTTTCGAATTTTAAAATAAAAACCTTGAAAAACGACCGGAAAGAAGGTGACTTTTTTACGTTTTTGGATATGGTAAAACCCGGTGATTGTGTGCTTGACATTGGTGCAAACATTGGGATAATGACTTACTTTCTTAGCGAAAAAGTAGAAGCCGGTGAAGTGTATTCGTTTGAACCCGTACCCGAAAACCTATCTGCGTTACATAAAATCATTAAAAAGCATCGCTTAGATAATGTGTCGGTTATTGAAAAAGCACTTGGGGCTGAAAAAGGGACCCTCGAAATGGTAATGCCTAAATTTGGGAAAGCGCGGAAACAAGGTTTGAGTCACGTAATTCACGACAGTATTGACACTTTTAATGAAGGAACAAAATATACTGTGGACGTGGTTACGCTTGATACTATTTTGGAACAGGCTACTTGTCAACCCAAAGCAATTAAACTAGATGTAGAGAATTTTGAATTCTTTGTGCTGAAAGGGGGCGAAAAACTAATTACTCAGAATCACCCGATTATTTATACGGAACTTTGGGATAATGAAAATCGGTATAAATGCATGGACCTATTAACTCAATGGGGGTATAAAACCTATGTGGTAGTAAATAATAAATTGGTGCATTGGGATGCAGAAATTCATACCCATCAAAACTTCATTTTTTTGTTCTAAACCAATACTGGTTACCTATTATGTAATTTTTTGAAAATAAATTCTTAATCCTCAAAATACCTCACTACTTTTGACGTTGAAACCATTAGACGTGCGAAAAAAATTCATTACCAATTTAGGATTCCTATTGTTACTTAATCTATTGATTAAGCCATTCTGGGTGCTCGGTATAGGAATTGGAGTTCAAAACACTGTGGGGCCCGAGCAATATGGTATTTATTTTACCATGCTCAACTTTTCCTTTCTCTTTCATATTTTTTTGGATTTTGGAATAAATAATTTTCAAAATAGAAACGTATCTCAAAACCCTGAAGCTGCGGGGCAATTATTAGCAACGTTATCGGTGGTTAAATTAGGTTTTGGAATGACCTTCCTCGTCCTAGTAATGACGGTCGGGAAATATATCATGGAATACCCGCCAGATTATTTGTTTTTACTTCTAATCATCGGAGGAAACCAGGTGCTATTATCCATTGTGTTGTTTTTAAGAGCCAACCTAGCCGGACTCCAGTTCTTTAAAGTAGATAGTATTATTTCTGTTTTGGATAGACTACTAATGATTGCCATTGTAGGAACATTATTGTGGGGTAACCTCACAGAAATACCTTTCCAAATTGAGTGGTTTGCCTATGCCCAAGGTGCGGCTTATGGGGCTACCATTATTGTCGCTTTGTTTATTTTGTTATTGGAAGCGAAAGTGAAATTCAAAATGCCGCAGTTTCAAATTGTACCGAGTATTGTGAAAAAGAGTATTCCATTTGCTATGCTTACGCTCATCATGGGGATTTATTACCGAATTGATGTCATAATGATTGAGGAGCTAATGCCAAATGGAGCGCAAGAGGCAGGAATCTACGCCCAAGGGTATCGACTACCCGAAATGGCCAATATGTTTGCATTGCTGTTTGCCACGTTGTTACTCCCCTTATTCTCTAAAATGCTGGCTAAAAAAGAGAGCGTCATCGATTTAATGTCTCTTTCTTTTCGATTACTCATTACTCCCGCCATTATTGCAGCAATAGGAATCGCTTTTTTTGGAATGGATATTATTCGAATATTCTTTGAAAATGAATTTACCAAGTCCTCCGAAGTGCAGACCGTTTTGATGTACACTTTTATTCCTTTAGCTTCCACCTATGTATTTGGAACTTTACTTACCGCCAATGGCGATATGAAAACTCTTAATGTAATTTCGTTGGTGGGGTTGATAATAAATGTGTCCTTGAATTTTTATCTAATTCAATATTTTGGAATTTTAGGCGCAGCAATGGCCACATTAATTACACAAATAGTAGTGGTGGTAATGCAGCTATTTTACATTGGTTATCAATTTAAAACCCGACCTCGTTGGCAATTATTAGTAAGTTTAGCGGTATTTAGCACGGGGTTATTTGCCTTAGCCAAATGGATTTCACCACTAGAAATTGACCATAAATTATTGCTGCTTATGGTAGCCAGTTTTGGCGTGGTTTGGGCATTTGTTACCAAGTTGATTAACCTTAAAGGAATTTACAACATTTTGAAATATGGGGATTAATCCGGTTTAGTAAAACATTTTGGATTGATAGCTTGTTGAGGTTTTAGTTTCTGCTAATATCTACCACAACAATTTCGTTACCCAAGCAGGTGGGGACTTTCATTTTCCAATTCAATTTAACTTTTACGGGATAGGTGGCCTTTTCAAGGTTAATATAGCGATTCATCGGTAATTCATAAAAACGATAGGTAGAAGAATAAATGAATCCTTCCGATGTTTTAGATTATTCAAAACAAATAACCAGTATGCAAATACAGCATGAAAGCCAGCCATGTGTCCAGAAATAAGTGGTAGAGAAATGAATATTTAAATTCTAATTTCTCCTTGTCTAAAATTATTCTAAATAAACCTAAAATACATTTTGCAGCCTATGAAATGAGGTTAATTTTGCGTGCCAATCAACGGACCAAAACAATGGACAAATATTCCTACTTAGGGAATGGAGATGTAAATGCAGTGAATGCGGTTTACGAACAGTTTAAATCCAACCCAGATAGTGTAGATGCGACTTGGAAAGAGTTTTTCCAAGGTTTTGAATTTGCTCTTCAGCAGTATGAAGGAGCTGAAATTCCAGATAACGTAGATAAAGAATTCAAGGTTTTTCAACTTATTGAGGGATACCGTACGCGGGGTCACTTATTCACAAAAACCAATCCCGTTCGAACACGGAGAGCCTATACCGACACCATTTCGATAGCGTATTATGGCTTGGAAGAAAAAGATTTAGATACCGTTTTTCATGCGGCTCATAACATTGGTCTGCCAGCTACCAAACTAAAAGATATTGTTTCCTTTTTAGAAGATACCTATTGCCGGTCAATCGGTGTAGAGTATGTGCAAAATCGTAAACCGGAGCAATTAGAATGGATTGTTAAGAGAATAGAGCGAAATAGAAATACACCCACTTACAATGCCGAGCAAAAGCTAAGAATGTATACCAAACTTAGTCAGGCTGTAGAGTTTGAAGGGTTTATTCATAAGAAATTTGTAGGTCAAAAAAGATTTTCTCTGGAAGGAGGAGAGTCCCTAATTCCCGCTATTGATGCCTTGGTAGAAAAAGGGTCTGAATTGGGAGTAAAAGAAATTATTATTGGAATGGCACATCGAGGACGACTCAATGTACTTGCCAATATTTTCAAGAAACCAGCTGCCGATATTTTTAACGAATTTGCAGGTAAAGGATATGAATTGGATGATTTTGATGGCGATGTAAAATATCACCTTGGGTCTACCAGACGTATTATTGCCAATAGCGGTAAAGAAGTTAAAATGACTTTAGCGCCTAATCCTTCTCACCTTGAATCTGTAGGTCCTGTAGTGGAAGGAATTACCCGTGCCAAAATTGATAATGAGCTTAATGGACAAGAAGAGGCGTTGCCAATTGTTATCCATGGAGATGCATCTGTTTCAGGTCAAGGGGTAGTATATGAAGTTATCCAAATGGCGCATTTGGCGGGTTACAAAACCGGTGGTACCATTCATATTGTGATTAATAATCAAATTGGATTTACAACCAACTATACCGATGGTCGTTCAAGTACGTATAGTACTGATATTGGTAAAACTACCTTGTCACCTGTATTCCATGTGAATGGAGATGATGTGGAGTCTGTTATCCATGTGATGGAAATAGCAATGGAATTCCGTCAACGCTACAAAAAAGATGTATTTATTGACTTGTTGGGTTACCGTAAATACGGACACAATGAAGGAGATGAGCCGCGTTTTACGCAACCTCTTTTGTATAAAGCGATAGCCAAACATCCCAATCCTAAAGATATTTACGCAAAGAAATTAATTGCGGAAGGAATTTTAACTGCTGAACAAGCGTTGAAAATAAAAGATAGTTCCGAAGCATTTTTGAATAAAGGTTTAGACGCTTCTAAGCAGGAGGAATTAGCTACTATTCAAGATTTTATGCGCGAAACCTGGACAGGTTTTGAAATGGGAACAAAAGAACAAATATTAGAGTTTACGGATACGTGTATTACCAAGGACCAAGTGTGGGAATTGGGTACAAAAATGAATTCGCTTCCAACGGATAAAAAGATTTTCAGAAAGATTCAAAAATTATTCGAAGCTCGTATCCAGATGCTGAAAGAGGATGCATTAGATTGGGCTATGGGCGAATTATTGGCGTATGCCAGTCTTCTTTCTGAAGGGAGTAATGTGCGTTTAAGTGGCCAGGATGTAGAACGTGGAACATTCTCACATCGTCATTCGGTAGTTACCTTTGAGGATTCTGAAGAGCGTTTTATTCCATTAAATCACCTAGCCGAAAAGCAAGGAGCGTTTACGGTTTACAATTCATTTTTATCTGAATATGCCGTACTTGGATTTGATTACGGATATGCTATGGCATCTCCAAATTCTTTAGTGCTTTGGGAAGCTCAGTTTGGTGATTTTGCCAACGGAGCCCAAATAATATTTGACCAGTTTCTATCCGCTGCGGAAGACAAATGGAAAACCATGAATGGGATGGTTATTCTACTCCCTCATGGATATGAAGGTCAAGGAGCTGAGCATTCAAGTGGCCGTATGGAACGGTTTTTACAATTGGCTGCCGAAGGAAACTTTGTGGTAGCGAATTGTACTACTCCAGCCAATTACTTTCATATTTTAAGACGTCAATTAATACGTCCTTTCCGTAAGCCTTTAGTTGTTTTTACTCCAAAATCTTTATTACGTCATCCTGTAGCAGTTTCTAAAGTTGCTGATTTTACAGATGGTTGTTTTCAAGATGTAATTGAAGACACAGTGAACCCGAGTAAAGTGAAACGAGTAGTTTTCTTAAATGGTAAACTGTATTACGAATTGCTTG
The DNA here is from genome assembly GCA_963974475.1 of uncultured Flavobacteriales bacterium. Lineage (GTDB taxonomy): Bacteria > Bacteroidota > Bacteroidia > Flavobacteriales_G > Salibacteraceae > CAJXZP01. The sequence goes on from CAXBCR010000038.1 coordinate 18,337, forward strand.
AAAAAAGAAAAGAATTGGGTAGAGAGGATGTAGCTTTAGTTCGTATTGAACAACTATATCCATTGAATGAAACAAAAATCGAAACCATTATAAAAGGGTACAAAGGTGCTGAAGTAATATGGGCACAAGAGGAACCAGAAAATATGGGAGCTTGGAGTTACATTTTAAGAAAAATGTACAAATATGCTCCGCGATTAATTTCACGTAAATCAAGTGGTAGCCCAGCATCGGGTTCATCGCAAGTGAGTGCAAGAAGACAGAAAAGAATTATAGACCAAATATTCGAATAGTTATGAGTTTGGAAATGAAAATCCCAAGTCCGGGAGAATCAATTACAGAAGTAGAGATTGCTCAATGGTTAGTAGAATCGGGTGATTACGTAGAAACCGACCAAATTATTGCTGAAATCGATTCCGATAAAGCAACCTTGGAATTACCAGCCGAAGCATCTGGAATTATTACGCTTTTAGCCGAAGATGGTGATGCCGTTCAGGTAGGTCAAGTGGTGTGTAATATTGATACAGATGCCGCCAAACCAGAAGGTTTTGAATCGGCCGTAGTTGCAGAGGCTGCTCCTGAAGCAGCAGCACCTGTTGCCGCAGCGCCAAGCCCAGCAAAAGCTGCTCCTGCTGTAGATGTAAAAGCAACTCCGCTTGCCAAAGAAGTGATGAAGCAAAACGAGGTGAACCCAGTAAAGGTAAACCCAAGCGGAAGTAACGGTAAAATAGTTCGCGGAGATGTGGATGTTTATCTAACCGGTGGCGTGGATGCTTCTACCATTTATTCTCCAACCGGAGAACGAAATGAAGAGCGTAAGAAAATGAGTATGCTTCGCAGAAAATTGGCTAAACGATTGGTTTCTGTGAAAAATGATACGGCTATGCTGACTACTTTTAACGAAGTAGATATGAAGCCAATCATGGATTTACGTACAAAATACAAAAAAGCATTTGGTGAAACCCATGGGGTAGGATTAGGGTTTATGTCTTTCTTTACAAAAGCGTGTGCAGAGGCATTAAGTTTATATCCTTTGGTGAATTCAATGATTGATGGAGACGACATGATTTCTTTTGATTATGCCGATATTGCCATTGCCGTTTCAGCTCCTAAAGGACTAATGGTACCTGTAATTAGAAATGCAGAAACCATGAGCCTTGCCGAAATTGAAGCAGAAGTAAAACGCCTAGCTTTTAAAGCTAGAGATGGTAAACTGAGCCTAGAAGAAATGACCGGTGGAACATTTACTATTACTAATGGAGGCGTATTTGGCTCGATGTTAAGTACTCCAATAATTAATCCTCCGCAAAGTGCAATTCTTGGAATGCACAATATTGTGGAGCGTCCGGTAGCCATAAACGGCAAAGTGGAAATTCGTCCAATCATGTACGTAGCCTTGAGTTATGACCATCGTGTAATTGATGGAAAAGATTCGGTAGGGTTCCTTAAAACCGTTAAAGAAATGTTAGAAAACCCAACCAAATTAATTTTTGGAGGTAAAGAACCTGTTGAGGTTTTATTAGGATTATAAGGATAGTCCCTTAGAGTTTCAAAGGGCTAAACGATAAAATTTAAAGAGCAATTCCAATTGGAATTGCTCTTTTTTTTGTTCCTAACTAAAACGGGGAAGGATTGGTCTTTTTTTACTCATACAACGTTTTGTGTGGTAGTGCCGCGAAGCCTGTCGCAACTACCTTCATCCATGCGTTAAACTTTAAAGAATCTTCGGGGTTGGTCCCTAAACTTGGTTAAAACTTCCTCAAAACGCTATTTTTACTTTCGACTTGAAAACTATCTTTGCCCCATGAATATTAAAGCAGCGGTACCCAACAGTATCACCTTAGGCAATCTTGCCTGTGGTATCACCGGAATTGTATTAACGTTCCAAACCAATATGTTAGGCGCAGCCATTTGCATGGTTATCGCTGCCATTCTCGATTTTTTTGATGGACTTGCCGCTCGTGCCTTGGGCGTTAGTGGTGATTTTGGGAAACAACTAGACTCCCTTGCCGATATGGTTACATTTGGTGTCTTACCCGCTATTATGTTGTATCAATACATTACCATCGGTTACGGTGAATATTTTGTGCCCATTGATGAGCGTCCTTTAGCGCATATTCTGTTAGAATTCACAGGCTTTTTCTACGCCTTATTTGCTGCGTTGAGGTTGGCACAGTTTAATATTGATGAAAACCAATCCGATTCCTTCATTGGGGTGCCCACTCCCGCTGCAGCTTTGTTTGTGGCTTCTTTCTCGTTGATTTTAACGGTACAGTACAATTTGAACATGTATTTCCCGCTAAACGATGCGCAATTGGGGGTGTTAATGCATTCTAATTATTGGAGCGCGTTTGATTTTCATTTAGTGTATAATCTCTTTTACCCGGAGTGGTACATTGCGATGAGCATCTTTTTATCCTTAATGATGGTGGCACCCGTAACCATGCTCAATTTCAAATTCAAAGAAATGAGTTGGGCGGGTAATACGTACCGATACATCTTCTTGATTATTGTGGCTGTACTTGTAATTATTACGTTTTTACCCTATTGGGTTAGAGTTCCAGGATTACCGTATTTAGATTATGCGGTTATTCCACTCATCGTATTGGTCTACATGGTGTATAGTTTGGTGGTGCATTTTATTTCTAAAGGTAAATAGTTTAATTGAATTAGTATATAAATGAAATTCGGTTAGGCTAAGGTGAAAACGTGAAACCAACTGGCCTCTTTTCATTCATTCGTAATCTAATTTGAAACATTACTGTCCGATAAAAACCTGAGAATGGAATTTTACCGAATGTAACCCTTGAA
>CAXBCR010000039.1:0-18201 GCA_963974475.1 uncultured Flavobacteriales bacterium
CTGCGAAATCATCAAATGCAAATCCTTCACCAGTTACCGAACCATCTGATCCGAAACCAACTCTTAATTTAACATCCGATTGTCCACCTAAGAATCCTGCATCAATCGTTGCTATTTTCCAGCCAAATGATTCATTTCCATAACGTCCTGCCCATCCTGGCAAGTTAGCCATACCATTAATTTGATCTTCGTTATACCAGTTCACACCGTCTCCAATGTTTCCTAATAAATACCAAGTAGCTCCACCATCCGTTGAGAAATGAACGTTAGCACCATCCCAACTTGTTTCGGTATTCCAGTTCACTTTCAATTGAATTTGAGGTCGAACTAAATTACTGAAGTCAAAACATGGTCCATTCACCAATGAAAACTCACCGTTATTGTATGATCCTGTTAAACCTCCTGTAACGAAACAATTGGTATCTGAAAACGCTCCAGTGATATTGGTTTTATTTGGATTTCCAAATGCCCATGTTCCGCTAGTTCCATTATCAATATTCCAACCTTCTTGTCCTGTTGCAAAGGTTGCAATGTAAGGATACGTTGAAATATTGTAGGTCTTAGCTACATCCACTTGAGATGAATCATTGGTAGTGTTACTATCACCTGTCAATAAAGTGTACCCTTCAATGTTTGTTGACCCTACTCCAAATACAGAGGTAGTAGTAAACGTATATATCATGGTATCACCTGGTTGAATTGTTCCTGTAACTGTTTCCGGTGCGATTGCAGTAGTATCAAAGATATATCCTACTTGGAAATTCGACTGTGCCGCTGTTCCTAAGTTGAATATTTCAATAGTAATACTATCTGAACCTGTGCCACAAACATCGCCAACGTTATTTACAGAAACAACGGATAAGTCATTCGCAAACGTATCTTCGATACGGATATCATCTAACGACATATCTCCGTAACCACCTGAACCTCTTACAGCAGTGAATCTAACCTGTGCAGTTGTTGTTAAACCTGTTAAATACAAGTCTTTCAATAACCAAGGGTCGCTTGCTGCAGCCTGTTGTTGTCCTACAATTGAATCAACGGTAGTCCACGATGTTCCATCATTAATTTGAATCAGCATGGTTCCCATGGTTGATCCGTACATGTGGTACATAAACTTCAATCGTGGAGATGCCATAGTAGATACATCTACCATTGGAGATGTTAATGAAACCATATCTCCTTGACTTCCATAAGAAGACTCTAAGAAGAAGAAACTTGTTCCGCTAAACGCTCCGGAAGGTCCTGTTAAATAACCTGGTCCTGCTCCGCTTTGATCTACATTCCAGTTATATGCATAACCTAAAGCACCATCTTGTTGCCAACAGTTACCGATTGCACCTTGTCTGGTTGCTCCGTGTGCTTCCACATCATCCATAAATGGTGCTGCAAAAACACTACAATTGGTTACAAATTCGTAAGGACCACTCCATAATGAAGTATCTCCAGGTCCACAAATAGATCTTACGTAAAATTCGTATGATTCGTTTGCGGTTAATCCTGATAACATATGTGGATTAGTTGTAGTAGTTGCAGATGTTCCTGTTCCTTGTACAAATCCATATAAGTCATACTCAATTTCCCATTGCGTGGCTGATCCATTTTCTGTCCAACCTAAGTTTGCCGTTACATCAGTTACTACTGAAGTAGGACTGTTTGGTTCTGGACAATTTGGAGTTACTTCCCAAACTACATCATCCACATATACGTAATCGTAATTGGCGGTATATAAAGGATGCATTGCAATAAACATATCCGTTCCAGTGTATCCATTAAAATATACAGTATACTCTGCATAATTTGGAGACATCGTAATGGTATCATACGGTGTAAATGTATTGGCATCAACAGGGTTACCCATTGTTCCTATTACCATATCATAACTGTCTGGACTTTTTGCATAAAAACGAGTTCTATGCGTTCCGGCTGACAAGTTATTTACTGCTGGATATACCAAATTCATTTCTGAATTCGCATCTGCCGCATCATAAAAACGTACATGACGGTTTCCTGAATTTGGAGACGTATATCCGTAGGTGTAAACCGTTCCATAAGATTGCGTTTTATACGTAGAAGTAAAACACCCTGGACTTTGAACATACGTAGAGTATGTATCAAAATTATCGGTAAATGCTGCTACTGGTGCACATCCCATATCAAATTCATATGGTCCTGCCCATGTAGAAGTATCTCCTGCTGTAGTTGAACATCTTGCTCTTACGTAAAACTCATACGAGTTTCCGGAAGCTAACCCTGTTGCAGTATAACTTGCTGTTGTTGTTGCAGCAGTTGTTCCTGTTCCTTGTGTAAACCCTGTAAGACCATATTCTACATCCCAATTGGTTGCTGAGTTAATCTCAGTCCATGATAAATTGGCGGTTGTTACAGATGTAATAGTACCCAATAAATCTACTGGAGGTAAACAACTTGGAGTTGCTTCCCAAACTACATCATCAATATATATATAATCATATGTTGCTGTATAATTCGGTTTAAAGGTAACATACGCATCGGTACCTGTATACGAACCGAAATCTACATAATATTCTGCATAATTTCCACCAGGTGTAATAGTATCAAATGCCGTAAATGTTGATGAATCCGAAGGATCAGTCATTGTTCCAATTACTACATCATCCCCATTCGTACCTTTCATATAGAAACGAATTCTATGGGTATTTAATGCGGTATTACTTACCGGCTTGGTAGACAAATATAATCCTGCAGCAGGATCATTGTAGTTATACATACGCATGTGACGGTTTCCAGAATTTGGAGTACTGTACGCATAGGTCTCAATTTTTAGCGATGTAGGATATGCACTGGTTGTATTGATAGATGCTGTCCAACAAGTTGGCATTACATACGCAGCGTATGAATCAAAATCTTCAACAAAATCAGTTACTGCAGCACATGCTGTAGTAAAGTTATACGGTCCTACCCATACAGATGTATCTCCTGCGCCACATACTGAACGTACATAGAAAGAATAATCTGTTCCTGCAGTTAATGTTGTTAACACATACGGATTCGCAGTGGTAAATGCAGTTGTTCCTGATCCAGGAGCAAATCCATTCAAACCATATTCTACTTCCCATTGGGTTGCAGCTCCTTGTTCTGTCCAGTTCAAATTAACCGTTCCTAATGCTGGAAGAGAAACTCCCATTGCAATTGGAAATGGACAAGAAGGCATTGCTTCCCATACGATATCATCTAAATACGTGTAATCATAGGTACTTGCATGAACAGTATAGAACGCTAAATAATTTCCGGTATCTGCATACTGGTCAAAATTAACAGTATACTCGGTATACGTTCCTGTTGGCACTATTGTATCATACGGAGTAAATGTAGCTGAATCCGTTGGATCTGCCATAGTTCCTACAATAATAGGATTTGCATCACTATCTTTTGCGTAAAAACGTACACGGTGATCTAATGAATCAAAATTGCTGATTTCTGGAGATGCTAAAATCATTACCGCATCAATCTGATTTGAATTGTACATTCTTATATGTCTAACTCCAGTGTTTGGATTAGAATACTGATAGGTTTGTACAGATGGATTAGTACTCGTTGAAAAAGCTGTACCTGTCCAACAATCAGCCATACTATAAGTTGCTGTTCCTTCAAACCCTTGTACAAAATCAGTTACCTGTGCACAAATAGTAGAGAATGGAATTGGTCCTGTCCATGCAGAAGTATCTGCATTCGGAGCTGTGCCACAAAATGATCTAACATATACGTCATAATTAGTTGCAGCGCTCAATCCAGTTAAGGTAGTAGAATCTACCGCTGAAAGGGAACGAGTTCCTGAACCTACAATGTATCCTTGAGTTCCATATTCTACTTGGTAACTGGTAGATGTTCCTGTCCAATTTATATCCGCAGTATATGCACCCGGCATAGCTGTTACGCCAGTAGGACGTGGACAAGCCACACAACCTTCAACACGAATTAAATCTACAGCAACATTACAATTATAGTTTGATGTTGCCGCTTTATATTGAAAGCCCAAATATATTTGTTGACCTACGTAGGCATCTAAATTTACCCCAACAGATGCCCAAGGCTGAGTTGCTGATGTTTGGTATTGACCAATATTTTGGAATACTTGAGTCCATGGACCAGTTGGAGTCGATCCTACTAATACATTAAATGTATCAATATCTGCTCCATACGCATGTAAGAAAAACGAAAGTTCTGCTGAGGTAGTTACATTAGTTAAATCTACCATTGGAGAAACAATATTAGCTACCGTAGTTGCATTATATGAACTTCTCCATTCTAAGTGACCAGATCCACTATAAGATGCGGATGGTCCTGATACAGTTGGATACGCATTACCATAGTATGGCATCGCCCAATTTCCACTTCCACCATATTGGGTGAAATCTCCTGTCCAGCCAGTAGTACCTATTTCTAAATCTTCTTCAAAAACATAACTTGGTCCTCCGGTAGTACAACTTACACCTGCTGGTGGTACAAAATCAATACGGAAAGAATATGGTCCTGTCCATAATGAAGAATCGCCTGCGCCACAAATAGCACGAACGTAAAATTCGTAATCCAAGTGAGCAGTTAATCCAGTTACAGGCTGTGGATTAGTAGTAGTAAGAACAGTATTCGCACCACTTCCTACTGTAAATCCAGCAGTATCATATTCTACTTCCCATTGGGTAGCTGAACCCATTTCCGTCCAATTAAATGTTCCTGCTGTTAATGAGCTAGGATTCATTGATAAATTTTCTGGCCATGGACAGGTTGGAATTGCTTCCCACGCGATATCATCTACATAAGTAGTTTGATATGTTCCAGAACGTAAAAAACGCATAGTAACATAATTATCTGTACCTGTATAAGTATTGTAATCAACCGTATATTCGGTATACACATTACTAAGTGTAATGGTATCCATTGCGGTAAACGTAGACGAATCGTTTGGATTCGACATAGTTCCCATTACAATTTGATTAGATGCAAAATCTTGCGCCCAGAAACGTGTTCTGTGGGTACCTGCTCCTAATGTAGTTACCGCAGGATATGATAAATACATCGCTGCATTTACATCATTAGAATTACTTGCTCTAATATGTCTTATTCCACTATGTGGTGTACCGTATTGGTAGGTTTCAATTGCTACATAATTGGTTATTAAAGAAGCTTCAATTACAGTATAACATGGAGGAGTAATGTAAGTTCCATACGCTTCCATATCATCAAAGAAGTCAGATACTGGTGTACAGGTTGTTGTAAACGACATTGGACCCACCCAATAAGATGAATCTGTTGCGTTACATGCTGTTCTTACCCAATATTCATAATCCGTTTGAGGAGTTAATCCTGTAATGGTATCCGGATTATTAGTAAATACAGTATCTGTACCTGAACCTAAGGTAAATCCTAAAGGACCATACTCCACTTCCCAAGTGGTAGCTGAACCGTTTTCTGTCCATCCTACAATCGCATGATCATGCGCTGCATTTACCATCAATGCTGATGGTGCTGGACATGTGTTATCTACTATTTGAATATCGTATGACAAACAGCTTGGAGCTGCCCATGAAGATACGATAACATAATAAGTAGTTCCACCGGTTAGCGATAATCCAGAAACAAACCGGTCGTTTGAACCGGGTCCTGTTACGGATCCTAAACAGTTACCTGATGAAGTAGTATCATCTACCACAAACAATCCTGCAAAATTATCACCAATATTAGTGATACCAATTTGCATGTTTGGCATGGTGGTACCCGGTGTGAAAGAGTAAATTTTCTCTTCACCCGACATGAAGTTACCCACACATGCAATATCTGCCGTGGTATAGTTATTCCCAAATCCACACGTGGTTTCTCCAGTCACCAAGAATGGCAACGATAGAACCGTATCCGAATTTGAAAATGTTGAACCAGCCTGCGCAAATGCAAACTGTCCCATTGTCAAAAACCCTAAAAGGGTTAGAAATAGTTTAATTTTTTTCATAAAAAAATTTTAATTTTTAATAGTTATTCTTGTTAGACTGGTGGCTTTTTTTGTTGTAAAGCGTTTCTGGCTCTCACCAGAAATAGTAATATCAAGTCCCCAAACCAATGGCAGGTACCTTCCGATTGTTATGTTTATTTTTTCTCTCTTACCTTTTTATCCATTTTTTTATTTCACACCCATTTTTTTTTACAAAAGTTTCCTTCTGCACAAAAAACCATCCTAATAAATGATGATTCTAAAAATTAATAAAAAATGGATGGAAACGAATTTTTCAATTTAAAATGGCAAAACAGTATAATTCAGTCCCGAACTTTGTTCAAGTACAAAGTTGCCAAACCGCTATTTTACGCTAATCAAAATCTACTTTAATTCAGTGAAAATCAAAATTTTACTCGTTAATACCCATTTTTTAAGGCTGGCAATTTAGTGCTTTTTTTTTACGTCCAAAAATTTATTTTACTGTTTAAAATCACAGGCTACATAAAACACCCTTCCTGTTCTATTTAACCTACTCATTTACTGATGTAAACCGCCAACAAAAAAATAATTCATCACAAAAAAAAATTATGATTATCAACCTTAAAAAAAAGAGGTATGCAAGCATAAAAAAAAGCCTAATCCGATTTCGAATTAGGCTTTACCTATGCTATGTATTGCATTAAAATCTAAAGCAGCTTTTTTATTTCAACCACTTTATTCAATTTTTCCCAAGTGAATAATTCCACCTCCGTTTCAATCAGTTCTCCACTTAATGTATGGAATTGCTTCGTCTTATGCTCTGGCGTTCTACCCATGTGCCCATAAGCAGCAGTTTCTGAATAAATTGGATTACGCAATCCCAAATCACGCTCAATGATACCTGGACGCAAATCAAATACTTTGGTAATTATCTTGGCAATATCGGAATCAGATAATCCATGTTTGGCCGTTCCGTAGGTGTTTACATTAATTCCTGTAGGCTCAACAACCCCAATAGCATAACTAACTTGTACTAATACCTGCTTAGCTACACCTGCTGCCACTAAATTTTTAGCAATCCAACGAGTCGCATACGCTGCAGATCTATCCACTTTACTCGGGTCTTTTCCAGAAAATGCTCCTCCACCATGGGCTCCTTTTCCGCCATAGGTATCTACAATAATTTTCCGTCCCGTTAAACCGGTATCCCCATGAGGACCACCAATTACAAATTTTCCAGTAGGATTGATATGATACTTGATATTATCTGTAAATAAGGACTGAATATGTTCCGGTAATTTCGCAATTACACGTGGAATCAAGATTTCAACAATATCTTTCTTGATTTTATCGGTCATCTGTTTTTCCGCATCCTTTGGGTTGTTTGCGTCAATAACAAATTCGTCATGTTGGGTAGAAATTACAATGGAGTCAATTCTAACCGGTTTGTGATCGTCATTATACTCAATGGTAACTTGCGATTTGGCATCGGGTCTTAAATACTTAATATCCGTAAGCTCTCTTCGCATATCTGCTAGCTCCATCAATAATAAGTGAGATAAATCCAACGCCAGTGGCATATAATTTTCGGTTTCATCTGTAGCGTAACCAAACATCATCCCTTGATCACCCGCACCTTGCTCTTCTAGATTTCCTCGATCCACACCCTGATTAATATCTTGCGACTGACCATGAATAGCTGTTAAAACACCACATGAATTAGCATCAAATTGATATTCGCTTTTGGTATAGCCTATACGCGCAATGGTTTCACGCACCACTTTTTGAATATCCACGTAAGCATCCGTTTTAACTTCTCCCGCTACCACTACCTGTCCGGTGGTGACTAAGGTTTCACATGCTACTTTTGAATTTTTATCAAAGGCTAAAAATTGATCTAATAATGCATCGCTAATTTGATCTGATACTTTATCCGGATGCCCTTCGGACACTGATTCGGAAGTAAATAAATATGACATAATTTTTATTTGACTGAAAAACACTGTTACAAAAGGTTACCAATAACCCTTCAAAATTGTTTCGCAATATTTAATTTAAAAATGATGGAAAGGGTCTTTTAGCTTACAGTTTAGCATTTTTTAGAATGTGGTTGCAAGCGTTCAAATCCCTCCACGCGGCAAAAATAGGCAATAATTTACATTCACTTAATCCTGACCTACAAAAATTATCTATTCCTTTATTAGTAAAAAACATTGCATTCCATATATGGTAGTTACATGATGAGTTTGATTTTATACCTAAAAAACCAAACCCCTCAAAAACGTAAAAAAATACATCTTAAGCACTCAAAAAATATAAACTCTACCCCTAATCGAGAAAGGTAAATCATTACATTTGACGCATAAACCAACGAAGCAGATGAACACATTTGAATTTTCGCTTGAATTTGCCAAGCAACAAGACGCCAACGATGAATTAGCCTCATTTAGAGAGCGTTTTCATTTTCCTCAACATAACGGAAGAGAGACCGTTTATTTTACTGGAAACTCTCTAGGTTTGGCTCCGAAATCTGCCATGGCCGCTTTGGAACAAGAAGTAAATGATTGGGCTAAATATGGTGTAGAAGGTCATTTTGAGGCTAAAAACCCTTGGGTGAGTTACCACGAGATGTTTGCCGAACCGTTAGCAAAACTAATGGGCGCAAAACCAAAAGAAGTAGCTGCCATGAACGGGTTAACCTCCAACTTGCATTTACTTATGGTTTCATTTTATCGTCCTATTGCAAACAGATATAAAATTATTTGCGAGGGCAAAGCTTTTCCTTCTGACCAATACGCGCTACAAAGCCAAGTTAAGCACCATGGGCTAACACCTGAGGATGCCATTGTACAACTATTTCCACGAGAAGGCGAACATAACTTGCGGACTGAAGACGTTTTACAAGCTATTTCAGACCATGCTGACTCTTTAGCTTTGGTGATGATAGGTGGCGTAAATTACTACACCGGACAATATTTCGATATAAAAACCATCACTAAAGCCGGACACGATGCCGGTGCAAATGTGGGTTGGGATTTAGCCCATGCCGCAGGAAACGTTCCCGTTCTATTACATGAATGGGATGTTGATTTTGCCGCTTGGTGCTCCTATAAATATATGAATTCGGGCCCTGGAAGTATCTCCGGAATTTTTGTTCATGAAAAACATCATGCGAATAAAGACCTCAACCGATTTGCAGGATGGTGGGGCCACAATAAAGAACGTAGATTTTTGATGGAGCCTCAATTCGACCCTATAGAATCGGCCGAAGCTTGGCAATTGAGTAACGCACCCGTGCTTGCAATGGCGGTTCATAAAGCATCCTTAGATATTTTTATGGAAGCAGGTCTCCATAGGTTACGTTCCAAAAGTTTGAAACTTACTGCCTATTTAGAATACGTAGTGAATACAGTTTCTAATTCAAGTACAAATACTTCGTTTGAAATTATCACGCCTTCCAATCAGGAAGAACGCGGTGCTCAATTATCCATCTTGGCTCATGGAAAAGGAAAAGACCTATTTGATTTCTTAACTAAAGAAGGGGTGATTGCTGATTGGCGTGAACCAAATGTAATTCGAGTAGCACCTGTACCTATGTACAATAATTATGAAGATTGTTACCGTTTTGGTGAAATCTTAAAACGAGGCATTCAATAAACCATGGAAGAATTATTACCAAGTGCTGCGGGTGAATTCAAACATCTTTTTTGGGTGTTTGGCGCATTATTGGTGGGTATCGTTATTATGCGCATTGGTATTAAACGTTCTGTAAAACCTCCAAAAGGAGGCCGCTTATTCAAACGAAAAATGGACGAAGATTGATTGTTTGATTTGATGATTTATAGAATTGAATTAATACAACGATTCGTATTCCGAGATAAAAAAGATTAAAATGGATAAAAAAGAGAAAGTAATAATAGTTGGCGCAGGATTAGTAGGCTCCTTATGGGCAGTATACATGTCGAAGGCGGGATATAAAGTAACCATTTACGAACGCAGACCCGATATTAGACGAGCTGATATATCGGCTGGAAAATCGATTAATCTCGCGTTATCCACTCGTGGCTGGAAAGCCCTTGATACCGTGGGTGTAGGCGATGAAATTCGTGAAATGGCCATTCCTATGACCGGCAGAATCATGCATGATTTGGAAAGTAATTTGACGTACCAACCTTACGGAAAGGAAGGGCAAGCAATTTATTCTATCTCGAGAGGTGGCGTAAATGCCAAAATGATGGACTTAGCCGAAAAGCATGGAAACGCAACTATCCATTACGATATGCAATGCACCAATGTAGATGTTAAAGCCGGAATTGTTTATTTAAAAAACACCAATACAGGAGAAATCATTACCGACACTGCCGATTTAATATTTGCTTGTGATGGTGCTTTTTCTGCCGTTCGCTACAATGCCATGCAGAAGCTAGACCGATTCAATTTCTCTCAAAATTATGTGGAGGATGGCTATCGCGAAATATTGTTACCTGCTAATGATGACGGGTCTTACCGATTAGATAAAAATGCGCTGCATATATGGCCTCGTGGACGTTTTATGCTCATTGCGTTAGCTAATGAAGATGGCTCGTTTACTTGTACGTTGTTTATGCCACACGAAAACGATGAAAACGCTTTTGACCGATTGAACGATAAGGCTGCGGTAGACAATTTCTTTAAATCTACATTTCCTGATTTTTACGAAATGATGCCAAATATAGCCGATGCCTGGGAAGACCATCCTTTATCATCGCTGGCTATTGTGCGTTGTTATCCTTGGACTGCTGGAAAAGTGGCTCTAATGGGCGACTCTGCCCATGCCACTGTTCCATTTTACGGACAAGGTATGAATGCGGGTTTTGAAGATTGTAGCATTATGTGGGAATTAATGCAAAAACACGGTAGAGACTGGGATACTATTTTTAAAGAGTACCAAATCTCTCGCAAACCAAATGGCGATGCGGTTCAGGATTTATCCATACATAATTATCATGTAATGCGTGATTTCGTAGGCGACCCAATGTTTTTATTACAAAAGAAAATAGAAGCCAATTTTTCTGCTAATCACCCAGATAAATGGATGCCTTTATACTCGCAAGTTACGTTTAGCAATATTCCGTATTCCGAAGCGTTAGAAGTGGGCAAACGTCAGGATGCTATTATGAAAGAGATAATGAAAACACCCAATATCGCTGACATTTGGGATTCTGAAGAAATTGAAAATGCGATTTTAAAAGTCATCGGTTAATGTTAAAACATTCTTCTTTTTACATTCTTATTATTGGTTTATGGTGCATCCCAAATTGGGGAATGGCCCAGCGAAAAGCCTATAAAATTCAAAAGAACAATAAAAATAATTACGAAGCCTTCCCAAACCCATTTGATTTCCGACCAGATGGATGGCTTTTTGAGGCTGCACTAAACGGTACCACCAGTCTGAAAGGAGAAGTCGTGGCAACCTATGGTGACACCACACTTACTACTAGCGGTACCCTTAGACCAGGCTTATCTTTTGGTGCAGGGCGCTATCATAGCATGAAAAAGGGACATAAAATTGTGAAATACATTGACTACAATTTGGGCTATAAACTATTGTGGAATTCGGAAAACCAAAAAAGAGATTTGGCCTCCACTAATACCAGTGAAAGTTTTACAAATACAAATTACAGTCATTACGCGAATGCAAATTTTAACCTCAACAACCTGATTAGTTTTTCCGACTATTTGTTTTTACAAAATACTCTGGGTGTAAACGTAGATTATCGTTTTGCCAGTGCTCGTTCAGGAAATGGGACCAACGCCCAAATAGCGCCACCCAATTTTGTGGTTCAATTGCATTACAAACTTGCTTTGGGATTTATGTTTGATAATGACAAAGCCATTATTCCTTACCTAGAGGTACCAGTATTTAACATTACCCCAACTCAAAAAAACTTTTCGCAGTTAGATTATTTCAATGGTTCGTATCAAACATTTATTGTTGGAGTTCGGGTCATGCTGTTTAGACTAGGTCAAAAAGAATGTCCCAAAGCAATTAATACGGATGGGAAGGCAAAAAATAATGGCTACTAAATTCTTTTAATCTCCCTCTTCGTCTTGGGCATTTTGGAATTGGTTATAATACAAATCCCATTGCTTATTCGCCTCTTCTTGTAGCTCAGGATTACTTCTATCTTTATCTAAGGCAACTAAAGCCTCCACCAATTGTGGATTATCTGGAAATTTAAAATTCAACCACATTCGGGTTGGAATTCCCAACAATACCCAACCTATGAGAGAATACACCACTACTCTTTTTAAAATATCAATATAAAATGGATGTGCTGATTTTTTCCATTTCCAAAATGATAATACGGTAATTACCGCCATACTACCCAACCCAATAATCATCATACTAAACGAGCCCGGATACGATTGCCATTTAAATAATAGTCCAATTACCATCACACTAAGTGTGGCTCCTGTTAAACCTGCACCAACAATTCTTAAAGTGGGTAATTCTTTAAAGGTACCTGAATTGGCAATTTTTTTTATAGGGATATCCAGGAATAGTAAAATACCACCATAAAAATAAAGCAAGGACAATAAGCTAAGTGAAAGAACAATTAATGGACCTCCACCCGGATAATGAAATAGCCTTAATATTACAGCTATTAAGGCAACGATAATACATACCAATTCTGTACGCTTCATATCGGTAATTTAAAGAGTTTAATAAAAATAATAAGGAACCGATAGCTTAAAATAATCCGTGTAATTCGGTATCAATTTTATGGATAATTAGTCCTAAATCTTCTTTATCCTCTTTGAAATTGTTATCGTCCACATCAATAATTAAAAGCTTCCCACGGCTATAAGATTGAATCCAAGATTCGTAACGTTCGTTCAAACTTTTCAAGTAATCCAAACGGATTGACTCTTCGTAATCTCTACCTCTACTTTGAATTTGACGAACTAAAGTAGGAACAGAAGCACGTAAATAAATCATTAAATCGGGTGGCTGCACAAAAGAACCAATGAGATTAAACATGGAGAAGAAGTTCTCAAAATCTCGCGTAGTCATTAGCCCCATTGAATGTAAATTGGGAGCAAAAATATAGGCATCCTCATAAATAGTCCGGTCTTGAATAAAATCTTTACCCGACTCACGTACTTTTAGAATTTGCGCAAAACGACTGGTTAAAAAATATACTTGTAAGTTAAAAGACCAACGTTGCATATCATTATAAAAATCGTTTAGGTACGGATTCTCATCCACATCTTCAAAGTGAGGCTCCCACTTATAATGGTCTGATAATAATTTTGTTAATGTTGTTTTTCCGGAACCTATATTCCCTGATACGGCAATGTGCATATTCTCAATTTTCTAATTAACTCCTATTCCCCAATAAGAGGATCAAATTTAAAATTTTAGTTCACAATTATTCTATAAACCAACAATTCATTTTCGGTAATTAATAACAATTTGTCATCATACAGAGTAAAGTCGACTATTTTTGAACTAGGTAATTGAATACTAGAAAACTGGAAACTCTTCAAATCATAAGAATCCAGAGTTTCTTTGGTAAGATAAAATAATTTATTCGCTCGAATTACAAATTTACGCAATCCTAAAACCGGAATGGTTTTCGTATAGCTTCCATACCAATCAAACACCATCACCCCATGTTCAGGGTCATTTATATACACCCAATTATTCGATTCTCTAATGTATGTTGGGTTGGGAACAAACCCTAAAATTTGATTCAAATTCCCACTTTGCGCAGTAGATTGCAACTGCTCATCCAGCCGGGTAAGTTCAAAAGTGGTTTGATCATACACCCACAATCCATCATTATACGACCTACAAATGGCGGTTACTTGACTATATCCGATAAAATCAAGCTCAACCCTATTCCCCCTATTGGCTAGGAGGTTATCTAGGTAAATTACCTGTGACATATCTTTGAAAAACAGCACCATTTTTAGTGCATTAGAAGCATCTAATGAATAGATATCACCAAAAGCCAAGGCACTATTTTTCAGCAACTCCTTTCCTGAAATATCGCGTTTGGTAATTTCAAAATCATGAACAGTATACACATTTCCAATGTTATCGGATTCAATAAAACTCGCAGATAATTTTACCGAATGCAACAGTTCCAAATGGGTTTCTTGCGCTATGGAAATAGACGAAAAAAACACCAAACTGATTCCTAATTTAAATTGCCAAAATCTCATCTATATACTCTCTTGAATTGGATAACCGTGGTACTTTATGTTGCCCGCCTAGTTTTCCTTTTTGTTTTAACCATTGGTAAAACGTTCCTTTTTTCAATTTATGCAAAACTGGAGGATGCAAAATAAAATCCTTATAGCGTTTGGCTTCGTAGTCGCTGTTCAACGACTTTAAAGCGGTATCAAAAATCTCGCAAAACAAAGACAGGCTTTCCGGGTCTGTAGAAAACTCCAACACCCATTCATGTCCTCCATTTTCACTACCCTCCATAAAAATGGGTGCTCCCGAAAAGTCGGTAATGACCGCTCCTGTTCTGTTACAAGCAATCTGAATGGCCTTTTCTGCGTTTTCCACCATTAGCTCTTCTCCAAACACATTTATGTGCTGCTTCGTTCTGCCGGTTACCTTAATTCTAAAAGGAAACAGACTCGTAAACTTTATCACATCTCCCACCTGGTAGCGCCATAAACCCGCATTAGTAGAAATGACCATGGCATAATTTTTATCTAACTCCACCTCATCAAGTGAAAGCGTTTTAGGGTTTTCATCCCACACGCTTTCTAACGGCAAAAACTCATAATAAATACCGTAATCTAGCATCAACAATAGACCTCCATCAAAGGCATCTCCGTATAGATCTTGTAATCCAAAAAAACCTTCCGAAGCACTGTAAGTCTCCATGTAATTCAGATTTGGTAAGTTAAAAAGCTGGTCAAATTGTTCTTTGTACGGAACAAAACTTACGCCCCCGTGGGTATAGGTTTCTAAATTTGGCCATACTTCACTGATATGCTTTGCTCCCGTAATTTTCAATACTTTATGCAACAAAACCAGTGTCCAAGAGGGCACACCGGCAAGGGTGGTTATGTTTTGATGAATAGTAAGTTGCGCCATCTTATCCAGCTTCTCTTCCCACTCTCGCATTAAGGCCACCTTTTTAGATGGCGTGCGATGAAGCTCTGCCCAAATTGGTAAATTATCAATAATAATAGAGGATAAATCGCCCGAATAAGACGGTGGATTCGATTTATTAATCTCGCTACTACCACCTAAAACCAGCCCTCTACCCGTAAACATCTTGGAATCAGGTTTATACATCATATACAAAGAAATCAAATCTTTTCCCCCTTTATAATGACAGGTTTCTAGGGCTTCGGTAGTTACCGGAATAAACTTAGATTTATCTGTGGTACCAGAAGACTTAGCAAACCATTTTGTTTCTCCGGGCCACAAAACATCTTTTTCTCCTTTTTTTGCTCGATCAATAAAAGGCTTCAAACTTTCGTAGTCTTGTAATGGCACTTGGTTTTTGAAGGCTTCAATGGAATGGATATTTTCAAAATCATATTGTTTTCCAAACTCGGTGTTTTGAGCAGTAGAAATAAGTTTTTGAAACCAATCAGTTTGAACCTCAACGGGATATTGAATAAACAAATCAATTTGATGATTTCTTTTCTTCATTGCCCATACCATTATCGAGTTTAAAATCTCCATTAAATATAATTTGGTCCTCACAAATGTACTGTTTCACGCCCTATTTATTGTCCTAAATAACGATGGAAAGTAGCCTTCTAAAAGTAATTGAAAACAGTATCCTGCAAGAGCTATTCTTCTTGGGTTTAAAAAAATAGATTCATAATACCTAAAACCCTTCTTACTTAGTGAAAACCAAACGATGGGCTCTACTCGAAAAATAGCGCTTAAACGGTATCAAAAATTTACTTTTGAGCGAAGCAAAAAACAAAGGTGAATCCACTACAAACAAAAATAGAATTCTTGAAGGGAGTCGGTCCTAAACGAGCCGAACTGCTGCAAAAGGAGCTGCGTATTTTTACGTTTGGTGATTTACTATTTCACTTTCCTTTTCGGTATGTAGACCGCTCCAAGTTTTTCACAGTTTCTGAATCAAATCAGGACCAGGCATTTATGCAGTTCAAGGGACACGTTCGGAAAATTAGAAAAATTGGACAAGCACGTAAAATGAGGCTAGTTGCCGAGTTTTATGATTCCACAGGGGTTATAGAGTTAGTTTGGTTTAAAGGAATCAAATTTGTAGAACCCAAATTAGACCCCGACAAGGAGTTTGTCCTATTTGGTAAACCTACTCGGTTTAACGGGAAATACAATATTGCACATCCAGAATTAGAATTGGCAAGCACTTCCAAGGTGGCGGCTGGCAGATCCTTGCAACCCATTTACCATACTACCGAAAAACTAAATGCAAAAAACCTACATACCAAAGCATTAGAAAAATTAGTTTATACACTAACCCAGCAAATTCAAGTTGTCATTCCGGAAAACCTTACTCCGGAATTGATGCAGAAATGGAATCTAATTCCACGCAACAAGGCTTTATTTGAAGTCCACTTCCCGACTAACACAGACGCGCTTAAGGTGGCTCGTTACCGATTAAAATTTGAGGAGTTATTCTTTATGCAACTGCAAATTTTGCGGTTTAAAAACCATCGAAAATTACAGCGTAGAGGTTATGTATTCAATAAGGTTGGGGAACGTTTTAATCAATTCTATCAAGAGGTATTGCCCTTTGATTTAACGGGAGCGCAAAAAAAAGTAGTCAAGGAAATACGAAACGATTTAAAAAGTGGCGACCAAATGAATCGCCTCTTGCAGGGAGATGTAGGAAGTGGGAAAACTATCGTAGCTGTTCTCACCATTTTATTGGCTATTGAAAATGGCTACCAGTCTGCTTTAATGGCGCCAACTTCTATTTTAGCTTTCCAACATTTTGATGGCGTAACTGAGTTATTAGAAAAAGTGGGCGTAAAAACCATGCTCCTCACTGGCGCAACCAAAACCAAGGAACGTAAAGAAATGTTGGCCAAACTAGCCACCGGAGAGGTTACGGTAATTATTGGTACACATGCATTGTTGGAAGACCGTGTGAAATTTCATAACCTAGGTTTGGTCGTTATTGACGAACAGCATCGATTTGGGGTAGCGCAACGGTCGCGAATGTGGGCCAAAAGCAAAGTGCCACCGCATATTTTAATTATGTCGGCCACCCCCATTCCTCGTACCCTAGCGATGAGTTTTTACGGTGATTTGGATGTAAGCGTGATTGATGAACTACCTCCGGGAAGGAAACCTATTCAAACTATTCATAAGTATGACGCCAACCGATTAGGGGTGATGGGGTTTATGCGTAAGGAAATTGAAAAAGGACGCCAAATTTACATCGTATATCCTCTTATTGAAGAATCGGAGCATTTTGAGTACAAGGATTTAATGGATGGGTTTGAGTCTATTTCCAGGGAATTTCCTCCGCCCCAATTTCAAGTATCAGTCGTTCATGGACGTTTAAAACCTGCCGACAAGGAAATGGAAATGCAACGATTTGTGAAAGGTCAAACGCACATTATGGTGGCAACTACCGTGATTGAGGTTGGTGTGAATGTACCCAATGCCTCGGTAATGATTATTGAAAGTGCCGAGAAGTTTGGTTTAGCCCAATTGCATCAATTACGAGGGCGGGTGGGTCGCGGCTCAGACCAATCTTTCTGTGTTTTGATTACCGATTATAAACTATCTGCCGATGCCCGTACTCGAATTGAAACAATGGTACGCACCAATGACGGTTTTCAGGTAGCCGAAGCCGATTTACAATTACGCGGCCCCGGAAATATTATGGGTACTCAACAAAGTGGAATTTTAGATTTCGCCATTGCCGATTTAGCCACGGATGGAAATATTTTAAAGGTGGCTCGAGAAGCCGCTCAATTACTTTTAGAACAAGATGCCAACCTACGTTTAGAAATCCATTCTAATCTGCGTAAACACTTTATTTCTTATGTAAAAAAGCATCCTAACTGGGGGAGTATTTCTTAAAACTCACCATCTAAACCGGTAAAACTTTACCTTATGTTGACAAACGAAATAGATTCGTATTACCTGATTCCACTACCTTTGCAACCAATTTTATAGCAACATGGGTAAATTTTACATTTTAGGAATTTTTATTTTTAACTTTTTTTCATTAGTGTCCGGTAAAAGATTTAAAGAAGTTCAAACCTAAGTTTGAACTTCT
>CAXBCR010000040.1:0-17497 GCA_963974475.1 uncultured Flavobacteriales bacterium
TGTGATCAAATAGGTATAACAAACTTCAAAATGAAGCCGCTATCGAAAGATAGCGACTTTTTTTGTAGCCAATTTAATACACAAAAAAACGCCAAGTGAAAATCATTTTCACTTGGCGTTTTTTATTGAATTTTGTTTAGACTAAACTTGCTACGTTAAACGCTAGTTTAGTTGAATCCTACTTAATAATTTAATAGCGATTGCATCGCTATAAATGCCTTGTCTGCATTTGGCAGCATTGCTTCTTCTAAAACTGAATTTAAAGGAATGGCAGGAACATCTGCAGCGGCTAAAACTTTAACTGGGGCATCCAATTGCTCAAAACATACATCGTGTATATGACCAGATAATCCTCTAGCAAAAGATTGCCCATCTGGTTCTTCGGTAATGATTAAACACTTATTGTGAATTTTAACACGTTCATATATTAACTCCTTATCAATTGGGGCCAAAGAACGTAGGTCAATAATTTCAATTTGATTGTTTAATTTCTTAGCAGCATTATGAGCCCAGTGAACTCCCATTCCATAGGTAACAACCACAATGGATTTACCTGCTTTAATATTTTCATCGGACGCTTCCAAAGTAATTTTGCCTTTACCAATAGGAACCACATAATTTTCGTCTGGCTCAATAGTCATTGCACGTTCAGTACCTTTTACTTTGCTCCAATACAATCCTTTGTGTTCAAAAATAACCACAGGATTAGGGTCGTAATAGGCAGCTTTCATTAGTCCCTTCATATCTGCACCGTTGGAAGGATATACGACTTTAATTCCTTTAATATTAGTCACAATACTTTCTAAAGAAGAAGAGTGAAATGGACCACCAGAACCATACGCTCCAGTTGGAACCCTTATCACAGAGGAAATTGCCCATTTACCATTGGATAGGTAATAAGAACGACTTAATTCTGTGAAAAGTTGATTTAAAGCGGGCCATATATAATCTGCGAACTGAACTTCCACAATCGGTTTGCAACCAGCGATAGACATACCAACAGTGCTTCCAATAATAAAGGCTTCTTGAATAGGGGTATTAAATACCCGATGATTCCCGAATGATTGAGCCAAAGTTGCAGCTTCTCTAAACACGCCTCCTAAACGACCTCCTACATCTTGACCATAAAGTACAGCTTCGGGATGTTTTTGCATGACTTCTCGAATGGCAAATAAGGCCGAATCTACCATAACGGTTTTATCTTTACCTTTTGGAGCACGTACTCCTTTTTCTTCTGTAATTGGAGTAGGAGCAAAATCATACGTAAATAAATCCTCTGGTGTGGGATCAGCAGATGCATGTGCTTTTTCAAAATCAGTTTGAACAAGATTAAAAGAGTTTTTCTCTATATCATCTAATTCTTGATTGGTAAATCCAGAAGTCAGTAGTTGCTTTCTAAAACGCGGATATGGATCTTGTTTCAATGCTTCATCATAATCATCTCGGTAGGTTTCTCTTCTCACTCCTGAAGTATGATGCGCCAATAATGGAACGCTAGCCCGAATTAAAAACGGCCTTCTTTCTGTACGTATAGTATGAATTATTTTTTTCAAAGCGATATACGACTCGAAAAAATCTGCGCCATCTACTTCGACAACTTCTATTCCTTTGAAACCTTTAGCATATTCTGCTGAATTTTGTAATCTAATTTCGGATGAATGAGCGGAAATATCCCATTCATTATCTTGGACAAAGTAGAGAATAGGAAGTTGTTTTAATGCCGCCATGTGTAAAGCTTCCGAAATTTCACCTTCGGTCATTGCTGCATCGCCAATAGAACATACCACAACCGATTTATCCTCTTTGGGGGTATACCCTATATTTTCGGTCTCTCGGTATTGAACGCCCATCGCTAAACCAGTTGCAGGAATGGCTTGCATTCCTGTTGCTGAAGATTGATATGGCATTTTGGGTTTGTCGTCATCTTTTAATGATGGATGCGAATAATACAAACGACCACCAGAAAATGGATCATCCCGCTTGCCTAGTAATTGCAACATCAAGTCAAAAGGTTTCATCCCCACCCCTAATAAAACGGAGTCGTCTCGGTAATAAGGAGATATATAATCCTGTGGAAGCAACTGTAAACTTAAAGCAAGTTGAACCGCCTCATGCCCCATAGAAGTGGCATGTACATATTTTCCGGTAACCTCCTTTTTAGTTTCATATAAGTTGGACATGGCGCGTGCTTGGGTTATTAAATTCCAAGCCTTGGTCAATACCTCTTTACTAATAGAATCTTTTTTTTGTGGAGATTTTGCTTTTTTCTCTTTCATATCAAAACCATATAATAGTTGGCTATAAAGGTAGTAATTAATTTTTAATTTTTAGCTTAAAGCCAAAAGCCAGTCTATTATTTCAATAAACTGGCTTTTCTTAAAATATAAAAATGTTTAGTAAGTGTAGGTTAAACCTACTCCCACTGTTTCTTTAAACTGAACTGCTGGCCCTATTTGAATAGGTGTTCCAGCGTTGTTTCTTGCTAACACAATAGCAATATCTTCATCATAAATAAGATTGGTGGTAACGGTGGCAGTGATAAACTTATTAACTTTCATTAATAGCATCAAATTCCAGTTTACGTCAATAGCTCCGAAATTATGAAGATAATCAGAAAAGAAATCTGCTTGAGTACTTAAAGTAACGTTTTCTAAAATTTCTTTTTTGATGGTGATTTTTGCATAGGCACCAAATTCTGATCTTACTTTTTCACCAGCTACGTTACCGTATTTTCCTTTTCCAGTACCTACACCATTCGCATCAGGTACATCAAAGTTGGCTAGAGAATCATTTAAGATAAAAGTGGTTTTACTAGTTACTGGTGAGAGGTTTACGTCAAGCCAATCTCCTTTTTTATAGTTTGCACCAATACCCGCAAGTAAATAGCCTGGAGCCATTAAATCAGAAATTTTTAACACTGTGTTATCGGGGTCAAAACCATCTGTAAATTGAGATCTTAAGGTTCCAAAGGCATTTATATCCCAATTTTCGTTCACCTTACGACCCAGTTTAGTTCCAATTTCCCATCTATCATCAGATTTGGTAGTTTCATTATTACCTTGTTGAATTAATCC
This sequence comes from uncultured Flavobacteriales bacterium, assembly GCA_963974475.1. GTDB lineage: Bacteria > Bacteroidota > Bacteroidia > Flavobacteriales_G > Salibacteraceae > CAJXZP01. The sequence goes on from CAXBCR010000040.1 coordinate 3,075, forward strand.
GTAGGCTAAATCGATATAGTTATCCCAAGATAAACCATCTTTTTTATAATTAAAATTTCCGTTATATAGAAATGTTGCGGCAAAACTGGGTTGACCACCACCTTGCCATCGGTATAAACCTACCTGATTAAGCATTAAACCAACACCCCCATTAATAGTCCAGTTGGACGGAATGGTGTCGTTAGTCGTTGTAGCATCTTGTGAAAATGAAACATTGCTTATTGCAAGCAATCCGAGGAGAATTAATTTGTTTTTCATGTGTGGATTTGATTTTAATCTAAATGGCTGTATACAGTTTCTAATTTAGATTCTAGTTTACTTAATATTTGTTTGTTATGTACTATTTTTTGTTCAACTTCTTCTTTTAACGAGTTTGCTCCCTTACTATGCTTAAAAAATCCAAGATTATTTTCGTATTGAAGAATATTTGCTTTTATCGTTCTGATTTTTTCACGAATATATTGAGCTTCTTTTTCTAGTGCTTTTTCTGGATGTTGTGCTCCGGAAAGTTCATTAATTTTAACCTTAAAGAGGTAATCCGAAAGATCTTCTTCTTGAATACCAAATTCGGTAAGTTTTTGATGTATTGCGTTTTTATAATCTACAGATACTTTTTGTTTTTCGTTCATTGGAACAAATCCAATTTGATTGAACTTATTAATCAAAACATCAATTTCTTGTAAAGATTTCTTTTGATCATCTTGAAATTGAAGGTCCTTGATGTTTTGGATGATTGCGAATTTATTTTCTAAATTAGCTTTTTGTTCAATGGTATCTTGTTTTTGTTGTGTTTTCTTGTTTTCAAAAAACGCATTACAGGCAGATCTAAATTTTTTCCAAAGACGTTGTTCATCGCGATGGTGAGCGCTTCCTATTTCGCGCCATTGCTTTTGTAATTGAGTAAGCGTATTTGCGGTATTTCGCTGATCGGTGTTGTGAATTAATCCTTCAGCTTTTGCAACTAGCTTCTCTTTTGCCTCTTTGTTTTGATCAAACACGGCTTTTATTTCCGCATAGAATTCACTCTTTGCTGAAAAAAACTGGTCAGCTTCCTTTTTGAATTCAGCCCAAACTTTGTCATTATCTACTTTAGGTGCGAAACCTATAGTTCTCCAGTCTTTTTGAAGTTCTAAAACAATTTTGGTATGTTTCTTCCAGCTTTTATCTGATGTTATATTATTCCCGTTTATTTCTTTTAACCGAGCAACCAGAACATTTTTTTTCTCTAGATTTTCCTTTTGTTTATCTTTTTGAGATTTGTAATATTCTTTTATTTTGTTAAACACATCATGGTTTGCTTCCCAAAACTGATCTCTGATTTCCTCCCATTTCTCCTTAAAAGTAGGCCCAATTTCATTCCATTCATTGGTAAGTCTCCGAGCGGTAGAATCCATATCCTTAAAAGATTTGATTTGAGCCGTAGCTTTCATTTTGGCTACAATTTCTTCCTTTAATTGAAGGTTCTTCTTAAGGTCATTTTCCAAAAGTTCACGGTAAATATGCATGTTATAGAAAAACTCATCTCGTGCTTTACTATACGAGGCCTCCATTTCTTTTACCTTGTCTTGAGGTATTTTACCAATGGATTTCCACTTTGTTTCAATTTCCTTAAATGACTCGTGAGCCTTTTTTATGTGCTCTTCCGTTTTTAAAGCTTCAATTTGCTCTAACAAACCTTGCTTTAAGGTGAGATTGTTTTTTTCCGCGTTAGCAAGGTTTTCTTTGAATGCTTTTTTATGCTTAGAAAATTCAGCCCATAGCTCATCAAACTTGACATCCTGTTCGTCTCGTATTAATTTGAAATCTTCAGCTGCGCCACCATCTGCAACAAAAATCTTTTTTTGTTCCTGGATAGTATGAGCTACAGCAGCTTGATAGGATTCCAAAATAGGTTTCCCAGCGGCCATTGTTTCTTTCGACATTTCTTGTTTAACAAGCTCTTGGAGTGCGGTGTTTATCTCTTCTTTTGTCATTATGAAGGTAAATTTAATTCAATTTGATTTTGTTGAATATTGTAAATCTGAGGCAAGTTTACTATTTATTTTGATTTGAACTGTGCAATTGCATTTTTTGTGAAGTCGGATAAAACTAATTTACCGCTAATTTCTGCTCTTTTATATAATAAGGTCTCCCAGTGCTCAGTTCCTTCCCAAAATACTTGCTTTATATGCGACATTGCTTCGGGATTGTAACTATTTAGTTTTTCTGCCAATGCTTGAATGGCAACATCCATTGTTGCGGCATCTGGGTAAACTTCGTTATACAAACCTTTTTCTTTTGCCCATTGAGCGGTCTGCCAAGCTTCGGGCGTAATGGCTAATTGTTGAGCCGCGCCTTCTCCAATTTTTCGAGATACTGCTGGGCCAACTACAAATGGTCCGATACCAATAGCTAACTCGCTTAGTTTTATGGAAGCGTGTTCGGTAGCAAAGCAATAATCCATAGCAGATGCTAATCCTACTCCGCCACCTACGGCCTTTCCTTGAATACGTCCAATAATTAATTTTTTACAGGTACGCATTGCGTTTAGAACTTTAGCAAACCCCGAGAAAAAACGTTCGCCATCTACAATGTCCACGATGGCTGTTAATTCTTCAAATGAAGCCCCGCCACAAAAAGCTCGGTCACCTCGCGATTTCAATACGATAACATTTACCATCGAATTTAAACCAGTATTAGTAATAATTTCTGCCAACTCACCCAACATATAGCTAGGAAGTGAATTACTCATTGGGTGATAAAATTCAATGGTGGCAATTCCATTATCTACATGAAACTCTACATGCCCGTCATTCTCAGTATTCTTGTTCATCTTTATCTTTTTTATTTTAAAACCATATATTGATTTATCTCAGCTCTCCTAGCAGTACCAATAGGTGCATCATCCAGCAGAACAGAAGTAAATTTAATCCTGATCTATTGTTTTTACCATAGTTAATATGGTGGCCAGCGCTACGGTTTCTCCCGTTTCGTCATATACATCAACTAAAAATTTAACGATCCCTTTTCGGAATTCGTCATCTTCTCGTTTTTCTTGTAATACCTTTTCTTTTACCGTTAATCGAACCCCAATAGTCGCTCCTGCATAAACAGGTTTGGTAAATCTGCATTCTTCCAATCCGTAATTTAATAATACCGGTCCCTTTGCTGGGTCAACAAATAACCCTGCTGCGGCCGACAGGATGAAATATCCGTGAGCTACGCGTTTTTCAAATATGGTTCCGTCCAAAGAGGTCACATCTGTATGCGCGTAAAAATGGTCCCAACTTACGTTAGCAAAATTTACAATGTCACTTTCTGTAATGGTGCGCTTATGCGTAATTACTGTTTCTCCAATTTCTAATTCTTCAAAATGCTTTTTGAAAACATGTACAGGTGTTTCTAGGTATTTCCCTCCGGGTTGATAAACTTGGGTCACAGCTCCCAAAGTGGTTGGACTTCCTTGAATAGAGGTGCGTTGCATGTAATGATATACGCCTCGTTTTCCACCCATTTCTTCACCACCGCCAGCACGACCCGGACCACCATGAGTTAGCATTGGCATAGGCGAACCATGACCAGTACTTTCTTTAGCGGAATCTCGATTGTTGATTAAAATACGACCATTGAATGGCGCAGCTCCTAAAACAAAATCAGTAGCGATGTTATTGTTTGCAGTAGTAATAGATGTAACCAATGAACCTAACCCCATTTGGGTGATTTGAATGGCTTCATCCATATTTTTGTAAGGCATGATTGTCGATACTGGACCAAATGCTTCCGTACTATGCACATCCGTTTTTTCAAAAGGACGGTCGTTGTACATTAATATAGGTGACATAAATGCCCCTTTATTTTTATCGGCTCCTGTTACATTAACTTGGTCTAAGCTACCGTAAATAATTTCTTGAGATGCCGCTAATTCGTTTACTTTTTCAAATACTTCATCGCGTTGTTCCAAACCTGCCAATGAACCCATTCGTACTCCTTCCACTTGAGGATCGCCAATCGTTGTTTTTTCCAAACGGGCAGATACAGCCTTTTGTACTTCTCCAACCAAATTTTCAGGGACTAATATTCTACGGATAGCGGTACATTTTTGACCTGCCTTTACCGTCATTTCACGGGTTACTTCTTTTACAAAGATGTCAAATTCTGGTGTTCCCGGAACTGCGTCCTCGCCCAACACCGTTGCGTTTAATGAATCGGCTTCTAAGTTAAAAGGTACCGAGTTGTTAATGATGTTAGATTGAGATTTTAACTGACGTCCCGTAAAAGCACTTCCCGTAAATGTTACCACATCCTGCCATCCTACATGATCTATAATGCCACGAGCCGAACCGACAATAAGTTGCAATGCACCCTCCGGTAAAATTTTTGATTTATGAATTTCTTGCACCATTAACTCCGTAAGGTAAGAAGTAACGGTTGCCGGTTTCACCACTGCAGGAACACCTGCCAATAAATTAACCGCTATTTTTTCCAACATTCCCCAAATTGGGAAATTGTACGCATTTATATGGATGGCGACTCCCGTTTTTGGTGTCATGATATGAGTTGCAGAAAAGGTGCCTCCTTTACTCATTGGTACTGAATCTCCGTCTACACAAAAAGGAGTATCTGGAAATTGGCGTCTTAGACTTGAATAGGCAAATAGATTCCCAATTCCACCTTCAATATCAATCCACGAGTCCATTTTAGTAGCTCCCGTAGCCCAACTCAATGAATAAAATAGATCCTTTTTTGAATGTAAATACAAAGCCAATTCTTTGATCATTCTACCACGTTCATGGAAGGTCATGTCTCGTAAGTTTTTATTCCCTACATTTCTTCCGTACGCCAATACTTCCTCAAACGAGATTCCTTGAGTAGAAGCAGTAGCTATGGTTTCTCCGGTTACGGCATTGTACAGATTTGTGCCTGGACCTTCGCCTTCAATCCACCGTCCTAAAATGTAATTTTTTAACTTCATACCTATATTTAATTGAACCCGTAAAAGTAGTGGATCTAGTAGAAATATTTAGTATGAAATGAGTGGAAATATGTGTTAATTTGGAAGGTAAATTTCAATTCATGGACTATATACCAAAACATCTATTAAGTGATGATATAATCTTTCATTATACCTCCGCTAATGTGGCTATTCAAAATATTTTGTTTGATATAAAACGAAGACTATCTGGTAAAATGAATACTTAAAAGCTAGTGAGGTGTTCAATACAATAATCTATAATCCATAAGGGTATTTGATAACCAACCCTGAGGATCACTTTATTTCTTTACGTTTTTCATTCATTAAGCTGTGTTGGAATTGAAGTTTGGTTTGTTCAATTATTCGATTACTTCTCTTTTTAAGTTTTTCCATTTTATTGTATCAATGCATTTGTGTGTTAAATTGTGTTCTGTAGAATATAGTTTAAAATCACAGGCCTAACATCATGAAAGTTAAAGGAATAGCTAGTCAAAAATGGAACATAAACCGCCTATTCTATTTTTAGTATCAATATGTTTACTTTAACTAACTTTGAGCTTCCAACTAAAATAAAAATTATGAATAAAGCAATTTTAAGTATGCTTTCAATAGCAACGGTGGTAAGTAGCTGTACAGATGCTCCCAAAGAGGAGTTATCAAAAAACAAAAGCAATTGGAAACAAATTATGGTAGAATATCCTAAAACAGAAAAGCACGATTCTATTATTAATTACTTCGGTACCGAGGTAAATGATCCCTACGCTTGGCTGGAAGATGATCACGCCCCAGAAACAGAAAATTGGGTGAAAGAAGAAAACGTGGTTACTCAAGGTTATTTAGCTCAAATTCCGTTTAGAGAAAAAATTGAGGATAGATATACCAAATTAATTAATTACGAAAAAGTGTCGGCTCCCCGTAAGGTGGGCGAGTATTATTTTATGAATAAAAACGATGGACTACAAGACCAAAGTGTTATTTATTATAAAAATGGAGAAGACGGAGAATGGGCAGTGTTTATGGATCCAAATGCAATGAGTACTGATGGTACGGTAACGGTTGGATTGATGCAAGCATCTAAAGACAATAAATTGATTGCTTACCGATATTCGGAAGCTGGTTCTGATTGGGGCGAAATTAGAATTCGCGATATTGCCACTAATACAGATGTGGCTGATGTAATAAAATGGGTTAAATTTTCGGGCGCTAGCTGGCTAAATAATGGTTTCTTTTATAGCGGATTCGAAGAGCCTAAAGAAGGAGATGAGCTTAAAGCGGAGAATAAATATCATACCGTATATTTTCACCAAATGGGAACCGAACAAAGTGAAGATAAGTTGGTTTATCGTGACACAAGCGACCCAAATTTATATCACGGTGCTGACGTTACGGAAGATGAAAAATACCTTATTTTGTATGCGTATCAAGGTACGGATAATGTGGATATTTACTTTAAATCTACAGATGACTTAAATGCTGACTTTAAACCTTTAATTACAGGATTCACTTCTAAAAGTGGGGTAGTAGACCATGTGAATGGTAAGTTTTTAGTTCGTACGGATATGAATGCACCTTTAAATCAATTGGTAGCCATTGATCCTAATAATACAGCTATTTCAAATTGGGAGGTGGTTATTCCTGAATCAGAAAACTACCTTTCTTCCGTTTCAACTGGTGGTGGAAAAATGTTCGCTCAGTATATGATTAACGCTACAACCAAAATTTTTGTTTTGGATTTGGATGGAAGTAACAAAAAGGAAATTTCACTACCCGGAACTGGTTCAGCTAGTAATCTAGGCGGTAAAAAAGAAGAGTCTAAACTTTTTTATTCTTTTACTTCGTTTTTATATCCACCAACCATTTTTGAGTATGATGTAGTTAGTGGCACATCCAAAGAATATTACCGACCTGAAATTGATTTTGATCCATCTTTGTATGAAGAAAAACAAGAATGGTTTACAAGTAAAGATGGAACTAAAGTGCCTGTTTTTATCGTACATAAAAAAGGAATAGTAATGGATGGTCAAAACCCAACTTTGCTATATGCCTACGGAGGGTTTAATGTTTCGCTTACTCCTTCATTCAGCACTTCAAGAATTATTTTACTTGAAAACGGAGGCGTTTTTGCCATGGCTACTCTTCGTGGTGGAGGAGAGTTTGGCGAAGAATGGCACCAAGCTGGTATGAAAACAAAAAAACAAAATGTGTTTGATGATTTTATAGGAGCAGCGGAGTATTTAAAATCCCAAAAATATACATCTACCGAAAAATTGGCTATTCAAGGAGGCTCAAATGGAGGGTTATTAATTGGAGCTGTTATGGCACAAAGACCCGACCTTGCTAGAGTGGCATTCCCTGCAGTAGGAGTAATGGATATGTTAAAGTATCATCAATTTACCGTTGGTTGGGGGTGGACTCCAGAATATGGTTCAAGCGAAGATAGTAAGGAGATGTTCGATTATTTATATGGATATTCTCCACTTCATAACTTGGTAGATGGCACGGAATATCCTTGTACTATGGTGACTACAGCAGATCATGATGATCGGGTTGTACCTGCGCATTCATTTAAATTTGCGGCTCGTTTGCAAGAAGCGCATTCAGGAGAAAATCCGGTACTGATTAGAATCGCCACAAATGCAGGTCACGGTGCGGGAAAACCAATATCTAAAGTTATTGAAGAGCAAGCAGATCAATGGGCATTTATGTTTTATAACATGGGAGTTACGGATTTATATTAATCCCTGTTGAGAGTGTTGGATGGAATAATGATTTAAATTAGCTGTTTAGGGTAGCCTATCGTCTTCGGTAGCCTACCCTTTTTTAATCAAGAAATAATATGAAAAAATCAGGATTCTTATTATTGCCAATAATTCTTGGGATCACAAGTCTGTTTTTTTTATCATACTCTAGTGGAGCAGCTGCCAATGGAGGTGGAGACAGTACAGGTTCTCCAGGGTCATCCAATTCATGTAGCGGATGTCATAGTGGAGGAAATTTTGGAACTTCCATTACCATTTCAATTAAAAATACATTGGGAAATAGTGTTACCTCCTATGTCCCAGGTGCAAGTTACACGGTAGAATATCAGGTAAGTGCCGCATCAGGAAGTCCAAAGTTTGGTTTTCAAGGTGTAGCTTTAGCTACAGGTAATATTAATGCAGGTGTTTTTGACACCGTTTTTACATCAGGAACACAAATTTCTATTTCTGGTGGTCGCTATTTACCGGAACATTCCACTCCTAGCCTCACCGGAACCTTTAAAGTAGGATGGATAGCCCCTTCAATCGGCACAGGAGTGGTTACGTTCTATTATGCTGGTAATGCGGTGAATGGGAATGGGGTTCCACTAGGAGATCAGCCAACCAGCACCCACTCTTTTACTTTATCCGAACAAGGGGCTTTTGCTGCAAATATTACACAAGTTGGATTTATTGCTTGCAATGGGGATAGTAACGCATCTTTAAACGCCACAATTTCAAATGGGGTACCTCCCTATATTTATGTTTGGTCAAATGGAAATTCTTCTGGCTCAACAACAAGTACTAGTCATCAAATCAGTAATTTAACCGCAGGTAATTATTCGGTAACCGTTACGGATGCAAATTCGCATTCTGCGCTTAACAGTTTTGTGGTCACCCAACCAGATTCCATTAATATTGCGTTTACAGCTATTGAGCCAACCTGTTTTACCGCTACCAATGGGAAAATTACGGCAAGGATTACTGGAGGAATTAGCCCCTATCAATTAAACTGGAATACCGGTGCTGTTGGATTGGAAATTAGTGGGTTGGATACAGGTAATTACAGCGTTCAAATTCAAGATTTTTCAGGGTGTATCTCTTCAAAAGGAATGGTGTTGTCTTCAAGCAACACATTACCAATTGTTGACTTAGGACCAGATACTCTTTTTTGTGAGTCGGATTGGTTTTATGTTTTGCACAGTAGGTTCTTATGCATTCTCAGAATCAGAATATATACGTGCGTTTCCAAACCCAGCGATTTCTTCTGTTGACATATCCACGCCATTAAATGGTATGCTAAAAATATATTCCAATGCAGGAATGTTGGTGCATCAAGAATTAAAGACGCAATCGAATATTTACGTGAATGTTTCCAATTATAAAACAGGGTTATATTTTGTAACCCTAGAAACCAAACATGGAGTGATTACAAAGCGAATTATGATTGCTCCAGAAAATTGAACCCATTGGTTTTGATTATTTTCTAATCACAGTTACCGCGTTAGCTTGTTGTGCAGGTAAAATTAAAACATCAGCTATATTCACGTGTTTTGGACGCGAAACAGCATACCAAATTACATCCGCAATATCTTCTGGTTTAAGTGGGTCCATACCTACATAAACGTTATCAGCCTTTTCTTGGTCACCATACAATCGAACTATCGAAAATTCAGTTTCCACCATTCCAGGAGCAATATTGGTAACTTTAATTCCGTGTTTCACCAAATCTATTCGCATCGCTTGAGACAAGGCATCCACGGCATGTTTAGAAGCGCAATACACATTGCCATTAGGGTAAACTTCTTTACCAGCTATAGAACCAATATTTATTATATGGCCGCTACCATTAGCTTTTAACCAAGGAATAACCGTTTTACTAACGTTAAGTAACCCTTTCACATTGGTGTCAATCATACGATCCCAATCATCAAAACTTCCTTCGTCTATAGGTGAAACCCCCACAGCCAATCCAGCATTGTTTATTAAAACGTCAATATTTTTAGTTACTTCCGGTAAGCTACTAAGCATGTTCACCGTTTCCACTCGATCTCTTACATCAAAGCATAAAGTAGTTACCGAAATAGAAAATTTAGTCAAGTCTTGCTGTAACTGTTCTAACCGGGCCTTTCTTCTTCCAGTTAAGATAAGGTCATATCCGTTTTGAGCAAAAATAAGTGCGCATGCTTTTCCTATGCCCGAAGTTGCGCCAGTGATGAGTGCTTTTTTATTCATAATAATGTAGTTTATTAAAGACCTACTCCAAAATTCATACGAACCACAGGTTGGTCATAAATTGGATAATTGGCATCAGGAGTGACATTCCATAATATGTAAATTCCCGCAAATCCATGGCTACCAAGTTGAACTCCATATCCTCCTCCTACAAGTAAACTTTTTAGCCATCTTGGGTCATCATTAATGTAATATTGACCATACAACATTTCATATTCTGCATGTGCAAAAAGTCCTTTGAAGATAATGTATCGCGCAAAAGGAGTTATGCCGTAGGTGCTAGATGAATAGTTAGCGCCAATTCGATTATCTTTAAAATAGCGATAGGTGAAAATTCCTCCCACTACAAATTTATCAGTAACAGAGTAGCCCACCAACGGAGTCACACCAATTACGGTGTAATTTCCAAACTGTAAATCCAATCCACCACCGAGTACAATGCGGTCCTTTAACGGTTTTGGTTGCGGTTTTGATTTTGGCCCCTTAAAAGTATTATTGGTATTACTACTATCATTTGAACTTTCAAATTGAGCCCATGCAGTGCTGCTTAGAAAAATAAATGCAATTACAATTAATGCTTGAATTTTCATGCTATTTTTTTAGGGGACTAAATTACGCATTCTCATGGTGATTGTAAAGTGAAAAAAAATCAATTCATTTGTATGAAGCTTACATAAACAAATAATTACTTTCGCTAAAATTGAAAGTATGAGCGAATTTATCAAGTTTGAGGTAATTAAAGGAGTAGGAGTAATAAGGTTGAACAGACCGGATAAGTACAACTCTTTTGTGCGTGAAATGGCTCTTGATATGCAAAAAAGATTAAGCCAATGTGCCGAAGATAAATCTATTAGAGCGGTATATTTAACTGGAAATGGAAAGGCGTTTTGTGCTGGTCAAGATTTAGCGGAAGCTATTGATCCTAATGGACCCGAATTATCCAAAATAGTTTCTGAACATTATAATCCCATTGTGGAGCAAATTCGAAATATTGAAATGCCTGTGATTTGTGGTGTGAACGGAGTAGCAGCAGGGGCAGGTGCTAACATTGCTTTAGCTTGTGATATTACGTTGGCTGCGGAATCGGCTAGCTTTATTCAGGCATTTAGTAAAATAGGACTAATCCCAGATAGTGGAGGAACTTACTTCTTGCCAAGAATTATAGGGATGCAAAAAGCATCCGCCTTGATGATGCTTGGTGATAAGGTTTCCGCTATGGATGCGGAAAAAATGGGAATGATTTACAAAACCGTAGCTAATGAATCATTAGACCAGGATGCTATGGCTATTGCTTTGAAATTAGCTCATATGCCTACCTACGGTTTAGCTTTAACAAAAAAAGCTTTAAATAAATCTTTTACCAATGATTTAACGAGTCAGCTGAAATTAGAGGATGAACTACAGGCCAAGGCAGGGGTTAGTGAGGATTATGAGGAAGGAGTCAACGCATTTTTAGAAAAAAGAAAACCAATTTTTAAAGGCCAATAATTACAAATTGGTTTGAGTAAATGGTATAAATAGATATAATGGAATTAAATAAACAAAGTAGAATAGGAATTATAGGCGCTGGAGCCATGGGCTCGGGAATTGCTCAAGTTGCCGCCACGGCAGGGCATGAGGTATGTTTGTTTGACCTTAATGAAAAATCATTAAAACTAGCTAAAGAAAAATTAGCTAAAGTAATGAGCCGTTTGGTTGAAAAAGGTCGGTTATCTGAATTGGATGCAACTGCTATTCAATCCCGAATTAAATATGCGGATGGGTTAAGTACGTTTTCTGATTGTGACTTAGTTATTGAAGCCATTGTAGAAAACCTATCCGTAAAACAAGATGTATTTGCTCATTTGGAAAGTATTATGAGTGCTGATGCAATACTTGCTACAAATACGTCTTCCCTTTCTATAGCGTCCATTGGAGGTAAACTAAAATTTCCCGAAAGACTTATAGGTATTCATTTTTTCAATCCGGCTCCATTAATGCCTTTAGTTGAGATAATCCCTTCATTGGTTACGAGTAACCTGGTGGAAAAACAGGTACTAAGCCTAGTTTCTTCTTGGGGTAAAAAAGTGGTTCTGGCTAAAGATACTCCTGGTTTTATTGTGAATAGGGTAGCTAGACCATTCTATAGTGAAGCGATAAAAATGGTGGAAGAAGGTTTTGCAGATGTTCCTACCGTTGATTGGGCGATGAGAGAAATGGGTGGTTTTCGAATGGGACCATTTGAATTAATGGACTTAATCGGTCATGATGTCAACTTTGTGGTAACTGAAACGGTATGGACTGAAATGTTTTTTGATCCAAGATATAAACCTTCTATTACTCAGAAAAGACTCAAGGAAGCCAATTGGCTTGGGCGTAAATCCGGTAAAGGGTTTTACAATTACGCTGAGAACGCACCCAAATTAAACCCTAGTAAGGATTTGAAGATTGCAAATCAAATATTTGAGCGAATAATTTTCATGTTAATTAATGAGGCCATAGACGCACAGTTCCTTCAAATAGCATCAAAAGAAGATATTGAAACTGCCATGACAAAGGGTGTTAATTATCCCAAAGGGTTAATAGAATGGGGAGAAGAGTTAGGTTGGAACAAAGTATTGCTAGGTCTTCAAAAATTATTCGAGAGATATGGCGATGATCGCTACAGACCAAGTGTTTTACTGAAGGATATGGTTGTTTAATCTAATCTGACTATCGTTTCCGTTGTTTCCTTGGTTTATGTGAACCCGGTGCGCTACAATCACTAAAGTGCCAGTCGTATTCTCCTAAACCACGTTGTTTACAAGGTTTGTTTATGTATATAGGTATCTTCAAATGAGTATAAACACCAAATCTGGATACATCTGTATTAATGATATAAGGGAAAATATTATCGGTTCCTAAAGTTAAATACCAAAATCTAAAAGCTAGGCCTAGTCCTGGTTTCCAAATAGTATTGATGGATAGCGGTGCGGATATTCCAAACCGCTTCCCTTCAAATCTTGGCGTTATGGCTAACATACTAATCCGCTCTGGCCCAAATGATTTTTTAAGAGGTACTCCGTAAACTAATGTAGTGTTAACAAACATTCCTTTCCCAAAATTGTAGTCAAACTGGAACGAAAATGAAAGTGGAAGCTTGGCGAAATATGTTGATTTTGAGTCTGTAGTACCGTTCGAAAAAATGGCGTCCATTCGCGTGATTACCGATTCAATATCTTTGGATACTAGTTCAGCGTAATTTGGCCATTCTCCTGATGCATTTTGAACAGTTCTATTGTGCGAACCCTTAAATTTAATGGCTCCAATATCCAATATAGAAAATCCCAATCGGTAAACGTAATCAACGTATTTGCAATTACTTTGTGGAGAATGGGGCTTGTAATAACGAGAAGGCGATACTTTCTTTTCCAAAGTAAACCCTATATCAGCGCCATATCCTACCCCTGGATGAAACCCAATTTTAGAGCCACCGTATCTTCCGGTGTAATTGTTGACGTATGCGTTGCTGGAATCTGCCATGGTATAGTTGAAGTTATCCACTAAAAAATCGATTCCACCTATTCCCAATAAGTATTTAAAATTTACCCCTACATTAACGATAAGGTTTCCCTTCTGATGTAAAATCATTCCACCGTTAACGCCAAATTCAAGAAAGCTGATTGCCTTAGTTCTATAGTTGTCTCCATTTAAAGGTTTGCCGTAATAGTCCGGTATTTGTAGTCCGTCAACCAAACCTCTTGTAAATTCTTTAGGTAGGTTTCTTCCTACAGCATAGTTTCTAAATGCTGTACTGACTCCAACTGAAAATTTACCTATGCTCGCATTAACGGCTGGACCTAGAATAATCATCTCCACTTGACCATCAACTTTTGTAGCAGCGGAGTTGAATTTTAACTCTTTTGGAAATTTACCGGTTAAGGGAGAGAATTCATCCGCAGCTAGGTACGCTCCATTAGTTGCTCCGAAAAAATATAGTCCGCCTAATTGTACATCAAGCCACGGAAGTGGGTCAACAGCTAAAGCTGGATTAATACGGATTCCTTCGGTAACGTTTATGTTATCGTGTGCAACCCCCATCTGCATTTGAGAAAATCCCATTGCCTGATAAAGAACTGCAAAACAAAATAGTGATAGCCTTTTAAATTTCATTGGGGAGACTTGAATAAACAAATTTAAATTCAATTTAGAAACTTTACATGTACTAGATGGTCAAATGCTTTTAGATTTAGCCATTTAAATGTTGAAAAGTGATCGTTTTTGTTTCTATTATCAAAACGAATATCTATCGCATAATCTATTTGGTATTGGTAGTACTGGTTAAGGGGTTTTAGTAATAATAAAAATGGCGATTAAATGATGTTTTAACCCAAGAGCCTTCAAAAATAATCGTTCAAACGAAAAAAAAGGTCCTATATATAAAGGGATGTAGGGTAATAGATGTAAATTGAAAACAGGATTAGCTAAAAACGGCAAAAAAATAGTATGTATAAAGGTCAGGCTGTGAGAGTTAAGAAACG
>CAXBCR010000041.1:0-17409 GCA_963974475.1 uncultured Flavobacteriales bacterium
GGAGTCTTTCCTCCATTGTATTTCGTTATCTGGTTTAGCAGAAAATCAAGGCTACTCCACCACAAAGCGGCCTTGATTTTTCTTTACACTAAATATTACTCTTTAATGGAGTCTTTCCTCCATTGTAATTCTTTATCTGGTTTAGCAGAAAATCAAGGCTACCCCACCACAAAGCGGCCTTGATTTTTCTTTACACTAAATCTTACTCTTTAATGGAATCTTTCCTCCATTGTAAATCCTATTTCTTTATAATAGAAAATCAAGGAAACCCCGCCACAAAGCTTCCTTGATTCTTCTATTTACTTAATCCTAAAATTGTATTGGAATTTTTCATCCATCTGCTATTCGTTTTTTTTTCGTTATTAATAGAAAATCAAAGAAGCCCCGCCACAAAGCCACTTTGATTTTTCTATTTATTTAATCTTAAAGTTGTACTGGAATTTTTCATTCCATATTCATTCATTTTTTTACTCCTTAGCCAGTTTTAGTTTAAATCAAAGAAGCCTCACCACAAGGCTCCTTTAATTATTTTCACTACTAAACTAAAATCATAACACTGTATTTATTATTTCAAAATTTACCTTCAATTTGTTTCTTATTTCGCTATGAGTACCCGTTTGGAAATTGCTCCTTCCGAAGAAATTAAATTTATTACGTACATCATGCTGGTCAATTCTTTGACATTAAAATCAAATCGATTCCAACCTTCTTCAACGTTTTTGGTTTCTTCCCATACAATTTGACCCAATACATTTTGAAACTGGATGGTAATTTCCTCTGCGCTTGTTGATTTATATTGGAGCACCATTAAATCTACCACCGGTTGAGGATACACCATTAACCTGTTATTTCGGTATGATTGTGGAGAATCATATTCCACTCGAACGCGTGTATTATTGGTATTCATCATTTGATAGTAATCAAACACAATGGCCGCTGAATTGTTTATCACTCTACCAAAAGGTAAATCGTGATACGGACGAATGCTAAACTGTACATACCCGTGGCTTTCAGGTTCATTGTGCACGCTATCTGCTAAATGAATGTTGTTAAATTCCCATTTCAAAATATTTCCTTCCTCTATTGTAAAGTTTGCTTCATGTGAGGTAAGCACGTTATTAATCGTAGAAATATCCAAATCTTTACTAAGCGTATCATACACCACCACTGACTCGGCAGGGTAATTACCCACATTTTGGAAACGAATTTTATAAATTAGATTCTCTCCTGGTGAGATGACATCATGTGGATAAACCAACTTGTCGTTTGGATCTATAGCGCCCACAATCATACTCACATCATTGCAAGAATTATTGGCCAAATTTGCATCTACACTAGCTGAACTAATAGTTGCCGTGTTGGTTACATACGAACCCAATACGGTGTTGGTGGTTACCGAATCGGTTACATAAAAAGTAACAGATGTTTGCGGAACGATACTAGCGAAGTACCAATACAAGTTTTGACCCACTTTTAAATCCCAAGGGATGGTACTCGACACGATGTCGATTCCGGCATCAAAAGTCACTTTGATGGTGTCATTTGTAGCTGCATAATTTCCTATGTTTTGATAGGTTATTGCATATTGATTTGTAAAACCAACGCGAAGCATGGTCGTACTTAAACAAACCGATAAATCTGTTTGCGCACCCACCGCTACAAATCCAAAATCATTGTTTGGAATGGTAGTACCAATTTGAGAAACCACCACATTTCTAGCCCCGTTACTTACCGGACAAAATTGTGAGTAGTAAGCAGGTGTGGTTGCACTAATATCATAAGTACCTAAATTCAAATAGAATGAATAATCGCCTGTTTCATTGGTATAAGTGGTTTTACCATTTGGAGCTACCGATATTGCTACATTTTTCATTAAAGTTTCACCTATATCATATTGGCAATTAAGATTTAAATCGATGTATGCTTTACCGGTTACATACGCGCCATTTGGTTCGGTATAGATGTTACAGTTGGATGTAGTAGTAGAAACATTTGTTAATACTTGCGTAAATCCGGATGGCCACTCAATAAGTAAACTATCTACAATAGTAGCGTCACCTAACCCAAAAATAACTTTCATCGAGTTTTGAGAACCTGCACCACCACCCGATTGAGCGGATACTTCGTGCATTTGCCAAACGCTTGCTCCATTGATAGTGGCTTTGGCTCTTACTTTGGTTCCGATTGCGTAATAATTGGAGTTAGACCCAATCAAACTCATACATAAATACGATGCACATTGACCTTTGGTATTTTCAAAGAAAAAGTTGGTTGTGGATTCGTGATTAGCTACAAACAAATCATAATCTCCATCATTATCATAATCAGAAATAGCCGTTCCAAATGAATTTCCTCCTAGACTAGTAAGGTCGTTTTGTACTTTGGTAAATACACCTGAACCATTGTTTCGGTACAAGAAATTATCATTGTCTTGGTCATTGGTAACGTATAAATCTAAATCACCATCGTTGTCCATATCTATCCAACTACTTCCATGCGAATGACCTCCGTCATTGGCTACAATACTTGAGGTATTTGCAGTAAAAGTTCCGTCACCGTTGTTGTGATACAAGAAATTGTTAGAGTTACTTGAATTGGCAATAAATAAATCTAAATATCCATCATTGTCATAATCGCCCCAACTACAACCCACTGAATTAGAAGGTGCACTCACCACGTTTTCGTTCACTTTAACAAACATTCCGTTGCCAATATTTTTGTATAACCAGTTAGGCTCGGCATTGGTATTAGGTACGAAAAGGTCTAACAAACCATCGTTGTTGTAATCTCCCCAAGCAGCACCAATAGATTGACCTGCATCGGTTACCACAGGACTTCCTTGAACGGCAGTAAAAGTTCCATCCCCATTATTATGAAATAGATGATTTGTTTTGGTTGCAAAATATTCAGATACAAATAAATCTAAGTAGCCATCATTATCATAATCACCCCAAGCTGCACTATGACAGTAAACACCGTCATCCACAATATCGCCAGACATAATTCGAGTAAAGGTGGAATTGCCATTATTATGGTATAAGAAATTAGGTGAGCCATTATTATTGGCAACAAATAAATCCAAGTATCCATCATTATCATAATCTCCCCAAGTGGAGGAAACCGATTTGGCTTGATCAGTTACAATAGCTCCTGTTAGTACTTTAGAAAACGTTTTATCGCCATTGTTTTTGTATAAAATATTAGGTTCATTTTCAGTTATACTCGTCACAAATAAATCTTCATAACCATCATTGTTATAATCTCCCCAACTAGCCGACCAGCTATTAGTGGCATCGGAGGTTAACCCAGATGAAGAAGATAAGCTAAACCCTACACTTGGGTCAAACTCTACGTTTCTACTTGCTATTGCTTGTCCGCAAATAGATTGTCCATCTATACTGATATCTACATGATTACCTGATTCAAAGGCTGGGTCCAAAACCATATTGAATTTAAGTTTAAAATGGTTATTCGCTAAATCCAATACGCCCGGTAATCCATTGGCTGCGATGGTTGAATTTAAATTCACAATATGGTAGATGTAATCATTTCCACTTACGGTTGGATCCGCAATGGCTCCATACGCACCCGATAGTGGGTACAAAAATTGACCACTAGATGCTTGGAATGTCATTATTCCAGGAGTACTTGGTGTAATGGTAACGACCATACTATCAATGGATGCAAATTTCACACTGGACACATCCAATTCTATTTCTACCACATCACTACATACGGTACCCACATTGGTTCCCACCAAAGTAACTTGCATTTGAGGTGCTTTAGGCTCAACAAATAGTCCTTTACTGGTGAAGCCGCATCTAAAATTTTCAAATAAATCTGGATAACCCGTACATTCGTAACCTGCGTAAACAGTAATGTAATCTTGCACACAATTGCTATAAGTACCTGTAATAGATAAATCTATGGTACCTGAATTAGAAATCGTTCCGAGTTGGTAAATATCACCCACTTTTGTTAGCGGTTGGCCGGTGCCATCATCCACTACACTGGTAATAGTCAAACCTCCTGAAGGATTTTTAATATGAATCCACGTATTATCAGCCGACACATTAGTGCTAGTTGACAATTTTAAATCCCAAGTAACACTTTTGGTTAATCCATCTTGAATTGGGTTATCCGAATTCAGGGAAATCACCGGTGGAGTAAATCGAATTTGGTCGGGAGATGATGCATCTATGAATCCAGAAGTTCCACCACCAATAAAATTGCTTTCTTGAAAATTAAATCTCCAGGTAACATCTTGATAAGTTGAAATCGGAACATCACAATTTGGCTCTAAGGTCATATACATCCTACCAGAAAATCCATCATCCGATAAATTTACTGTTCCACCAAAACCATCGTACACCGCTTCCATGTTGTAGGTATATAATTGCCCTACTTGCGACACTGCATTCAGGTTGTAGTAATTTTCGGTTACCGATGAATTAGTCGCTTTAGTTCTGTAAATTTTTGTAAAAACATTACTTACGGTATAATTAGCTGGTACATTAACCGTAGCAGTTAATAAATGCCCCCAATTTCTGTATTCCGATGGAAATAAATTACCGCCTTCGTAATTATCACAACAATTCCCAATACTCAAGAAAAAATCTTGATAGACTTGTTTAGAACAACTGTTTATGGTAAACCTGTTTCTTGAACTATTGTAAAAATAATACCCAATAAGGGTGTAATTATCGTTAAAATAACCACATTGGTAACGGTTTCCACTGGATGGAAAAGCACTTGTTCCGGTATAAAACTCATTGGTAGAGCCTAATTGCATCACCGCATCCCCAATATTGGTGGTTACTTTATAGTCTGCATTTACCCAAATAGAATCACCAGAAACATAAGTGAATCCAGAGAAACTAGCATTGGAAGCTACTAAACTAGCCGGACTAATATCATAGGTATATGTTTTGTTCAATCCACTTGTAGAAGTAGTTACAGGAACCGAATTAGCCGTAATGTAAGTTGCAGCGCTTGAATCGTATACGGTAACGGATGCACCAATTGCAGAAAGATAGGTTCCTTTTTCAAGTACCTGACTTGCATAAGCGTAGCTCCAACTTGGATGCGTTGCAGATGTTTTTACCGCACCCACAAATCGACCTCTAATGGTATCACCATACATGGCTCGGTTCACTTTAATTTTGGCTAAATCTAAGCTACCTGACGCATCTGGAAGTCCATCTTGGTTATTATCTGGTTGGCCAAAACTTGTTCTAGTTATGGTAAAATCGTTAAAGCTAATTCCTTCGCACACATCTCCAGATGGACAATGTAAATCAACAGAAACAGTTTCATCGCAAATAAATGGAGTTTCGATGGCGCAGGTGTTGTCGCTGATATAAGATATGTTCATAACCACATTTACAGGGCCAGCAACCGCTCCACTCATGGCACAGTTTCCTGTTAAATCAAGTCGTAATTCCGATTTTAAAATGTTAAAATTAGACGGTGTTGGTAATTCATAATAAGCAGTCACTACATTCGTACCGGTATTGTATACCAACGATGCGGGACTCCATAAACCATTATGGTAAAAATCTAAATTACTGTACGATACTCCTAATGGTAATGTGAAATCTACTTTTAATCTAGCGTTTGTTCCCACTGGTAAATCATTAGAATAAGAAGTAATGGTATAGGTAAATTCTTTGGTTTCACCGTCATTTATATCCATTGGGGTTTCGGTAAAAATGGCCATGTTAGTAGAATTTTCATTTTGACCTACGGCTGTTTTATTATATGTATTAACCGCGCAAAAATCTTCATAATCAAGCGAGTACGCCCAACCTTCTACCAATTCATTATTACATACGCTGATGTTACAATGGTAAGTTACAAAAGTGATGGTGATTTGTTCGGATGGATCTAAATCTGGAATATTTAAAATAACCCTTCCCACTGGATTAGCACCTAAACAACTGTAACTACCTGTTGCGGTAGTTAAATAAGTAGTTGCCGGAGTAAGTGTTCCTGACGCTCCACCCAAAATTTGATATGTAATGTTGTTTTCATCAATTCTTGAAAATATGTTTTGATTGTATCCTCCACCAGTAGATTTATAAATATCTAAAGTAGTGTTGACCGATTTCCCTAATCCATTATTAGTTAGTGTAATAGTCTGGGTTGAACCCCCACCATTAGCAAAACAAGAACTAAGTTCATTGGTTGTAGATACCGATATAGAAGGTGTTTTTAAAGCTAAACTAATGCTAGCATACGAGTTTAAACTTTGAATTGTGGAAGCACCACAACCCCATTTATCAACTATGGTAGATGTTATAGTAGATGCATTACATCCCGATGCTAAAAAAGTTTCAGTTACCGTAACGCTTTCACCTGAATTAAAATAATTGTCAAAGTTTCCAATCCCACTAAAATCAGTTCCAGATAGGGAAATAGTATCATGAGTAGCATTTAAAGAACCTACGTTTACCGATTGTAAATCAAGGCCAGTACCATAAATATCATCAAGGGTAAATGCAGAAACACGTCCATTACCGCCATTCACAATGGTAACATCTCGGGTCACCACATCACCAGAATTCACAGATTGAGAAGATGGGTTGATACTCGTAATACTCAATACAGGATAGAACAAATTGTATGCATTAGATTGTTGATTAACCGAACCTGTAGAATAATTAAGGGTGACATTATTTCTAAATACCCCACCACTTTTTTGAAACGTAATCGCACTCATATCCGCTAAAACATTAATGGTAAAACTCATTAAACTATCCGTTGGGATATTGTTTGAAGACAACACAATAGAAGATAAATTAGTAATGCTTTGTTCAGCCACGCTGTACCCATTAATATTTGCTACAGTTGAAGCTTCGTAGGTAATTCCTGTAGGTAATACAATACCAATGGTAATACCAGTAAGATTTCCTCCACTGGTATTTAACACATCAATCTGTACCGTTTCTGAAACATCGCATACATTCACACCTAATGGGTTAGTAATTGTAATGATTGCATCTTGGGCTTTAGCTAAATAACTTCCGCCCAAAATCAGTAACCCCATAATGATACTGGTATATATCATTTGCAAATTCAATTTTAATGGTGTTAGATAGCGTTTCATATCGCGTGGTTTTTATTCATTTTATAGTAAGTGTGGCGTAGTAGTTTGCTATAATTTGATGTTTTTAATAATTAATAATTGTTTTTCATTTAAAACCGGACATACTCCGACTCTTATGCCAGCGGGTTAGCCAAAAACATACCCTTTTAAATAAAATATTGATTACAAGATGGTTAAGTAATTTTGAGTCGTGTCATTTTTCCAAAATTTGGAATAATCTTCCGATATTGTGGCGTATTAAAGTCAAAATACTCCGATAACCAACAAATTTTTGGTCAGAAACAAAACGGTTTGTTCAGAAATATTTATGCAATGCTAAAGTGGAAGGACTTTTGGAATGTTTAGGGTATTTCGAGAATTATTTGGATAGGTGTTTTTCGTTAATATCCTTTACTACCGTTGCAACAGTGGTTATTACCCGATCCAGTAATTGATGTAAAGTTTTTGTGGAACTTTCACTCTGTTCAAAATGCTCTAAATCCAATACATCTTGTTTTATGCTAAGCACACCCATGTCATTTAAACTAGGTTTTATTTTGTGCGCTAATTGTTTAATTGCTGCAATATTGTCGGTTTTTTTATATTCCTCAAAATCTTTTAAATAAGTAGGAAATTTAGCAATAAAAAGACCCAGCATCTTTATAACAAATGACTCGTTACCTCGGCTCATATCGCGCAATTTGGTTAAGTCGTAAAGGGGTGCATCCGATTTTAACACCGCTTTCTTTTTAACCGGAATTTCACCCATTTTTTGATGCTCACAGTATTTTGCGATAACACGTATTAGTTCATTTTCTTCAAATGGTTTGGTAACATAATCGTTCATGCCTATTTCCAAACACTTGTCTATTTCTGTTTTAAAAGCATTTGCGCTTAATGCCACTATAGGAGTGGTCAATTTCAATTCATTACGGATAATTTTAGTAGCTTCCATACCGTTTAACTCCGGCATTTGAATATCCATTAAAATAATATCATACGAGAATTTTTTCAAGAACTCGATTGCCTTTACACCATTTTCGGCTTCGGTTACCTCCACATTCAAATGGTTCAATGCAAAACTGGCTACTAAACGGTTCATTTCATTGTCTTCTACCAATAAGATTTTGGCATTGTTAAATGAAACAATTTCGGCATTTTTCAAGCTGCTTTTGAGCAAATTCTTATCGCCTAGCGGCAATGGCAAGCTCACCAATACGGTTGTTCCCTTGCCTTTTTCACTTTCAATGGTTATGGTACCGTTCAATAAGTTAATTAGGTTTTTGGTTACAAATAACCCCAAACCAGTCCCCCCAAATTTTCGGGTTATGGAAGAATCTTCTTGTTGAAATTTTTCAAATACTCGTGCAATGTATTTGGATTCAATTCCAATTCCGGTATCTGTAATTTCAAATTGAAGAATAGATTTATCCTTTTTATTCATAAACCCATGAATCTTCACCTCCCCTTCACCGGTAAATTTCAAGGCATTACCAGCCAAATTAATGAGTATTTGACGAATTCTAGCTTCATCTGAATAAAAGGCTTGGGGCACATTTTTATCCAGCTTTACACAAAATTTTACATTTTTATTTTTCGCCTGCGATTCTAAAATGGTATGTACATCATTAAGAATTTCTACCGGAGAAAAATGAACCGCGTCTAAATTTAATTCGCCCGTTTCAATTTTGGTGATGTCCATGATATTATTTACCACCGACAAAAGGTGACGAGATGCCTTGGTAGCGCTTAATACATATCCTTTTTGAGTGGCATCCAACTTACTCTTTTTTAATTCTCGAATTACCCCAATTATTCCATGCAATGGAGTTCTAATTTCATGACTCATATTGGCCAAAAACAATTCTTTGGCTTTAGAGGCTTCTGTCGATGATTTTAATGCCTTTTCTAATTCTGTTTCCAATAATTTTTGCTGCGTGATATCCAAGAAAATACCAATCGAACCGGTGCTCTCTCCTTTATCATTGGTATTATTGGCGGTACTAATCAACCACCATTTAGATTCCCCCAATTTGTCTTGCGTTAATACCTCAATGCTATATGGCTTGTGGTGTAGAGTCGCTTTTTCATTTTTAGTGGTTAATCCCCACGATTTATTCCAAAAAGCTTGTTTCATCATGGGTTTACCT
Organism: uncultured Flavobacteriales bacterium; assembly: GCA_963974475.1. Classification (GTDB taxonomy): domain Bacteria; phylum Bacteroidota; class Bacteroidia; order Flavobacteriales_G; family Salibacteraceae; genus CAJXZP01. The sequence continues at coordinate 9,238 of CAXBCR010000041.1, forward strand.
TGCAATTCGGGCAAAGAAAAACCCGACATGTTCACAAAACCTTGATTACAAAATTGAATATCGCCATGGTTATCCACTTCCAATAAACCTAAGTTCATGTTTGAGATAATATTACGATACTTTTCCTCTTGGGCTTTAATTTTATTATTGGTTTCAATGATATCCTGCTCAATTTCACGTTGCATCGTTATATCGGTAAAGTAAATGTTGATGTACTCTTCCGTTTCAGATAAACGTGCCGTGGCCCGATAAAACAACTCCTCTACGGTAACCTCAAATTTTTCGGTAGGATTCTCTTTATCAATGTTTTTACTTAAAAGCAAATATAGATTCTTGGTTTTTTGAGCCAGTTTTTTGTTTAATAACTCTGCCGGTTTATTTTCTATCAAAACCTCTCCAAATCTATCAATACGCACCACTGGGTCTGGATTATCTAGGGTAAATAACGCCATAGACCGCAACGCCTTTCTATTTTCTGAAATAACTAATGAACTAGATAAACTATTGCCAAAGTTTTTTAATAACAACAACTCATCATCCGACCAAGTTCGAGCAGCAGTGCAATCTTCAAAACCAATTACACCCCAAATTTCCTCCTGTTTATATACAGGAATTAGCAACACCGATTTGGCAGTAGCGGATATAAACCATTTTCGAATCTCCGAATCCGCTTTTAATTTAGATACTTCTACCACGATGGGCTCCTTATTCCATAATTTGGACAAAAAAGTATCATAAATTTTTATCGGCATATTTTGATACCGCTTATTTGGTAATAACCCAATGGCTTTAGGAGAACACCATTCATATTTAATAGAACAAGTAGTTTCTTTATGACCAAAAATGGAATTTTCGTACACAAATGTCCGATCCACACCCACGGTTGATCCCAGCGTGCTCAAACAATTATCAATGCCATTGTCCAAATTGGGATTGGTTAATAATTCTTCCGTGGCCAAACCTATTCCTAAAAGAATTTTTTGTTTCCTACGTATTTGATTTTCGGGCGTTTCTAATTCCGAGCCATTACCCCCACTATTTGGAGAAACTAAACCCGCCTTTCCCGTTGGAGTAGCTAATAAAGAGCCCCTATTTTCATTGGTATGGGTGTCCAAATTCGAAGAATTAAATCCTAAAACAGTTTTTAAATAGTGACTTGCTAATCCGTCTTTTCGTTTCAAATTAGGTTGGCTCAATTGGATTAAACATTCTTCCAATAACCCAAAAACGGTTAAGAATTCGGAGAGAAACGTATCCGCTAAAATTTCGTTTCGGCTAAAAACTAATACGATTCCCTTTGGGCTAATAAACCCATAATAAATAGCATTCTCAATTTCATACACGTGCCATGGTGCGGGAGTAGATTCCAATCTTTTAACTAGGTCGTTCACCACACCCAAAGGCAAACCGTTTATGGCATCTTTTAGTTTTAACTTAGGAATGGGTAAATAGTCTTTCTTTCCTTTTTTTAATAATAAGAAATCTTGACATTTTAATTTATCGGCAAAAAATGGAGTGATTTTCCGAATTATTTCCGCTTCATTGGTAGGATAGGCGAGTTCACCAATTAATATTGAAATTACATTTAGTATTGCCGAATTATGGACCATGAATCGAATTACTTTACTGATTTTTAGAAATCTATTTCAATTTTGGTATATCACCCGACTTGATTAAATTATAAATAGTTGACTTTCCAATGTCCAATTTTTTGGCTACTTCAACCACATTATTGTTGTACTTCTTTAGAAAAAAAGTAACAATGTCGATTGTATATTCTTTTAATGTTTTTTCCATCGATGAAAAGCTATCTTCATCAATAATTTGGGTATGAAAATTTAGATTGGTATCAGATATTTCACCGTTTGGGCACATCACACAAGCCAATTCAATAATAGACCTCAACTCACGTACATTTCCAGGAAAATTGTATTTCATCAATTTTTCTTTGGCTTTCACATCCAAAACCGGGGCTTTCATTCCATTTTCCTTACAAAAATCTTTGATAAAATAATTGGCTAAAATAATAACATCGTTTCCCCTTTCGCGCAATGGAGGTAACTCAATTGGCAGACCTATTAAACGATAATATAAATCCTTTCTAAAGGTGCCTTTTTTCACTTCTTCGGCCAAGTTTTTATTGGTAGCCGAAACCAAGTGCGCATTGAATTTAATGCTTTTGTTTCCACCGATACGTACTACCTCGCGCTCTTGCAAAACCCGAAGCATTTTTACCTGCATATTCAAATCCAATTCGGCTATTTCATCCAAAAATATGGTTCCTCCGTCAGCCTCTTCAAATTTGCCAATTTTTCGAGATATTGCACCGGTAAATGAACCCTTTTCATGGCCAAACAATTCACTCTCCACCAGTTCTTTAGGAATGGCAGCCATATTCAATGCAATAAAGGGTTTCTTTTTTCGAGAACTGCTATAATGAATGGCTTTTGCTACCAACTCTTTACCTGTACCCGTTTCTCCGGTTACCGATACATTAATATTGGTTTTGGCAGCTGTTTCAATCAACGCAAACGATTCTTTAATCTTTTTGCTCTGCCCTATTATTGTTTTTTGAAAATCGTATTTTGTTCCTAACGATTGCTTTAATGTTTCTACTTCCTTTTTAAGATTGGACGTTTCACGTAGATTTTTCAGGCTATTGCGAAGTAAATCTTTGGTATGATCATCTTTAATAATGTAATCATATACCCCTTTTTTAAGCAACCCTAAAACAATGCTAATATCATCCTGTCCGCTTATGATAATGACCGGAATATTAGCGTTTCGAGCCTTAATTTGTTCGTATAACTCTCCTCCGTTATTATCGGCCAAATAATAGTCCAAACAAATCACATCGGGCATTAAATACAAATTACTCAAACACGCCTTCGCATTCTCAAATACTTCTACTTGGTAATCGGGGTTAAGGGTTAAATGGTATTTTAACATCTCTCCATACCATGGATCATCCTCTACCACAAAAATTTTAAATTCACTCATATAATAGCCAAAAACACAGGACTAAATGTATCCCAATTTCAATCTAAAGTACAACAAAAACCGCTTCCATTTTCAACAAAATTTTAATTTTTCAATGAAATTGTATAAAGAATATACTATCCGGAACTTATGGGCTTCATTCATCGCAATTTCTTCCTCAAGGTATAGGCAAACGAATTCTTTTCAGGCTAATTATTCTTCGATATGATATACCTCAAAATACAAAACACCGATTCTTTTCATCCCTATCATTTTTAACCCAAAGAAGTATAACTGATGGTAATCCTTGGTCAACCGATACCTAACACTCCTCCTTCAAAAAACTAGCTACACTAGATGGTAAAGCAGGAAGAAACTAACGTCTTCTTCCATTTGGTCTTCCTGCTGGACGACCCGCTGGCTTAGACGAAGGTTTAGGACTTGGACGAGTAGAAGTTCCTTTAGATGGAGCGGCTTTATTTGTTTTATGGGTTTTATTCGTTTTATTAACGCCACTTTTTTGACCGTTCGTATTTTGTCTCGTCTTATTTGTTTGATTGGTTTTATAGGTATTATTCGTTTTGTTCGTTTTATCTGTAGCAGGTCGTGTCTTGTTGGTTTGATTCCCTCTGTTTTTACTACCAGCGCCATTACTTGGGGTCTTTCCCGAAACATTGGAAGCATTTTTACTTTTATAATTTCCTTGAGTTGTATTCCGATTAACGGTATTGGAAGTATTTCGTGTTTTGTTGTAATTGTTGTACGTGTGATTGTTATTAATAACCACCGTATTTCCACCTCCATAATGCCCACCATGGTAATGATTATGATAATGATAATGGTTGCGACTATAAATATGAATGGAAACCACAGGATACGGATGGTAATAAGGAGGGTAATAACCGTAATAATAAGGCGGATAATACGGATTGTACATAGGCGAATACACATAATGCACTATAGGAGCCGACTCCACCACCACTACGGTAGACGTTTGATTAACAATCACGGTAGTATCTGGTCCGGTATAGGCTGGATTTGCCGTTACCGAAGGAGTAACCGCTTTGGGTTCAATTACATAGTCCTTGCCATACAAACTTTCATCACCAACCATTTGAAGCGTAACCTTTTCCTTTTCATCTTTGGTCACCATAATTACACCCACATCTTGGGTTTCTTCTTTGGCTATATCTACTTGTAGTACAAAAACAAAATCATTTTTTTCCTGTTTGGTGATTACCTTGATAAAATCTACCTCATCATCTAGGTTTAAATCTAAGTTGTTTATTCCTGTAGCTTCATCATTCAAACTTTTTTCAAATTCTTCAATGGTTTTAGATTTTTGAAAAAGGTCTAAAACGGCATACAAGTCCAAGTTATCTCCTGGTAAATTTAATAAATCGGTTTCCGTAGACTCTTGACTTGTAGCCTCCTCTTGAGCGCTTGTTTGAAAGGCGATACCGAATATTATCAGAAATCCTAATGCTATTTTCAACTTCATTTTAATGTCTTTTGGGGTGATTATTTAATGAGGGGTAAATGTACGCTAAAAACTTAATATTCGCAGTAATTCAGGAATCTAACGTCCCTGTTTCCTTCCTGTTAAACTAATTCCAACAAGGTTTTTAATCGTCTCAAATCGCTAGCAGGAACCGAATACCGATAGTAATTGGCGCACTATTTCATACCGTTTTGGCGGGCCAGAATCGGACCGTATTTGGGGCAAACTGGATGCTTGGTTAGTAGCGACAGTTTTTTAATTTTCAATCTCTGGATATAAAAAGTGAATAAGCCATTCACAGTCATGATTTTGCTTTTGATTCATTGAGTAGAAATCATTGATTTTCCTTTGAAATGTACCCCTTTTATCCTTTGCAATTATTAAATCCCATATTTGATAATGTTTAAAGGCAAGCTCAATCTGGTACCAATACTCACCGTAAGAGTGAATAGCATTATTTGCAAAAGCAACCCATTGATTTGGTTTATATCGAAAACCAACAATTTCTTTTCGTTTAGCACTTTCTATTGTAAATATTAAACTTTGATGTTTAAACAATTGTATGGTCAAATACCCACGATTTAATTGATTGGATAAATAGCAGAGAATTATAAACCATTCAGAATCTAATTCAGAGTAGCCAAAACTTTGAATATGAATTTCATCTTCCTTTTTAAATTGATAACCTTGGCTTAAGATTAGTTTAAAAAGCTCATACTTTTTATCAATACTTTTATTCTCAAATAAGGTTTGTAATAAGCTTTTATTATCTGATGATTTTTGGTTTACATCCTTTTCAAGGAAATGGGATTCTAAAATAAATTCTAAATATCGGAAATGATTGCTTTTTTCACTTTTAAACCATCTATGTAATTGAGGTTGTCCATCAATTTCTTGGAAAGGTTGTGACCCATTTAAGTAATTCAATTCAAACTCACTTAAATCCTTTAATTTTTCTGTTATTGTTTTAGTTTCGGATAATTTGTTTTTCCATAGTTGAATTAGTAATTCAATTATTTCTTCTGACTTTATTTTTGCAATTCTAATTTTTTTCTGTTCTTCCTTCTCTATTAGCTCCTTCGCTTTTTTTTGTTCGATTTTTATTCTTTGAACTTCCTTTTCTTTGAATTTATTTTCAAAATCAAAATAATACATTTGAAATGTACTTTCGGAAAATTTCAATTGTTCTAAAGCTACAGATTTCTCTAGCCACTTAGTTTTTAATACGTTTGATTCGGATAAGAATGGGTATTTATATTTACAGAGTAATTTGAAAGAGTTTGAGCTCTCGTCAAATTTGAAAAAATTTTGATATTCGTTTAAATATTTAATATCTCTTTCAGTTTGATTCTGTCCGTGAATATCAAAATCATCCAAAATCCAAATCAAGTACATATTGTTTCTTAAATAAAAATCAAAACGACTAAGAATATATCGTAATGATAATTTAGAAAGCTGTATCTCAAAGACTAATGTCTTATCAAAATAATTACATAAAACATCTGGCTTTCTTCTTTCATTTGGGTTGATGACAAATTTATTATCAATGAAAACTTCATTTACTCCTTTTATCTTGGAAATTTTTTCTGCAATACTGTTTTTTAAGTACTTATGCCTATCACTTTCTTTTGATTTAAAGTAGTTTGAAATTTGTTCAGATTCCATTGGCGTAAATTTAGAATCCTTCAAAATACATGGAGCTGCTTTTGGTTTATGCTTAAAATGTAATCTATCGTATTTACTCGTTGAAACACTTAATTGTTGTTGACATTCACAGCAAAACAATTGAATTTCATTGTTGTGGTATTTCTTTCTAATAATGAATCCATCTTTGACTTTTTCAAATATTTCATCTGCCTCCAGAACTTTTCCTGAAAGCTTTTCAAATGCAACTTTTATGGACCTGTCTAAAGACATTAATGTTTCGGTTTTGAAATTGTGGGTGACATTGTAATATAAGTTTTGTTACAGGTTTTAATCCGTGAATTAACTAAATAAAACACAAGTCAAGAAAAAACGTGAGGGCTTTCGTAAGTAAATATAAAGCTAGAAAAAAAAAGTTTTTACGGTGTAACCTCACGTAATTAATCAACCGTTTCTTTAAGTTTATTCAAGAATTTTTCATTCTTTTCTTTACTCTTTTTTATGAAACTCTTAATTCTTTCTTCAATTTCAGAAGTTAGATTTTGTTTTTCTACTAAAAGTGTAATTCCATTTGGTTCTTTTATGTGTCCCATAATTTTAAACTTTATAATATTGTCTAATTAACTTTAATGCCTCTTTAGGTTCAATGTGTGGCAACATATGACTATATCACACGTGCAATATCCTCACGCTATAAATTCCCTTCAAATGTAACGATTCAAAATCATTTTAATTACCGTACCAAAATAAATTCACCTTAGTCATTTAGCTATTTATTGCTTCCCCAAGATGCAAGTGAACATCTATCGTTTTTCTTTCGGCTAAGCTGAAATAGAAAAATTAAATGGCAACTGGATTATCGAAGCACAAACTGACAATGAAAGAATTAGTAATCGGCACAACATAGCATACCGTTTTGGCGCACCAGCCCCGATCACTATCGCGGGGCAAACTGGATGCTTAGTTATTAGGCTACGTTTTTATTTACGAATCTTTCAATTGTATTTAACTCTGTTTTTTTCGCGATTTCACCTTCCTCAATATCAAAATCATCTTGAAGTCCTAACCAAAATTTCGCTGAGTTTCCAAAATATTTACTTAAACGCAATGCTGTATCCGCTGTAATTCTACGGTTTCCTTTTATTATTTCAGAAATTCTAGTTTGAGGAATAAGCAAATCCTTCGAAAGTCGATACGCTGTGATTTCTAAAGGTTCCAAAAATTCGTGAAGTAGAATTTCGCCCGGATGTATATTAGATAAATTTTCCATATTAATAATTTTAGTGATAATCAATAATTTCAACATTACTGGCATTTCCATTATTCCAGTTAAAAATGATTCTCCATTTTTTGTTTATTCGAATACTATAAAAGTCTTTTAAACCCCCACCTAATTTTTCAAGTCGATTGGATGGAGGAATCTTTAAGTCTGTAACGTCAATTGAGTTATTTAACATTCTTAACTTTCGTCTAGCGACTTCCTGAATTTCACTTGGAAGTTTTCTTGAACGTACCCCGTTCCAAATTTTATCAGTTTCCTTTGACCCAAATGATGTTATCATACCTTTTGCGTTACTAACGTCAAAAGTAAGTAAATTTATTTAATCCTAACAATGTTTTATATCGTTTTGAAAATCAATCGTTAGCATTTTTGATTTTCAGTCGTGTTATTGTTTTTTTTTCGGCTAATTAAACGCTAAGGTCAAGTAATTATTTGTTTCTCCACGAAGGTTGGAATGGAGCCTAACGTTACGCATCGAGTAGGCAAAGGGAGTTTCACCCTAAGCCTCTCACATAACCGTACGTTATACGGCTCTTGTGGCACACAACCCATGGTTAACTACAGATTAATCCTAACGGACAAATGTAAATCCGGTAACAATATTGTTTTTGTTCCCAAGATGCAAGTGGTCATCTTATCGTTTTTCTTGCGGCTAAGCTGAAATAGAAAAATTGGATGGCAATTGGACTAGCGAAGCACAAATTAAAAAACGACCCGAACAAAGCACAGCCGCACCAGAAAAAACGCCTATTGAAACGATGCTTCG
>CAXBCR010000042.1:0-17320 GCA_963974475.1 uncultured Flavobacteriales bacterium
GAAACATGAAGGAGTTAAGGTTCATTAAGCGGAAGCACCTTCACTTTTCTTCATTTCTTAATGTTTCAAAAGGCACAGGAACAACGAGCGAAGATTATGACCAAAAACATAAGAACGGTAAAACCAAAATCCTTAGATTTCATTACCTTTACCATCCTTAAAATTAGAAAAAATGGCTAACGAAAACACCGCAAATTACGGACCACTACAACATTTATTTGGAACCTGGAAAGGCAATAAAGGAATTGATGTTTCACCCGAAACAGATGGAGATGACATCAACCCATTTTACGAAACCATAACTTTCGAAGCTGCGGGTGATGTAGATAATGCAGAAACCCAAAATATGGCTATCGCGCGCTACCATTTATCGGTCCAAAGAACGTCAAACGATGAGGTTTTTCATGATCAAGTAGGCTACTGGTTATGGGATAAGAAAAACGAAACGATTATTCACTCGCTCGCTATTCCACGTGCGGTTTCTTTATTGGCTGGAGGGAAATTTGACCCGGCTAAAGCCAATGATGACGAAGTTACATTTGAGGTAGAAGCTACCGATGGAGGCGAATGGGGAATTATTCAATCTCCATTTATGAATGGAAAAGCTAAAACAACCTCATTTAAAATGAAAATGACTGTAAGTGCTACAAAGTTAAGTTACTCGGAAACGATGATGGTGGATATTTATGGAAGAACTGCTACCCACACCGATGATAATGTATTGGAAAAGGTAAATGGATAAATAATTAGGTATTGGAATGGGCAAATGGAATATAAAATTCTATTTGTCCTTCTTTGGTAGCCCTCTGCTAAATGCTCTTTAAATAAAGTTGCTCTACCTTTGCTCTAGCCCATGGAAATTTACGTAGAAATTTTAGGGATGATTTTATAGATGGGTTACTTTGAAAACAATTAATATCTATTATTTCGCCTAATTCTTCCCAGCCATATTCTTCTACCAAAAAATCTAAAATTGTGGCTAATTTAACGCCATGTAAGGGGTTATTGGGTTGACTTTCTTGTGGTTTGTCTTCGTTTTTTTTCATCGTTATAAATCCTTGTAGTTCACATCTGCCCAAATCTTATAATTTAGATGATCTTTGGGTTTGTAAAATAAAGCATAGTTGGTGTACGAAACAATGAAATAATTGGGGTTTTCGGCTATAATTGATTCGAGTGTTGAATTGTTTTCAAATGCAATTTGATAAGCCTTCGCTTGTTTGGCTGTTCCAAACGATTTAACCGTAACCATCTGGGTGCCGCGTTGGTAAATTACAGACGACATTTTCAACCCTTCCATTTTGTAGTTAGTCCGGTTGTAATCGTTAATAGCCGACTTGATTTCACTAAGTTTTTTACCGGAAGCCTTGACAATAATCACAAAATTATGTTTGGCATTAGGCTCAAATTTATACTCCATTTTGGCGGCTTTGGCGGCATCCTTTTTTTCCTTTTCTTCCGCAGCTGCTTTTGCTTGGGCATCTTGAACTTTAATGTCTAAACCAGCTATTATTTCTTGGGCCTTCATACCGTACTCGTCATCCTTATACTTGGTGGCAATAGCAAGGAGCTCTTTTCTTAATTCGGCTTCGCCAGAAGTGTGGCCAATAGACAAAGCACGTAAAAACATAGCTTTCGGTAAAATACGCGTATGGCTGTATTTGGCAATTAGCTGATTGCACGTTTCAATGCTTTGCTGGTAATAACCTCTTTGATAATATTTAATGTAGGCTTTTTGGTAAATGCCTGATGCTTTTTTATAATCTTCATTTTCCCGCTCCAAAAAGTTGGGGTCATTGATAACTTGAGCATATTGCGAATCGGGAAATTCATTCAAAATTTTGTTTTTATAGTAATCAGAAGCCTTTTTATCGTCTTCATCTAAATACATGCGATACAATCGGTAATAACTGTCCATTGTATGGGCATTTGGATTAAAACGATTATTCATTTCAATCAAGGTTTCAATCGACATTGGAGTGTCTTCCATTTGATCTTTGTAAATAATAGAAAGGGCATAGTAGGCCTCAATTATTTTTTGATTTGAAGCTTCAATTTGTTTATCAGAAACCGGTAAATCTTTCAAGTAATAATTGGGGTCTAGCCAATCACCCGTAATTTTCATAGTGTCTCCATTCTCGTTTACAAAAAACTCTTCTTGGGCTGCTAGGGCATTATCATCGTTAAATGATTCTTCTTTGGAGCTGCGTCTCCAATTATCTTCATTGGGCCGTTTTCCCCATTTTTTGGTAAACTCAGCCTTACCCGATTCTTTGGTGGTAGGGTTGTAAAAGTACCATTTGTTCGAGCCCGAACCTGGGCCGCCAAAACCAGGGCCACCACCGCCTGGTCCACTAGGACTATTAAGTCCTCCTCCATCGGGAGTTGCCTTGGCCGCATCGGTTTTCAACTCTTCTTCCAGTTTTTTACGCTCTTCTTCATCAATTCTTTTTTGAATCAAATCGGTAATTAAATCATCACGCTCATCGGGGCTCATTTTTGCCACCATTTGCAAACTATCTTGTCGTTCTATAATTAGAATTTGAGTCACTAAATCTTTCAGGTTGTTCGATAATTTGGTAATGTTGTCTGCATCCGGAAAATCGGTAGGCATATAGGCTACACAACTATCATAATTTGCCTGAGCTAACGGATAATCGGGCTGTTTGAAATAAATCTGACCTAATCGCAAAAATGATAGGGCTTTTTGATTGTCGTTACCTTCGCTTACCATGGTGGATTGCTCTAGGTAGTCGATGGTTTGAGGAACGTCACTTTCTTTATAGGACATTTCGGCTAGAGCATAATATATTTGATCACGAAACTCTATGTATTTTTCATCACGAAGCATCTTTTTCAACTCTTTACGGACTCCTTCAGCGCCTCCGGTTTCAGTACTATATGCCAAGGCCATTTGAATACGCGTATAAAATTCCATTTTGTATTCAGGGTGCATTTTAAGCACTTGCGCAAAAATATTCATCGATTCCAGTCGCTCTCCTTGTTCTTTATATAATTGGCCAAGCAAATACGTGAGTCGCAACCTTTCCGGTTTCTTTTTGGCGTGCGAAATAGCAGTACGTAATTCAGGAATAGCCATCTCCATATTGTCTTCCAACAAATAAATAGTGGTGTATAATTTAGAGATATCTAGTCGTAAACGGTCTGGTAATTCTTTATCACTTTCTAGGTGATTTAAGTATTTTAATGCCTTTTCATTATTATCATCTTTAACCGCCAAGCGAGCTAACCAAAATCGGGCATCAAAACGAGACTCTTGGTCCTTATATTTTTTTGCCGACTGGTTTAAAACCTTATAAGCTTTTGGAGAATCGTTCTTGTAATAGTACGCTTTGCCCATTAAAAAATAACAATCATCAATCCATTTGGTATGCTCTTTACCACGCTTACGAATGGAGTTTTTAGTAATGACTTTAGCACATTTTTCAATGACCTGATCCATATCGGATGAAACAAGTTCTGCATTTTCTTGAGGTAATTCCTTGTAAACAGGTAAAAGTTTGGTGTAATCATCGGGCATGGCTTGGTCTATTTTGAACTCCGCCTCTTTCATTATTTCGGTAGAATTAAAATAACCGTTATATCTCGACAAAACATTATGATAGTAGCGATGCGCCCATCCCGTTTTTTTGGTGGAGCACCCATTAAAAAGAAATAGCCCCATAAAAAAGAGGACTATATAAAAATACTTATGATGGTTTTTACTCAAAATAATTGCGGTGTACGATGATGCTGTTAACTTGCAATCGCCAAAAATATTTTAAATTATTAGAATATATTGATAATTCTTTTCTATTAATAGAAAGAATCATGATTTTTGTGACATACAATGGAAGCAAAACCGGAAAAAAAGAGGAAAAAAGTACTTCGTAAACTTCGTTACAAGTTTCGACTTGTAATTATTAATGATGATACGTATGAGGAACACTTTTCTTTTAAATTAAGCCTGTTAAACATAATTACAGCAATAGGATTATTAATAATGGTAGTAGCCTTCTTGGTGGGAGGCGTTTTAGCCTTTACACCGTTAAGGGAATATATTCCAGGGTATTCTGATTTACAGACAAAAATTGAAGCAAATTATGCGTTTCAAAAAGCGGATTCTTTGGATAATGAATTGAAAATAAGAGACCATTATTTAGATAATTTAAAACTCATCTTATCTGGTGAAATAAATGCCGATTCTGTAGTTGATGAAAATCTAAAAGATGTTAGTGTGGTGGGTATTAAAGATGTTAAAACAGGCGAGGATTCTCTGATGCGTCAAATTATAGAAGATCAAGAACAATACGCCCTAAACAATTCCAAAACCGATTTACAGGATAAAGTATATTTCTTTTTCAATCCGGTAAAAGGAACGGTGACCGATCACTTTAATATGAAAAAGCGTCATTTTGGTACAGATATCGTAACCAAAGAGGGGGAGCCTATAAAAGCGGTTATGGATGGAACTATTGTGATGGCAGATTACACCACTAAATCGGGATTTGTAGTTCAAATTCAACATCGAAACAATGTAGTATCCGTGTATAAACACTGTTCTGCCGTACTGAAACAATTAGGGGAAGTAGTGGAAGCTGGCGACCCTATAGCGGTGGTAGGAAATACGGGAGAGTTAACTACAGGCCCGCATCTGCATTTTGAGTTATGGGTGGATGGAATCCCAATTGACTCCGAACTTTATATTATATATTAATGGCGCAGATTACCGTGTATACCGATGGTGCTGCTCGTGGCAATCCGGGTCCGGGTGGATTTGGAGTAGTGCTAATGAGTGGCCAACATCGCAAAGAAATTGCCGAAGGATACCGAAATACGACCAATAACCGAATGGAATTGTTGGCGGTAATTGTAGCGCTAGAAAGCGCCAAAGGCGAAGGGCATGAAATAACCGTTTATTCCGATTCTAAATACGTGGTCGATTCGGTGAATAAAGGTTGGGTATTTGGTTGGGTAAAAAAGCGATTTAAGGATAAAAAAAATGTGGATTTATGGCAACGGTTTTTGAAAGTATATCCACGCAATAAAGTGAAATTTGTGTGGGTAAAAGGCCATGCCGATATTCCAGAAAATGAACGATGTGATGAACTAGCTGTGGCGGCATCCAAGCAAGAAAACCTTCCCCCCGATGTAGGATACGAAAAGACGCTGAAACCGGAAGGTTTATTTTAACGCGAACGAAATCTGCCTTTTTTACCCAACCAACCAATTAAACATTTTATCCGTAATTACAGATAACCGCTGTATATTTGAAAGCAAACTTTTTAAAACTCTGATGTATGAAACGATTACTACTAATTTTAATTTTGGGTATTTCTTTTACTACCTATGCTCAAAACAATGCCCCAGTGGCATTGAATGATACCATCTATTATTCTTATGGGGAGGTGCATCTAAATGACACCTTTAGAATCCGTGGCAACTTTCTCATTAACGATTATGACCCGGATGGAAATAGTTTGAAGATAACTGATATTATTTATTCAGGGCCAAATCAAATGGTGCCCTTTATACCGAATGGAGTTGTAGTGTGGATTGATTTTATGGCAAGCGCTGACTTTAGCGGAAATGATTCTTTTCAATATATTGTGGAAGACAATGGTTCGCCAGCAAAAAAGGATACGGGTCGGGTTCAAATAATAGTGATGCGAAAAGGGTATGCACTACTCAATGCGAATAATATTACGGCAACGGTTAGAAAAGATGTTTTGTTTCAAGGATTGGCTAATTCAGGTCCGGGGTTTGAAACGCCTAAAAATTCTGGAATCCACGCTGTGTTTGCCTCGAATATTTGGTTGAGCGGAACCAATAATGGAAACGTATATACCAGTATAAGAAAATTTGGAGGACAAACCTACAAAGGGGATCATACGAGTAATAATGGCCCCGTTTCTAATATTTCGCATACTGATTCTCTATTTAATACAAAATGGGATCGGGTTTGGGAAATATGGCAGCAACAAATTGATTACCATTTATTGCATTGGCAAGATGTGGGCTATGTAGCTGATCAAGCACTTTTAGATTGGCCTGCTCATGGAAGTATTGTGGATGGTGAAGCGAAAAATTTAGCTCCGTTTTACGATAACGACCAAGATGGTACGTATGACCCTTATCAAGGAGACTATCCTGAAATAAAAGGAGATCAGGCTATTTACTTTATTTATAATGATGGGAATTCACCAATTTCTACCAACCCAATGGTGACCGAAGTACATGGAATGGCATATGCTTATAGTTGTTCAGATTCTGCGCTTCAAAACACCATTTTTGTGGACTATAAAATTTACAATCGCTCTCAAAACACTTATGATAGCACATTCATTGGCATGTGGAGCGACATGGATGTTGGCAATGCGCAAGATGATTACGTGCAATGTGATGTGATGCGCAATTTATTTTTCATGTTCAATGGAGATGATTATGATGACGCAAATTCAGGCAGACCTGGATACGAAGATTACCCAGGTGCACAAGGGGTGGTTTTATTAAAAGGAGCCAAAAAAGATGCCGATAATACCGATAATGCATTTGGGGTCTTACCTTCCGAATCGGTTAATGGAGATGGTTTTGGTGATGGTGTTGCGGATAATGAATATTGGGGATTATCTCGGTTTATATATTTTAATAACGGTGTTTCGGCAACGGGTGATCCAAATACACAATTAGAGCATTATGCGCTACTTAAGGGTTATTGGAAAGATGGGACTTCTCTTGTATATGGTAATTCTGGACATGTAAATGGAGGAGGAGTATCCATTCCTGCCAAATATATGTTCCCAGACTCGTCAGATACGTATTATTACGGAACAGGAGGAGATACGGTTGCACCATGGAATGAAATGACTTCCGGAAACGTTCCTGCAGATCGCAGAGGAGTAGGTTCTACTGGTCCTATTACGTTCAAGTCGGGAGACAGTATTGAACTAAGTTATGCGTTTGTTTTTGGTAGAGATTATCAAAACCTAGGAGCCCAAGCAGGTGTGTCCGTTATGCTGGAACATGTAGATTCCATTCAAAGCTATTACGACCAAGGAATGCTTAATGCATGTGGTTTTCCATTATCTGTAAATTCGGTAGAGACCAGTCAAAGTGGGTTGTTGATTTACCCTAATCCTACGCAAAGTAGTGTCACTATACGTCAAGAAATGGAAGGCCGAATAAGTATTGAAATACTTGATGTTACCGGTAAACTATTGTTTACCACTGTTAGTCAAAGCCAATTAACTCCCATTGATTTGAGTGGGTATAAGCACGGAGTTTACATGGTGAAAATGCGCAATGAAAACGGTGTGAGTGTTGTGAAAGTGATAAAGGAATAAAAAGCGTTTTTTTCAAAAAGAAAAGCCATTTCGATTATTTCGGAGTGGCTTTTTTGATTTTTGTTGGTAAATGTTAATGCTCCATAATCTATTTCGATATTAGACGTTTGCAGGCGAATTAATAATTCTAAATTTGTCACTCAAATCAGGTTCATGCAGTTACCATCAAAAGTCAAAGTAAGCGACATCACTATTCGTGATGGGTTTCAACACGAAGAACATTTCATCCCTACCGAATCCAAAGTTTGGCTTGGAAAACGCCTAATAGATTGTGGGTTCGATTCCATTGAGGTAACCAATATGGGAAACCCTAAAGGTATGCCTCAGTTTAAGGATGCCGATGAGGTTTTGAAAGGAATACGAAAAACTAAAACTGGTTTTGATGGGGCTAATCAGACGCTATTAACCGCGGTAACTATTCGCGAGCGTGCGGTAGAACGTGCTATTCAGGCAAAATTAGATGGCTATGGTCCTGACCGAATTTTACTTATGGTTTCTACTAGCGAGGTGCATCATATCCGAAATTCGGGACTTACGCTCGATGAGTACTGGAAAATGAGCGAGAAATATATCCGTAAAGCAAAAGATGCTGGACTGCAAGTATGTGGTACGGTGAGCACAATTTGGGGATGTCCTCTTACGGGAGCTACAGATATGAATTTAGCGCTAGACTTTACTCAAAGATGGTTTGATATTGGGGCTGATGACATTGAACATGCCGATCATGATGGCTCGGGAGTGCCTACTTCCATTTATAAATACTACTCCATGTTAATGGATCGGTTTCAAGACCCGATAAAACATATTGTTCATTTGCATTCCACACGAGGTAGAGGGCTAGCAAATGCTTTTGCAGCCTTACAAGCGGGTATGAATCATTTTGAATCTACGCTGGGCGGAATTGGAGGGCAACCGGCCAACTTTGTGGATGGTGTGCCTGTTTGGGGTACCGGAAAGTATTATGTGCAAGACCCAAATACTTCTGGATTAATTAGTACCGAAGATTTGGTGGTGATGCTAGATGAAATGGGAATTGAAACAGGATTGGACGTAGATAAAATTCTGGATACTGGAAAAATGGTGGAAAGAATTGTAGGCCGAAGATTACGTTCTGAAACAGTGATGAGTGGGCGGACTCCTGCTAGTTTTTTAATCAAGTAAGAGTACTTTAAAGAACTGTTCCTTCTCAGGTAAAATTGGCGTATTTTCGCGCCAATGAGTAAAATGCAAAACATACGGAATTTCTGTATCATTGCCCATATTGATCATGGCAAAAGTACGTTGGCCGACCGGTTGTTACAGCAAACGGGAGCGGTTACGGAACGTGAAAGCCAAGATCAGTTATTGGATGACATGGATATAGAACGCGAACGTGGAATTACCATTAAGTCGCACGCCATTCAAATGAATTATACCCAAGATGGGCAAGAATATATTCTTAACCTGATTGACACGCCAGGACACGTTGATTTTTCATACGAGGTTTCTCGTTCTATTGCGGCCTGTGAAGGCGCCCTACTTATTGTAGACGCTACCCAAGGTATTCAAGCGCAAACCATTTCAAATTTATATTTAGCATTAGATAGTGAGTTAGAGATTATTCCTATTCTGAACAAAATGGATTTGCCAAGCGCTATGCCCGATGAGGTTTCTGACCAAATTGTGGATTTAATTGGCTGTGAATACGAAGATATTATCCCAGCCAGTGGAAAAACCGGTGAAGGAGTAGCAGATATATTGAAAGCAATTATCAAAACCATTCCCGCACCAGTTGGTGATCCTGCAGCTCCATTTCAAGCCATGATTTTCGATTCGGTTTTTAATTCTTTTAGAGGAATTATTGCCTACGTACGTGTGTATAACGGAACATTGAATAAGCGTGACCTCGTTAAGTTTGTAAATACGGATAGTGAGTATGGTGCAGACGAAATTGGACATTTAAAACTAATTCAAGAACCCTCTCAAACGCTTTCTGCAGGTGATGTAGGATATATAATTTCTGGGATTAAAGTAGCCCGTGAGGTGAAAGTGGGTGACACCATTGTCCGTGTGGGTGAGGATGCAGAACAAGTAACCGGTTTTGAGGATGTAAAGCCAATGGTTTTTGCAGGGATGTATCCCGTAGAAAACGATGACTACGAAGAACTTCGTGATGCGATGGAAAGACTTCAGTTAAATGATGCTTCTTTGACCTACGAGCCAGAAACATCTGCAGCGCTTGGATTCGGTTTCCGTTGTGGGTTTTTGGGTATGTTACACATGGAAATTATACAAGAGCGTTTAGAACGTGAGTTTGATATGACTGTAATTACTACGGTACCCAACGTATCTTACATAGCGCATACCCGAAATGGGGAAACGCATACGGTTAAGAACCCATCTGAGTTTCCTGACCCTTCTTTATTGGAATTTGTAGAAGAACCATACATTTCCGCACAAATTATAACGAAATCTGAGTTTATCGGTCCAATAATGACTTTGTGTATTGAAAAACGTGGTATTCTTCAAACGCAAAATTATTTAACGACAGATAGAGTTGAAATCATTTTCCACATGCCGCTAGGCGAGATTGTATTTGATTTTTATGACCGTCTCAAAACGGTATCTAAAGGATATGCTTCGTTTGATTATCACCCAATAGATTATCAACGTTCTAACTTAATTAAGCTGGATATCTTGTTAAATGGAGACAATGTGGATGCTTTATCTGCTTTGATTCACCGTGATAATGCATACAACTTAGGAAAGAAAATTTGTGCGAAACTGCGCGAATTAATTCCTCGTCAGCAATTTGATATTGCCATTCAATCGGCAATTGGAGCAAAAATTATTTCGCGTGAAACCGTGAAAGCCGTACGTAAAGATGTTACCGCAAAATGTTATGGTGGTGATATTTCTCGTAAGAGAAAGCTGTTGGAAAAACAGAAAAAAGGAAAGAAACGAATGCGTCAGGTAGGGAATGTTCAAATTCCTCAAGCCGCATTTATGGCTGTATTGAAACTGGATTAGTTTTAACGAGCATAAAATAAAAAGCCTCCAAGAAATCTAATTTCTTGGAGGCTTTTTTGTTTCGTTATTTTGCTAGTTCGTTAAATGTGTTTCTTCCACATGTAAAATCTCTCCGGTATCAGAGTTGAAAAGGAACACAATTACATTCATGTTTTCGGGCTTCCACTCATCGTTTAGTGCCACTGAAATCTCATCATTTTCAGAAATTACTTCCGCTACTTCTCCATTCGTTGGGTTATTGAATAATGTTTTTCCTGCACCATCGCCTGGGAAACCTACCCGTAATACATGATTGTGTTCGTAGTCATGCACATACGAATCGTTTAATCTGTTATCCACTTGTGGGGCAATAATTTTTCCTTCTAGTACGTAACATGCAATTGCAATATTTCCTGTCACATCTTGAATGGCTGTTGCTTTGTATCGAATACGTAACGAACGTTCTCCTAATTTGCTATTGTAGATATTCTCTAAATGCAATTTAAATCGAGGCGCCATGTAAGTAGCATCATTGAGTAGGTTTTGAACTTCGTTTACCCATGAACGGTATGGGACTTTTGGAGTACTATTAATCTCTGTTCTGTTTAGCATTCCACCTGGAAAAGCAGAATGTTTATATTTTATTCTTAACCTTTCGCCCGTAGCCGTTTCAAAATCTGAAGGATACGGATGAGCGGGGTTGGATAAATCTACCTTAGAAAAAGACCCTGAATTATGAATAGAAACCGAAAGAAAATCTTCCGGATGGTCTGTTTTGATTTGTGTGGCAATATCGGCTCCTTCCGGGCAATTAGGGCATTTGTGACCTGTAAATTCTTCTAGTAAAATGCGTCTTTTGTTAACAGTCGTATCATTATATACGGTGTCATTGTATTTTACCTCTCCTGGTCCGGCACCGCCACCTGCATAAGGTTCGGTAATCACATCACAACTTGCTACTACAAGTGTAAGTCCTAAAATAAATCCTATAATTCTTTTCATGCGTTTTATATTTAGAATGTACTTGATAAGGTTAATTTCAATCCGTTAGATGCGGGTACCACTCTACAAATTCCACCTACGCAAAACAAGCCCTCTCTTTGGCGCCCGTAGCTCAACATTATTCTACTTGCTTTTTGCGTGTATCCTACTGCTGTGGTGAAATAATGAATGCGTTTAGCTTCTAAAACGTTTCCATAATTGTATTGATCTAGCAAAGAAAACGTCCAATGCGGAGATATCGTATATTCTGCGACTAAAGCAAGCCAATTTCCCTTATGTTGCTTGGTCAATAACATTTGGCTTTCCACGCGTAGCGTATTGGTTCTGCTGAATTTATACTTTCCTTCTGCAATTATTACATTCGCAAAAATGTCTTCATAACCTGGTTTTCCTTGCAAGACATCAATGTTATAAAATAGATTTTGGTAGGTCATTTTTAATTGAAATTTCTTGGAGAATTTTCGCACGATTTGCACATTGAAATCTTGCCATAACTTTGTATCTCCAACCTTAAATAGGTTAGCAGAATAACCTTTTCTGGTCGTTTCTAAGTCATTCAAATTGGTGGTATCTACATTATTGGCCATCGATAAGTTTATAAAAAATGTCGTGCCGTATTTTCCGCCTAGTTTAGAACCTCTTTTTAATTTAAATACCATGTCTACCTGAAATGCCATCTCATTTTGCAATTGGGTGGCATAAGGGTATAGGGTGGCTAGAAGTAAGTAACTGTGTGGTTTAGATAGGGATGGAATGTAGTTGATGTATTCTTCCGTAAACTGGCTGCTATTATTTCGGTTACTACGGTAAGACATATTCACCAAAGTATGACCGGTTAAATTTATTCCAAATCCTTTAGTGGAATAACCAGCTCCTGCTTCTAATGCTTGTCCGTTTCTGTACAAATAGCCATTATCTGCCGATGGGTCATTGTACTTGTAGGCATACTCACTAAAAACATAAATTCCTTTTCTAGATACCTTAAAACGACCATCTAAATTCATCACGTTTTCGGGCAACACTAAATCGGGGTTATTGTCGGGTTGATACTTGCTCACCACGCTGCCACCAATCTGAAATTTTGTAGCCTTGGAGGCTAGAGGTTTTATTAATTCATTTAATTGAATTTGAAAATCAGTGCCTCGAACAATTCCTTCACTTTGCGCAAAATAATTTCGTTGCGTACCAATCAAAGCCGTAATAGAAATTCCTTTATTAGAATATTTAACGCGGAATCCATCTAATGAGTTATCTACTCCAAGAGTTGGCTCAAAATAGGTTCGAAGTGCAAATCCGTTCCCAAATTGTTCGTAAAAATTACCCGCAGTAAAATCGAAATTCCCCACAGTATATCCTGCATATCGATAGGGGATACCGTTTCCTTTATAATCGGGACTATATCCTAATAGCGCGTTTTGGTAACTTTCGTAACGCAATCCAGCTCTAAAGTTACCACGGGTATAATTTAAATTAAGAAACCCATTAAATAACATTTGTTCGGGTACATCTGGTGCACCAATTAGTGAATCCTGTCGATAATATTGTGCGCCTAAATCAAAATTTCCATGAATCTGTCCTAAATCGATGGTAGATAAATCTGGAGTTTGTTGTGCTATTCCAATATTTGAAATACCAAAAATTAATAATAGCGTAGTCGCTATAAGAGGTAACCCTTTCATAAATAAAATGATTTTAAATTTTTTCTCCAGCAACAAGTTTCTCAACTAATTCTAAAAGAGCTTCTTCATCTCCTGGGTTATAACCATTATGTTGCCATACAATTTTGCCCTCTCCATCTAATAAAAATACGTGGGGTACATTATTTACATTCATGGCTCTTCTAAATTCTGAATTCACATCTAATAGTGACTCAAATGGCCAATCTTGTCCATATACATAAGGTTGCACACTATTTACTGATCTAGAGTTGTCAATAGAAACGATGTAAAATTTAACACCTGTTTCTTCCCAATCAGCCCACTCATCAGCAATGGCGTTAAGTTCTGACTTACATGGTGCACACCATGTAGCCCAAAAGCTGATAATTACTGGCTTACCGTCATTTTGAATGTCTTGGGTTTGGAATGTTTCAAAATCCATATTCTGAATTTGAACATTTGGAATTTTGTTTTGTGCGAATGACGTTAAAGTAAATAGAAACGAAAGGAGTGTTATTACGCTTTTCATAATGCTTTTGTGTGTTTGATGAAACTAAAAATATTTCGGTAAGGAAAAAGCCATCCGTGTCAAGACGGATGGCTTTTAATTATTGATTTAATCCCGCTTATTTTTGAATAACTAATCTAAGCGTAGATGATTTTGAATTTGATGCTAATTCAACAAAATACATACCACCTTGAAGGTTTTCTGTATTTAATTCAATGTTGTTTGTTCCAGAAGTAATGGCTTGGTTTGTTAAAGTCATTACGTTTCTACCTGCTCCATCAAAAACACGAATATTTACGTTTTGATTATCAGCTGACACAATAGATAAAGTTGCGTTGTTTGCTGCTGGATTTGGGTAAATTGAAACATTGTCTGTTGTAAACAATTGACTTACTCCTTGAGGCCAACTGCTTCCTGTACCGATGTTATCTAAAAACAAAGAGTTACCTTTAGATGAACCCGTCACTACGAATTTAATTAATACTTCAGTAGAAAAATCAAGGAAAGAAATATCGCTTAATGCCGTTCTCCACTCGGTTGCAGTAGGGAAGAATGGAGCCGCTTTATCTGTACCCGTAGAAAGATCAGAACCTGACTTGCTAAATACGCTAGTCCAAGTTGCACCACAATCAGGAGAAACCATAACTTCTAATTTATCTGTGTAAGTAGACCGTTGACCTGCACACGCGTAATCGAAAGTTAAATAACTATGACTGTTGGTTGTTAAATCCACTTTATAAGTAACAATTTCGCTTACTTCATCTTTAGCCAAAGCATATAAGAAATAACGGAAACTTTTATCAGAAGTACCAAATCCACCAAGTTTAGATGAAGCACTTCCAAATGTTGCTTTTGAAGCTACATAAAAGTTGGTGTTTTCATCCATTTGAGTGTTATCCCATTTTTTTGTTTTGTCTGCATATCCTTCAAAAGTTTCAGCATACGTGGTGCCGATAAGAGACGCTTGCATGGTAGTGAAGTTTTTCACTCCAGAATTGTTGTTTTCAGTACGTACTTCCAATTCGTTTCCTCCAGGTAGTACATCTACCGTGAAAGATACTTCATGACTTCCTAAAGCAAGAGTAATTGGATCAAATGCGTCAATTGCAGATGAGTTTCCTGCTAATGCAGTGTTGATTGTTTTAGTAATGGGTGTTCCACCATCAATAGAATATCCAATTACATAACCTGCGCAACTTTGGTTAGCTGCATTCGTTACTTTTATTTTTGGAGTTACTGATGTTTAACAATATGGTAAACCACCACCATCGGAACTAATTAAGTCCACAATGTTAGTCCCAGCTGGGCCAGAAAAAGAAATTGGTCCTTCCGAACCTGAAATAATTTCTTGACGTCCTTAAACTACAAAACCTATTACTCGAAGGTCGGCTAAATTTACTGGTACTCCATTAATGTCTGCAGGAATTGTCCAAGTGTATTGTTTAGAAACGGTAGTACCAGTCGAGGTAGTAGTTACCATGTCACCCCATTGTCCGGTAATTAAATGACGCAACATGTGTTGGTGATTATAATTTCCGTTTGGAAGAATATTTCCTGGGTTAAAGTTAGAACCACCTGTTTGTGGACCTTCTACATTGTCTTGAGTTACGGCCACATTAATGTTAACTGAACTCGCGCCATTTGCAGTAAAGTATGCTTCTAAATCAACGGTCATTTCTCTGGTCGCTATATTAATGTCTGCTTCTAAAGCCACATTCACATACGATGGTTGTCCAATAATGGTAGTAGCAGCTCCTGCCCATGCACCTCTATTAAGAGCGGTAGTAGTTCCTGAAAATACGTGACGGTTTACGGTACCTGAAGGGTAACCTGTTAATCCTGTTTGACCCGCTAATCCGCTGCCGAAATTTGTTCTAAAGTCTGGTTCGTTACCTGATGGTACCGCATACCCACCGGTATGAACATTAATTAAAAATACATCTGCAGGATGAGAATCTTTCAATTCCTGAGCCAATCTATGGCCGTCAGGACAGTAAACACAGTGAATTCCAGTGAATTCTTCCAGAACAGCATTTTTGTTTTCTGGGGTAGTACTTACTGGTAGTTGTGCCATTGCAGCAACACTAGTAAATATGGAGGTAAGCGCAAGTAATACTCTTTTCATATTTTTTGATTTTTTGTTTGAGGCGGCTAATCTAACACTAACTTTTATATTCTGCAATATTGTATTGTGTAATCTTTATCCTAAATTTGCTGGAAATGAGGTGAATAAATAGATTTTACTATTTTTTATACCAATTTTTATAATTTCTAAAGCATTTAAAATGATAAAAAAATTACTTCTTACCATAGCGGTATTAACCACGATTAATGGTTTTGCGCAAATAAGTTTTGACACTGATTCTGCCTACGTAATGCTACGTCCAGGATATACTGAAAAATGTATTGTTACTTTAACGAATTCTGGTACGCATGATGTAAACCTTACTTGGAGAATGATAAGTTCTACTATTAAAGATTTTGGTGCAGCTGGTGGCCAATGGAACGTTGGGTATTGTGATTGTAAAGAATGTACGAATAATGAGTTTACCGAATTAAGAAAATTAGATACCTGCCCGGATCCAATGATTCCTGGTCAAGTAGTAGAATGGTATATTACTGTTGATCCTCAATCGGTGGCTATGGCAGATGCTGAATGGGTTGTAGAGGTTTCTAATAACACGGATTCTATTCTAGATACGATTTCGTATTTCTTACAAGCCCCTAATTCAGTGAATGAAGTGAGTTATAATGCAAATGTGACTAGCTATCCAAATCCGGCAAGCGCAGAATTGATGATTAATTACGAATTAACAAATGTGCAAGCACCTATATTAAATGTTTATAGTTTGGTGGGAGTACGAATTGGTACGTATGCAATAAACGGTTCTAATGGACTGATGAAAATCAACACATCTGAGTTAGAAAACGGAATGTATTTTTATTCTATTGAAGAAAAAGGCCAGCGTGTATTCACCCAACGATTTAATGTAGTTCACTAAGAATTACTATCCAATAACATTTTGACTAAAGCCGGGACTGCAGTTCCGGCTTTTTCTTTGATTAAAACTATTTTATTCTGAATGGCAATTTGTTCCGCTTTCGGGTCGATAACAAATACGGTGCATTGAGGCGGAATAGCATGAACCAATCCAGGGGCTGGATATACCTGTAGACTGGTTCCGATGACAAGAAAAAAATCTGCGTTTTCGCAAATTTTTGCCGCATTCATTATTTCCGGGACATCCTCTCCAAACAAAACGATATGAGGTCGTAATTGTTCGCCTGACTCATTCATATCGCCAAGTTGAATATTTTTATAGCCAATATTTTCCACCGAATCGAAGGTGTACTCTCCTCGGGCTTGCGTTAATTGGCCATGAAGATGAAGAACGCGAGATGCTCCAGCTCGTTCATGAAGATTATCCACGTTTTGAGTGATGATGTGCGTGTTAAACGCTTTTTCCAACTCGGTTAAAGCAAAATGGGCGTCATTGGGTTTGGTGTCTTTTAATTCTGTTCTGCGGTGGTTATAAAACTCCAATACGAGTGCAGGATTCGCCAACCAAGCATCTGGAGTAGCTACTTCATAAATACTGTAATTGTTCCATAAACCATCCGAATCGCGAAATGTTTTCAATCCGCTCTCTGCACTAATTCCTGCTCCAGTAAGTATTACCAAGTTTTTCATAATCCGGATAAAAGTACGGAAACTGTAATTATTTGATAAGATTTAATTTGGTAGTACACCCCTTAATTCCGAAATTTAACTCATTAACTCATTAACTCATTAACTCATTAACTCATTAACTCATTAACTC
>CAXBCR010000043.1:0-13686 GCA_963974475.1 uncultured Flavobacteriales bacterium
CACCTATCACGTTGCTAAACAAGGTGTAATGCGTACCCAAACACAAAATAGTATCGGCACCCAAATCTACATTCAACACCGAATCGACATCCACAAAAACGGTGTCGGAACCCACACCGCACAAGTTGGTTGCGGTTGCCCAATTGGTGTTTTGAGTGGACGCGATAATCGCAGAATCTGTACTGCCATTGCTCCAAGCAAAGCTAGCGCGTGAAAAATCAGCGTTGAGTACAACAGAATTACCATTACAAATCACGGTGTCATTACCGAGATTTACCACCGGAATAGTATCGGTTTCTACCAAAATGGTATCGGCATCAGCGCCACAGAGATTTGTGATGGTCACCGCATAATTTCCGGCAGAATGTACCCAAAGCGTGTCGGTTACCGAAGCATC
Source organism: uncultured Flavobacteriales bacterium (assembly GCA_963974475.1). Classification (GTDB taxonomy): domain Bacteria; phylum Bacteroidota; class Bacteroidia; order Flavobacteriales_G; family Salibacteraceae; genus CAJXZP01. The sequence continues at coordinate 398 of CAXBCR010000043.1, forward strand.
ACTCCACGCATACGAACCAAAAAGGGTAGTGTCACTCAATGCAATGGTATCGCCCAAACACACTACAGTATCGTTACCTAAATTAGCCAACGGAGGCGATAAAAACCACGATTGAATAGTATCAGAAAACGAACCACACAAATTTGTGGTAGTGACTGAAATTAAACCACTTGCCGTAACAGTATCCAAAGCGAAGGTATCTCCCGAAGCCCACAAATAAGAACTCAGCGTGTCATACGCATTTAAAACCAAGGTGTCACCCACGCAAAGCGTGGTATCCGCGCCCAATTCAAAAAGCGGGGCATGGGTAAAATTAACCACCACGGTATCGGAATCTGCTCCGCAAAAATTGAGTGTAGAAACGTAAAAAGTATCTTGGGTTGTAGCCCAAATAGTGGGCGTAGTATCACTGGTACTCCACAAATAGGAACCGCTTTGAATAGTAGCATCTAAAAACAAAGAATCACCATCACACATCAGTGTGTCATTTGGTAAATGAACCAATGCCGGGATTAAAGAATCAATCACAATGGTGTCGTAAGCTACGCCACAAATACTTGATATAGCGATAGAAAAAGTATCTGCTTGTAAAATTTTAATACTCATGGAAGAATCGCCCGTGCTCCACAAATAGTTGAAACTGGTATCGTTAAACAGTAGTTGCATACTATCTCCTTCGCATAAAATGGTGTCGTTGCCTAGGTTGGCTATAGGAGTGGGGTTGATGCGAATAGTGTCGTTAATAGTGTCTGAAACGCAACCGCTAAACACAATAACCTCAATAGGATACAGCCCATACTGATTAAAAACATGGAGCGGTATCACGTCTTTGCTTGTGTTTAATGCTCCTGAAGTAGGATCTCCGAAATTCCAAGCGACAGAGTCTATAAAATTGGTATCACTTAAAAATAGGTTGATGGTATCGTATTGGCAGAAAAGGCTGTCTGTGAGGACATTTCGGTGGACGAAAATATTTGCCAATACCGTTGGAAATCCAGCTGCGGTGTAATTACCTGTATTAAAACCTGCATTATTAAACCCACATGCCGCACCCAATAGGTTGGGTTGACTAATAGTAGCAAGGGGGATGATGAAGCCTCCACGACTAATATAAATTTTATTATCAGGTGCTAAAGCAATATCCCAATAGGTATTAGCAATAGGACCAATTAGAGAAGTGGCGATATCCATACCCGAATTAGCAATAGTTGCAGGTATACCTGAGCTAAAATCGTATTGAACAACCGAGAGACCATAAGTGATGTAGAGTTTCGATAAATTGGGTGAGAATTGTGAGTTAGTGGGGTATGGCCAAATAACATTGGAAGGAATGTTTAAAGCTAAAGAATTAGTAATAAGGCCAGTGTTGTTGTCAAAATCGTAGTGCTGTGCGGTTTGCCCAGCTGGGCAACTAACTAAATGCTTGCTGTCGGAAGAGAATTTTAATGGATTGAAACTGTTATAATTCGTTCCTACTCGAGAAGTAATAATAGGGCCTATACCCGTTGTGCTAATTTGCCGAGCGCAAAAAATATTGGTGTCTGTTTTGTGATAGACAATCCAATAATCTTTATTATTGGCGTGTCGTGTCATGCTCATGCCACTGGTTAAATTGCTATCTAATAAGGTTGAAGCAGACACCGATCCCGCTCCAGTATTGGCCTTGATATTAATTACTTCGTAAAACAACTCCGATATGGCTGAGTTACTTGAGGAGCTCCTAAAATTGAAAAAGTAATACAGAGAATCGTTGCAAGGAAAGGGAAGAATGTTAAGGGATTGTATTCCTGCATTGGTATTGTTGAACCCCCTATTGAGTATAACGGCATGATTTTTATTCCAAATTTTAGTATGATCGGCATAAAATAACAGGTTCCCATTTCTATCGGATATGGAGGCCGATGCAGAGATGGCTTGGATATTACAGGCTTTAACAATGGGTGCACCCTGATTAAAGTCCATCCAAGTACCGGGGCCAAAGCACCAGTTATTGTATTCGCCTTGGCTGAAGCCAAAAGAACTCGTGCAAAATAGGAGCGCTATGAGGAAGAGGTTCTTCAATTTAGTAAATAATTTGTGCTTAATCATTTTATTTAAATGTGACTCTTATGATTTGACCATCTAATGTACACCAAAAAAAGCGACTACCGAAAGATATTGGTAGTCGCTTGTGATTTTAATAATTTGTTTTAATTATTTAATCAATAGTTTTTGATATTCGGTCTGGTTCTGAATTTTTACCTTAAGTAAATACATGCCAGATTCAAATTGTGCTAAAACAATGGAATGTTCGAAAACAGTACTCGATTTTTGAATAACATCACTATACACTAATTTCCCTGCCAAATCGTATACAAATAAATGAACGGGTCCTTCTGTAGAGGAGCTTAAGCTTAATTTAAATGTGCCATTGCTTGGGTTTGGAAAAACAGATAATGCGTTGCTGTTTTCTAAAACCGCGGCACTAGTTTCTGGGTTGGTGTTGCTTTGGTCTGTTTTGTAGTATTGACCAGTTGTACCAGAAGTAGCTAAGTCGCTTCCACGAATAATAAACCCAAGATTTGTCCCTCCAGCATTAGGATGGATTAATCCTGTTTGCATTCCTTGAAAATCGAAATCAGCTTTATACGCACCGGTAATAAAGGCGAAATTGCCATCATAGCTGATATCAGTTACCGACACGTCTTCAGCATTATAAGATCCTTGAATCCATGAAAAAGTATTGAGACCCAGTTGGTATTTAGCCATCCATAAATCGGTAGACGAACCGTTACCCATTACATTTGAAGGATTAGTAAAACCTACATTATTATTTCCAATAGTTATGGAGCCTCCAAAAAAAGTTCCAGCCACGTATAAATTATTATTTTTAATAGACAGCCTTTCTGCACTTGATTCATGTAGGGATGAATTACTTTCTTTAACAAAAGACGATTCGATAATACCAAAATTAGGATTTAGATTAACCACCATAGCATTATTGAAGCTAGTACTCCAAGTACTCCAATTAGGTAAAGATCCATTTACCTGAATAGCCATCCATAAGCTTCCGTTGCTTTCTAATACTAAATCGTTCGCACTTACAAAATTAGTAGCGTTAGCCGCTTGCATGTTCACCATAGTGGTTCCATCTGATAGTAAGATAACCGCTTCTTGCGTTCCATTTACATATATATTTCCTAATCCAAAGTTGGCAATGTTGGTTAGATTAGCTGTAGCATATATCCTAGTGTCATCCAATACCATTGCAGTAATTATATTGTTAGGATTATTATCTAAAATTGGAGGAGCCATCATAGAAGTACCTGTAAACTTCATAACAGCCGCATTAACAGATCCACCAATATCAAATTGACCTGCAAAATAGGAATCGTCATTTACCGCATCATAAATAACTTGATTAACAATATCGGTACTTGCTAAGGTGTACAAAGAGGCAGCATTTGGTAGGTCGCCATCTGTTTTAGTAATGTCTATACTAAATACGTTTTCCGTATTTGAGTTAAGGGTCACCAATTTCGTAGCCGGTTTCGAGGAGACCATAGTAAAACTATTGCTTCCTGGGTTTGGAAATTGCACATACACTCTAATCTTTGACCCGTTAAACTGAAGGTCTACGCCTGTAAAATCACTTATATTTAAAGCAGAACTATGCACAATCCACTGTTCGGTACCACATTCATCATATTTTACTATAAAAACACCTGGTTTTGATGAATTACCTGCTGAAATTGAAGTCCCGTCCACCTCGGTGGTACCTTTAAACTCACCTAAAACATACACATCACCATTGGAGGGGTCGGATAGTACCTTAATGGTCTTATCTTCGTTGCTACTGGTGTTATTGGTTGTTTTGTGCCATGTAGTAGGGTCTGTCACTATGGTGTGTGAATTATTGGCTTCACAACCATTTGGATCAGTAGTTGTGACAAGGTAATTTCCAGGGCTTAAATTAGAAATAGTACTTGAATTGCTTCCAGTAGACCAATGATAAGTGTGGCCGCTACCTGTATATGCAATTTCACCATTTGATTGACCATCGCAGGTTTCGTTGGTTAAAATGGATGTTGCAGCTGCAATGGTTGGCGCATTGTTTAGAATATTCATGGATCCCGTGTATTCACAACCTTCCGCATCAGTTATAATAAAGCTATGATTTTGGTTTCCAACCATATTTTGTATTGTATAGTTTGGTCCAGTGATTGGACCTGAACTAGAACCAGCAGTAGAAGTAATTATATAGGGAGGTACACCTCCGGTAATACCATTAAATGTCATTGTTCCATTAGAAATACCCTTACAAGTGGCATTTGTTCGGGATAATGAGCCTACTGAAATAGCAGCGGTAGCCAGCGGAGCTGTGGTGATCATTCCGTTAAGTTTTGTACTACATCCTGTTGCTGAGATTACTTCAACATTGTAAGTTCCAGGATTAACGGGTGGAAGATTGGGGCCTGTGACAGAAGTTAATAGATAAGTTCCAAGATACCATTTATAGGTATAGGGGGCAGTACCTCCAGAAACAGATAAATCTATAGTGGCGCCTTCCCCAAAACATTTTGGTTGAGTAATAGTGGCGGTTACTACTGGCGCAGGGTTAACGGTTGCGGTAACAGGAGATCCTGAAACATTACATTGACCATTAACATCAAATTTAGGAATGTAAGTTGTGGTTACTAAAGGATTAACGGTAGCATTTTGAGAATTTGCTACAACTGTTGAGCCTTTGTACCATTTTATATTAACCTTATTTGGATTGGGTACAATGGTATTAAAATGTGGAACGGCTGTCCCTGTATAACCAGCAACATTATACGAAGATGTTAAAGATACTGGATTTCCTGGGCAAGTTGTTGAGGCAATTGACGAGTTAGCGAAGTTACTTGCCTGATTCCAAACATTGATTTTAAATGTGTAATTGAGACCACCATGACCCGCAATAGGGGTGTTTGCTTGTCCTGAATTATATGAGTAATTACTAGGAGACATACAAATATATACAGATTTAATGTAATTAGGCACATAGAAATACAGACTAGATCCATATTCAAAATCGGTAATTTTATATTGATAAATTGATGTTCCAGAACCGTGTAATGCGAAAATTTGTCCACCAGCATTAACTCCAATAGCCCACACTTTTTGTGTTTTATAAGTATTTCCTGTTGGATAACCTTGCGAGGGTTGATAAGGTGATCCATTGAATAGTAGATTTGAAGTAATTGCAATTTTACCCCCAGTAGCGTCACAACTAACATAGCCATCATTAGAATTTACTCCTTGGTTAACTTGTCCGGCTTGCGAAATAATTTCCCAAGTTTGCCCAAACCCATCACCTGCAAAAGCGGCAAAGAGGATCATCATTAATAAGTACTTTAAGTTTTTCATAATAATTAATTTATATAAGTTAATGAGCAATGTTGCTCGGTATAAAGGTTCAAAAAGGGATTGGAATTGGGGTGTGGTATATTTGCCACATTTTCAAAAATATTTTGGTTCAGTAAACGTAGTGTTTACGGTTTTGTATAAGAAATAATCGTTTTTTGATGTGGTATATTTACCACAAGGCCATTTTTAAGGGCGCGTAAAATTCATAATAAATGGGTTGTGTCGTTTAAATTTTTCTCGGGTTAAATGAACCCATCTATTCGCAATGGAAATGGCTACTAATTCAACACTAGTAGAAGCCAATGCTTTTGATTTTATTCGGTTAATGTGGTTTTGAATATTGGACACCGAGCAGTTTAACACTTCGGCAGTTTCATTATTTGTAAACCCGTGACAAATTAAATTCAAAACTTGTTGTTCTCTTGCTGTAAATATGGGCATGGCCAACTTTTGTGTGCCTTTAGGGTTTTGTAACCATATACTTTCAGGAATTTGGTCGTTGGCATAATAGCCTTTTTGCGCAAGGTCAGCCACTATTTGTGGCGCATTGGATACCGTAATAGAATTTATGGTAAGGTAACCACTAATATTACTGCGGTGTATGAGTTGTTTGAAATCTTCTTGCAAAGGGAGTCCAATTAATAGCACGTTAATTTTACATTTACTTCTAAGATTTAGTTCATTATGCGCAAATAAGTAACGTGCCGAAGGTCTTACAAAGAGGATATGGTCAGCGAGTGTGTTTTTTTCAATGTAGTTGAGCAATATTTTTTCATCTTGCCCAGCATAACCCACTTCAAAGTGTGCTGATTCAAAAGTATGTTTCACCATATCGGATAACCATGGGTCTTCGGTTAAAACAGAAATAATAGTACGAGCCATAAGAGTATATTTAGAGATGTAGTACAATCGATTTATAACTCGCCAAATATCAGTAATTTACAGGGGGGGGGCTTTCGTTATTTGGTCAATTTGTTTCATTATTTTGTCATTTCTGTAGGTGCGGAGAGGGATTGTTTTGATGGTTTATGGAAAATCATAGAATTTTTGTACGGCTTGTTTTATTATGGAATCTTTCTAGTTTTTGGTTTTTTTTAAGTTTATCATACTCTATGGTTTGTTGGGTGTTTGAAATCTAAATTTCAAATTAGCTGCTCTGGCCACTGAGCGGAGCCTCTGAAAAAATAAGCAACACTTAATATTCAATAAACAATAATCAATGGTTGCGGTGGTAGTCTAATAACTGGAGTGTTTTCGTTAAGTTTTTTTACTTCAACATTCAACATTCAACATTCCTTGTTGGGTATTCGTTATTTTTTTCTCAGGTCAAACCTCAAGTTAGCGTCTCCGGACACTGAGAGGAGCCTTTGCCAAACTATTTCCAAAGTTGCAGGATTCTTTGAATAAACTTTGGCAAAGTTCTATATACCTAAACCTTTCTTAGAAAAATCAAAATTCCGTTTTTTAAACTCTTTTTTTTACTTCATCATTCAACATTCCTTGTTTGATATTCGAAATAATTCGCATCGTTTTAAAACCCCAATAATAAAAACTTCCTAGAATATTGTCCTCAATTAAATGGTTAACTGTAAAATAGTAAACAAACCGACTTCCCCCTCTTCGTTCCGATAGTAATCGGAAGGGGCTGAGGGATTGACTCTCGAGTTTAATAAATTAATTCCGGTTGCCTAAAACGAGTCGCTTCGAGTCAATCCCCCTAGATTATTCGCGAGCTCATAATCTTCCCCCTCCTCCAAGGGGGACTTACTTGTGGGTTGTTTTTTAGTGGGTGGTAGGAGCAGGAATTGGGTGATTTTCGAGTAACTTGGCCTGGCGAATTGAATTACATTTTGGATTACAGCAATCAAAATTCTTTAATTCATTTTTTTTTCACTTCAACATTCATCATTCCTTGTTGGATATTCGTTATTTTTTCTAAAAGCAAATACGTAAATTGAATGTCGCGCTGCGACTAAACGAAAAGCAAACATTGTCGCGCTTTGACTAGACCAGAATAGGAAAAACCAAAACCTCAAGTTTGGTGCTCCGGACACTGAGCGGAGCCGAAGTGCGCGGAGCCTCTGCAAAATAAGCAACACTCTATATTCAATAAACAATAATCAATGGTTATTGTGGTAGTCTAATACTTTGAGTGTTTTTTATTAGCGCACTATAAAACGGGTGGTTTTTATAATTTCTAAGTGGTTATGTATTTGAATAAAATATACGCCAGACGTTAAATTCTCAGTGTTTACCGATATTTCTGTTTAATTAGCGTTTAACGTGTACGCATGAGTAAAGACCGTTTTACCTATGCCGTCTATGATGGTTAATTGAACATCAGTTTCCGAAAAATTTTCAAGATGTTTGTTAAGTTGGTTTTTTACCGGATTTGGATAAACAGAAATTACTGAATTAGCCGAATTTTCAATGATACCCACATTCGTAAATACCTCACACGCAGAAGTATCTACACATCCGTTTTGAGTTACTTGCACCGCGTAACTGCCGCTTTGATTAACTGTAAACGAAGCAAAAAAAGAGTCAATAATTGGAGTAGAATCTATACAATCTAGCTATTGAAAAGTGGCATTAGTTGGTCGGGGAGTGTGCTCGTATATGTTGCCATTTTATATTTATGAATTATACGTATAAATGATAAGAATCAAATGTACACATTTTTGGCTACTCCAAATCTGAACCTAAAGTATGAATAAATAATGGGGTACTAAATGTAACGCGAATTGCTAAAACTGAAAGTATATAAACGGCTGCATATCACTAGATACAACTTGATATAAAACCACCACTACCACAAACGAAATTAGGATTTGAAACACCATTGGGGTTTTAATAAATGTTTCGCGATACCAGTTTTTGGTGCGGGTTGGGAGCCAGTGAATCAGGTATCCTGCCCCCATGGTCAAGAATACTTTCCAAAAGGCGGAGATAATATCGGGAGCGAGTTCTATGGAGAAGTTAGATTGAATTTGAGCGATTAACTCGGCCGCTTTTTCAAACGATTCTGAACGGAACCAGATTCGGGTAAATGTAATAAAATTGAAGGTTAAAAAGATAGCCCACGCACGTTTGTACCACGTGTTCTTACTTTCCCAAGGGCTTATTTTTCGCCATAATTTATAGACCACAATACCAAGTCCGTTCAAGCCACCCCAAACCACAAAATTCCAGCTGGCACCGTGCCATAAACCGCCAATGAGCATGGTCAACATCACATTGATATTGGTAATGAGCCACGCTTTGAAAGGAGGAATAAAACGGGCCAAAATCAACCCCGTGATCACCGCGATTAATATTCCTCCGGCTACGAAAATAGATGCAGATAATAAAGCGATAAATGAAAGCGAAATGGTTAACATGATAAATGTGAAAGTGGAGCCCCCCCTGTTTCCGCCCATGGGGATATAGAGGTAATCTTTTAACCAAGTGGAAAGCGAGATATGCCATCTTCTCCAAAAATTGCCGGTACTATCTGCTTTGTAAGGAGAATCGAAGTTTTTAGGTAAATGAAATCCCATGAGTAGGGCTACGCCAATGGCAATATCGGTATAACCCGAAAAATCAGCATATACTTGAAGGGAGTATCCGTAAAGTGCCATGAGCCCTTCAAAACCGGTATAGCCGAGCGGGTTACTAAATATTCGGTCGTTAAAATTGGTAGCGATGTAATCGGCTAAGAAAATCTTTTTAATTAACCCGTTTAGAATCCAGAATACGGCCAACCCAAATTGTTCTTTGGTAAGGTTGTATTCTTTGTAGAGTTGAGGAATAAAGTCGGCTGCACGCACAATTGGTCCGGCAACAAGCTGAGGAAAAAACGAAACGTAAAAACCAAAATCAATGAGGTTATTTACCGGTTTCACATCGCCTTTATACACGTCAATAGCGTAGGACATGGTTTGGAACGTGAAAAATGATATTCCTACGGGTAGCAAAATAGAATCTACCCGAAAGCCACTTTCAAAAATTAGATTCGTTAGGTGGGCAAAGTGGTTCATGACTTGAAAATCGGTGCCCAATACATTATTGATGGAATCGGTAAAAAAGTAAGCATATTTGAAATAAACCAACATAAATAGGTTCAAGAATATACTGAGTGATAACCATAGCTTTTTGGTTAATTCGGTTTTACCGTTGTGTATTCTGAATCCAATAAAATAATCGGAAAGGGTTGAAAACAGTAGGATACTAATAAAAAAACCGGAGGTAGTCCAGTAAAAAAACAAACTCACGGCAAACAACCACCCATTGCGAATCGCTTTGTTTTTGTACACCATAGAGAACACGGCCAATACGATAGCAAAAAACACCCAAAATTCTAATTGCGTAAAAATGAGCGGTTGCAACAAGAAGTTTTTAAATACTAAAAACTGTTCGAATATGTCGGTAAATTCCAGTTTCAAAATCTAGTTGGATTTAGGAGTGGGATGTGCCCCAGTCGGAGTGGAAGTGGCGTGATTATGTGTGTAATATTTGTTGGCCAAATGGTCTCCATACGCATTACGGAACGCCACAAAAAGCAAATCGGCATTGAGGTAATATCCCTTTCGCGTAAAATGAACTTTGTCTTTTTGTGCTAAACCATTTCTTTCCCAAAGCTTTATGGAGTTTAATCCGCCCATAATTTCAAACAAATCCCAGTAAGCGCCATTGTATTCGCGGGCTAAATTCATCATGGCTTTTTGGACTTTAAAAATATTTTGATTGGGGTATCTACGTTTGTAATAACTATCGTTATTGGTCATAAAAAGAAACTGCACATCGGGGTTAACGGCTCTAAACATGGCCATTAAATCACGGTAATTTTGTTCGTATTCTTCTTGTGAAAACTGGTCAACTGGAACGTAAGAATCATTTATTCCAATTCCGAAAATTACCATATCGGGTACATTAGTTTCTAACTGGGATTGAAAATATTGGCAACGCAGGTAAGCCGGAACCGAAGCGCCATTCACTCCTATAGAGTTGTAAGTGAGTCCATTGTCGTCATTTTCCAACCGGATACCTTGCAGTACAAAATAGTCTTGTAAACGGTCGGTTTTTACGGTTTCAAAAAGAAGCGTATCATACGATTTAGCAAGTTCAAAAGTGGTCATGCCCACCACCGAATCGGTATACATCGTATCCACCAAAATACTGCTATCTAGCCGGACTAAAAAAGATTCGGGCGTGGCTAAATGATAAATTCTAACCTTATTGAACCAATAGGTTTCATGGTTGTCATCTACACAATATATTTCTGTTTGAGTAGCGGTATCATGCGTAGTAGCAGTGATTCCCGACAGTCCCCAAGGACAATGATTTTTCTTTAAGGCATTTCTACAACCATCCCACTCGCCCGTAAAAGTGGCTTTATAGTTACCCGGGTTATTGGTGTGTGCCATTCGGTAAGGAAAAATAAATCCGCGTTCGCCTTTAATTCCATCGGCCATTGAAAATAGGTCTTCACGAATTCTTCCCGAAAGCATGCCCGCCTGCACATGCGAACCGCCTATATGCATAATGTTTACCTTCCCTTTTCCGTAGGTGATAAGGGTGTCCAGTTTATCGAAAAACCGTTCGAAACCGGCCGTTTCACCTGGAAATTGAAGAATGTTTTTGTCGTAATCTACAAATGGGTAGTGAATTATTTCTTCACTCGGATTGAGTACCGGACGAGGAACAAAAGTAGGTTCGTAATGCGTTCCAGAATTTTGCGTGAAAAGCACTAAAACCGATAGGAGGATGGGAATGAGTACCCACGCTTTAATATGTGAATGAAAGTTATTTTGCATCAGTAGTATCTGTATTTGTAGGTTGCGTAGCCTCCAACCAAAGGTCTCTTTCGTGCCAAAAAGCTTTCATAAATAATTGCGAAACTTTTTTTGTGCCTAAGTTATTGAAGTGTACATAATCCTTGCCAGCCAAGGGCGTTTCCGCTTCCACCCAACTTATCATTGCGTTTTTGCCTCCCATTACTTCATATAAATCCCAGTAACCTGCACCAGTTTCAAAAGTGGCATTCTGTAGCACATCTCTCACCGCTTCTAAATACGGAAAGGTGGTAAATTCGCCATCTATTTTTGTTGCCATATCCGATGGGCCAATAACTATAAAGGCTGCATTTGGATTGATGCTCATCAGGTATTTGATTTGCGATTTAAACCATCGTCCGTATCCTTCCGCTTTTTCTACCGATTGGATGTAGGGAACAGAATTTCCACCAAACTGAAGAATGATTAACTCGATGGGTTGCGACTGCATGAAACCACGAATTTGGGCGCCATCTAGCTTTTTGAAAAGAGTGCCGGAGCTTCCTCTTAGTCCAATGTTATCTACGGTAACCCCGTAATCACCTTCGAATGAAAAGGCATAAAACTCAGGACTTTTCTTAGCTAAAAATTCGACTTTAAATTTTTCGGGAGTTTTGTCAAAATGCCATTTCAAGGTACCAAAACCATCATTGGAAGGTACTATTTCTGAGTCTGCCTCCACATCATTAATGGTAGTTTTCGCAATAAATGCTTGGGGATTATGTCCGTAAAATAAGGTGGCATTCGAGTACTTACGCGTTTTGAAATGCGTCATTTTGGAAGTCTCAAATTGCACCCAAGCGGTGTGTGTTTCGTCAAAGTTGGTATCGGTAGGGTAGGTGAACATTCCGAAACTGCACAAAGGCCCGTAGCGCGAATGAGTCACATTAGTATCTACTCGCCCAAAAAGGGTGAACCGATTCCAGTTCTCGGAGTTGGTTTGTTTAATGGCTGCGTTGGCCACGCTTTCCACTATAGGAATCAATCCCGGGCCAATGCCTCCATATTCTTTTTGAATTTCATTACGGATTATGCTAGTGATACGGTCCCCCTCAATCTGAGAATCGCCAAAATGCATGATACGTACTTTACCTTTTTTTGTGTTTTTGGTCTGAGCCAACTTTTCAAATAAACGCCCCATGGAAGCTCGGTTATTTTCGGCCCATTGGATTCTAGAAAGCCGTTGCCTTCTTTTGAGCAAATTAACTCTTGCTTGCTCAATAGAATCTTTGATGGCAGTAGAGTCAATTTCAATCTCGAGTTCCTCCAAAAATGCCTCCACATCATCTATTTTTTCAATAACCTCTTGCTTTGCGGTGTCTTTTTCCAAAGATGAAAATTTCAATGAAAACCCATCCGTAATTTCAAACCCACTTTTCGGAGTAATCCACGCCATAGCCAAGGACAATGTTCCTACGCCTAGTAAAAAAAGTAATGTTTGAATTGGTTTCATTCGCTTTTAACTGCCTTTCAACAAAAATGGTGATTATCCGTTTTTATTGTACAGGGTTTTTGGTTTAGTTTCTCACAATTAATTGATGATATATTGGTTTAATGCTGTCGATGGGGGTCAATGGTTTATTTGGGCTATTGGATTAATGGTTTAATATAGTTAATGATTCAATGAGCTAATGGGTTAATGAGCTAATGGGTTAATGTTGAAATGAGCTAATGAGTTAATGATTTAATGAGCTAATGATTTAATAGGATTTTGTGATTCCATTATTCTATCATTCCACCATTGAATCATTTCATCATCGAATCATTTCATCATTGAATCATTGAATCATTTCATCATTTCATCATTGAATCATTCTATCATTCCACCATTGAATCATTTCATCATTTCATCATTTCATCATCGAATCATTTCATCATTGAATCATTTCATCATTTCATCATTGAATCATTCTATCATTTAGCCATTGAATCATTCTATCATTGAGCCATTGGATCATTTCATCATCGAATCATTTCATCATTGAATCATTCTATCATTCCACCATTGAATCATTTCATCATTGAATCATTTCATCATTTCATCATTTCATCATTGAATCATTCTATCATTCCACCATTTCATCATTT
>CAXBCR010000044.1:0-10708 GCA_963974475.1 uncultured Flavobacteriales bacterium
GAAGCATGTCCCGATGCGAAAGCATATATCGGGGAGTCCTTTCATCCGCACACAAAGCCAGAACGAAAGTTCTGGCTTTTTTGTGGATGAAAGTTACGAGAAGCATGTCCCGATGCGAAAGCATATATCGGGGAGTCCTTTCATCCGCACACAAGGCCAGAATCAAAGTGCTGTGTTGTTTATTACCCTAAAACTCATAGAGTATCTTTTTTTGAAGTTTCTAAATCCTACCTTTGCGCTTCACGGATATTATTTCGTTTTAGATTATGCTTAGAAGATTAAGAATTTATGGAGTAGGACTAGGACTTGGGCTGATTATGGCTTGGGCACTTTTTTTACGCGGAAGAAATACCAAGAATTATACGGCTTGGACTCCCAATAATAGAATTTTGGAAGAAGTTAGACTAGATAGTAGTTTGATTTTAGACGATGCGTTTTGGTGTGAAATTACCTGTTTAGGTTTTACCAGCATTGAATACACCAAATTGCTAAATGATGGAAACGTTGTTTTTGGCGATAGTCAGGTGAAAAATTGGCCACGTTCGTATAAAATTGAGTTAGCCACCGAAAAGAAAGGTACGCTGGTTTTGGTGTATTCCAAAACGGAGCAAAAACATTTTGAAGTGGTTTCGGTAACTAAAAAAGGCGAAGACATTTCGTGTGATTGTTAATGAATATTGACGCAGGAACATATCAAGTGGTGTTTGATAATGCCATGGATGAATTGGTTGAATTTGTAAATCAAAATTATCCGAAGGCAAAACGATTTATCATAGCCGATAGCAATATTATGCAATATTGTCTTCCTTTAATTGATTCATATTTGGCGAAACTAAAGGTAGAACAACAAGTTTTTAGCATTGAAGCTGGGGAGGATAGTAAATCCATAGATCTTGCGCATCAGCTTTGGGAAAACTTTACCGATTTAGCCATTACTAGAGGAGATTTGATCCTGAATATTGGCGGTGGAGTAGTGAGTGATTTAGGTGGGTTTGTTGCCGCTACTTATAAGCGCGGAGTGGATGTGATAAATGTTCCCACCACATTATTGGCTATGGCCGATGCTTCTGTAGGAGGTAAGGTGGGCGTGAATTTTCATCAATTAAAAAATCAATTGGGATACTTTTCAAATCCAAAGGGAGTTTTTATTTATCCTGATTTTTTAAACACCTTACCCGATAAGGAGTTTATTTCTGGATATGCCGAAATGGTAAAACACGCCTTAATCGCAGATTCAGAAGCTTGGAATAAAATGCGGACAAAAGGAGCGCCTTCCATAGATTTTGTGACCGAATTATTGCCTTCATCCGTAGCCATAAAAAATAGTTTTGTGAAAGAAGACCCCACCGATAAGGGGATTCGTAAAACATTGAATTTCGGTCATACGATTGGTCATGGCATAGAAACTCTTTTTATGGATTCCGATACTGAGGTATTGCATGGAGAGGCAGTTGCAGCTGGAATGGTGGCTGCTGCGTATATTTCTAATAAAAAATCGGGATTATCGGATAGTGATTTGATAGATATATCGACCTATATAAATGAAGTGTTTGATTTGGAATTTGTGACTTGGTTGATGGCTGAAAATTTAGCCTTACCCTTAAAACATGACAAAAAAAACGCAGGGTCTACGTTGCAATTTGTATTGATTTCAGCACCCGGTAAAGCGGTGTATAACCAAGAAGTGAGCATGGAATTGGCACTGGAGGCATTTGAATATGTGCAAGAAGTGGCGAATAAAGAAGAATGAAATTAATTGCTCCCCATACCATTTTGGACGTGCCGATTGTTTTACCCGCATCCAAGAGTATTTCTAATAGACTTTTAATTATTAAAAGTTTATCGGATGAAGGCGTAATTACAAATTTATCAACGGCACAAGACACTCAAATTCTAGCTAAACTTTTACGAGAAATGCCAGCCACTTTTAATGTGGGACATGCGGGTACAGCTTTTCGGTTTCTTACCGCTTATTTAGCGATTACCCATGGAACGCATATTTTGACAGGGTCGAGTAGAATGAAACAACGTCCTATTGGTATTTTGGTGGATGCGTTGAGAAAATTAGGCGCGGAAATAACCTATATTGAAAAGGAAGGTTTCCCCCCGTTAAAAATTACTGGAAAACCTTTGGATGGCGGACTAATAGAAATAGAATCTGGTACCAGTAGTCAATATATTAGTGCGCTAATGCTTATTGCTCCTAAGTTGAAAAATGGATTGAAAATCATTCTTTCCGGAGATGTGGTTTCGAAACCATATTTGGAGATGACGGCTCAATTAATGCGCCAATGTGGAGTGTCCGTAAATTATGATAGTGACATTATTACGATTCCAAATTCCAGCTATCACTTTTCATTAATTAAAGTGGAATACGATTGGTCGGCAGTGGCATTTTGGTATGAAATGGTGGTTTTTGGAAGATTAGCGCACTTATATATCCAAGGGCTCAAGCTCAATAGTCTGCAAGGAGATGCTAAGGTGGTCAGCCTATTTGAAACCATTGGAGTGAAAAGTGAATTTGATGAAAATGGATTGCATTTGAGTTATGTGAAGTCGGATTTAAATCAAAATAAGACCCTTGATTTTAAAGAAACACCTGATTTGGTTCAACCCTTTTTGGCTACCATTGGGTTTTTGAATGCTAAAAAAGAATTGACCGGAACACATACCCTGCAATTTAAAGAAACCGACCGTTTAAAAGCCATGAAAAACGAACTCGCCAAATTTGGAATTCAAATTAAGGGAGACCATAATAGCGTAGAGTTAGTGTCTGGTTGGGATGGTGTAAAAAGAAGTTGCGTAAATATAAATACCTATCAAGACCATAGAATGGCGATGGCTTTTGCGGCCTTTTCGCTTTGTACCGATGAATTGGAAATAGAAAACCCAGATGTGGTTGAGAAATCGTATCCCAATTTTTGGAATGAACTCGAAAAGCTTGGTTTTACAATGGTTTCGTAATACTTTTTGTTAAAGCCGTTACCCAACTCCGAGGTGAAAACCGAACGGAGGCTACCGATATTTTGTTTAATAAACCCGAAACCTTCACGGATTCAGAATTCATCATGGCGTAAAATCCATCTTTAGCTACCTCGTATGGGGTAGAGACTTTCTGTTTTGCAAACAAACCGGAGTTGTTCATTCCATCCGCAGCTGCCACAAATCCAGTTTCAGTAGGTCCCGGACAAAGGGTGGTCACAGAGACACCGGTTCCCGAAAGTTCGCTATGGATGGCTTCGCTAAATGATAGCACAAATGCTTTGGAAGCAAAGTAAGTGGATAAATAAGGGCCTGGCATAAAGGCTGCCGTGGAGGCAATATTTAATACTTTCCCAGAACCATGACGTACCATTTTTTCGGTATATAGTTTAGTGAGAATTACCAATGCGCGGATATTTAAATCCATCAATTTTAGGTGGTCTTCTAATTTGGTTTCGTGCAACAATCCGAAAACACCTATGCCCGCATTATTTACTAGATGATCTATCCTTATATTATTTTGGGTAGTAAAGTCTACTACTTTTCTCACATCAGCTTCTATCGACAAATCGGCTGAAACAATAGAAACGCTTACGCCATATTTTTCTATGATTTCTTGTTGTGCCTTTTTTAATTTGGATTCGGTACGCGCTACTAGTACTAAATTGTATTTGTTAAGCGCATGGATTTTAGCTAATTCTAAGCCTATTCCACTTGTGGCTCCCGTTATGAGTGCTGTAAGTTTCGACATGTGTACTAATTTATTGAATGGGTAAATGTACCGAAAATAACGAGAGAAAAGGATTAAAACTTAAATCTAACTTGAACTCTTACTTCCGTTTTATGCGGAGCTTGTATCATTTCGGTACCGGAGCCAAACACGGTTTCATGACTCAAGAAGGTACGAGAAGCCTTTGCCCAAAACTCAAAGCTGCGAGATAATTTATAATGATACACCAAAAACGCGCGTGCCCCACGGCCATTAAATGCGGGTACACTGAAATAATATAAAACATCATTTTCGTAAGCGTATATTCTAGCATTGTAATCGCCAATATCAAATAAGGCTACCCTGCCGGTCAAAGTAGATTTATAGTCCATAAAATGGACTTGAAAATCTTGGTAAATCACAAACCCTTTGCCGTTTGGCGCTCCCGGATAATCAGAAGCACTCAATTCTACCCGACTATTTAATTTTAATCTAGAAGAAGCCTGATACGTTAAATGAAAACGGAGGTAACTGCGACTTACATCGGTGAGACTATTAATTTTTTGGTCCAGTTTATCACTGTTGGTTTGAATTTCTTTCCGATACCTGGAATACACGCTTAAAGAACGATTAATTTGCCATTGCAAACGCATCATGTAATCTAATCCGTTGGATGGACCATCTGCTCTATACGACAACCAATCAAATTGATATTTGTCAACGTATCCGGTTAATACTAGTCCGTTAGCTACGTCTGCCTTTAAACCAACATAGACCCCTTTTTCATTGTTGTTGTCCGACTTTTCGCCAAAAGAATTGGCGTAAACGCTTAAGTAATTGGGTTGAAAATTTCTATTAATTATGGTCACACTTAGGCGGTCATCTAGCTTGACTAAGGCACCTCCTATGTAGGCCCAACCTCCGTTACTACTAGTAGAAAACTCACCGAAAAAATTGATGTTTTTTAATAGAATGTTGGCATCAATCCCGGCATTGTACCATTGATTGGTATCAATCAAAAACTTTTGATATAACTGCGGACTTCGAGAAAATTGTGTTCCGTATTTAGAGTGGACCACACGTGCCCCTAGCTTTACTGCATTCTTACTCCAGCCTAAATTGGCTCCCATTATTTGTTCAGAAATGGCCTTTTTATCGGTTATTTCACCCGGTGTTCGGTGCAAGCCCGATTGCTGAAGAGAGGTAAATGCCCGGTCTTGTGCGTCTAGCGTATCTTGAGCCGCAATGTTGGCGTCAATTCCTTTTTTAGAATAAAAGGCGGTAAGCTCAAAATCCTTAATTTGAACCGTAGTTCCCGCGCCACGTAAAAAGTTGTTCTCGTTTCTGGATGCGTATGGCGATAGTTTTCTAGCGTATCTCACCACATTTAAGGCATCGGCCGTTTTGCGGTAGCTAAATCCACTCCAAAAGGTGAGTCCCTGACCAAATTGTGCGTGAAAATCACCAATTGCCAATTGTTTTACCACCCCAATGTTGGTGGCATATAAATGAGCAGAATAAAAATCAAATCCGTTTGAGTTACTTCCTTTAAAAAATTCCTCTCCTGGGTCTTTTTCTGCGGTGAAACCAAACGAAAGTTTGTTGCCATGCTTAAAACGGTAGCGTAAATACAATCGGTTTGGGTCGCCCATATAACGTGCGTTTTCACTTGTAGTAGCATCCTTTGGTCGGTAGCCTTCTTGTTTTTCGGCTACCATTCCCCATAAAGACATCACTTCTTGATTACCAAATTTCAGTGATCGTTTTATGTTGAAATTATTTTTTTTGTGACTCGGTGTTACTTCTACAAATGGAATAATGTTTTGAATGGTAATTAAATCAAACCCGTATAAATTCCGCAATTCATAAATGGTAATAAAATCACCTTTTTTAATCCGGTAGTTTAATAGCGTACGCATCTGGAAAGGACTTAATAAATTAAGTGACTCCAATTCTTCTAGTGTGGCAGTATTTATATTTAACGGATGATCAAAATAGTCAGTAAGAATTTCAATAAGGTTAGAAAAATCAATGGTAGACGATTCATATTGTTGGGCAATAAACTCAATTCGCTGTTGAATTACATCATTCTTCAGTTCTTTTTCCTGAGAGAATGCCTGGGTAGGTACCCAAAAAGCCAAAATGATTAGTATATGTTTTATTGCGTTTCTCACTTTTTACTAAGCGTATAGCTCAATGATGCTTGAGAAATGTAACCAATATAAGTTTGGTGACTAAAGCCCAGGTCAAAATTAAATCCTTTTAATTTTACGCCAAGCCCACCGTTAAAGTGGAAATCGTAAGTGTTTAAACCGCCTCTAAAATATAATGCATCAACAGGATGGTATTCGATTCCTACTTTTAAATTGGGGTCTAAGTCAATGTTCTTTTCAATATCGATTACGGCAAACACCTTTTTAGAGAACTTGTAATTTAATCCTAACCGGATAATCATCGGAATTTGTTCTTTGTAATCACCACTAAATTTAGTGTTAGGTACATTGAATATGTGAGCCGCAAAAGTGAGTTTTTCGGTTGCTTTGGCTTGGATTCCTATTTCCGCGGTAATACCCGATTTGTTTTGGGTTTGCGCTTCCGTTATGGACACTAAGAGATAATCTAATTGAATACCTAACGAAATACGTTTGGAAATTTTCATTCCGTAAGCGAGGCCAAATTTATTCTCGTTGTAATCGGAATACCCAAACTGTTGTACTGTCAATCCAAAAGTTCCCCATTTAACAGGTAGCGCCATGTTTAATGTTTTCAATCCCAATTCAGATAAGCCAAATCGGTTTTCATAAGCGAAACCAATTCCAAATTCTTTTAAATATGCAAGCCCCGCTTGATTATTGTTGGTACTCCAAACGTCATGAAGAGTCAGGTTGGCGTTTCCTAATCCAAGTGAGCGTGCACCAGAAGATAGGTTTCCAGATGCATTAACATTTTGAATTGTAACAATTTGAGCTATTAGTACTGTAAGTATAGCAATGCGTTTTAACATGAAGCCAAAATAAACATATTTTATTGTTGGAGGAGACTTTTGGGCTACAAGAAATGCCTAAGTTGAATCTGTTTTTTTAACTATTAGGCTGTAATTTAACGTGATTATTGATCATTGGTTTAGATAGCTGATAAAAATCATAAATTGGGTAAGTGAAAATAAAAGAGTTCAATATCTTTTAATAGGAATTAAACAATTGATAATAAATAGATTAAATGAGATTTAGTTAGGCTGCTTTAGCTGAAATAAAAACAAAAGAACTTCTGTATTAAAATCAATAGCAAGCTTTACATTTGTCATCCAATTGTAACAAAGAAAAAAACAAAAAGATGAAATTTAAAGCATTATTATTTGTAGCAGTAACAGGTATGTTAACTGCGTGTGGTGGAGGAGAAGCTAAAGAAGAATCTCACGAAGCAGCTGCACCTGCAGTAACTGAAGAAGCGGTGGCAGAAGCACCCGTAGTAGAAGAAGTAGATCCTATGGAAAATGTAGGTATCGGCCCAATTGATGAATTGGAATTTGATGAAGATATTGATATGGAAATGGCCGCTACTGGTAAAGTAGTTTATGAAGCAAAATGTTCTGCTTGTCACAAAGCGCATAAAAAATACATCGGTCCTGCACCACTTGGTATTTTCGAAAGACGTAATCCAGCGTGGGTTATGAACATGATTTTGAATCCCGATGAAATGGTTGCAAATGATCCAATTGCAAAACAATTATTGGCTGAATTTGCTTCTCCTATGGCGAATCAAAATTTGACTATTGATGAAGCTCGATCAGTGGTAGAATATTTCCGTACTTTAGAAGCTCCAGCGGCTGAGTAAGTACTGATTCATTAAAAGATTGGAAGCGGTGTGCCTATTTTAGGTACACCGCTTTTTTTTTGGAATTTAATTCATGATAAAAATCACCTAATATAAAAATGAATGTCATGACTGAAGGAGGTAAAATAAAAGATATTTGCATCTTTAATAGTTATTAAACTGTTGTAATATCAAGTAAAAACTAGTCCAAATTAAGTTTTATTAAAAATCAAATTATGTTGAAAAAAGCACTTTATGGATTGGCTGTAGCCGGTCTCGCCCTTACAAGTTGTGGCGGACCCTCAGTGGATTCAGGTAAAAAAACATCAGCTGGAGCTCTAGGTAGTTCAATGGCTGAACAAGCGTATGTAGCTCCAGGAGAGTACGATGAATTTTACGCATTTATTTCTGGTGGATTCAGTGGCCAATTGGCTGTTTATGGATTACCATCTGGACGTTTGTTCAGAGTGATTCCAGTGTTCTCTCAAGATCCAGAAAAAGGATATGGATATAATGAGGAAACAAAATCGTTTTTGAACACATCACACGGATTCGTTCCTTGGGGTGATTCTCACCATCCAGACATTTCACAAACAGCAGGTGAAATTGATGGTCGTTGGGTATTTATAAATGAAAACAATACGCCTCGTATTGCTCGAATTAGTTTAAAAACTTTCGAAACAGAAGAAATTATTGAGATACCTAATTCTGCAGGTAACCACTCTTCTTCATTCGTAACTGAAAACTCAGAATATGTAGTTGCAGGAACACGTTTTTCTGTGCCAATTCCACAAAGAGATATTCCAATTGCTGATTATAAAGGAAATTTCCAAGGATCTTTATCTTTTCTTAGCATTGACCAAGAAGATGGCGACATGGAGTTAGCTTTCCAAGTAAGAATGCCAGGTTTTGATTATGATTTATCTCACCCAGGTCGTGGAAAATCTCATGGTTGGTTCTTCTTTACTACTTATAACACAGAGGAAGCAAATACCTTATTAGAGGTGAATGCATCTCAAAATGATAAAGATTACATCGCTGCTGTAAATTGGAAGTATGCAGAACAATTAATCAAAGAAGGTAAATTTACCGAAGAAGCTACTAATTACGCAGACAATGAATGGGATGATGCAACACATACTGCAACAACTACCATGAAAAAAACAGTTAAAGTTTTAGATGCTTCAAAATTACCAGGTTTAGTGTATTTCTTGCCTACTCCAAAATCTCCTCACGGTTGTGATGTATCTCCTGATGGAGAATATATTATCGGTTCTGGTAAATTAGCTGCTGAGCTTACCGCTCACTCTTTCACTAAAATGTTGAAAGCTATTGAAGATAAAGCATTTGACGGAGAAGCTTATGGTATTCCAATTTTACAATATGAAGCTGTAAATGCAGGCGCTGTAAAAAATCCAGGCTTAGGCCCACTACATACTGAATTTGATGGTAAAGGAAATGCATATACCACTTTCTTTATCTCTTCCGAGGTTGTAAAATGGAAATTAGGTACTTGGGAAGTTTTGGATCGTCATCCAGTATATTACTCTGTAGGTCACTTAATGATTCCCGGAGGAAACTCTAGAAAACCATTTGGTAAATACTTAGTTGCGATGAATAAAATTACAAAAGACCGCTATTTACCAACAGGTCCAGAAGTTTGTCAATCTGCACAGTTATTCAATATTGAAGGAGAAAAAATGGAGTTAATTCTAGATTTCCCTACTATTGGAGAACCTCACTATGCTGCGGGTTGTCCAGCAGACTTATTGATGGATAAAACAACTAAAATTTACAAATTGGAAGAAAACCAACATCCTTATGTAACTAAATCAGAGCGTGATGCTAAAGTAATTCGCGAAGGTAAAGATGTACATATTTATATGACCATGATTCGTTCTCACTTTGCGCCAGATAATATCGAAGGTGTTAAAGTAGGTGATAAAGTGTTCTTCCATATTACTAACTTGGAGCAAGATTACGATGTGCCTCATGGATTCTCTATGATAGGTGCTAATACTGCTGAGTTGTTAATCATGCCAGGTAGAACTGAAACATCAATTTGGTATCCAAAAGAAGTGGGTGTTTGGCCATTCTATTGTACCGATTTCTGTTCAGCACTTCACCAAGAAATGCAAGGATATGTTAGGGTTTCTGCAGCTGATGCAAATACTCCGTTAACATTTACTTTGGATGGTGATCCAATGAACTTATAATCTTAAACAGAGTTTATATCATACAAAGGGCGAGAAGTAATTCTCGCCTTTTTTTTGTGCTAAAAGTTACTGATAGACCTGCTGTAAAATCATAGAAAACTCATAGTATAACATGATAAATTTCATGTACTTGATTCAGTAATTAGAATAGTTTTGAAGTAAATATTAAAAGACACTAATATCCGTAATATTAAATCAAACTGGAGTAAGTTTTAGTGGTTGAATGGCTACTACAAAAGGATTCAGAGAGGTTTAGCAAAATTAAAGACACATGAAAAAGTCAAAAGTATTAATGATTCTAGGTCCATTGTTCTTATTGGGTTTGTTTGTTTATCCGTTATGGAAAATTCAATTAGAAGCACCTCAGTACCCTATTCCCTTAGGGATGTATATCCATATTAATAAAATTACAGATGATCAACCGTTTGATGTAAAAAACATTAATCTTATGAATCATTATGTTGGAATGAAACCTATTCCAGAACACATGGCAGAGTTTGATATTTTCCCTCCAGTTATTATTGGGATGGTTATTCTTGGTGTGTTTATTGGTTTTCTAGGAAACTGGAAATGGTTCCTAGGTTGGTTTATTTTAATGTCACTTATGGGCATTGCAGGGATGTATGATTTTTACCTTTGGGAGCAAGATTATGGTTATAATTTGAATCCACATGCCATTATGAAGTTTACCGATGAAAACGGGAATCCTATGGGCTTTTCACCACCATTATGGGGGTCTAAAGTACTACTTAATTTTGTGGCACATTCGTATCCAGCCAAAGGTGCGTTCCTTATGTTTGGTGGAATGGCAATGACTTTTTTAGCCGCTGTAATTGGCTTCTTTGAAAGTAAAAAAGCATAAAATCACGTTTATTTAATTCAAGAATTGAGCAACACCTTAAGTTATTGGTGTTGCCCAATTTTTTAGATTTGCAATCAATCAATCAATCAATCAATCAATCAATCAATCAATCAATCAATCAATCAA
>CAXBCR010000045.1:0-9690 GCA_963974475.1 uncultured Flavobacteriales bacterium
CTAAATTTAGTCTTTTAAACCAAACTTAGCGTCAACCTATGCTATGAAAGGACAAACACCAAACACCAAACACCAAACACCAAACAAATAAATTTAGTTGCGACTTTAACTTTTATTAGCCTATTGATTTCTACAATATCTTTTGGTCAGATTGACAAAGGGCTAGGAGGTGGAGAACTGCCTAATCCAAACCAATCTGCTTGTACGGATATTACGCCATGGTCCAACTTTTTTCCTAATGGATTAATCCAAGATAAAGATTGGATTACGCTTTGTCCTGATTTTACTAGAGTTAACATAGGTGCAGGTATTGGTGCAAAACTTACCGTAGGTAAAGGGTATTTGACTGAAGATCAAATTGGTGAGTTTAAGCTATTGTGGACTAATAATTACAATTTCTTTAAATCTGTTCAATTACAGAATAATACCGTTCTGAAATGGGCAAACCCTGGTTTCTTAGGGCTTGATGGCGACAATAACCCCATCTTTGGTTGGTCACATGGTATTGTTCAAGATGAAGAATACGGGCTGCGTTTTTTAAGGTCACAACAAGATGATAATTCAGAAGCTGGTTACTCGTCATTCGGTATTCAAAACTCTGGAGATGTGGAAGTAATGGGTGCTAATTTTATGTTAGGTGGCGGTAAAACTGCGGCTCATAAGCGATGGAGCTTTCAAACTCAGCATTGGGATCAAAATTCAAATGATTTGTTTATTCATCCAGAGTTGGGTTTTAATTCTAATACATGGGATGGTAGCCATTTCTTTGTTTTAGGAGCTAATGGTGATTTTCATGTGAAGGGCGGAGACGTGCGTGTGACGGGAAATATAAGGTCAACGGCTAATGCTTATATATGTGGCACAGTAAGAGCTACAGAAGTTATTGTAGATAATGGAAACGCTTGGTGTGATTATGTTTTTGAGGATGATTATCAATTAATGAGTTTGAGTAATTTAAGAACATATCTTGCAATGAATAAACATTTGCCAAATGTTCCAAAGGCTGAAATAGTTGAGTCAGAAGGAATTAAAATTGGGGAGATGAATCAGATATTGATGGAGAAAATTGAAGAGATGTACTTGTATATTCTTCAATTGGAAACACGAGTTAATGAGCTTGAAGCAGAGTAATATGGATATGATGAAGTATATCTTTATTACATTATTGGTTTGCTCAACCCAGTGGATTTTGGGGCAAGTGGAATTAAATATCCCTCCCACAGATTTCGGTAAGATGTCTGTTGGTGAGGTGAAAACACTAAGCTATATTTTAGAAAAGGAAAGTGTAAAACCGTCTAAAGACTCTCTTGTAGACATTGGAATTGGAGAAGAAGTATCCATTGATTTGATAAACGCAGGAACAAAGGTTGTTGATGAAAATGGAGATATTCATTATAGGCTGAAAATAAGTGTTGAAAATGCTGTAGCGGTTGGTGTTGAATTCTCGAATTTTAGTATTCCGGAAAATAGTAAGCTTTATGTTTACAATAGTGGTCAAACTATTTCTTATGGTGCCTTTACCTCTAAAAATAATAAGAAAAGTGGACGGTTTGCAATAAGACCGATGCCATTCTCAACTATAATATTAGATTATATAAAGGAAAAGGATTGTGAAGGCGAGGTGTTATTAGTAATTAATCGAATAGCAAAAATGTATAGGTTAATGGAACAGCAAGAACGAGAGTATAAACAGGCTGGAATAAACACATCAACTAGCTGCTTGATTGACGTACATTGTGAGCCTAACTTAGAGGTGGAGCGTTCTGTAATGAAGTGGTCTTATCGTGATGTTAATGATAACACCTATTATGTTTGTTCTTGCTCCATGATTAATCAAGATGTCCTTGCAAATGATATTAAGCCATATGTTTTAACTGCTCGTCATTGTGGTAAGGACGCTGATTTACCAGTTGCAAGTTTTTATTTTAACTATCAAAGTAATTATTGCGGGAGTAATACAGCAAGTCAGAATGTTTACTCCATGGTAGGAGCAACCAAGCGTGCTTCTCGGTTAAACTTTGATATGTTTTTAATGGAATTAGATAATTTCCCTGAACCAGATTTTAATGTGTATTTACCGGGTTGGGCGAGATACTCAAATAGTACTTTAACCAATAATATGATGGGAATATCACATCCTTCTGGAGGGGTTAAGGTAATTTCTTTAGGAACAAAACAAAGTAATACAAACCCAAATTTCTGGAGGGTTCAATGGGGAGTGAATTTTTCTCCAACCTTGCCTGGATCCTCGGGTTCCCCTTTATTTGAAAGAAATAATAATTTAACTATAGGGTGGCTTTCATATGGAGTTGCAGATTGTTCTGATCCTAGTGGAATAGAAAGATACGGGAAATTAAAAGACGCATGGGATGGTCCACAAAATGATAAAAAGTTAAAAACTTGGCTTGACCCAAATGACAATGGAAAATTGTATCTACTCGGAAGAGACCCTTGTTTTAATGATGTTCTTGTTCATAATCGAACATTACTTTCTGCTCAAGCGGTTTATCAACCTGAAAACAAAGTTACAATTCAAGCGGCAACTAAAGTTGAAACTTTAGGTACTGCCTGGGTAAAGAATAATGCTTTTTATAAATTTAGCGCTGGATCTCAGGTGGTTTTGAAGCCTGGTTTTCATGCAGATTATGGGTGTAATTTCATTGCTAAAATTGAAGGTTGCGATCAGGTAGCATTTAAACAATCTTTAAATCAGGTAAATAATGAAGGTTTTGATGACCCTGATAAGGATTCAAAAGTGAGTTTATTTCCGAATCCTTCAAAAGACTTTATTAATGTAAAATTTGTTTTGAAGAGGTCTAATCCCGTTTCTATAGTTTTATATAATTTAAACGGTTCTGTTGTCAAAGTTTTGATAGATGGGTTAAGTAAAATGGGGCAAGAAGGGGTAAATACGCAAAAGATGTATTTATCAAAAATCCAGAGTGGTGCCTACATTCTTGTAGTTACAACAAACGAATATACTTTTAAAAAACAAATTATTAAATTAGAATAATATGAAGAACGTAGGAGTTTTAGCTTTGATTATTAGTTTCCTTGCGCTGCAATCTTGCTGTAAAAATAAGGCCCCACTTTCGATTCCTGCAATTGGAGTAGAATATATAAATTTAACGGGAAGTGTTTTGTTATACGATATCGAAATAGATAGAAATGATATTAGTCAAGTGATTGATACTACCCAAGTTTATTTAAGCGAATCAAATAAGCATTTTTATTTATTCGAGTTTAAGGAGGGTGAAAATACCCATATTCTTTTTATATCTGACAGTACATCAATTGATACTCTTTCAAATTTTTCTTTTAATAAAGATAAATGTGATGTCATTGAAAGTTTTGGCTACAAACATAATGGTATCAATAAATCAGATTCTGAACTTATTATTCAATAATTTTTGAAAGAATACGTATTAAATATTTCAAAGAGAAAAGCAGCCCTAATCCTAGGGTTGCTTTTTACTTTTTCAATGTTACAAGCACAACAACTTGTCGTAAAAAACACCTACCCATATAATAGTGCTGCGTATTTAGTAAAATACATTTTTTTATCAGGTTCTTTACCCGTTCGTAATATCAGGTATGTTGGGGCAGATGATAGATTAAATAATCCGTATCAATTAGGTTATTTTTCCGCTCCTAATACGGGACTGGGTATAGATGAAGGGTTAATACTTACCAATTCACCTATTCAATATGCGGTTTCTAATGGAAACCCTACTTCAGTTCACACGGGTATTGGAGGCTGGACATTGAGTGCAGATCAAGATGTAAAAACCATTGTGGGTTCTAACCAAACTTGCGATGTGGCGTATTTACATTTTGATTTTTTAGCGGTTACGGATAGTGTTCAATTTCAGTATATATTTGGATCTGCAGATTACCCAGGTGGTGTATGTTCACCTTATAATGATGCTTTCGGTTTTTTTATTACCGGCCCTGGGGTTAACGGACCATTTTTGGCTAATGGAGTAAATATGGCTAAAGTGCCTAATACCAATATGAATGTGAGTATAAATACGGTAAACAATGGACAGCCCTTTCCTCACCCTGCCAGCGGATGTCCCCCAGGAGGATTAAATAATGCACAATATTATGTAGATAATAGTCCGGCAACTTATGTGGATTATCGAGGGTACACTACTGTTTTAACCGCCAAGGCAGATGTAACTTGTGGTGAATGGTATCATTTAAAATTAGCCATTGCAGATGGCGTTAGTTGTGGTAATTCTTCCGGAGTATTCCTAAAAGCGGGCAGTTTTTTACCTTGGGCTTTTGATTATAGCTTAAGTAAATTTGACCCCAATAAAAAGTATATTGAAGGGTGTGAAACTCGTAGAATATATTTTAAAAGAACCCAAACAGATACAGCCGCGGTCTTAAACTACGCTATTTCTGGTAATGCAATAAATGGAGTTGATTATGCGTATATGAATGGTCAAGTCAATTTTGCTGTTGGTGAGGATACGGCATCGGTATTATTCAGACCTTTTGCAGATGGAATTACCGAAGGAGTAGACACGGCAATTTTTTCTGTGGTAAATGTTAGCACCTGTGGTGATAGCATTACTTCAGATATGAAACTATTAATAAAAGATGAATTTGCTATTGCGGTAACGGTGAGCTCTGATAGCACAAATTGCCCGGGCGATACCTCACATTTAACCGCTACTGGAGCCGGAAATAGAGCGTTTACTTACTTATGGGATAATGGCGCAACTACCCAAACAGCGGCTTACACACCATTATTTAGTGATACATATACAGTGACGTTAACAGATACTAGAGGTTGTAAAGGCTTGGGACATGGATATGTAGGCGTAAGAAGATTTTATACAAATGCAGGTACGGATACTTCGGTTTGCATAGGTGATACCGTATTGATTGGAGGTAATCCTACTGGACCAAATAACTCAACGTATTTATGGCAAAACAACACTGCCTTGATAGGTAATAATACAGGAGCGCAGCAAGCGGCAGTAATAAACGATTCCAATACATTTTACGTTGCCATTACAGATAGTACAAATTGCACCATTACAGATTCTATTTTTGTAGATGTATTGCCACTACCAACCATACATCCTTATGGCGATACGCTTTGGCTTTGTCCGGGCGCATCCATTCAGTTAGCCGCAAATGGTGCGCAAGTTTACTCTTGGTCTCCCGGTACTTGGCTCACAGATAGCACTATTTCTAACCCGTTGGCAAGCCCTCCAAGTACGGCAACCTACTTTTTAAATGGAATTGACTCTAATAACTGCCGTAACACTGGTAAGGTTACCATTTTAGTAAATGGAACGGTACCCACTAATGCGGGTATTGACACTGCAATTTGTTATGGTGATAGTGTGATAATTGGTGGTTTACCAACAAGTCCGCTAGGGTCTAGCTATCAATGGTTGAACTGGGCTATTAATAATCCAACGGTTAGTAATCCTAATGTTAGCCCTCCAGCGGATACCACTTATTGGGTGGTGTCGCAAAATGATACTTGTTTTGGAATAGATTCTATTTTTGTTAAAGTTTTAGCATTACCACTAGTTCAAACTTCATCCGATACAGGAATTTGTAACGGTGATACATTTAATATATCAGCAACAGGAGCATTAACATATCAATGGCTTGGAGATACAAACTCCATTCAAAATCCATATCAAAATAGCACTAAAGCTTACCCTTCCGTTTCTGGAATATACACGGTAATTGGTACAGATAGCAATGGTTGTTCTAACTCTGATTCGCTTATTTATACCGTGTTTAGTATTCCAATAATAGACGCAGGTATGGATACTACAGTTTGTGAAAATACACCCTATTTATTTGACAGTTCTCCAAATATACTAGGGTATAACTATGTCTGGTCTCCTTCATTTCAGCTAAGTGACTCTAGTGTTTCTCAACCTGTTTTCACGGGGTTAAAAGATGTCACCTATGTTTTAAATGTGACAGATACCAATAATTGTAAGAATCAAGATACGGTAATAATCAGTGTTTTTAGATTATTGTCAGTTTCAGATACAGGTGTTTGTTTAAACGATACGCTTACAATAACGTATAAAGTAGAGAATGGAGTTGCTGATTATTATACCCTATTTAATACGGATACGTTTTCAGTCTCACCGCAACCAACGTTTTATTTTGATTCGTTACAAACTTCAAAATTTCGTGTAATTGCAATTTCACAGCAAGGGTGCGAAAGTGTGCAAGAATTTCAAATTAGCAGCTTACCATTACCTGCTGATTATTTTAGTTTTGAAGCAGAAGCCTATTGTGAAGGTATGCAAGTTAATTTGAGCTATACTGACTCGATTACATATAGTTTTTTATGGGATATTGAAGGAAATAATTATTCTGATAACCCACTGAATATATGGGTGAATGGCTCTAAATTGGTAGGTACTTTAACCATTGAAAACAAATACAACTGTACAACCATTATACCTTTAAATGGGAGTGTAGCTAATTCAGGTAGTTTTTATACATCACAAACGCCTAATGTTTTTTCCCCAAATGGTGATGGTCAAAATGATTTTTTTGAAATTGAAATGCCCGTTGGCTTATATGACTGTAGCCGATTAAAAGTCTTTAACAGGTGGGGCGTATTGGTGTATGACTCCCAAGGGTTCGCTATATCGTGGGATGGTAATTTACCATCTGGTGAAGAAGCAAAAGTGGGCGTTTATTATTATGTACTGGATGTGAACGGAATTCAAGTTAAAGGGTATGTTCAGTTGTTAAGATAGCGTTTATAGCCAACCCTAAAACACCCAAAGGACAAACAAGAAAATGGGTAAAGCTACAATAAACAGAAATAACGAATAGGGTAATATTTGTTTTGCCTTTAATCCAGTAATACCTAATAACGGAAGTGCCCAAAACGGTTGGAGCATGTTTGTTAGCTGGTCTCCATACGCAAAAGCCAAGATGTTTTTCGCTAACGGAGCACCAATTTCATTAGCCGTTTCAATTAACAAAGGCCCTTGAATTGCCCATTGCCCACCTCCGCTAGGCACGAGAATATTCACCATTCCAGAGCTAAAAAAAGTAAAGAAGGTAAATGATTGCGCTGAAGCTACGGATGCGATAAATGTTGAAAACATGGAAATTAATTCTGAATCGCGCATGATTCCCATAATTCCAAAGTATAGCGGAAACTGTATTAAAATTCCGGCTGCTCCAGATATAGCATTATCCACCGCATTTAGAAAGGAGTGAAAATTTTGATGAAACACGATTCCTAATCCTAGAAGGAGTAAGTTGATATTATTTGGGGAAAAGAAATGAGAAAACCCGAGTACCCAAAACATTTTATAGCACGCATATCCAATAATGGTAGAACCAATAAACATACCTAGCAAACGGGAATAATCTATACGTTCTGCACCTTCAATCAGCTCCACTTTATCTTCGATAAAATGAGATTTTAATGCAATAGGGGTATTATCTGTATTCTTACCCATCCAGAACATAGCCAACGGAACAATGATTAATAATAAAGCTGAAGCTGTGAGGTTCATAGTAGAAAAAACCGTTTGCCCGTAATCAATAGATTCAGGAATATTTGTTAGTGCTATTCCTTCCGGTATTAAGGAGGCTAAGTGTCCCGGTTCTGCAATTTTGGCAAGGGAAGAACCAGAGAATCCACCATGCCAAACCATCAAGCCCGAATATCCCGCAGCAGCAATTAATGGGTAGTTTATTTTCCAGCCATGTTTTATGGCTTCTTCTGCAACCTTTCGAGCCATTATTGCACCAAAAATTAGTCCTAATCCCCAGTTAAAAAAAGCCACAAGCATGGTTAATAATGTAACTATGGAAGCGGCTTTAGATGATGTGTTTAAATGAACAACTACTTTACTAATGAAATTATTTACGGGATTGCTTAATGCTAATACATGTCCTAAAACAAGCATAAGCATCATTTGTAGGGCAAATACCAAAAGGCTATTATTCCAAAGTCCTTTTTCCCAGTAGGTTAAAATGGTATAGGGTTTGAATTCACCTTCTATTCCGGTACCGAACAAAAGGGCAATAACAAATGCAAAAAAAGAAAGCACTATTGCAATCGTAAATGGCGAAGGCAATAGTGCTTTATATACTTTAACGAACTTATTAGTAAAGCTCATATAATGTCATTTGTTCTTATATTTAGAATGGTAAGTCATCATCATCACCACCCGCAGCAATTGGAGGTGGAGTTGGAAGTGGGGCATTTTCAGCAGGAGTCGTAGCTGCTGTTTTTTCCATTTTCCAAGCGTTTAAATTCACGTAATAACGTCCGTTATATTCGTTTCCGCGAATATTGAAATGCACAGTTACTTCATCATTCACTGCATAAGTGTCTAATACACTTGTTTTTTCTTTAAAGAAGTCAAATTGCACGTCCTGAGGGTATTGCTCAGCAGTGGTAATTACGAAACTTCTTTTTGAGAACCCGCTATCAAAAGTTTGGGTATCCAAAATCACTTTTATTCTTCCTTGTAATTGTAAATCCATTTTATTAGTCGTTGAAGGCTAGGAGCGTCATCCATGCCAATTGTATTTGATTATTGTTAATTTGTTTTTTTGCTAAATGATGTAATTCTGTTTCTAATTGGGCCGCATCATCTTCATATTTGATGAAAAGTTCACTAAGTTCAAATAGTTTGTGATCGTTCACATCCAATTCCGATGGAAGTTGCTCCACATTTCCCAGGCGACCTAAATCATTTCCGGAAAGGATGGTGGAATTACGAATGTCGGCAGGTATTTGATCCACACCAATTCCGTGGGTGCGAAGGGGTTTTTCAATTTCAAAAAGGGAATCACCATGCGCACGAGAATACCAATCACCTCCCATTCTACCTACCAAATCTATTTTTGTTTGGTCAATGACACCGTTTTTTTGTAATACATTTTTATTGACATGAAACATAACCACTTCGCAAATAACTAAGTTACCTGCTCCGCCTTCGGTTCCTAAGGCAACAATGTCGATGACTTTACACTCCATTTGTACGGGAGATTCTGCTACGCGAAAAGGTTTTACCAACTCACTTTTAATGGGGGTCAGTCCGGATTTAATAAATTCGTTTACTCCGAGACCATATTCCGTACTAGAAAGAGACATTTGTTCAACAATGGCATGGTTGACAACGTTAATAACTACTTCACCGGTTGCTTTTACATTTTCAAGCGTGTGCTTGGTGGTGTTGTCACGTACCCTACGAGAAGGGGAAAAAACCACGATTGGCGGATTTGCGCTAAACCCATTAAAGAACGAAAAAGGACTTAAATTTGGGTTTCCATCCACATCAACAGTACTAGCAAATGCAATAGGTCTGGGACCAATGGCTCCTAGCATAGTTCCAAATACCTTGGGAGTGGTTTCCTTTTTTGGATTGATTTGAACAAAATTTTCCATGAACCGCCAAAGGTAAAATGACGGTTTAAACATTCAAATAATACGGCAGGTTTTTGATCAAAATAAATGGGATTTATCAACAAAAAAAAGATTTCAAAAAATGAAAAATAGGTTTGCATAATGCAAAAGATAACTATCTTTGCCGCCCCAACGCGGATGTGGTGAAATTGGTAGACACGCTAGACTTAGGATCTAGTGCCGCAAGGTGTGAAGGTTCGAGTCCTTTCATCCGCACACAAAGCCAGAACGAAAGTTCTGGCTTTTTTGTGGAT
>CAXBCR010000046.1:0-9555 GCA_963974475.1 uncultured Flavobacteriales bacterium
TACGAGCCCTCACTAATCTTTTTTTGTAAGTGCTCTATTCACTCCGATAGCTATCGGAGTACGAGCCCTCACAATTTGTTCAACTTTTTATACTCCGAAATATCGAAGTAAAAGTTGTTTTTTTGATTGCACCTTAGTGTAGTCAAAAAAAAAGTCAACTAATGTTGACTTTTTTTGTCGGGGTGGCAGGATTCGAACCTGCGACCTCCTCGTCCCAAACGAGGCGCGATAACCGGGCTACGCTACACCCCGAAGTGTAGTCACTTTTGACAGAGAATAATGATATTAAACCCGAATTAATATCTCTCTTGATGTCTTGTGAAGAACTTTGTTCCCTATTGGGAGCGCAAATGTATGATTTTGGTTGAATGTGACAACCATTTTTTTGAAAATAAAGTGATTTTTTTTAATTATTTTTTAGTCGATTAAATAAGTGTCACATTTCCCGCCTATTACCGTTACGGTTAGTGGCTGGCTTGCAAACAGCGTATCGAATTTTGAGGAAGAAACCTGTTTAATTTTCCAATATTGCAACGAATAAAAGCCTTCGGTCTGATCAGTGAATTTAACATGTGCGCAGGTGGTCGTGCAGCTAGGAAATGGTGCAGTGCAATTTTGCGCTAAACTACCTATGTAGCCACCATTAATTTTGAGACTTATAAAGACGGCATTATTACCTACTGGAAGTTGGGTGGTTACAAAATGGATTCCTCCATTATATTTGCATGTACCATTATCTGTCTTTGCATCTGGATCATAATTCAAAGCGTCCACATCCATACACCCACCATAATCACAAGAACCATCATCTTTTTCGGCTTCGTAACTAAAATTATTTGCTTTGGGGTCGGTGCAACCTTCTGTTTTACATCCCACTAAATGGGCAAGAAATACAAAGCTGGTAAGAATGGATAAAAATCGGTTCATATTATAATTGAGTTAAGGCGTTTAACATCATTGCTACTTTTGAAAGAATCGCATCTGCTTGATTGGCAAGATTATGGCGAGATTTTAAATAATTGGGAGAGTTGTACGTAACGTCTACTATTCCTTCTTTTTCGGTAATAAGCATTTTCATTGGTAAATCAATTCCAATACCTTGGTTTAGTTGCATTAATGGTGCGCCAACTTTTGGATTGCCGAAAATTATTAAAGTGGTGGGGTTTAAAACAAACCCGTTATGGTGTGCGTTATCGTGGTGGTTAATTACGGTAAATATTTTTAGCCCTTTGGCTTCTATTCTAGACTTTAATTTAGTTACCGTTTCCTGAAATGCTAGACTTGATTTTACGGTGATTAATCCTGTGCTCATAGTGTCTTTTTATGTATTTACTGGTGTGTAGGAGTTATTTGTTCAAAGATCCAAACTCGATAATGAAGTAAATAGTAGCTAATTATTACCGATTGCATAAAGAAACTTTATAATTGTGAATTGAATGATGACGAAAATACGGTTTAAGTGGTTTCAATGAAAATTTAGAGTCCTATATTCGCAAGGTTCAAATTTCTTTCATGTCCGATTTAATTAGTAAACAGAATATTCGTAAATTTTCAAAGCTTGAGTGGTTCGCTCGCCAAGTGGTGGAAGGATTTATAACGGGCCTTCATAAAAGCCCATTTCACGGGTTTTCGGTTGAGTTTGCAGAACATAGACACTATAATCCTGGAGATTCAACACGACATATTGATTGGAAATTGTACGGAAGAACGGATAAATTTTTTGTGAAGCGCTATGAAGAAGAAACAAACCTGCGATGTCAAATAATTATTGACCATTCTTCTTCCATGTTTTTTCCGGAAGGAGGGAAGGATGAGGTTAATAAAATAAATTTTTCTGTGCATGCGGCAGCTGCGTTGATGCATCTTTTTAAAACGCAGCGTGATGCCATCGGGTTAAGTTTGTTTTCGGATACTGTGGATGTTCATTTGCCGAGTAGGCTGAGTATTTCTCATTTAAATAGGGTGTATTCGCATTTAGAATCCTTACTGGTGGCTAAACCCGAAAAGGTGAAAACGAATGTTGCGCTAGCTTTGCACGAAATTGCGGAGCGAATCCATCAGCGTTCATTGGTTATTTTATTTAGCGATATGTTGGATGGAGTAGGTACCGAATTGGAACCTCTTTTTGGATCCTTGCAGCATTTAAAGCATAATAAGCATGAAGTGGTTATTTTTCATGTGACGGATAGAAGCAAAGAGCTTGATTTTAATTTTGAAAATAGACCCTACACGTTTGTCGATATGGAATCGGGTGAAGAGGTGAAATTAAATCCATCTCAAGTGCGTCAGGAATATAAAAAAAGTGCCCTTGCCCATAAAGACCTGGTAAAACTGAAATGTACCCAATATGGAATTGATTTCGTAAAAGCCGACATTGCCGATGGCTACGATACCGTGTTGCGCACTTATTTAGATAAACGAAGTAAGATGCGTTAGCGGGAAAGTAAATTATTCTTTTACTTCCAATTTGAAACCCACACCATGAATATTACTGATGCTTATCGAAGTATCTTCAGCTAGGTATTTTCTCAATTTTGTAATAAAAACATCCATACTACGGCCTAAAAAATAGTCGTCACTACCCCATATAATCCGAAGAATAGAATTTCGTTGCAATACTTCTCCTTTATGAATACAAAGCAAACGAAGTAGAGCCGCTTCTTTTTTGGTTAACTTTTTATCCTCTTTGTTAATCGTTAACGTCTGACTTGGATAATTGAAATGGTAGTTTCCAACGGTGTAGATGTCTTTTTGTTGCGTTTCGTTTTGTGATTTATTGATACGATTCATCAAGTTTTTGATACGTAAATCAAGTTCATCAATAGAAAACGGTTTGGTTAAATAATCATCAGCACCAATGGTTAACCCTTCAATTTTATCTTGTTCTTGTGCTCTGGCCGTTAAAAAGAAAATTGGAACTTCCGGAGAAACGCTTCTAATTTCTTTGGCTAATGTAAAACCGTCCTTTTTCGGCATCATAACGTCAACCAAGCAAATATTAAAACGTGTGGCATGGTATAATTCATATCCTTCTACGCCATCCTTAGCCCAAACTACATGGTAGCCTTTGTCTTCCAATCCTTCTTTGGTAACAAAGCCTAGGTTTTCATCATCTTCTACTAGTAATATGGAAATGTCTGCGTTGAAATTCATGTTTAAATATTTTTAAATGAAAGGATAAAGGTTGCCCCTTGTCCCGGTTTGCTATTAACTTCGATGGTGCCGTTATGTTTTTTTATCAACAGGTTTACATAATTTAATCCAATACCAAACCCTTTTACATTATGTAAATTTCCGGTTGGTACTCGATAAAATTTATCAAATATTTGGCGTTGATGCTCGGCAGAAATTCCTAGGCCTTTATCGGCCACGCTAATTTGAATTTTATCGCCCACGTTTTTGGTGGAAATTGTTATGTCTACATGGTCTGGAGAGTATTTTATTGCGTTGTCAATAAGGTTGTTGAAGATGTTTTTTAGATGCTCAATATCCCCAGAAATTTGGGTGTTGGTAGCATTTAGGTTTGCGGTAATCACGCCTTGTTTAGACTCAATGTTAATTTCAAAAATGGTAATGATTTGCGATAAAACGTGATGAATATCTACCGGTTGAGTTTTAATTTTAACCTTCTCTTTTTCAATGGTTGCTGCTTGTAAAATACGTTCAACTTGTTCTTGTAAACGTTGGTTTTCCGACTGAATTATTTCGGTATATCGTTTCAAACGTTCAGGTTTCTCTAAAATGTTTGGCTTTTTTAAAGCTTCTACAGAAATAGCAATGGTAGATAAAGGGGTTTTGAATTCATGCGTCATATTATTAATGAAATCCGTTTTCATATCGTTTATCCGTCTTTGCTTAAGCATTTGAGAAATAATAAAACCAAAGAATGCGATAATTACAATTAGGATTATGGAAGAGTAAATCCAAAATTCCATTTGATAAAACAAACCACTAGAATGTTCCGGGAAATAGACGCTAAAGTAGTGCCCTTGCTCTTTGTCCCATTTTAATTTTGGTATAGATTTATCTGGTTGATCAGAATTTAGTCGGTAATTTTTGCAATACACCACTGAATCTGAGAAGCAATCATAAATATTAAAAACGTAGTCTTCAGTCACTCCTGTGCGCTGAAACTCCATTTCTAAATGCGATTGAATTAAATATGGGTCTGAAATAAAATGTACCCGAACAACAAAGAAATTAGGCTTTTCTTGTTCTACCGGATTGTAGATTATCGAACTGTCACCATCTGCTTTTTGAAGATTTTCTAGGGAAGTAAGAAGCGCTTGAGTAACATCATAACTGAATTGTTTTTGTTCCAATTCATACGCCTTTTGCACCCAAGAAACTTGTGTAATAACCAGCCCAATTAATAGGAGCGTAGCCAACCCGATGATGTTGCGAATAAAATTCCTGTTCATTTCGGGTTCGAAAATAGGGAATACATAGGTTCTACCCTATTGATTTACGAATTTTGGGAAAAATTTAGTAATTAAAGCAAAAATCATCGCGTAAAAAAAGCTCAAAAATGTAAGGGAGGTAACCGTAATAATTGCCAAGTTTCCTGGTACATAAATCATGTCTGCAAATGAATTGAAATTTTCAATAGCTAGCGAAATGGTTTCCTGATTCGCATTGGATTCGGCTAAGGCATTGGCAATATCGGTTCTTCTGGTGGCAATAAAAATTTCAAGAAAGTGAGGTTGGATTAACTTGTAAAATAGATAGGTAAATGCCCCATATCCTATGGCGAATAAGGCTCCACCTTGGGCAGCGCCTTTAAAATCCATCATAAAGTCAAATGATTCTTCTGTGTTTTGTCGTTGCGAATAAATGCCGTAATAAGATGCAACGATGGTTAAAAACGATAAATAGGCCCAGGTATAAGACCAATCAATTTCCAGTGTTTCTAGGCTTAATCGGCAAATGATTCCGATTACGATGATGGCTGGAATAGTGTAATTATTACTTTTTAACATGTCGCAATATTATGGAATTTTAGGGATACCAAAGAGCCTTTCATCGATATATATCTAAGCATTTATTCATAGAAGTTTGGGTGTTGGTTTTTTCTTTAATCTGATTTAAAAATGGGTCAGTATCGGGTTGATGAACTTGGTGTGTTTATGGAAGATTGTTTTGACTTTATTGCAAAAATTCGAAATGGATTGGGTAGAAAATGAGGGAATACCCCTATTGCATTTGGCTTCTGAAATCTATTGTTTTGAGAAGTAAACGCATCCATTATGAAAGTATTTAAAGAACAGGTTTCCTCTAATGAAATAATTTGGTTTTTGATTTCCACTTTACTAATAGGAGCGGGGATTAAATTTCTTACGCAGCATATAGAAATAAATGCGCAAATGCGTTTTATAGATTATGCTCTCAGTTTTTTAATTGTCTTGGTAGGAATCAAATTTGTTTCTGAAAAAATCTAATAATTATAAATTAGTATTTGTTCCCAGCCCACTAATAAAATTTGAAATTCATGCAGCCCTTTATCCTGAACTCCTTTTAAATTAAATCGAATTTTTTCACGTACAATAGATCTACATGCATCTCCATTGGCATGGTGTTTAAGAGTGAGTTGAATGCGCGGGAAAATTTCACCGGTTTTGCTTTCTTTTTCGATATAAGCATTATTGAACATTAGATCAAATTGATGTTCTTTACAACCTCCGCCATAGGAGACATCTATCCATAATTCATCTTTAATAATATTCGCTGCTAGGATGTTATAAGAATCTCCACGGTTGCGCATGTCATTCGATTCACTCACATTTATTTCAAGTAATTCGGACGAATCACGAGGATGCGTTTCAGTCAATTCTAATTCTTCTACCGGTTCGGTGGTTGCAATAGTGGCTGTTTTTTTTGATTTACAACTTACTACAGCAAATAAAACTATAAATGAGAAGATTATTTTTTTCATGATTTGTGTTTTATAAGTTCGTTATTTTTCCATTTCTTTTAGCAACTCTTGGTATTGTTTCATTTCATCACGAAGTCTGGCAGCTTCAATAAAATCAAGTGCTTTGGAGGCTTTTAACATTTTCCCTTTCGAGGTAGAAATCGCTTTTTCTAACTGCGAATGAGTCATGTATTTTATTACAGGATCAGCCGCAAAAGAAATGGCATCATTTTCAGCATACGCTTGCCTTTGTGCTAGTACAGGATTGACATCCGCCACTGCTGTTTGCCCCATAATGGCGCTCGTTGAACGTTTTATTTGGGTAGGTGAGATGCCATATTTCTCGTTGTATTGCAATTGTTTTTCTCTTCGGTGATTCGTAGTGTCGAGCGTTCTTTGCATTGAACCTGTAATCTTATCGGCATACATGATAACCTTGCCTTTTACATTTCTAGCTGCCCTTCCTGCGGTTTGAGTCATGGAGGTTTCGGAACGTAAAAAGCCTTCTTTATCCGCATCCAATATGGCTACCAAACTCACCTCTGGTAAATCAAGTCCTTCTCGTAAAAGGTTGATACCTACTAACACATCAAACTTACCTAATCGTAAATCACGTAAAATCTCCACCCGCTCCAAGGTATCTACTTCGGAGTGGATATACCTACATTTTACCCCGTTTTTAATAAGGTATTTGGTCAATTCTTCACTCATTCGTTTGGTAAGGGTGGTCACCAAAACGCGTTCATCGGTACCTTGTCTTAAACGAATTTCTTCCAACAAATCATCTACTTGCGTTCCCACCGGTCGAATCTCTATAATAGGGTCAATAAGTCCGGTAGGACGAATAACCTGCTCTACAAATAGACCCTCGGTTTTTTGTAATTCATAATCGGCTGGAGTGGCGCTTACATAAATGGTTTGGTTTTGAATATTTTCAAATTCAGCAAAAGTTAGGGGACGATTATCCATTGCGGATGGCAGTCGGAATCCAAATTCAACCAAGTTCATTTTACGCGACCGGTCGCCACCATACATGGCTTTGATTTGCGAAACGGTGACGTGACTTTCATCAATCATCATTAGGTAATCGTCTGGAAAATAATCCAATAAACAGAAAGGACGTGAGCCGGGTTCTCGACCATCAAAATAGCGAGAGTAATTTTCAATTCCTGAACAGTAGCCTAATTCTCGAATCATTTCTAAGTCGTAGCTCACTCTTTCTTCTAGCCGTTTGGCTTCCAATGGCATTCCGTTATCCTTGAAATACTCGACCTGCTTGGTCATGTCTTCGGCAATAATAATCTGCGCACTTTTGATGGTTTCTTTCGAAGTCACAAAAATATTGGCAGGAAAAACGCGAATGTCTTGTAAGGCTTCTATTTTATCTCCCGAAACGGGATTAGTCATGTGAATCTCTTCAATCTCATCTCCCCAGAAAATCAACTTATAGGCATAATCTGCATAAGCTGGAAAAATATCGACCGAATCGCCAATAACTCGAAAGTTACCACGGTCAAAATCAGCGGTGGTTCGCGAATACAGCGCATCTACCAAACGATGCAAAACTTTGTTGCGACTAATGGTTTGGCCTACCTTCAACTCAATAATATTAGCGTTGAAATCTTGTGGATTACCGATTCCGTAAATGCAAGATACCGAAGATATTATAATCACATCTCTACGGCCAGAAAGAAGCGCTGAGGTAGCGGATAAACGT
Organism: uncultured Flavobacteriales bacterium; assembly: GCA_963974475.1. Taxonomy (GTDB): domain Bacteria; phylum Bacteroidota; class Bacteroidia; order Flavobacteriales_G; family Salibacteraceae; genus CAJXZP01. The sequence goes on from CAXBCR010000046.1 coordinate 7,629, forward strand.
AATTTCTCTATTTCGTCATTAATAGATAAATCTTTTTCAATATAGGTTCCAGAACTTGGCATATAGGCCTCCGGCTGGTAATAATCGTAGTAAGAAACGAAATATTCTACCGCATTTTCTGGAAAAAACTGTTTGAACTCACCATACAATTGAGCCGCCAATGTTTTGTTATGACACAGTACCAAGGTGGGTCTGCCCGTTTCTTGGATAACATTGGCCATTGTAAATGTTTTACCAGAACCTGTAACACCAAGCAATACCTGACTTTGGTCGCCATTGTTAACTCCCTCCACGAGTTGCGCAATAGCCTGAGGCTGATCCCCGGTTGGCTTAAATTCTGATGTGAGTTTAAAATCCAATTTTTTTAAATCTTTAGATGGTAAAAATACTTGTTTTTTAGCATTGCATGACACAAAAAGTGGCTTTCATGTTTTTGTGTAGCAGAAGCGATTTACAAGATCGCTGAATAAAAAAGTCCCATCAAAATCATGTTCTAATGGGACTAATAATATGAGGGAAAAAAATTATCCCATGGTATGATATACGTTCATAACGTCTTCATCTTCTTCTAGTTTCTCTAATAACTTGTCCACCTCTGCTTCATCTGCTTCCGAAAGCTTGGTGGTAGTAGTTGGAATACGCTCGTAACCTGATTCTAGAATTTCAAATTCTCTATTTTCAAGTTCCTTTTGTATAGAGCCAAAACTCTCAAAAGGGCCGTAAATCATGATGGTGGCAACGCTGTTTTCATCGTCTTCGTCCGCTTCTTCTTCAAAAAGCTCTTCAATTCCAGCATCAATTAATTCAAATTCTAATTCCTCTGGATCCAAATCATTTTTCGGAATTTTAAAATGACATTGACGGTCAAACATAAATTCAACCGAACCCGAGGTGCCTAAATTCCCATTGTTTTTGGAAAAGATAGAGCGCACATTGGCTACAGTTCTATTGTTGTTGTCGGTTGCGGTTTCTACCATTATGGCGACTCCATGTGGTCCATATCCTTCAAAATTCACTTCTTTATAATCGGAAGTATCTTTGTCTTTCGCTTTTTTAATGGCACGATCCACAATCTCTTTCGGCATATTGGCTGCCTTCGCATTTTGAATTACCGCACGTAATCGAGCGTTAGATTCGACTTCTGTACCACCTTCCTTGATGGCCATTACGATGTCTTTTCCTATTCTAGAAAACGTCTTAGCCATTTTGGACCAACGTTTTAACTTACGTCCTTTTCTTAATTCAAATGCTCTTCCCATTCCTTGTAATTTTTGTGTGGCGAATTTAATGATTTTTTTGAGGTTTTAAAGGAGATTTTCGGGAGAATAGCCTCAGAAAAAAAGCAACACGCAATGTTTATTAAACAATAATCAAAGGTTGTTGTGGTAGTCTGATAATTTGAGTGGTTTTTTGTTGATTTTGGTGGAGCTTTTTTTACTTCTTCATTCTTTGTTCCTTGTTGGGTGTTCGAAATTCAATTGCAGCGTTTTAAAATCCAAATAATTAAAACTTCATAGAGGATTTCCTCAATTAAATGGTTAACCGTAAAATAGCAAACCATACGACTTCCCCCTCTTCGTTCCGATAGTAATCGGAAGGGACTGAGGGGGATTGATTCTCGAGTTTAATACATTTATCCCGGTAACCAAAATTAGCGTCTACGGACACTGAGGGGAGCCTCTGAAAAATAAGCAACACTCAATATTCAATAAACAATAATCAATGGTTATTGTGGTAGTCTAATAACTGGAGGGTTTTTGTTGATTTTAGATGAGCTTTTTTTACTTCTTTATTCTTTGTTCATCATTCTTTGTTCGAAATTCAAAACCAAAAACTCAAATTAGCGTCTCCGGACACTGAGGGGAGCCTCTGAAAAATTGTCCTTTCATAGCATAGGTTGACGCTAAGTTTGGTTTAAAAGACTAAA
>CAXBCR010000047.1:0-8304 GCA_963974475.1 uncultured Flavobacteriales bacterium
ATAATCGCAGAATCTGTACTGCCATTGCTCCAAGCAAAGCTAGCGCGTGAAAAATTAGCGTTGAGTACAACAGAATTTCCGTTACAAATCACGGTGTCGTTACCTAAATCAACCATTGGAATAGTATCGGTTTCTACCAAAATGGTATCCGCATCAGCGCCACAGAGATTTGTGATGGTTACCGAATAATTACCAGCAGAATGTACCCAAAGCGTGTCGGTTACCGAAGCATCACTCCACGCATACGAACCAAAAAGGGTAGTGTCGCTCAAAGCAATGGTATCACCCAAACACACTACGGTGTCGTTGCCTAAATTAGCCGTTGGAGGTGACAAAAACCACGATTGAATGGTATCAGAAAACGAACCACACAGATTTGTGGTAGTGACTGAAATTAAACCACTTGCGGTAATGGTATCAAAATTTGTGGTGTCACCATTCATCCACAAATAAGAACTCAGCGTATCATACGCATTTAAAACCAAGGTGTCACCCACGCAAAGCGTGGTATCCGCGCCCAATTCAAAAAGCGGGGCATGGGTAAAATTAACCACCACGGTATCGGAATCTGCTCCGCAAAAATTGAGTGTAGAAACGTAAAAAGTATCTTGGGTTGTAGCCCAAATAGTGGGCGTAGTATCACTGGTACTCCACAAATAGGAACCGCTTTGAATAGTAGCATCTAAAAACAAAGAATCACCATCACACATCAGTGTGTCATTTGGTAAATGAACCAATGCCGGGATTAAAGAATCAATCACAATGGTGTCGTAAGCTACGCCACAAATACTTGATATAGCGATAGAAAAAGTATCTGCTTGTAAAATTTTAATACTCATGGAAGAATCGCCCGTGCTCCACAAATAGTTGAAACTGGTATCGTTAAACAGTAGTTGCATACTATCTCCTTCGCATAAAATGGTGTCGTTGCCTAGGTTGGCTATAGGAGTGGGGTTGATGCGAATAGTGTCGTTAATAGTGTCTGAAACGCAACCGCTAAACACAATAACCTCAATAGGATACAGCCCATACTGATTAAAAACATGGAGCGGTATCACGTCTTTGCTTGTGTTTAATGCTCCTGAAGCAGGATCTCCGAAATTCCATGCGACAGAGTCTATAAAATTGGTGTCACTTAAAAACAGGTTAATGGTATCGTATTGGCAAAAAAGGCTGTCTGTGAGGACATTTCGGTGGACGAATAGGTTTGGGAGCATGGTGGGGAAGCCTGCACCGGTTTGTGCATTACAGTTAAAACTTTGATTTACAAAATTACAAGCTGCACCTAGGTTGTTAGGATTGTCTATTGATGCTAAAACTTGTCCTGCAAAACGGCTAATGTAAATAATGTGATTTGGAGCGAGGGCTATATCATTGAGATTTGCTCCAGAAGTGGATGGTGAAGGATAGTTGGCAATAATAGCGGCAGAGTTAGAAATAGTTGCGGGATTTCCTGAGCTAAAATCAAATTGTAATAGGCAACTTCTCCCGGTTATGTATAATTTGGATAAATCAGCAGAGAACTGAGATGCAAATGGGTATCGATAAGTAATATTGCTAGGGTAATTTAGCTGGAAATTATTTGAAAGAAGGCCCGTAGTATTATCGAAAGAGTAATGTTCCATAATGCTATCCAATGCAAAACAATTAATAAGATGTTTACTATCTGATGAGAATTTTAAAGTTCCATTCCCAAACCCGTAGAACCCCCAACCTGTTTTATTAGGTCCCAAACTGGAGATTATAGGGGGACCAATACCTGAGGAGCTAATTTGGCGGGCATGGTAAATATTGGTATCTGCCATCTGGTAAATTATCCAATAATCTTTGTTGTTAGCATGTCGAGTCATTCCAAAACCACCCACAATATTAGAGTCAACTGAAATGGCTTTTTGAACAACTTCTCCTTGCCCGTTATTGGCTTTCATATTAATAATACTATACTCCAGTTCCAAATGAACGTTTGGATAAATAAATTCGTTTATAATTGAAAATACATAGAATAAAGAATCGTTACATGGGAAAGGAACTATGTTTACGCTTTGAATATGGTTTGTGTTTCTTGGAACAGGGTTTATTCCATTAATTAAAGAGCTATGATTTCCATTAAAAATTTCTGCTCCATTCAAATAAAAAAGCAAGTTGCCATTTTTATCCGAAATGGTTGCTGCTGAATTAGTACCTACTGTGGAACTGACACTTTGCAAAGGTAATCCTGAACTAAAATTTAGTTGAATGTAATCACCAAAGCACCAATTATTATACTCTCCTTGCCCAAAAAGGGAAGAAAAACCTAAGACAAACAATATGGTGACGAGTTTTTTCAAATGGTGATTATAAATTCAAAAAGCTACAAAGAAACCTTGGCTTCTTTGTAGCTAATATACATTAATTCCGGTAACCTAAAACAGGTCGCTTCGAGTCAATCCCCCTAGATTATTCGCAAGCTCATAATCTTCCCCCTCCTCCAAGGGGGACTTACTTGTGGGTTGTTTTTTAGTGGGTGGTAGGAGCAGGAATTGGGTGATTTTCGAGTAACTTGGCCTGGCGAATTGAATTACATTTTGGATTACAGCAATCAAAATTCTTTAATTCATTTTTTTTTCACTTCAACATTCATCATTCCTTGTTGGATATTCGAAATTGTTTCTAAAAGCAAATACGTAAATTGAATGTCAAGGTGCGACTAAACGAAAAGCAATCATTGTCGCGCTTTGACTAGACCAGAATAGGAAAAACCAAAACCTCAAGTTTGGTGCTCCGGACACTGAGCGGAGCCGAGGTGCGCGGAGCCTTTGCCAAACTATTTCCAAAGTTGCAGGATTCTTTGAATAAACTTTGGCAAAGTTTTATAAACCTAAACCTTTCTTAGAAAAATCAAAATTCCGTTTTTTCACTTCAACATTCATCATTCCTTGTTGGATATTCGAAATTGGTTTTCAAAGCAAATGAGTAAATTGAAAGTCAAGGAACTCTGGTAATACGCGGTAAATTTCTGAAAATGAGGGAAAATATTGGCTTTTCAATCTTGCGATGAACAGTCGTTATTGGCAACGGTGAAAAATTATAAAAAATAAAAGCCTGAAACGAAAACGCTTCAGGCTTGATTAAACATTTGATAAGAATTTAATGACTAGATAAATGGTGCAACCACTTCTCTAAGCACAGCTTGGTGTTCGGATGCAAATTGAACCAGTCCCCAAGTATATAACAACATTAATTCTTCTTTTTGTAAGGCCTTTGTAGCCTTGATAAGTTCCTTTCTAAATAGTCCTTTATCAAAGCTTACCTTTTTTAACACATATTTTGTTAAGTTCAACATAAGCTCCCGTATTAGGTTTCCCGAAAATACGAAATTCTGATGATTCTAGCGGACGAAAATTGAACTGATCCGTTTATAAGAGTGTTAAAAAAAGTAAAGCAGCTGATTTATAGAATGATAGAAGGGTGGGCTATTCACCTGTTGAATCTGGAGCGATTTCGCTAGTAAAAAATCGTTTTTGAAATAGAATAATTAGCGCTACTCCAATGGTAATAGCCGAATCTGCAATATTAAAAACAGGTCTGAAAAACATAAAGTACTCGTCTCCCCAAATGGGTACCCAACTAGGGAACCATCCATCTATCATCGGGAAATAGAGCATGTCAACTACTCGGCCATAGAGCATATCGGCATAGCCATCGCCAAAGGCAACTTTCTGTGCAATATGAGCCGAAGATTCTGTGAAAATCTGACCGTAAAACACAGAATCTAAAATGTTGCCCAACGCACCAGCAAAAATAAACCCCATAGCAGTTAAGAAGCCCTTATGCGCGTTCTCTTTACTTAGTTTTACAATATACCAGCCAATACCAATGATGGCGACAATACGAAAGATACTTAGAATTATTTTACCATAATCACCGCCTAGCTCCATACCAAAGGCCATTCCCGGATTTTCGGTAAAATGGATAATAAACCAATCGGCAATACGGTATTCTTGACCTAAATACATATTGGTCTTGACCCAGATTTTACTCCATTGGTCTATGACTAAAACCACAACAGCCACAATGGCTGGAATGGTTAAGCGCTGCATGTAATTTTGATTTCTGATAAGACGAATCTTGGGAGAGAAAAATTACCCTCTCTTGTTTTTGGCCTCAATACTTAAAGTAGCGTGAGGTACAATCATTAATCTTTGTTTCGAAATTAATTTTCCAGTATCTCTACACACACCGTACGTTTTATTTTGAATTCTTATAAGCGCATTATTTAGGCTTGTAATAAATTTTTCTTGACGCCCTGCAAGTTGCGAAGTTTCTTCTCTACTTAAGGTGTCAGACCCATCTTCCATCATTTTAAATGAAGGTGAGGTATCTTCTGTACCGTTGTTATCATGAGAAATAGCCGCGGTCAGCATTTCTAAATCTTTTTTAGCCTCTACTATTTTTTCTTCAATTAAGGCTTTAAACTCTTGTAATTCCTCGTCTGAATATCTATTTTTTTCTGACATAATTTAATATTTTATATCCTTTATATTTTGGTTACAACCATTTGTGTTGTAAGCCCTTCTTCTAATTCAATGTCTATTGCATCTGGATCAGATAAAGTGTCTATAAAGGTAAGATTTTCTGTTAATGTTTCCGAACAAATATAATCGAAATTGCTATCCACACTAGCTTTTAATAAATCTTGTTGTTGAATGGTAATGTTAATTTTATGTGTCACTTCAAAACCTTGGTCTTTTCGGGTATTTTGAATTCGGTTAACCAGCTCACGTGCAATACCTTCTTGGTGTAGTTCTTCGCTGATATGAATATCTAAAGCCACCGTTATTTGGTCATCGCTCATCACTAACCAACCTTCCACATCTTGAGTGCTAATTTCTACATCTTCTAACGTAAGTGTTAGCGTTTCAGATGCAATGGCCAACTCATATTTACCTGTGTTTTCAAGCTGCGCAATTTCATCACTACCGAAATCTTTTACCGCATTGGCAATTGCTTTCATGTGGCGACCAAATTTAGGCCCTAATGTTTTGAAATTAGGCTTAATGTTTTTCACCAGAATATCCGAATCTTCCTCCATAAAAGCAACCTCTTTCAAATTGGTTTCTGTCTTAATAAGCTCAGAAACTGCTTTGATTTGTGCTTTTTGGTGCTCATCTTTAACCGGAATCATTACTTTTTGTAACGGTTGGCGTACGCGAAGGTTTTCTCGTTTACGTAACGATAAAATCATAGAAGATGCTTTTTGCGCAATCTCCATACGTTCCTCTAGCTCTTTGTCAATAGCCGTTTCATTCACTTCAGGAAATTTGGACAAGTGTACTGATAAGGAGGTGTTTTTACCAGTAACAGCATTCAAATCTTTAAATAAACGATCACTATAGAAAGGCGCTAACGGAGCCGAAATTTTGGCAATGGTTTCCAAACACGTATACACCGTTTGGTATGCCGAAATTTTGTCTTGTCCGTAATCACCACGCCAAAAACGTTTACGCGATAAACGAATATGCCAGTTGGATAAATGATCCACTACAAATTCCTGTATCAAGCGCCCCACTTTGGTTGGCTCGTAATCGGCATAAGCTGCGTCTACAATTTTAACCAGCGAATTTAGCTTACTTAAAATCCACAAATCAATTTCTGGTCGGTCGGTAATATCTTCTTCTTTGTATGTAAATTCATCCACATTGGCATATAGCGTAAAGAATGAATACGTATTTTGGAGTGCGCGGAAAAACTTACGTTGAACTTCCGTAATTCCGTCCAAATCAAATTTCAGGTTATCCCATGGTTGAGCGTTCGTAATCATATACCAACGCGTAGCATCCGGACCGTATTTAGCCAGTGTCTCAAATGGATCAATGGTGTTACCCAAGCGTTTCGACATTTTCACCCCATTCTTATCCAATACAAGTCCATTGGAAATCACGTTTTTATAAGCTACCGAATCAAAAACCATGGTTCCAATTGCGTGAAGCGTATAAAACCATCCACGGGTTTGATCCACTCCTTCCGCAATAAAATCGGCTGGGAAAGCTTTGTTTTCGTCAATTTTGTCTTTGTTTTCAAATGGATAATGCCATTGTGCATAAGGCATAGAGCCTGAATCAAACCAAACGTCAATCAAATCGGCTTCACGCTTCATTGGTTCTCCTTTGCTTGAAACTAAAATGATGTTGTCTGCAAAAGGACGGTGTAAATCCACAGCATCGTAGTTTTCATCGCTCATGTTTCCGGCTTCAAATGAAGCATACGGATTTTCGGTCATAAAACCAGCTGCCACCGATTTATTGATTTCATTACACAATTCTTCTACCGAACCAATGCAAATTGTTTCGTCTGCTTCTTCAGTTTGCCAAAGCGGTAAAGGAATTCCCCAATAGCGTGAACGAGATAAATTCCAATCGTTCAAGTTTTTCAACCAGTTGCCAAACCTTCCTGTACCGGTTGATTTTGGTTTCCAGTTAATGGTATCATTCAATTCACTCATACGCTCTTTTTTCTCGGTAGCTTTCACAAACCAAGAATCCAAAGGGTAGTATAAAATAGGTTTATCTGTACGCCAGCAATGAGGATAGCTGTGTTCGTATTTTTCTACTTTAAATGCTCTATTTTCTGTTTTTAATTTAATGGCAATTTCCACATCCACACTTTGGTCAGGAGCTTCGCCATCATTGTAATATTCGTTTTTAACGTATTTACCAGCAAATTCACCCATTTGGGCTACAAAGCGACCTTGTAAATCTACCAATGGGACTGGGTTTCCGTTTCCGTCTTCAATCAACATGGGAGGAACACCGGCAGTTTTAGCAACCATCGCATCATCTGCTCCAAATGTAGGTGCAATGTGCACGATTCCTGTACCATCTTCGGTGGTTACAAAGTCTCCTGCGATAATACGGAATGCTTGGTCAGCGGCATCCATCGGTTGGGTATACGGTAGCAATTGTTCAAAACGTAAATCAATCAAATCTTTTCCTACATAAGCAGAAACAACTTGGTATGGAATCTTTTTGTTTTCAGAAGAATACGCAGCAAAATCTTCATCCGTACCTTCAAAATATTTACCGCTAAAAGTTTTACTTACCAATGCCTTTGCAACCAAAACATTCATAGGTTCGAACGTGTATTGGTTAAAAGTTTTTACTAAAACATACTCTATTTTAGGCCCAACAGCCAAAGCAGTATTAGATGGAAGTGTCCAAGGAGTAGTGGTCCAAGCCATGGCGAAAACCTCATTCAAATCTCCAAAAAGGGATGTGAACTTAGCATCTTTCACCAAATTGAATTGGGCTACAATGGTGGTGTCTTTTACGTCCTGATACGTTCCGGGCAAGTTTAATTCGTGCGAACTTAACCCCGTTCCTGCCTTTGGCGAATACGGTTGAATGGTGTAGCCTTTGTACAACATTTCTTTGGTGTAAAGCTGTTTTAACAACCACCAAACCGATTCAATATATTTGGTTTTGTAGGTTACATACGGATCTTCCATATCTACCCAATACCCCATTTTATCGGTTAAATCATCCCAAACTTCGGTGTATTGCATTACTGTTTGGCGACAAGCTTCATTGTATTCTGCTACTGTAATTTTAGTGCCGATGTCTTCTTTGGTAATACCCAGTTCTTTCTCTACCTTAAGTTCTACGGGTAATCCGTGGGTGTCCCAACCTGCTTTACGTATAACTTGTTTACCCTTTTGAGTATTGTATCGACAAAATAAATCCTTCAACGTACGCGAAATCACGTGGTGAATACCAGGCTTTCCGTTCGCAGATGGAGGTCCATCATAAAACACGTAAGCGGGAGCACCTTCGCGCTCATCCATACTTTTTTGAAAAACGTTATTAGCTTTCCAAAAATCGTTTTCTTCGTTGGCAACGTCAGTTAAATTTAACTGCTTGTATTCTTTGTATTTAGACATCGTATTTGACTGTAAAATCCTGTTTTTAGAAGAATGCGAAAGTAACAATTTAAGTTGGTAGAAGGAAGAGGGAAGTTGGGAGAATTTACGAAGGAAAATTGAGTATAAAAGTGAGGGCCGTAAATGGAAGAGGGATGGAAAAACTATGGCGTTAAAAACTATGGCTAAGGCTGAAATGTCGAAGGCAAAAAACAATTCACAAACCCCTTCACTTTTCTTCATTTCTTAAAGATTCAAAAGGCAGTGGTTCAACAGGCAAAAAACAAATCTCAAAAAAACTGAAACATGAAGGAGTTAAGGTTCATTAAGCAGTAACCTCTTCACTTTTCTTCATTTCTTAATGTTTCAAAAGGCGGAGGTTCAACAGGCAAAAAACAAATCTCAAAAAA
>CAXBCR010000048.1:0-8152 GCA_963974475.1 uncultured Flavobacteriales bacterium
GGAGGGGGAAGATTATGAGCTTGCGAATAATCTAGGGGGATTGACTCGAAGCGACTCGTTTTAGGTTACCGGAATGCCTACCCTAACCATTTATTTCAGCCATAAGCTACATATCAAAAAAAATACTTACATTTACCGCACTTTAAAATCAATCAATATGTTTAAAACCCAGTTACTCATTATTTTCGCTCTATTTATAGGGACCTACACACACGCAAATATTATTACTGTAAACAGTAACTCCAATTCTGGCACGGGTTCATTACGAATGGCAATCAGTACAGCTGTGAATGGCGATACCATTCGATTCAATCCTAATTTAATTGCTAACGGAAGCGATAGTATTGTGTTAGATTCTAGTATCGTTTTTAGTAAAAGCCTTTCCATTATTGGGTTGTATTCCACAACGGATACCTTGTTTATTTCGGGCGGGTATAATGACCGAATATTTAAAATTGATAGTACATCTTTTATTAGTTTAGATTCCTTGGTACTTATTAATGCCAACATAGTAGCTATTCAAACATTTCAAGTGGATAGTATTATTCTTAACCACTCTCATTTCAAATTTAACTTAGGATATGGTTCATCCGTAGTTAAATTTACAAGTTTGACTGTTAATGACTGTCTATTCCAAGGCAATTCGGGAAGGGGATTAAGTGGCTACAACCCGTCTAACATTTTTGACTCCTTAAATATGGTGCATATTACCAACTCCAGTTTTATTGAAAACCAAAATTCAGGACTGTATCTATATAACCGAGACACGCTACCCGTAATTATTGATAGCTGCTTATTTAAGGGTAATTATTCATTGTCCTATGGAGGAGGGGTACATCTTGAGTCATTCCGAATAAATGCAGAAATAAAAAACTCAACAATTATTCAAAATACCGCTCAATATGGTGGTGGAATTTATTTTAAATCATGGTATTATAGCCCTCAACAACCCATAAAGGTAGCAATAGATGTTACTAACACTACAATAAATAATAATACAGCTAATAAATATGGAGGAGGAATGTATTTTTTCTTTGGATATACCTACGGCCCAACATTCAATAGATCCGTTCAAATTAGTAATTCCAATATAAGCAATAATACAGTTTTGGACTCTTTAGGACAAGGTGGTGGGATTTATTCATACGGACGATTAAGTGGCGCACCCAATTTTGCTATTATTAATACGACAGAAATAATAAATACCACTATAAGCAATAATACCTCTATGTATCAAGGCGGAGCTATTTACTCTGTAAACTATTTAGATTTTAACATAGTTACGGATAGTTTAAATGTGAAAAACTCTACCATTACCAGTAATAACTCAGGTACAGGTGGCGGAATTTACCTAGATAGGTACACAAATTCCAAATCTAAACTTAATATCACTAGTAGCATTGTAGCCTTAAACGGTGACAGTAATATTTATAATTCGCTCAGTCCGTTTATGGTATCGGGTGGTCATAACATTTTTTCGGACAATCTATTAACTGGTACTAGTGCAACAGATATTATGAACGCAGATTCTACCGCGTTAAACTTAGCACCCCTATCCTATAACGGAGGCGAAACAAAAACCGTAATGCCCATGATTCCATCTGTTGCAAAAAATAACGGAAACCCAAATGATAGTACAGATGCGCAAAATCTTCCCATTTTTGGAATTAGAGATGTAGGTTCGGCTGAGGTTTGTTACTCCATTGGCTTTGATACTACCTCAGAATGTAAAGGATTTACATGGGCAAACGATTCTAGTTTTTATGCAAGTACTGTTATTACAGATACGCTTGTGAGTCCTTCGGGGTGCGATAGCGTGGTTACTCTTAATCTTACCATCAAAGAGGTAGATACTGCGGTGGTTGTTAATTATTTAAATCTAACCGCTCAAGCCACAAATGCCACTTTTCAATGGCTAAATTGTGCTGATTCAATTCCTATTGCTGATTCTACTTTTGCTTCGTTTACCGTAAGTAAAAGCGGTAGTTATGCCGTGGAAGTGTCTCAAAACGGATGTGTAGATACTTCTGCATGTGAGGCGTTTACAAATGTTGGGGTAATGGAAAATTCGGCTAATTCAGTAATCTCCATTTATCCAAATCCGGTAAAAAACCAACTTAACATACACCTTGAAAATTTTTCGGAAACTGATGTTCAATTAGCTATCATAAACGGCATAGGTAAAACGGTCTTTACTCGTGCGTACGTGTTAAACGCTAATCAAACAGAAATATCGGTAAATACTCAGAATTTAACGTCAGGGGTTTATTTTATTCAAATTCATAACCACTTAGAAATTATAAAAACCACCCGTTTTATAGTCTATTAAATAATCAATCTAATACTAATTTAAAATCCAATTCTTATGAATAACTTGAAATTTTCAATAATAGCTCTTTTATTGACCTTTTTTTCTTATGAAAGCAATGCTCAATCAAGACCTAACATTACCACCTTTAGTGTTGCTGACAGGCAATTGCTGGCAACTGAAATGCAAATCTATATAGATGCTGATGTTTTAATTACTCATACAATTAACGATGCAAGTAACGTTGTTGGTCAGATACATTACAAGGACGACATCATACCCTTTCATAAATTGTATATTGAGGGTCTAGAAGATTACCTTTATTCTAAAGGATTAACCCAGTTCATTCCTTTTCCATATTGGGACCCAATGAATCCTATTCCAGTTGAATTTCAAAGAGTTGATTCTGACTGTTCATCTCTTTCCCCTACTTTATGTAGCGACCCCACCAATACAAATCCATATGAAGGTTGGAATACTCAAGTCATTGGACCAGACCTACTGGGTAACCAACAAGGACCTTTAGATTTATCCGATTGGAATAGTACACACGCAAACATGGTTAATCCATTGGATTTTAATTCATATATTGGCAATTGGAGTAATATTCACGGATTGGTCCATGGAGCAATAAGTGGAAATATGGGTGGTACTTTATCCCCAGCCTCCTTAGTCTTTTGGTTATGGCACGCATATTTAGACGATATAGGAACGGAAAAAAGCTGTAACACCACAAGCTTCAATTTTCCAAATATGGCATCCGAAGGGTTGTCAATGAATGATGCCTTAAACATTAACTATGTTTTTGATTTTGGGACACAACCCTCACAACATACATTTCCTAATAACTCAGATGATTGGCTCAAAAGCCCAGATATTTGGATTAGAAACTCGAATGATAGCATTCAAACCCATCAAGACCCAATTGAAGGAGCTGTAAATTATATTTATGTACGAATAAGAAATAGAAGTTGTACAACACAAACAGGTCATAATCTACTTTTGGCATGGGCAAAAGCAACTGGCACTTTAGAATTTCCTAATGATTTTAACAACACAAGCACTGCCGGTTTTTTAAATGGAAATACTATTAACTCTCAATCTATACCATCCATTGGCGCAGGTGAACAATATATTCTAGAAATACCATGGAGTCCCGTTAACTCATTTCAATACATCAATAATTTCGGTGCAAACTTTAATGAATTCACAATTTTAGCAACAATTAATGATTACAGTATACCTACTACTTTCAATGTAAAATCTGAAATTATTGGCAAAAATAGTGTCTCTGCATTAAATGTTAAAACAACACAACAACAGCCAATAACACTTACAACTGCCCCTCCTACCTGCGCAGGCACCTGTTCTGGAAGTGTTTCAGTTGCAATTAATAATAATGCAACCATTACAAGTTATGCATGGAGTGACGGAATATCAGGTTCTGGTTCTCCCCAAAACAGGTCGGGTTTTTGTCCCGGTCCTGGTTCGCTAACCATTTATCTAAACAACACCAGTGTTACATATAATTACACTGTAGCTCCAGCAACTTCGTATAACTCCTATTGGCATCAAACTACCAACAACACCAATAATAATGCTGATAATGTATTAAAAGTGGTTTCTGATCCAGCTTCAAATGAGGTGTATGTGCTTGGTGAGTTTATTGATGAGACTTCCTTGGATGGCGGGGTTTCCTATTTAGATGCAGATGCAACTGGAACTAATACTACCCAAAAAGGAATTTTTGTAGCTAAGTATGATCCATGTGGCACTTTACTTTGGAGTGTGAATAGTCAAAAAACAGGTACTACAAACTCCATGGATATCGAGGGAATAGATATTCAATTAACTGGTAATGGTGTTCGTGTTTTTGGAAAGTTTGAAGTTCCATATTTGGCAACTTTTAATTTATCAAGTATCAATAACAATACGATTGTGGTTGCAAACGGAAATTCAGCAAAAGATATTTTTAGCTTTGATGTTACATCTTTAGGTACAATTACCACAACCTCACTGGAATTCTACCCACTAAATTTTACCGATATAATTCACCAGGTAAACTATTTAGTTAATGGTGATGCAATATTTGCCGGTCAATTTAATTCATTTGCTGGAGTAAAAGTCTATGACTATACCAGTAGTCAATTCACGGATGCTATAATGGATAATATTCCGGGGAACGACATAACCGCTTTTACACAGTATAATAACGAAATATTTGCGGTTGCCAACTTTCCTATTTCAGCCGATTTTGGTTTGGGAACAATTTATTCCAATGCTATTCAAGAATCGGTTATTCTTCACTCTTCTAATAATCAGGTTATAAATATGGTTACCGCAAATTCAAATAACTTTGTTCACGCAACAGATATAGTAATAGACCCGCAACAAAATATTTGGGTAAGTATGCAATATCAGGGAGTTATTAGTGGTTGGAGTGCGTTAACATCCAATTTAAAAACCGGAATGGTTGCCAAATTTAATTATGGGTTAAATCCAGTTTCATCTTTCCATCTAGACCCTCATTCCCAAGGACTACAGGAATCTAGCGCCAATGCATTGGCAATAAACGGCACTACGTTATACACCGCTGGCACCTTTACTGGGCTTAACATTGCAATTGGTAATAATCAAAATGGATACACCTCAGCTTCTTTTTTTGCAGGATTAAATCTCACATCCGATTTATGGATGGCTAAAACCATTACTACAGCCCCTGTTTTTTCTTGGATTCAAGGAACAAATAGTGTGGAGAATGTAGAGGTTACCGATATTGCATTTGACGGGCTTCATGCGCATGTTACAGGTAATTATAAAAGCACAATCAACGCATCATCCAAAGGATTAACCTATCCAGGTCAAACGAATACTCCTTTAGGCTTTGTAATGCGTGGAGGTGATTTAAATACCAATACACCAAAATTTTACAAAACGGATGGAGATAATTCTGCAACCAAGGAAGTAAATTCAAACCTTAATTCAGACGTATCTAATCAATTAGTTATTAGTCCAAACCCAAATCAGGGTACATTTGATTTCCAATATGAAAATAGTATGGAGGGAGATTTGAATGTGACCATTTACAATGTAACGGGTAAAACGGTTTACCACCAAACCCATCATAAATCAACAGGTACTTTTAATCAATCTATTTCATTAACGCAACTTCAAGCAGGTATTTACTTAATGAGTATTGATATGAACGGCACTTTATCTTATCAAAAATTTATTATTAAATAGCCAACCTATTAACTTATAGCAATTCAGCATGCTAATTTACTTATTCAGCTTATTAAACAGTTGTTTTGTAAAATTGCATGCTGAATTTGTGAGTTCATTTATTTAATGTATTTTTATTGAAAGTTACAACTATCTGTAACTAGGTGTCGCTAGTGAAAATCATTCTTACTATATTTCTTTTTATAATGTCTTTCACTAGTATGGCTCAAGGTGAATACAATAACTGGTGTTTTGGGCAAAATACATGGATGGATTTTAACTCAGGGGTACCTGTTTTAAAAAATTGCTCCATACAAAATATTGGTACTGGTGCTTCCATTTCAGATCGACAAGGAAATTTATTATTTTACGCAGATGTCTCTAAAGTATATAATGCTAATCATAGCACTATGAATAATGGACTAGGAATTACAAATTATGGGGTAATTCAAGCTATTAATATACTTCCATCTCCTTGTAATGACTCCTTATACTACCTTTTCTTTTTTAAGGAATCCATTCGTTCTGGTCAACTTTATACTGATTTAGTATATCATTTAATTAATACAAATAAAAATGGTGGATTAGGGGCAGTGGTTCAACGAAACATTCCCGTAGATTCAAATGTTGCTTTTGGATTTGGTTTGACCCGACATTCTAATAACCGAGACTATTGGATAGTATATCAAAAAAAGGATACCAATATTCTTCATTCCCGTCAAATTAGTTCCGCTGGTATTGGAAATAAGATTACCTCTCAATTAGGACCAAATAAACATTTGTATGGTGCTCTAAAATTTTCTAAGGATAGTAAACACCTAATCAATTGCACATATACTGAACATAATATTGTTCATTATGAATTTAACAACACAACGGGGGTTTTATCCAATGCCTATAATTTTAATTTCCCATCTTCAATTTCCAATAAATACCCGTTATCCTCCCAATTTTCAGATGATTTAAGCAAGCTTTATGTAACAAGCATTAACTCTTTATTACAATATGATTTTAGTTCAAACAATCCAACCATTATTGCTAACTCAGGCATAGTCATTAGCCTATCTACCACTCAAGGCTACTGGGATATTGCAATGGCACCTAATAAAAAAATTTACATCAGCTCCCATAGTACTTTACCGCTAGCTACCATCAGTCAACCTAACAATCTAGGGGTAGCTTGTAACCTAAACAATAATGGTTTTAGTACTGGTAACCAAACTGGCCTAGGGTTCCCCAACATGCTTCCTAGTTTATTCGTCCACCGAAATGTCCTCACAGACAGCCTTTTTTGCCAATACGATACTATAAACCTATTTTTAAGTGATACCAATTTTATAGACTCGGTCGCATGGAATTTCGGAGATCCTGCTTCAGGAGCATTAAACACAAGCAAAGACGTGATACCGCTCCATGTTTTTAATCAGTATGGGCTGTATCCTATTGAGGTTATAGTGTTTAGCGGTTGCGTTTCTGATACTATTAACGATACTATTCGCATCAACCCCACTCCTATAGCCAACTTAGGCAACGATACCATTTTATGTGAAGGATATAGCATGCAGTTGCTTTTTAACGATACCAGTTTCAACTATTTGTGGAGCACAGGTGATTCTTCCATGAGCATAAAAATTTTACAAGCAGATACTTTTTCTATCGCTATATCAAGTATTTGTGGCGTTGATTACGACACCATTGTGATAGATTCTTTAATCCCGGCATTGGTTCATTTACCTAACGATACACTGCTTTGTGATGGTGATTCTTTGTTTTTAGATGCCACTATTCAAAGCGGCTCGTATTTGTGGAGTACCAGTGATACTACGCCCACTATTTGGGCAACTTCTCAAGATACATTTTACGTTTCTACACTCAATTTTTGTGGAGCAGATTCCGATACCGTGGTGGTTAATTTTACCCATGCCCCGCTTTTTGAATTGGGCGCGGATACCACGCTTTGCGTGGGTGACACCTTGGTTTTAAATGCGTATGACACGCTGAGTTCTTATTTGTGGGCTTCGGGAGATACCTTCGCTTTGGATACTGTTACGGCAAGTGGTTTAATTTCAGTCACTACCACAAATTTGTGTGGTTCGTTTTCTGATACTATTCAATCGTGGTTTTTATCGCCTCCTGTGGCTAATTTAGGTAACGACACCGTAGTGTGTTTGGGCGATACCATTGCTTTGAGCGACACTACCCTGTTTGGTTCGTATGCGTGGAGCAATGCTTCGGTAACCGACACGCTTTGGGTACATTCTGCCGGAAATTACTCCGTAACGGTGAGTAATCTCTGTGGCGCTGATGCCGATACCATTTTGGTGGAAACCGATACTATTCCGGTGGTTAACCTCGGTAATGACACCGTGATTTGCAATGGGAATTCTGTTGTACTCAACGCTGATTTTTCACGCGCTAGTTTTGCTTGGAGCAATGGCAGTACAGATTCTGCGATTACCATCACTACTCAAAACACCTATTGGGCAACCACAACCAACTTGTGCGGTGTGGGTTCCGACACCGTTTTTGTGGATGTGGATTCGGTGTTGAATGTAGATTTGGGAGCAGATACTATTTTGTGTTTGGGTACGCATTACACCTTGTTTAGCAACGTGATAGGTG
>CAXBCR010000049.1:0-5797 GCA_963974475.1 uncultured Flavobacteriales bacterium
TTTACAAAAACGTTACCTTAAAGTAATTATTTTTTTTTGGGAAAAGAGGAGAATTTCAAGCAACGTTTTACCAAATTTTCAAATCTTACGGACTCATATTAAGCCTGGTACATCCGGATTAAAACAAAATTCTGATATTATTTTGGCCCAAATTAGAGCGATTGATAATAAACGATTAATAAAAAAAATTGGAAATTTAACCCAAAATGTTTCAGAAGAAATAAAACAAAACTTGCGCATAATTTGTGGATTAGAATAACGGCAACCAAAAAAAAGACCGAACTCCAATGAGACCGGTCTTCATAAACTTAAGGTTGGGATTTGTTTTATTAACAATCCTGAAATGTCCAAGTAATTGTAGCACCAAGACTACCAAACTCCACGGATACATCAACATCTCTTTGCTGACTAAATATTTCTGTCATTGCCTCCTCAAACGCTTGTTCTGAATGAACAGTAGTCTTTTGGGATTTACATGGTGCTTGAATATTTTCTTTTTTATTGGAGCTATTTTGAGTCTTGTTTATCCAAATAAACGCATACTTCCATTCTATTCTATTCGAAAAAAGCTTACCTTATCCTCATTTGCTAGTTCTTTAGAAAAGGCATATTCCGATAGTTCTTTTACAAATTTACCATACCCCTCTTCTATTGGTATTGTGATATCCTTACCATCAAAATTGAGATTAAAGTCAAATTGTAAATTCGATAAATCCAATTTAGACTTATCGTTATTTTGAGTCGCCTTTTCAGTTTGACCTTGCAAGCTTTCTTCTTTTGTACAAGACACAAAAATGGCACTTGCAAAAATTACTACGGTTAAAAATTTAATTAGTTTCATTTTGATTAATTTAAATTACGCCTACTCTAAGGTTTTCGGCAAACCACCAAACTTTTAGGATTCTTGGCCAAGAAAAAGTGTAGTACTACTTAAAAGTTCGACACAAACAAACAAACAAACAAACAAACAAACAAACAATTTCTTAACTATTTTGTTAAAATGAAAATAACATATTCATTTTTAGATACTTAAACAACAGCACGTTAGACAAACAATTCATTTATATTTTAGAGACGGTCATGGATTATTAATCTTAATCAACAAAAAAAAGACCGAACTCCAATGAGACCGGTCTTCAAATAATCAACTTAGGTTAAATCCTTCATTTGTTTTGATTTAAATAACCTATATTTATTATAGACTGAACTTAAAAAAATAGTTATTAAAATAATTTTCCATGGAAATTTTGCCTCAGACTCAGAAAAGAATAATAGACTTGCTATGCCTACAGTTGCAATTATCGCTAAAATAAGTCCATTTTTGCGCGACAATTTAGAAGATATCACTCTCCCAAAAATCATGAAAGCCACCACTATAAGAAAAATAAAAAACTCCATATTATACTTTTTAATTAACAAATTACAGTTGCTAGAGCAGAATTCTGATTACAAAATGTACACCAACAACCCCAACCACCAACAACAGTACCAGCTCCACCAGTAGATAAACTAATCAAAGTAGCACAAGCTGCTAACTTAACTTGATTCCAATAAGAACCACATGGTATAGCAGTTTGAACTACTGGAGGAGTAATTCCTGAACCCGAAACCATTGCCGCGAGTCTATGATTGTTGATTTCATCAAAATTAGCGAAAAATAAACTAATAGATGTTTCAATATCATTACAACTAAACAATTGCGGGTTTGATTCAAATATAGGGTTCAAAGCCAAGAACGCATCCCTTTTTGAATAATAGTTAGTCATAAAAAGTTCCCCATTGCTAACACTCCCAAAAATAGCTAATAGAAAATCATCATCATTCCCGGAAGTTAGACTATTGATGGTAATTACTTCTAACTCTTCAACCGTATATCCATGTAAATAAATTGCATCATGCACATAATCTAGCAATTCATTTGTTTTAATAATAAAATCTGAAGTTTGACTAGCTGCTAATATATCATAACTTTCTTGTTCGGTCAATTCAGCAGAACTTACAGATAATTGCGGAACTGGCTTTTCTAGCGGAACTGGCTTTTCTAAAGAATTCTCAGTTTTACTGCAAGAACTAATAACTAAAATCCCCATGAATAGTGTTAATAAAGGAATACTAAAATTTTTCATAATAAATAAAATTTAAAATAATTAAGCCTACTCTAAGGTTTTTCGGCATACCACCAAACTTTTAGGATTCTTGGCCAAGAAAAAGTGTAGTACTACTTAAAAGTTCGACACAAACAGACAAACAAACAAACAAACAAACAATTTTTCAAATATTTTATTAAAATGAAAATAATACATTCATTTTTAGATATTTAAATAGCAATCCATAGCATATAAGACAAACAATACATTCATATTTTAGAGACGGACACGGATTATTGATCTTAACCCCAAAAAAAAGACCGAACTCAAATGAGAACGGTCAATATTCATTTCAAATAAAATCAATGGTAGTTAAATGCTCGACTCCGATTTTTCACAGGTTCCTAACCCTAAAGATTCACATTCAGTACAATTCCAAAATTCTCCAGACTGCTCCGGATGACACCCTTCACTACACCCAGTACAAGTTACTGTTGTTGTTCCGACAACACTTAAATTATCAGATTCATCATAATCAACAAGCACGGCCATTTTAACATTTCCTTCATTATTTCTAACCTCAAATACCTATCCACCACTATCACTTTCCACAATGCTAGATTCAACAAACTCAATTTCAGAATTATTAATTCTTAAATATTCGCTTTCTAAGAAATTTACAAGTGATTCTACCCCTTCATTCTGTTGAACACGAATTTGAGGTTCAGACTTATTATCTTGCCCTTTTATAGGTTTGTCATTTTCACCACAGGATGAGAGCACAAATAAAATTGTTACTATTACTAGTATACTCATTTTAACATACTTCATAATTTTATTGTGTTTAATTGTTCTTGCCTACTCTAAGGTTTTTCGGCATACCACCAAACTTTTAGGATTCTTGGCCAAGAAAAAGTGTCGTACTACTTAAAAGTTCTACACAAATAACTAAACAAATAAAAGAACAAACAAACTTTCCATCCCTCAATAATCTCACGGTTTTTGAAACAAAAAAAGACCGTACTCAAATGAGAACGGTCTTCAATAGTGTAATGAAAAGTTTCTATGAAACTAACTACAGCCTAGCGTTTGTGTCTTGGCTCGTCAGATACAGAAATTCTCTTTCTTCCTTTTGCTCTTCTACGTGCTAAAACTCTACGACCGTCTTTAGATGACATACGCTCTCTAAATCCGTGTTTGTTTTTACGTTTTCTTTGTGACGGTTGAAATGTTCTTTTCATTTGTAATGTTTTTTATCTAGTTGTCAAATGTTCCTTCAAAGTACTAAAACTATGTTTTACTATTTCTTCGGTTCAATATAATATATTTTAAACTGCACTTTTAAACGCAATTCTTTGTTTCAAATTTTGGACTGCAAAAATACTGTATTTTTTATTTTCTACAAGACATAAATTAAAAATATTTTTGATTTTTTTATTTGTTCATTCTAACCACCATTTTCCGCCTTTTTGATTAATAAATTATGTCATTTTTGTTTTTCAAATAAAGCCTAATCACACCCAATTTGATATCTTTTAAATCAATTTACTTTCGAAACCTACATAGAGTCATTAACCTAAAAACCAGCTATTTACACTCAATTCATTAAACTAGTGCCGGGACGATTGATACCTTGGCTTATTGGAATCATTATTATTCAACAAAACTTTTAGCCACAATCAATTGTCTTCGCTCCTTATTCCTACATTTGCCTCACCAAAATAAAGAAACTGTGTTCGCTCCAAGTAAAAAGAAAAAAGACAAAGTCAAACTTAAAAAAGGCGCATGGAAAAAAGCCATTCGTATTTTTTCGTATTTCAAACCGTATAAATTAAAATTCGGTGTCGGAATGGTAATTTTAATAGTAGCCAGTTCTCTTTCCATGCTATTTCCAGCTTTGGTAGGAAAACTTATCGATGCAGTAAACGGCAATTCAGTAGAGTTTTTGGGCTATACATTTACCGGTATCAACTCACTTGCTACCGCCTTATTTCTTCTATTTACTATTCAGGCTATTTTTGCATTTTTTAGAATATACCTCTTTAATGACGTGACTGAGCGGGTTTTGATGACCGTTAGAAAAGATACTTATCAGCACATCCTTACCTTACCCATGACTTATTTTTCTAGCAAAAGAGTGGGCGATTTAAATAGTCGAATATCTAGTGACATCACGCAAATTCAAGAAACATTTACTATTGTAATTGCAGAGTTAATTCGTCAATCACTCACCCTAATCATTGGTATTACAGCTCTTACTTGGTATTCCTATAAACTTACACTCATCATGTTGGGAACGCTACCCGTAGTTATTATCGTAGCAGTAATTATCGGTAAAAAAGTGAAAGGATTTTCAAAACAAACCCAAACTGCTATTTCCGATTCTAACGTAATTGTAGAAGAAACCCTTACCGCCATTCAAAGTGTAAAAGCATTTGCCAATGAATTTTTTGAAGTGACCCGCTACGGCAAAAAAGTGGAAGAAGTAAGAAAGGTTGCCATGCGAGGAGTTTTTGCCCGGGGGTTTATGAGTAGCTTTATCATTTTCGCCATTTTTGGCGCATTTATTTTAGTGATTTGGCAAGCCGCTAAATTGATGGAAGCAGGCGAAATGACCAATGGTGACTTAACTACCTTTTTGTTCTATACCATTTTTGTTGGAGCATCTATTGGAGGTGCAGCCGATCTATACTCTAGGTTACAAAAGGGAGTAGGATCAACGGAAGACTTGATGGATATTTTTGACGAGACTCCCGAATCCATAAATATCCATGACAAACCACAAAAAATTAAAGGCCTTAAAGGAGAAATAAGTTTTAATAAGGTGTCTTACCATTATGCCACTCGCCCAGATATGGAAGTGCTTAAAAATATCAGTTTTTCATTAAAAAAAGGAGAACGAATAGCGGTTGTTGGACAGTCTGGAGCAGGTAAATCAACCTTAGTATCCTTAATCTTACGATTTTACGACCCCGTTTCTGGTTCAATTTTAATGGACAATAAACCACTTTCGAGTTATCCTCTTTCTGAAATAAGAAACGAAATGGCTATAGTGCCTCAGGAGGTTATTTTGTTTGGTGGAAATATTCAAGAAAATATTGCTTACGGAAAACCGGATGCCACTTTAGCTGAAATTAAAGAAGCAGCCAAAAAAGCCAATGCCTTAGAATTTATCGAGTCGTTTCCTGATGGATTTAATACCATTGTAGGGGAACGAGGCATTCAGCTTTCTGGTGGACAACGACAACGAATAGCCATTGCTCGTGCGGTACTCAAAAACCCTACTATTTTAATTCTAGATGAAGCTACCTCATCGTTAGACAGTGAATCCGAAAAATTGGTGCAGGACGCCTTGGACGAGTTAATGGAAGGGAGAACGTCCATCGTTATCGCCCACCGTTTATCCACCATCCGCAAAGCCAATCAAATACTGGTTATGAAAAGCGGAGAAATTATAGAACATGGAACGCATCAAGAATTAATCGAATTAGAAAACGGAGCTTATAAAAACTTAAATGATTTACAAATTGAAGTGTAAAACTCGAAGCTCAAATTAGCATCCAATCCAACCGCATTTCGA
Organism: uncultured Flavobacteriales bacterium; assembly: GCA_963974475.1. GTDB lineage: Bacteria > Bacteroidota > Bacteroidia > Flavobacteriales_G > Salibacteraceae > CAJXZP01. Next base: position 5,668 of record CAXBCR010000049.1, read on the forward strand.
AGATATAGGCTAAAAACAAGGGTTTCGAAGCGTAATCGAGTCCTTGTTTGAGGTCAGGGTTCTAATTTCTTGAAAAGAAATTAGCCAAACCCGTTCCCGAGTTTGGACGAGGTAGCGCAGAACTCCGTAG
>CAXBCR010000050.1:0-4515 GCA_963974475.1 uncultured Flavobacteriales bacterium
GCTCCCCCTCTTGGGCTCGAACCAAGGACCCTCTGATTAACAGGCGCTAAAGACGTGTTTTCATCTAGTGCCATTTAGTCACTTATGTATTGATTATCAATGTTTTATGAAAATTTGTTTTGTATTTAGAAATACAATTTTTACATTTAATAACCCATTTGTTGTCCCTATGTTGTCCCCATTTCTACCATATGCAACGGGATATAGAAGGGTTTGAAAGTTTAAATGTTGTCCCCAAATTTATAAAATATGATTACACTTAAAATCGTTCTCAAGAAAAAATTGTTATCGGATGGCACCTATCCCGTCTGTTTGCGCGTAACAAAAGAAAGGCAATGTAGGCACTACAAAACACCGTTCAATGCAAAATTGGATGAATGGATAGATTCAACAGGAAGTTTCAATAAAAGAAATCCTAACCATGTTCAATTCAACAGGCTACTTGTAAAGTTCAAAGAAAGAGCTTACCAAATTATAACTGATTTAGAAATTGAAAATCCCGATTACAGTATACAGGAATTTGATTCTAGATATAGAGTTACGTTTAACCCAGTAAGCAATGATGTTTTCGCTTTTTTTGATGAGATTATTCAGGAAATGACCTTTGCTGGACGCATCGGCAATGCAAAATCCTACAAAGATGCCAAAACCTCGGTTCAAATTTTTCATAAAATGAAGAAGTTAAATTTTAGAGAGGTAAACCCCGCATTTTTAAGTAAATACGATGCCTTTCTTAGGTCCCGTGGTGGTACAGATGGTGGCGTTGGTGTAAAAATGAGGGCTATAAGGGCATTGTTTAACAAAGCCATAGAGCGGGGTGTAATAAAAGAAAGCTTATATCCCTTTAAAACCTATAAAATATCAAACTTAAGAGGTAAAGGATTTAAACGTGCTTTGGATTTTGAAGAGATTATGCGCATCATCAATTTAGATTTGTCAGACCATCCGCACTTAATAGATTGTAAGAACTATTTTGTTTTTAGCTTCTATACCAGAGGAATGAATTTTGCCGATATGATGTGCTTGGAATGGAAAGATGTTGAGGCTAACGTCATCTATTACACTAGAGCGAAGACCAAAGGAAACTTCTCCATAGCCATTATGCCCCCAGTTCGGAAAATTTTGGACTATTATCGAGTTCACGGCTATGGTAACAAATATGTATTCCCCTTATTGTTTCGCGAAGACTATACCCCCACCCAACTTGCTGATAGGAAACATAAAATGCTCGGTATTTACAATAAGGCGCTCAAAGAGATCGCCAAACTATGTAATATCACGAAAAATGTCAGCAGTTATGTAGCCCGACATAGTTTTGCCAATTGCCTCAAGCAGAAAGGTGTGGCTACCGATGTCATTAGTGAATCCTTAGGGCATCAGAATTTAGCGGTTACACAAGCCTATCTAAAAGAACTGGATACTGAGATTGTGGATAAGGCGCTTGAGGTGTTGTTATAGTCCAAAATAAATAGTTTAGCGAAAAGACAAGCTAAAATGATTGGATGCAGGTACTTTTTACTATTGCAAAATATCGCGAAAATTTGCAATAAGAATAATGTTAATGCAAAATATCCTATGTTTTTACAATAAGCAACTTACTAATGCAAATACTCACTAACTTTTCAAAGCGAACAATTAATAGAAAAAAATAGCATTGAAATAACTTCATAAATGAAATCCTTTTTGCGATATTCCATCATAACCGTTCATTTTTTTATAATGTTCATGGACAATGAACAGTCAAAATGAATGAACACGGACAATTTTACTAAAATCTCTTCAAGCTATTTTCAAGTCCATATCACTGTAACCTGAAAATGCAAGCAATTCTGTTGCCCGGCATAGTTTTACCAATTGCCTCAAACAAAAAGGTGTTGAAACAGATGTCATTAGCCAATCACGATTTGCATGCCAACTTGTGAATGATTTATCATTCATTAAGATTCAATTTTATATTTAATACATGAATTATCATTCAGTATAAATTATTTAACAATCTAATTTCAGTAATTTCGAAGTAATAGGGCCATGTTTTTATCAGCGGTCCTGAGGAGATTGAAAAATCCAGAAGTTTTACAACTTCCGCAAGGACTTGGATATCCTTATCTCCCATTTAGCTTTTCCCGAATCCAATTCATTGATATCCCTTTCCGCTTTGGTGTAGGGTTAGCCAAAAATAGACTCTACCTTGTTGATACTTTAGATATGGCGGTTTAAGGCCAGTTCAATTTAAAGCCTACGATTGCATAAAGTAATTAATGGCAATTGCACATGTTTTTCATACCAATTTAAGATTTGCGCACGTTCTTTTGTGTTGGCGCAAATTTTCCTAGTTTCATTTGAATATTACTTATAATTGCTTTTATCTTAACGTTCACTTTTCAATTATTTCGCTTTTTCATGTTACATGAAAATAGTGCAAAAGTGAAAAACGGTGGAATTTTATAAACTAAAAGACATTTTTGAAATCTTAGATTTTAGGCTAAATACATAGCCATCACAGGCCCTTCATTAACAACTTCTGATTATTAGACTCCGGCCTTTACCTAGCCAATCTTAAAGAGTTAGATACTGATATTGTAGAAAAAGGTCTGGAAGTATTATTGAAGTTCAACAACTCAATTAAAAATACTTTAGTAAAAATGCGAGATAATTAGTAATTATTACTAACTTTCTCGGAAAATTACTATAATTGTATCTCGCCGATTTCATAAAAGAAAAACTCTCACTTGAAGAATACTCCTTTTCCAAGAATGAGCTCCAAGAGGTGATCCAGAAAGATAAGGAGGATCTAACAACGGATTTATCATACTTAACTAAAAAAGGGGATATTATTCCGCTAAGAAGGGAATTTTTTCTCATTATCCCCCCTAGGTACTCGAAACAGACCAAACTGCCGATTCAATTATATAGCGAAAAGCTATTTAAATACTTAGAAAGGCCCTATTATATCGGTTTATACTCCGCAGCAAAATTTCATGGTGCAAGTCATCAGCAAATTCAGCGTGATTATATAATTACTACAAAGCCAACCCTATTGGACATAAACAAAGGGGCATTGGATATACGTTTTTTTACTACCACCAATTGGCCTGAAAAAAATATCCTTACTAAAAAATCGGATGCTGGAATTTTCAAAATTTCAGATCCAGTATTGACCGCTGTGGACCTAATTCACTATCAAAATAAATTGGGCGGATTGAATAGAATGCTCTCTGTCCTAGAAGAGCTTATGGACAGTATCACCTACTCCAATTTATCAGATTTATTGTCCTGGTATCCGCACAAAAGCACTTTACAAAGATTGGGGTATTTCATTGATGGATTCGAAAACGATGATGAGGAATTAGTACAATTACTTACTGAATATTTCAAAAAAATAAAATATTATCCCATCTTGCTCAACCCATCATCCAAAAAAAGTGCTGGAGCCGTAACTAATTTTTGGAAAGTTGATGTAAACATCAAACTAGAGAGCGATATATGATTCCAAGACCCTACATAGCAGCCTGGCAAGAACATGCTCCATGGAAATCATTTTCACAAATAGAACAAGATTTGGTCATTAGCAGAACCCTGGTAGCGTTGTTTTCTGATGATTTTCTACGAGAGAATCTAGCTTTTAGAGGTGGAACGGCATTACACAAACTATACCTCCACCCCGCACCTAGATATTCTGAAGATATTGATTTGGTTCAAATTAAGGAAGGCCACATCAAACCAATTATGGAGCACATCGGGGAGGTAATTACTTTTTTTGAGGAACCTCGTAATACTAAAGTTAGTGGTCATGGAGCAAAAGCGTTTTATCGATTTAATTCTGAATACGAAGACATACGGTTACGCCTCAAATTAGAAATCAATTGTAAAGAACACTTTAATGTTTTGCCCTGGGTTGAGTTCCCATTTGAGGTTAAAAGCGATTGGTTCACAGGGAGTGCAAACATTAGAACTTATGACATTAACGAGCTACTAGGTACTAAACTGCGTGCATTGTACCAACGTAGTAAAGGCCGGGATTTATTTGATTTGGACTACGCCAAATCGCATTTGGAATTAGACTATGGCCTTATTCTTAAATGCTTTAATGAATACATGGCATTCTCAGTTGGCAAACCTCCAAGTCTTAAAGAGTTTTTACAAAATATAGAGCAAAAGGAAAATGACCCCAACTTTATCGGAGATATGGAAGCTTTATTGCGACCGGAAATTGATTACGAACAAGAAGTTGCCTTTGAATGGTTAAAAAACAAAATGTTTATAGCCAAGTGAATTATGACATTAAATGAAGAATTGAAAATAATATCTTTAATGAAATTTTAGAAAACTAAGTATTTCTGATTAGGGGAAACTTACAATCATATTTTAAAAAATTTCCCTATACCAAGTGTAGAATTGAATAAAAGGTATGGATTTGTTAGTTAAAAGAGGACGAATAAATTTATTAAAGATTACCAAAAAATAGCCTAGCATAAATACTACAGTAAATTAAATCCTACTTTTTCTAAGGACTTT
>CAXBCR010000051.1:0-3788 GCA_963974475.1 uncultured Flavobacteriales bacterium
TTAACAAAGTATGAGACAAACCAAACTTAGTGTCAACCATATTCATGAATGGACAAATTTCGAACACCCAACAAGGAATGAAGAATGTTGAAGTAAAAAAAATGAATTTAGGGATTAAACCACCATCTATTTCAATTCAAAAACCACTTCCCCATCCACTATCGTGTAAGTCACCTTTAACTTATCGAAAGCTTCGGGTCGCACGTTCATCAGGTCCATATTGGTCATGGTGATGTTGGCTTTTTTACCCACTTCAAGGCTCCCTTTTTGGTTTTCTTCAAAATTGGCTATGGCATTCCAAATAGTCATTCCGCGGAGTGCTTCTTCTCTGGTTAATGCATTTTCCATTTGAAATCCACCTTCAGGAAACCCTGCGGTATCTTGTCGGAAAACTGCGGCATAAAACGTTTTTAGCGGAGATATTCCTTCTACCGGAAAATCGGTACCTAAGGCCAATAAATGATTTTGCTGCAATAAATCTTGGTAGGCATAAGCCGTTTTTATTCGGTCCGATCCTAAGCGTTCACCCGCCCAATACATATCGGAAGTGGCATGCGTAGGTTGAATACTTGGAATTACAGTAAAGTCCTGAAAATGCGAAATGTCATCGGTTGTAACTACCTGAGCGTGTTCAATTCTCCATCGTTTATCATTCACCCCTTGCAGTTCTTTCGCGTAAATATCCAGTAACAAACGGTTAGCTGAATCGCCAATACAGTGGGTATTCATTTGAAAACCTGCCGCATTAATTTGAGCAGCTAATTCGCGCATGTGGGCTATGGGCGTTAAAATCATTCCGTGATTATGCGCATCGTCACTATACGGTTCTACCAAGGCGGCACCGCGTGAACCTAAAGCTCCATCGGCATATACTTTAAACGAACGCACGGTCATTTTGGGGTCGGTAACAATTCCGTTATCGAGGTAATACTCCACGTTTTCGGGATTATCAGAAACCATAGCGTACACATTCATTTTTACCACCGAATCGGCTTGTAGTTTTTGAATCAATTGAATTACATTTTTATCTAACCCAGCGTCATCTACGGTAGTTAGCCCAACTTCAAAACAGTTTTTTTGCGCATCCAATATAGCGGCTGTCAGCATTTTATCGTCCGGTTGCGGAATCACTTTTTTAATCAAACTCACCGCATTATCCACTAGCACTCCGGTAAGTAATCCATTTTCTTTTAATAACATTCCTCCATCCACGTGAGTGGATGCATCTATTCCGGCTAATTCCAATGCCTTCTGATTCGCAATTGCCCCATGTCCGTCTACTCTACTCAGCAAAACTGGTCGATTAGGGAAAAGTATATTCAATTCTTGAAAAGTTGGAAATTCTGCCACCTCCCAATCATTTTGGTCCCAGCCCCGACCAGTAATCCAACCTTCAGGGTGTGATTTGGCAAACTCAGAAGTGCGATTCAAACACTCTTTCCAACTTTTGGTTCCCATTAAATTTACGGTTTGTAAACTCAATCCGTAACCCACAAAATGACAATGTCCATCAATAAAACCGGGGTACACAAATTGGTGTTTAGCATCAAGCGTTTGATTACTTTGGTACTTATTCATAATTTCATGCTCCGGGCCAATAGCAACAATTTCACCATTACTTATAGCCATGGCTTCCTCTTTAGAAAAGGATTCATTCACGGTATAAATGGTCGCATTATGAATAATTAAATCTACTTTTTCCTTCTGTAACCCTTCACATGATATTACTCCTAATGCTAAGATTGCCAACGCCACTTTACCGATATACCTCATTCGTTTTTTATTAGACGTCAAAAATAGCCAAACTAACCGACCGTTTTTTGTCTATTAAGCCAAATATCACGGAAAACCATTACAAATAAAACACACTTTATGGCTTTCATTTGTACCGAACTTATAAACTACAAATTATGAAAGCAAGATATTTTTACGCCCCTGCCATTTTCTCCATTATTCCTAAAATATATGTCCTTACTGAGGATTTAGCGTTATACACCGAAGTTAGAGATTGCGCTTTAGTCACTATTGAAAATCTAGAGGCGGATAGCTTTTCTAATTTCGTTCCCTCCCAACATGAAACAGAAGAATATCCAATTTTGCTTGAAATAGAACAAAAAGAAGCGTTATCTACGTCTCTAAACATCCAAGCAAACTGGATTAATCGGTATATTTCTGAAAAAGGAATTGGGGTTTCTCGCGCCAAACAAGCGTAGTGAAATTACCACCCGTTTATAATTTACACCCAATTAGGCTTCTGTTTACAGTGGCCTTTTTTCGTGCTAGACTTGGTGGTGAAATCTTTATAACCTACGATTAATGTTTAGGAAGAATGTACCAGTAATATAATTATCATGTACAATAGCATTTTTATTGCTTATTATCGTCAATGACGGAATATCCATGGAAAATTTAAAGCCGTAGGAATTTAAAAATTTGACTTTCGGAGTGTATATAGCAATTTCACTAATTAGCCCAAATTTATAAAACCCTCCGAACATCCCGTCCTTAGTAAGGAAAAACTCATCTTGAACCCTAGCAAGACCTTGCGCTGCTAACACCGAAAACATAGGTCCTGCGGATAGCACTAGGGTATTCTTTGAGTTTGCTAATGTAGGTCTTAAAAAGGAAAATAAAATGGGTATTTGAATTAATTCATCATAGGCAGATTGACCATTAACGACAGGAGATTTATAATAGGTGTACCCTACTCCCGTTTTAATCCAAAGCACGTTACTGAATTCAAACAAACCTACTATTTCAACATTAGCGCTGGACTTGAAGAAAGAGTTAACTCTAACATTTTCTTCCAAAACTGTATATGCCGATATCCCTATTTCACCACCTACGTTTAAAAGAATTTTATTTTCTTCTTGAGCAAATGCATCCCCAGAAAAAACTGGGAATGCTATAAGGAGAATCAATATTCTCAAAAAATTTATTTTTTTCATATGAATAATTTTAATCTGCTGCAGATGCGGCTGTTCCAACCAAAGTTCCTGCAGCTGTACCTACAATAGGGTTTCCTAACGAAATTAAACTTCCAACAGCGTAACCTACGACAAACCCTGCTAAATCACGCAATCCTCTAACCCACCATTTGGCTTTACCTTGTACAGGGATTGGCAATTCCTGCCAAGGGCTACTTGGATCTGTGTTAGCATCATACCAGTAATAACTACTATTTCTACCAACAATTGAAGCTCCAAAAACCATAGCCTTTTCATTAAAACTCAAAGTTCCATTTGCCTCAATTTCTTGTTCCAATTGAAACAAACTTTCAGCAACATTATTAACGCTTTTTGCGTTTAAAAGGATGGAATTTATTGTTAAAAGAAAATCCAATTGCATTTGGTTTATCTTTCCATCATTTTTCATGGAAATAAAAAGTAATTCCATACTATCTCCTTGAGACATAACCTGACCTACTCCTTCTTCGCAATTATTAAAAGAAATAATTTCTGGGTTTCCAATATTATTTTGAGAATAATATGATTCAATCTCTAACTTACCTGTATCATAAGTTTGTAATGGGGGTATAATTTGGAAAACTTCCAAGTTTAGTTATTTGTTGTAGAATCTCATTATGTAAAGGACCTACAAAAGCTAAATCATTAAGATTTGTCATGGCGTTATAAATTTAAGTTGTTAATAATAAAGCGAATGTAAAAAAAAAAATGAATTCACCAAATATATCTCATCACTCTGCTATTATTTTGTAAATTTAAGTTTCAAATTCATTAGTGTCCGGTAAAAGATTTAAAGAAGTTCAAACCTAAGTTTGAACTTCT